>JAVKBW010000053.1:0-319033 GCA_040222995.1 Alphaproteobacteria bacterium | reverse complement strand
CAACCAGCAGACTCCAGGCCATTGTTACAGGGGGTATAGATATTGCGATTGGCATGGGGCCTGACGACATACCGTTGATTGAGCGTGCTGGCGGCTACATGCACCAGCGCAATCCTATTGATGTCATCAGCATTGCTTTTGTGGTTCAAGACGGACGGCCCGCAAATGATATTCGCGTGCGCCGCGCGCTGAATTACGCAGTGAATAAAAATGCCATCACGGAAATTCTGCTCTCGGGGATGAGCCAACCGGCAACGCAAGGGGCCGTGCGGGGCCTTTTGGGATACGACCCAACTTTAGAGGCTTATCCTTATGATCCAGACAGAGCTCGCGCCCTTCTGAAAGAAGCCGGTTATGAGGGCGGGTTTAAACTTGATATCGAAGTGATCATCGGATCTAACGCTTCGGACAGTGCCATTTATCAATTGGTTGCAGCCAACCTCGCCGACGTTGGCGTCACCCTCAACATTATCTCAATTCCAACGTCCCAGATGGTCCGCATTATCTTGCAAGGGCAATGGAAAGGCGATGGCTTCAGTCAGGTGTTTGGCGGTTGGCCGACATTTGAGCCGCTCAGAACACTCCGTCTGCATTCTTGCCTCTGGCCATCGCCCTGGTACTGCGATGAGCGGATTATGCCGACCATGAAAGCCGCTCTGGAAACCCCGCACCTGGAGGAAAGAATACGCCTCACCCGCGACGTTCTGGGCTTTTATCATGATCAGGCAACAGCCCTGATGCTGCACGAAATTCCACTGCTGGATGGTGTGGGGCCTCGTGTTACCGGGTACGCACCCAACAAAGGTAAAATAAATTACGAAACCATAACGTTCGCGGACGACACCTAAACCGGATCAGGCGCCACACGGCACAATTTTATGCCTTTGTTTGCGCCGGTGAATAAACTGCGCAGTGTGCCCGGCATTTTCTCCAGCCCGTCATCAACGTCCTCCGAGTTCACCAAAAGGCCATCCCGATACCACTGTCTAAGGCGGCCTTCTGCCTCAGCAAAACGGTGGCGATAATCGAAGATAAAGAACCCCTCCATGCGCGCGCGTTTCCGCACAAGGTTTTTATAATTTCTCGGCCCTAGGTTCAGGTCGTCGCGATAATCGGTTGAGATAAAACCACAAATGACGATGCGGGCGTTGAGAGCGATCCGCGCCAGAACGGTGTCCAGCAGTTCTCCACCAACATTATCAAAAAAGACATCGACGCCCCCTGGGCAAAGTTGATCCAATCGTTGACCCACATCCTCGTTCTTATAATCAATGCTGTCATGATACCCGAGCGTATCGGTCAACCAGGCACATTTTTCAGCCCCGCCGGCAATGCCAATGACACGGCATCCGGCAATGCGGGCGATCTGCCCCGCAACAGACCCGACACCGCCGGCAGCGGCAGACACAACAACGGTGTCACCGGGTTTTACAGCGCCAACATCGACAAGACCAAAATAGGCTGTCGCGCCCGCGCTGCCCAACACCCCGAGCAGCGTGGTTAAGGGCCTAATGGGATGAGGCACAGGTTGAAGACTCAAGACATTCGGATTGTGCAGGGCCGGGCTCTGCACGGAATAGTCTTGCCACCCCGGGGACGCGATCAGGATATCACCCTCAGAGTACGCCGCATGACGTGTTTTGGTGACAACGCACACGCCCCTGCCCCGCATGACATCGCCAATCGCGATTTTATCATGCATGCTGAGCCCTTTGGTAATATACGACCTTTGTGCTGGTGACGTACCAAGGGCAATGGTTTTTAAGACCATCTCGCCAACACCCGGATCGGGTATCGCGTTTTCCGTAAACTCAAAGTGCTCAAAGCCGACGACTTCTTCAGGGTCTGGATGGCGCGCCAGCAGCCATTGTCGGTTTTTTTCCAAAGATTAATATCCTTTTGCTCAGCACAACCCTGCGATGAAACAGATTCTTGGCCTAGATAAGTTAAAGAGACTTATCCGTCAAAGCCATCAGGACTGCATGAAATATAGGAACTTTGGGAGGAAAATGGTGGACACGACTGGGATTGAACCAGTGACCCCCTCGATGTCAACGAGGTGCTCTCCCGCTGAGCTACGCGCCCTGTACCGCTGCGATCTTGAACGGTGGCGCGATGTAGCACCCCAGACACCGGGTTTCAAGTCTTCGCGCACCCGCAAATCGCTTTCTGTCGAGCCCAATCTGGCACTTTTCTTGCTTGTCACCTGATCGAGAGAGATGGAGACGACGATGATTATCAGATGCAACCCGTTCGGGTTCATGCGGAATGCGTTGTATCGTGCGGTTTTCGCGACGATGATGGCTGTGAATTCCGCAGCGTTCGCAGCCGGCAATATCGCCATGGCCCCGCCGCCGGGAGATGCCGGCCTGTGCCTCACCGCCATAAGGGTCGCTGAATCCTCACGCGATTTTCCGAAACATCTTCTGCATGCGATCGCCCTGACGGAATCCGGCCTGTGGCGGCAGCAGAGCCGGTCACAGGTGCCCTGGCCCTGGACCGTGACCGTTAATGGCGACGGCCACTACTTCGATTCGCCGCATCATGCCGCCGACTACATCCGCGGATTGCTTCGTGACGGCGTCACCAACATCGATGTCGGGTGCATGCAGATCAATCTGCGCTATCACGGTCTGGCGTTCGATACGATCGAAGAGGCGCTTTCGCCGGTTAACAATGTCGCCTATGCCGTAAGTTTTCTGGAAGATCTGCGGCACCGGAACGGCACCTGGGGGAAAGCGGTGCGGCACTACCATTCAGGCAACTGGCGGCGTGGCAGCCTTTACAAGGCCAAGGTGCAGGAAATCTGGACTGTCCTGTTACAGACCGAGGCGACAATAAGGGCCGCCCGGCAAACCGCCGATCCTTATCCGTCAGAACAGCAGCAACAACCCGAAACACCGGTTGTCGCCGCCGCCGAGGTAGCGGACGCCAAGATTTACAATCACCTGAAGCTCGCCTCGTGGCCGCCGCGCAGCTACAACGCCCAGAAACGGGCGGAAACCGCAGCCTGGACTCACGCCATGAAGCCGACACCCGGCACGATAAAGCCTTGATTTGAAAAGGCTGCATTGTTTCCTCACTTGCTTTAGATTTACCGCTGTACCAGCCTGTGCGTTGGGGACTGTTCGGGTCAATCGGGTGATACTTGACCAATCGATACACTAGTATTGCGGTCGTCGTCGCGGCATTGGTGCTCGCGGTTGCGATATTCGCGCCGGAAATGACCCTCATTCTGCTGGCCGTTGCGCTGGTTTGCGGCGTCGTTCTGGTTGCTCTTGCCGCCCGTCGGACGGATCGAAACAAAGCCGACCCGGACAGCCTGGCGTCAAGCCGGCCGAATTCAAACGATGCGGACGCCCTGCGGCAAAAACTCGCCGAGGTGCAGGACCAGGCCGACCGGATGAACGATTTCGCGAGCATCTCGTCGCACTGGTACTGGGAAGCCGATGCAAGGCTTGTCTTTACGCAGGTCGCCGCCTCGTTTTCGACCTATACCGGCATTCCGGTCGAGCGGCTGACCGGCCGGCCGCTGACGCAGGTTTTGCTGTTTCCGCGCAGTCAGGAACAGAAGCTTTTGACGGACCGGATCGCGGCTAACAAACCGTTCCGGGACATCCACTGCACGATCGCCCTGCCCGACAACAACCGCCGTTTTCTGTCGATTTCCGGTTTGCCCCTGTTCGATGCCGTCGGCCGGCTTTCAGGCTATCGGGGAACCGGGCGCGACGTTACCGACGAGATCGCGGCGGAAGATCGCGCAACGCTCGCCCGCGGACGGTTGACGGACGCGCTGAACGCGCTGGATTCCGTCCTCATGCTGTTCGACGCCGACGAAACGCTGATAGTCGCCAATGCCAAGATGCGCTCGATTTTCGCGCCCGTCGCATCGCAGTTGCATCTGGGCGCGAAACTGCCGGATGTCATCGCCGCCATCGCCCAGTCCGGGCTGATCGCCGGCGAACACGAAGACGCACGGGAGTGGGCGCGCACCGAACTGGACAGGCTGCGCCACGGCAACGGCGAGGAGCGACTACGCCGGATCGGCGACGGATGGTTTCAAAACCGACTGCACCGGACCGGCGAAGGCGGCCTGATGATTATCGAAACCGATGTAACCGCATTGATCGAACGGGACATCAAGCTGCAGACCCAGACCAAACTTCTTGATTCCGCCCTTAACAGCATGGCGCAGGGGCTCGCGGCTTTCGATGCCGACTTGCGCCTCACCACCTGCAACCGTCAGTTCGCCGACATGTTCGGGTTCCCCGACAGGCTCATTCATCCTGGCACATCAATCGATACCATGCTGGCCTACCTGCTGGAGCAGAACACGATTGAATTCGGCGACAAGACCGCCGAAACGATACTGGAGGAAACACGGGAGCTTTACGGAAACCAGTCGCGCGGTGAGGCGATCATTCAGCTTTCGGACGGAAGATCGCTGGAATTCCTGCGTCAACCGGTCGATGGCGGCGGCGTCGTCGCAACCTATCTGGATATCACCCTGCGTCGGGATACAGAGGAAGAACTTCGCCGGGCGATGGAAGCGGCGGAATCGGCAAACCGGGCGAAAACGAACTTCCTGGCGAATATGAGCCACGAACTGCGCACACCGCTGAATTCGATCATCGGGTTTGCCGAAGTTATCCACGACGAGTTGTACGGCAAGCTGGAGATCCAGAATTACAAGACATTCGCAATGGATATCCGCGACAGTGGCCGCCATCTTCTGGGCATCATCAACGATATTCTGGAACTGGCGAAACGGGAAACCGGCCAGCGAGATCTGAATCCCGAACGCGTCGACCTGGAAAAGGCGGTGGCGGCGGCGGTGCGACTGCTGCGGCACAAGGCGGAACAATCCGGCCTGGAAATCGACAACAGGATCGACGATACAACGCCGGACATTCGCAGCGAAGACAAACTGGTTCGCCAGATGGTGATCAACCTGCTGTCGAACGCCATCAAGTTCACGCCGAAAGACGGCCGGATTACTATTTATTCAGCGCCTCTCGGTGAAGAAGGGCTGCAGATCGTGGTGGAAGACACCGGCATCGGCATGGACGAGAAGGATATTCCGATCGCCCTGGAACCCTTCGCGCAGGTCGATCAGGATCTTTCCCGGAAGTTCGAAGGCACCGGCCTCGGTCTGCCGCTGGTCAACAGCATCATGAAGATGCATGGCGGCGTGCTGACCCTGCACAGCAAGCCCGGTGAAGGCACGAAAGCGATCCTGGAATTTCCCGGCTCGGCCGTAATCCGCAACCCGGTTTCAGACAAAGCACCGACGAAGGAAGAATAACGTCGGTAGAGCGTCAGCCCCACAAAGCCGGTTTCGGCGGCTGCAATGTGCTGCCGGAAAATTCCAGCCCGTCATCGCGGTCTTTCGCCAAAAGCAGGGGCCCGTCGAGATCGACAAACGCCGCGCCCTGCCCGACCAGAACCGCCGGCGCCATCGCCAGCGAGGTTCCGACCATACAGCCGATCATGATCTGCAGCCCTGCCGCCTCGGCGGCCTTGCGCAAGGCCAGCGCCTCAGTCAGGCCGCCGGTCTTGTCGAGCTTGATGTTGATGACGTCGTAGCGGCCGATCAGCGCATCGAGTTCCGCCGAGGTATGCGCCGATTCATCGGCGCAGAGCGGCACCGGGTGCGACACATCGGCCAGCATCCGGTCATCCGAAGCCGGCAGAGGCTGTTCGATCATCTTCACGCCATGCTTCGCAAGATCGGTCGAAAACGGCTCCACCATCTCAACCGACCAGCCTTCGTTCGCATCGACGATCAGATCGGTATTCGGCGCGGCTTCGCGCACCGCGGCGACCCGTTCCAGATCGCCCTCGCCGGTCAGCTTCAGCTTCATTAGCGGACGCGAGGCATTGCGGGAGGCCGCCGCCGCCATCTTTTCCGGCGTATCGAGACTGAGCGTAAAAGCGGTTACCAGCGGCCCCGGCTTCGGCAGGCCCGCCAGTTCCCAGACCGGTTTGCCGGTACGCTTGGCGTCGAGATCCCAGAACGCGCAATCCAGCGCGTTCCGGGCAGCCCCCGGTTTCAGAAGCGACTGAATCTGCTGCCGCGTTACATCGCCGGAAAGCTGCGACCGCATCTCTTTCAGCGCGGCCATCACGCCCTCGACCGTTTCACCGTACCGCGCATAGGGCACGCATTCGCCCCGACCGGTATGGCTGCCATCCCTCAGTTCGACGACGACAACCTCCGCCGCCGTCTTCGAACCCCGGGAAATCGTGAAAACTTCGGCCAGCGGCCAGCTTTCATTGCTAACGGTCAGGTCGATCATCGATCGTTACAGCGCGTCGACCAGTTTGCCCGCACCGAACCGGTAGGCGTCCGTCGCCGGCAGGCCGTTTTCGTCCTCGATGCGCTTCACGCAATCGGCGGCTTCGGCATCCGACAGCGCGACCGTGTTGACCGAAATGCCGATCACCCGGCAGTTCGGGTTGGTCAGGCGGCCGCATTCCTCGTTGAGCTTGATGCAGTCCTTGATCGCCGGAATCGGCGCCTGCGGCAGACCGCGCATATGGGTGCGGGTCGGTTCGTGACACATCACCAGCGCATCCGGCTGCGCCCCGTGCAAAAGCCCCAGCGATACGCCGGCGAAGGAGGCATGGAACAGCGAGCCCTGCCCTTCATACACATCCCAGTGATCTTCGTCGTTATCCGGTCCCAGCCATTCCGCCGCGCCGGAAATGAAATCCGCGATCACCGCATCGACCGACACGCCGGTGCCGGCAATGAAAATACCGGTCTGTCCGGTTGCCCGGAAATCGGCCTTCATGCCGCGCGACAGCAGTTCACGTTCGATGGCCAGCGAAGAGAACATCTTGCCGATGGAACAGTCGGTCCCGACCGTCAGCAGTCTTTTGCCGGGCCGTTTGGTGCCCTTGGCGACATCGAAGCTTCGCGAAACATGGCGTACATCGAAAAGCTGCCGGCCGTTGGCTTTCGCCGCCGCGGCGATTTCCGGCACATCGGCCACCTTGTTGTGCAGGCCGCTGGCGATATCCATCCCCAGTTCCAGCGCCTCGACCAGATAGTTCTTCCAGGTTTCGGAGATGATGCCGCCCCGGTTGGCTACACCGACAACCACGGTTTTGCAGCCGGCGTCGACGGCTTCCTGCAGCGTCATGTCGGGCAGACCGAGTGTCGCGTTGCAGCCGTCGAGGCGCAACTGGCCCTTGCACCAGTCCGGCCGCCACATCGCGACGCCGTTTGCGACCTTGGCCGCAAGCTGGTCAGCCGCATCGCCAAGAAACATCAGATAGGGTTGCTCAATCGCCATGGAATTCTCTCCCGCCAGAAATAAGACGGCGCACAATATAGGCGCGCGCCCGGCTCGCCAAGCGGTTCGATGCGGAATAATCGTTCCGTCGCCAACTGGAACATCGGCCGCGGCAAACTGGCCCTGCAGGCCGGATTGTTCGCCACCGGTTCGCCATTGTCATCCGGTCCGCAACCGTCTTTGATACGGCGATACCTCCGGAGAGAATCATATGAAAAGCACGATCGCATTTATCGGACTCGGCACGATGGGCCGGCCCATGGCGCAGCATCTGCAGAAGGCGGGATATTCCCTGCGGCTTTGGGCGCGCCGTCCCGAGACCTACGAAACCGATCTCAAGCCGTTGATCGACGACGGGGCGGTTGGCTGTTCGTCGCCGAAGGAGGCCGCGACCGGCGCCGATATCGTCATCACCATGGTGACCAACACACAGGACGTCGCCAATGTTCTGCTGGACGGTGACAACCCCGCCGTCGCCGGCGCGTCGGCAGGCGTATTGTGCATCGATCATTCGACCATCGACCCGGCCGGCGCCCGCGCCATCGCCAAGCGGCTGAAGGAAAAGGGCATCGGCTTTGTCGATGCGCCGGTTTCCGGCGGCGTCTGGGCCGCCGAGGACGGCACGCTGGCCATCATGGTCGGTGGCGAAAAGGAGGATCTCGATATCGCCCTGCCGGTCGTCGACACCTATGCCAAGGCGGTCACCGTCATCGGCGGCGTCGGCGACGGACAGGTCGCGAAACTGTGCAACCAGATCGCCCAGGTCGTGACCATCGAAGGGGTGGCCGAGGCGATGCATTTCGCCAACGCAAACGGGGCCGATGCCGGGACGGTGCTGAGCGCCATCAGCGGCGGCATGAGCGGCAGCCGGATGATGGACCTGATGGGACCGAAAATGGTGGCGCGGGATTTTGAGGCCGGCATCCAGGCGCGGCTGCATGCAAAAGACCTTGTTATCGCCAGCGAGGCGGCGGAACGCGCCGGCACCGATCTGCCGGCGGTTCGCCAGACTGTCGCGCAGTTGCAGCGCCTGCTGGACCGTGACTGGGGCCGCAAGGACACCGCCTCGCTGCTGCGGGTGCTGGAGGAGGAATGAACCGCGCCGAATTCGACGCGTTCTGTGGCTCGCTGCCGGCGACAACCCATGTCGTGCAATGGGGCGGGGCTTCGGTGTGGAAGGTCGGCGGGAAGATTTTCGCTGTCTGCACCGGCTGGGGCAAGGACGGGCAACTGGCGGCCGATACCGGGAAACCCGCCAAAGACCGGATCGGCTTCAAGTGTTCGGATCTGTCCTACGACATCCTTCGGCAGCAGCCGGGCATTATCCCCTCGCCTTATCTCGCCCGGGCGAAATGGGTGCAGGTTCGGACCGAGGACGCGCTGAACGACGATGAACTGAAAGCCTATATCGAACAGGCGCATTCCATCATCGCGAGAAAGCTTACGCGGGCGACGAGAAAGAAGCTCGATCTCGGCCGATAATACGGTTTTGGGAAATAATACCGTGCCGCAACGGGGTATTTCAGCGAACCGGATCAGGCGGTAGATTGTCGCTGCATTACGTGGGAATACCGACATGACGCAAGCGACACTTCAGCCGAAACTGATCACCCCGGTTCTTCTGGCCGGGTCCGCCGTTCTGCTTGTCAGTTTCGCGATCCGCGCGACCTTCGGCCTGTTCCAGATTCCGGTTGCCGATGAATTCGGCTGGCCGCGCGCCGAGTTTTCCATGGCCATCGCCATCCAGAACCTGGCCTGGGGTTTCGGCCAGCCGATTTTCGCCGCGATTGCCGAAAAATACGGCGACCGCTTCGCCATTGTCATGGGCGCGTTCCTGTATGCCGTCGGCCTTGCGGTGAGCAGCCTGGCGGTGACGCCGGAATCCCATTTCCTGCTGCAGGTCTTCGTCGGTTTCGGTATCGCGGGAACCGGCTTCGGGGTGATCCTCGCGGTGGTCGGCCGCGCATCGTCGGACGAGAACCGCTCCATGGCCTTGGGCATCACGACATCGGCCGGGTCGGCCGGACAGGTCGTCGGCCCGCCGATTGCGGCAACCCTGCTGCAGGTGATGCCGTGGCAATCGGTGTTTCTGGTGTTTTCGGTCGTCATCCTCGCCATTCTGGTTGTGCTGCCGGTGCTGCGGCCCTCGACAGCGGCGGCGGAAGCGGTGCGCGCGTCCCGCGAAAAAGGCGTCGATGAATCGCTTGGAGTCGTGCTGAACCGGGCGATGCGCGACCCGTCCTACATCCTGATCTTCTTCGGGTTCTTTTCCTGCGGTTACCAGCTCGGTTTCATCACCGCGCATTTCCCGGCCTTTATCGAGGAAGTCTGCGCCGCCATCCCGCCCGACAGCCTGATAAGGCAGTTGGGGGCGGATTCGACGAAAGACCTCGGCGGCTACGCCATCGCAGTCATCGGCGCGACCAATATCGCGGGTACGCTGCTGGCCGGCTGGCTCGGCAAGAGCTATTCGAAGAAATACCTGCTGGCGGCAATCTATGTCGCCCGCACCATCATCGCCGCATGGTTCATCCTGACGCCGATGACGCTGTTTTCCGTGCTGGTGTTCTCCACCGTCATGGGGTCGCTGTGGCTGGCCACCGTGCCGCTGACCAGCGGCCTTGTCGCGCAGATATTCGGCCTGAAATACATGGGCACGCTCTACGGCATCGTGTTTCTGTCGCACCAGCTTGGCGCATTCCTTGGCGTCTGGCTGGGCGGGGCGCTGTATGACGTTTACGGCTCGTATGATGTAGTCTGGTGGGTCGGCGTCGGCGTCGGCGCGCTTTCCGCCATCGTTCACCTGCCGGTCAACGAAACCGCACGCGGGCTGAAGCCGGTGGCGGTGTAAAAAACCGCCGGAACTTTTCAGCTCCGGCGGCTTTTCGTTTCAGGCTTTGAGGCAGGTTAAAGGTTAAGACTTCATCCGCTCGTTGGTCGGGTCGTAGAGCGCCTTCATGCCGACGGCGGCGACTTCGACCGGGAATTTCTGGTTGAAGAATTCGATCTCCAGCTTGCGGCCTTCCTCGCAATAATCGTGCGGCAGATAGCCGAGCGCGATATTCTTGCCGATGGTCGGGCCGTAGGCGAGACTGGTCGTGAAGGAGCGCCGGCCCTGGGCGTCGATCAGCACCTCGTTGGTTGCCGGATCGACAATCGGGCAGTTGCCGGTCATGAACCGGGCGATGCCGTCGCGGTCCACATTGTCGGTTACCGTCAGCGTGCATAACAGGGCCGCCTGATGATCCAGTTCGCGCTGCCGCAGGTTGGCGTCCTTGCCGCGGAAATCGGCGGCCTTGACCTTCGGACGGGCAAGCCCGGTTTCCAGCAGGTTGTAGTGGGTCAGCAGGTCGGCATTCTGCAGGCGCAGGCTTTTTTCCAGACGGCGGCTGTTGGCGTAGGTTTCGACGCCGACCGGGGTGATGTCCATTTCGCGGAACATGTCCCACAACGCCAGGCCGTAGGCCATGGAGAAGTGAAGCTCCCACCCCTGTTCGCCGACATAGGAAATACGGAAGCCCTTCACCGGTACGCCGCGCAGGGTGAAATCCTTGCAGGCGCCGAAGCCGAAGTTTTCCGGGTCCAGCCCGGCCGGGTCGTCGGCCAGTTTCTTCAGGGTTTCGCGGGCGTTCGGGCCCCAGACGCCGATGCAGCCGTAATGATCGGTGCGGTCTTCGACATAAGAATCCCAACCCTTGTCCCGGGCCATGCGACGCAGATAGGCGGCGTCGCGGTTGCCGGCATCGCCGCCGTCGATCATCTGGAACCGGTTCTCGCCCAGCCGCAGTACGGTCAGGTCGGCCATCACCCCGCCGGTATCGTCGAGGAAGTTGGTGTAGACGCCCTTGCCGACGGCGGTATCGCCGGCGACCTTGGAGGAGGAAACGTATTCCATCAGGTCAGCCGCGTCGCCGCCGGTAATGTCGTAAATGGCGAAATGCGACAGGTTGACCATGCCGATGTTTTCGGAAAGCTCCAGATGTTCGGCATTCGAGACGCGCCAGAAATGCCGGTTGTCCCATTCGTGCAGGCGTTCCGGCACGCGGTCGGCGTATTTTTCCAGCAGGTGATCGTTGCAGGCATAGCCGTGCGCGCGTTCCCAGCCGACGATTTCCATGAAATGACCGCCGAGTTCCTTTTCTCGCAGGTAGTACGGTGCGGTGCGCAGGTTGCGGCCCTTCGAATAGGGTTCGCGGTTGTGTACCGGCGGGTTGTAGATCTTGAACGCCGTTTCGTAGCAGCGGTCATAGATGTACTTTTCCGATTTCTGGATCGGATAGTAGCGCGCGTAGTCGATGCTGGCGTGATCGAGATGGGTGCGGCCGTCGGTCATCCAGTCGGCGATGATCTTGCCGGTGCCCGGCCCGTCCTTGACCCACACGGACACGCCGTACCACAGGCCGCGCACATCCGGCGATTCCCCGATCGACGGGCCGCCATCGGCGGTCACCTGCAGCAGGCCGTTGAAGGAATGCTTCTCGTGATAGCCGAGTTCGCCGAGGACCGGCGTCAGTTCCATGGCGCGTTCCAGCGGCTCGATGATCTGTTCCATGTCGAGATCGCGCTGCGAGGGCGAAAGCCGGGCTTCCTCCTTCTCCAGCAGGTCGCGCGGGTGGACGAGGCGCGGGTCTTTCTCTTCGTAATAGCCCCACTCGATCTGTCCGCCTTCCGACGTGCCGGCAGCACCCGTGTCGCGCAGGTAGGCGGAATTGCCCTGGTCGCGCAGCAGCGGATAACCGATTTCCTTGCCGGTGCCGTCGAATTCGGTATACGGGCCGAAGAAGGTCAGCGGGTGGTCGACCGGCATCACCGGCAGGTCCTCGCCCGCCATTTCGGCGATCAGGCGCCCCCACAGGCCGGCGCAGACCACCACCTTCGACGTTTCGATATAGCCGCGCGAGGTATGGACGCCCTTGATTCTGCCGTTTTCGATATCCAGGCCTGTGCAGGGCGTGTTGGGAATGCTTTCCAGCTTGCCGCTGTCGATGGCTTCCTGCACCAGTTCGCCGGCGACGGTCTGCGAGCGCGGCACGACAAGGCCGGCATCCGGGTCATACAGCGCGCCCTGGATCATGTCTTCTTCGACCAGCGGCATGATTTCCTTCGCCTCTTTCGCGGAAATCATGCGGACGCGGCTGCCGAAGGCGCGGCCGGAACTGACCCGGCGCTCCAGTTCCAGCATGCGTTCGTCATCGTCCTTGCGTGCGACTTCGATACCGCCGATTCGTTCATAACGGCCGCGCGCCTCGTAAAAGTCGATGGAATACTTCGTGGTGAAGATCGTCATCTGATCGTGCATCGTGTTGAAACAGAAATCCGACGCATGGGCGGTCGAGCCGATATCCGTCGGCACGCCCGACTTGTCGATGCCGATGATGTTTTCCCAGCCCCGTTCGATCAGGTGGTGGGCCACGGACGCCCCGACGATGCCGCCCAGGCCGATGATCACGACATCCGCGCTCTTGTGGAACTGCGCCATATTACTGTCTCCATCCTAAGAAGAGTTTATTCGTTTCCATTCCGTCTCGACAGGCCCTGGCGTCCCCGACCGATGCAGGAAAACCCCGACACGCCCCAGCATAACAACAGCGGCGGCGTCAGGTGAACAGGTCTTTCAGGTCAGTCCTGATGTTCGGCAAGGTGACGGTTTATCGCCGCAACCCCTTGCACTTTCGCGACAGCGACTAGAACAAATCGCGTCAGGATCGAAATTCCGCCGGGCGCAACGCGACAGCGGTCCAGAACGCCAGCGCCACAATCGACGACAATACAATCATCGCGATCTGCACTGTATCGTAACCGCCCCCCGCTTCATGCAGCCAGGCTGCGGCCATCGGCCCGACCGCGATTGCCAGCATATACGGGCCGATCAGCACACCGTTGATCGATCCGTAGTCGGTTTTCGACACCAGCGACGGAATCGACATGCCGCGCACAATGGTGACGATGCCGTTGGTCGCGCCATACCCGATGCCGATCGCCGCCATGAAAACGAAGCTGGGCGGCGCGACGGCGGCGGCGACGAATACCAGCGCCATGACGCCGACAACAGCGCAGCCGATGGCGGGGATCGACGCGTTGCGGGCGACAAAGGTGATGAACACACGGCCCCCCACCTGCGACGGGCCGATACAGGCGATCACCGTTACCACATCGACAGCCGACAGCCCCTTTTCGATAAACAGCGGATACATGTGAAAGGTGAAGGACGAAAACAGCAGCGCATAGCAGAAGTAGCAAATCAGCAAAGCCCAGAAGACCGGCAGGCGAAGGGCCCGTCCGACCGCCGGGTTGCGGAACGCGTCGATCAGATTCGGTTTCGCCTCGACATGATCGACCGCATCCCGTTCCGGCCGGATGACGCTGAGATAGATCGCCGCACAGATCAGAACGTTTACGCCGCCCAGCACCATCAGCGCACCACGCCAGCCGAGCTGGCTTATCAGCAGTTCGATAATCGGAATGAAGACCGTGCTGGCGAAACCGCCCCAAAGAGTCAGCGCCGTTATGCCGCTGCGCGCCTGGCCCGAACCGAAACGCCGGACGATCACCGCAAAGGCCGGTTCGTACAAAGTCGCCGCCTGCAGGCAGCCGATAACCGCAAAAATGCCGTAGAATCCGAAAAGGGTATCGATCTGCGACCAGGCCACCAGCAGCAGGCCTGCCAGCAGCGACGCCCCCGCCATGACATACCGGCCGTAGCCCCGGTCGATGGCGACACCGACGGGAAAGGTCGCGAAACTGGACAGCAGCAGGCCCAGCGGCACCGCGCCATAGAGTTCCGGTTTCGTCCAGCCGAATTCAGCGCCGACCGCCTGCGCGATCTGCGGAAAGGAATAGTAGAGCGACCCCCAGGAACAGATCTGCGCGACGCCCAGCGCCGATATGAAACCGCGACTGCCCGCCGGCAAGCTCAACGCTGGATTTGCCATTATTTCGAACTTCCTAGAAATACCGCAGCACTATGGTTGCACGATCAGGTACGATCAAGCCGGGATATACCAAAACGCCGTTTCTTCCGTCTGTCATGTAAACCGGCTAGTGTCCACCGGATGACACATCGCATACCAATTCTGCCATGACGACCACACCTGCTGAAACCGTACGCGTTTCGCCGGCAACGATCCTGCTCGCCTTCCTGCGGCTGGGCCTGACCAGTTTCGGCGGGCCGGCCGCCCATATCGGCTATTTCCGGACCGAATTCGTCGACCGGCGCGGCTGGATGTCCGATACCGCCTATGCGGAACTTGTCGCGCTCTGCCAGTTTCTGCCGGGCCCGGCCAGCAGCCAGGTCGGCTTCGCCATCGGATTGCGGCATGGGGGTTATTTAGGCGCGGCGGCGGCCTTTGTCGGGTTCACCGCACCGTCAGCGCTGCTGATGCTGCTGTTTGCAGCCGGCATTTCGATTCTGACCGACCCGAGCTGGACCGGTGTGATTCACGGCCTGAAACTGGCTGCCGCGGCGGTTGTGGCGCATGCCGTTCTGGGAATGGCGCGGGGTTTCTGCACCGGTATCGCGGCGGCGATGATCGCAGCGGCCGCCGGCGCGATTCTGCTGCTGGCGCCGGGCAGTCTGGTGCAACTTGCCGTGATCGGCGGCGGTGCCCTTGCCGGCGCATTTCTGCTGCGTCCGGACGGGTCGGGCCCGGATCATGCACACAACCCGCCCGGCACCGTATTCGCCACGCTTCCGTTACTGATCGTCTTTGGCCTGCTTCTGGCCGCCTGCCTGCTCGTCGACCGCGGATCGGTACCGTCGGAAATCGCCATCGGCGCAGCCTTTTACGAAGCCGGTGCTCTGGTCTTCGGCGGCGGCCATGTCGTGCTGCCGCTGCTGGAAACATCGGTCGTCGATCCCGGCTGGATGGACCACGACACGTTCCTTGCCGGATACGGCGCGGCCCAGGCCCTGCCCGGCCCGCTTTTTGCGTTATCGGCCTACCTCGGCGCGCTGGCGAACCCGTCGGGCGGCGTCGTCGGTATCGCCGGCGGGCTGATCGCCCTGGTTGCGATATTCGTGCCCGGCATGTTGCTGGTGATCGCCATCCTTCCAATCTGGAACCGCATCCGCTCACGACCGCAGGCGCGCGCGCCGATCAACGGCATCAACGCCGCGGTTGTCGGCGTCCTTGCGGCGGCGCTGATAGACCCCATCATCCTGTCTACCGTGCGGGCTCCGGTGGATATCGTCATTGCCATCGGGGCGTTTCTGGCGTTGCAGTCGCTGCATGCGCCGCCTATCCTTGTCGTCGCGGCGACCGCGACCGCCGGATACTTCCTGACCTGAGACCCCGAATGACAGACCTGGTATTCTGGATTGCCCTGTTCGGCACGGCGGTGTTCGCCGTCAGCGGCGCGTTGATGGCGCTGCGTCAGGGCATGGATTTCATCGGCGTTTCCTTTATCGCGACGGTAACAGGCATCGGCGGCGGCACGTTCCGGGATGTTCTGCTGGGCGACACGCCGCTGTCATGGGTTCTCGACCCGGCGCCGGTCGCGGTCTGTATCGGCTGCGCCCTTGTCTGCTGCCTGTTCAACCGCGTTCTGCTGGGACGGCGGATGCAATGGCTGCTGTATGCCGACGCTTTGGGTCTTGCGATGTTTGCGGCGCTCGGCGCGCAAAAGGCCGAACTGGCAGGCGCGCACCCGCTGGTCGTGGTTCTGTTCGGCGCAGTCAGCGCCAGCTTTGGCGGCATCATCCGGGATGTCATCTGCAACGAACCGCCGGTGCTGCTGCGACAGGAAATCTACATCACCGCCGCCATTCTCGGCGCGCTGGTCTATGTGCTGATTCCGCCGGATATCGCGTTCAACCTGCGTCTCGTGGCGGCGGTCGGCGCGGCGCTCGGCCTGCGCCTGATCGCCATCTGGCGCGGCTGGTCGCTGAACTTTCCGAAGCCCCTGTTTCCGAAACAATAGACGCAATGACCAATAATCCGGACGCGGTTCCCCGCGAGGTTTACCTGCTGCTTGCCTTTCTGATTGTCTTCTGGGGCCTCAACTGGCCGATCATGAAAATCGGCGCGGCGGAAATCAACGTCTTCAGTTTCCGCGCCCTGAACGTTTTGGTCAGCGGTTTCGGCTTTCTGCTGATCGCCAGGCTGCGCAAACGCCGGATCACCCCGACACGCCGCGACTGGAAGGGCATTCTGCCGGTCGCCCTGATCAGCGTTGCCGGCTGGAACGCGCTGATCCTGTTCGGGTTGAGTCTGATGGATTCCGGCCGGGCGGCGATTCTCGGCTACACGATGCCACTCTGGGCGACGGCGATTTCCTTCCTGATCCTGAAAACCCGCGTCACGGGCCGGCAGGTCATCGGCCTCGCGCTTGGTCTCGGCGCAATGACCCTGTTGCTGTTTCAGGACCTGGAAGTTCTGGAGCAGGCGCCCTTCGGCACCCTGATCTGTGTCGCAGCAGCCCTGTGCTGGGCGGTAACGACTGTCTATCTGCGGCATTTCGGTTTTTCCCTCGCCACGTCATCGCTGAGCTTCTGGTTCAACATATTGGCCGTGCTGCCGCTTGCGGTCCTGGCCTTCATGTTCGACGACACTGACTGGCCGGCGGTAAGCTGGCAGGCTTGGGGGGCTTTGGCCTACAATATGGTTATTGCCGGCTGTTTCTGTTTCTACGCCTATAACAGGATCGCGACGATCGTGCCGGTCGTCGTGTCGTCGGTCTCGACGTTGATCGTGCCCGTGGCCGGGGTATTTTTCGGGGCCGTTCTGCTGTCCGAGGAACCCGGAATTTTCGAATTCGGCGCACTGGCTCTGGTTCTTTTGGCGGTCGGATCTGTTATCCTGCCGTCTGCGAAGCGCGAATGACGCGCAGAGAGGGGTTCTCTGTCGCTATGAGACACGCAGCCCGGGCGCGACTAATCGATTCATTCGAAGGATGGAACATAACGCACTGACGCCGCCTCCTGAGGCGCATCGTCAACAAATCAGATCAAATTAAGGATACGAGTATGAGTGACGGAGCGGAAACCGGCGAACGGCGGAGCAGAAGAAGCGGAGGCGGCCGGACGGCGCGTCAAGCGGCGCGTACAGCATCAGGCGCGGTGAGCCAGCCCTATATCAAGCGGAAGATTCCGTATTTCGATCCGTTCGATGAAGAGAGCCTGACGATCATCGAAAACAACGCCGATACTGTGTTGCAGGAAATCGGCCTGGATTTTCGCGGTGACGAGGAAGTGTTGCAGATCTGGCGCGATGCCGGTGCGGACGTACAGGGCGAGCGGGTCCGGTTCGAGCGCGGCATGCTGCGGAAGATCATCATGGATACCGCACCGGCCGAGTTCACCCAGACCGCCCGTAATGCGGACCGGACAATAAGGATCGGCGGCAAGAACTCCGTTCTGGTTCCGGCCTACGGCCCTCCGTTCATCCGGTCGCTCGATGAAGGCCGCCGCTATGCGCGTATCGAGGATTTTCGGAACTTCGTGAAGCTCGCCTACATGTCGCCCGGTCTGCATCATTCCGGCGGCACGGTCTGCGAACCGGTCGATCTACCAGTGAACAAGCGGCATCTAGAAATGGTCTACAGCCATATGCGGTATTCCGATAAACCGTTCATGGGCAGCGTCACCGCGCCCGAACGCGCCCAGGATACCGTCGACATGTGCAAAATCCTGTTCGGCGAAGAGTTCATCGACCAGAACTGCGTCGTCATCAACCTGATCAATGCAAACTCGCCGATGGTCTGGGACGATACGATGCTGGGCGCGCTGAAAGTGTACGCCCGCAACAACCAGGCGACGGTGATATCGCCGTTCATTCTCGCCGGCGCGATGAGCCCGGTGACGACGCTTGGCACGCTGACCCAGATTCTGGCGGAAGCCATGGGCGGCATGGCGCTGACACAACTGGTCCGCCCCGGCGCACCGACGGTGTTCGGCACTTTCGCCTCATCCATTTCAATGCAATCGGGCGCGCCGACATTTGGAACGCCTGAACCGTCTCTGGTTCTGTACGGCGCCGGCCAGCTTGCCCGCCGTCTGGGCGTGCCGTTCCGGTCGGGCGGTGGCTTGTGCGGCTCGAAAATTCCCGATGCCCAGGCAGCCTATGAAGCCGCGAACACGCTTCAGACAGCCGCACTCGGCGGCGTCAATTTCATGCTGCACGCGGCTGGCTGGCTGGAAGGCGGCCTCGCCATGGGATACGAAAAATTCGTTATGGATGCCGATCAGTGCGCCATGCTGGCGCGTCTGCTGGACGGGCCGGATCTGTCGGAAAACGGCCAGGGTATGTCAGCCATCCGCGAGGTCGGACCGGGCAAGCACTTCCTGGGCTGCGCCCATACGCAGGCGAACTTCGAAAACGCGTTCTACCGGTCGCCGCTGGCCGATAACAATTCCTTCGAACAGTGGGAGGCGGAAGGCAGCCGCGACATGGCGCAGCGCGCCAACGGATACTGGAAATGGCAGCTTGAAAAATATGTCGCGCCGGAAATCGATCCCGGCATCGATGAAGCCTTGCAGGAATTCGTGAAGAAGAAAAAGGATTCCATGCCGGACGCCAGTTACTAGGACGATTCAGGTTCCGGCGGCCCCGCCGCCCCTCGATATCAGCCGCCCATGCGACACAGTCGCGTGGGCGGTCTCACGTTACCCGAAACCCAGAATGCACAAAATTCTGGTAATGTCGCCATGTTCATCCTGGAACGGCAACCCCAGAACGCTGTAATGTGTCGAGTGCCGATAATCGTCGGAATGCCAGTCAACGGGCAGAATTGCAAAATACGGCATTCGTTTTTCGAAAACGACATTGAGTCGCCGCACCCCTTCGTCCATACCCGCCTCTTCCATTTGCGTTCCGCTGTAGTCCTTGCCGATGGCGGAAACGTTGCCGGTTCCCCACAGACGGATGCGGAACCGGCGCGGCGAAAGCTTCACTTCGATAAGATCGACCCAGGGAAGAACGCTTACGGGCATCAGCAGCGGATCGATTTTGGACGCATGAGGAAGCGATTCACCGTCGCAATACAGCTTCCAGAATTCAAAACCTTCCTTTTGATGCGGCTTCGGCAGGCCGTTTTCCGCCAGATACCGTCGATCTTCCGGTTTCTCCACCCAGATTTCGGTCTCATCGAGGGTCGAATAAATCATGTCCTCCCGCCGCGAAATTGAATTGCACAAAAAATCGGTGTGTGAGTTGATGCATCGAAATCAGGAGAGCAAGTATGCCGGAAACATCAATGTACAGCACGATTAATTTCAAGGCCGACGGCAAGCATACCGGATATGTGCATCTGCCGCATTCTGTGCACCGGTCCGGCTATGGCGTAATCCCGATTCCCGTCGCGTCGATCAGGAACGGCGACGGTCCCCGGGTTCTCGTTCTTGGCGGCGTTCACGGCGACGAATACGAAGGCCAGCTTGTCGTTTCGGAACTGATTCGCATGCTCTCGCCGGATGACATCACTGGCCATCTTATCCTGATGCCGATGGCGAATTTTCCCGCCGCCGAAGCCGGTCTTCGGACATCGCCGATCGATCAGGGCAATCTGAACCGCCTGTTTCCGGGCGACCCGGACGGAACTCCCAGCCTTGCCATCGCCGACTATATCGAAAACATGCTGATGGCGGGCTGCGACTTCGTCATGGATCTGCATTCCGGCGGCGAGTCGATGGCCTATGCCAAACCGACCGGTATGATGCAGATACAGAAAAACGATCCGAAGGCCGATCTGAAACGCAAAATCATGGACGCCTACGGTCTGCCGTATTTCTGCATCTACAGGTCGGAAGGCGGCGGGTTTTCATCCGCTGCAGCCTTACGGCAAGGCGCGATTTCAGTCTTCGCTGAATTCGGCGGCGGCGGTGCAGTAAACCCGAAAATTCTGCAAATGGCCCGGCAGGGTGTTCGCCGGGTACTTCAGACAATCGGCCTGCTAGGCGGGCCACCCGTGCAAGGGAGCGCTGCAGCGCCTGTCTGTTTTCCCGATGCCGCCTACGTTTTCGCCCCGGAACCCGGCGTCGTCGAGCTTCTCGCCGGTTGCGGCGACACGGTACAGGCCGGCGACACCGCCGCCCTGATACACTACCCGGAAAGCCCCGGCAGGGAACCGACGAGCGTGCAATTTGATAAAGGCGGCACAGTGCTGGCAGTCAACCTTCCGGCGCGCGTCAGGCGGGGCGCCTGCCTGTATCATCTGGGTACCGGCGCCTGAAGCACCTCATCTGACGAAAACAGATGTTGCATTTGATCGGATGACAAACCGCGTTATCCTGTTTCCATGATAGGCGGTGTCCTGATTGATCTCTCCGGTGTTGTGTATTCCAGCGACGAGCCGATTTCCGGCGCGGCTGAAGCGATAGACCGGTTGCGTGAAGCAGGCCTGCCGCTTCGCTTCGTTACCAATACGACACGAAAATCGAAGCGGCTGATTCTTGAGCATCTTGCCGGAATGGGTCTTCACATTGACGGGGATGAAGTCTTTACACCCGCGGCTGCCGCCTGCGGAATTCTGGCCGACAGACAGTTAACGCCGCACCTGCTTATCCACCCTGCCCTGGAAGAGGATTTCGGGAACCTGCCCGATGGCGCGGAAACCGCACTGGTCGTTGGCGATGCGGCGGACGGTTTCACGTTCGCGGCCATGAACGCCGCCTTCCGCGTTCTGGATCAGGGGTCGCCGTTTTTCGCGCTTGCCAAAAACCGGACTTTCCTCGATGCCGACGGCAAACGAAGCATTGATGCCGGGGCGTTCGTTACCGCGCTGGAATATGCTTCGGGTACGACGGCCACTGTCCTCGGCAAACCGTCGCGCAGTTTCTTCGAAGCCGCCGCAAACAGCATGAAAACGGACCTGGCGGATAGTGTGATGATCGGCGACGACGCGGAAGCGGATGTCGCGGGCGCGCTCGCGGCCGGCGCAGGACGCGCGGTGCTTGTTCGGACCGGAAAATACCAGGCCGGAGATGAAAAGGCCTATGATCCGCATCCGACCGCCGTTGTTGAAAACATTCACGCAGCAGCAGACTGGATTCTCGACTGCGGGTAATCCGAGTGCGGAACGAGGCCACGGTAGAATCTTACTTCCGCCATAACGCGGGCCTCTGGCAGTCGTGCGATATACGGCGTAAACTTCGTCCGCATTCACTCGCCTTGTCCGATGCAAAGGAGGACACATTGGTGATTGTGACGCTATGGCGGGTATTGTTCGCCTTTGTATTTCCTGCGCTGATTGTTGTGTCGCTGGCCCGACCGGCCGTAGGCGCACCGGAAGCCGCACGCTATGCGCTCGTCATCGGTAACGGCGCCTACACCGAACAGCCGCTGGACAACCCCGTCAACGACGCCAATCTGGTTGCGGATACACTGACGACCCTTGGTTTCAAGGTCTTCCGTCATATCGATCTGAGCCAGAAGGGAATGCGGCGGGCGATCCGCGATTTCGGCGACGAGTTGGCGAAGGCCGGTGAAGATACGGTCAGCCTGATTTTCTATGCCGGCCACGGCCTGCAGGTGGATGGCGAAAACTTTCTTGTGCCCGTCGACGCCCGTATCAAGGCGGAACGGGACGTGTCGGTTGAAGCGGTGTCGACCTCGGCCATGCTCGACATGCTCGCCTATTCCCGGACAAGCCTGAACATCGTCATTCTAGATGCCTGCCGGAACAATCCCTACCAGCGCGGTTTCCGGTCGGCCGCCGGGCGGGGGCTGGCCCGTATGGATGCGCCAAGCGGCACGATCCTCGCCTATGCCACAGCGCCCGGGCAAATCGCCGCCGACGGCGACGGCAGAAACTCTCCCTATACCCGCGCGCTTGTCCGCTCCATGAGCCAGCCCGGCGCACCGATCGAAGAGGTTTTCAAACGGGTGCGTATCGAGGTCATGGACCGGTCGAACGGACAGCAGGTGCCGTGGGAAAGCTCGTCGCTGACAGGCAATTTCTATTTCACCGAGGACGGAACGGCGCAATCGTCCGATACCGCCGCGGCATCGGCCGGCAATGCGGAAACCGTGTTCTGGACATCAATTGTTACCGAAACCGATCCCGCCCTGTTCCAGTCCTATCTGGAGTCCTATCCCGACGGGGTGTTCGCCCCGATCGCCCGCGCCAGGATCGATGCCCTGTCAGCACCTGCGAAACAGGTGGCGACAGACCGCGTCGCCTCAACCGGCACGACGGTTCTGACCGGCAAGGACATGCGGTTTCTGCCGGGCCAGTACAAACTGGAACCCATCGCCAGTGAATCCGAATGCAACGAAATCAGGTTCGATACAACGGAGGTTGAGGAAAAGCGGGCCAAAGGCTACTGGCGGCATCCGCAAACCGGCGGCCAGATATCATACAAAATCGAAGACGGCATCGTTTCGGTGGATTTCAAGGGATCGATGATCCATTCCGTAAAGGATACGGTACAGATCAAGGGCAGAGACCTGTTCGTCAGGCTGCAGGTCAATTACTCCGGCGGAACCTGCAAGGTGGCGTATTACCTGCGTGGCATCATGGCCGCGAAGTAAATCCGAATTCCGTCACACAACCTCGACATTGTCGATCAGCCGCGCCTTTCCGAGATAGGCCGCGGCGAACACGCGGGCCGGCCGGTCGGCTATCCGAAGCAGGGTAAGATCGTCGGCCGCCCGCATTTCCAGATAGTCGACCGAAGAAAAGCCGGCTTCCAGCAGCCGCGCCACGCCATTCTTGCAGGCATCGGCGACCGGCTTCCCGTCGGCCGCTGTCGCCGCGACATGCCGCAGAACCTCGTTCAAAACAGGAGCAATCTTTCTTTCTTCCGGGGTCAGATAAACGTTTCGGGACGACAGCGCGAGGCCGTCTTTTTCCCGAATGGTCGGAAACCCTTCGATCAGCACCGGCAGATCGAGGTCTTTCGCCAGACGCTTGATCATCAGCAATTGCTGATAATCCTTCTCGCCGAACAGGGCGATGTCGGGCATCGACTGGATCAGCAGCTTGGCGACCACGGTGGCGACTCCATCCATATGGCCGGGGCGATGCACACCGCACAGGCAATCCGTCAAACCGCCGACGGAAACTTTTGTAACGAATCCGTCCGGATAGATTTCCGAGAGAACCGGGGCGTAGAGCAGGTCGACGCCCTTGCTCGCCATCAACTTCCGGTCCTTCTCAAGATCCCGGGGATAGGCGGAATAGTCGTCGGCGCGTTCGAACTGTTTCGGGTTTACAAACAGCGTCGCGACAACGATGTCGGCCCTGTCCCGCGCCGATTCGAACAGCGACAGATGACCGTCATGCAAACCGCCCATGGTCGGAACGAGGGCAATCGAATGTCCCTTTTCGCGTTCCGCTGCGATGCGCGCGCGCAATTCAGCGACGGATTCGGCAACCGGCAGAACCGTCATTTTCTGTTACGAACGGGAGGCCGCCGCCTTGGGCGGTTCGACACCGAAAAGGTTTTCGTCGCTCGGGAACCGGCGCGCCCTGACATCGGCGGCATAGGCTGCAACGGACTCGCGAATTGAATCTGCAACCGCACCGTACCGTTTCACGAATTTCGGCTTCATTTCATCGAACAGACCGATCATGTCATCGACCACAAGCACCTGCCCGTCGCAGGCAGCCGATGCACCGATGCCGATTGTGGGAATAGCGATCGAATCCGACACCTTTCGGGCCAGCGGTTCGACCACGCCTTCGATGACAAGACTGAATGCGCCGGCTTCGGTGACGGCCCGCGCGTCTTCCATGATGATGTCGGTCCGGTCGAGACGAACCGTCTTGAAGCCGCCTTCGGCCTTCATTTTCTGCGGCATCAGACCGACATGTCCCATCACCGGAATGCCCCGCCTGGTCAGGAATTCGATTGTCGGCGCCATATCGACGCCGCCTTCCAGCTTGACCGCCGCGCAGCCGGTTTCCTGCATGATCCGGGAGGCGTTGCGGAACGCAACTTCCGGTGATTCCTCGAAACTGCCGAACGGCATGTCGATCACGACCAGCGCCTTCGATGCACCGCGCATCACCGCCTGTCCGTGCAGAATCATCATGTCGACGGTCACGCCCAGCGTGTTCGGCATGCCGTGAACAACCATACCGAGGGAATCGCCGACCAGAATGATATCCACTTCCGGGTCGAGAAGCCTAGCGATCGGCGCGGTATAGGCGGTCAGAACGACAATCGGTTCGCCGCCCTTGCGGGCGCGAATGTCGGGAACGGTTATCGCTTTCGCCCGCGTCCCCGGTATGTCATGTGCATAGCCTGACATTGTCCTAACCCCGCTGAATTGTCCCGATACGACAGTGTTCTTGGTCTTGTTGCGGCGCAACATACATCAAGCTGCCAATTTGTCGCAAGCTTTATGCGGCAACCGTTCACTGCCGGCGCTATATCTGGGGGGTTCTTTCCCCCTTTTCCAGAGGTTCTGTTCCTGCAATTGTACGGCATGCCGCAAAACGGAGGAAATGCGCAATGACCCGAAACCTGAACCAGCCCCTTGGCGGCAACGACATGCCGCGCTTCGGCGGTCCGGCGACCATGATGCGGTTGCCGACACAGGAAACGGCCGAGGGGCTCGATGCCTGTTTCATCGGCATTCCCTTCGATATCGGCACCTCCAACCGGGCCGGCGCGCGGTTCGGCCCGCGGCAGATTCGCGCCGAATCCTGCCTGCTGCGCCCCTACAACATGGCGACCCGCGCGGCGCCGTTCGATAGCCTGCAGGTTGCCGATATCGGCGATGTGGCGATCAACACGTTCAATATCCAGAAAAGCATGGGCATTATCGAAGAGGCCTATGACGCGGTGCTGGCCCATGGCTGCACGCCGATTACCCTGGGTGGCGACCACACCATTGCCCTGCCCGTTTTGCGCTCGCTGAAACGCAAACACGGCCCGGTCGGGATGGTGCATATCGATGCCCATGCTGACGTCAACGACCATATGTTCGGCGAAAGGATCGCCCACGGCACGCCGTTTCGCCGGGCTGTCGAGGAAGGCCTGCTGGAGTGCGACCGGGTCGTCCAGATCGGCCTCAGGGGCACCGGCTATACAGCGGAGGATTTCGACTGGTGCCGAGACCAGGGCTTTCGCGTCGTTCAGGCCGAGGAATGCTGGTACAAATCGCTGAAACCGCTGATGGCGGAAGTGCGGGAAAAGGTCGGCGGCGGCCCGGTTTATCTCAGCTTCGATATCGACGGTCTCGACCCGTCATCCGCACCCGGCACCGGCACGCCCGAAGTCGGCGGCCTTACCACAATTCAGGGGTTGGAAATCATTCGCGGATGCCGGGGGCTCGATCTCGTCGGCTGCGATCTTGTCGAGGTTTCTCCGCCCTACGACCCGTCCGGCAACACCGCCCTGCTGGCGGCCAACCTGCTTTACGAAATGCTGTGTGTTCTGCCCGGCGTGAAATACAGAGACTAAATCCAGAGGAAAAATACATGACAACCTGCGGCGAAGTATTGGTCGAGCTGATGGCCGGCTACGGCATCGACACGGTTTTCGGCATTCCCGGCGTACATACCGTGGAACTGTATCGCGGCCTGCCGAACAGCGGCATACGCCATATCACGCCCCGGCATGAACAGGGGGCCGGCTTCATGGCCGACGGTTATGCGCGGGCCACCGGCAAGCCGGCGGGCTGTTTCATCATCACCGGCCCCGGCCTGACCAATATCGCAACCGCGATGGGGCAGGCCTATGGCGATTCCGTACCCATGCTGGTTATCGCCAGCACCAACTACACACAGCAGCTTGGCATGGGCGGCGGAAGGCTGCACGAACTGCCGGAACAACGTCGGATGCTGAGCAGCGTTTCCGCCTTCAGCCACACCCTGATGCGGCCGGACGAACTGCCGGACGTGCTGGCCCGCGCCTTTGCTGTATTCAACAGCGCCCGCCCGCGCCCGGTTCTGATCGAACTGCCGCTGGATATCATCACCGCTCCCGGCGACCATATCCGCCGCCGGATCGTGCCGGTCTATGCGAAACCGGGACCGGACCCGGCGAAAATCAATGAAGCCGCCATGCTGCTGCATCAGGCGAAATCACCCATCGTGCTACTTGGCGGCGGCGTACAGAATGCGACCGATGAAGCGAAAGCGGTTGTCGATGCGCTAGGCGCGCCGGTCCTGCTGACGACCAATGCGAAGGGCGTCCTCGCCGCCGACCACCCGCTGAACCTCGGCAGCGTATTGCCGCATCCGCCGATACTCGAAGCCGTCCGGGAAGCCGACGCCGTTCTGGCGGTCGGCACCGAGATCGGCGAAACCGAGCATTTGCTGCTGGATGGAAGCGACCCCGCCCTGACCGGAAAAATCGTCCGCATCGATATCGACGCGGAACAGCTAACCCGGAATGCCCTGCCGGAAATCGCCATCCTCAGCGACGCCGGACCGGCCATGAAAGCCCTAGCGGACGCCCTGTCGGCGCTGGGGCCGAAACCGGCCGATACCTGGCGGGTGGAACAATTGTCGTCAACGACGGACGACCTGCTGGACGCCCGCGGCAAGCAGCACAAAAAGGTGTTTGACGCGATTTTCGAGGCGCTGCCGGACGCCGTGATCGCCGGTGATTCGACCCAGCCAATCTATTCCGCCAACCAGTTCCTGCGGACAGCCAAAACCCGGTCCTATTTCAATTCGGCGACCGGTTACGGCACGCTGGGCTATGCCCTGCCGGCGGCCATCGGTGCAAAAATAGGTCGGCCGGACAGACCGGTCATCGCCTTTGCCGGTGATGGCGGCTTGCAATTCACCATCAACGAGATGGCCTCGGCGCGGGAAATCGATCTGCCGGTCATCCTGATCGTCTGGAACAATATCGGCTACCAGGAAATTCGCGAATACATGGGAAGCCGCGACCTGCCGCAGATCGGCGTCGATATCTACACGCCGGATTTTCAGACCATCGCAAATGGATATGGCTGGACGACCGGCAAAGCCGCCACGCTCGACGATCTGATGGCGAAACTGAAGGATGCCGCATCGTCGAACGGCCCGACCATGATCGAAATCGACGAAGCGGAAGCGCTGACCTGGTGACGCAAGGCCGTCAGCGCATCGTGCCGATCTGCTTGGCAAAAGCCTGGGCTGCGTCTTCCGCGAAAGTCAGGGAGCGCGCATTCATTGTCTCCGGTGAAGCAAGGATGGCGCTTCGTTTCGTGACGGCAACCGGCGCCCGGACTTCGATGAGGCCGTCTTCCGTCGTCTCAAGACCCCGCCCGGCGGAAACCCGGAAATTGCCGAAGCACAGGCCGGACCGGCGAAACACCCAACCGAATACCTGAAAGACCAGTTGATCGTCCTCAACATTTTCGGCCAAGGCGACCGTTGTGCCTGGATAGACGCTTGAGAGTTTGCTCGCAACGGCATCGGCGACGGTTTTTTGATTCGTCCAGCACGCATTCACGCCGCGCGCGGTGACGACAACGGCAATCGATTGAGCATCCGACGCTGTCGTATCCGTCACGTCCATTCTGTCGCGTTGCGCGGCGCAACCCGCGAGCAGAAACAGAAAAACCGCCATGGCCGACGTCAGGAAGACGTGCGGTTTTGCATGGCGGCTTTTAAACATTGTCTTACCAGCTTCCGGTGTTTTCCATCGATGCCCAGGGTTCCGCTTTCGGCAGGGCTTCGTCCTTCTGAAGCAATTCGATGGAAATACCGTCAGGCGACCGGACAAAGGCCATCCTGCCGTCGCGCGGCGGGCGGTTGATGGTGACGCCGCCGTCCTGCAGCCGCTGGCAGGTTTCGTAAATATTGTCGACGCCATAGGCGAGATGACCGAAATTACGCCCGCCCTGATAATCTTCCGGGTCCCAGTTATAGGTCAGTTCAACCGCCGGAGCCTCGTTCGCCTTCACCTTTTCAACGTCTTCAGGCGCGGCCAGAAAAACCAGCGTGAACCGGCCCTGATCGTTGTCGTAGCGTCGGACTTCTTCCAGGCCCAGCTTGTTGCAGAAGAAGTCGAGCGATTCATCAAGATCGCGAACGCGGATCATCGTGTGCAGATATTTCATAAACAAGGTCTCCGGTTGGTCCGAACGTATGTGTCCGGATTTTCAGTAATGTCCTGTAGGTTGATTTAGGGTCTACAGCGCCTCATGCAAGCATGCGGTCGCAGATCATGTCCAGAGAGGTTTCCAGCCGCTGCCACGCCTGATCGTCGCCGATCGTCATGCCGTTGAAGTCGTCCGTGACACGCATCCGCGCGGTCAGATAGTGGATCGACGCGGAAAGAATGACAACGAAGGCCGAAAGGTCCACCTCCGCCGGCCCGGTGTGTCCGTACCGACGGGTGAATATTCGCGCCAGATCGGCGCGTACGATTTCCAGTTTGCGGGTCAACGGGTTCCTTTCCGCCAGTTCCCAGGCCATGATTTCCAGCGTCAGCGGCCGCTTGCGCAACCCCTTCAACAAATTGCGGAAGACGATCCGTATCTGCTGGGCGGCAGGCCGGGCACGGTAGATCGCATCGGATTCGCTGATCAGTTCCTCCACCGACGGCCACAGATCAAGATGATCCGCCAGCGCCGACAGCAACCCGTCCAGATCGTCGAAATAGCGGTAGATCAGCACCTTGTCGACGCCGGCCTCGCGGGCGACGGCATTGACGCCGAATTCCGAAAAGCCCTCGCGCCGCAGCAGGTCCGCCGCCGCACGCAGCAGGTTTTCTTCCGTCTTGATCCGGTTGCGTTTCTTCATCAAACCAACAAATCACCGTTCGGTGACAATTTCAACACAATCATCGGATCAACCCCTGGATCGCACCGCCCCCACTGCCCGGGAACACTGTTTTCTGAACGCCGGCAAGGGCCATGCCGAAATGATCGACCAGTATCGAGGCGAAAACCGATCGTGTATCGGTTGCCGGTTTCAACGCCGCGCCATCGACAAGGTCTGATGTCGAAAGGCCTGGCCAGCCGCCGGCAATCCGACCGCCCGCAACGGAGCCGCCCAACAGCAGCATTGTGCCGCCGACACCGTTGTCGGTGCCACGGGTCGCGTTAGGCGTGACAGACCGGCCGAACTCGCCAACAACCGCGACGACCGTGTCCGCCCAGGCCGGCCCCATCGCCACCGCCATCGCGCTCAGCGCGCCGGACAGGCCGGACAGGCGGCGCGCCAGCACGCCGTTGACGGATCCCTGATCCTGATGCGTGTCCCAGCCGGCGGCTTCCAGTACCGCGATGCGGGCGCCCCGGTCCGCGCGCAGGTTTTCAGCCGCCATGGTCGCAATGTATTCAAGATCCTGCGGCCGCCACGCACCCCGGCCAGAAAGACTGTCGTCTTCGGTTAGTCTGGACAGCCGGGTTTCCTTCTGTCGCAGACCTTCCGCCAGCAGCGGCGCAAAGATCAGATCGCCGGAATACAGCAGAGCGACCTTTTCGAAATACCCGGTGATCGCCTGCGGCAGGCTCTGCGCCGGCCAGATCGACGTCTCGTTCAGGCCCGCCAGAACCAGCGGCATGGTTTTCGACACGGCGACGGCCGGCGCTGTGCCGTCGCCCAGTAATCCAAGCGCCCGGTTGAGCCAGCCACCTTCCGCCCCGTCAGGCGTCGTCGACCCGTTTTCCAGAACCCGTTGCGCCTCCAGATGCGACCGGCCGCGATACGGCGTGGCTGCCGCCGGAATAACCAGCATTTCCTGCCGTTGCCAGAACGGAAGCAGCGCGCTCGCCGCCGGATGCAGACCGTGAAAACCATCCAGATCGATAACGCCGTCATCCTTACCGGAACCCGGTATCGCCAATGCGCCGCGCTGGCTGGCGTAGTCGTCGTCTCCGTAAGGCGGTACCAGCGCCAGCCCGTCCATGCCGCCGCGCAGCAGCACAAGAACGAACCGTTTGTTTCCGGGACCGGCCGCGAGACTTAGCCTGACACCGCCAGCGGCATACGCGCCCAGCCCCGCGCCGAGTCCGGCAAGGACGCTGCGTCGATCGACAAGTCCTGTTTTCCGGTCGGTCATCGTTTCTGAAACTCCGGGCTGGCGAGCAGCAGGGCGATCGACTCGGTTTGTGAATAGGATACCTGCAGGCGGCGGAAGGTCTCCGGCCGGAACAACGGCCCCAGCACCTCGAACCCGAGGTCGATGGCGTTCATGCCGTTCTGCGCACCGAACCGGTCAGCGAAGACCGCCGCCCATTCAAGCCGCTCGATCAGGACTTCCGGTGACAGCCAGTAACTGGCTGTTTGCGGCCAGCCGGCGGGTGACGGCGCGGAGAACGGAGGCTGCCCAAGCATCGTCACGGCGCGCACAAGCCCCTGGCCGGATTCAGGTCGCCGGCCGAGCGCGCGCATCGCAGAAAACACAAGATCCTCCGGCGTCTTCACCTTGTTCTGCTGCGGCAGCCAGGCGCCGGGCGTGACAACCATCTTCTGCGCCATGGTCAGGCAGGATCCACCGCCATCGGCATAACCGTTGAACAGCGACGATACCAGGTCGGGATCGGGTTCGTCGGCAATGAAGAATTCCGCCATTTTGCGCGCCAGTTGCCGGCCCGTCCTTTCGGACCGGGACAGCAGGTCGAGCGCCGCTTCCGCCTCCAGCACCCCGGCCTGCGGGATCAGCCGCCCGAAAAACCGTTTCGGCAGTTCCTGATGCCAGTCCGAATTGAACAGAAACCCGCCGGGTTCCTTGTCGTCCAATCGGCCGATTGTCCAGCCGGTCAGCATCTTCCCGAATTCCTGAACGTCGCCTTCCGTAAAACCACCTGGCCCCACTGTATGGAGATTGAGAATCTGCCGCGCCATGGTGTCGTTCACCTTGCGGCCCGTCGCGCGGCCAGTCGGTGAAAATGGTCCGACCGACCTGATATTATCGAAATAGATCAGCATGGCCGGGTGCCGAACCACAGCCAGCAGCATGTCGTAGAATCGTTTGGTGACGTTCGGGCGGATCGCCTCGCGTTCGAACGCCGCGACCAGCGGTGCGACGGCGGGCCGGCGCATCGATACGGTGAAATGATTGGTCCAGAAACGCACCAGGCGTTCGAAAAACGGCTTTTCACCGTTCACCGCAAGCTGGGCGCGCCGGGCCGCGGCGGCGGTGACGATACGGCGCGCTTCGTGCCGGTAACGCCGGAAGGCATCCTTGCCGCCGGCCCGCGCCTGAAGCAATTCCTTCAGGATAGCCTGCGACCCCGGCAGGTCCTGCAGGGCCGGCGATACCGGTTCCTCAATCAACTGATCGGCGAGCCATTGCTGCGGGTTTTCAGCGATAAACGGCAATTCGTTCGGTCGCGCGCCATAACCGAATCGCGTCGCCGCCACCGCGGCGTCCACCATTTCCGGCGCAAATTCTTCGGGATATTCCACGACCATGCAATTCTACCGTCAGGCTATGTCAGTCCGTTCGTTATCATGAGTCGCCGGGTTTCGAGCCCTCAGTTTGGCCTCCTGACTTTTTCCGGTTCAGCAACGCCGACACGGAATTGGCGATGCGGATCGCATCCTTGTCTTCCTCCGGCACTGCGTTCGGCACCATTTCGTAGAGGTCGTCAATTCCCGACACGCCGCGAAGATCGACCAGCCGGACCGGATTGCCCGGCCGGGCCGTCGCGGTTTCGTTGTAGTATACCCACAGGGAAAAGATCGTCGCCTGATCGACCAGCCATGTCAGTCGCTGCTGCCCATCGAGCAATGGATCGATATAAGAAAGAAACGTCTTGTAGAACGCCCGTGCGCCGTCGCCCGGACAGGAAACAAACACAGCGCAATCGAACATCGATGCCGGCGTGATTTTTTTCGTTTGAAAGAACCCGACATCGAAATCTTTCTGCATATCGGCCAGATCAAGAATGCGCGGCGTTACATGGCTGTCCGCGTCCACCGTGACGATTGGCACACGGTAACGTTCCAGCAGTTCCGGCACCAGATAGAAGCGGCCGCTGGCGAACAGACTCGGTTCGGTGTTTCTGGTCTGCGATGTCGAAACATCGAGCGTGATGTTCGGCAGCGTCGATCCGGTCGTCCGCAGATCGTCGACAATGGTTTCATCCGGCCGCATCACGTTCAGATGCACCCGTACCGGCCTGCCCACAGTGTTCAACGACCCCAGCAGATGACCTGAAAAATTTCGCAGATAGCCGGTATCGGCGCAGGCGAAATAGACCACCGACTCGTCGACCCCTGCGGGGGGATCGGTCTGCCATTCGACATCATGAATAGCCTTCACGGCAGCGGGCGGCGCGGCGATCCGCGCATCGATATCCGCTGCATTGCCGAGTGACGCCGTCTGCCGGAACAGGACATTCAGCGCATCGTCGTCAACGAACGGAATCACCTGCCAGAAAACGCCGCATCGTTTTCGGAACAGCAGCGCTTTTTCCAGTCCGGCCTGCAGGTCGCCCTGCCCGATATGGGCGCAGGCGGAATGATAGAGCGCGAGGTGGCCAGCCAGATGCGTTTCCGGCAGTTCCGCGCAGAGCGTGTGCAACAGATCGTAACGGCCATCCAGCATGTAGGCGTTCAGCGCACCCAGAAGCACGTTCGCCGCGTGGATATCGCCCGAATGAATCTTTTCGAGGAAGACAAGCACATCCTTGTATCGGCGGTCTTCCAGCAGGCAGCGGCAGGCCAGATGCAAACCGTAGCGTGGGTGGTTGGCCTGTTTTGAGGCAACGACGGCCCTGTTGAAGGCGGCGGCATACTCCCCTTCTTTATATAAATCCCAGGCGATTCTGAGGGTTGCATCCGCCCCCGAAACCATCAATCGCTGTCCCCAGTTTAGTTTCAGTTATGACAAGACACACTTAATATGATTTGCCCCACCGTAAATAGCCGAAAGGGCGACGCGGCCAAGCCAAGTAAGGTCGCGAATTGGCCGTTGCACTTTGTCGGTTTCAGGACAATTCTGGGTGCGTAACAGGGGATGAGGCGACGGCGTTTGGATTAAAGACGGGTGTCACTCTTCCGGGTCATAGAAAGGTTTCCTCAATGAAGGATAAAGTACAAGTCGCCGTTATCGGCGGTGGTGTCGTCGGCTGTAGCGTTCTCTACCATCTGGCCAAGGGTGGCTGGAAGGATGTCGTTCTGATCGAGCGGTCGGAACTGACGTCGGGTTCCACCTGGCACGCCGCCGGTGGGTTCCACACGCTCAACGGCGATCCGCAGGTCGCCAAGCTGCAAAGCTACACGATCGACCTGTACAAGGAGATTGAGGAAATTTCCGGTCAGTCGACCGGCTTTCACCTGACCGAAGGCGTATTTCTGGCAGCAACGCCGGAACGGCTTGAACTGCTGAAGGTGATGCAGAGCCAGGAAAAGCTGCTTGGCATCGACACCCAGTTGATGACGCCGAAGGAAGCCGAAAAGATTCTGCCGATCATGGACCCGGATCAGTTTCTGGGCGCCCTGTGGACGCCGATGCACGGTCACCTCGACCCGTCAGGCACCACCCATGCTTACGCCAAAGCGGCGAAAACGCTGGGCGCGGAAATCTATCTGCGCAACCGCGTGACCGAACTGGTTCAGTGCCAGGACGGAAGCTGGGACGTGATTACCGAGGAAGGCGCCATCCACGCCCAGCATGTCGTCAATGCCGGCGGCCTGTGGGCCCGTGAAGTCGGCCGCATGGTCGGTCTGGAACTGCCTGTTCTGGCGATGGAACACATGTATCTGATCACCGACGACATGCCGGAAGTCGAGGAAATCAACAAATCCACCGGCAAGGAAGTCCTGCATGTCGTCGATCCCGACGGCGAAATCTACATGCGCCAGGAACGCAAGGGCATGCTGATGGGGACCTATGAAAAGGGCGGCGTGCCCTGGTCGCCGAAGGAAACCCCGTGGGATTTCGGCCATGAATTGCTGCCCGAAGATCTTGAGCGTATCGCGCCGTCGCTGGAAGTCGGCTTCGCCCACTTCCCGCCGTTCCAGCGCACCGGCATCAAGCAGATCATCAACGGCCCGTTCACCTTCGCGCCCGACGGCAACCCGCTGGTCGGCCCGGTTCGCGGCCTGAAGAACTACTGGTGCGCCTGCGGCGTCATGGCCGGGTTCAGCCAGGGCGGCGGCGTCGGTCTTGCGCTGGCCAACTGGATGATCGACGGCGATCCCGGCTTCGACATCTGGGGCATGGATATCGCCCGCTTTGGCGACTGGACCACGATGGCCTATACCAACGCCAAGGTTCGCGAAAACTACTCGCGGCGTTTCAAGGTCCGGTTCCCGAACGAGGAACTGCCGGCGGCGCGTCAATTACGCACCACGCCGATCTATCCGAAGCAGAAGGCGATGAACGCTGTGTTCGGCGTCGCCTACGGCATGGAACAGGCGCTGTGGTACGCGCCGGAAGGCATGGAACCGGTGGAAAACATCACCTTCCTTCGGTCGAACGCCTTCCCCGTCATCAAGGCGGAAACGAAGAATGTCCGCGAAAATGTCGGCGTTTGCGATATTTCCTCTTTCGCGAAATACGAAATCACCGGCCCGAACGCCGAAAGCTGGCTCAGTCATATGGTCGCCGCGAAAATTCCGCGCACCGGTCGGATGACGCTGGCCCCGCTGCTGAACGACAACGGCAAGGTTATCGGCGACTTCACCGTGGCGAAGCTGTCGGACGAACGTTTCTTCGTCTTCGGATCGGGCATGGGGGAAATGTACCACATGCGCTGGTTCGAGAGTCACATGCCGGAAGACGGCGGCGTCAACATCCGCGCCCATGGCATGGGCCTTCTGGGTCTGTCCATCGCCGGTCCGAATTCCCGCGCGCTTCTGGCGAAGCTGACCGGCGAGGACGTTTCCAACGAGGCGTTCAAGTTCCTCGACGTGAAGGAAATGTCGATCGGCATGGTGCCGGCCATCGTCGGCCGGGTGACTTTCACCGGCGACCTTGGCTACGAAATGTGGGTGAAGCCGGAAATGCAGGCGCGTCTGTTCGACGACATCCTGAAAGCCGGCGCCGAATTCGGCATCAAGCCGTTCGGCTCGCGCGCTATGCGGTCTCTCAGCCTGGAGAAAAGCTTTGGGTCCTGGGCGACGGAATACCGTCCGATCTACGGCCCGTTCGCCGCCGGCATGGGACGCTTCGTCGATCTGACGAAAAACGATTTCATCGGTCTGGAAGCGGCTCGCCGGGAAAAAGAAGAAGGCCCGGAAAAGCGGCTGGTGACCTTCACCATCGACGTCAACGAGATCGACGTGATGGGCAACGAGCCGATTTACCGCGACGGCAAGATCGTCGGTTATGTCACGTCCGGCATGTATGCCCACCATATCGACCGGTCGGTCGCCATGGGCTACGTGCCGGCGGAAATGGCCGAGGATGAAACCGAAGGGGCGTTCCATATCGAAATCTTCGGCGATATGCGGCCGGCGACCATTTCGGTTCAGCCGCTGTTCGACCCGAAAGCCGAACGCATGCGTGGATAATTCCGCCCCATGCATGTAAAAGTGCACGGCTCGCTCTAAAAAAGGGCGAGCCGTTTTCTTATCGGAGGCAAAAATGAGCGACACGGTGCACCTTTCCCTCGACGACCTGCGCGATCTCATCAAACGGTGCCTGACCCGGAACGGATGTGATGACGCCAATGCGGACGCTATCGTCAACAACATGGCCTGGGCCGACGCCAACGCCGCGACATCGCACGGCATATTCAGGCTGCCCGGCTATGTCGCCTCGCTGAAAAGCGGCAAGGTTGACGGCAAGGCCGCACCCGACGTTTCCGTAATCGCGCCCGCGGTCGCCCGGGTCGATGGTAAGGGAGGTTTTGCGCCGCTCGCCCTGGAACGCGGTATCGGCAAACTGGTCGAACTGGCGAAAGCCCAGGGCATCGCCGCCCTGTCGCTGAACAACATCCATCACTTCGCCGCCCTGTGGCCGGAAGTGGAAAAGGTTGTCGAGCACGATCTGTGCGCCCTGGCCGTTACCGCAGCGTCGCCCATGGTCGCGCCCGCCGGCGGCACGAAACCGTTTTTCGGCACAAACCCCATCGCCTTCGGCTGGCCGCGAAAGGACCAGCCGCCCGTGGTGTTCGACATGGCGACGGCCCGCATGGCGCGCGGCGAGATCATGATCGCCGCGCGGGACGGTCATACCGTGCCCGACGATGCCGGGATCGATGAAAACGGCAACCCGACCACGGACCCGAACGAGATTCTCAAAGGCGCGCAGCTTCCCTTCGGCGGCTACAAGGGATCAGCCATTTCGATGATGGTCGAGCTGCTGGCCGGCGGTCTGATCGGCGATCTGTTCAGCTATGAATCCGGCGCCATCGACAACAAGGACGGCGGCCCGCCGCGCGGCGGCGAACTGATCCTCGCGATGGACCCCGCCCGGTTCGGCAATCCGGATACCTGGCTGGATCACAGCGAAGATTTCTTTGCGGAGCTGGCGAAACAGTCCGGCGCGCGGCTGCCCGGCAGCCGCCGTCACAAGGCGCGGCTCAGCACGCCCGAAACCGGCGTCGACATACCGAAGACGCTTTACGACAAGGTGCTGGAACTTTCCGACTGATCCGGTCGCCGCCTATTCAGGCAGTTGTTCGGACGGCGCCCGTTCCTCGTTCCGGCGTTTCGTAAACGGCACGGCGGACGGCACGATCACCCGGTTTGCGGTCAGCTTCCGCATGCCGTCTCGCCGGGCGCGGATCGATTCCCGGATCGCGATGAAAACGCCGCTGCCGACAATCATGACGATGCCCAGCAACGTATACGCATCCGGCACTTCATCCCAGAACAGAAACCCGCCGATCACGATCAACGCGACGTAGGTATAGTCGAACGGCGCGATGATTGAGGCCGGTGCGGATTTGTAGGCGAAGGTCATCAGCAGGTGCCCGCTGATACCGGCTAAACCGAGACAGACCAGAAACGGAATCTGGTCAGCATGAATAGCAGTCCACTCGCGCAACACCGGATAGAAAATGCTGTCCATCGACGGGTCGGTCACCAGCCAATGCGCCAGAACCGACCCGGCAGACGCGTAGACAATGTAGCTGACATTCACATAGATCGCGAGACCGGTCGCGGTTTCAGTGCTGCGAAAGTGCCGCACGACCACCATCGTCACGGCATAGGCAAACGCCGAATAGAGCGGCAGGACCGACGCCCAGCTAAAGACGCCAAAACCCGGCCGCAACATGACCAGTATTCCCGCGAAGCCGACGATCACCGCGCAGATCCGATAAATGCCCAGACGTTCCTTCAACACCAGTGAAGACAACGCAGTGATGATGATCGGCGCGGTGTAGAAAAGCGCGCCGGCTTCCGCCACGGGCAACTGCATCAACCCGATATAGAAGGCCGAATAGCCCGTAAATCCAAGGATGCCGCGAAACAGGTGCAGACGCCAGTTGTGTATGACAAAGGCGACCTTGCCGACAATGAAGTAGGCGCCGATGGTAAACGGCACCAGTCCGATCAGACTGCGCAGAACCTGTAACTGCCAGACCGACATATCGGCGCCCAGCGATTTCATCGCAAGGTCCTGAAACGCGAAAGCCATGACGCCGGCTTCAACGGCGATAATGCCGACGCCAATCCTGTCCCGGCTGTCACTGGTGAATTTCGATGCTGCCAGTTTACTCATTACGATCCCTGACGCCTGCCGACGGAGACGGTTCGGGGAGAGTATTGCTCGGCAGGATCACGGCTTCGGAAGTCGGGCCGATCGACCTGTTCCGCTTCATCTGCAGCATTTCACGGAACCCGAGATACAGACCGCTGGAAGCGATCAACACCATCCCGACCACCGTGTTGATCGACGGAACTTCATCAAACAGGAAGTATCCGATCAGCACCGCCCACACCAGGTATGAATAGTCGAACGGCGCAATAACGCCCGCCGGTGCAATCTGATAAGCCCGCCACAGCAACAGCATGGCGACCATGCCGTTCGCGCCGAGAATGAACAGCAATCCGGCTTCGTTCAGCGACGGCACCCACCAGTCCCAACGCAAATGCCGGAATTCCGCGCCCGTATCGACCAGCAGATTGACGCCATAGCCGAGCGGCAGGATGAAAACGGCCGCCGACGCCAGCGAATACAGACCCAATGTCATGCTCGTTTCGCGGTTTCCCAGCCAGCGCGACAATGTCTGCTGGAAGGCGTAAGCCACCGCCGTCACCAGGGGCAACAGCACAACCCAGTCGAAACCGTCGAGTGTCGGATTGATGGCGACAACGATTCCGATGAAGCCGATCAGCAGCGCGGCGATGCGGTGCAGACCGATCCGTTCGCCCAGAAACACCACCGCGAACACCGTGATCAGCAACGGCGCGGTAAAAAAGATCGTCATCACCTTGGCCAGCGGCAGCAACGGAAAAGCGGCATAGGTGCAAGAGAATCCGACCGAAAACAGGAACCCTCTGAACACATGAACCGGCCATAGCGGCGTCTTCAGCCGATGCGGCGCACCGAGAATCAGAATCAGCGGCAACAGCAGGGCAACCGCAATACCGCCCCGTGCCGCAATAAGCATCCAGACAGTGAAGTCACCCAGAAGCACCTTCATCATCGCATCCTGGGCGGAGAACAGGATCATGCCGATCTCGACACACACAATTCCGGCGAATATCCGGTCCGGACTTCTGCCCGAATTCATCACACTTTCAGCCACACAACCTCGCTAGTTTCGGTCTACCGAGCGTTCCGTCACACATGTTCGCGCACACGTTCCGCCGCCCGGGCTTCCGCTTCGACCCGGCGAAGCTGCTGCAGTTCCCGCCGGCCGACATAAAGACCCGCACCGACAATCAGCACCATCCCTACCAGCGTAAAACCGCTCGGCAAAGTGTTGTAGAAAGCGAAACCGAACAGCGCCGCCCAGCCCAGATACGCATAGTCGAACGGTGCGATAAAACTTGCCGGAGCAATCTGATAGGCGCGGGACGACATCGTCAGTCCGATAAACCCGCAAACGCCGAGCACCGCGATTATTAGAAAATCGGATGTGGGCGGTATGGTCCAGCGCCAGTCCAGATGGCTGAAGCCGTCGATTGGACCGGCCACAATCGAGAGAAGATAGCCGTTCATCAATGTAAAGATACCGAACCAGATCGCCGAATGCAGGGCAACGGTGACACTGGATTCGCCATTGCCGACGCGCCGGAGAAGCACAAGCGCAACCGCATAGGCAAAGGCGCCGAACAGAGGCAGCAGGGCGATGGGATCGAAAAGCTCGGAGCCCGGCCGCATGGTGACAATCACCCCTGAAAACCCCGTCAGCAACGCCACCACCCGCCGCCAGCCGATCCTTTCGCCAAAAAATACGATGGCGAAAACCGTGACAAAGAAGGGAAACGAATAACTGATTGTGGCAGCGGCGGCGAGCGTCATCGACGGCAGTGCGGAATAAAACGCCGCAAAGGAGACGGACATCAGGAATCCGCGCAATGCATGCAGTTTGAAATGGCTGCTGGCGAAACGATGACGACCGCCAATCAAAACAATCGTTGCGGATAAAAACACAACGGTAATGGCCAGCCGTACGACAACCAGAAGCCACAGCGAATGACTGTCCAGCAGGCCCTTCATCAGGATATCCTGCCCCGCATAGGCCGCTGTTCCGACTCCGATCGCCACGATACCGGCTACGGCCTGTGACGAGGCGAACGGCAATGGGGCCTGCGCCTGGCCGACGCTCATCGCGATCCGCCTTTCCGATGTTCATGCAGACAGATCATTATCGATGCACCTTAGTTCGTATCCGGCAATGCACCGCCGGGACGCAGCAGCCAAATATATCTAGTCATCTTGGCTGTCTATCGAAAATATGCAAAATGAGATCGGTTTCCTTTTTAAATGAGTTTATCTCATGAGAAATTTGCGTGACGAACTGCCGCCTCTGTCTTCATTGCTGGCTTTCGAGGCGGCGGCAAGGCATCAGAATTTTACGGCTGCCGCCGAAGAGCTCCATCGTACCCAGAGCGCCATCAGCCGGCAGATCAGCGCACTTGAACACGATCTCGGCATCTCATTGTTTCACCGGCGGCACCGAATTGTGTCGCTAACGCCGGAAGGGCGCGCCCTGCAAGACGCGGTTTCGGAGGGGCTGGGACATATCGCGAACCGGACCCGCGACATCAGGGGCGCGGGCGATATTGAAACTCTGACCATCGCCACAGGCGAATCCACGGGGTCGTTCTGGCTGATGCCGAGGTTGGCATCCTTCCGGGCGGCGCATCCTTCGATCCAGACAAAACTGAGCGTGCAGAGCACCTCGCGGGAAGTCAGCCACACCGATGCGGATGTCTATCTGCTGTACGGCCAGGGAAACTGGCCCGGTCTGCGGTCGACCTGGCTGATGCCGGAAACCCTGAAACCGGTCTGCAGCCCGGCTTATCTGGAAAGCAGGACAATCGAAAGCCTGTTGGATCTGACCAAAGCCGATCTGCTTCATCTTGAAACGTCATCGCTGAACTGGGTAAGCTGGAACAAATGGTTCAAGGATATCGGGATCGTTCCGGACGGACCGCTAAACGGACCGATCTTCACCACATACATTCACCTGATGCAGGCCTGCACCGGCGGACAGGGCGTGGCCATGGGGTCATTGCCCCTTGTTGAAGGATATCTGGAAACCGGCGCGCTTGTCGCCCTGACGGATGAAGTGGTTTGCCCAAACGACGCCTACTACATGTGTATCGGCCAGGGAGCCGAAAAGAAACCGCATGTCCGGACGTTTGTATCCTGGATCATGCGGGAAACGCGCGGCAACGGGCCGGCGAATCAATAACCGCCGGACCGGCCCGTTCAAATGTGCGAAAGAATACCGCTTTCTGCTCTGCATCCGTGTTCAGGTCCGGACATCGAATTCGGCGCAGATGAAATCCCTGAACGCGGCGGCGGCATCGGAAAATCCCGCGCCTTTCGGCCAGACAAGCCAGAATGCCTGCCCGGTGACAACCGTCGCCTCCACCGGCTCGACCAATCGGCCCGCCCGCACCATTTCCTGCGTTACATGGCGAAACCCCAGGGCGATCCCATCGCCTTCCAGCGCCGCCTGCAGCACCAGCGCATAGTCATTCAGATGCACCCCTTCACGGGGAATCGCCGGTTTCGAAAGCCCCAGCCCCGCCGCCCAGTCCGCCCAACTCGGCCGAGGACGATACGGCTCGTCCAGATGGATCAGGCGGTGCTGAAGCACATCCTCGGCGGTTCGAACGGGGCCGACCTCCATGAGATAGCGGGGGCTGCAGACCGCGACGATTTCCTCATCCGCCAGCTTCACCATATCGTATGACGGAAAATCGCCGTCGCCGCGCCGGATGCCCATGGTCAACCCTTCCGCCACCAGATCGACATCCCTGTCGGTTGTCTGAACCCTGAGGTCGAGGCCGGGCAATCTGTCTTTCAGGCGTGTCAGCCGTGGCAACAACCAGAACCCGGCGAACGCCGTCGATACGGAAAACGTCACAGCCCCCGGCGCATGGTCGCGGCGGATGCCTTCGACCGACCGGGCGATATGGTCGAGGCCGATGGAAACATCCTGAAACAACCGGCTGCCGGCCTCGGTCAGCGAGATGCGGCGATGCTCGCGACGGAACAGGGTAACACCCATCGTATCCTCCAGCCGGCGGACCGCCAGGCTGACCGCCGCCTGACTGACATTCAGTTCCGCCGCCGCCTTGGTGAAGCTGTTGAGACGACCTGCCGCTTCGAACGTGATCAGCGCCTGCGGCGACGGCACAAGGTATCGCAGTCTGTGCATAAATCTGTGTTATCCGACGAACAACATTTTTGCCTGATTACAGCCGTCTCATAGCATGTTTTCATAACAGGATATACATAGATCAGGGGAAACGCAGTGTCCGAACGTCAATCCGCTCGACGCCGCCCGCGCACCGGGCGCGATCCGTCTGCGGCGGCCCCGCCCGGACCGGCCTATCTGAAGCGTGAAATCCCTCCTTATGAGTTCATGAATGAGGAAGGCCTTGTTCGCATCGAACAGGCCGCCGATACCATTCTGTCGGATGTCGGAATCCGGTTTTTCGGCGATGAAGAAGCCCTGCGTCTGTGGAAGGAAGCCGGCGCATCGGTTGATGGTGACCGGGTACGGTTTGACCCTGGCCATGTCCGTTCCATCGTCCAGAAGACGGCGCCGTCTGAATTCACCCAGCTTGCCCGCAACTCGGCGAAGTCGGTCGTTCTCGGCGGCAACAACACCGTCTTCGCGCCGGCCTACGGGTCGCCTTTCGTACGCAGCCTGGATGAACGCCGGCGCTATGCCAGTCTCGACGATTTCCGCAATTTCGTGAAGCTGGCCTATATGAGCCCGTGGCTGCACCATTCCGGCGGCACGGTCTGCGAGCCGGTCGAAATTCCGGTCAACAAGCGGCATCTCGACATGGTGCACACGCATCTGACCTGTTCCGACAAACCGATCATGGGCAGCGTTACCGCAGCGGAACGGTCAGCCGATTCCATCGACATGTGCCGCATCGTCTTCGGCGAAGAAACGGTCGAAGACAACTGCGTCATCATGGGCAACATCAACGTCAATTCGCCGCTGACCTATGACGAAGTGATGTCCGGCGTGTTGCGCACCTACGCCGCCGCCAACCAGGCGACCGTCGTCGTGCCATTCATTCTGGGCGGGGCGATGGGGCCGGTGACCAATGCCGGGGCAATCGCCCAGGCTTTGGCCGAAGCGATGGTCGGCATTGCCCTGATCCAGCTTGTCCGGCCCGGCGCGCCCGGCATTTTCGGCACCTTCCTCAGTTCGATGTCTCTGCGGTCCGGCGCGCCGACCTTCGGCATGCCGGAACCGGGCATCGGTACCTTTGTCGTGGGGCAGCTTGCCCGGCGGCTCGGCGTACCCTTTCGCAGCGGCGGCGCCCTCACTTCCTCAAAAGTGCCGGACGCCCAGGCCGCGCAGGAAAGCGCCGACAGCCTGATGCCCGCCATCATGGCCGGCACCAATTTCATACTGCACGCCGCCGGCTGGCTGGAAGGCGGGCTGACCATGGGTTACGAGAAGTTCATGATCGATCAGGATCATCTCGGCATGATGCATGTCTTCGCAAAAGGCGTCAGCACGAGCGATAACGATCTGGCGCTGGACGCCTTCCGCGAATGCGGGCCGGGACAGCATTTTCTCGGCTGCGCCCATACGATGGCGAATTATCAAACAGCCTTCTTCGATTCCGAGATTTCCGATTCCAATTCCTACGAACAGTGGCGGGACGGCGGACGGAAAGACGCCATTCAGCGCGCCAACGAACGCTGGAAGGCGGCGCTGGCGGCTTATGAAACCCCACCGATTGACCCCGGCATCGCCGACGGTCTGACCGACTTCGTGGCGAGGAAAAAGGAAGCCATGGCGGATGCCTGGTACTGAGCTGCGATGACAGCATTTCCAAATCTTTTTCAGCCGCTGAAGCTGCGCCACCGGACGAACAAGAACCGGCTGACCTTCGGCGCACATACGGCCAACATGTCGGCGGAGGGTCTGCCGAGCGAGCGGCATCGCGGCTACTATGAAGAACGCGCCATGGGCGGCGCGGGCATGATCGTGGTCGAGCCTGTGCCGGTGCATCGCACCGCCGTGCTGACCCGGGGCAATGTTAAACATTCGACCGATGAAGTCATCGACGGCTACCGGCGCATCACCGATGCCTGCAAGCCCTACGACACGACCATGATCCATCAGTTGTATCATGTCGGTCAGCATGGCGATTTCGACAATTCCTACGCGCCGAACTGGTCGCCATCAGGCAAGCCGTCGTTCCATGACAGCGACGGCAGCCACGCCATGACGGAAGCCGAGATCGAGGAAATTCTCGACGCCTTCGCCGCCGCCGCCATCCGGGCGCAGAAATCCGGTTTCGACGGGGTCGAGCTGTTCGCCGCCTATCACGCCCTGATCGACCAGTTCTGGACGCCGTTCTCGAACACGCGGGATGACGCCTGGGGCGGTTCGTTCGAAAACCGCATACGCTTCTCGATGGAACTGACCACCCGCATCCGCAAGGCTGTCGGTGAAAACTTCATCATCGGCCTGGCAGTGAACCTGCACCCGGAAGTCGAGGCCTCGCTATCGGTCGAGGCGATGCAGGAAATTCTCGCCTGGCACGACGAGCGCGGGCTGATGGATTACGTCACCTGCGGTACCGGCAGCTATTTCGATTTCTACCCGCTGATGCCGACAGCGCTTTACGGCGACAAGCTGGGCGTGCCCTACGCCGAGGCGATCAAGCAGGTCGTGAAACACGCCGCCGTGCAGGCCGAAAGCCATATCCGCACGCCGGAAAACGCCGACTACGCCATCGCCGCCGGTCAGGCCGACATGGTTTCCATCGTGCGCGGACAGATCGCCGATCCGCATCTGGGCAACAAGGCGAAGGACGGACGACCGGAAGACATTCGCCCCTGCCTTTCCTGCAACCAGATGTGCTGGGGCAGACGCGCCCGCGACTACTGGATTTCCTGCCTGGTCAACCCGTCCGCCGGGCGCGAATTCGAATGGGGCGGCGACCGCTTCACCCCATCACCCGCGCCGAAACGCGTGCTGGTCGTCGGTGGCGGCCCCGCCGGGCTGGAGGCGGCGCGTGTCGCCGCTGAACGCGGCCACCGCGTAACCCTTGCCGAGGCCGGACCGAAACTGGGCGGGCGGTTTCGGCTGGCCGGCGAACAGCCGCGCCGGGGCCAGATCCTCGATCTGATCGACTGGTACGAAACCCAGTTACGCAAGCTTCAGGTCGATATCCGGCTCAACACCCCACTCGATGCTGATGACGTGAAAGCCTTCGACACCGACGAGGTGATTGTCGCCACCGGGTCACTGCCAACGGAAACCGGGTTCCAGCGCGGCCTGCCTCATCTGGAAACCCTGCCCGGCATTGAAAACGGCAATGTCTGGTCGGTCGAGGATGTCATGGGCAAGGCGGCCCGCCTCGGCAAAAACGTCATCCTTCTGGACGATATTGGCCATTGGCACGGCGCGGGCACGGCGTTATACCTTTCCGAACAGGGGTGTATGGTTACCATCGTGACCCGGTTCGCGATGGTCGCCTGGGAACTGATACGAACAGCGACCGATTGGCCGCTGCGCAAGAAACTGAAGGAAAACGGTGTCGTGACACATTCGGATAGCGGCCTTTTGGCCTGGCACGGTGACCGGGCGGAGATCGTCGATTTTCGCGACGGTACGAAGACGACAATCGAGGCCGACAGCCTTGTTCTCGCAACAACCAATGACAGCCAGCGCTGGCTGGCCGACGATCTGGATGCAGCGGGTCTTCCCGCCCGCTCCATCGGCGACGCGGTCGCGCCGCGACTGGCGGTCATGGCGATCTATGAGGGCCGCGACCTGGCCCGCAACCTGTAATTCGAAAGACCCGGGAGGTAGGACATGAAGGATTCGTATCGTGTGGTGGTGATCGGCGGCGGCGTCGTCGGCGCATCGGTTCTGTATCATCTGGCTAAATTCGGGTGGACCGATGTCGCCCTGATCGAACGGTCGGTGCTGACCGCCGGATCGTCCTGGCACGCGGCCGGTGGATTTCATGCTCTGAACGCCGATCCGAACATGGCCGCCCTGCAGGCTTACACGATCGATCTTTTCGATGAGATTCAGAAGGTGTCCGGGCAGGATGCCGGCATTCACATGACCGGCGGTATCACCATCGCCTGCGACCCGAACCGCTGGGAGTGGCTGAAATCCGCCTACCGCATTTTCCAGACCATCGGCATCGAGGACTGCTGGCTGATGACGCCGCAAGAGGTGAAGGAAAAATGCCCGATCATGGATACAACCGGCGTCATCGGCGGCTTGTGGGCCGACCGGGAAGGCTATCTCGACACCACCGGCACGGTGCATGCCTACGCCAAGGCCGCCAAGGTGCATGGCGCTGAAGTCTACGAGAACAACAAGGTCGAGGAACTCAACCAGCGCCCTGACGGCACCTGGGACGTAGTGACGGAAAAAGGCACCATTCATGCCGAACACATCGTCAACGCTGCCGGCCTGTGGGCGAAGCAGGTCGGCCGCATGGTCGGGCTGGACCTGCCGCTGTCGCCGCTTGAGCACCATTATCTGGTGTCTGATGACATCCCCGAAGTCGCCGCACTGGACTTTGAAGTGCCGATGACGGTCGATCTGGAGGGCTTCACCTATCTGCGACAGGACCAGAAGGGCGTGCTGCTGGGAATCTATGAAACCAAGTACCAGCATTGGAACATGGATGGCGCGCCGTGGGATTACGGTTTCGAACTGATCCAGGAAAACTTCGACCGGATCGAAAAAGAACTGGAAATGGGCTTCAACCGGTATCCCTGTCTGCAGGAAGTCGGCGTGAAACGCTGGGTCAACGGCGCCTTTACCTTCTCGCCCGACGGCAATCCGCTGGTCGGCCCGACCATGGGCGTGCGCAACCACTGGCTTGCCTGTGGCGTCATGGCCGGGTTCCTGCAAGGCGGCGGCGTCGGCAAGACGCTGGCCGAATGGATGATCCATGGCGACACCGAGGCCGACGCCTGGTCGATGGATATCGCGCGCTACGGCAATTTCGCCTCGAACCGCGAGTACATCCGTCAGACCACCGGCCAGTTCTATTCCCGCCGTTTTGTGATGACCTACCCGAACGAGCAGCTTCCCGCCGGTCGGCCGCTGAAAAAATCGCCCGCCTATCAGGGCATGACCGATGCGGGATGCCAGTGGGGCAATACATGGGGGCTGGAAGTGCCGCTTGTTTTCGGCCCGCCCGGCTATGCGGAAAACCCGACGCTCAACCGTTCCAACGCCTTCGATCTGGTGGCTGCGGAATGCAAGGCGGTTCGCGAAAAGGTTGGTCTCTTGGATATCACCGGGTTCTCGCGCTACGAAGTCACCGGGCCGGACGCCGAAGCCTGGCTGGACAAGATCATGGCCTGCAAGCTGCCGAAACCGGGCCGCGCGAAGCTGGCCCCGATGCTGTCGCCGGAAGGCAAGCTGAAAGGCGATCTGACCGTGTTCAACTGGGGCGACGGCACGTGGTGGATCATGGGGTCCTACTATCTGCGCCAGTGGCACATGCGCTGGTTCAACGACAAGCGCGAAGGCCATGTTCGCATCCAGGATATTTCCGACGCCACCTGCGGCTTCTCGCTGGCCGGACCGAATTCACGCAAGGTTCTGGAAAGCCTGACGCATCAGGATGTCAGCAACGACGCCTTCCCGATCTTCGGCTGCCAGACTGTCGATGTCGGCCTGATCCGGGCGAAAGTCGCGCGCATGTCCGTCGCCGGCGAGCTGGGCTACGAGATCAACTGCAACGCGCTGGAACATATCGCCCTGCGCGACCTGCTGCTTGAAGCCAGCGCAGCGCACGGCATGAAGGAATACGGCTTCTACGCCATGAATTCCCTTCGTCTGGAAAAAAGCTTCGGCATCTGGAACGCGGAATTCATGCAGGACCGCACACCGGGCATGACCGGCATGGATCGCTGGGTCGCCTTCAGCAAGGGCGATTTCATTGGCCGTGACGCCGCGCTGAAGGAAAAGGAACAGAATTCCGCACCGCAACGGCTGGTGACGCTGGAAATCGATGCCGACAATGCCGACGCCTCCGGCTACGAACCGATCTGGGCGGACGGCAAACGCATTGGCTTCGTCACCTCCGGCGGCTATGGGCATACAGTTGGTAAGAGCCTCGCCATGGCGCTTGTCGACCCCGGCCATATGGAACCGGGCACGGAGCTGACGGTTCATATCGTCGGCGTCGAGCGCGGCGCGCGAGTTATCGCGTCATCGCCGTACGATCCCGACGGCAAGGCAATGAGAGCATAGGAAAACAACATGGTTGAGGTGGCAGATCCACGCGCAGGCCGGCGATCCCGCCGGAAGCAACACTCGGACGCGCCGCGCGCCAGCGTACGGCCGACGAATTACCGTAAGTTGCGCAACCCGTTTCCACCGCTGACGGTGTTTTCGGAAGACCGGGTGCAGGCGATCCATGAAACCTCTATGCGGGTGCTGCAGGAACTGGGCCTGAAAATTCTGCTGCCGGAAGCCTTCGACCTGTTCGAAAAGGCCGGCGCGATGGTCGACCGCGATACGCAGATGGTGCGCATCGGCCGCGAGATCATCGAGGACGCCCTGGCAAGCGCGCCGAAATCCATCCCGATGATTGCCGGCGCGCCGCACCGCAACCTGCTGTTCGAACTCGGCACGCTGGCGATCCAGACCGGTGGCGGCGCACCGCACCTGACCGACCTTGTTCGTGGCCGACGCCCCGGCTCTCTGTCCGATTACACGGAAATTGTGAAACTGACGCAGAGCTACGATGTGCTGCATATGCAGAACCCGGCCATCGAACCGCAGGATGTGCCGATCAACATCCGCCATCTCAAGGTCACCAACCTGCAGCTTAGCCTGTCGGACAAGATCCCCTTCGTGTTCGCCCGGTCGAGCGGCCAGACTCACGACGTGTTCGAAATGATCCGCATGGCGCGCGGCCTCAGCGAGGATGAGTTCAGTCAGGCGTCCCGCTGCTTCACCATCATCAACACCAATTCGCCGCGTCAGATCGACATCCCGATGGCGCAGGGGCTGATCGATTTCGCGCGGGCGGGTCAGGTTTCCATCGTTACCCCGTTCTGTCTTGCCGGCGCGATGGCGCCGATTACCGTTGCCGGGGCGCTGACCCTCAGCCACGCCGAAAGCATGGCGGGCATCGCCCTCACCCAGCTTGCAAAGAAAGGTGCGCCGGTCTGTTACGGCTCGTTCATTTCCAATGTCGACATGAAATCGGGCGCACCGGCCTTCGGCACGCCAGAACAGGTGAAGGCCAGCCTCGCCTCCGGCCAGATGGCGCGACTGCTGGGTCTGCCCTGGCGTAATTCCGCCGGCAGCGCCGCCAATATCAACGATGCCCAGGCGGCGAACGAAAACACCATGGCGGCCTGGGGCGCGATGATGGCCGGCTGCACGGTGATGGTGCACGGGGCGGGCTGGCTGGAAGGCGGGCTGACCGTGTCGCTGGAAAAACTGATCACCGACCTGGAAGTGATGCAGATGCTGGCGGAACTGTGCGTGCCGGTACCGGCCGACGATATCGCCATCGGCTTTGAAACCATCAAGGAAGTGGCGCCCGGCGGGCATTTCTTCGCTGCCGGTCAGACCATGGACAATTTCACAACGGCCTTCTATGAGCCACTGGTCGCCGACTGGAACAATTTCGGCACCTGGACAGATCGCGGCAGCCTGACCGCCAGCGACCGGGCGACGAAAATCTGGCAGCGCACCCTGAACGAGTTCAAGCCGCCGCCGATGGACAAGGGACTGAAACAGGAGCTGCAGGCTTTCGTCGATCGCCGCATCGCGGAAGGCGGGGCTTTCCCTGTGAGTTAAGATAGGCAAAACTGATTGGTCCCGACTTGATCCGGGACCTATTCCACAAGATGCTGTGCACCATTGAACTTTAACGGAATGGACCTCGGCTCTCGGGCCGGGGAACGAATTGAGACCATGACAAAAGACCCCCTCCTTCAGCCCTTTCAACTGAAACACCTGACGATCAGGAACCGCATCCTGTCGACGGCGCACGAACCGGCCTATACGGAAGGCCGCATGCCGGGCGAACGTTATCGACTGTATCTGGAGGAAAAGGCGAAAGGCGGCGTCGGCCTCAACATGTTCGGCGGGTCGTCCACGGTGTCGATCGATTCCCCCGCCGCGTTCGGTAACATTGACCTGTCGGTCGACGAGGTCGTCGACTATTACCGGAAAATCGCCGAGTCGAACCACCGCCACGGCGCAGCGGTGATGAACCAGATCACCCATCTCGGCCGCCGCACAAGCTGGATGGCGGAATACTGGCTGCCCATCGTTTCTGCCTCGAACGTGCGTGAAATGGCGCACCGCATGTTCCCGAAGGTCATGGAACAGGAAGACATCGACCGCATCACCGGTGATTACGCAACGGCTGCCTTGCGCTGCAAGGAGGGCGGGCTGGACGGGATCGAGGTCATGGCGACCGGCCATCTGCTGGATTCCTTCCTGTCACCGAGAACGAATTTCCGCGATGACGCCTATGGCGGCTCGCTCGACAATCGCATCCGCTTCGGCATGGACGTGCTGGAGAAGGTGCGCAAGGCGGTCGGCGATGACTTTATCGTCGGCATGCGGCTGATGATGGACGAGCGGGTGCGCGGCGGCATCGACGGCGCGATGGGATTTGAGATCGCCCGTAAATTCATCGATACCGGCATGATCGACTTCCTCAACGTCAATATTGTCGCCGTCGACAGCGACGAGGCGATCAGCCGCGCCATCCCGGTGATGGGCACGCCGACGGCCCCGCATCTCGATATCGTGCGTGAGATCAGGGAAACCATCGGCCTGCCGGTGTTTCACGCCGCCCGCATCAACGATTTCGCGACCGCCCGCCATGCGATCGAAAGCGGCGCAATGGACATGGTGGGGATGACACGCTCGCACATGGCCGACCCGCATATCGTCGCCAAACTGCAACGCGGCGAGGAAGACCGGATTCGACCCTGCGTCGGCGCCGGCTACTGCATCGACCAGATCTATCAGATCGGCCACGCCCTGTGCCTGCACAACCCGGCAACCGGCCGCGAACAGACCATGCCCCATCTGATTTCCAAGTCCGACGCGCCCGGAAAGAAGGCCGTGGTGGTCGGCGCCGGCCCGGCCGGACTGGAAGCGGCGCGCGTGCTGTCGGCGCGCGGTCACGCGGTCGTTCTGTTCGAGGCGACGGAACGCACCGGCGGGCAGGTCATAACCGCGTCGAAAGGGCCGCGCCGGCGCGATCTGATCGGCACAACAGACTGGCTGACCGCGGAATGCGAGAGACAGGGTGTCGATTTCCGGTTCAGCACCTATGCCGAAATGGCAGAGATCGAGGCGGAGAACCCGGATATCGTCATCATCGCCACCGGCGGCGTGCCCAACACATCGTTTCTGGAAGAAGGCGAAGACCTTGTCGTCTCCACCTGGGATATTCTGAACGGGCAGGTATCGCCTGCGGACTCCGTGCTGGTCTACGATGAGAACGGCCGCGAGCCGGGACCGTCCTGCGCCGAATTCCTCGCCGAAACAGGCGTCGATGTCCAGTACGTGACGCCGGACCGTGTGGTCGGACCGGAAATCGGCAGCACCAACAACCCGCCGATGCTGCACGCCTTCTATGAAAAGAAGATACCGGTCACGACCGACCACCGGCTGCTTGGTGTGCGCCGCGACGGTAACAAGCTGGTCGCCACGCTCTTCAACAATTTCACCTACGAAACCGAGGAACGCCGTTACGATCAGGTCGTCACGGAATACGCGACAACACCGGCCGACGAGGTTTATTTCGACATGAAGGACCGGTCAAAGAACGGCGGCCAGATGGACCTGCAGGCGATCAAACACAATCGACCGCAGGAAATGGTTACCAATCCGGACGGCGCGTATCAGTTGTTCCGGGTCGGCGATGCCGTCCACAGCCGCAACATCCACGCCGCGATCTTCGAATCTCGGCGGCTGTGCAAGGATCTGTAGCCAGCATCGCCAAACCGCCCTATATTATGTCAAACATTGATATATCGAGGTTTGACATGTCAACGAATGTTCACCTGACACCGGAACTGGAAGCCTTTGCGAAGTCCTGCGTCGCCGAAGGCCGCTACAACAATGTCAGCGAGGTCGTGCGGTCCAGCCTGCGCCTGTTGCAGGAACGGGAGGAACGCCGGCGGTCTTTCGACAGAATGATCGCCGAGGTCAGAAAAGACGTCGAGGAAAACGGTGTATATTCCCTCGAAGAGGTCCTCGCGGAGGGAGACGCTATAATCGCCGCCGCTAAGAAATGAAGCCGCCGGCCCTCTCCCCCGCTGCGAGAGCAGACTACTTCGAAATCCTTGATTGGCTAATCAACAACAACCAGCAGGCTGCGCAATCCTTTCAGGACGCGTTTCAGTCTTCAGGCATGATGATCGTCGATCACCCGAAAATCGGCGTTGAAAAACCGTCGATAATCGCATCACCCGTTCGTCTACTGATGATGCAGGGGTTTCCCTATGTCGTCTTGTACGACCCCGACCCGACGCCGCCGCTGATCCTTCGCATCCTTCACGGCGCGCGCGATCTGCCCGACCTGTTGCGGAACGGCGAATAACCGTTCAACAGGCCGGACGCGCGTTAAGCCGCCAGCGCCGCCCGTGTCTTGCCGATCATCAGCGCCGCCTTTGCCGCTTCCCGCCCCTTGGTGACGAAGTGCTTGCGGTAGATTTCGTTGTGATGATCGGTTTCCTGATACTGGTGCGGGGTCAGCGACACGGACAATACCGGCACACCGCTGTCCAGCCCGGCCCGCATCAGCCCGTCAACCACGGCCTGAGCGACAAAGTCATGCCGGTAGATGCCGCCATCGACGACGAAGGCGGCACAGGCCACCGCCGCATATTGGCCGGTCATCGCCAGATCGCGCGCCACCAGCGGCAGCTCGAACGCGCCGGGCACGTCAAACACATCGACCTGTTCAGCGGGGATTTCCTGAATGAAACCTTCCAGCGCGCAATCGACGATGTCGGCGTGCCAGTTTGCTTTTACGAACGCATATCGGGTTTGTGTCATCGTAATCATCCTTTCGTAACAGACACGTCACCCAAGGCGATTACGGGCATCCGGGCGCGCCTGAAGACGCAAACCGAAGCACGTTCTCTTTCATCCGGACTATAACCGTCGACCCAGGCCTCTCACCTGATCTGCTGACCCTTCCCGATGGCCGGGAAGGCGCTCGCGGGCTCGCAGCCTGCGCTGCATACCGCCGGTGGGGAATCGCACCCCGCCCTGAGAACTATGGCGCGAACTTTATGGATTTTATCCCGCCTTTCAAGCAGTGAATGGCGCGTGGTCAGATGCCGGTAGCAACCAGCGCCGGCAATCCCTCGATCGTGTCCAGAACATGGTCGGCCATCGGGGTCAGGTCGTCGCGGCTGGAATTGCCGGTCAGCACGCCGACCAGCATACCGCAGCCTGCCGCCCGGCCCATTTCCATGTCGTGGGAATTGTCGCCGACCATCATCACTTCGGAGGGATCGAGGCCGGTCGCCTTGCAGAAGGCCAGCCCCATGCCGGGGCCGGGTTTGCCGCCATGTCCGCTGTCATAACCCGCCTTGAAGGCGACCTTTTCCAGAAAGCCGGTGCCGTTCAGCGAGGTTTCGATACCGGCGGCGCTGTCGTTCGTTGCAATCCCCAGCACCATGCCCTGCGCCAGCAGCGCATCGGCGAAGGCGGACAAGTCGCAGACCGGTTTCGGTTCGACATTCTCTTCAAAGAACGCCTCGATAATCGCCGTGACCTTGTCGAGATCGCGGGCGTGTTCCGGCAGAAGATCGACCCAGGCTTCCGCCAGATCGCCGGGATGCCCGGCGGCTAGAATGCTGCCTGAGAGAACCCGCCCCGTTGCCTTGTCGAACCCGCCGGTTTCCAGCAGACGGTCTTCAAGTTCCGGCCGGCCGTCGCCCAGAAACCCGACCAGCGCCTTGATAGACGGCATCCAGGTTTCATGAAAATCCAGCAACGTGCCGTCCTTGTCGAACAGAATACCCTTGATCGCCATGGCGTGTTTCCTTTGACTACCGATCCTACCCGCGTCAGAGATAACGGAATTCTCCATCCCGGCCAAACGAAACAGACCATGTCCCTGCCCCCCATTCTGAAAAACTGTTTACGGCTGCCGGTCATCGGTGCGCCGATGTATATCGCCAGTGGCCCGGATCTGGTGATCGCACAATGCCGCGCCGGCATCGTCGGTGCGTTTCCGGCGTTGAACGCCCGGCCGAAAGAAGTGCTTGGCGACTGGCTGTCGCAGCTTGAGGAAACATTGGCGCCTGACGCAGCGCCGTTCGCCGTCAACCAGATCGTCCACAAATCGAACAGCCGGCTGGATCACGATCTCGATCTGTGCATCCGCCATAAGGTGCCGATCATCATCACCTCGCTTGGTGCGCGGGAAGACGTGAACGCCGCCGTTCACGCCTACGGCGGCATCGTGCTGCACGACGTGATCAACGACCGGTTCGCCCGCAAGGCCATTGAAAAAGGCGCGGATGGCCTGATCGCTGTCGCCGCCGGCGGGGGTGCGCATGCCGGCACCTGGTCACCCTTTGCACTGGTGCAGGAAATCCGCCAATGGTTCGACGGACCGCTGGTGCTGGCCGGGTCGATTGCCTCCGGAAGAGCCGTCCGCGCCGCGCAGGTCATGGGGGCTGACCTCGCCTATATCGGCTCGCCGTTTCTGGCGACCGAGGAAGCGTCGGTCAGCGCCGATTACAAGGAGATGGTCGCCCGATCCGGCGCGGCCGATATCGTCTATACGGATGCGTTTTCCGGCGTGAATTCGAACTACCTGCGTGGCTCCATCGAGAAGTACGGCATGGACCCCGACAACCTGCCGAAAGGCGGCGTTTCGAAAATGGATTTCGGCGACAGGGAAGGCCCTGAACCGGAAACCGAATCGGATAAACCGAAAGCGTGGCGCGATATCTGGGGGGCAGGACAGGGCATCGGCGTCATCGACGCGGTGCGTCCGGTGGCGGACTATGTCGATCGGCTGGCGAAACAGTATGACGACGCGCGTTCGGTCTAGCGCTGGGTCAGGACGCCGCTATCGGTATCGAGATTCGCTAGGTCCTCCCGGCCGCATTTTCCGGCCAGCAGCCGCATGACGTTGTGAAACTCTTCCCGGTCGACGGCCACCTGCTGCAAATGCCGTTCGCCCGCCATGGGGTCGAAAGCCCGTCGGGCGTGCAAAATGCGGTGGTTGTCGAATATCACCACTTCGCCGGGCTCCAGAAGCCGTTCGAACATCAGGTCGGTTGCCGCCAGTTGTTCCTCGAAGGCTCTGATCGCCCGGTATGCCGGTTCGATCCGATCCTCGGGCAGGCTCAACGGGGCCAGTGTTCGGTCGCTGACGGCGACCCCCCGCACCGCCCCGTTATGATCCGTCGCGATCATCCGCTGCCAGGTCCGGAACCGTTCTTCAGCATTTCGCTCTGCCCGGTACATCACCGGTGTCGTCGAAAGGAGCGAAAAGGCGTCAGGGTTTGTCATTCGCAGCCGCTCGGCAGCCTTGAAGCCGTCGAGAAAGATGGACGCGCCCTGCCCGCCCGGATGGGGTTTCAGGCAGTGAAAGACACTGATGCCCGGCGGACCATGGCGGTAGCTTTCATCCGTGTGCGGCGCTTGCGCGTTATGCGCTGTCGCGCCAACCTTTTCCCTGTTTCCAAGATTATCCTGCGGTGTCGAGCGGATATCGAACACGTCGCCGAAATGGGTCCGCCGTATCGGCCCGAAGCGGTCGGCGATGGCAAACAGCGTTTTCCTGTCAGTCGGGAATCCCCGCAATAAAACTATACCCCGGGTCATCAGATGTTCGAATACCGCCAGTCTTTCCTCAGGCTTGTCGAGGCTGCCCGGAGTAAACCACGGGAAATCCAAAGCGTCGTTCGCCGTCCATGTCTTTGCGGGCGGCGACCGTTCAGCCCTTGCCGCGTCCGATATGCAAAAGCGCCGAAGGTCTGCCAGGTCGTGCCGGGTTGTAGAGCCATCATGCGACCAGTCGATCGAGACGGTAACATCGTCCCAGGCCAGTCCGCCTATAACAGGCAGGTCAGGGTCTTCCACCAGCAGCGGCGCTGCATCCGGTGCCTGTTCCGGCCGGCCCTGCACAGGAAAGAAACAGGCATGGCGAAGCCAGATGTAGGGGAAGCGGCTGATCCTGCCGTCGGCCCATTCGACGACAAGCCGGCGGTCGGACGCCTCAGCGATAACAGAGCGCGCCCGGAAACGGTCGTCAACAACGATTTTCTGTGCAAGATCCATCGCAAACCCTTCCGAAAAAAGTTCTATCGGCGGGGCGAGCCTAGCGTAAAAAGCGCTGCGGCGCCATCCGATCAATTGGCGGCGAAATCGAGCGTAACACCGGATTTCGAAAGCTGATCCGCCAAACGGGACTTGAGCACTTCAAGCCCGGCTTCGTCTTTCGCCTCGCATCGCGCGACCAGCGAATTCTGCGTGTTCGATGCGCGGATAAGCCACCAGCCTTCTTTCTCGTTGACCCGAACGCCATCGATGTCGATCACATCCGCATCGGTATTCTGAAGCCGGTTTTTCACTTCCTCGACAATGGCGAACTTGCGTTCTTCCGGCACATCGAACCGGATTTCCGGCGTGTTGACCATGGTCGGCAACTCGTCCCTCAGATCCGCTATCGACTTGCCGGATTCAACCAGATACCGCAGCAGGCGAACTGCGACATAGGGCGCATCGTCGTAGCCGTAATACATGTCGGCCATGAAGATGTGGCCGCTCATTTCACCGGCCAGCGGTGCGTTCGTTTTCGACATTTCATGTTTTATGATGGAATGCCCGCTGGGCGCCATCTGCGGTCTGCCGCCAAGCCGGCTGATTTCGTCGAACAGCATCTGGCTCGCCTTGACGTCTGCAATAACTGTTGCGCCCGGAATGCGGCCAAGTACATCCCGCGCCAGGATCGCGATCAACTGGTCGCCCCACAGAACCCGGCCCTTTCCGTCAACGACGCCAATCCGATCGCCGTCGCCGTCGAAGCCGATGCCGATGTCGCACTTTTCCTCGGCGACAAGCTGCTTGAGCTGTTCCAGGTTGGCTTCCACCGTCGGGTCGGGATGATGCGCCGGAAAATTGCCGTCGATCTTTTCGTTGATCATGTAGTGCTCGCCCGGCAACCGGCGCGCCAGCCGCATCACAACGTCTCCGGTCGATCCATTGCCCGGATCCCAGGCAACTCGAAGCCCCTTGCGCAACGGATAATCCTTCATGATCCGGTCGATATAGGCCGCAGAGGCATCGGCTTCGACAACACCGCCTTCGCCGCGCAGCCACACGCCGCGCGCCGCCTGTTCGCCCAGCCGCTGGATGCTGCTGCCATAGAACGGCTTGTTGCCGACGACCATTTTGAACCCGTTGTATTCAGGCGGATTGTGCGATCCGGTGATCATAACGCCGACCGCCGCGTTCAGCACCCGCGAGGCGAAATACACCGCCGGTGTCGGCACCAGGCCGATCCGCAACACGAAAAGACCGCAGGAGGCGAGGCCTCGCGCCACTTCCTCTTCGAGCGCCGGAGAGGAATGGCGTCCGTCATAGCCGACGACCGCGACCCGGCCGCCCCCGGCGCAGACGATGGTTCCCAGCGTGCGTCCGATCGCCAGCGCATCCGCCGTCGACAGAGTCTTACCGACAACGCCGCGAATATCGTATTCCCGCAACACTGAAGAATGAAACTTATGACCCTTGAACGCCATTTGCCTGTATCACCCGTTAGAGCGTTTCACGTTTAATCGGAAGCAGCGTCGTTGACGCTGCGCCGGGATGCATGGCAGGCGCGCGCCGAAGCGCGATGCCGTGCGCATCGGGCGAGATCAAACCGCGACCGGCGGCATCGCCGCGATCGCGGGTAACTTTGATCTCACTTTCAATCTGTTGAGCATCTTTTCCGCACCCGTCCGGGTGCGGGATGCGCAAGACGCGCAACGAACCGGGCGCCCGGCGCGGGCCAACCCGTATGGGACGGACCGTTTCGCGGCGGCGCGTCTTCACTCGTTCTCGAATATGCTCCTGCATGTCCTTCGTCCTCGTTCATAGTGACGCCGCAAACCGGTTCCGTCGACGCGATTCCGATCAAGCGTGAACCGCTCTAGTTGTTCGGCCGACCGATACTATAGTATTCAAACCCGGCCTGTTGCATTCTTTCCGGATTGAAAAGGTTCCGCAGATCGACAAATACCGGCCGCTTCATCGATGCCAGTATCCGGTCGAAATCCAGTTCCGAGAATTCACGCCACTCGGTGACCAGAACCAGCGCATCGGCGCCGTCGGCGACTTCGTAACCGTTCTTCTTCCACTCAACATCCGGCATCAACGGCTTCGCCTGTTCCATGCCTTCCGGATCGTATACCTGCAGCGTGGCGCCCTTGGCCTCAAGCTCCCGGACAATATCGATGGCCGGGCTGTCGCGCATGTCGTCGGTGTCGGGTTTGAAGGTCAGGCCAAGGATGCCGATCGTCAGACCGGAAACCGAACCGCCAACGGCTCTGGCGATCCGCTCGGCCATGTCACGCTTGCGCTGGTCGTTGCGCGCAACCACCGTTTCGACAATTCTGATCGGCGCGCCGACCGTCGCCGCCGTTTTGACCAGCGCCAGCGTATCTTTCGGGAAACACGACCCGCCGTAGCCTGGCCCGGCCCGCAGGAATTTCGGGCCGATCCGGTCATCCAGACCGAGACCACGGGCCACCTGGTCGATGTTGCCGCCGACCTTGTCGCACAGATCGGCCAACTCGTTGATGAACGTCACCTTGGTCGCAAGGAAGGCGTTGGTGGCGTATTTGATGATCTCGGCCGATTCGATGCCGGTGATCAGAATCGGGATGCCCTTGTCCAGCATCGGCGCGTAAAGATCGCGCATGACCCGTCGCGCCCGTTCGGAATCAGCGCCGACAACCACCCGGTCGGGATGCATGAAATCCTCGATCGCCGCGCCTTCGCGCAGAAATTCAGGGTTCGAGACGACATCGATATCCGCTTTCGGATTGGCTTCCGCAACAATCGCCATGACCTCTCTTGCCGTGCCGACAGGTACCGTCGACTTGTCGACAATCACCGTATACTGCCCGGCCGCGTTCGCGATATCGCGCGCCGCCTGATAGACATATCTGAGGTCGGCATGACCGTCTTCCGGCCGCGGCGGTGTGCCGACCGCGATAAAGGCAAGATCGCAATCTTTCATCGACGTCGACAGATCCATGGAGAAAGACAGCCGGCCCTGTTCGGCGTTGCGGTGCACCAGATCTTCCAGACCCGGTTCATAGATCGGTATCTCGCCAGCATTCAGCCGGTCGATCTTCGATTGGTCGATATCGACGCAAATCACGTCATGACCGAACTCCGCGAAACAGGCGCCGGAAACGAGCCCGACATATCCAGTTCCGATCATTGCCAATCGCACGCTCTTATTCCCTTTATCTCAGATTTGTTTAGCGTACCGGCGCACAATGCCGGTGAATTCCTGGCCCAGTTCGGGGTGGTCGAGGCCGAATGCCAGATTCGCTTCAAGCCAGCCGATCTTCGTGCCGCAATCGAAACGGTCGCCATCGAACCGAAGCCCGTGAAACGGTTGCCGTCCGATCAGTTTCGCCATTGCGTCGGTCAGTTGGATTTCGCCGCCCGCACCGGTTTCGTGCCGTGCCAGTTCCGCGAAAACTTCCGGCATCAGCACATAACGCCCGATGATGGATAAAGTCGACGGCGCTTCCGCCGGATCAGGCTTTTCAACCAGACCTTTTACCGGCACCAGATCGCCATCCGGCTCGTCGGTATCCAGAATGCCGTATCGGTTGGTGTGCTCCCGCGGCACGTCCATCACCGCAACGACGTTGCCGCCGGTCTTGGCATGCGCGTCAACAAGTTGCTTGACGCAACCGACCGGCGCTTTCACCAGATCGTCGGGCGACACGATGGCCACCGGACCGTCATCGATAACATTGCGGGCGCACCACACGGCATGGCCCAGCCCCAGGGCCTCCATCTGACGGACACATATGATCCGTCCAGGTTCCAGCAGAAAATCCCGCAGACTTGCCCGAACATCCTCTTTACCGCGATCGGCCAGGGTGCGGTCCAGTTCGTATGCAATGTCGAAATAGTCTTCCAGCGCCTGCTTGTTGCGCCCGGTCACAAACACGATCTTTTCAATACCGGCTTCCACTGCTTCCGCCACGGCGTAATGGATCAGCGGCCGTTCCACGACGGGAAGCATTTCCTTGGGAAAGCTCTTGGTGGCTGGCAGTACACGTGTTCCGAATCCGGCCACGGGAAATATCGCTGTATTTACTTTACCCGCCATTATCGAAGCTCATTCTGATTGGAAGAAACTAGCGTTTGTGCATGAAACCGGTTCAGAACGGTATGTGCCACAATTGCGCCAGATGCCGCAAGGCTGCGCTGGTTCTGCCGCCCTTTCCATCGACATATCAGAATTCGGATTGCACTCGTTAGCCGCTTTCTGTAAGACGGCGCGCTTGCTGTTTGACGCCGGAGGATGTGGCCATGGTTCCGACACTGTTCTTTTTCGGTACATTGCGTGACGAAACGGTGCTGCGCATCGTCCTCGGGTCGGGATTCGACCATACGGTGATGCAGGCGGGCACCCTGCCGGGACACCGGACCGAGCTGGTGCACGACGAAGACTTTCCGATGCTGGTGCCTGACGGCGCACAATCTGTGCCGGGTGTTCTGATCAGCCGTTTGACGGAAGCCGATCTCGACCGCATCAACTATTTCGAAGATATCGACTATATCCTGTCGCCGTTCAACATTCAGTGCGGACCGGTTGTCGAGACGGCGCATCTTTATGTCGCGACCGAAGAAATCCGGCCGAGCGGCATTCGCTGGCATTACGAACACTGGTCTGAAGCCGACCGTACCTATATGCGCCTGCTGGCGGAAGAGCATATGGGTCTTTACGGCGAAGTGCCGGCCGAAGAAGTCGACGATTACTGGCTGCAGACCAAGGAGCGCGCCGACCACCGGTTCGCCAGACTGAAGAAATCAGCCTGATCCGTCTCTGATGATCATAGGGGCCAGACGGTCTGTAAGCCGGGTTCTGTCCGCGTCAGACGCTGGATGATCATTCATCTTCGACAACCGTTGCCGGCCGTCTCTAGCAACCCACCCGAACGGCGGTGCGGAAACGCACCTGTTTCAAGCCGAAGCGTGAAACCGCCGTTCCTATTCGGTTTTGCTCCCGGTGGGGTTTACCTTGCCCGTCCTGTCGCCAGGCCGGCGGTGCGCTCTTACCGCACCCTTTCACCCTTACCCGCCGTTTGACGTTCTTGCGAACCGGGCGGGCGGTTTGCTTTCTGTGGCACTTTCCCTGGGGTCGCCCCCGCCGGACGTTATCCGGCACCGTGTTTCCGTGGAGCCCGGACTTTCCTCGGATGCCCGGTTTCCCGTTGGCAATCCGCGATCATCCAACCGTCTGGCCCGTCCGCTATGTACTGGTGCCGGCAAGCTGCTGCAAGAGCGCATCGGCCAGGGCCCGGGTTTCGGCATCGGCGTGGTTGTCGATTGCTGACGGCCGGTAGCGACGCTGAAAGGCGGCAACCGCCTGCTCTGCCTGCGGGTCATAGCCGATAGCAGCCAGCGTTTCGCCGATATCGGCGTCGGACGATCCATCGGCAATATCGGGAAAACAGCCGATGCCCGCCGCCGCCAGGCGCGGCCAGTCGAACAGTTCGCCCGGATCGATCTTGCGGCCCGGCGCGATATCGGAATGCGCCAGGATGTTGCGGGCTGGAATGGCATACCGCCCGGTAATGTCGCGGCACAGGTCGATCACTGCCTGCATCTGCGGTTCGGGAAACGGGCGGTAGCCGTTTCCATGACCCGGATTCTGGATTTCAATACCGATCGAGCGCGAATTGATATCGGTTTCGCCGCGCCAGAAGCTGGCCCCGGCATGCCACGCCCGCTTCGATTCATCGACAAGCTGAAAAACGGTTCCGTCCTCGTCGATAAGGTAGTGGGCGCTGACTTCCCGCTGCGGATCGCACAACCAGCGAAACGCGGTTTCGCAGTCCGGCGCATCGGTATAGTGGAGCACCAGCATATCAACCGGATTGCCGCCGCGTCTTTCGCCGAAATTCGGGGATTTCCGGTCGGTGATCACGCAAACCATAAGACCGGCTCAGAGTCCGCGATGCTTTTTGATCTTGTCGTAGGCCGCATTGATCGCCGCCAGCTTCTTGTTGGCGAGTTCAACGAATTCCTCCGGCATGCCCTGGGCTGTCAGTTTGTCGGGATGATTTTCGATGACCAGCTTGCGGTGCGCGGCCTTTACATCCGCATCCGTCGCATCCGGCCCGACACCCAGAACCCGGTACGGGTCTTCCGGTTCGCCGTCGACGGAAATCGCTGTCACCCGTTCAAACGTCGCCGTATCGAAACCGAAGATGTCGGCCACGCCGCGCAGAAATTCCCTTTCGTTAGGATGAATCCGGCCATCCGCCTTGGCGATATGCGCCAGACACCACAACAACTCCTCCAGAACCGCCGGATTGTTGCGGAACATGCCGGCAACCTGTTTCGCATAAGGTTCGTACCCAGCGGAGTCCTTGCGCGCCTGATTGAAGACACGCGAGACATTTTTCATTTCTTCGGGCGGAACATGAAAGACCTGCTTGAACGCAGATACTTCATCTTCGGTTACGATACCGTCGGCCTTCGCCATTTTCGCGCCCAGCACAATTACGGCGATTGTAAAGCCGACCGATTTTTCCTGCCGGTCCGGGACATCGCTGTCCTTGTTCATTCGGTCGACAAAATGCCCGCCGACCGCACCGATCAACGCTCCAAGAGGCCCGCCCAGCGCAAACCCCGCAGCGCCGCCGACAATTTTTCCCCAGATACTCATTGTACGATCAACAAGCCACTATTCAGCAAAGTTTAAGAAACAATGTAGCACTTAAACGATTTGCCGCCGCCTGTCAGCTTTGACCGTCCCAGACCCTGACCGACTGGACCACGGTTTCCGCCTGGCCTTCGGACAGTCCGATACCGGCCGGTGCGCAGTAGTATCCCGCCAGTTTGCGGCGCGGCAGATTGCCTGCCCCCGTGAGGGTTTGCGAGAACATCACACAGATATTGCCCGCTGCGGTAAATCGTCGCCACAGCACGCGCCCGAGGGAATTTTCCGACTGAAAGAGCTTTTCGAAAACCAGCGTTTTATGCGCGAAGGTTGCCCAGTAAACCTGCGCGTCAGCCGGATCCTCGACAGGCTGAACCTGGCCCTGACCCATCGCCTGAACCGAAACCAGACCGCCGCGCGCCGGGTAGTCGGCAGGGCCGCTCCAGTCCCGCCGCCGCTCGATCTGGCCGTTTTCCTGATCGACATATTCGTCATAGATCGACGAGCCGCCTTCGAACACCGACAGCGAATAGGACAGCCGGGTCTGCGGAACAGCGGCGACAACCGCCGGATCGGCGGAGGATTCTGCGCCTGACGGGCTATTCGGGTCGAGCGGATTCCAGCCGAATTCGTTGCATCCGGCCAGCGCCGCCGAAACCGCCAGCAGCCAAAGTCCGGCTAAAATCCGGGCACGTTTCGGTGACCGTTGTGGGCGCATTGCGTGGTCGAATCCTTCTATGCTGACGCTTGTCGTCGTCACCGGCGCAGAGTAATAACGCCCTCCGTCCGCGTCCAGCAAAGGCTTGGACGGATTACGTTTGTCCCGAAGAAGGCTAAAAATGCCAAACGACCCAGCTATACCGACCGCCACCGCTCCCCACATTCTGGTTCTCGGCAACGAAAAAGGCGGCACGGGAAAATCGACCACCGCGATGCATCTCATTGCCGGTCTGCTGGCATCCGGAAAAAACGTCGGCAGTATCGATCTCGATGCGCGCCAGGCGACCCTGACGCGCTATGTCGAAAACCGTAAAACCTTTGCCGAACGGCATGGCCAGGCCCTTCGCATCCCCGAACACCGGACGGTGCCTGTCAGCGATCTGCCCAATCGCAGCGACGCCGACGCCGACGAACTGGCGCGGTTCACCACAGCTTTATCCGAACTGGGCGGAGCGGATACGATTGTCATCGATACGCCCGGCCGCGACAGCAATCTCAGCAAGCTGGGGCATTCCATGGCCAATACGCTGATCACCCCGATCAACGACAGTTTCGTCGACCTGGATGTCATCGCCAGCGTCGACCCCGATTCCGGTCGTGTGCGGCATCCCAGCAAATACGCGGAAATGGTGTTTCAGCAGAAAATCGAACGCGCCCGGCGCGGCGGGGCGAACCGAACGTTCGACTGGGTGGTGATAAGGAACCGGCTGAGCCAGCTCGATTCGAAAAACCGCAAGGCGATGGACGCCGCGCTTGACGAGCTTGCAAAACGGATCGGGTTTCGGGTCGCGCCCGGCTTTTCCGAACGGGTGATTTTTCGCGAACTGTTTCTGCAGGGGCTGACACTGCTCGACATCCGCGACAAGGATACCGGGGTGCGCATGAACATGTCGCATCTGGCGGCCCGTCAGGAACTGCGCGCGCTGTTTCAGGCAATCGGGCTGCCGGCGGTGGTCTGACGCATGACCCTGCCGTCCCGTCTTGTTCAGAAGCTGGTTTTTCTCGCCGCCGCCCTTGCGATCGGCTGGGCCTCGCTGGCGCCGCAGCAAAGCCGTCCACAGACCGGATTCTGGGACGGCTGGGAACACCTGGCCGCCTATTGCGTGCTTGGACTGGCCGGTCTGGTCGCCTGGCCGGCTGTCCGGCACAGCCTGCCGGTTCTGGCTGCGATTGTCCTGTACGGCGTCCTGCTTGAAGTTCTGCAAGGTTTCCTGCCCGGCCGCATGCCCGGCATCGGCGATGCCGTGGCCAATACGGTCGGTGCTGGACTGGCCTACGGAATTTTTTGGGTCTGCCGGCGTATCGCCGTTATACGTAAGTCCTGATGCTGCTCAGCAAACGCTTTCCGCACGTTCAAAGCGTTCCAGATCAATCAGCGCATACAGATCGGATTCCGAGATCGCGCCGATGACAGCCGTTCGTCCAACCACCAGCGATGGTGTGCCGGGAAACCCGAACATCGAGGCCAGCACCTGGCTGGTCGCAATCTGTCGTTCGATTGCCGGATCGTCCATATCCTCCAGCAACCTGTCGGCGTCCAGACCCAGCCGTTCCGCCGTATCGCGTAGATACCCTGGCGTCGGCACGAAAGCCGACCGCATCAGCCTCGCCTGAAACAGCGGATAGGCATCCTGCCGTTTCGCCGCCAGCGCGGCGCGCGCCGCAACCGACGATACGTCGCCCAGCAATGGCCATTCGTGCCACTCAACATGGTTTTCATCAGGGTTCGACGCCTGCCAGGCCGCCAGAATGGGGATCAGGACGCGGCAATACGGACAGCGGTAGTCCGAAAAGGACGCGATGGATAACATCGTCCGCGATGCGGACGGCGCAGCAGCGGCCGCCCCGAACAAAGCCTCGCAAACGCCCTGATTCAGGGCCGGTACCGGGGTTGCCTTCGGCGCGCCGTCGATGGCGGTCAGCCCGGCCAGCGGATCGAGCGACCGCGAAACGTCTCCGGCCACCAGGTGCCGGAATCCCGACAGTCCGGGAACCGGCCTGAAGGCGAATGCGGGATGGAACAGCCGCTGCAGACCCGGCAGGCCAAACCAGGCCGCGCCGGTCAGCGCCGCCACCGCACCCGCCAGCGCAATGCGGCGGGATAAAACTGGTGTGCTCATTAGGATCATATGGTGTGGCGTTGCCGCCGGCGCTATAGGCCCCGCGGCACAGGGCGTGGCCGGTGCGTGATTTTACGCAACAGGATTTCCCTTTAACTCGACATTGCGGAAACACACCCCATTTCTGTACCGTCATGCCCATGGGAAAAGACATCGACCGCAGCGGGACACCGAAACCGCCCGAGCCATCCAGCGAAACCGACATCGACCGGTTTCTGCAGGATGTTCGATCCCGCCGTCCGACCGGCTCCGGCGCACCGACCGGGCGGCTGATATTCGCAATGGACGCCACGGCCAGCCGGCAACCGAGCTGGGACCGGGCCTGTTCGATTCAGGGCGACATGTTCAGCGAAACCGGCAGTATCGGCGGTCTGGCGGTACAGCTTGTATTCTATCGCGGCTATCGCGAATGCAAGACCAGCAAGTGGACCAAAGACGCTCTGGCGCTCGCCCGCATCATGGGGTCTGTGCACTGTATGGGCGGACAGACACAGATTGAACGGGTGCTGGCCCACGCCCTGAAAGAACACCGGAAATCGAAAGTCGACGCCGTCGTGTTCGTCGGCGACTGTTTCGAGGAAGATATAGACACGGTGTGCCATCAGGCCGGCGAGCTTGGCGTGAACGGCGTACCGGTATTTCTGTTTCAGGAAGGACACGACCCGGCAGGCATGCGAGCCTTCACGGAAATCGCGAGACTGACCGGCGGCGCTTACTGTCCGTTCGATTCCGGTTCTGCAAAGCAGTTGCGCGATCTGCTGGCGGCGGTCGCGGTATATGCGACCGGCGGACGTCAGGCAATGCTGGATTATGGCGACCGCACGGGCGGCGTTGTCCGGCAACTGACCCATCAGGTCGGCAAACCGCGCGGAAAGAGTCGCTGAATGTCGTGGCTGGTTGCCGGCATCGGCCTCGTCATTCTGGTTGTTGTTCTGTTGAACTGGTTCAGCACGGCGCAGCCGAAAGCGATTGTCGGTCTCGGCAAGTGGGTTTTCCTGGGCCTTGTCGGTCTGCTGGTGATCTTCCTGATTGCAACAGGCCGGTTCAGCATGTTGTGGCTGGCCGCGATGGCCGCCCTGCCCTGGATCAACCGCTTTCGCATGGCGCGCAGGATGTTCAACACGATGCGCGGCCCCAGCGGCGGCAGAACCAGCACAGTCCGGTCGCGGTTTCTGGAAATGCGCCTCGATCACGACAATGGCGATCTGTCCGGTACCGTCATCGAGGGGCAGTTCAAGGGTCGGGAACTTACCGGCATGGCGATGGCGGATCTGATAGCGCTGCTGGATGAGATTTCGCCGCAAGACCCGAAATCGGCCGAATTGCTTGAGAGTTTTCTGGACCGTACGCAACCTGCCGACTGGCGCGAGACGTGGAACCGGCAGTCCTCCTCCTCATCTTCCTCATCACAGTCAGGCCGGTCGGACCAGCCGCCCGGCGGCGGTCGCATGACCATTGCCGAAGCGCGCGATATTCTGGGCGTCGACGAGAACGCAACGGAAGAGGATATTGTCGCCGCGCACCGGCGGCTGATGAAGCTCAATCACCCTGACAGGGGCGGCTCCACCTATCTCGCCGCCAAGATCAACGAGGCGAAGGATATACTTCTGGGAACCTGAGCCGTTGACGGCGCCGGCTGCCGAGATCCAAATGAAAGCGAATATGAACGATCTGATCCACAACGCCGATAGTGCGCAAAACGATGCCGAACGCGCCGCGATGGTGTTTGGCGGCCGAATTGTCGTTTATCGCAATGTTGTGGCGATGGCCCTGCTCGTCGAGCATCTGAAAGCCATCGTGACAGAAGGTTTCGCACCGCACGATCCGCAGACAGCCGAGCAGGCGCTGGAGCCGGACGCGTTCCGCCGGATATCGATGCAATTGCGCAAGAAGGTTGATGAACACATCAAGACACAGGATCTTTTTCGGGCGGTGTTCGCCGCCGTCGGTTGCGATATGCCGGCGCTCTACTGGGACCATCTGAAACTGCGCTTCCAGCCCTCGAACCCTGACCTGCACACCCGTTACATGCGCGACCTGCCGGCGCACCGCGATACCTGGGGATCCAACATTATGGCCCAGATAAACTGGTGGGCGCCGGTCTGGCCTGTCGACGAGAACCGGACACTGCTCATTTTTCCGGACGAATGGGAAATGCCCGTCGATAACGACACGGCGACCTGGAGCTATCAGGAATTCCGCCGCCGCGTGAAAGCCGACCCGAAAACGACCTATCCGATGCTGCCGACTTGCCGGAAAGAACCCGACCCGGCGCGAGGCGTGCCGATTATCGTGAATCCGGGCGACATCGTCGCGTTTTCAGGCGCGCATCTGCATGCCAGCGTGCCGAACCGGACCGGACTGACGCGGATCAGCACCGAAACCAGAACCGTCAGCAAGCACGATCTTTCGGCGGGCCGGTGCGCACCGAACCTGGACGGCATGGCCGACGGTGTTCGCTATAACTGGTTTTCCGGCGTTTTGTCGGGAGATCCGCTGTCCGAGCCGGGCGCCTCTCCGTTCGCAGGGGCATCGCCAGCATCATCCGGCTCGTCTTCAATCTGATCGAAATCGTCTATATCGACGATGTCGGGTTCGGAGAACGGTCTGCCTTCCATCAGGGCTTCCAGCCGGGCGATTGCGGTTTTCAGTGAAAAGCGTCTTTCGATGCGATTCCGTGCGGCGATCTTTCGCTCGGCCAGTTTTACCTGTCCTTCATCCAGCAGATTGATAATCGCGGCCGACAAAGCCGCCGGATCGCCCGGTTGCACGACCGCGCCGGTTTCGCCTGCGATGTAGGCCGCATCGCCGACATCGGTGACGACCGGCACCAGCCCGCAGGCCATGCCCTCGCCGACCACATTGGGAAACCCCTCGCCGAAGGCGGAACTCATGACAACGATGTCCGCCGCGCCATACAGGTCGGCCATATCCTTCCGCGGACCCAGCCGGTGCAGACCCCGCATCGACGGCAGTACCGTATCCGTATCCTTGCCGGCGACAATCAGATCGGCCCGTCCGCCAAGCATTTTGAAGGCCCTCAACAGCGTCGCATAGTCTTTCATCGGATCGACCCGCGCCGCAGCGATCAGCACCGGACGGTCCTCGTCGATGCCAAGCTTGCGACGCACCGTGATGCGGCAACCGGGATTCGGCGCGAAAGACGCGGTATCGATGCCGTTCGGCACGACGCAGGCATGTACCGGTGAAAACCCGATCGCTTCGTGTTCGATCCGACCGGTTTCGGAATTGTAGGCCAGCGCATCGACCCTGTCGGCGATCGCTTTCATCCGCTCTACCGTCCAGCGATGCACAAGGCCGTATAGCTGTCCGTTCATCGCGGAACAGCGGATGCCGGCAATGAATCTCACGGAGGCGCCGCATTTCGCCCGGCGCAGCGCGAGATCGCCCAGAACGGCAGCGTGGTACATCCAGCCCTTTACCGCTTTCGGCTGCAACTCGTCGATCAGCCGCGCCGTTTTCAGAACCGCGAAGGGAAGCCGGACAGCGAGTGCGATGACACCGAGTCCGCGCGGCTCCGGCAGGTCGAGCGAATGAACCGGTATACCCGCCGCGGCCAGCGGACCGCGCATAACGCCGGGCGTCTTGATCGACAGGACCACCGCCGGCGTATCCCTGTCGTCACGGAGCGTAAGATAATTGACCAGCATGCGCTCGGCGCCGCCGATATCGAGGTCGGTAATGATATGAAGATGCGGTCTAGACGGATCGGAAGACGGCGGCCCGCCCGCTGCATCGGATCTTGAAACTGGAGTCATGAAATCCCGCACCAATACATGCTGGCGATAATGCACAGACGGCAAGCGTCGGCACTCCGCGCCCCCTCGTTCCGGGGAGAGTACGGTGGGGTAAGCGCCGCGACAAGGCGGCGGTTCTATTTCCGGCCGGAATACCGGGCCGGAAATCCGGTTTAGGCGGCGTTTTCGCGCATCTGATCGTGCAGCGCCAGGATCTGGTTGCACATATTCAGGTTCAGCTCGATAACACGCTGGATCAACGTATCGTCCCGGTTCGACCGCAATTCGCTGCCGGCCTGCATCATGAACTCACTGATGCGAACCAATAATGCGCCCATTTCTTCCGGCACGTCATCGCGCAGTTGGCGAGGCAGGTAATTTGCGACAAACCGCCAGACGAACATGTTGGATTCAAGAATGGCGTACCAGTCCTTGTCGTCCAGTTCGTTCAGCCGGGCAATTTCGAATTTCTCGGCGAGGTCGAGAAATGGCTGGGCCATATCGTCGATCAATGTCCCGGCGTCATTCTGCCGAAATATCTTTTCGCCCATTTCTTGTGGCGACATTGTACTTCTCCTTGCACATGGTCTCGTCTGCGGTACATCCGCGCCTTATCGGCAAGCATGTTTTGTGCCAATTCCCCACACCCGTTTGATATTATTGAATTTTATACGCCTGTGACCGGGAGAAAAAGGTAGAAACGGCGAGTGCAGGGCAGACCCGCTGCGGCAGAGTCGCGATGAAAACCGGCAATATTTCGTCATCGACCCGGAATCTCTTTCCAACTTAAGACTGGAAAAATGCAATCTGCGATGTCAGGCTGTTATCGTTGGTTGGCGAAACCGATAGCCGGACCTGCAAAACTGTTGCGAAAAACAGGGCAGGAATGGTCGTAATAAAAACAATCGCCAGGGCAACACAGGGGGCTTTCTAGCCAGTTAGACGCCGAAAGGCGGCGGTTGACTGGCTTTACAAGCCGGAAAATTTGGGCATCGTAACGTGATATGGACACCAGAATCGACGTCCATTTTGCGCGACTTTCCCAAGTGAGAGGCACGTAACATATCGCAACAACAGAAAAAGGAGTGTTCGCAAATGAACCTCAAATCGCTCTTTGTCGCAGGTGCAGCTTTGGCCCTAGGGTCCACAATCGCAACTGCAGGCACATTGGACGACGTCAAGGCACGGGGAGAACTGAACTGCATCGTCACGACCGGCCTGGCTGGCTTCGCCTACACGGATGAAAGCGGCCAGTGGCAGGGTTTCGATGTCGATTTCTGCCGTGCGGCGGCAGCAGCCGTACTGGGTGACCCGAACAAGGTAAAATTCGTTCCGACGACCGGTAAGACGCGCTTTACCGCGCTGAGTGCCGGTGAAGGCGACGTCCTGTACCGCAACACGACCATCACGATGAGCCGTGACGCCGACCTGAAGCTCACCTTCCTGGGCGTTAACTACTATGATGGCCAGGGTTTCATCATTCCGAAGTCGCTTGGCGTGAAAAGCGCGAAGGAACTGGACGGTGCATCGGTTTGCATCCAGACCGGTACGACGACGGAACTGAACCTGTCGGACTTCTTCCGGGTGAACAACATTTCGTATGAGCCGATCCCGATTGAAACCAACGAAGAAGGTCAGGCGAACTATCTGGCGGGTCGCTGCGACGTTTACACGACGGACCGTTCCGGTCTTGCCGCGACGCGTGCTGCGCTCGACAACCCTGAAGACCACGTCCTTCTGCCGGAAATCATTTCCAAGGAACCGTTGGGGCCGGCAGTCGCACAGGGTGACGAACAGTGGGCAGACGCCATGCGCTGGGTTCTGAACGCCATTATCGCGGCTGAAGAACTGGGCGTGACGCAGGCCAATGTCGGCGAACTTTCCGCCAAGGCTACAGGCAACCCGAATGTTGACCGCCTGCTCGGCAACGAAGGTGACTTCGGCGCCATGGTCGGCCTCGACTCGGACTGGGCCGCCAAGGCTATTGCCGCTCGCGGTAACTACGCCGAAATCTTCAACCGGAACATCGGCCCGAATACGCCGATCGGTCTCGACCGCGGTTTGAACGCACAGTGGACCGATGGTGGTCTTCTGTACGCGCCGCCGGTTCGGTAGTACGTTAATGCTTTGACCGGCGGGCATGGTTGTCGAGGCGCTTCAACGCTCCTCTTCCACCATCCCGCCGGCAGCATTTTCCGGGTCTGGGAAGCCGGGAAACATCGACTGATAAACAATAAAACTGAACAGCTAAACACTAAGATGCGCCACTCGGGGAAAAGACAAACCAAATAAGACCCGTCAAAAATTGAGGGCGCAGTGGTTGGGGAACAATGGCGACAATTGAAGCATCTTCAGGCAGTTCGCAGAACGCTCTGCTGCGCGCCTGGAATAACAAGGAAGCACGCGGCGTCATTATACAGATCGTTACAATGGCCGTCGTCTTCGGCATTGGCGCATATCTGGTACGAAACGCTGTCGTCAACCTGGATGCCCTGGGTAAGGGTATTCAGTTTGAATTTCTGGGAGATACGGCGAGCTACGACATCGGGTTTTCGCCCTTTTTAGACTTCACGTCACGCGACACACATTTTCTTGCCGGCCTGGTCGGTCTTCTGAACACCCTTTTGGTGGCAGTTTGCGGCATCATACTGGCGACCGTTGTCGGATTTATCGTCGGTGTCCTGCGCCTCAGCAAGAACCTTCTGATGAACCGGATTTCGTACTGTTATGTCGAGCTGATCCGCAACGTACCCGTCTTGCTGTGGATCCTGCTGGTTCATGGTTTTATTATCAGCAACCTGCCGCAGCCGCGCGATTTTCGGGGCACCGACGGGCTTGAAGAATCGATTTTCTTTCTCACCAACCGCGGCTTTTACGTACCGAGCCCTGAATTTCAACCGCTGGCCTGGGCGGCCTTCGCCGCTTTGATTGGCGGCATCGTCGGCGCTTATCTCTACGCAAAGCGCGCCAAGAAAGTGCAGGAAGAAACGGGCAAGATTTCGCCGGTGCTGTTCGTCAGCCTCGGGCTGATCATCGGCCTGCCGATTGTGGTTTTCATCGTCACCGGCCTGCCATGGGAATGGAGCTACCCGGAACTGAAAGGCTTTAATTTCCAGGGCGGTGTTGCGCTGAAACCGGAATTTCTGGCGTTGTGGCTGGCGCTGTCGCTTTACACATCGTCCTTTATCGCAGAGATCGTCCGGGGCGGCATTCAGGCCGTCTCGCATGGCCAGACGGAAGCCGCGCATGCTTTGGGGTTAAGAAACAACAGGACCCTGCAGCTTGTCATTATTCCACAGGCCCTGCGCGTGATCATCCCGCCGCTGACCAGCCAGTATCTGAACCTGACCAAAAACTCGTCACTGGCCATTGCGGTCGGCTACTACGATCTGGTGGCGACCATGGGCGGCATCACGATGAACCAGACCGGCCGCGAGATGGAATGCATGTCCATCATCCTGCTGATCTATCTTGCGATCTCATTGTCAATTTCGGCGTTTATGAACTGGTACAACCAGCGCATTAAACTGGTCGAACGGTGAGGAGGATAAGAAGATGACAGATACCTCCATGACACAGGGCGCTTACCCGCCCGGCAAACATCCCGATCTGCCGCCACCGAAAAGCCTTGTCGGCCCGATGGCGTGGATAAAGGACAACTTCTTCGGGTCGGCTACCGATACCTTCCTGACGCTGCTTGCGCTCTATATTCTCTGGCTCATAATTCCGAACATGTTGGAATGGGCGGTGATCGATGCCGTTCTCGATGCATCGTCGCGTCAGGAGTGCCGCGAGATCAGTGAGAGCGGCGCCTGCTGGGCATTGATTACGGCGCAGTTCGAAAAGTCGATCTACGCTTTCTATCCGCCGGACGAACGCTGGCGGCCCAACCTGGCCTTCCTTCTGATGTTCGTCGCGCTCGGTCCGATTCTGTTCGACAAGTTTCCGGCCCGCGGCAAGGCGTTCATCTTTTCCATCGCCTATCCGTTCATCGCCGGCTGGCTGCTGGTTGGCGGCCTGGGACTGGAGCCGGTCGGAACGGAACAGTTCGGCGGTGTCCTTCTGACGATCGTGATCGGTGTGGTCGGCATTGTGTTTTCGCTGCCGCTCGGCATCCTTCTGGCGCTCGGCAGGGCGTCGAAACTGCCGGCCATGCGAACGTTGTGCACGGTGTTCATTGAATTCATCCGCGGTGTGCCGCTGATCGCCCTGCTGTTCGTCGCCTCGACAATGCTGAACTATTTTCTGCCGCCCGGGACGCAGTTCGATCTGCTGCTTCGGGTGCTGATCATGGTGACGCTGTTTGCGTCCGGTTACGTCGCGGAAGTTGTTCGCGGCGGGCTGCAGTCAATGCCGAAGGGCCAGTATGAAGCCGCCGATGCAATGGGGCTGAATTACTGGCAATCGATGCGGCTGATCATTCTGCCGCAGGCGCTGAAAGTCTCCATTCCCGGTATCGTGAATACCTTCATCGGCCTTTATAAGGACACAACACTGGTGATCATCATCGGGCTGTTCGATGTTCTCGGCATCATGAAGTCTTCACTGTCCGACCCGGAATGGAACGGTCTGGCCGCTGAAGCCTATATCTATACCGCAGTGTTCTTCTTTATCTCGTGTTTCGCGATGTCGCGGTACTCGATCTATCTGGAGAACAAACTGCATACCGGTCACAAGCGCTGATCCGGGTTTAAGAAAAGAAAGAGGAACAGGAAAATGGCTGAAACTCAAACTGCCGAAGTCGGCATGGAAATCTCGGATGAAGTCGTCATCCAGATCACCGGCATGCACAAGTGGTACGGATCCTTTCACGTCCTGAAAGATATCAACCTGACCGTCAACCGCGGCGAACGGATCGTCATCTGCGGCCCGTCCGGTTCGGGCAAATCGACCATGATCCGCTGCATCAACCGGCTGGAAGAACACCAGCAGGGGTCCATCGTCGTCGACGGCATCGAATTGACGGACGATCTGAAAAACATCGACAAGATCAGGTCCGAAGTCGGCATGTGCTTCCAGCACTTCAATCTGTTTCCGCATCTCACGGTGCTGGAAAACTGTACCCTGGCTCCGATCTGGGTTCGCAAGACCCCCAAGAAGGAAGCCATCGAAACAGCGATGCATTATCTCGGCAAGGTGAAGATTCCCGAACAGGCCGACAAGTATCCGGGCCAGCTTTCGGGCGGTCAGCAGCAGCGCGTGGCGATTGCCCGGTCGCTGTGCATGAACCCGCGCGTCATGCTGTTCGACGAACCGACATCGGCGCTCGATCCGGAAATGATTTCCGAAGTGCTGGACGTGATGATCGATCTCGCTAAGACCGGCATGACCATGCTGTGCGTGACGCACGAAATGGGCTTCGCCCGGAAAGTGGCGAACCGGGTTATCTTCATGGATGGCGGCGAGATCATCGAGCAGAACGAACCGGAAGAGTTCTTCACCAATCCGCAATCCGAACGGACGAAACTGTTCCTGAGCCAGATTCTGGATCACTAGAACACGTCACCGGAAATACGGCATTGTCGAAACGATGCCGTATTGCTGTAGTACCGCGGGCGACCTGCCGGAACACCGGTGTGTCGCCCGTATTGTTTGACCCATCTGACGGAAAACCGGACAAGCACAAATGAAGATTTCTGTATTCGGCGCAGGGGCCATCGGCGGGCTGATCGCCGGTAAGATCGCCGCCTGCGGACAGGCCTGCACCCTCGTGGCCCGCGGAGACGCCGTCGACCGGTTGACCCGCAGCGGCATTTCCGTCGCCGAACGCGGACAGGTCTATGACGGCAAGCCGCTTGTCATTGACAGCGCCGATACCGCCAACGCCGGCCCGCAGGATATCGTCATTCTTGCGACGAAGGCGCATCAGCTTGAACCGGCCCTGCCGTCGATTGCCCCGCTGGTCGGACCCGAAACGACCATCGTTCCCGCCATCAACGGCATACCGTGGTGGTATACCCATGGCGTACGGCAGAAGGCGATCGCCGGGCGAACGCTGGCTTCCGTCGACCCGGCGGGCGCGCTGGCGAAAGCCTTGCCGGCGGAACTGGTTGCCGGCTGCGTCGTCTATATCGCCGCCGAAATTCAGGAGCCGGGCGTCATCAACAGCGTCGGACCGCGCCGCCTGATGCTGGGCGGCGTGACGCCCGCCGGCCGGTCCGGCGCAGAAAAAGTCGCCGCCGTTCTGGGCGCGGCCGATTTCACGGCGCCTGTCGAAGACGACATAAGGCAAACCGTCTGGATAAAGCTCTGGGGCAACCTGCACGCCAACCCGATTTCGGTTCTTACCGCCGCCACGATGGCGCAGACCGCAAACGATCCGCATGTCCGCGCCGTCAGCCGGGCGATGATGGCCGAGGCCGCCGAGGTGGCCGCCGCCTGCGGCGTCGATCTGGAGATGTCGATCGACGAGCGTCTCGACCAGGGCAAGGGGCTCGGCGCGTTCAAGACATCGATGCTGCAGGACTTCGAGAAAGGACGGCCCATCGAACTGGATGCGATCCTTGGTGCGGTCATCGAACTCGCAGACCTGTTGTCTATCGAAACGCCGATGCTGAAAGCGGTATACGGTCTGACCCGCCTGCGGGCGATTACCGCCGGATGCTACACCGGGCCGGCCTGACGAATTGAATCGCGACCGTTGGCCATTGACGCTGGAATCGAGGTAGCGCAGTATCAGGCTTCAATTCTGGACCAAAAGGCGCCAGCTCCGTGCGAAGACCGGTACTCGACCTGAAAGCTGCTTTTGCAGCCATCGTGTTCGTATTCGCGACTCTGTCCGCAGCCGCGGCGCAAACACTCGGGTCCGACCATCTGACTTTCTTCCGCATCGGCACCGGACCGACGGCAACCAGTTCCTATGCCCTGGGCACAGCAATATCGGCAGGGATAAGCAAACCGCCCGGCAGCCGTCAGTGCGACGACGGCGGGTTGTGCGGTGTACCGGGCCTGATCGCCGTCGCCCAGACAAAAGTATCTTCTATAAGCGCGATAGATTCGATGCTCGCGGGCGATCTGGAATCCGCCATCGTACCCGCCGATGTTGCATATTGGGTCTATAATGGCGGCGGCCCTTTTGAGGAAAGGTTCGGGCACGAACGGCTGCGCGTCATCGCCAACCTGGTGCCTGCGGACCTTCATATCGTGGTCGATTCCGATTCCGATATCGACACGGTATTCGATCTGGCCGGGAAGCGGGTCTCGCTCGGCCCGTTCGGGTCGGAAACCTATACCAGCGCCGAATTCGTTCTCCGCGCCCACGATCTAACAACCGCCGACGTTCAGGTCAGCCTGCTCAAGCCCGGCCCGGCGACCGATGCGCTGTTTTCCGGACAGGTCGACGCCATGTTCCTGCTGGAAGCCGCGCCCGTCGAGGCGATAGAGGAGCTGGCGAAAGAGTTCTCTATAAGGCTTCTGCCGGTCGCGCTCGACCAGTTGACCAGACTTCAGGAACTGTACCCCTTCGTCACCGAAACGCAGATTGCGCCGGGGACATACTACGGTGTCATCGGCACGCCGACCGTCAGCCTTGGCGTGAAGTGGGTCGTTCTGGCCGAACAATCGGAAGACCTGATCGAACAGATCACCAAGGCCCTGTGGCAAGGCAATACCCGTGACCTTTTCCTGCAGAACAATCCGCGAAGCCAGTTCGCCGATCCCAGCAAGGCCATGATCGACGGCGGCGTCCCCCTGCATCCCGGCGCAAAGAAGTACTACGATGAGGCCGGTGATGAACTGACGTCGCTGGCGGCATCGCAGAAAAAGGAAGACGGCATCGAGTAGATGCCGCTCGGGCACACACCCGAATGGTTTTCGTCAGAACAGGCTGAGCTGCCCCGCCTTGCCTTTCTGCTTTGCATCGCCGGCGGCGGTGTTATCCGGTTCGGCCGGCTGCAGAATAGAGGCGTCATCGTTTCTGACATTGTTGACTCTGGTTGAAACCGCAAACACGCGAAATTCACGCGGGCCGGTATAAGGCTTCATCACCTTTGAGGCTGTCGACGGATCACCGGTCAGCCAGGCTTCGAACCGGTCCGGGTCGAGTATCACCGGCATCCGGTGGTGAACCGCCGTTAGCGCCGCACAGGCTTCCGTCGTGACGATGGCGCAGCTTTCAATCGTTTCCCCGCCGGGGCCGCGCCAGCGTTCCGTCAGGCCGGCGAAGGCCATCAGACCGTCATCCGCCATTTCAATCCGGTATGGCTGTTTAACGTCATTCTCGGTTTTCCACTCGAAGAAGCCGTCGGCCGGTATCAGGCACCTGCTGCGACGAAAGGCCGTCCGGAAAGCCGGCTTTTCAGCGACCGTTTCCGCCCGCGCATTGATCATTTTCGACGCCATGCTGGTATCTTTCGCCCAGGATGGCACAAGTCCCCAGCGCGCCAGAAAGGCCTGCCGCGCAACTTCGGCTTCCTTATCGGGGTCAGGCGCCCGAACAGCCAGAACCGCCTGGGTCGGCGCAATGTTATATCGCGCCGGCAGGTTGGGAATCTGCGAAAATCCGAACAGTTTTCGGATCGCATCGATTGGCCGGGTAAGGGAAAAGCGTCCGCACATGCGCATAATATGGCCGAAGTCGGGAAAGTTTGCACCAATCAAGGTTTGCGGATTTTTGTTACAGAACGGCGACGATTCGGTGTGGACGTTGCCGCAAACTCGCTATATCTTGTGAAACTCGGGTGACGCTACACATGATCTAGTGAATAACCCACAGAACATACAACGCACAGGCTGTGAAAAACGGGGAAAAACTCTGTAAACGGCTTCTATGCGGGACACAGGGCGAGGCACCGGCTGTGGAAAACGAGTCGGTTCAGGAATGTTAAGAGGGGAATAGTCGTGCCCGACGGAATGACGGAAAGAAGTATGCCATCGCCGAAACCGGCAAAAAGCCGGGAGGCGGACACGTCCGCCAACGGTCCGGGTATTACCGGCGAACTCAATCTCGAAGACCGGTTGCCGAAGCCGGGGCCTGACGTCAAACAGAACGAACGCGGCATTCGCGTCTCCGTCGATCGCAGCCGCGATTCCCTGCTGACGGATTTCGGCAAGGCCACACTGCTCGACCGGTATCTGATGCCGGGCGAAAGTTTCCAGGATCTGTTCGCCCGGGTGGCGATGCATTTCGCTGACGATTCGGACCATGCCCAGCGACTGTACGATTACATCTCCCGCCTGTGGTTCATGCCGGCGACGCCGGTTCTTTCCAACGGCGGCACCAGCCGCGGCCTGCCAATCTCGTGCTTTCTGAACGAATCGAATGACAGCCTGGAAGGCATCGTCGGCCTGTGGAACGAAAACGTCTGGCTGGCGGCACGCGGCGGCGGTATCGGCAGCTACTGGGGAAACCTGCGGTCGATCGGCGAACAGGTCGGCGGCAACGGAAAGACATCGGGCGTCATGCCGTTCATCCGGGTGATGGATTCCCTGACACTGGCGATCAGCCAGGGCTCGTTGCGGCGCGGATCGGCTGCCGTCTATCTGCCGGTATCCCATCCCGAGATCGAGGAATTCATCGAAATCCGCCGCCCGACCGGCGGCGACCCGAACCGCAAGGCGCTGAACCTGCATCACGGCATTTCAATTCCCGACGATTTCATGCGGGCGGTAGAAAACGACGAGGACTGGGCGCTGACCAGCCCGAAAGACGGTGCGGTCATTCGCAAGGTGCGAGCGCGTGATCTGTGGATCCGCATTCTGTCGGCGCGGATCGAAACCGGCGAGCCGTACATCATCTATATCGACCACGTGAACCGGGCGACGCCGGAACACCACAAGCTGGCGGGCCTGACGGTCAAGACTTCGAATCTGTGTTCCGAAATCACCCTGCCGACCGGCATCGACAAGGACGGTCACGACCGGACGGCCGTTTGCTGCCTGTCGTCACTGAATGTCGAAACCTTCGCCCAGTGGGAAAACGATCCAGATTTCATTACCGATGTCATGCGGTTCCTGGACAACGCGCTGCAGGATTTCATCGACCGGGCGCCGGACGATTTTTCACGGGCGAAGTATTCGGCGATGCGGGAACGTTCCGTCGGGCTCGGCGTCATGGGCATGCATTCATTCCTGCAGGCGAACAAGCTGCCGTTCGAAGGCGTGATGGCGAAAGTGTGGAACAAGCGCATTTTCAAGCACATCCGCACCCAGGCCGATGCGGCGTCGAAACTTCTGGCCGAAGAACGCGGGGCCTGCCCTGACGCGGCGGAATTCAACGTCATGGAACGCTTTTCCAACAAGATGGCAATTGCGCCGACGGCGTCGATCTCGATCATCTGTGGCGGCACCTCGCCCGGCATCGAACCGATTGCCGCGAATTCCTTCACCCACAAGACCTTGTCGGGTTCCTTCAATGTCAGAAACAAGCATCTGAAGGCGCTGCTGGCCGAGAAAGGCCGCGACGATGACGATACCTGGTCGTCGATTTCGGTGAACGAAGGCTCTGTGCAGCATCTCGATTTCCTGAGTGACGAAGAAAAAGATGTGTTCAAGACGGCGTTCGAGATAGACCAGCGCTGGCTGATCGAACATGCCGCCGACCGCGCCCCGTTCATTTGCCAGGCGCAGTCGCTGAATGTCTTTCTGCCGGCCGACGTGCACAAACGGGACCTTCACCGGATTCATTTCCAGGCGTGGAAGCAGGGCGTCAAAAGCCTGTATTACTGCCGGTCGAAATCGATGCAGCGGGCGGAAGCCGGCGATGAACACGGCATTGGCGTCAAGCCGGTCGCGGATGGCGAGCGGCTGAAAACAGTGCCGTTTCTTGGCAAGGTGAACGGGAAGCAGCCGGTCGCCGAGGCGCCGTCGCCGCCAGATTACGAAGAATGCCTTTCCTGCCAGTAGGCGGAACAGGAACAATCGGACGCGCTGCAGCCGTCCGTCAAAACACGAAAGTGGAGACAACGTGAATGTCGCTGTTGGATGCCAGCCCGGTCTACAAACCGTTCAACTACCCCTGGGCCTACGAAGCATGGCTGATGCAGCAGCGGCTGCACTGGTTGCCGGAAGAAGTCCCGCTGGCCGATGACGTCAAGGACTGGCACAAGAATCTGACGCCGGCGGAATGCAATCTGCTGTCGCAGATTTTCCGGTTTTTTACCCAGGCCGATGTCGAGGTGAACAACTGCTACATGCGGCACTACTCGCGCGTCTTTCAGCCGACCGAAGTGCAGATGATGCTGTCGGCGTTCTCGAATATGGAAACCGTGCATATCGCCGCCTATTCGCATTTGCTGGATACGATCGGCATGCCGGAAGTCGAATATTCCGCCTTCCTTCAGTACAAGGAAATGAAGGACAAGTACGACTACATGCAGGACTGGGGCGTCGAGACCAAAACGGATATCGCCAAAACCCTGGCCGTGTTCGGCGCGTTTACGGAAGGCCTGCAGCTTTTCGCTTCCTTCGCGATGCTGATGAACTTTCCCCGTTTCAACAAGATGAAGGGCATGGGGCAGATCGTCTCCTGGTCGGTGCGCGACGAAACCCTGCATACCCAGTCGATCATCAAGCTGTTCCGCGCCTTCGTTGCCGAGAATCCTGAAATCTGGAACGACGATCTGGAACGCGACCTGTATGTCGCCTGCAACACCATCGTCGACCATGAAGACGCCTTCATCGATCTCGCCTTTGAACTCGGCGCGATTGAGGGCCTGTCGGGCGAGGAGGTAAAGAAATACATCCGCTACATCGCGGATCGGCGGCTCGGGCAGCTCGGCCTGAACCCGATCTACGGCATGGACAAGAACCCGCTGCGCTGGATGGATGAAATGCTGAACGGCGTCGAGCACACGAATTTCTTCGAAAACCGCGCCACAGAATATTCCCGGGCCTCGACGCGCGGGTCCTGGGAAGAGGCGTTCGACTAGCCGGCTTTGGCCGGCAAGCAACAGGTTTTGGGGTCCGCGACCCTGGCATGATGCGGAACCTGGAAGGCCGGAAACCCGGTCTTGAAGGTACCCTGTGCCTACGCGGCGACCCTTTCGTCGCGACTCAAAGCCCGGCCTGGACAGTGTCCAGGCCGGGCCTTTTCTTCGTAAACAGGAAGTCGTTCGTCGACTAACGGATCAGCCGACGACGAGATAAACCCCGGCGAAAGCAGTGGCGACGCCCAGGCCACGCGATAGCAGCGCGCCTTTTTCGACGCCAAGCCGGCCGACCAGCAGACCCAGCCCGACACCGGCCGCATGCAGCAGGCTCGTCGCCATAAGGAACCCGAAGCCGAACTCTACCGCACCGGCCGCGCCCAGTTCACCGCCATGGGCATGGCCGTGAAACAGTGCGAATACGCCGACAAATGCCGCGCAAAGCCGGATATCGAGCCGAACGGCAAGCGCGACGACCAGCCCGAGCACGATGGTCGATGCAAGAATCATCGGTTCGACCAGCGGCAGCGGCAGATGCAGCAGCGCCAGCGCGAAACCGGCCAGCATCACCGCCACGAAAGCGGCCGGCACGACCCACATCGCGCGCCCGCCCAAAAAGCCGGCCCAAAGACCGACAGCCACCATGGCGAGAATGTGATCCAGGCCGAAGAATGGATGCGTAAACCCGGCGGCGAACGAGCCATATTCGCCCGGCGACACATGGGCCGAGGCGGACGCGGCGAAAAGCGCCAGCAGAATTGCGGATAGAGCTAAAGCGGAAGATGGAATTTTCATATTTCAGGTCCCTCGATTTGGTCAACCGGACACCCCGGAACGGGTCGCATCCTGCCGGCAGTATATTGGCGTTGGCCGATGGACCCAATGCGTATTCGCGTCAATTTCCGTTTTAAAACGACCGCTTCCGAAAAACGCGACGATTATACCCTTTGAATTCCCTTTACCCGGGTACGGTAAGTCGGCGTGTCGTCCGGAGTTGAGAAGAAACAGGCTGTTTTACTTGAATCAAATACTTGTTACTTAGATCAAATACTTAATGAATTTTATTCGGATTACCGGAATTTCAGGGTATGGTCCCGGCCTCAAGGTTCCTGGATCACGCAGAAAGAAGCATCAGACGCCATGAAAAGACTACTTCTATGCGCTGCCGCCGTTCTGACGCTGTGTTCGCTCGGCTGGCATCCCGCAATTGCGTTCGACGCGCCGGAAGGCACGGGAACCGCGGAAACCAGCCTCGGTGTCGTCCTGACCGACGCGGACGGCCTGACCCTGTATACATTCGATAACGACGAAACCGACAAGTCGAACTGCTACGGCAAGTGTGAAAAGCTGTGGCCGATCTACCTCGCCCCCGAAGACGCACAGCCGATCGGCGATTTCAAGCCGATCCAGCGCGACGACGGCTACAAGCAGTGGTCTTACAAGGGCAAACCGCTTTATACTTGGGTCAAGGACAAGGTGAAGGGCGATGTAACCGGTCAGGGCTTCCGGGGTACTTGGTATGTCGCGACACCGGACGGCGCCGGGATAAAAACAGGATCCGGCGGCGATTCATCGGAGACGGATTCATCATATGGTTCTTACGAACGCTAGACTGGGAACAGGCCTCGTCCTCTTTGCGTTCGTCTTTTGCCATCTCCTCAATCTCAGTTTCGGTATTCATTCCCTCACCTGGATGAACAAGGTCCGGGTGGTGTTTCTCGACCCCTGGCAGTCCTGGCCGGGGATTATCCTGTTGTACAGCGCCGCCATCGGCCATATCGCGATCAACGCCTGGACAATCTGGCAGCGCCGGGTGCTGAAACTGAAACCCTGGCATCTGCTTCAGATGCTGACGGGGCTCGCCATTCCCGTCCTGCTGGTCGATCATTTTCTGCTGAACCGCGGCGTGGTTCTGATCGAACAGACCAATGCCGACTACTATTCCATCCAGGCCCTGTACTGGATGCTGGAACCGTGGCGCGGGGTACTGCAGGTCGCTGCCCTGCTGGTCACCTGGATACACGGGACGCTCGGCATCTATCACTGGCTGAAGCTGACCCCCTGGTTTCCGCGTATTTCCGGTCTGTATCTTGGTTTTACCGTCCTGATACCGGCGCTGGCGCTGGCCGGTTTCGTCGCCAGCGGCAAGGCGCTGCAACTGGAAGCCGCCGCCTTCGACGGGTATGCCGAACTGATCCTGGAAGACGCCAACTGGACGAACGACATGATGCAGACCGTCACCGACATGCGGCTGAGCGGGTTCCTGATCGCCGTCGGGCTTATCGCCGCGCTGTTTGCGGCGCGTGAAATCCGCCGACTGTTTTTCCGGCTGACCCAGGCGCCGGAGCTGATATTCAGCGACGGTCGCCGTCTGCAGATGCCGGGCGGCGCAACCATTCAGGAAACCCTGAACATCAACGGTATCGAGCTGGCGGCGGTCTGTGGCGGTCGCGGCCGCTGCACCACCTGCCGGGTACGCATCATCGACGGGCTTGAAAAGCTGCCGAAGCCGAACGCCACCGAAGCCGCCGCCCTGCATCGCATTGGCGCGCAGCCGTCTATCCGCCTCGCCTGTCAGTGCCGGCCGGCCTCAACCGTTACCGTCGCGCCCCTGATGCCCAGCACGGCCAACGCCGCCGACGGCAGAAAGACCGGGCAATTGTTTGGGCAGGAACGGGAAATCGCGGTGCTGTTTCTCGATCTGCGCGGATCGACCAAGCTTGGCGAGGAACGCCTGCCGTTCGATGTTCTATTCATCCTCAATCAGTTCTTCCAGGAAATGACCCAGGCGATTGAGGAAACCGGCGGCCACTTCTCGCAGTTTCTCGGCGACGGACTGATGGCGATCTACGGGCTGAACCAGCCGATCGACAAGGCCTGCCGGCAGGCAATCGCCGGCGCGGACGCCATGTTCGCCCGGCTGGAACGCACCAACGAGGCGCTGAAGAACGATCTGCCGGTACCGCTGCAGATTGGCATCGGCATCCATGCCGGCATCGCCATCGTTGGTGAAATGGGCCCACCGCGCGGCCGCACCGTCTCCGCCATCGGCGATACGGTCAACACCGCGGCGCGGCTGGAGGCTCTCTGCAAACCGCTGGGCCGCCGGCTGGTCCTGTCCGCCGGCGTTGCCGAGCATGCCGGGCTGACGCTGCCCGAGTCAGACCGTCAGGAGGCCGAGATTCGCGGCCGCGATGAAAAACTGCCGATCTATGCCCTCGACGCGGCGCCGGATATACGGACCTGACGGGACTGCGTAAAAAGCCGTCAATGTTTTCTGTCTGCTGGCGTCAAACAGCGGTAGGCTTCACCAACAAGACAACAAACAGGCGGGGGACACAAAACCATGCATACGATCGTTGTTCGTCGGCCGCAACGGACCGACTACGGAGCCTGGCTGATACTCTGGCGCGCCTATAGCGACTTTTACAAGGGCGATATTTCTGACGAAATCACCACTGTCACCTGGAACCGGATTCTCGATCCCGAATCCTCCGTCGGCGGTCTGGTTGCGCAATCGACCGCCGGCGACCTTGTCGGGTTCGCCACCTTTGTCGTTCATCGAAGCACCTGGACGGTTGGAAAGGTCTGTTACATGGAGGACATTTTCGTGGCGCAGGAACATCGCCAGCGGGGCGTCGGCGACATGCTGGTGAAACAGCTTATCGACCATGCCCGGGACAAGTTCTGGGAAAGGGTCTACTGGGTCTGCCGGGAAAGCAACGAACCGGCCCGATTGCTGTTCGATTCCTTTGCCGGCGGCCCGGACGGATTCGTCCGCTATCGGGTCAGCCTGGAAGAAAACCATCCGAGGTAAGGGAATGCCGACCGGTTACGAGCCGGTTTCGGTGTTCGAGGCGTAATAACCCGCCCTACAAACGCATCGTTTCCGCCATGCGGGCGGCCGTGGCCGACCCGGCTTCGGCATAAATGTTGTAAACCTCGTCGATCCCGTTCTCTTTCAGGTCCGCTTCCTGATCGGGGTAGAGTGCGGTCGCGACGATCGGTCCGGTATAGCCCCGGTTTCGCAGATGCCGGGCCGCGTCGATATTCGCGGTGTGATTGGCCATCGCCAGAAGGATCATCTCGATCTTCTCATGGCCGCCCTGCAGACGAACCCAGAATTCCGCATTCGTCGCATCGCCCAGAACCACCTGCCGCCCGGCGTCGGTATTGTAGGACACCCGTTCTTCGTCCAGGTCGATTCCCAGAATTCGGCCCTTTGCATGGTCGACCATCTCATCATAGGCCGCCCCGCCGACACGGCCCATGCCGAAAATGATGATCCTGTGGTCGCCGATCTCGATATCTTCGTCGCCGGGCAGTCTCCGGTCCTGTTCGAACCGGCGCAGGAAAGTCACATACCGGTGGAAGATCGCATTGGCGTAGACGTTAAGCGGCGACGCCACGAAGAACGAGATTGCCAAGGCGAGAGCAATCGTTGTCAGCCATTCTTCCGACATCCAGCCCGATCCGATCGCGATTGCCGCGACGATCAATCCGAATTCGGAATAGTTCCCCAGCACGAGCGATCCGAAGGTCGACGCCCTGGCCCGCATGCGGAACCGCGTCAGCAGGAAAAAGAAGAACGCCATTTTCAGGGGAACGAGCAACATCAACAGCAAGGCGACGCCGAACGTCTCCAGGGACGGCAGCCCCGTGAGACCGATTGTCAGGAAAAAGCAGACGAGAAACACATCCTTGAAACCCAGCAGGTCTTTCGACAGTTCGTCAGCCTTCGGATGGTGGGCCAGCAGCACGCCGACGACCAGTGCACCGAGATCGCCTTTCATGCCGACCATTTCGAAGACCGCCGCCCCGCCCAGCGCCAGAACGAACCCGTAGACAATCAGCAGTTCCTTGTGCCCGCTGCGCGCGAGGATGAAGCTCAGCACGTACCGGCCGGGGATCAGCAGCAGCAGGGCCAGGGCCCAGATCGACGGTAACTTGCCTTCGGAAAACGCAAGAAAAACAACCGCCGCGATATCCTGCATCACCAGAACGCCAATCGCGACCTGCCCGTACCGCGCCAGAACAGCGCCTCTGTCCTCCAGCGTCTTTACCGCGAAAACGGTGCTGGAAAACGACAGGGCGAAAGCGACGATCAACGCGGTGGTCAGGGTAAGGTCGCCGAAAAGCGACCAGCCGGATTGCGCCAGCAACAGCAGGATACCGGTAGTCACCACCACCGTGCCCGCCATGTGCAGGCCGGTCGTCGCCCAGATTTCCGGCCGGACAAGGGTACCGACCCGAAGTTTCAGGCCGATGCTGAACAACAGCAGCGTTACGCCAAGATCGGCGATCTCCAGCAGAAACCGGCCACTCTCGGCGCCGAGCAGATTCAGGACAAATCCGGCGATCAGGAAACCGACCATCGGCGGCAGCCTGATCTGTTTCATCAGCAGGCCGAAGGCGAAGGCGATGGCGATCCAGGCGGGATCCTTGTAGTCGACTGAGATCAGAACCTGGTCCACTGCATGCTCCCGCTTCACGTCGACGCCGGTAAAGATCGCCGATTTTGAGACCGTTCATGATTAGAAGATTCCGGCCCGGAAAGAAATACGCGCGCCGAGTTGAACGGTTCACACCATTGATCGAGGGAGCCTTTGGGCTTTGGTAACGGCTACTGTCGACTACGTTTGCTTCTAGGGAACAGGTCGAAAGGATACCTTCGACCTGTATGCGGTCCTCAAAACAGAGGGTAAACAAAGTGATTCTATATCTGCGCGCACGCCTATATATTGTGTTTTCAATTTAGTTTTAGTTATATGTTGCAAAACTCTTCAGATTTGTTTACGTTATGTTCATGAAACTGAACATTGGGCCAGATCAAGCTGAACTCAGCAGTAATCTTGCGCCAAAATCGAAAGTTGAAACTAAAAGAAAGATACAGCAGCTACCTCAGCCAGTAGCTGGTTCTTCGCTATTCCACCCAAAACCATTTTACAAAACTTTCCCATCTGCACAGCAATTAGATGAAATAAAAAAGACTATTCGGGAAACAGGACAACCAGAATTAGTTCCGACTATCGTTTGGACGAAGCCGGACAAGAAACTCGAACATCGGCTAATTCATCCTGAAATCTCAGTCAGAAGGAAGTTGCGACCTGACGGTGATTTGGTTCCTTGCTCATTATGCAGTGGTAAGAAACCTAAATGCCTCTCGTTTTACCTGCTATGGTCTTCTGACGGGCATCTCCGAGTAGTTGGCAACATTTGCGGGCCCAAGTATTTCGGCGAAAGCATATTCAGAGACATGCGCAACTTTGCAAAGCAGGAAGCGCGTAAAGAAGCAGCTCAAGACTATCTGTTGGATCAACTTCCATTAATACACATTGGAATTAATGATCTTAATTTGCTTGAGCCTGTTTGTATAAATGCGAAAAGCGCCACTAGTGAATTTAGACGCAATGTTCCCTCACTTTTTTCCCGACTCTCAGATTCAATGCAAAAGAATGAAGGGAATTTAGTCATAATTAAAAAGTTAGATAGTTCATATGATAGTCCAGCAGGCATACGAACATCAATGAGCGGTGGTGAATCTGAGTACGAGGCCTTGAAAGTTGCGCAGATTCAAGGTGGAGAGTTTCTAGCTACAAGCTACAATCCTGTGGCAAAGGTAGCAGAGATACGTAGTGCGATTCTAAGGTTCATCAAAACTAAAGAGAATCAATTGTCTTGCGAAGATGCATTGGAGTACGTTGTTACATTGAGTGACAATGAGGTTATTGAGGAAGCAAAGGTACTAAAGTCAATCCACCAAAAAACTCTGCTTCTATGTGATAGGTTACATAAAATCAGAATTTTTCTTTCAGACTCAAATATGAGCGAACTTAAAATTTGGGGGCAGCATCCAGAAAACGAGTTTAGATTTGATTTTATTCAAGAAAAAAACTTTCGGCGACTACGTGTCAGTTGGGAAGAATCATACACTATCCCGCCACACAATCGCTTTGAAGTTCCTAAGTTAGAATATTTAGGAACACTAAAGAAATCTAACGACTCTACAATCGCCTAACCACTCTTCACCAGCCCGTTGAGACTGACGCGCTGCCGCTTCCGCCCCCAGTCGCCGGGCGTCGTTTCGAACACGCCGGCAATCGCCGTGCCGCAGGACGTGCAATGGCCACCCTGCCCCAGCCCCCATTCTGTCAACTGATGCCAGTCGCGCCCGATGACCTTCGCATTGCAATTCGGGCAATACGTGCTGCCGGTCGCCTCGTGATGGATGTTGCCGGAATAAACATGGTTAATGCCCGCCGCCCTGGCGATGCGGCAGGCGCGCAGCAGGGTTTCCGGCGGCGTGTTGTCCTTGTCCGTCATCCGGTAGTCGGGATGAAAGGCGGTGAAGTGGATCGGCACATCGGGGCCGAGCTCTGTCATTACCCAGTCTGACATTTCCTCGATTTCCGCTTCGCTGTCGTTCTCGCCGGGAATAAGCAGCGTCGTCAGTTCCAGCCAGGCATCGGTTTCGTGATGGATATAGGCGGCGGTTTCCTTCACCGGCTCCAGGCTGCCGGTACAGAGTTTCCTGTAGAAATCCTCGGTGAAGGCTTTCAGGTCCAGGTTCACCGCATCCATCGCGCCGAAGAATTCCTCGCGCGCGCCTTCCTTGATATAGCCCGCCGTGACCGCGACATTCTTCACCCCGCGCGCCCGGCACGCCGACGCAACGTCGACCGCGTATTCCAGAAAGATCACCGGGTCGTTGTAGGTATAGGCGACGGATCGGCAGCCGGTGCGAACCGCCGCCTCGGCAATCGCCTCCGGCGGGGCCTTGTCCATCAGCTTGTCCATCTCGCGGGATTTTGAAATGTCCCAGTTCTGGCAGAACTTGCAGGTCAGGTTGCAGCCCGCCGTACCGAAAGACAAAACCGGCGTTCCGGGCAGAAAATGGTTCAGGGGTTTCTTCTCGATCGGGTCGATACAATAGCCGCTCGACCGGCCATAGGTTGTCAGCACGATCTCGTCGCCGCGCCGGGCGCGCACGAAACACAGGCCGCGCTGGCCATCATTAAGCTTGCATTCGCGCGGACAGACATCGCACTGGATGCGGCCGTCCGGCAGCGCCTGATAATAGCGCCCCGGAAACCCGTCCAGAATATCCTGTTCGATAGCGGTTTCCGTTTCTTTCACTGAAAAACTCCTGTCTGTTCCTATATAGTAACGTGAAGCAACAGAAAGGAGGGGGCATTGACGAGAATCAGACCGGCGGCGATTGCCGGCACTTTCTATCCGGGCGACGCGGCGGAACTTGACCGCACGGTGACGGATTACCTGAACGCGGCACTGCGGGATGCCGGGCCGGCAAGGGGCCGCCCCGTGCCAAAGGCGATCATCGCGCCGCATGCCGGGCATATCTATTCCGGCAGGGCCGCCGCCGACGCCTATATCCGGTTCGCGCCGGCGCGGAAGACAATCACCCGCGTCATTCTGATGGGGCCGTGCCACCGGGTCGCCGTGCGCGGTCTGGCCACCACCAGCGCTGACAGTTGGGAGACGCCGTTAGGCCGGGTGCCCATCGACCGCGCATCCATCGCCGCCGTATCGGACCTGCCTTTTATTACCGAACACGATACCGCGCATACGCAGGAACATTCGCTGGAAGTGCATCTGCCGTTCCTGCAGAAACTGCTGCCGTCGTTCTCGCTGGTTCCGTTCGCGGTCGGGCAGGCGACCAACGAGGAAGTATCGCAAGTGCTGGAAACCCTGTGGGGCGGGCCTGAAACCGCCATCGTGATCTCGTCCGACCTCAGCCATTTCCTGCCCTGTGATGCAGCGCGGGAGATTGACGGCAAAACCGCCGCCGCCATCGAAGCCTTCGACTGGCGGGCCATCGGGCGCGACCAGGCCTGCGGCCGGGTGCCGATCTCCGGCCTGCTGACCAGCGCCGAAAACCGCCATATGAAGATCGACCGGGTCGCCCTGTGCAATTCCGGCGATACGGCGGGACCGAAAGACCGGGTCGTCGGCTACGGCGCCTGGACGCTGAGCGAGCAATAGCCCGTCCGTTTCCGGGCATTTTCCATTTTCATCCCGGACGGTGTAGGTTAGTGGTAACTTAACCACTGAAGGAACGGCCGGGATGGCGTCTGATACGGAAACCGAAGCGGATACCGGAACGCGTGCGCCAGGCCAGGTCGCGCCGGCTGACGGGTCGGCCGGCCGCCGGGTCAGACCGACTCTGGAACAGATTTCACGGATCGACCGCATGGTACTGGAACGGCACGGCAAGGATCTGGTCAAGTTGATCGTCCGGGCCATTGATTACGGGCTGGTCAAGGACGCCCCGCCGAAAGTCGCGGTCAACACCTTCGCCAAGGAACTGCAGGTCAAACGCGCCACCTTCGTGACGCTGGAAAAAGGCGGAGAGCTGCGCGGCTGCATCGGCACAATCGTCGCCAACCGGCCGCTGGTGGAAGACGTTGTCGAAAACGCCTTCCGGGCCGCCTTCAAAGACCCCCGCTTTCCGCCCGTGACCGAGGATGAAAAGCCGGATCTCAGCTTTTCGCTGTCGGTGCTGAGCCCGATGAGCGAGATGCGTTTCGACGGCGAGGCGGATTTTCTCGACCAGCTTCGTCCGCTGATCGACGGCGTGCTGATCGAGGACGGCGGCAAGCGGGCGGTTTTCCTGCCGCAGGTCTGGGAACAGCTTCCCGAAAAACAGGATTTCCTCAACCATCTGCGCAAGAAAGCCGGCCTGCCGCCCGACCACTGGTCGGACACCATGCAGGCCTGGCGGTTTACAGTGCAGAAGATACCGCCGCTGGGATTCGCCAACCACGCCGCTGGCTAGACGAAATCCCATCCATTTTTTTCAAGGAGTGCCTTATCCGTGTCGAAAGATATCGATGCCGCCGCCATTCTCGATTCCATCAGCACCATAGCCCTGAAGGCCGGCGAGGCGATCATGGCGGTCTACGCCACCGATTTCGAAGCCAGAACCAAGGATGACGATTCGCCGGTAACCGATGCCGATCTGGCAGCGGAGGAGATCATCACCCCGGCGCTGCGGGCGCTGCTGCCGGATGTGCCGGTGGTGGCGGAGGAAGCCGCGGCGGCAGGGCACGCGCCGGACGTTTCCGGCGGCCGGTTCTGGCTGGTCGATCCGCTGGACGGCACCAAGGAATTCCTCAACCGCAACGGCGAATTCACCGTGAATATCGCGCTGATCGAAAGCGGTCTGCCGCGTCTGGGCGTGGTTTACGCCCCGGCCATCGAGACGATGTATGCCGGCAGCACGGATGCCGGCGCGACCCGTACAGTCGGCGACGCTGCGCCGCAGCCGATCAGCGTGCGCGACATTCCCGACGAAGGCCTGACCATCGTCGCCAGCCGCCGGCACGGCGATCCTGAACTGCTGGAAGCCTTCCTCGGCGGCCGCCCGGTCAGGGAAACCCGCAATGCCGGGTCTTCACTGAAATTCTGCCTCGTCGCTGCCGGTGAGGCCGATCTGTATCCCCGCTTCGGCCGCACGATGGAATGGGACACCGCCGCCGGCCACGCCGTTCTCGCCGCTGCGGGAGGGCGGGTTCTGACCGCCGAAAACGAACCCTTCACCTACGCCAAGAATGCGATTTTCGAAAACCCGCATTTTGTCGCCTGGGGCGGCAGGTAAGCAGATCACATGCGCGTGCCCCGGGGTCTTCGCCCGGTGATCCTAAACCGCCCTAACCGGTATACCTTTTTTCTGGAATAACGGCGATCACGGCAAACTCCACCAGCAGATCGGGGTCGACAAGACCGGCGACGCGAATGCCGGTGACGGCAGGGCCGGAGTCACGGTGGAAACGGTCTTCTCGCGCCCGGTAAATCCCCGGCAGATCTACCTGCCGGGTATAATATGTCGTGAAGGAAACGATATCCTCCAACGATCCACCGATACCGGCCAGAACGGCTTCGATGTTATCGATCGCCGCATGCGCCTGCTTTTCCGCATCGCCCTTTCCGATGACATTGAAATCCGCGCCCCAGCCGACCTGCCCGGTCAGATGAACCCGCCGGCCGTCCGGTTCCACAACCGCCTGAGCCATCGGAAAATCCGATTGATCCCAGACATCCGGTATGCCGACTCTTTTGGCTTCTTTCGACATCGTCTGTCTCCTAACGGATCAATTGCCCGCCTTGCGGCGCCGGCAGGCCGTTCTTTTCCCAGGTCAGCATGGCCAGCTTGCGCGGCAGCCCCCAGCGATACCCGCCCAGAGCGCCGGAATTGCGGATCACCCGGTGGCACGGGATCAGCCACGATATCGGGTTCATGCCGACCGCCGTGCCGACGGCGCGGGCCGCCGCCTGTTTCATGCCGATGCTTTCGGCGACCCGTCCGTAGGTCACCAGCGCGCCGGGAGGAATAGACATCAGCGCCTGCCAGACGCGAACCTGAAAATCTGTCCCCTTCAGCAGCAGCCGAAGCGGCGGCGCATTCGGCGGCAAGGCTTCGCCGGGCCGTCTGAAAATACTGTCCATTACCGGCTGGGTCGCCGCCTTGTCCTCGATCAGACTGGCCAGCGACCAGCGATCGGCAAGATCGTCGAAACAGGCCTGCCTGCCCCGTGCATCGACAAAGGCGAGGCCGCACAGGCCCTTGCCGTCGGCGACCAGCAGCAGGGTTTCGCCGAACGGCCCGTCATGGAAGCCATAACGGATTGTCAGCCCCTTGCCGAGCGCCTTGTATTCGCCCGGCGTGATCGATTCATGCGCCACGAACAGATCGTGTAACCGGCCCGGCCCGGAAAGTCCGGCATCGAACGCCGCGTTCATCACGTTGTTGGCGTCGTCCAGGCTGCGTTTCGCTTCCTCGATGGTCAGCACCTGAAGAAACTTTTTCGGGCTGAGACCGACCCAGCGGCTGAACAGCCGCTGGAAGTGATGCGGGCTGAGCCCAACCTGCGCGGCGACGTCTTCCAGCGCCGGCTGATCCTGAAAGTTATCGACCAGATAGGCGAGCGCATCGCCGATCCGGCGGTAATCGACATGTCCACCAATCGTCAGATCATCGTCATCCATATCGGTCATCATCAACGTATCCATTTTCTGTCCTTTCACACCGCATGTCATGTGAACGAAAATAGCCACCCGACCGTCCCGGACCCACCCGGTTCTTGCGCTTTCTCCGGATGAGTTTTTTAAAGCCGCAGGGCCAGGTGGTCGGCCATATCGACAGGATTATCGCCATAGGGCGGACAGGGCTCGAATCCAAGCGTCTTGTAGACGCTGATCGCCACCGCCATCGCGCCGGGCAGGGTTTCGAGGCGCAGGGTTGCGTATCCTGCCTGCCGCGCGAAATCGATTGCGGCTTCCGTCAGACGCCGCCCGAGAGAATGGCCACGGAATTGCGGTCTGACATACAACCGTTTCATTTCGGCATCGGTGTCATCGAGACGCCGGACCGCAATGCATCCTGCGGGCCGGTCATCGACGCTGGCGAGGAACAGAACACCGTCGGGCGGCTGATAGGGAGAGGGCATCCGATCCAGTTCGCGGTCGAACCCGGCAAAACAGTGGGCATGACCGAACGCTTCGGCATATTCGACAAATAGGGTTTTCACAAAAGCCAGACCGTCACCGGCGTCGACGGTTACAATTGAAACCTTGGACTCTTCGTCCGAAGTACTTGCCGCGTCTGGGTCAAACACGAATCCGGCCTGTCAGGTAGAGGGCTGTGTTACCCGCGATGCTAACGCGGTCCCCCTCCAGACGGCAATAGAGATCGCCCCCGCGTTTCGATACCTGGCGTGCATAGATGTCTTTCCTGTCAAGAACATCAGCCCAGTACGGAACGATGGTGCAATGGGCAGAGCCGGTAACCGGGTCTTCGTCGATGCCGGCATGCGGCGCGAAATAGCGCGAGGCGCAATCGGATGTGTCGCCGGGTGCGGAAACGATCAGACCGTCGCCTTCCATGGCCGCGATGAAAGCAAGGTCGGGATTGACCGCCAGCACCGCCGATTCGGATTCCAGGATCGCCATGTTCATGGTCGCCCGCAGATAACGTTGCGGCACACACCCGATCGCATCGGCAAGACCGTCCGGCATCGCGACATCGACGGCAGGCTTGGACGGAAAATCCAGGAGGTAGCGGTCGCCATCGCGGCTCACGGCCAGCGGCCCGCTGCGCGATTGAAAGACGATCCTGTCTTTCGGCCAGCCCCGGTGATTGAACAGCACCGACCCGCTGGCCAGTGTCGCATGACCGCACAGGTCGACTTCGACCGTCGGCGTGAACCAGCGAAGATGAAAATCCGCATCGCCATTGTCTTCGATGAAGAAAGCGGTTTCCGCGAGGTTGTTTTCCGCCGCGATGCCCTGCAGCACAACGTCCGGCAGCCAGCTTTCGAGCGGCACCACAGCCGCCGGATTGCCGGCAAAGGGCCGGTCGGCAAAGGCGTCGACCTGATAGATGTCGAGGTCGATCATGGCTTTCTGCTCCTTAAGGATCGTTCTCTTCCGCCAGCACGCCGCGATAGATTGAGGCATCGACATTGGCGCCGGAAAGAATCACGGCGACGCGTTTTCCGGCAAGCGACGCCCTGTCCTTCATCACGGCGGCCAGCGGCGCAGCGGCCGCCCCTTCGGCGACGTTATGGGTATCGGTGTAATAGGTGCGCATCGCCGACCTGATCTCGGCCTCACTGACCGAAACGATACCGGCGGCATTGGCCAGGATCGTCTCGACCGCCGCCGGCACCGGCACCCGGCAGGCGATGCCGTCGGCCATGGTTTCCGCCGAGTTGGTCGATACAGGCTCACCCGCTTCGAAGGAAAGCTGATAGGCGCGCGCGTTGTCGGACACGACGCCGAAAATTTCGGTTTTCAGACCCAGCGCGTTGCGGGCGGAAATCACGCCACAGATACCGGATCCCAGCCCGATCGGCACATAGACCCGGTCGATATCGGGCACCGCACTGAACAATTCCATCGCGTAGGTGCCGACGCCCTGCACCAGCCGGCCGTCGAAGGACGGCAACATCGTCAGGCCGCGGTCTTCGGCGATAGAGGCCGCATATTCCGCCGCGGCCTGAAAATCGTGCCCGTGAACGACAAGCTCGCCGCCCCAGGCTTCTATCGCCAGATTCTTTTCAACGTTATTGCCTTCCGGCACCACGATGGTGGCGTCGATGCCCATCCGCGTCGCCGCGAAGGAAACGGACTGGCCATGATTGCCTCGCGTTGCGGTTATCAGCCCCCTGGTCGCGCCACCGTCCAGATAGTCTTTCATGAAAGTCAGACCGCCACGCACCTTGAATGCGCCGGTCGGTGTGTGGTTTTCGTGTTTTACCCACAGGTCGAGGCCGGTCCGCTGCGCCAATAGCGGCCAGCGATATTGAGGCGTCGGCCCGAATATTCCGTGAACCAGATCGGCCGCCCGTTCGAGTTCCGTCAGTGAAGCTGTTGTCATGCAAACCCCCGAAAAAGGAAACGGGAACAGTATTAACCTAAAATACTGCTCCCGTTTAGTCGCTCGGGTTGTCGTCAGAATTCAGGATACCGGTCATGCAATCCAGAACGGCTTGCGGGATTCCTGGTCGGCGGCGTCACGCGTAATGCCCATATCGGCCAGCAGACGCGTTTCCATGTCCTTCAGTTGGCGACGGCTCATGTACCGGCGATACCAGACAGCCAGAACCGAATTCGATGCGCCCGAAGAGTTCGACCCGAAAAATAGACCGACCCAATCGGGCAAGCGGTAAAATGTAGGCATACAATTTCTCCTCTTAGCCCGTTTGAAACCAAATCGAGATGAAAATTGATCCCATTGATCTCTTTTTGTCTCGATACAAATGGATATATACTTGCCTTTCGTAGGGCGTCAATGTATATATTGTCACCATGACAATTTCAGACAAACGCGAATGGCGGCCGAACTCGATTGACGACGGTCTGCCGAAATACAAAGCCATCGCCGCAGCGATCGCCGACGACATCGCCCAGGGCCGTCTGAAAGCCGGCGACCGGATGCCGACGCATCGCGATCTTGCCTGGGATCTTGGCGTTACTGTCGGCACCGTGTCGCGTGCCTATGCTCAGGCAGAACAACGCGGGCTGATTGGCGGCGAGGTCGGGCGTGGCACCTATGTGAATGCGACCCATGGATCGATGGCCGAACCGCCGCACGCCGCATCCTCCCCGGAAATGGGATGGCACGGCCCGGTCGTCGAATTCAATTCCCTGCATGACGACGTCGATGCGATTTCCCAGCACCCGAACCGAAAAGTGGAAACCGGCGCGATCCGCCTTAACCACGATTTTCCGCCACCGGGGCTGGAAACCATCGAGGTCGGCAAGATCATGCAGAAAATCGCCATATCCCCGGTTTTGGCAGACTGCCTGTCGTATCAGCCGCATGCCGGCATGGAACATCACCGCCAGGCCATCGCCGGCTGGCTGGGACGCCGCGGCCTGAATGCCAGTGCTGAAAAAATCGTGCTGACCAGCGGCGCCCATAACGGTGTGCTGGCGACGCTTTCAGCACTGACCCGGCCGGGGGACAAGATCGCGACGGAAGAAGTCTGCTACCCGGGCATCAAGGCGATTGCACAGATGCTGGGCCTTGAACTGGTACCACTGCCGCTGGACGAGGAAGGTATTGTACCGGATGCCTGCCGCGATATCTGCAAACGGATGACGATCAAGGCACTGTATTGCGTTCCCACCTTTCAGAATCCGACAACCATCGTGATGTCTGAAACGCGTCGGCGGGAAATCGCCTCGATTGCCGATGAATTCGATGTCGCAATCGTGGAAGACGATGTGTTCGGCCTGTTGCTTGATGATGGCCCGCCCGCTCTTGCCTCTTATTCCGACGAAAACGGCTACTATGTCAGCAGCATATCCAAGGCCATCGCGCCGGGATTGCGAATTGGCTTTGTACATACCCCGATCGGAAAATCGCTTCGGGTCGCAGCGGCGATCCGGTCTTCATCCTGGATGGCCTCGCCGCTTTGTGCGGAAATCACCTACGAACTCATTACGTCCGGTGCGGCGAAGCGGGTAATGGAGTCGCACCGCCGCGAAGCCCTGAAACGCTTTGAAATATTTGGCGACGTCTTCAGGGACTACGAATACAAAAGCCATCCCCTGTCGCTGCGGGCCTGGCTGACGGTGCCGGAACCCTGGCATGTCGATGAATTCGTTCGCGAAGCCGAACAACGCGGCGTCACCCTTCCCCCCACCCGCGCCTTCACCATTGGCCGGGCGCGAACGCCCCAGGCTGTCAGGGTATCCCTCGGCCCGCCGCGCAGCCCGCAAAGGCTGGTGCAGGGTCTGGAGATTCTTCGTGATATACTCGAAGGCAGCATCCCGGAACTGGCGCTGGATGTTATGTAGGGTGTAAACACGCACCCGCCGACCGGAAAAGGATACCGCCATGCTGCAGGTCTGGGGTCGCAAATCGTCTTCCAATGTACAGGCGGTGATGTGGTGCATCGCCGAACTGGGGCTGGCGTATGAACGCATCGATGCCGGCTTTACATACGGCGTCGTCGATACCCCCGCCTACAGATCGATGAACCCGAACGGCACGGTGCCGACCCTCGTCGATGGCGACAATCCTCCTCTATGGGAAAGCGGCGCCATTCTGCGCTATCTCGCAAACGTCTATGCGCCGGAATCTTTCTGGCCGTCCGACCTGGTGCGCCGGGCGGAAACGGATAAATGGGCGGAATGGTCGAAACTGAATATCGCTCTCGGGTTTACCCGTCCCATTTTCTGGCAGGTTGTCAGAACCGCCCCGTCGAAGCGAAACATGGACAAGGCAGAAAACGCGCTGACAATGCTTTCCCGGCACCTGGATATTGCCGACGAACAGCTTGCCGTGGCTCCCTTCCTGGCAGGTCATGACCTAACCCTTGCGGATATTCAGTTCGGGCATTGTCTGTTTCGCTACTACGATATCGACATCGACAGGCAGGACCATGCGAATGTCAGAGCCTATTATGACCGGCTGTGCGGCCGGGAAGCCTATCGGGAACACGTCATGGTGTCGTACGAGGAATTGCGGGTGTTTGACTGAATTGTTTGCCGAAATCAGGCTTACAGTTTGCACCTGTCGCCGCGCTTGCGAAACGGCTCGTTGCATTCCCAGTCGTTTCCCGAATAATCCAGATGTGCGTTTTCCGGAAGCACGATAAGGTCGCACTGTTCCGCCGTTTCCGTATATCCGCGCGCGCAAGACCAGCCCGTACGATAGGATTTCTCGTCCAGGAAAGCATTATCAGGTACACGAATTTTATTGCAGGCGTCGCCTGATTTCCTGAAGCCCCTTTCGCAGGCCCAGGATGAACCATAGCTCTGATTGGTGCGATAGGCGTTTTCAGGAATGTCGAGGGCGATGCATTCAGCATCGGATTTTATCATTTCCCTGTCGCAGACCCATTCGTCGCCGGCGGCGTTAAGGTAGGCATTCTTCGGTATCACGATAGCTTCGCACCGTGAATCGAGGGTAGCGGCGTATCCCCGGTCGCAGCGCCAGTTTGCCCCATCCGTATAGAGATGGGCATTGTCGGGAATTTCGACAGGAATGCACTGCATGCCGTCTTCCCGATATCCCCATTCGCACACCCAGCCATTGCCCCAGCTTCGACCGGTCGGGTAAGCATTTTCAGGTACGGTGACTGACAGACAGGTGTCGATGGTTTGCCGGTATCCCGGATCGCAATCCCAGCCGCCACCGAAAGTTCTGGCCGTGGCATTTTCGGGAACGACAGCGGATTTGCTTTGCGCAGCCGCTGGCATCGCAGCGCCAATGGTAATGGCTAGAAATGCAAGAATTGCGAACGGACTGCTTTTTAGCCGCTTCTGAAATTGCATGGGACACCTGTTCTGCAGCAGGGTTCATCACGTCAAAGATTAAAAGTGATGTCGGAGGCCGTAGCCTTGAGGAAACCGGTTAATCGGTTTCCGTTTCGTCGGTCGGCTCAACTTTGCCCACCGATGTTCGACTCGCCTTTTCTTTCTGGCGGTCGGCTTTTTTAAGCGCTTTGGATTTTTCGCGCTCTTTCTTTTCGAACTTGTAGTTCGGTTTTGCAGGCATCTATACCTCTAGTGGCTCACTGATCAGAACGTGCCTGCCGCCGGTTTGAACCAGCGGCAGATGCAGCGTCAGGTCAGTTCGATCGTCGATACGGCGATCTTGCCGGACCGGGAATTCATTTCGGTTTCAAACGAAACCTTCTGACCTTCCCGAAGACCGTTAATGCCAGCGCGTTCAAGCGACGTTGCGTGGACGAAAACGTCCTTGTCGCCGCCATCGGGCTGAATAAAGCCGAAGCCTTTTTGATCGTTATAGAATTTTACGGTTCCTATGGTCATTGCTTTGTCCTTTCCTGGACAGTCGGCATGGTGACACCCGCACCCAATTTTCGGCTGCGGAAACTAAATCGATTTTGTAGAAAAGCGTGTCACATGCACGTTCAAGAAAGGAACGCGAGAAAACTCAGCGGTTCGGCAATTTCGACACAACGAAAATGGGGCCGACTTGCCTGAAATACAAGTGTTTTGTGATTTTATGCCGATAAAACCGCTTGCGGCGTTGGCGAAACGCCCTGTCAGGCGGCGTTCTCCACCGCATCGACAATGTCATCGACAACAGTTTCGACAAGCGCTTCGTCGTCGCCTTCCGCCATGACCCGGATCAGCGGTTCGGTGCCGGACGCGCGAATAACCAGACGGCCCGACGTACCGAGGCGCGACTGGCCGTCGGCGATGGCCTTCTGAACGCTATCGTTTTCCAGCGGCTTGCCGCCGTTGTACCGCACATTCTTCAGCAGTTGCGGCACCTGTTCGAACACCTTGCCGACCTTGCTCATAGGCTGATTGCGGCGCACCATCACGGCAATCGCCTGCAATGCCGCCAGTATGCCGTCGCCGGTCGTCGCGTAGTCGGTCAGGATGATATGGCCGGATTGTTCGCCACCCAGATTCCATCCGTCCGCCCGCATCTTCTCCACGACGTAACGGTCGCCAACGGCGGCGCGGGCAAAACCGATATTGCGATCGCCGAGATACCGTTCCAGCCCCAGATTGGACATGACGGTCGCCACCAGCCCGCCTCTCAGAATGCCGGAGTCGGCCCAGGAATGGGCGATCAGCCCCATCACCTGATCGCCATCGACAATCGCGCCCGTTTCATCCGCGATGATTACCCGGTCGGCATCGCCGTCCAGCGCAATCCCCAGATCCGCGCCGTGCGCCACGACCTGTTCACGCATCGCGCCGACATTGGTCGCACCGCATTCCCGGTTGATGTTCTTGCCGTTCGGTTCGACGGCCAGCGGCACGACATGCGCGCCAAGTTCGTACAGTACCGTCGGGGCGACCTTGTAGGCCGCGCCATGGGCGCAGTCGACGACGATGGTCAGGCCGTCGAGCCGCAGATCGGTTGGAAAGGTGCGTTTCACGAATTCGATATAGCGGCCCTGCGCATCATCCAGCCGCATCGCCCGGCCCAGCGAATCCGGCGGCGACAGGTCGAACGGCCCGTTGTCCATCATGGTTTCAATACGGGTTTCGACCTCGTCCGACAGCTTGAATCCGTCCGGGCCGAACAGCTTGATGCCGTTATCCTCGAACGGATTATGCGAGGCCGAGATCATGACGCCCAGATCGGCCCGTAACGAGGTTGTCAGCATGCCGATGGCCGGTGTCGGCATCGGGCCGACGATAATTACGTCCATGCCCATCGAGATGAAGCCGGAGGTCAGGGCCGGTTCCAGCATGTAGCCCGACAGGCGCGTGTCCTTGCCGATCACCACCCGGTGGCGATGGTTGCCGCGCCGGAACTGCTGCGCCGCCGCCATGGCCAGGCGCAACACCACATCCGGCGTAATCGGCGACGAATTCGCCGTTCCCCGCATGCCGTCCGTGCCGAAATACTTTCTGCTCATAAAATTACTCGCCCGCTCGCTGTGCCCCAGCAGTGTCGTACCCCGAATCGGCTTTAGCGGACAAGCAGGCCTTATCCCGCTTCGAAGATAAAGAGTTCCCGCTGCGACGCCTTGATAGCGAATTCCTTGGCTTCCTGATAGGCCGGGTCCTCATAGCACGCTTTTGCATCGGCGAGGGAGGGGAACTCGACGACGACGACCCTTTCGGTACCATGAACTTCCGGCATCATCACCGGTTCTGCCATCGGGTTGATCTTCGCCTTGTATTTCTCGGCAATCGGTTTCCAGAGCCGGCCATATTCCTGCCGCGCCTCGGCATCCGTTATGCCGCCGCTGACGACGAACCAGTATCCTTTCATTCCTTCCCCCTTGAATCGGAAACCGGCGCCGGCTGGTTGGCCGACACCGGTTTTATGTCCTGTCGTCTTATCCTGTTATTCCGCCGGTCCGGGTTCCGGTCCGGGGCGGTGGATGCCGCCCGCTGTCGGCACCGACGACCGGCCGCCGGTATCGGTATCGGTGGGTGTCGTTTCATCCGGGCGGACAATCGACTCGCCGCGCAACAGGGCGCGAACCTCGTCGCCGGACAGCGTTTCGTATTCCAGCAACGCCAGCGCCACCTTGTGCAGGTCATCGAGATGCTCGGTCAGGATTTCACGGGCCTCGCGCTCGCCTTCCTCGACGAACCGGCGGATTTCCTCGTCAATCAACTGCGCCGTCGCATCGGACGTGTTCTTGCGCTGCGTCACCTGGTGACCGAGGAACACTTCCTGTTCGTCTTCGGAATACTGCAATGGCCCCAGTTTATCGCTGTAGCCGAACTGCGTGACCATCGCACGGGCCAGTTTGGTGGCCTGCTGGATATCATGCGCCGCGCCGGTGGTGATGTTCTCCTTGCCGAAAATCAGCTCCTCGGCGATCCGGCCGCCGAACAGCGAGGCCATCCGGCCTTTCAGCTCGATCTCGCTTTGCGACAGCTTGTCCCGTTCGGGCAGGCTCATCGTAACGCCTAGCGCCCGGCCGCGCGGAATGATCGTAACCTTGTGCAGCGGGTCGTGATGGCTGACGAACAGGCCGACCAGCGCATGGCCGGCTTCGTGATAGGCCGTCAGTTTCTTTTCGTCGTCCGTCATCGCCATGGACCGGCGTTCGGCCCCCATCATCACCTTGTCCTTGGCGTCTTCAAGTTCGGCCATCGAGACCACGCGGCGATTCCGGCGGGCCGCCAGCAGAGCCGCTTCGTTGACGAGATTCGCCAGATCGGCGCCGGAGAAACCGGGCGTGCCGCGGGCGATGGTTTTTGCATCGACATCCGGCGCCAGCGGCACCTTGCGCATGTGAACGCGGAGAATCTTTTCCCGTCCCACGATATCCGGGTTCGGCACCACGACCTGACGGTCGAAACGGCCAGGCCGAAGCAAGGCGGGGTCGAGGACATCGGGACGGTTGGTGGCGGCGATCAGGATCACGCCTTCATTGGCTTCGAAGCCGTCCATTTCGACCAGCAACTGGTTCAGCGTCTGTTCGCGTTCGTCGTTGCCGCCGCCGAGGCCGGCGCCGCGATGACGACCGACAGCATCGATTTCGTCGATGAAGATGATGCAGGGCGCGTTTTTCTTGCCCTGTTCGAACATGTCGCGGACACGGCTTGCGCCGACACCGACGAACATTTCAACGAAGTCGGAACCGGAAATCGTGAAGAACGGAACATTCGCTTCGCCGGCAACCGCGCGGGCGGTCAGCGTCTTACCCGTACCGGGAGGCCCGACCAGCAGCACGCCTTTCGGGATTTTGCCGCCGAGGCGCTGGAATTTTTGCGGGTCTTTCAGGAATTCGACAACCTCTTCCAGTTCGGCCTTGGCTTCGTCGATCCCGGCGACGTCTTCAAAAGTCACACGCCCGGATTTTTCAGTCAGCAATTTGGCTTTCGATTTCCCGAAACCCATCGCCTTGCCGCCGCCGCCCTGCATCTGTCGCATGAAGAATATCCATACCGCGATCAGCAGCAGCATCGGGAACCAGCTTATGAATATGCTGAGGAAGGATGGCGAGTTCGAATCCGGCGGCGCGGCGGTTACGCCGACGCCGTTATCGGTCAGCTTCTCTACCAGGTTCGGGTCATTCGGCGCATACGTGGCGAAGGTGTTGCCGCCCTTCAGGTGACCGACGATATTAGGGCCCTTGATGACGACATCCGAGACATTGCCCGACTGTACGTTGGCGATGAATTCGGAATACGGAATGCTTTCGTTTCGAACGCGCTGCGTGTTGGTCTGAAACATGTTGAACAACAACACCAGCAGAACGCCGATGACGAGCCACAACCCAATATGCTTGCCGAAGAAGTTCACGGGGCTCTCAACCTTTCCTCATTGTCGCCTGAAAACACGGCGCAGTCTGTCATTTCCAGGCATTAGACGTTTTTTTTACGGCCCCGTCCAGATTCGCCAGACCGCATTTTAGCCAATTGCCGGTTCCCTGATACGTTAGATAGTGCTCAAGACCGCCAATGAAAAGGCCCGGCGAGTGCATTTAGGCGCGGCGCAAGGGCGCAGTTTACCACAGTCGGGGCGCTGATGTCCGGATTGGCGACGCCCAGGCTCGGGGCTGCGGCCAGTCTGCCATCGACCCAGAGACCCGGAAGTCCGCGCCTGACCGGCGATGGCCCGACCGGATTCTTACGGTTTCCGGGCGACAGAAGGCCGACATCGCGCCAACCGTCGACACCCAGCGGCGCGATTACCGCCCTGCGGACATCGCCCGACAGATGCAGCTCGAAGCGTCCGTCCCATACCTGCGCACCCTGCCGCGCCGGCTGGCTGCCGATGGCGGCGGTTTCACGGCAGATCAGCAGCGCCGGGCCGGTCGACCCGTCTTTTCTCATGAGACGGCATCCGCCGGCCGTTCGTCCGGCGCCGAACGAACCGTCCCGCAAAGCAGCGAGAAGCCGCTGCACCCGGTCGAACCGTGGCGGGTAGAAAGACCCGCCGATGCGGCTCAGAAGCTGCGACAACAGGCGCAGCGCGGTTTCTTCACGCGCGTCGAGCAGCGCCGGCGTGCTGACTGTCGCATAACCTTGCGGGTGAAGGGTCACCGCAGCTTTCATCAGACCGGCCGCCGCGTCGTCAAGCACCGGCGTCGCCGACGCCATGCGGTCGGCGGTTCCGGCCAGCCGCCGGGCATCCAGCCCTTCCCGCGCCAGCGCCGGCATCAGGGCGCGGATTCTGACCCGGGCGAAATCGTCGTTGCGATTGGACGGGTCTGTTACATGCGGCCACCCGGCGCTGTCGAGTGTCGCGCGAAGCCGGGCTTTTGGAACAGCCAGAAGCGGCCGCACCAGGGTCACCCCGCCGCGCTGCGCCACCGGCTGCATCGCCGCCAGTCCATCGACGCCGCTGCCGCGCGCAAGCCGCAGCAAAAAGGTTTCCGCCTGATCGTCCAGATGATGCGCGAGAAAAAGAAAATCGACGCCCTGTTCCCGGCACCAGTCCGTCATCAGGCGATAGCGAAGGTCACGGGCTTCCATCTGGATATTAGACGCGGGCTTTTGCCGATCGGATGTCAGCACAACCGAATTGACGCCGCAGCCGTCCAGCCAGGATGAAACACGGGCGGCTTCTGCCGCCGATTCAGGCCGCAATCCGTGATCAACGGTCAGGGCCGTCAGCGCACCGCCTTTCGTCTTGACGAGACCGTGCAGCAGACAGACCAGCGCCATACTGTCCGGACCGCCGGAACAGGCGACTGCCACGCGGTCGTACCGGTCCGGCGGCACCGCCGCCGCCAGCGTTTCGAATTCGGATGCAGAGATGGCCGTGTCCATGTGGGTTAGCCAATCGTTGCGAGGCCGAGTCAGGAACAGCCGACTTTCGCGGCTTCCGTCTCGGCGCGGTTCAGCACTCGGTCGCCGGCATTCGGGAATTTCGTTTTCAGTTCCTGAAACGCGATACAGGCTTCCTTGGTTTTACCGAGCGCCCCAAGCGACATGCCGAGCTTGAGCAGGGAATGCGACGCTTTCGACCCGTTCGGGAAATCCGTATAGGCGTCGACGAACACCGCGGCCGCAGACCGGAAATCCTGCCGTGCGTAGTGCGACTCGCCCAGCCAGTACATCGCATTGGCGGCAAGAGGCCCCGATTCATTCTGTGCGAGGAAGGTTTTCAGCGCCGCTTCCGCCGCCGGGAAATTGCGGTCCCGCAGCAGGTTGAAGGCATAATCGTACTGTTCCTTCGGCGAGCCTTCCGGCAGTTCGCCCAGCGCCAGCGCTGCTGATTGCTGGTTGCCTTCGACCACCGAGCCGGTAACCGGGACGGCCCGCGGCTCGTCTGCCACGTCAGCCTGTTGCTGGAAGGCCGAGCTTTCGATGCTGGTCTGCGCGGTGTTCTGGCTGGCGGCGATCTGTCCGGACGCGTTTGCCGACAACTGGCCGAGCGACTGCTGGCCCGGCTGCAGGGAATCGATCTGTTCCACCTGCTCGCCTGTCGAGGAAATGATGGTCGTTCCCTGGCCGTCGGTCTGCGTCACCGACGCCTGCCCCACCCGGGATTGGCCGAATTGCGACTGACCGGTCTGAGCGCCGGATGTGGCCGTGCCGCTTTCCAGCGCCTGAAGCCGGTAGTCGACATCCGAAATCAGCTTGTCGAGCCGTGTCGTCACGGAATCGACATGAAAGCGGACTTCCTCAATCTGGCCTGTCAGATCCCGGACACGGTTTTCCAGCGCCTGAATCTTGAGCTGGGTTCTCGCCATTGCGGTAGCATTCGCCGATTCAATCGAGTCGACAGCGCCTTCCGGCGGCTCTTCGCCGGCAAAGACCGTTCGTTGCAGGTCCCTGACGTCGCGCCTGATCCGATCAAGTTCCTGCGCCAGCGAAGAATCCTGAGCGTATGCCGGCATCGCAGCCGGTACCGCCGTCCCCAGAAGAACGCCGCACAGGACAAGATTGAAAAAAGAACGCTTCGGTAAAACCAACATGAAATCCTCAAAAAGCCGCAAGTCCATTTATTCCAGTATCGCAAATCAATCTGGCAAAAATAAGGCCTGCATACGCTGAATGGCAATCTCGCATACATCGGCCGCATATACGGGCGCGGCAGGCGCCGTCATCCGCAAACAGAAAAGCGGGCCGACTTCTGCAAGCCGGCCCGCTTTTTGAACTGTCGCCTGCTGGCCTTAGCTGGCCGGGGCGTTCTTAAGTGCGACAACCGAACGGCGGTTCTGCGCCCAGGCCGACTCGTTCGAACCCGCAACCGCCGGCCGTTCCTTGCCGTAGGAGATGGTTTCGATCCGTGCCGGATCAACGCCAAGGCTGATCAGATAATCCTTGTGCGCATTCGCGCGGCGTTCGCCGAGCGCCAGGTTGTATTCACGCGTGCCGCGTTCGTCCGCATGACCTTCGATCACCAGAGTCAGTGACGGATAGGTACGCAGGAACGCAGCCTGACCTTCCAGTGTCGGCACCGCATCGGCGCGGATATCGCTTCTGTCGAAATCGTAGAACACCCGATCGCCGACATTCACAACGAAATCCTTGACGCTGCCGGGCGTGATATCAGGGGCTTCGGCTGCTTGCGTGGTGGTGGTGGTTGTGGTCGTGCTTCCATCGGATGCGCCGACATTTGTCGCTTCACTGGTTTCTTCCGGTTCGCTTGCGCAAGCCGAGGCAAGAACCAATGCCGCTAACAGGCTGATTAACTTAAAACGCATTCTCAACACCCCCTTTGAGGCGGACCCAACGTTATGACCGCCCACCGGTCTTTCCGTTAAGGATCGTAAGTAAACTGAAGACCGGCGAACTTAGTGCCGGAGCGACGCATATAAAGCATGAGTTTTGTCTTATTTCAACCTTATCACTGAATAGATAGGCGGCATTTTAAAGTATTTTTGAAATATTTCACAAGATTCTGACCGGTTTGACTTCAAAACGAGCCGTAACGGGTAAAGAAACGTCGAAACTTTACCCGGCTACAGCCGCCGCCCGGCACATACCCGGATGCCCGAGACGGCGGTTGGTGCGGCTTCACCCCTAAAAAATTTATGGATTCAGGGGCGACCAGGCCGGATCGGACGCGTCGCCAGGGGTTAAAACCTCGCGCAGATTGTACCCGGTAAGGTCGACCGAATACATGCGAGTTTTGCCGGTTTCCCCGCGTTCCTGCCGGAAAAACATGATAACGCGGCCGTTTGGCGACCAGGTCGGCGCTTCATCCAGAAAACTTTCGGTCAGCAGCCGTTCGCCCGATCCATCGGGTCGCATAACACCGATATGAAACTTGCCCTGCCGCCATTTGGTGAAAGCGATCAGATCGCCGCGCGGCGACCAGACCGGCGTGGCGTAGCCGCCCTTGCCGAAACTGATTCGTTTCTGGTCCGATCCGTCAGCATTCATCACGTAAATTTGAGGGGACCCTCCCCGGTCGGAGTTGAAAGCGATACGCTCGCCATCGGGCGAGTAGCTCGGCGAGGTATCGATTTCCGGGCCGGTCGTCAGGCGCTTCGGCTGACGGGTTCGCAGGTCCATGACGTGAATGTCGGTATTGCCGTTTTCAGCGTGGCTCATAATAACGCTGTTGCCATCGGGCGAGAACCGGGGGGCGAAGGTCATACCCGGGAACACGCCCAGCAATTCGCGTCGGCCGGTCTGCAGGTTGAACAGATACACCCGGGGCTTGTTCCCGAAGTAGCTGAGATAGGTGATTTCCTGAAGCGCCGGCGAAAATCGCGGCGTCAGCACCAGTTCGCGCCCGTCTGTCAGATAAGTGTGGTTGGCGCCATCCTGGTCCATGATGGCCAGCCGCTTGGTGCGGTTGTCCTTCGGCCCGCTTTCCGCGACGTAAACGATCCGCGTATCGAAATACCCGGTTTCGCCGGTCAGCCGTTCGTAGATATCGTCGGAAACCTTGTGGGCGATCCGACGCCAGTTGGATTCCACGGTCGTATAGGCCCGCCCGACGATCTGCGCCTCGGCGAAAACGTCCCAGAGACGGAATTCCACCCGCACCTTGCCGCCTTCAACCACGCTGATCGCGCCATTGACCAGCGCCTGGGCGCTGATCACACGCCAGTCGGAAAACCGCGGCTGCACCTGAATGCTGGCCGTGTTCTGAATGAAGGCGCGCCGGTCGATCGGCCGGAACAGGCCCGACCGTTCAAGATTGTCGGTGATGACTTTCGCCATATCCACGCCGATCTGACTGGCGGAATCGTCAGCCCCGACAAAATCGGTGATCGCAATCGGCAGAGGTTCGACGTTGCCCTGCGTGATGTCGATCCGGATTTCCGCCTGGGCAACGCGGCCCGCAACCGCAAGGCACAGGGCGGCAAACAGGGCGAACATTGCCATACGCTGACAAATCAATGGCATCGGTAATCTCCAAATAACAAAGGTCCTGGTTTCTAATCGCATCAGCCCAGCATCTCCTGCGGATTAAACGTAAATATAATCGATCGCCACGTATCGTATTTATCTGGCGGCAGTTTCAACGGGCTGCACCGTGGATTCAAGACCGCGCGCAAAGCGCTTTCCGCCGCCGTGCGCCAGAACTGATCCGACGCTTTCGAAGGATCGACCAGGCGCGCATCGCGCACCGTCCGGTCGGGATTCACCTCGATCCTGACCTCGACGATCAGGTTTTCCGCATTGCGGGCGCCTGCCGGCACGTTCCAGCATCCGGCAATCTGGCGACGCACGGCGTCCAGCTCGCTCAGGCTCAGCGCCGATTCCGCACGCGCGCTCGCTGTTGTCGGCGTCGGCTGCGTGTTGTTCAGCGCCGATTTCACCGCATCCGCCAGCGAGGTCTTCGGTTCTTCTTTCTTTTCCTCTTGCTTCGGCGGCGGCGGTTTCTCGTCGCTCAGGTCCTGAACCGTTTTCAGCAGGCTCGCAAAATCGTCTTTCGGCGGCTCTTTCTTCGGCGGTTCTTCCTTTGGTTTGGCTTTCGGTTTCGGCTGTGGCGGAGGCGGCGGTTCCGACTTGGCGACTTCCGGTTTCGGTTCCGGTTCAGGCACAGGCTCGGGTTCCGGCTCGACAACGGGCTCGGGCTCGGGCTCGGGCTCAGGTTCGGGTACAGGCTCCGGTTCCACGACCGGTTCAGGCTCAGGCGCCGGTTCGGGTTCCGGCACGGGTTCAGGCTCAACCACCGGTTCCGGCGGCGGGGGCGGCGGAGGCGGTTCCGGGGGTGGAGGCGGTGGCGGGGGCGGCTCGGCCTCGGGCGGCGGCTCCGGCGGCAGTTCCTCGGTCACGGCAGCGGTCTGTTCCGGCGGTTCCTGGCTTTCCAGATCGGCTTCAGTCAGCACCTCGACATCGATAACATTCGCCGGCTGAATCATGTCGTATTCCGGACGGGGCAGGCTGATCATCGCCGCGGCGACGACCCCGACATGCAGAGATACGGAAAAGAAGACAGCCTTGCGCATGAATGGTTTCCGAACCCTAGTTTGCCGTGTCGTCCGGCAGTTTCGCCAGCAAGGCGACTTTCTTGAACCCGGCGGCGCTGACGGTGCCCATCACCTCCATCACCTTGCCGTATTCAATGGCCTGATCGCCGCGTACATAGATCCGCAATGTTTCAGCCGACACCCCGCGCGCCTCGCGGATCGCGTTCAGCCTCGGGCCGATATTCTCCAGTTCGATAGGCGTTTCCTGAAGGAAGACCTGGCCGTTGCGGTTCACCGACAGAACGATCGGCTCGACGCTGTCATTGATAGACGCCGCCTTGGTCTGCGGCAGGTCGACAGGCACGCCGACGGTCAGCAGCGGTGCCGTCACCATGAAGACGATCAGCAACACCAGCATGACATCGACAAACGGCGTCACGTTGATGTCCGACATCGGTTTGTGACGCCGCCGATAACCGGCCTGGCCGCGTGATCCGTGGTCGAATGTTTGGCCCGCCATAATCCCTACTCCGATTCAAGCTGACGCGAGATGATCGACGAGAATTCCGCTGCGAAGGCGTCGATCCGCCCGGCATACCGGTTCATCTCGGTCGAAATCTTGTTGTAGGCGATGGTTGCCGGAATGGCCGCGACCAGCCCCAAAGCCGTCGCGAACAGAGCTTCGGCGATGCCCGGCGCGACAACCGCCAGGCTGGTCTGCTTGGTAGCGGCAATCGCCGTAAAGCTGTTCATGATGCCCCAGACCGTTCCGAACAGCCCGATGAACGGGGCGCTGGACCCGACCGACGCCAGAAACGGCAGATAGCGTTCCAGCCGGTCCATCTCGCGCCCGACGGTTACCTGCATCACCCTGTCGATCCGTTGCTGAAGGCCTGCATACCCGGCGCGCGCGCCGTTCGACGAGCGCCGCCATTCCCGCATCGCCGAAGCGAACACCGCCGTCATCGGGTCCGCCGGGCTTTGCCCGACCCTGTCATAAAGATCGTCCAGCGAGCCGCCCGACCAGAATGCATCCTCGAACTTCTGCGCCAGACGCCGCAGCCGCGACAGCCGCATCATCTTGTCGAAGATCACCGCCCAGCACCACACTGACAGCAGGACGAGAATGACCATCACCACCTTGACGACCCAGTCCGCGCGCCAGAACAATGACCAGATCGCCATCGAATGCGCTTCTTCGGTGCCGCCGAGCTGCACCAGGTCGATTACACTCTGTTCCATACCGAGTCCCGATCCTTGCTATTGTCGTTCGTTGTTTTCGTTATCCGCAGCGATACACAAGATCTGCATCGCCGCCCGCAAATCGGCCGGGATGCGTCGTGGCGCTCCCCGCCCGTCAATGCTTGCCAGCTTCACTTTCATATCGGCCAGAACCGTCCCGTCCCTGCACACGGCCTGATGCATGTCCATCGACGCGCCGCCGACCGCTTCGACCGACGTGCGGACCTCCAGCGCATCGTCCAGCACGGCCGGGTGCCGGTAATCCACCAGACAGCGGCGAACCGCGAAGCCGATACCGTGTTCACGCGCCAGCCGGCCATGATCGAAGCCGTTGTCGCGCAACAGTTCCGTTCGCGCCCGTTCCGCGAATTTCAGGTAATTGGCGTAATACACGATCCGGCCGGAATCCGTATCCTCATAATATACCCTGACGGGAAAAGAATAGACGCGGGCGTTCATGTCTCACCCTCCGCCAGCATGTCGAGCTGCTGTTTAAGACCGGAAGGCGCATCGCGGCCGATATACCGCCATCCACTGACCGCCAGAACCCGGCCGCGCGGCGTTCGCTGCACCAGCCCCTGCTGCAGCAGAAACGGTTCGACGACCTCCTCCAGCACATCGCGTTCGCTCGCCAGAGCCGCCGCCATGGTTTCGACGCCGACCGGTCCGCCATTATAATTGTCGGCCATACAGGCCAGATAGCGCCGGTCCATCGCATCCAGCCCGCGCTCGTCGACATCCAGCCGCCGCAGGGCGGTATCCGCGAAACCGGCATCGATGGCGGTAACGGAATCGACATCGGCGAAATCGCGCACCCGGCGCAGCAACCGGCCGGCGACGCGCGGCGTACCCCGGCTGCGACGCGCGATTTCCCGCGCGCCGTCTTCGGCTATCTCTATTTTCATTACCCGCGACCCGCGCGAGACGATCTGCATCAATTCATCCTCGGTATAGAACTGCATCTGCATTTCGATGCCGAAGCGTTCCCGCAGCGGCCGGGTCACCAGACCATAACGCGTGGTCGCCGAAACCAGGGTGAACGGCGGCAGATCGATCCTAACCGACCGGGCCGCCGGCCCCTCGCCGATCATCAGATCGAGATGGAAATCCTCCATCGCCGGGTACAGGAATTCTTCAACCGCCGGATTCAGGCGGTGGATTTCATCGATAAACAGCACATCGCGCGGTTCCAGATTGGTCAGCAACGCCGCAAGGTCGCCGGCCTTGGAAATCACCGGGCCGGACGTTGCCCGGAAATTCACGCCCAGCTCGCGGGCAATGATCTGTGCGAGCGTCGTCTTGCCGAGGCCCGGCGGACCGTGGAAAACGATGTGGTCGAGCGCCTCGCCACGGGCTTTCGCCGCCTTGATGAAATCCGTCAGATTCTGCTTCATCGCGGTCTGACCGATGAAATCGTCCAGCGATACCGGTCGGATCGTCTGTTCGCCGGCGTCGTCGCGCTGCGAGGCGGCGTCGACCACGCGGTCGCCGAAATCTTCGGGCTCCATCGTCATGACGCGAGCTCCCGCAGGCCGAGCCGGATCAGGGTGTCGAGATCGGCCTTGCCGTCGGAATCCTGCAGCACGCGCCCGACCGCGCCGAACGCCTCGCTGCGGCCGTAGCCGAGATTGACCAGCGCCGAAATCGCTTCATCCGCCGGACCGGACGCTGACGCACCGCCGCCGGCCGTCGCCGATGTTTGCGCCGCGGACCCCAGAACCATGCCGCCGACCTTGTCCTTCAGCTCGCTGACAACCCGCCCGGCCAGTTTCGGCCCGACTCCGCTGGCCTGCGCCACCGCCGCCTTGTCGCCGGCGGCAATCGCCTGCAGCAACTGTTCCGGGCCCTGCACCGTCAGAATGGCGAGCCCCACCTTTGCGCCCACGCCCTGCACACTCGTCAGCAGCTTGAACCAGTCGCGCTCCGACGGCGTTGCGAACCCATAGAGATGAAAATGATCCTCGCGCACATGGGTTTCGATTTCCAGAACCGTCGCCTGCCCGCGCGCCGGCAGCGCCGAAAGAGTACGTCCGGAGCAGAACACGACGTAACAGACGCCGCCGACATCAATCAGCGCCCAGTCATCGCCGGTCTCTTCGACCAATCCCTTGAGACGGCCGATCATGCGTATCCCGCCGCTGCCGATCCGGCCCATTTGCGCTGCGTGCCGGCGCGGTGACCGTGGCAGATCGCGACGGCCAGCGCATCGGCGGCATCCGCGCTGCGGATGTCGCAACCCGGCAGCAGCGTCCGGACCATCATCTGCACCTGTTCCTTCGCCGCCCCGCCGGTACCGACCACCGACTGTTTCACGCTTTTGGCCGAATATTCCGCGACCGTCAGGCCGAACAGGGCCGGCGTCACCAGCACCACGCCACGCGCCTGGCCCAGTTTCAGGGTCGATCCGGGATTTTTGTTCAGAAATGTTTCCTCGACCGCCGCTTCATCCGGCGCATAGGTTCGCAAAATTTCAGCCACACCGTCATGCAGCGCCTTCAGGCGTTCCGACAGGGCCGCGGTTTTGGGCGGATGCACCGCGCCCGCCGCGACATAGGAAAGCCGCACGCCATCGGTGTCGATAACACCCCAGCCGGTATGAAGCAGGCCGGGGTCGAGCCCCAGTATGCGCAGCCGCCCACTCAAACGCCCTGTCCTTTATAGTATTGAAACCGGTCACCCATCTGCTGACAGTTTCTCCATGACATCCTCGGCAATGTCGAAATTGGCGTAGGTGTTCTGAACGTCGTCATTGTCGTCCAGCATATCCATCAGCTTCAGCACACCGGATGCCGAATCGTAATCGAGTTCGACAAAATTCTTCGGCTTCCAGGTCAGTTTCGCCGATTCCGGTTCGCCGAATTGCGCTTCCAGGCTCACGGCGACCTCGTTCAGGGAATCGGCGGCGCAGATGATCTCGTGCCCGTCCTCGGTGCTCGTCACATCGTCGGCCCCGGCTTCCAGCGCGGCTTCGAACATCGCCTCGCCATCGGCCGCATCCGCCGGATACAGGACTTCGCCGACCTGGTCGAACATGAACGCAACCGACCCGGATTCGCCCAGGTTGCCGCCGGCCTTGCTGAATATCTGCCGCACATCCGATGCCGATCTGTTGCGGTTGTCGGTCAGCACGTCGACGATGACCGCAACACCGGACGGGCCATAGCCCTCGTAGCGGATTTCCTCGTAATCCGTGCCCTCGCCGCCGCCGACGCCTTTTTGAATCGCGCGTTCGATATTGTCTTTCGGCAGCCGGTTGGCGCGCGCCGTTACCAGCGCCGCGCGCAGACGCGGGTTGCCTGCCGGGTCGCCGCCGCCCATTTTCGAGGCAACCGTGATTTCCTTGGCAAGTTTCGCAAACAGCGAAGCGCGCTTCTTATCCTGAGCGCCCTTGCGATGCATGATGTTCTTGAATTTTGAATGGCCCGCCATAAAACTTCCCCTGACAAATACGGATAATCGGATGCGTGGCTTTTTAGCGTTTCAACCCGATTTGTCGATAGCGGCCCAGCACGCTTCGATCAAACAATCGAAACGTTCCGGCCGCATCCCTTCTTAACTCCGTATCGTCGAACGATTCGACCCTTTCGCTCAATCGGTGACATCGCCGTCGTGAAACGGCCTGATTCCGCTCTGGTAACAGGGCAATGTGGCAAGAATGCGGTCGATCCGGGCGTGGAAACAAACCTGTTGTACTGCGAATCATCCATGCTAAGATTCAACCGGAAGGGTATCTGCACGCATGTCGTCCGAAGAAACATCACCAAAAGACGTCAAGATCATCAAACCGAAGGTTGATCTTCGATCGAAAGCGCCGGAGATCAGCGAGTCGCTCGACGATCTGATCGCCAAGGCCGACGCCGCCGTCGCCGAAATGGCGCAGGAATATCCGGCGAGAGTCGAGGAAGAACTTGGCGAACTGTCGGTGCTTGTCGATCAGGCCACCGCGGCGGTCGGCGAACCGCAAAAGGAACGTCTCCTCAAAATCTATGAATATGCGCATGACTTCAAAGGCCAGGGCGGCACATTCGGCTACGCCCTGATAAGCCGCATCGGCGGATCTCTGTGCCGGCTTCTGCACGGCAAGGACACCATCAAGCAGGCGGAAGCCGATCTGGTTAAGGCCCATTACGACGCGTTGCGCGTGGTCATCGCGAAAGACATCAGCGGCGACGGCGGCAAGATCGGCGACAAGCTGACCGGCGGACTGGAAGAAGCGACGACGCGCTTCGCGAACGAAGACGCGGAATAGAATTCACTGAAGGGCTCGCACCCTAGCTGGGCCAGGCGGTGCTGAGCGCGCCACCGATACGGATCGGCAGAATGGACTTCGCCAGGCCGGTCTTCGGTTCGGTCTCCACCACAACGCCGCATAGGGTCGCTTCACCGTCGGCAGGCGACAGCCGCGGCCTCGGGATTTCGCCCAGCATCCGGCCCACCGCCGCCGCCTTGTCCATACCGATCACCGAATCGTAGTCGCCGCACATGCCGGCATCGGTCTGGAAGCCGGTGCCGCCGGCAAGGATACGGGCATCCGCGGTCGGCACATGCGTATGCGTGCCGACAACCAGACTGGCGCGGCCGTCCAGAACATGCCCGATAATGGCTTTTTCGCTGCTCGCCTCACCGTGAACGTCAACGATCACCGCATCGAACCCGGCATCGGACGGATTGGCGTCCGCCACCAGCCGGTCGAGCACAGGAAACGGGTTGTCGTACAGGTCCATGAACAGACGGCAGAGAACATTGACGATCAGCACCCGCAGACCGGATGCCGTCGTGAACACGCCGTGTCCCCGACCGGGATGGTCGCCCTGAAAGTTTTCCGGCCGTAGCAGCCGCGGTTCCTCGTCGATGAAGGCCGCCGCCTCGATCTGGTCCCAGGAATGATTGCCGCCGGTGATAACATCGATACCGGCGTCGAAAAGCTCGTCGCAGATCTTGCGGTTGATGCCGAAACCGTGCGCCGCGTTCTCGCCGTTGGCGATCACGAAATCCAGCGACAGTTGCTTGCGCAGACGCGGCACGTTGCCGGTGACGACCGCACGCCCTGCCCGACCGACGATATCGCCGAGAAACAGAACCTTCATGCGGCAGCGCCCCCCGGCATCGGCTGAAAGGCTTCACGTTCGGTAATGATCCAGTCCAGGGGCTGGTCGTTTTCATCACGCGGCACAGACCCGGTTTCCTGTCCGGCGAAGGCGACGCCGACGGCCAGCACCGGCTTGTTGCGCCGAAGCTGTTCGAGGCTGCGGTCATAGAACCCGCCGCCGTAACCGAGCCGGTACCCCGCCCGGTCGAAGGCCAGCAGCGGCACGATCAGAATATCCGGCTGCACAACCTTCGCCGTCGGTGCGGGCGCTTTCGTGCCGAAATCCTCATCGACCAGCGCATCGCCGTCGCGCCATTGCCGGAACTGCAACGGGTGATCGCGCTCGATCACTGCCGGCAGGCAGATGTCGCCGCCCTGCGCCAGCACCTTTTTCAACAGCGGCCTTGTATCGATTTCACTGCCGATGGGCAGAAACCCCGAGACGGTGACCGTCGGGTCGACATCTATGGATTTCAGGAAAAGTGCGGCGATATCGGCGGAAGCGGCATCGCGGCCGACGGTCGCCGCCGCCTGTTTTCTTGCAGCCGAAGCAGCCTTGCGCGCCGCCGCTTTCTGATCGGCAATCGAGAGTGACATCGTAAACTTCGATCTTTCCGGGCGCTTCCGCGCCCAGCCCTGACTGGAAATTCTGCGGATGGTTCAACGGATTATAAGGCGGACGTGGCCACCTCGGCCGGTTGCCGTAATGTACCCCTGGAGCCTGCAAAGCAGGTGGGCGCCGCGATACCGGGACCAAGATCCCGACAGAGGCAGCTCCCTAGGGTTTTGGAGTAGCCCCCGGGACAACAATGGCATATCGAACCGCGCAGCACACGTCCACCGCGATACTTAAGCGCCCTCCAGCCTTTCGGCAATAGCCTCGATGCGCTCGGCCAGACGTTCGATCGTTTCGGCATCCGACGCTTCCGCCGCATTGGCATCCGGTGGCGGGCCCTGTTTTTCCAGACTCTCGATTTTCTTCCGCAAGTCGGAGATATCGGCAAAGGCATCCGCCAGTTCGTCCGAGACCAGCAGACCGGCCATGATCAAAAGCCGGGCGTCGCCGATCTGCCCCATGGTCGCCGAGAGTTCGGCGACACGGCTGTCGAGATATTCACCCAGTTTGCCGAGATGCGCTTCCTGACCGTCATCGCAAGCGATGGAGTAGTCGCGCCCGTTGATGGAAACGGAAACCTGACCCATTGTCTAACTGTCTTCCATGGCACGGCCGAGCCGGAAAATGGCCTGGCTCAATCGATCTTCTACACGATCCAGCGTTTCGGAGAGTTTGCCGTTCTGCACCTGCAGGCGGTCCCGCTCTTCCGTCAGTTCGCTGACCCTGGCCTGCGCCTCCGCCGGATCGGCCTGCCGGTCCACGGACTTTTCGACAGCGGTTTCCAGCCGCGACACGGCTGCGTTCAGGCGTTCAAAGGCGCTTTCCCGGCTGCTCATTAACGTCTTTCTCGATTATTCAATGCTGTGATACTGGACCCAATAAAGTTCAGATTCTGGATAAGGTAACAACCATGAACCTGCACTGATTCCATGATAAATAGGAATCGCTATATCCTCGGTCAACACAGGATCAGCGACAAATGGGCGGTATGAGGCCCGATAACCTGTAAAACTGAAGCGCAGCGCGCGGTACGGGGATTGACCTTACCGCAAGGGCTGGGCATTTTGCGCCGCCGGTTTTTTATCACTGTATTTTCGGGTTCTCTCGACGGTTCGCTTCGGCCGGCCGGTAAAACGAAGCTGCGACGAAACCATTCAGACCGATCTTTAAGGTAAATCATTTATGTCTCAAGCCAGCCACGCAGACCTCGCCAACGCCATCCGGGCGCTATCCATGGACGCCGTACAACAGGCGAATTCGGGCCATCCCGGCATGCCGATGGGAATGGCCGATGTCGCAACCGTCCTGTTCACGAAATTCCTGTCTTTCGATGCCGCCGCCCCGGACTGGCCGGACCGCGACAGGTTCGTGCTGAGCGCCGGCCACGGGTCGATGCTGCTGTATTCGCTGCTGCATCTGACGGGCTACAAGGACATGTCGATGGCGCAGTTGAAGAACTTCCGCCAGTTGGGGTCGAAAACCGCGGGCCATCCGGAATACGGCCATGCGAAAGGTATTGAAACGACAACCGGGCCGCTCGGCCAGGGCATCGCCAACGCGGTCGGCATGGCGATCGCCGAAAGCCACCTCGCCGCCCGTTTCGGCAAATCGGTCGTCGATCACTACACCTATGTTATTGCCGGCGACGGCTGTCTGATGGAAGGCATCAGCCACGAAGCCATTTCGCTGGCCGGCCATCTTGGCCTCAGCAAGCTGATCGTGCTGTTCGACGACAATTCAGTTTCCATCGACGGGCCGACCGATCTGGCGGTTTCCGACGACCAGATCGCCCGCTTCAAGGCCTGCGGCTGGGCCACCGACAAGGTTGACGGACACGACCCGGCAGCGATTGAGAAAGCCATCGCGGCGGCGAAGAAGAATGATCAACCGACAATGATCGCCTGCAAGACGGTGATCGGCTTCGGCGCACCGACCAAGGCCGGCACCTCGGCGACCCATGGCGCGCCGCTCGGCCCCGACGAAATCGCCGGCGCGCGCGAAAAACTCGGTTGGCCGCACAAGCCGTTTACCGTGCCAAAGCCGGTCCTCAATGCCTGGCGCAAGGCCGGTTCGCGCGGCGCAAAAAGCCGCAAGGCATGGGACAAGCGCGTCGCGAAACTGAAGCCGGATGCACGGGCAGATTTCAAACGCGCGATAAGCGGCGGCCTGCCGAAGAACTGGCAGGATGCGATTACCGGTTTCAAGCGCCAGATGTCGAAGGATGCGCCGAAGGTTGCGACCCGCGCGGCCTCGCAGAAAGTTCTCGAAGTGCTGAACGACGCCGTGCCGGAACTGGTCGGCGGGTCGGCCGACCTGACCGGGTCCAACAACACGAAAACGTCGCAGCTTGGCGTGTTGAACAAAAAGAACCCCGGCGGCCGCTACATCTATTACGGCGTTCGCGAACACGGCATGGCCGCGGCCATGAACGGCATGGCGCTGCATGGCGGGGTCATTCCCTATGGCGGCACCTTCCTGATTTTCACCGATTACTGCCGGCCATCGATCCGGCTGTCGGCGCTGATGAACCAGCGGGTCATCTATGTCATGACCCATGACAGCATCGGCCTCGGCGAAGACGGGCCGACGCACCAGCCGGTGGAACAGCTTTCAGCCCTGCGGGCGATCCCCAATCTCACCGTTTTCCGGCCCTGCGACATCGTCGAGACAGCGGAAGCGTGGGAACTGGCGGTCGACCGTACAGACGGCCCCTCGGTCATCGCGCTGACACGGCAAGGCTTGCCGACCGTGCGGACCCGGCATTCGGCCCGCAATCAGTCGGCGAAGGGTGGCTATGTGCTTTCCGATACGCCGACCGGCAAGCGCGATGTCACGCTGATCGCCACAGGCTCGGAAGTTGAGATCGCGCTCGATGCGCAGGCGGCGCTGGCGAAGAAGAAAATCGGCGCGGCGGTCGTATCGATGCCGTGTCTGGACCTGTTCGACAGCCAGACCCCGGCTTATCGCAACAAGGTGCTGGGCGATGCCCCTCGCGTTGCCGTCGAAGCGGCGGTGCAGCAGAGCTGGGACCACATTATCGGCCCGTCCGGCCGGTTCGTCGGCATGACCGGCTTCGGGGCGTCCGGCCCGATCGACGCCTTGTACAAACATTTCGGCATTACGGCGGACGCCGTGGTAAAACAGGCGACGGACGCGATTCGGGCAACGAAGCCGCGCAAGTCCAAATAGGTTCAGATTGATAGTCAGGAGGAAAGAATGGCGGTACGGGTAGCGATTAACGGGTTCGGTCGGATCGGCCGGCTGGTTTTGCGGGCGGCGATGGAATCGGGCCGCAAGGACATCGAATTCGTTGCGATCAACGATCTCGGCAGCGTCGAAATGAACGCCCACCTGCTGCAATACGATACCGTGCACGGCGTCTTCCCGCACAAGGTCAAGTCGGGCAAGAACTGGATGGACGCCGGCCGCGGCAAGATCGCCGTCACCGCCGAACGCGACCCGACCAAGCTGCCCTGGGGCGAGCTGGGCGTCGATGTCGCGCTGGAATGCACCGGCATTTTCGCCTCGAAGGAAAAGGCTTCGGCCCATCTTGAAGCCGGCGCGAAACGGGTTCTGGTTTCCGCGCCCTGTTCCGGCGCCGACCTCACCGTCGTCTACGGCGTCAACCACGACAAACTGCGCAAGAGCCATACGGTGGTTTCCAACGCGTCATGCACCACCAACTGCCTGGCCCCGGTCGCGGCTGTTCTGCACAAGGCGGTCGGCATCGAACGCGGTTTCATGACCACGATCCACGCCTTCACGGGTGATCAGCGCACGGTCGATACCCTGCATTCCGATCCGCGCCGCGCCCGCGCCGCCAGCCAGTCGATGATCCCGACCTCGACCGGCGCCGCCGCCGCCGTCGGTCTGGTGCTGCCGGAACTGGCCGGCAAGCTGGACGGCACCTCGGTACGCGTGCCGACGCCGAATGTTTCGGTGGTCGACCTGAAATTCGACGCGAAGAAAAAAACCACGGTCGAGGAAATCAACGACGCCATCAAGGCCGCCGCCAGGGTGAAGCCGCTGAAGGGCGTGCTGACCACCAACGACAAGCCGCTGGTGTCGATCGACTTCAACCACAACCCGTCGAGCTCGACCTTCGACCTGACCCAGACCAAGGTTGTCGACGGCACCCTGGTTCGTGTGCTTTCGTGGTACGATAACGAATGGGGCTTCTCCAACCGGATGTCCGACACGGCTGTCGCCATGGGCAAACTGAAGTAAGGAACCGATCATGCCGGGTCTCTCGCTCGACGGATTTGTCGCCGAAGCACGGCGGCGCGCCGATGCGGGAGACACCCCGGCAGATTGCGTCGACGCCATTGCGCCCCTGATGCTGGACCTGCTGCAGGGCGACCGGTCTTTCCTGAAGCCGGAACACTATCGCGACGACCCCGACCACTACGCCCGCAACGCCATCCATATTTCCGATGACGGGCGGCTGTCGCTGTTCGCGCTGGTCTGGAACCCCGGCCAGTGGACGCCGATCCACGATCACGGCACCTGGGGCGTCGTCGGCGTTGTCAAAGGCGTGCTGGAAGAACGCGCCTATATCCGCACCGACGGTCATGACGACCGCGATGAGGGCATCAGGCTGGCCCGTGGCGGGGTGGTGCTGGTCGGCTTCGGGTCGGTCTCCACCTTCGTGCCGAACCCCGACCATATCCACAAGACCGGCGTTTCCGACGACCGGTCTCAATGCGTCAGCCTGCACCTTTATGGCCGCGACATGTGCAATTTCCATGTCTACGACCGCGATGCCGGCACAAGAAAGCTGATCGACGTCAGGCACAACTAGCTAACCACCTACCCCACCCCGTCACCGAATCGTCTTATAGGCTAAATGCTGCCCTGTCTGGTCACCGGGCGCGTGAAATTCATTTTGCTCGGGGGACGGATATGAGCTTTCTGAACAGGTATTTCGAGATCGACGAAAAAGGCAGCAACGTCCGGACGGAGATCTTCGCCGGCATCGCAACCTTTCTCACCATGGCGTATATCGTGGTCGTCAATCCGGCGATCCTGTCGGATGCGGGCATGGATTTCGGCTCGGTCTTTGTTGCGACCGTGCTGGCGGCCTTCATCGGCTGTTCGATCATGGGCTGGTGGGCGAAATGGCCGGTGGCGCTGGCCCCCGGCATGGGCCTCAACGCCTTCGTCACCTACGGCATCGTGCTGGGCATGCAGCAGACGTGGCAGGTCGCGCTGGGCGCGGTGTTCATCAGCGGCGTGCTGTTCCTGATCCTCAGCCTTACCGGCCTGCGCGAATGGGTCATCAATTCGATCCCTAAATCGCTGAAGCTGGGCATCGGCGCGGGCATCGGCCTGTTTCTGGCGATCATCGGCCTGAAGAACGCCGGCGTCGTGGTCGATCACCCCGCCACCCTGGTCAGCATCGGCGACGTGACCAGCCTGCCGGTGCTGCTGTTCATCGCCGGGTTCATCATCATGACCGTTCTCGACCGGCTGAAAATTCCCGGCGGCATCGTCGTCGGCATTCTGGCCGTCAGCATCGTCGGCTGGGTCGCCGGCGTCGCCGACTTCCAGGGCGTTGTCGGCGCGGTGCCGAGCATCGAACCGACCCTGTTCCAGCTCGATATCGCCGGCGCGCTGAACGCCGCGATGATCGGCGTCGTGTTCTCGCTGCTGTTCGTCGATTTCTTCGACACAGCGGGCACGCTGACCAGCGTCGCCAACATCGCCGGCAAGGTCGATGCCGACGGCAAGGTGGAAGGCATCGGCAAGGCCGTCGTCAGCGACAGCGTGGCGACCGTTGCCGGGTCGCTGTTCGGCACGTCGAACACGACGTCCTATATCGAAAGCGCCGCCGGCATCAAGGAAGGCGGACGAACCGGCCTGACCGCCGTCACGGTGTCGATCCTGTTCCTGCTGTGCCTGGTGATCGCGCCGCTGGCGCAGAGCATTCCGGCCTATGCTACCGCCGCCGCGCTGGTTTTCGTCGCCACCTTCTTCATGAAGAACCTGACGGAAATCGACTGGGACGATGCAACCGAATACGCCCCGGCGGTGCTGGCGGCGGTGATGATGCCGCTGACGTTCTCCATCTCGAACGGCATCGCCTTCGGCTTCATCACCTACTGTTTCGTGAAGCTGATCCGGGGCCGGGCGTCGGAAGCCAATATCGCCGTTTACGTTGTCGCCGCACTCAGCATCGCGCATTACATATTCTGATATGGATCGGGCATCGGACGGCATGCCTCTTGCCCTCGCGAACCGTCCGGGTGTAGAACCTTCCGGCGCGGCAAATCCGGCCGCGCCGCATTCATGGAGATCAAGCTGATGAGAATAACCGTCGGACCCAACTGATCGCCAGCCGCAGGAAGCAATCGCTTCGTCCGGCTGGGGTGCCTTTCCCGAATTGCCAGGACGACTCGCCATGCTTGCTTTCTTTGAACGACTTATCGCCCCTTTTCCCGCCGCCAAACCGGCCAAACCGCCCGAAACGCTGTTCCGGTTCATGTGGCATTACGCCCGGCCGATTGCGCCGCACCTGCTGCTGGTGTGTTTCACATCGACAGCGTTTGCCGTGCTGGAGGTCGCCCTGTTCGGCTATCTCGGCAGCCTTGTCGACTTTCTGGCCGATGCCGATCCGGAAACTTTCTGGGCCGACCATTTCTGGTGGCTGCTCGGCGCAGCGGCGGTGATGCTGGTGCTGCTGCCGGTAATTGCGCTGCTGAACGGCCTGATCACCAACCAGTCGATCATGGGCAACTTCCCGATGCGGCTGCGCTGGCTGATGCACCGCTATGTGCTGCGGCAGTCGATGCAGTTCTTTCAGGACGATTTCGCCGGCCGGGTGGCGACCAAGGTGATGCAAACCGCGCTTGCGGTGCGCGACGTGCTGGCGCTGGCGACGGAAGTGCTGGTCTATGTCGGCGTCTATTTCATCGCCTCGCTGATCCTGTTCGCCGACAGCCATTGGGCGATGATAATTCCGCTGTCTCTGTGGATACTCACCTACGCCATATCGATGAAGTATTTCATCCCGAAGATGCAGCGCGTCTCGAAGGAACAGGCCGACGCCCGGTCCGATGTCACGGGCCGTATCGTCGATTCCTATACCAATATCCAGACCGTGAAGCTGTTCGCCCACGCGGCGCGCGAGGAAAGCTATGCGAAGGAATCCATGACCCCGTTCATGGAAACGGTACATCGCAGCTTCCGGCTGGTGACCGGCATGGATTTCGTGCTGCAGATGCAGAACGGGCTGCTGCTGTTCGGCACCGGCGTGCTGGGCATCTGGCTGTGGACCGAAGGCGCGATGACCGGCGGCGAAGTCGCCCTCACCCTCGGCCTTGTCCTGCGCATGAAGGGCATGTCGCACTGGGTGATGTTCGAACTGGCGCATCTGTTCGAGAACATCGGCACCGTGCAGGACGGCATGGAAACCATCGCCCGGAAACAGGTGCTGGTCGACAGCCCGGCGGCGCGCCCGCTGTCGATCGATGCCGGGGCGATCGCCTTCGACGCCGTCACCTTCCATTACGGCAAGGAAAGCGGCGTTCTGGAAAATCTGTCCTTCGAGATCAAGCCGGGCGAACGGGTCGGCCTTGTCGGCCCGTCCGGCGCCGGCAAGTCGACCATCGTCAACCTGCTGCTGCGGTTCTACGACACCGAATCCGGCTGCATCCTGATCGACGGGCAGGATGTCTCGACGGTGACCCAGGAAAGCCTGCGCAAGTCCATCGGGCTTGTCTCGCAGGATACCTCGCTGCTGCACCGGTCGATCCGCGACAATATCCGCTATGGCCGGCCCGATGCATCGGGCAGTGAAATCGAAGCCGCCATCCTTGCCGCGAAAGCCGAAGCCTTTATCCCCGGTCTGGAAGACAATCTGGGCCGGCAGGGGCTGGATGCGCATGTCGGCGAACGCGGGGTGAAACTGTCCGGCGGGCAGCGCCAACGCATCGCCATTGCGCGGGTCATCCTGAAGGACGCGCCGATCCTTGTGCTTGACGAGGCGACCTCGGCGCTGGACTCGGAAGTCGAGGCGGTGATCCAGGAATCGCTGACCGACCTGATGGCCGGCAAGACCGTGATCGCCATCGCCCACCGGCTGTCCACCATTGCGGCGATGGACCGGCTGATCGTCATGGATCAGGGTAAAATCGTCGAACAGGGATCGCATGAAGACCTGCTCGCGCGCAACGGTCTGTACGCCCGGTTGTGGGCGCGACAGTCCGGCGGTTTCCTGGATATCGGCGATGGCGAAAAAGGCCATGTCGGGGTTTCCGACGCCTGGCGCAAGGGCGATCCGGACCTGATCGACGCGATGGAATAACCGGCGAAACTGCAGTAGCGTATCGCGGCCGATCACAGGGAGGGCCGTCAATGTGCCGCTGGCTGAGCTATTTCGGAAAATCGATATTTCTGGAACAGTTGCTGTTCGAGCCCGACTATTCGCTGATCGACCAGAGCCTGAATGCGCGGGAATCCGTCACCACGACCAACGGCGACGGCTTCGGCGTCGCCTGGTTCGGCGAGCGGACGGAACCGGGCCTGTTCCGCGAAGTCCTGCCGGCCTGGAACGACGCCAACCTGCGCAATCTGGCGCATCACATCCAGTCGCCTTTGTTCTTCGCGCATGTCCGGGCCTCGACCGGCACCGCGACGTCACGCCAGAACTGCCATCCGTTCTCGGTGCGGCAGTGGCTGTTCATGCATAACGGGCAGATCGGCGAATACGAAAAGGTGCGGCGGCAGATCGACAATCTGCTGCCGGACGATCTGTATTCCCACCGCAAGGGAACGACCGACAGCGAGGCGATCTTTCTGCTGATGCTGGCCAACGGGCTGGATGACAACCCGTGCGCCGCCAGCGAGAAGACCATCCGGCAGGTCGTCGACCTGATGGACAAGGCCGGCATTGAGGAACCGTTCCGCATCACCGCCGCGTTTGCCGACGGCCGCAACCTGTACGCCCTGCGCTATTCCAACGACGAAAAGCCGCCGACCCTTTACTACGGCCACAACGATAACGGGCTGGTGGTGGTGTCCGAACCGCTGGATGGCAATACCGCGAGCTGGAACGCCCTGGCGCCTGATACGATGCTGATCGCAAAGGCCGATGGCGAACGGACGATTTCCGGCTTAACGATTTAGACAGACGCCAGACAGGCCGGGTGTTGGCCCGGCCTGGTGGTTGTCGGTTTCGGTAAGACGCCGACGATTATTGCGGCAACATCAGACCGGCCTGACGTTCAGCCGCTTTCGGATCGGCGAGCAGACCGGCATGCATGTCGATTGCGGTCGGGTCGGGATAGATGTCTTCCTCACCCGCCTCGATCCCGTCCAGCACGGCTTTCGCCACGACCGATGTCGGTGTTTTCTCCATCGGGACGTGTTCCGCCATGTCGGTATCGACCGGGCCGGGATAGACGCCGACAACCAGCGTGCCCTGTGCGGCCAGTTCCGCCCGCACGCTCTGCGTCAGTGAATGCACCGCCGCTTTCGATGCGCTGTAGGTTCCGAGCACCGGAAAGGTAACGTGCGCGGCAATAGACGAAACATTTACGATAACGCCACCGCCGTTCGACTTGAGCACCGGCGCAAACGCCCTGATCGTATTGAACGGACCGAAATAGTTGGTTTCCATTTCATCGCGCGCACTATCGGCAGACGGGGCCTGGAGAATGCTTTCATAGGCGGCAACGCCTGCATTGTTGATCAGCAACGAAACGTCTGCCGCTGCCTTGGCGACTGTGGCGACCTGATCCGGTTTCGTGACATCCAGCGTCAGCGCGATGACGCGGCCGTTGCTGTTTGCAACCAGATCGGCAAGGCTGTCTTTGTTACGCGCCGTGGCGTAGATTTTCGCTGCGCCCGCCGCCAGCAACTGTTCAACGAACGCTTTGCCAATGCCCCGGTTCGCACCGGTAACAAGGGCTGTTTTTCCTGAAATTCTGCTCATGCTGATTTCTCCATCGGGTGAAAATGTGGGTGTTGGATGTCATTTAAGTACCGAACGGTATTTAAATAGGGACTTGCACTACGATTGCAAGCGATTAAATTACCGGTTGGTACTTTTTTATGGAGACGCCGAAAATCATGACCCGCGGACGACCCCGCAAGACAGACCCGAACGAAGTTCTTGAAACCTCGATGAAGGTGTTCTGGGAAAAGGGATACGATGCGACATCGATGAACGATCTGGTCGCCGCAACCGGCATGGCCAAGCCCGGCCTGTACGCGAATTTCGGCGATAAGGAGACGCTGTTCAACACCGCGCTGACCCACTACGTAAAAATTCTGGGTAACCAGATGGAAGAAGATCTCGCGACATCGACCGACCCGCTGCCCGTCGTCATTCGCCGCTATCTTGAAACCGTCGCCAACGCCAATCTCGACCCCGACGGCCCCTGCGGCTGTTTTTTCGTAAACAGTCTGGTCGAGTCCAGTCATGCGCCGGAAACCACGGAAAAGCTGACCCGCCGGCTGGACGCCGAACGCCGGCAGGCGCTGGTCGACCGGTTCCGCCGGGCCAGGGCCGCTGGCGAACTGCCGGCCGACGTGGACACCGAGGCGCTGGGCGAATTCTTCGCAGGGCAGGTTCTGGCCCTCGCCGTGATGGCCCGCAGCGGCATCGACCGTCAGGCATCCGAACGATTCATTAACGTGGCGATGACGGCGCTACCCGATAAAAATTGACAGAAATCCGCTTTAAAGCCCCGGCTTCTCTTGTAGACCGGAGAACCCGTCATCCCGTAACAGTTTGACTGTGGGGCGATGGTGACACGGGTATGACGGATATTGCTTCTTCTGCCGGCATGGCGTCGGGACGCGGGATAACGCGGCACAAAGGGAAGGCCGGCCCGGCCTTTCTGGCGGTCAGCGCAACAATCTTCGGCCTGGTTCTGCTGGCCGTGATTGCGACCCCGATGCTGGTCAGGGACAGCGTCGTCGGCCCCATCGATTCATGGTTCTATATCGCCAAGGGTGAACAGCTTCTGTCCTGTCCGCTGCAGAATTGCCCGGCCCTGAACGATCTGCTCGAACAGGGGTCTGCCGGCAACAGCGTTGATGATACGGCCGATACGGAACAGCGCAAACTGTTGCAGCGTGTCCATTACATGTATCACGCGGCTCATTCGGTCGCACTGGCGACACTGAACTCGGTTGGCGTTGACTGGGAAACCGCCCTGAATGCTCTGTCGCTCATCGGGGCCGGCCTGATCGCTATCGGCCTGACCGCCCTGCTCTATGCCCTTTGGGGCCCCGGACCCGCCGGGCTGGGTCTGCTGTTTCTCGCGCTGGAAGTGTTCCCCGGATATCACGGTCTTCACTGGGTGGTGCCGAGCAATATCGCGCTGGGGCTGGGCATCTGCTGCTGGGCCGCCGTTCTGCTGCGCCCCCGCTGGCTCGATGCCGTTTTTCCTGCGGCCATTCTGGTGCTGGTCTGGATGCATCCGACCGGCCGCGCCCATGGCGCGCTGGCCCTGGCCCTGTATTTTTTCCTGATGTCGTGGCGGGAGAAACGCGCCTGGACGGTTCTGACCCTTGCCGGTCTGGCCTGGGCGACCCCCGGTCTTGCCGCGCTCGCCTTTCCCGGCCCGACCTTCAGCGGTGGCGCGTTTCTGGTGCCCGACGGCTGGAATTATTGGCAAGGCATTCGCGAAAATTCCGTTTCCGCGCTAGAACAGGTGGCGGAACGGTTCGGCAACCCGGCCGGGCTAATGATACTGGCCGGCGCCGCAATCGGTCTGATTCTGACGCCAACCGCGCGCCGGCGCAGTGTCTGGCTGATGGCCGGTCTGCTGTTCGGCATGGTCGCGGCCTCGATCTTCCATACCCTGCCGGGCTATCCGGCGGAACTGTTCCGGCGCCTCTGGGTGCCGCTGATTGTGGTGATCATCGGTTCCTTTTCCCATGCCGCGTGGGTTGCATTTTCACATCTGTGGAAAGAATGCCGTTCCGGGCAATCCACGCACAAAAAGGCTGGTGTCGGCATCGCGGCACTGGCCGTCGTTTTCATCTTCACCCAGCAGATTCAGGCTGGCGCGCCGGCCGTTATCGGCAAGGCCGCGCATATGGTGCTATGGGGCACCATGTCGCTCGACAAGTCACAGCCGGGGCGTATCCTGCCGACAGCCGAACCCGGCAAGCGCATTCTCTACATGAACGAGTTGCCGCTGTACCTTTATCTCGCCCATGGCGGCACCGCATACGGTGCGATTTACTATCCGGCAATAAAAGGCACGGATCAGGAAGAACGGTGGTTGCAGGAGAGTCATGGCATCGACATCGCAGCATCGGCGATCCCCGAGTTTTTCGGCAAGGTGCTGCTACCCGAAAACAGCCGGATCGATATCGCTTTCGAGGTCCCGGTCGCACGCGATGCGCTCCAGCTCAGGATCGACAATCCGCTTTCCGGCGACATCGCCCTGCAGATCGACGGGTTCCAGCCGGTTGCCGTGGCTGCCAACTGGCGTGGCTGGGTTTCGCTGTCGCCGCAGCGGAACGGGCCGCCCCTCGATCGTCTTTCCATCGATGTCAAGAAAGGCGGCTACGGCTGGATATCAGGACTCAGGGTCGAATACGGCGCGGCAACCGTCTGGCCATGGCATAACGGCATGACCATCAGGGAACTGAAACCGGCAGGTTCAGACGGTGAGAACGAACCCGTCATCGAAGCCCGGTTCTCGCCGCAGGACATATTGCCGGAAAGCTGCCGCGTGCTGGATATCCTCGACGACGCCGGGGCCATCGTCGTGATGCGGGTCGACTGTTCCCGCTGACACCCGATAAAAATTGACAGCAAACCGCTTCGGCGCTACCTGAACCCTGCGTTGCGAGCGGCGATGGCGTCGTCGCGTAAACACACCGCAGCGCGGCCGTCGTAACGATGCGCCCCTGTCCTGTACGCCCGGATTTATCCCGGGTCATCCAATACCCGGGTTGGATGAGGACGAAACAATGACCACACCGATTGACCGGCCGGATGTCTTTACCTGCCACAATGGTGAAAAGGCCCCGCTGCCGTTTTCCGACGCTGAATACACCCGCCGGCTGACCGCTTTGCGCGACATCATGGCGGCGCGGGACATTCCCGCTGTCGTGCTGACGTCGATGCACAACATCGCCTACTATTCGGGCTTTCTGTATTGCAGCTTCGGCCGCCCCTTCGGTTGCGTCGTGACGCCGGAGACCTGCACAACGGTTTCCGCCAATATCGACGCCGGACAGCCCTGGCGGCGCAGCATCGCCGACAACGTCACCTATACCGACTGGCGGCGGAACAATTTCTGGCGCGCGGTCTCCGGCCTCGTCGGATCGGCTTCGCGCCTTGGCATCGAAGGCGACCACCTGACGCTCGCCGCCCGCGACGCGCTGGCCGACATACTGGGCGTTCGGGAACTTGTTGATATCGCACCTGCGGCGATGGCCGGCCGGATGGTGAAGTCGGCAGAGGAAATCGCCCTGATCCGTGACGGCGCGAGAATTGCCGATATCGGCGGCGAAGCGATCCGCGCCGCGATCCGCGAAGGCGCACGCGAAATCGATGTCGCGATGGCCGGCCGCGACGCCATGGAACTGGAAATCGCAAAGGCGCATCCCGACAGCGAATTGCGCGATACCTGGGTCTGGTTCCAGTCCGGTCTGAACACCGACGGCGCGCATAACCCGGTCACCACGCGGGCCTTGCGCAAGGGCGATATACTCAGCCTCAACGCCTTCCCGATGATTTCCGGCTACTACACCGCGCTGGAACGCACGCTGTTTCTCGGCGAACCGGACGCGGTGAGCCTGAAACTGTGGCAGGCGAATGTCGCAGCGCATGAACTGGGCCAGTCGCTGATTAAACCCGGCATGGCCTGTTCATCGATCTGCGACGAGATCAACCGCTTCCTCGCCGATGAGGGCCTGCTGCAATACCGGTCGTTCGGCTACGGGCATTCCTTCGGCGTGCTGAGCCACTATTATGGAAGGGAAGCCGGGCTGGAACTGCGTGAGGATATCGACACCGTTCTGGAATCCGGCATGGTGGTTTCGATGGAACCGATGCTGTTCATTCCCGAAGGCACGCCCGGCGCCGGCGGGTATCGCGAACACGATATTCTGGTCGTCGGGCAGGACGGTGCGGAAAACATCACCGGATTCCCCTACGGGCCGGAGAAGAACATCATCGAGTGCTGAAACAATGCCGATCCCTGAGCCGGGGTCTTTTGCCTCATTCTGATGAAGATCCCGGATCAAGTCCGGGAATCAGGATCCCCATACACCGATCCCCGGCCTTCGAGCCGGGGTCTTGCGACGCATTCTGATGAAGATCCCGGATCAGGTCCGGGACACAGCGCTTTTGAAATAATGGCGATCCCCGGGCGTCAGACCCGGGACTCGGTGCTGTATATTACCGATTACGCGGCATCGGCCGTGCCGACGCGACCTTCTTGCCGCGCACCGATTCCCGGTAGAAGACGTACAGGCCGCTGCCGCAGATCAGGACGATGCCGATCCAGGTGTTCACGCCCGGAATCTCGCTGAAGATGACGATGCTCCAGAACACCGACAGCGGCAGAGACGTGTATTCGAACGGCGCGGCGGTGGCGGCTTCGGCGAGCCGGTAACCCTGGCTGATCATGTACGCCCCGGCGCCGCTGAGAACGCCGATCAGCACCATCAGCAGCAGGTCGGACTGGGTCGGCCAGACCCAGGCGCGCAGCAGAAATTCTAACTGCGGATTGCCGCCGCCGGCATACTGCCCGTCGCCCGCAATAACGCCGAAAGCGCCGCCGACGAAGACGAAGGTTATCTGTACGTAAAACGCCATCGTCGACGCCTTGTCGCGGATACCGATCTTGCGGGTCATGATGCTGAGCAGCGCATAAAAGAACGCCGCCGCCAGCGGCAGCAGCGCGGCAAGCTGGAATTCGGCGGAGCCGGGCTGCACCATCACCACCACGCCGACGAGACCGACGATAACCGCCGACAGCCGCCGGATACCGACCTTTTCACCCAGAAGCGGGATCGACAGAAGGGTGATCAAAAGCGGCGCGATATAAAACATCGCCACCGCATCGGCCAGCGGCACCGAGGCCAGCGACAGGAAGAACGACATGTTCGCCATCACGACGGCAAGACCGCGCAGCAGATGCAGCGGCAGATGCTTCGATTTCAGGATCCGGTAGCCGCCTTCCAGCGGCACGATCACGAGGAGCAGAATTGTTATGCCCACCACCGCGCGGGTAAACACGATCTGGTGCAGCGGATACCCGTCGCTGAGCCACTTCACCAGCATGTCCTGGGTCGCGAAGACCATCACCGCGCCGACGACGCAGCAGATGCCAAGCAGGTTCGGCGCATTCGCGAAATAGGCGATGATGCGGCCGATGACCGAACCGCCGGCAGGGGAATTTTCACCCATGCCGCACCGTCAGTGCGCCAGACGCAGCAGCACGACCAGCAGGATATTCGCCAGCGGCGCAAGATGGCAGCCATAGGACGTCTTGTGCCAGCCGCCGCGATGGTAAATCCACGCCGTGGTCAGCGCGATGATGATGGTGATCGGCAGCACGGCGAGCGCCACGTTCATGTACAAAGCCAGGCCCGTATCCTGCGCGTCCGGCGCGGAATTGTACAACGCCATCATGGCGAAGACGCAGGCCGGAATGAACAGCAGGCCGTTGAACGCGGTGAACACCCAATTGACGATCCGCGGGGCGCGTGACGGGGCGGCCTCTTCCTGATGCGATAGTTCGGATGCCATCGGAGCCTCGGGCAAAAGTTCAAGTCAAACCCTATACGCCGGTCCCCGGCCTTCGGGTCAAGCCCGCAGGCCGGTTTTGTTTCAACAATAACGAGTCCCGGCCCCCGAGCCGGGACCTATTCCACTGAACTCTCACCCCGCGTCCGGGCCGCAGGAATGGACCCCGCATCGCGTGCGGGGATCGACGACAATGAAGAAACATACATAGCTGCAAATCGTTGAATACCGGCGCGCCGCCGTGTAAACCGTATTGCCTGAAAACACACAACCATTCGACGCCAAGGGGTCCGAGCCATGAAAATCAATCAACGCATCAAGAAAATCCTGTCCTGGTACGAAGGCGACAGCCCCGGCGTGAAGCGCAACCTGGCCTCGATCCTGATGGCCGGCAAGCTGGGCGGCACCGGCAAGATGGTGATCCTGCCCGTCGATCAGGGCTGGGAACATGGCGGCGCGCGCAGCTTCGCGCCCAACCCCGCCGGTTACGACCCGCATTATCACTATCAACTCGCCATCGATGCCGGGCTGAACGCCTATGCCGCCCCGTTGGGCCAGCTTGCGCAGGGCGCCGACAGCTTCGCCGGGGCGATCCCGACCATCCTCAAGGTCAACCACTCCAATTCGTGGTCGACCAGCGACGACCAGGCCGTTACCGCCTCGGTCGACGACGCGCTGCAGCTCGGCTGTTCCGCCATCGGCCTGACCATGTATCCCGGCTCCGACAGGTTCAACGACATGGTCGAGGAAGCCCGCGAACTGACCCGCGAAGCCAAGTCGAAGGGTCTGGCCGTGGTCATCTGGTCGTATCCGCGCGGCGGCAAGCTGTCGAAGGACGGTGAAACCGCGGTCGACGTCGTGGCCTATGCGGCGCATCTGGCCGCCCAGCTCGGCGCGAACATCATCAAGGTGAAGCCGCCGACGGCGCATATCGAACAGCCCGACGCCAAGAAGGTCTACGATGCCTGCAACATCGATGTTTCCACCCTCACCGCCCGCATCGCGCATGTGAAGCAGAACTGCTTTGACGGCAAGCGCATCGTGGTGTTCTCCGGCGGCGCGGCGAAAGGCACCGAGGACGTGCTGGACGAAATCCGGCAGTTGCGGGACGGCGGCGCGAACGGTTCGATCATCGGCCGCAACTCGTTCCAGCGCTCGCGCGAGGACGCGCTCGACCTGCTGAAAACCATCATCCGCATCTATCAGGACAAGGCGTAACCTTGTCTTTGGAATGTTCTCTGAAACACGAGTCCCGGACATGATCCGGGACCCAATCCGCTGCTCTCGAAGCACCGCAGCGGCCTGCGGAATGGCCCCCGGGGGTTGCCGGACATGGGTATCCTGACATGAACATGGACGCGGAAGACGAAGGACCGGGCTGTCTTCTCTACCTTCTGACCCCGCCGAAAATCGATCTCGCGACGTTTCCGGCCCTGTTTGAAACGGCGCTGGACGCGGGCGAGATCGGCTGCGTACAGCTTCGTCTGAAGGATGTGTCCGACGACGAGATCAAACGCGCGGTCGAGGCGCTGATGCCGCTGGCCCATGCCCGCGACCTCGCCTTCATCATGAACGACCGGCCGGACCTTGCGAAGGAAATGGGTTGCGACGGCGTGCATGTCGGCCGCGATGATATGGGCTACAGGAAGGCCCGCGCGATTGTCGGGCCGGACGCGACGGTCGGCGTCACCTGTCACAATTCCCGCCATCTGGCGATGACCGATGCGGAAGCCGGCGCGGATTACGTCGCCTTCGGCGCGTTCTTTCCGACGACCAGCAAGGACGCGCAGCATGTGGCGGAGATCGAGACGCTGGAATGGTGGGCGACCTTCATGAACGTGCCCTGCGTCGCCATCGGCGGCATCAATGCCGACAATTGCGGCCCGCTGGTGGAAGCCGGCGCGGATTTCCTCGCCGTCATCGCCGCCGTCTGGAACCACCCCGACGGCCCGGCTGCGGGGGTTAAGGCGATGAATAAGTCGATGGAGATAGGGTAGTTAAAAAAAATGATGCGCTACTCAGATGAATTGATGCTATGCGGCAAATACCGTTCTACCTGCCTCCTTTGCGCATTTCTCCCCGCAATTTGATTATCAAGTTTCTTCTGCTCCTGCGGGTCAACAGCATTTCGTCTTTCAATTCTTAATTGGGCGAGGCGTTTCAATTGGCGGTTTGGCAGACTGGTACAATTCTGCTTAATAATCACACCAGTTACATCAGCCGGTTTACCAAGCAAGCTAACTTCTTTGCCCGACTTCAATGTTAATCCGTGCCGATGGATTACTTTTTTAATCTCCCATATTGTTTTCTTTGGCACGATTTTACCCGATATCGTGAGATCATCTGCATACAAGCTGAACTTACAGTTTGCGCTTTTTGCTAGCTGTGCAACTTCGTCCCACATCTCCCAGTTCGACAAAAATGCTAAAACAGGACTGCAAGATGACCCTTGTGGAAGTCCATTTTCCAGAGTTGTCAATTTTACAAGTATTGCTGTGACGTCTGGTGAGCATTCAAGCCTTACTTTGAAGAACCTAGCAATTTTATTCGCCGAGCAACTTGGAAAATAGTTAGCAACATCAAGCAACCAAAATGCTTCAGAACCTATATGGTTCGCAGCGTTGTCGACATAGGAACGCCCTTTAACAGGACTATAAAGGTACTCTGGAGGTGCGATTCGCGCCAGAAAACACGATATTTGAGCTTGGATCGCCTTTAACCTCGGGTCAGGGATGTCTATTGGCCTATAGGATTCTGTTTCAGTTGCTGATGGTTTCTGTTCTATCCATACATCTTTTTCTGTTTTGTGCTTCCAGACGCGCTTATACAAATTTTCATTAGAGGCGATAGAGTTAAGTACAGTCACAGAGACATTTAACAGATCAGCCAATTTACGACGTGATCTAAGGCGGTAGAATGGTGAATCTTTTATTCCATATCTTTTAATAGTTTTAGATTTCGGCATCTGCCTTACTTTCTATGAATCTTAAAATATCTAATACTTTAACGGCTATTTTTGATTGTATTCTTTCGCCAGCTTTTGCACCTGGTAATTCTTCAGCAAAAAACATTATCGAAGAGATTGGAATGTTAAACTCTGTCGAGTAGCGATTGATTAACTCGAGTGATGGAGTTTTTTTTCCGCCTTCTATTTCAGATAGATGAGATTTTGAAATGCCCAGTTTATCTGCTAATTCAGTTTGCTTTAGATCATGGAAGACACGGATTAATCTCAGCGCTTCGTGGATCATATGCAATCTACTCCAACTTAACTGCGATAGACTTTAGGTTAGCGGCTTATCCAAAAGGCCCGAAAGCCTCGATCAACCATCGGACAATCCGATAACCGATCATTGCCATCATAATGACAGCTTTTAAGATATGTGGATTTTTTAGTTTCCGCCAAAATCCACGTCGCCGCCGCCGCTGGTGTGTACCTTCGAATTTGGTCAACATGACCGCCTCCTCTCTGTTGGCTCTGGCGCCACACCCACAGTGGATGAAACTGACCAGAGGTCCTCGCCCAACAAAGAACGGAAACCAGCAACTACACCTTCAGCCTAGACCCGATGATGTCTTCTCTATCGGGTCTGCTTCTCCTACCACTTCCAGCACACAGGAACATCTGGAATTGCTGCAGAAAAAACGACAGAGGGGATTCCCTCCACGCTTGAGTAAACTCAAGCTGAGAATAAGAACTTCTTCCGTTATTTACACAATATCGATATGGGGTTTGTTGCACATGATTTCAAGATATAAATTCGCTTTTAGCGAATTTATTTTGAATAAGAACACTTAATGGACAAGGGGCAGGAAGAACCAACCAGATTTGTCTACCGATACAATTCCTAACTCCACCGGCGGTTTGGTGTCGACCGGGGCAGAGCTGACGACTGTCCGGTTGCGATTGCGCTGCCGCCGGACGATGAATAAAAACGGACCTAAGAACGATCAAGATTTTCGGTTAGCCTTCGCTTCATTCAACAATCATATCAAGATCGACGCGCAAAGCCGTGGCGATCTGTTTCAGCAGATCGGTCGAGCCTTTTCGCCGTCCGGTTTCGATCTGCGACAGATAGGCGGGCTTGGTGCCGATGGCTGCCGCCAGGTCCTGCTGGCTGAGGCCGCGCCATTTCCGGTACGCCTTTATCGGGCTGCCGAGTAGCGCCGCCTGCACCACATCGCCCGGAATGCGTTCCTCGGCCTCGTCCATCAAATGCGACCGGCGCGCCAGGTCTTCATCAGACAATGCCGCATCTGGCACCGCCGTATCCAGCGCCGGGTCGTACAGGCCGGAGGCGACATAGTCTTCCCACGGCACCACGGCGGCGACCCGCTTGCCCGCTTCATCCTCGATGATCTGATGTTTTATTTTCGCCATTATCAATAAAGTAGCAAATCGCTATAAAAATTCAAAATGGAGAAAACAAATATCCTTATATCATAGCAAAATGCTACATTGAATTACTTCACCGGCGGCTTACCGTCCATCGGCGCGGGGGTGGTGACGTTCTGGCTGTTCTTGCGTTGCCGCCAGACGATCAGCAGTCCGCCGGCGGCGATCAACAGCGCGCCGGGGAACAGGCGTTCGAACGGCGCTTCGCCGAACACGAACCAGCCCAGCACGAAGGAAAACGGAATGCCGAAATATTCGAACGGCGCGAGGTTGGCGGGCGAGGTCGTGCGGTAGGCGGTGATCAGCGACAGAACCGCCAGCCCGCCGACAACGCCCATCGCGATCAGCCACAGCCATTCGTCCGGCGTGCCGACAACCCGGTAGCCGCCCGTCGCCACCACCAGCAGGATCGACCACAGCAACGCCGCGCCGGAGGAATACAGGTTGATCAGCGGCGTCGGCACATCGTCATCGAATTTCTTCACGATAATGCTTGTACAGGCGAAACCGAATCCGGCCCCCAGCGGCAGCAGAGCATAATAGGTGAACACATCGCTGCCCGGCTTCATGATGATCACGATGCCGACGAAGCCGATGACCACCGCCCCCCAGCGCCACGGCCCCACCTTTTCCTTCAACACCATCACCGACAGCGTGGTAACGAAAAGCGGGCCGCAGAAGGAAAGCGTCGTCGCGGTGGCGAATTCCAGATTGATCAGCGCCAGATAGAAACTGAATTGCGCAAAGGCGACGAAACCGCCGCGCACCAGCCCCAGCTTCCATTGCCGGATTTTCAGCGGACGGCCGGCCTTGCGCCAGTCGCTCGACCACAGCAGGATCAGTATACTCGGCGCCAGCCCGAACACGTTGCGGTACATCGAAAGCTGCTCGGCCGGGTATTCGGTGCCCATATACTTGACGATCGCCCCCATCAGATCGAACAGGAACATCGCCAGCAGGATGAAAAACGTCCCGCGCAAAAAGGGGGAAACGGCTATCGGCATCGCCGGAACCTTCCCGCAGAAGCAGCGATAACACAATAATTTTAATGCGGCGGTTGATGCGCGGGTGGGCCGGACGGGCCGCCGCCGGCCTTGACTTGACGCCGGTGCAGCCCGACATCTGATGTCACCGAACAGGAGATTCGAGATGCCCAACGCCAAGCCGACAATCCGCATCGACATCGTTTCCGATGTCGTCTGCCCGTGGTGCATTGTCGGCTACAAGCAGCTTGAACCGGCGATGGACGCGTTGCGCGAAAAAGCGGATTTCGAGCTGCACTGGCATCCGTTCGAACTCAACCACGACATGCCGGACGAAGGCCAGGACCTGGCCGAACACATCAGCGAAAAATACGGCAGCAGCAAGGAAGACAGCGCGGCCAACCGGAAACGCCTGAGCGATCTGGGCGACAGCCTCGGCTTCCGGTTCGACTATTTCGACGGCATGCGCATGGTGAACACATACAAGGCGCATCAGCTTCTGCACTGGGCCCGCGAACAGGGCAGGGAACACGATTTGAAACTGGCGCTGTTCAAGGCCTATTTCTCCGACCGCAAGGATGTCAACAATGCCGACGTGCTGGCCGATGCGGCGGCTTCGGTCGGCCTCGACCGCGACGAGGCGCTGGCCGTCCTGCTCGATGGCCGCTACGCCGATGCGGTGCGGCAGGAAGAGGTTCAGTGGATTCAGCGCGGCATCCAGGCCGTGCCGGCGGTGGTGCTGAACGAGAAGTATCTCGTCTCCGGCGCGCAGGGCACGGAAAACTATACGCAGGTGCTGTCTGAGGTGCTGAAGGAAAGCGCATCGGCGTAGGTCTCGTTAGCGAGTCCCGGACCCCGAGCCGAAGATCTTTCGCCGTATCCTGATGAAGATGCCGGATCAGGTCCGGGACACCTCGTTGCCGGCTTTTCGCTGTCGCTGTCTAAAACTTCTCCTCGCCGCGCACCCGGTGGTTGTCCGGGAAGTCGCGATAGAGGGCGAAGACAACCTCCTTCACCTTCGAATTCACCGCATGGTGAAAGCTTTCCACCGGGTCCTTGCGGGTTGAAACGCGGGTAAAGGCTTCATCGAGCTGCGCGAGGTTTCTGAATTCCAGCATGATATGCCACGACGGCAGACCCGGCGGGCCGAGGCCCAGCTTGCGTACCGTCACGCGGTACGCCTCAAGTTCGCCCCTCTCCTTCACATGATCCAGGTATTCATGCACGGCGTCGGAAAATTCCGTGTCCTTCACGCCGTCCTTCAGCGAACACCAGATGTGATAGATATCCATCTTTCTGCCTCTTCCCTCACCGAAAAATTCACGATCCCCGGGCGTCAGACCCGGGGTCTTTCGCCACGTCCTGATAAAGATCCCGGATCAAGTCCGGGACTCATGTTTCTTTCATCCTCGCCACGCAACCGGCGCCCACAAGGTCTGTTCGATATCGTCCACCCCGGCCAGCAGCATGACAAGCCGGTCGATGCCCAGCGCAATCCCGGCGGCGTCCGGCATGTTCCCGACCGCCTCGATAAAATCCTCGTCAACCGGGTAGCGTTCGCCGTACAGGCGCTGCTTCAATTCCATATCGGCCTCGAACCGCCGACGCTGTTCCGCCGCATCCGTCAATTCGCCGAAGGCGTTGGCCAGCTCAAGCCCGCAGACATAGACCTCGAACCGTTCGGCCAGCAGCGTGTCATCCGGCTTCGGCCGCGCCAACGCCGCCATGCTGACCGGATAATCGGTCAGGATCGTCGGCGCGGGATGGCCGAGACGCGGTTCGATCTTCTCCAGAAATATCTTGAAGAAGATATCGTCGAACCGGTCGTCGTCTGCTGTCGGAATGCCGATCCGCGTTGCTTCCGTCCGCAGTTTATCCGGCGACGGTTCATGCGGTGCATTGGCGAAGGTCGGCCGCAGATCAATCCCGGCATAGGTTGAAAACGCATCCTCGACGCTGATCCGCTGCCAGTCGGCGAACGGGTCCGATGTCAGGCCCCGGTGGCGCATCGCCGTCGCGCCGGCCTTTCGTGCGGCATCTCGCACCAGCACAACCGTATCGTCCATCAGATCGGCATAGCCTGCTCCGGCCCGGTACCATTCCAGCATGCGGAATTCCGGGTGATGGTTCGGCCCGCCCTCGGCGTTGCGGAAAACCGGGGCGATCTGCCAGATTTTCGGCAACCCGCCCGCCAGCAGCTTCTTCATCGCGAATTCCGGACTGGTATGCAGATAGAAAATTTGCGGCGCGGCGTCGGCCCGGCCCGGCCGCAGCATCTCGGTCCGGAAGGCGGCCAGATGCGGCTCAAGCCCCGGGCTGACCTGCAGGGCCGGCGTTTCCACCTCCTCGAAACCCTGCGCCTCGAAGAAAGACCGGACAGCCCGGCGCACGGCGATCCGCACGTCCAGCGCGGCGCGGCGTTTGCGCATTTCGGCTTCGGTCCACCACCTGCCGGTCATGCCGCCGACTCCGGTTGCTTCGGGTCCTGCCCGGTGATAGGTAGAGCGCGCTTTTGAGGACTTCTCATATCACAATACGGACGTTCAGTGATGAAGGATAACGCAATCAACCTGCGCCCCGGCAATGCTTTCATGCAAGATGGCAAGTTGCTGGTGGTCGTTAAAAACGAAATCAACCAGCCCGGCAAGGGCGCATCGGTCGCCCAGATCGAAGCCCGCGACCCGATAACCGGCACCAAGACGAACCTTCGGTTCCGGACCCAGGAAACCATCGAACGCGCCGACCTGTTTGAATCCGACTATCAGTACCTGTTCGAGGTCGACGGCGCCTACACGTTCATGAACAACGAAACCTTCGAACAGGTTGAGGTTCAGGGCGATGTCATCGGCCCGCCGAAGGCCTATCTGCAGGAAGGCATGATCTGTTCGGTGCAGACCCATGAAGGCGCGCCGATCAACGTCACGCTGCCGAAATCGGTGGTGATGGAAGTGGTCGAGGCCGATCCGGTGGTGAAGGGGCAAACCCAGTCGTCGTCCTACAAGCCGGGCCTGCTGGAAAACGGCGAACGGGTTCTGGTGCCGCCGCATATCGAAGCCGGCACCAAGATCGTCGTCAACACGGCTGACGGCTCCTACATGGAACGCGCGAAGTAATCAGGCAAAGGCAATCCCTATGGCGATCCGCTCGGCCAATATCAACGTGATGATGAAGGCCGCCGAAAAGGCGGGTCGCGCCCTGGTGCGCGATTTCGGCGAGGTCGAACAGTTGCAGGTCTCGCGCAAGGGGCCGGCCGATTTCGTATCCAATGCCGATGTGAAGGCCGAAAAGATCATTTTGCGCGAACTTGAAAAAGCGCGCCCCGACTTCGGCTTCCTGATGGAGGAAGGCGGCGCGGCCGGGCCGGAAGACGCCGAGGCCCGGTTCATTATCGACCCGCTGGACGGCACCACCAATTTCCTGCACGGCCTGCCGCACTGGGCGATTTCCATCGGCCTTGAAATGCGCGGCGAAATCACCGCCGGGGTGATCTACGACCCGGTGAAGGACGAAATGTTCTGGGGTGAAAAGGGCCAGGGCGCGTTCCTGCGCGATCGCCGGCTTCGGGTTTCCTCGCGCCGTCAGGTCAGCGATTCCGTTTTCGCCACCGGCATCCCCCATCTCGGCATCGGCGGCGGGCCGGAAGGCCACGCCCAGTTCCTCAAACGCCTCGAACGGGTGATGGCGCATTCCGCCGGCCTGCGGCGCTGGGGCACCGCCTCGCTCGATCTCGCCTATGTCGCCGCCGGCCGCTATGACGGCTTCTGGGAACGCGGCCTGAACGCCTGGGATGTCGCCGCCGGCATCATCATCGTCAAGGAAGCCGGCGGGTTCGTGACCGATCTTTCGGGCCGTAACTATGCGTTCGGGGCGCAGGAAATCGTCGCCTGCAACGACGGCATCCAGCGCGGCTTCCTGGATCTGCTGCGCGGCAAATAACCGCCCCGTAAACCGCCGGTCCGGCCATATTAAAGCCAACAGGTTATTGTCGCGGCGCAGAGAATCGGCACACAGATGGTTGAGGCGCATTGTCGCCTTGGGTAGTGTATCCGTCAGCGTTTTGAGGGTTGGCGGAAATAGTGCTAGTGAAGCTGTTACACCCGATACGCAATGTGCCCTGTCTCTGACCATGATTGACGCAACAATGCCTTCACATGTTTCCCTTCGGGCCCTGGCTCTTTCGACCGCAATCGCGGCGCTGATGGCCGGCGGCGCGCCCGCCGCTCTGGCGCAGAGCAGTTATTACAACGGCACGGCGAATGTCCGCGACCCCGTGATCGTCGATCTGTCGGTGCTCGATACGCTGGGCCAAAGCTCCAATCTGGCGGATATGCTGCGGCCCGGCCCGGTGATCATCAGCTCCGGCAGCCCGGCGACGAAACGTCTGATGCCGGAACCGCCGATACCGAACGCCGCCCCGTCCGCAGCCGCCGTCACCAGTGCGGAGCCGCTGCAACTGACCGCGCCCGACGCGTTGCCGCAATCAGGTCTGGAACCCGCCGGCTCCGTCAAGCAGGCGCAGCGCGAAGCCCAGAAACTGAGCGGTGAAGCCGCCGCGACGCCGTCGGTCGAACCGATTGAAACCGGCAATGTCGCCGTGCCGGAAGCGCCGGAGATCGCCGCCGTCGAACCGCCGCCCAAACCCGCGCCCGAACCGGTGGCTGTGGCCGTCCCGGCGCCCGAACCGGAACCGGAGCCCGAACCGGTCGCCAAAGCCGCGCCGGAGCCGGAGCCGGAACCCGTATCAGCGCCCGAGCCGGAGCCTGAAGCCGCACCGGAGCCCGAACCGGTCGCCGTGGCCGCACCGGAACCGGAGCCTGAACCCGAGCCGGAGCCGGAAACAGTGACGGAACTGTCGTCCGCCATCGTGCCGCCGCCGGAACCGGTCGATACGGTCGTCGCACCGGAACCCGAGCCGGAACCGTCGATCCCGGAAGCATCCGTGACGCTCGATCTGCCGGAACCGGATACCCAGGTCGCCTCCGTCGATCCGAATGCGGTGATCGAAACCGATGAAAAGATCGAAATCCGGTTCGGCCCGACCTCGTCTGAACTGCCCGGCGGCGTCGATTCCGCCCTCGACAGGCTGGCCGCCAAACTGGAAGCGAACGAAGATCTGCGTATCCAGCTTATGGGTTTCGCCAACAACGAGGGCGAGACCACCAGCCAGGCGCGGCGTCTGTCGCTGTTCCGGGCTCTGGCGGTTAGGACCTACCTGATCAAAAAAGGTATCCGCAGCACCCGGATGGATGTGCGGGCGCTCGGCAACAAGGTCGATGCCGGCGCGCCGAACCGGGTGGATGTGGTTGTCCCGCAGGGATGAATATCGAAACAGACACAGGTAAGGACTAAAGGGTGAGCCGTCCTAACAGTTTTCTGATCCGTATGTTCCTGTTTCTGGCGATTGTCGCCGTTTGCGCCTTCATGGTGATCGAACCGCTGGTGGAGGCGTTCTTTTCGAATGTCTTCATCAACGGCATCATTCTCGGCGCGCTGCTGGTCGGCATCGGCATCACCTTCTGGATGGTCGCCAAGCTGAACCGCGAAATTTCCTGGGTTGAAAGTTTCAAGCTGGGCGCGCATGGCGCACAGACCAGTCTGGCGACGCCGCGACTTCTGGCCTCCGCCGCGACGATGCTGACCGAACGCACCGACCGCAGCCGCAGCCTCAGCCTGTCGACCACCGCGATGCAGACCCTGCTGGACGGCGTCGCCGCCCGGCTGGACGAGGCGCGTGAGGTCAGCCGCTATATGATCGGCCTGCTGGTCTTCCTCGGGCTCTTGGGCACGTTCTGGGGCCTGCTGGACACGGTGCAGAGCGTCGCCGGGGTGATTGCCGGCGTGCAGGTCGGCGGATCGGACGCCGCCGGCGCTTTCGCCGATCTGAAAGCCGGGCTGGATGCGCCGCTGGCGGGGATGGGCACCGCCTTCAGTTCGTCCCTGTTCGGCCTCGCCGGATCGCTGATCCTCGGCTTTCTCAGCCTGCAGGCCGGTCAGGCGCAGAACCGCTTCTATAACGATCTCGAGGAATGGCTTTCCGGGCTGACCCGGCTGAGTGGCGGCGGCGGCCCGATCGGCGACGGCGAGCAATCCGTTCCCGCCTATATTCAGGCATTGCTGGAACAGACAGCCGACAGCCTGGAAGGCCTGCAGCGCACCATCGCCAAGGCCGAGGAATCCCGCGCCGCCTCGCATAACGACATCAACGACCTGACCGACAAGCTGGGCACCCTGGCCGATACGATGCGCACCGAACAGGACCTGATGCTGCGCCTCGCCGAAGGCCAGCAGAAACTGCAGCAGGTGCTGGAGAACACGGCGACCGGCGGCAGCGCCGACCATGCCCGCCTGAAGAATATCGACCAGCATCTCAACCGGATGCTGGAACGGATGGAAACCGGCCGGGCCGAAACGGTGCAGGAAATCCGCAGCGAAATCCGCCTGCTGGCGCGCACCATCGCCGCTATCGCCGAAGGGGGAGAGGTATGACGCCCCGCCCCGCGGACGCATAGGAACAGCCGATCATGGCGATTGCCAGACGGTCCCGACAGCAGACCCTGGATATCTGGCCGGGCTTTGTCGACGCGCTCGCGACCCTGTTGATGGTCATCATCTTTCTGCTGATGATCTTCGTGATTTCGCAGCTATATCTGAATGACGCGCTTGCCGGGCGCGACAAGGCGCTCGACCGGCTCAGCCGGCAGGTTACCGAGCTCGGCGAACTGCTGGCGCTGGAACGCTCCGCCAATGACGACCTCAGACAGAATGTCGAAAGCATTTCCAGCCAGTTGCGCGCCAGCCTGTCGCGCCGCGACGAGCTGGAAGCCGCCCTCGGCGATCTGCGCGCGGAACGCGACGGTCTGCTGGCGCGGTTTCAGGCCTCGCAGGACGCCAACGAGGAACTGAGCACGAAGCTGTCGGAAACCCAGAAGGCGTTCGAGGAAGCAACCGCGGCTTTGTCGTCCAGCCGGCAGGAACTGGAAGACGCCTACGCCACCATCGACGCCGACAAGGAAACCATTCAGGCGCAACTGGCTGAACTGGACCGGCTGAGCAGCGATATCGAGGCGCTCGACGCCCTGCGGCAGGAACTGCTTGAAACCGTCGCCGCCCAGGAAGAATCCCTCGAAAGCACACAGTCGGAACTGACGGAAGAAAAAGAGGCCGCCCTTCTGGCCCGCGCCGAAGCGGCAAAGCTGAACCAGCAGATCGAAGCCCTGCGGGAACAGATCGCCGACCTCAACGCGCTGCTCGACGCATCCGAGGAACGCGACCGCGAAGCGGAAGCGCAGATCGCTGATCTCGGCAAGCGCCTGAATGTGGCTTTGGCCAGCAAGGTGCAGGAACTGGCCCGCTACCGATCGGAGTTCTTCGGCAAGCTGCGTGAAATTCTCGGCAACCGGCGCGATATCCAGATTGTCGGCGACCGCTTCGTCTTCCAGTCGGAAGTGTTGTTCGAGGGCGGTTCCGCCGAGCTGGGCGAAGCCGGCAAGGAACAGATGGCCAGCCTCGCCAAGACGCTACTGGAAATCGCCACGCAGATCCCGCCGGAACTGAACTGGATATTGCGGGTCGACGGCCATACCGACGAACGGCCGATCTCGACCGCCCGATTCCCGTCGAACTGGGAACTGTCGACGGCGCGGGCGATTTCCGTCGTGAAATTCCTGCGCAGTCAGGGCATCCCGCCGGAACGCCTTGCCGCGACCGGCTTCGCGGAATATCAGCCGCTGGACGAGCGAACGGATGAAATCGCCTTCCGCCGCAACCGTCGCATCGAACTGAAACTGACGGAACGGTGATAATTGCCTCGATCCGTCTCCGAAAAGCGAGGCACAGACAATATCGAACCGCAAAGAATTCCGGGGTAAGGGCTTGCCTAATCGCCCGCGCCGCTGTACACACCGCGCCTGGAATTAAACGGGCGCAGCCCCGCACAAATGCAAGGATACTGGCGATGAAAGCGAACATTCATCCGGAATACCATTCGATCACGGTCGAAATGACAGACGGCACGTCCTACCAGACCTATTCGACATGGGGATCGGAAGGCGATGTGATGAAGCTGGAAATCGACCCGACATCGCACCCGGCCTGGACCGGTGGCCCGCAGCGTCTGATGCAGGGCGGTCAGCTCGACCGGTTCAACAAGAAATTCGCGAATTTCGGCATCTGATCCGAATCCCTCGCAGACAGACGATGAAGGGCGCCCTCGCGGCGCCCTTTTTCTTTGCCCGGTCGCGTTAAAAATCCGCATCCAAAGCTCTTGAAACGCTGAAATTGGATGCCCAAATCTAGCGTGTCAGGGAACGCCGAATGGGTTCCAGACTGGCATAGAAGCGGTTCGGCCCATCGGGCGGACCGGAGTTAATGACATATCGCTTAAGGAGGATATGACGATGCGTACGTTTGATTTGACCCCCCTTTTCCGCACCTCGGTCGGTTTTGACCGCATGGCGCGCATGATGGACACGATGGCGGCCGAACAGGGCCCCACCTATCCGCCCTACAACATCGAGAAACTCAGCGAAGAAAACGTCGATGGCGACGCCTATCAGATCACGATGGCGGTTGCCGGCTTTGCGGAGGAAGACCTGTCGATTGAGGTCAAGGAATCGGAACTGACGATTTCCGGCCGCAAACAGGTCGACGACGATACTGAAACCGGACGCAACTTCCTGTATCGCGGCATCGCCGAACGAGCGTTCGAGCGCAAGTTCAACCTCGCCGACCATATCAGGGTCGATGGCGCGGTCCTCGAACACGGCCTGCTGCATGTGAAGCTGGTTCGCGAAGTGCCGGAGGAAAAGAAACCTCGCACGATCGCTATCGGCGGCGCGAAAGCAGCGAAGAAGCTGACCAAAGCGGCCTAAGGTAACGCCGCGGCGCCGGCCCTCTCCCCCATCCGGCACCTGCAATCGCGAGCGATCAGGTGTGCAGATAGGCCAGAGGGCTGACGCCAACCTTGACACACCACCGGCATTCCGGATTTCCAGCCGGTGCGAGACAGAAGGCGGTCCCGAAAGCGGGGCCGCCTTTTTCATGGCCGGCGCAGGCCGTCAGGCCGCGCCCGTCCCCAGCATTTTCCAGCGCCGGTAGTAGATCGACTTGAACGCGCCGGCGACCAGCGATACCGGCGCCATCATCGCCCGCAGCAGGCCGGGAAACGGCGACGGCCGCATGACATCCAGAAACACGCAGAACCGCCGCCCGTCATCGTCGTTGATCGACCGGTGCATCAGCGTGTCATCGAAGATGAACAAGGGATCATCCGCCCAGTAATGCCGCGTATGCCCGGTTTCGATGAAGACATCCTTGTCCCGAACCGGCGTCAGATTATACAGCACGCGGATGGTCATACGCATTGGTCCGAAGTGGAAGTTTGTGCGCTCCTGCCCGTTGAACACCGATACCGCGATGGTGCGGACATGGCGGAACGGCGCGTTCAACGCCTCGATACTGTCATTGTACCGATGCCCGAACCAGCGGAACAGAAACATGCCGCGCTTCGCATCGCCAAGGTTGCGGTTGATGCGGTCAATGATCGCATCCCGATTGGCATCGAACGCCCCGAGCACAGACTCGATTTCCCGCCGCGCCTCGTCGGAAAAGTCCGACAGGGCGAAGATTTTCGGGTTCCGGTAGCAGACCAGATCGATAAACAGGTTGAGCGGCGACATCAGCCAGGTGGTAAACCCGTTACCGCTGAAATAACGCTGCCACAGATACCAGTCGCGCTTTTCATGGCGCAGGATATCGGCCAGCCCGCAGGCCATGTAGAACAGCAGCAGCCAGGGAATGAAATAGAAACCGGCCGCCAGAAACGCGACGGCGATCAGCCCCTGCTTTACGGTCTTTCCCTTTATCGGCGGCACAGCGGCATCCGGGTATGTCCTGCAGCGGCCGGTACGTGGAGAAACGAATATTCGCCGGCCCTTTCCGCCGGAAGTTTGAACCGGTTCGGCGGCAAAGGTCAAAGCCGCCTGTGCGGAGGCTTCCTGCTTCGGTCAGACCGTCTGCATCGCCGTCCTGTCAACCGGCCCGAGGCCGAAGGTGTGCCGCCGAAGATGATCCATCAGCTCGCGCCGGTCGGAATGGACCGCCAGCAGGTCGGGCGGCAGCAATGTGCCGACATGCGCCCGCACATCGTTGCCCATCATTTTCACGGCTTCGCGGAACAGCAGCGAGGCACGCAGTTCGTAACTGATGCGGCTGAAAACCTGAAACAGGCGCGATGTCTGTCCCTCGATCAGAATCGGCAGAACCGGCGCCCCGCTTTTCTTCACCATGCCCGCCGTGAAGGCCTTCCATTCGATATCGGTCGCCTTGGCGAACGGATTGCGCGCGGTGGCGATGCCGCCGGCCGGAAAAATCGCGATCACATGGCCATCCGCCAGATCGGCAAGCGCTTCGCGCCGTGTTTCCAGGTTTGTCTGCCGGGCGGCCGGCGTATCGAGAAAATCGACCGGCAGGAAATGGGCGCGCGGTTCCGGCACCTTGCATAGAGCACTATGTACAAGCAGCCGGAAGTCTTTCCGTACCTGACCGATCAGATACCCCAGCAGCAGACCGTCGACCACGCCCAGCGGATGATTGGCGATGACAATCAGCGGCCCGGTTTCGGGAATCGACGACAGGCCGCCTGCATTAATGTTTACCGTCAGTTCGAGCCGCCGGATCGCCTGTTCGAAAAAGTCGTCGCCGGTCGAAACCCGCCGATACCCGTCATACAGGCGCCACAGCATGGCCTTGCCGGAAAGACGTTCTATTCCCTTGATTGCGGCGCGGCGCCACCAGTCATCCTCCGGCATCGCATAGCTGAAATCGCTCGCTGTCAGCATCGTACCGCACCTCCACGGATAATCGATCAGACATAGCCCTGTTCGATGGCAGATCCGTTACAGGTTCATGGCAGGAAAATGATGCCGCCTTGCGCAGCAGTTGGCGAATTCCGGTCAGTCGATACCGAGTTGCTGATCGACGTAGCGGCAGCTCACATCAACGGCGTCTTCCGCCGACGCCACCCTGTCGTGAATCGACATGCCGAGCCAAAGCCCGTCGCACAGAACCACGAGGCCAAGGGCCGCCCGGTGGGTATCGATCTCCCGGTCCAGTTCATTCGCCGCGTCGATAAAAAGTTGTTCGGTGCGCCTGATGTAATCGGCGTAAAGGCCTCGGTTTACCTCCTGCACGGCGATATTGAACCTGATTTCGTGCCAGAAGCTGAGGAAAGCGGTGAGATTTTGTTCGGTCAGCACGGGTTCCGAGAAGATCGCTCTCGGCATCGCATACAATCTTTCGACGGCGCTCGGACCGGAGGCGTCGATAGCGACGGCGACATTGGCGGCAACCTGCGAATACAGATGTTTCAGCGACGCCGCGACCAGATCGTCCTTGCTTTCGAAGTAATGACTGATGAGACCGCGCGACGCGCCCGCTGCTTCACAGATGGTTTTAACCGTGGTGCCGCCGACACCGAACTCCGACATCGACTGGATACAGCCTTCAATCAGCGCCTTGCGCCGGAATTCGTTGATTTCCGGCAAGGTTCTCGGACGCTCGATTTTCGCCCGCCCGTTTTTTGTCTTTGCTGCAATCGTCGCCATATCAATTTCCTAAAGCCCCCGTGAAATTTTCGCAATGCAATAGTTTTGTTGAACGTCCAACATTTTTAAGATACTGTAGCTGGAAATCATGCACTATCATAATACCCTGATCCATTGGGAGGACAATATGACGGCCACTGCTGCAATGAAAACGGACCTTGGGATGACGCCGGAAAAGGTGATCAATCTCGACGCCTATCCGCTGCTGGACGACACCAATCCGAAGCGGGCCGAAATCGTCGCCCGTTGCAAAGCCGACCTGGATTCCAAGCAGTATTGCGTTCTGCCGGACTTCATTCTGCCGGAAGCCCGCAAGCTGGCGGTTGAACAGGCCCTGGCGGTCGAACACCTCGCCCACCTCAACTGCGCCAACAGAAACTGCTATCTGCAGCGTGTGAAGGACCCGTCACTGCCGGACGATCACGCCCGAAATGTTTTCCTCAGCGCCTCGATGCGCATGCTCGCGTGTGATGTGCTGCCTGCCGATTCACCGCTGAAGACCTTGTACCACTGGGACGCCACGAAAAAGCTGATCGCCGAAATCGTCGGTGTCGAAAAACTGTATGACAACGAAGACCGGTTCCAGCCCGTTAACACGGTGATCTACCACGACGGCGACCGGTCGGCCTGGCATTTCGATTCGACGAACGCCTTCACCATGACGCTGATGCTGCAGGCCCCCGAAAAGGGCGGCAAGTTCGAAATGGCGCCGCATACAAGAAGCGACGATGACCAGAACTACGACTATGTCGGCAAGGTCGTTCGCGGCGAAGTGCCGGAAAACACGGTCGAGGTCGGCCGCGAGGAAGGGGCCTTGTGCATTTTCCGAGGCTGCAATTCGCTGCACCGGGTCTCGCCCGTCGAAGGCGACCGCCGCCGCGTCATGGGCGTGTTCGTTTACGAGAACGAACCGGGCATCACCGGCGACCGGGAAGTCAACGAAACGGTCTACGGCCCCCGCGTCGCCGAGGTTTCGTAACGCAGTGTATTCGTCCCGTCGTCTGGAATAAACGCAGCTTATGCCCGCATTAGACAAATCCCGGTTGCCGCCGGCCAATGCCTGCGCGATACGGTATCGGAGCGTTTCTTCCGGAGGACGACGACATGCTGACCCTGTACGACAACATCGAAAGCGGCAACGGCTTCAAGGTTCGTCTGATCCTGAAGCTTACCGGCCACGATTATACCTATGTCCCCATCGATATTCTAAAAGGCGAAAGCCGGACACCGGACTATCTCGCCAAAATCAATCCGAACGGTCGTATCCCCGCCCTTAAATTCGACGACGGTCGCGTCCTCGCGGAATCGAACGCCATCCTGTGCTACATGGCGGAAGGCACGCGTTTCATGCCGTCCGACCCGTGGCAGCGGGCGCAAATGCTGTCCTGGATGTTCTTCGAACAGTACAGCCATGAGCCGAATATTGCGGTTTTACGATTCTGGTATCACGTGCGGGACAGTTTTTCCGAGCTTGAAAAGAAACTGATACCGCAGAAGGAAAAGGCCGGCTATGCCGCGCTGGACGTCATGGAACAACAGTTGAGCCATACTGACTGGCTGGTCGGCGATGCCATGACGGTCGCCGATATCGCGCTGTTCGCCTATACCCATGTCGCCGACGAGGGCGGTTTCGACCTGTCGAAATATGCCGGCATCAACGCCTGGATCGACCGGGTGAAAGCGGTCGACGGATTCGCTCCGATAACCGAAGAATAGAAGGCGCAACCGCCCGCACCCCAAGCAGCGCCGGCGGATTACCCTTCTACTCCGCCTCGGCTTCCTTCGCCATCATGTCGAGAAAATCCGGATCGAGATCGTCCCTGAACCTCGCGCGTCCCGATGCCAGCAACCCCTGCCGCAACGGCAGGGCATTGCCGCCGCTGGCGGTCATCGCCGACTTCGGGGTCGGGTTCTCAACCTTCGGCCAGTCATTCGGCCGGGGCGCAGCCCCTTCGGCGGCGACAGGCATCGGATCGTCATCGACAATGGCGGGCGGTTCCGTCACCTGCATGAACTCCCAGGTCGCTTCCAGCGGGATGTTGTTCGGATCATAGAAATAGATCGACCAGAACAACCCGTGATCGACCGCGCCATGCACGTCGAAGCCCGCCGCTTCCAGCCGGTCCTTAAGCCCGAACAGGTCTTCCCGCGTTTCCACCGTGAAGGAGACATGATCGAAACCGAGCGGTTTGTCGGTCCGATCGCCGGGAAACTTCCGGTTCATCGCGCTGGCGCCGTCATAGGCGAAAAAAGCAACCTGGGTCGCGCCGTCGTCCAGCCGGAAGAAGTAGTGGCGGTAGCCGTCATGACCGATCCCGGCGAACAGTTCCATGCCCAGAAGGTCGCGGTAGAACCGCACGGTTTTTTCCAGATCGGGCGTTATGAAGGCCAGATGGTTGATCCCTTTCAGCATCCTGCCACTCCCTCGTAATGTTGTGTCGTCCTGATTGGACTGCATTACCGCCAGCCGTTCAACCGCTCTGCTCGCTTGATCCACCGCAAGGTCTGCCCACGGATATTCAGTCATATTCGTTGGTATGATCATCCAGTCACTCATCGCCCTGGGCGGCATCGGGCTTTTTCTGCTCGGCATGTCGATCCTGACAGAGGGGCTGCGCAGCCTTACCGGCCGCCGGCTGCGCAACTGGCTCGGCACGCTGACGACCAGCCCGACTTCCGGCGCAATTGCCGGCGCGGCGACAACCGCCATTATACAATCTTCCAGCGCCACCACGGTGATGGCAGTCGGATTCGTCGGCGCCGGGTTGCTGACCTTCAGTCAGGCCCTGGGCATCATATTCGGCGCGAATATCGGTACAACAATTACCGGCTGGATGGTCGCCATCGTCGGATTCAAGCTGGATCTGGGGTTGTTTGCCTCCCCGTTGCTGTTTCTCGGCGTCCTGCTCAAACTGGTCGGTAGCGACCGGTGGTCAAAAATCGGCTGGGCGCTTGCCGGATTCTCCTTGCTGTTTCTCGGTATCAGCGCGACGCAGAGTGGACTGAGCGGTTTCGAGGGAGCCGTAACGCCGGATGACTTTCCACCCGATACGCTAACCGGGCGGCTGCTGATCCTGCTGATCGGGGTCGTCATCACCATCGTCACGCAATCCAGCAGCGCCGGGGTGGCGACGGCCCTGGTCGCGCTGCATGCCGGGACACTGTCGTTCCCGCAGGCCGCCGCGCTGGTGATCGGCATGGATATCGGCACCACCTTCAAAGCGGCGCTGGCGACTATCGGCGGAACGGCGGCGATGCGGCAGACCGGCTTCGCCCATGTCATCTACAATTTCCTGACCGGCATAATGGCGTTCTTTCTTCTCGGGCCCTATGCGGCCGTGGTCGGCGGCTGGGTCGCCCTGTCGCCGGAAAACGCGCAGATCGGTCTGGTCGGGTTCCACACCCTGTTCAACGGCCTCGGCGTGATCGTCATCCTGCCTTTCGCCGGCCCCTTCGCCCGGCTGATCCAGACCATCCTGCCCGACCGCGATCCGGTTCTCGTCCGCCTGCTCGACCGCCGGCTGCTGAGTGACCCGAACGCCGCCAGCGAAGCCGCCCTGGTGACGGTTCGGAATATCGCCCAGGCCGAAGCCGATCTGCTACGCCGCCAACTGACAAACCGGACCGACCGGTCGGCGGCCGAACGGGAACGGGCCGACTTGCAACGGGCCATCGGCAGAACCCGGGAATACCTCGACGCAATGCGGACATCGCCCGACATCAAGCCGGCGATGCTCCAGCATGTTGCGGCGCTGCACGGGCTGGATCATCTGCAGCGACTGCACCACCGGGGCGGCCAGCACGACCGGATCGAGCAGTTATCCGGCGAACCGAGGCTCGCCCGCCTCGCGGCGGTGTTCAGCGGCGCGCTGGCCGGTTTTACCGAAAACTTCAATCTGGCGCGCGATGAAAACCGGTTCGAGCGGCTGAAGGACATGTTTCGGCAGCAGCGCCGGACGCATGGCGCTTTCATGATCGAGTCCGGAGTCCAGAAAGGCCACGAACTGGAAACCGTGGTCGCCCGGCTGGACGCCTTGCGTTGGCTGCACAGAACCAGCTATCACTTCTGGCGCATCCTGGCGCATCTCGACAAGGCGGCGGTAACGCCGTTGCAGGCGGGGGCCATTGGCGGCAACACAGCGCCACCGGCGGACACCGCAGTCGGGTAACCAAAATGCTATTGCTGTAACAGACTCTCGACCGCCTCGCGCACCGCATCCGGCACCGGCGCTTTTTTCATCGTCGCGCGGTCGACATAGACATGCACGAAATGGCCGGTTGCGCAGGGCGTATCGTCGCCCTGTTTGAACAGCGCGATATCGTAAACGATGGAGGACGCGCCCAGTTTCGTGACCCGCATCCCGGCATCGATGGATTCCGGGAACGAGATTTCCCGCAGGAACCGGCATTTCGTTTCAACCACCATGCCGACCACCGGCGTATCGCGCGGCACAAGCCCGGCATGGCGGATCAGATGGTCGTTCACCACCGTATCGAAAAACGAATAGTATTCGACATTGTTGACATGGCCGTACGGGTCCTGGTCCATCCAGCGCGTCGGTATTTCCAGAAAATGCGGAAAATCGCTCCGCTGCGGCAGTTCGTCAGCCATTACGCAGATACAGTCTTGCAGAAATCCATCAGCGCGGCGCGGGTCGCCTGCTGGTCTTCCAGCATCATCATGTGACCGGCATCCGGCAGGATGACGGTGCGGCTGTCAGCCACCAGATCGGCCAGCGGCTTCGCCGCCTTCACCGGCGTCATCTTGTCCTTCGCGCCCAGCAGAAACAGCACCGGACAGGCGATCACCGCCGCCAGATCCTCAGCCCCCTGCCAGGCGTTGCAGGCCGCGAAATCCTTGCCCAGAACCCCTTTCGGCGCGCGTTCGACCAGCCGCACCGCCGTACCGATCAACCAGATGCCGCTGGCGATGTTGCCGCCCTTGTGGGCGCGCGCGCCATGCCCCCAGGCGGCGATCATTTCCGCCGCCCTGATATCGCCGCTGTCGGCAAAGCCCTGAAGGGCCGGATGCACCGGCATCTTTCCGGCAACGCCAAGCAACGCCGCGGCCCTGATCCGGTCGCCGTGCCGCGCCGCCGTCGTCAGCGTCGTGATCGCGCCCATCGAATGACCGACCAGAATGACCGGCTCACCCACTGCGGCGTCGATGAAGGCCGCCACCCAGTCGGCCAGCGCGTCGATGCTTTCCAGCGCTTCACCGCCGCTCTTGCCGTGACCCGGCAGATCGACCGCCAGCACGTTGAACCCGTGATGCGCGAAATACCGGGTCTGCTGGCCCCAGACCGTGTGGTCCATGCCAGCCCCGTGCACGAAGACGATACTTGGTTTCGCCGGGTCGAAATCCTGCCCGCCGGTCGAGGCGAAGACAGCGTTTCCGTTCACGGTCACATCCATGAGGGGTTTCCTTTCAACCGCTGGCCGGGATTATTCCGCTGCCGCTTTCATGGCGGCTTTCGAGGCCGCGCGCAGCCCTTTTTCGAGATCGGCGATCAGATCGTCCGGGTCCTCCAGACCGATCGACAGCCGCACCAGATCGTCGCCGATACCGGCGGCTTTCAACTGTTCGTCGCTAAGCTGCCGGTGCGTCGTCGTCGCCGGATGCAGCACCAGCGACTTCGCGTCGCCGACATTCGCCAGATGGCTGAACAGTTCCAGCCCTTCGATGAACGCCGCGCCGCCGGCCCGGCCGCCCTTCACGCCGAAAGACAGCATCGAGCCGGGCCCTTTCGGCATGTATTTCTTCGCCAGTTCGTGATCGACGTGGGAGGCGAGGCCCGGATAGCTGACCCAGTCGACCGCCTCGTGGCTTTCCAGGAATTCCGCCACCTTGCGGGCATTGGCGACATGCCGGTCCATCCGCAACGGCAGGGTTTCGATGCCCTGCAGCAGGTAGAACGCATTGGCCGGCGACAGTACCGGCCCGTAGTCGCGCAGGCCTTCCGCCCGCGCCCGCATGATGAAGGCCGCCGGCCCGTATTCCTCGGCGAAGACGATGCCGTGATAGCCGGCATAGGGTTCGGTCATGGTCGGGAAGCGCGAAACGCCGTTATCGTCGGTCACCGTCCAGTCGAACCGTCCGCCGTCGACCAGAATGCCGCCCATCGCGATGCCATGCCCGCCGAGCCACTTTGTGGCCGAATGCATCACGATATCGGCGCCGAAATCGATCGGCCGGCACAGATAGGGCGTCGAGAACGTGGCGTCGATGACCAGCGGCAGGCCCGCATCATGCGCCACCCCGGCGATCTTTTCGATATCCAGCACTTCAAGCGCCGGGTTGCCCAGCACTTCCGCAAACAGCATTTTCGTGTTCGGCCGGATCGCCGCCTTGAAGGCGTCCGGGTCGCGCGGATCCACAAAGGTGGTGGTGATGCCGAAGCGCGGCAGGGTCAACCCGAACAGGTTGATCGACCCGCCATAGAGAGATTTCGACGCGACGATATGATCGCCCGCGCTCATCAGTGTGGTAACCGCCAGATGCAGCGCCGCATGGCCGGATGCGCAGGCAATCGCGCCAACGCCGCCGTCCAGCGCCGCCATGCGTTCTTCCAGCACCGCCACGGTCGGATTCGAAATGCGCGAATAGATATGGCCCGCCCGTTCCAGGTTGAACAGGGACGCGGCATGATCGACATCCTCGAACACATATGACGTCGTCTGGTAGATCGGCACGGCGCGGGCGCCAGTTACCGGGTCCGGCTGCTGGCCGCCATGCAGGGACAGGGTTGAAAACTTCAGGAACAGGTCGTCGGACGGCATCGGAAGTCTCCTCATCGAAACGGTGAAAAAGCCTAGGATTTTGCATCCGCGCCGACAACGGATTCCGGGTAGCCCGGCCAAAAAAAATGGGTCGCTTCCGCGACCCACCAGGCAGTCTTTTTATAGATTTTTAACGCCGGTTATCCCAACGCTCCCTGTTCAACTCGCCTGTAGTGACGCGACTGTAACAAATGGAACGTGATTGTCAAAACAGATAAAGGCGCAAACAGAAAAGAAAAGAGCCGATGAAATCGGCTCTTGAGTTGAACAGGGGTCTCAGAGAGAGAAAATACTAGGTAAGACAATACCTTCTTTAAGGTACCGTACCAGATATTAGCACCCAAACCTTAATGAAACGTTAACAAAGGCAAAAACACAGAAAGTACCGCAAAAATAATAATTTGCAGTCCGTCCCCGTAATTCTTTGTCTATGTTGCAATTCCATTTGGACATTCCGAAACGCGCACCAGTTGCTTTCCGAAATTGCGCCCTGAAAGCAGCCGAAGAAAAGCTTCCGGCATGGCATCGATGCCGTCCAGAATATCTTCGCGATGACGGATAAGCCCGTCCTTCGCCCAGCCGGAAATTTCCCGGCGAACGGAATCGAACCGGTCCAGATGGTCGAAAATGATGAATCCCTGCATCCGCGCCCTTGCCGTCAGGATCTGCCGTAGAAACCGCTGGCCCATATCCGGCTGGTCGAGCCGGTTCGACAATTCCATCGTGCCGCAGATGGCGATCCGCGCGCCGAGCGCCAGATTGAGCATCACCGCGTCGTGAATCGGCCCGGCCGTATTGTCCAGAAACGCATCGACGCCGTCCGGGCAGGCTTCTTTCATGGCGGCGGGAAGATCTTTGCAGGTCTTGTAGTTGATGCCGTCGCTGTATCCCAGTTCCTTGCACCAGGCGATCTTTTCATCCGATCCGGCGACCGCAACGGCCGCCGCGCCCTTGATGCGGGCGATCTGCCCGGCGATCTGGCCGACCGCGCCGGACGCGGCGGAAACCACCGCCCGGTCCCCCTGCTTGATCTGCAGCGTGTCGATCATCGTCAAGTAGGCCGTGATGCCCGGCATGCCCAGATAGCTCAGCGCGGCATGGATGGGACCGAGCGACGGATCGAACACGCGCACCGCATCCGGCTTTTGCAGGGAATAGTCCTGCCAGCCGAAACCGAACCCTTCGACCACCGCGCCTTCCGGCAATTCCGCGCAGCGGCTTTTCTCGACCACGCCGACGCCGTTGCCGTGCATGACCTCGCCGATCTGAACGCCGGCGGCATAGTTCGCCGCCTTGCTTATCCGGCCACGCAGATACGGATCGACCGAAAGATACACCGCCCGCACCAGCGCTTCGCCGTCTGCCGGTTCCGGGATCGGCGCATCGTCGCGACGCCAGCAATCTTCTGTCGGCGCGCCGTCGGGAAAACTGTTCAGAACCCATCGGCTGTTCTGTGTCGGCATGTGAAATCTTCCTTGCGTCGTCAGTGTTTCTGTTCAGGTTTTGAAAACGGAGGCCGCGGCCAGTTTGGCCGCCTGTTTCTTTTCGATCATCGCCCGGGCGCGGTCGATTTCCGCTTCCCGCTCGGCGATATATTCGCCCAGCGCCTCTATCGACATGCCGTCCAGAAGCGCCGGCTCGAGAGATTTCGGCTTTGCCGGTTCCAGGTCGTCGGTGTCCATTGCCGCAACTCCATCACTTCGTTTAGGGTGATCCAATTCGTACCACATCACCCCCGTCGAAAGGCAACCGAAGATGAGCCTGCCCGAAACGATGACCGTCGTCGAGATCACCGAGCACGGCGGGCCGGATGTTCTGAAGCCGGCGCAGCGTCCGCTGCCGCAACCGGGTCCGGGCGACGTGCTGATCAGGGTTGCGTCCGCCGGGGTCAACCGGCCGGACTGCCTGCAGCGCGCCGGCGCCTATAACCCGCCGCCGGACGCCAGCGATCTGCCGGGGCTGGAAGTCGCCGGAACGGTCGTCGCCGTCGGCGAGGGCGTGAACCGCTGGTCGGAAGGCGATGCCGTGATGGCGCTGACGCCGGGCGGCGGCTATGCGGAATACTGCATCGCGCCGGCCGACCATTGCCTGGCGGCGCCGAACGGTTTCGACATGGTGCAGGCGGCGGCCCTGCCGGAAACCCTGTTCACCGTCTATTACAATGTTTTCACCCGGGCGCAGCTTGTTGCCGGCGAATGGTTTCTGGTGCATGGCGGCTCCAGCGGCATCGGCACGATCGCCATTCAGATGGCGAAAGCCTTCGGCGCGAAGGTCATCACCACCGCCGGATCGGCGGACAAATACGACGCCTGCCGCGGTCTCGGCGCGGATGTCGTCGTCAATTACCGGGACGAGGACTGGGTGGCTGCGGCGAAGGAAGCCACCGGCAAGGCCGGCGTCGATGTCGTGCTCGATATGGTCGGCGGCGACTATATCCAGAAGAACATCTCGGTTCTGGGCATGGACGGGCGCTATGCTTTCATCGCCTTTCTCGGCGGACCGAAGGCCGAGGTGAACTTCGCGACCATCATGATGAAGCGGATCACCATGTCCGGCTCAACCCTGCGGCCCCAGACGAATGAACAGAAAGCCGCCATCGCCCGCAATCTGGAAAGCCATGTCCTGCCACTGATTTCAGCCGGCAAGATAAAGCCGGTCCTGCACACGACAATGCCATTGACTGAGGCAGCCGCCGCGCATGCGTTGATGGAATCCAGCGCGCATATCGGCAAGATCATGCTGACGGTCGGTGACTGACGGTCACAAGGGAAAGAAACATGGATGGCGCAGCGGAACAGCGGATACAGATAAAACGCCCGGTTACGTTATGGGATAGCGGAAAATCGCTAGGCGATACGGCCATCGACCATGCAGCCCTTGGTAATAAAGACACGCTGCTGAAAGCCTATGAACTGGTTCTGGACCAGGGTGTCTGCCTTGTTACCGACGCCCCTTGTACCGACGGCGCGGTGGTGGATGTCGCCGCGTTATTCGGTCTGGTTTCGCCCTCGCCCTATGCCGATGACCCGGCCAAACCAATGCTGGAAAACATCCGGGTCGACCCGACCGTGCCGGTGAATACCAGAAAGTCGGATTTTCTCGGGCCGCATACCGATACCTGCTGGCGCACCTCGCTGTCAGGCCTGATCTATCTGCATTGCATCAAGTCGCATGATCAGGGCGGCAAGACTCTGCTGGTTGACGGGTTCGCTGTTCTGGAACGGCTGCGCGAAACCGCGCCGGACGCCTTCGCCACGTTGAGCCAGACCCTTCTGCCGTTCATGGCGAAGGTCGCGAATGGCGATGACTGGCGGGCGCAGGGCCGTATCATTTCTCTGGATGCCGACGGCGATATCTGCGGCATCCGCTACAGTACCGGGTCACTCGACAAGGACGCCTTCGCGCGGACGGCGACAGACACGGTGCGGGATGCGCTGGCGAAACTGGATAGCCTGATGCTCGATGAGTCGTTCTGGGTTCAGATCCAGCTTCAACCGGGCGACCTGCTGGTGGTCGACAACCACCGGGTGCTGCATGGCCGCACCGCGTTCGACCAGACCGCCGGCGAGAGGCTCTTGCAGACATGTTCGACCCGCCGCGACGAGTTCCACAACCGCTACCGCCATCTGGCGCGCAAGCTTGGCCAGGCCAACTGGAATGACGATCTGCTGCTGGGTGTACTCTAGGTAACGACCGGACGGTTGCCGAACAGCCGGATCAGCACGAACAGGCAGACGGACATGGCCGGGCCGATCAGGAACGCGAACAGAATCGTACCAAGGCCAACGGTCCCGCCCAGCCACCAACCGGCCAGCACCACCGTCACTTCGATGCCGCTTCTGACCCAGGCGATCGGCAGGTTGGTGATTTCCTGCAACCCGGTCATCAGGCCGTCGCGCGGCCCCGGCCCGAGATTGCAGATCAGGTAGATCGCCCCGCCAAGACCGGTTACCAGAATGCCGGCCAGCGCCTGCAGCACCTGCAGCCCGAGAGACTCCGGCGTCGGGATATAGGGCAGTACATATTCCAGAATGGCGGCGATGATCACCGCGTTCAGGATTGTCCCGATACCCGGAATGCGTTTCAGCGGAATCCACAGGGCCAGCACGCTGATACTGACCACGAACGTCGATTGCCCGAGCGACCAGTCGGTCACATTGCTGACGCCCTGGGCCAGTACCGTCCAGGGGCTGACGCCGGTATGCGCGGTAATAAGCAGCGCTTCGCCCAGCCCGAAAATGGTCAGACCAATGACCAGAAACAGCATCGTCACCACACGCGGCCGAAAGTTTAGCGGCTTGTGCGAGCTCCAGAACAGGGCCGGGATACCCTTGACGGATAAAAACGCCAGTTTCGGAAACACGGTCGAAATCCCTCGGCAACTGTTGAAAATCCGGTATCGGGCCCGTGCCCGGAAACAGGGCGGCGCATGGGCTCCAGGGCCGAAACCACCGCACAATGCCGGATTGCCGGGAGATGAAACAGAAAAACAATGTCATGGTGACAATGTTTCCCCGATCGAAAAAGACATCGCGCTTGCCGGAAGTCGGGAACATTCTACAATCGCCCGGGCGTTTCGATACCGACGCACGAAGACGGTCTTTACAGCAGAGGATACGGGGTTACGGCAATGGCGGATGGCACCACACAGCGCGGAAACGAACGGATGGTCTGGATCAACGGCGAGTTTTTCCCGGAAAGCAACGGCATGCTGTCCTTCCGGGATGCCGGTTTCGTCTATGGCGACGCGGTATTCGACACGGCCAGAACCTTCAACGGCGTTCCGTTCATGCTGGAAGACCATATCGACCGGTTGTTCAAGTCCTTACGCTACGCGGGCATTGACCCGGGCTACGACAAGGCGGCCCTGATCGCCGCCACAAACGAACTGGTCGAACGCAACCGGCATCTGCTCGGCCCGCACGAGGATTACTGGGTCTCGCAGCGGATCTCCAGCGGCGTGCCGTCGCTGGACGGCGAGCCGGCGGCGCGCGAAGGCGCGACGGTGGTCATCGAATGCATGCCATTGCCCCTGAAAGCCCGCGCACCGATGTTCAAGGGCGGCATCGCTGCGGTGGTCGCCAGTGTGCGCCGTGTGCCGCCGGAAGCGCTCAGCCCGAATGCAAAAACCAATAACTACATGAACATGAAACTGGCGCAGCGCGAGGTATCGGCAATCGCGCCTGGGTCATGGGCGGTACTGCTGGATCATAACGGCCATATCAGCGAGGGGGCGGGTTGCAACATGTTTGTCGTCATCGACGGCACGGTCATCACCCCGCCGACCGAAACCGTGCTGCCGGGCATCAGCCGCAAGGTCGCCATCGACCTGTGCCGCGAAACCGGCATTCCGTGCGAGGAGCGGCCGATCTCGCTTTACGACGCGAAGGTCGCCGATGAAGGTTTTTTCACGTCGACCAGCCTGTGCCTGTGCCCGCTACGCAGTTTCAACGGCGGTCTGTATCCGGAAAATCCGGGGCCGGTCACGCAAAGGCTGACCGACGCCTTCAAGGCCCGGGTCGGCATGGACTTCGTCGCCCAGTATATGGAAAATCTGACGGACGGTCCGGCAGATACAGGTATCTGACGGTCAACCAGACGTCCGTTATATTATTGTTTCGGTGTCCGTGCGTTTGGGGGCTATGCCGCGCCCAGCCGCATCATTTCGTCTTTCAACTGCAGTTTTTCTCTTTTTATCGTGTGCAGAAGCTCTTCATCGGGCATTGGGCGGTTCTCCTCGTCTTCAAGCTTGCGTTCAAGTTCAACATGCTTGGATTTCAACGCTTCGACGCGAGTTTCTACAGTCATGGTTATACCTCCGCTCCGTTTCTTGTCGGTGGGTCCAACCGGCGGCCTGTGCGCATGACGCAGTCTTGACCTGACTGTCGCGCCGGGCCGCTAGGTCGACCCGGTCCCGCGCGGCTCTTTCACACGCGGGATAGCTATGGTAACGCATCCATGGCAGAAGTGAAGCGATGATTGCAGAAAAAACAGCAGATGACTGATTCGTTATCAGGTCCCGAACCGCCCGAATCCGCGCCGCGCCGCGTGATTGTAGGTATTACGGGCGCTTCCGGCGTTGTTTACGGAATCCGGCTGCTTGAACGGCTTCGTGACGCAGGCGTCGAAACCCATCTCATCATCTCCAAAGCCGGCGAAATGACCCTCGCCTACGAATCGGATCTGAAGCCGAAAGACGTCAAGGCGCTGGCGACGGTCACTCATGCCGTCGGCGATGTCGGCGCGGCGTGTTCCAGCGGTTCGTTCGAAACCGCGGGCATGATCATCGCGCCGTGTTCGATGCGTAGCCTGGCGGAAATCGCCACCGGGGTGACGACAAGCCTGCTGACCCGGTCTGCCGATGTGGTGCTGAAAGAGCGCCGCCGGTTGGTGCTGATGGTGCGCGAAACGCCGCTGACAAACGTGCATCTTCGCAACATGCTGACCGTGTCGGAGATGGGGGGAATCATTGCGCCGCCGGTTCCGGCCTTCTACGCTGCGCCTGAAAGCATCGACGATCTGGTCGAACATTCGGTCGGCCGCGTCCTCGACCTGTTCAATATCGATACGGGACAACTCAGCCGCTGGTCATGATCCGTCATGGGCCGGCAACGAAAGCCGGCTAAGATAGGCAGATTGCCTGAGCGCCAAGGGGAAAGAACCGCGCCATGATGAAACGCAAGCACCGCACCAAGATCGTCGCCACGCTTGGGCCGTCGACATCTTCCCCGGAAGCGATAGAAAACCTGTTCACCACCGGCGTCGATGTTTTCCGGCTGAACTTCTCCCATGGCAGTCACGAAGACCATCGCCGCAACTACGACACGATCCGCGATCTTGAAAACCGGATGGGACGGCCGATCGCCGTGATGATGGATCTGCAGGGACCGAAACTGCGCGTCGGCGTTTTCGAGGACGGGCCGGTTCAACTGGCCAAAGGCGCGAAATTCCGCCTCGACATGAAAGACGAACCGGGCAACGAGAGTCGCGTCACCCTGCCTCACCCTGAAATTTTCCAGGCCCTGGAACCGGGCACGGACCTGCTGCTGGATGACGGTAACCTGCGGCTGCGCGTCACCGGCTGCGGGCCGGAACACGCCGACACGATTGTCGAAGTCGGCGGCAGGCTTTCCGAACGCAAGGGCGTCAATGTGCCGGGCGTGGTTCTGCCGCTGTCGCCGCTGACAGAAAAGGACCGCAAGGATCTCGCCTTCGGTCTTCAGCTCGGCGCCGACTGGGTCGCGCTGTCCTTCGTGCAGCGCCCGGAGGACATCCGCGAGGCGCGCGAGCTGATCGGCGACAAGGCCGGCATTCTGGCCAAGCTGGAAAAGCCGAAGGCCATCGACAAGCTGGAAGAAATCGTCGACCTGTCGGACGCGATCATGGTGGCGCGCGGCGATCTGGGCGTCGAGATGCCGGCGGAAGACGTGCCGGTGATCCAGCGCCGCATCATCCAGGTCTGCCGGCTGTACGGCAAACCGGTTGTCGTCGCGACGCAGATGCTGGATTCGATGATCGAACGGCCGGTGCCGACGCGGGCGGAAGCGTCCGACGTCGCCAACGCGGTCTACGAAGGCGCGGATGCGGTGATGCTGTCGGGCGAAACCGCGGCGGGCAAGTATCCGATGGAAGCGGTGACCATCATGAACCGCATCATCGAGCGCGTTCAGGACGACCCGCAATACGCCACGAACCTGGAATCGCAGGGTTTTCCGGCGGGCGATTCAACCCCCGACGCCATCAGCGCGGCGGTGGCGACCGTGGCGCAGGCGATTTCGCCGGCCGCCATCATCACCTATACGACGTCGGGCTCCACCGCGTATCGGATCGCCCGTGAACGGCCGGAATATCCGATCATCAGCCTCACCCCAAGGCTTGAAACCGCCCGACGCCTGTCCATTGTCTGGGGCGTCCATTCGGCACGCACGCCGGATGCCTACAATCTTGACGACATGGTCGATATCGCCACCCACCAGGCCCGGATCGACGGTTTCGCGCAGCCGGATGACAGGGTGGTGATTTCCGCCGGCGTTCCCTTCGGCACGCCCGGCAAGACCAATCTGCTGCGGATCGCCCGGATCATGTCGGATTCCTGACCGTCCCGACCCCGTTCGATAAAACAGAATTCGTACAGCGGTACCGGTTGCTGATTTCAACATTACCGGTTCTCCATGTTATGTTGCTGTCGCATGCGAAGTACAATCAACTACTTCTACGGCGATGTCATCGATCGGTTTCTGAATGACGAAGGCAAATCCGTCTTCGCCTACTGGAACGAGTTGCGGCAGGACCGCCCGTATCCGGCGAAATCGGAATTCGATCCGTCGCGGGTTCGCAAGGCCCTGCCGGGCATGCAGATTGTCGAGAAAGTCGATCCCCCGGTCGAATTGCGGTACCGGCTGGTCGGCACGAACGAGGTCGATGTGCGGGGCTGGGACCCGACCGGATACCCGGTCTCGGAAGGGTTTGTCGGTCCGTCCGTCGAAATCGTGCTGCAGCACTATCGTCACACCATCGCCACCGAAGCGCCGCTGGGTGTTTCCGGCATCTTCCGGAAAGCCAATGACGTATGGGTGGAAGATATCTCGCTGTTTCTGCCGATGGGCGGTGCGACGGGAGATCTGCAATTCATCTTCGTCTATACGTATTACAACCCGGCCCTGCCTGAACTCTTCTCTGATCTTGGACACTGACGGCGCGGGGACCGGCGCGATTAGGCCTGTCGCCCTGGCTGTGCTAAAATATCCACGGGGACTCTGTGGATATAGGATCGCGTCATGTACCGCTTAGCAGGTGTGATCGCGCTGGTTGTTGTTTTTGTTGGCTTTATTGACAGCAGACAAGGTATCGCGGCTTCAACATACAGCGCAAATTCAACCGCCTTTATTTCCGTTTCGACAGACTCCGACGGCAATCTCAGCGACGACCTTGCTTATCTGGGGTCCAGCATTTCGTACAGCGCCAGCGCACAGGCCAGCTTCGATAATGGTGTACTTGTCGATCTGGATGAAGCGTCATTCTCCAAGACCGTCACGGCAACACCGTTCACAACGATCCTGTCAGCCGAAGCAGGATTGGCAGGAACCTTGTTGCAACCGACGGACGGCAGTTTCGATTTCGGTGACGTTGCCGCCGTAACCGACGAAGCGGAAGGGTTTGGGTCCGGCACCGCAGTCAATGACGGAACAAGTTTCAAACTGACAGCCGATGTCAACGGCAGCGCTTTCGATACCGGCGACCCTGCCTTTGCGAATTCCAAGGTACGCTGGGATCTGTCGATCACCTTTCAGAATACCGGGCTTGCCGATCTGACGGCAATCTGGACGGTGCATCATTTCCTTGAAACGGCGGCGAATGCCGATCCGAAAGGCACGGCCTTTTCAACAGCAACCTTTTCGACAACCGGCGCGGACGATGTGGTTAACGGTGCGGCCGATCCGCCGATCCCGCCAAACCCGCAGAACGGTGACGGCCTGGTTTCCAATCCGCCAATCCTCAGCGGCACGACCTTCATCAACTTCAGTCTCGCAGCGGGACAGATAAAAACACTGTCCGTGGCTGTTGAGGCGCGCGGGAATGCAACCATCGTTCCGCTGCCGGCAAGCGGTCTTGTCTTCTTCGCCGCCCTTGCCGGTTTGATTGCATTTGCCGGTCAACGCAGGTTGGCAACTGGCTTGATCGGGCAGCAACAGGACTGAAGACCATGATCTGGCCTGTCGAATTTCTGCTTTTCCTGATCGGGTTTTCCGTATCCGCCTTCGTGATCCGGTTCCTGTCATCGACCCTGCCGCAACCCGGCCGCCGCGACGGCCTGACGCATCTGTGGGGTGGCGATTTCACGATCAGCGTGAAGGTCGGGCTGGTTCCCGCGACGGCGATGACGGTCCTGACGAATATCTGATCCGGGAGTTTCGGGCCTATTGCAGCAACGCCATCGGACTGCCGACATCGACGACGCCGATGCCGGAATGCGCCTTGTAACCCAGCAGTTCCTGCACCCTGACCGGCATGGTTTTAACGGCGTCCATCGGCACGGTCAGGAACATGTTCTCCTCGGTTCGCAACCAGCCCACGACATAGCCCAGGAACATGCCGCGCCGCCGCGTGTTTTCTGTGACATTCGCTCCGCCGCCATGCAGGGTCGAACCGAGATAGAACAAAGCCGACCCCGCCGGCATTTCCGCCTGCAGAATCTCCGACGGTTCCGGTTCCTGGTCGGGATCCCACAAATGGCTGCCGGGCACGACCCGGGTCGCGCCGTTCTCTTTCGTGAAATCGGACAACGCATACATCGCCTCGACCTGCAGAAGCGGTCTTGGCGCCGGAAAGAACCCCCAGGCGTCATCGTCGCGGTGAATGGCCTGCATCTTTTCGCCGGGATGAATTTCAATAAGCTGTGCTGTATTGAGCAGATAATCCTCGCAATTTGGCTTGATGAGAATATCGGCTACATTCTGCAGCAGTGGCACCTGCATGATGTCGAGAAACGCCGAAGATTTAGCGGCCAGTCCGTCGAACCGGACAGTCAGGGAGCCGTAGAAGTCGACATACCGGTCGCTCGTCGGATTCCGCAGACCGGTGCCGAGACTGTCGGCAAACCGGTCGAAATCGGCGTTCAGCGCGGTCAGGGCATCTTTCGGCGCCGCGTTTTCCACCACCACCGCGCCGTCGCGCTCAAGTATGGCGCAGACCTGTTCGGCCGTTGCAACAGCCCCATCGACATGTTCGAGACCCATTGCCGCCCTCTCTTTCCCGTTATTTCCGCATACTGCAACGATGCGCACCGGCATGCTTTCCGTCAATCCCGGCAGGGCGTTTCGCGCATATCACCGTTGCTTCGGGTCCGGTCAAGGCAGTAGGGTTCGGCCGATACAGCAAAACCGGGAATTCAGCCATGCGACTTACCGACTACAAAGCCCTCACCTTCGACGTTTACGGCACCCTGATCGACTGGGAAAGCGGCATGATCGCCGGTCTGAAACCACTGACCGACCAGCTCGGTGACAGTTTGACGCGGGATCAGATTCTCGAGGCTCATGCCTTCCATGAATCGACGACCCAGCGCTACAGCCCGGCGATGGTCTATTCGAAGGTTCTGGCCGTGGTTTACAAACGGCTGGGCGAGGAATGGAACCTGCCCGCGACCTGGGAAGACTGCCTGACTTACGGACGGTCGGTGCAGAACTGGCCGGCTTTTCCCAACAGCGCCGACGCGCTCGCCTATCTGAAAGATCACTACACGCTGGTCGTTTTATCCAATGTCGATAACGCGAGTTTCGCCCATAGCGCCGCAAAGCTCGGCCATCCGTTTCACGTGACCTTCACGGCGGAGGATATCGGGTCGTATAAACCGGCGCGGCGGAATTTCGACTACATGCTCGAAAATCTCAGCCGGATCGGCATCGGCAGCGACGATATCCTGCACACCGCGGAAAGCATGTTTCACGACCACGCCCCGGCCAATTCTTTCGGTCTGGCGAATTGCTGGATCTACCGCCGGCACGACAAGGAGGGCTTCGGCGCGACGATGAATCCGGGCGACATGCCGACCTACAATGTCGTCTTCAACAGCATGGCCGAGTTCGTCGAGGCGCACAAAAAGGAACTGGCGTCCTGATCGGCCGTCACCGCCGGCTGAACGGCCGCCAACCCGCGGCGAGGCCGATCCCGCCGGTTGTCAGCAAAAGCCCGGCCCAGGCGTGGAGGCTGGGCCATTCGCCGAGAACCGGAATGGCGATCAGCGCGGCGAGGCCCGGCACGAAGGCCATTGTCGCGGCGGCGGATGACGGTCCGATCGACTGTATAGCCTTCGTTATCAGCAGCACCGCCAGCACGCTGGGTCCGAGGCCCTGATACAGGCCCTGCAGGGCAATTTCCGGCCACGGCGCGCGATCGATCGCTTTCGGCAGGAACGCCAGATAGATCGGCCCGTACAGCGCCAGATTAACCACCGGAATGAAAGCCAGCGCCTGCATCGGGGTCAGTTGCCACGCCTTGGTGCCGATCAGGTTGATCGCAAGCATGAACGACGCGACCATGAACATCAGATGGCCGATCCAGGCGTCAGGGGCGACGCCGACGGAGTCCCGGTCCCAGCCGATCAGCCCGCAACCGACAAGGATGACGGTAATGCCGGCGGTTCGCCACGGGCCCGGCCTGTCCTTCAGCCAGACCCAGCCGGCAAGCGTGACGAAGACCGGCAGGGTGCCGTTCATGATGGTACCGGCATGCGCCGCCGGGGCGAACTGCATGCCCCCGAAGGCGAACATCAGATAGGGCGCGCCCTGCCCGCAGACGATCACCAGTATCTGCCACCACCGCAGGTGCCGGGGCCAGAACCGCCAGACGATGGGCGCAACCGCGATGCTGGCGACCGTATAGCGCAAAGCCGCCATGTCGTAGATGGTCAGCGTCTGCACCACGCCCAGCCGAGACACCACGACCCAGCCCGACCAGATCAGGACGACGCCGAAGGCGGCCAGCCAGCCGGTCAGCGGATGGACGGGTTTGGTCATTGTCGATTAGTCTCAACCGGAACAGAAGACGATACAGGCGACAGCCGCCTGCTGTCTGGTTTGTCATGCAAACAGCATCTGTGCAATGGCGGTATTGCCGCCGGTCAGATCTGACGGTTTTCCAGTTCCTTGACGATCTCGTCCAGCCGGGTCCTGATCGGGTCCATATGCGGGTTGGCTTCCAGCGCCCTTTCGAAGGCCGCTTTTGCGGCTTCGAGATCGTCGAGACTGTCGTAGATCAGGCCAAGACCGGACAGCGCCCCGAAATGGCGCGGTTCCAGCGACAGGGTCTTTTTCACATCCTCGATGGATTGCGCGAAATTGCCCATCAGATAGTGCACCGTGGCGCGTTTGTTCCAGCCTTCCGCGAAGTCAGGCTCAAGCTCGACAACGGCTTCGAACTTTGCCAGCGCGGTATCGTAGTCCCCGGCGCCCATTGCATTGACGCCCTGTTCCATCAGGATATTGGTGCCGGCCATATCCGACACATGCCAGATCTGCCAGATCGTGTGTTCAAGCACATGCGCCTGATAGGCCGATTTGGTTTCGTGAAGCTGCACGAACAGCTCGTCCAGCCGTTCGTCGTTCTGGTCGGCCAGCGCCGGACCGGCGAGAACAGCCATCGCCGCCACTGCAAGGAGGCCGCGCCGGACAAGGCTGTTTATCTGCCGTTTCATGGCAAAAGTATGCGGCGAAACCCGTCCGGCGGCAACCGGCGACGGCATTCTCAGGCTCACATCCTGGTGAAGACGACAGGGACGCGTTATAATCGGTGCATGAACAAACCGGAACCCGGCGCATCGCACGCCATCTTCACCGACGACCCCGCCACCGCGCGGGACCGGTTTCTGCGCGCCGCCGCCACGGTCGGCATGCCGGTAAAGGCGTTTCCCGGCCAGACCGCGAACGACCCGCCGGTCACCTGCGATGTCGGGCGGCTGGGCTCGCCGGATGCGCCGACCGCCATTGTTCTGGCGTCGAACGCGCCGGGCCTCGCCGGCTTTGTCGGCGCCGGGGCCTGCACCGCCGTTTTGCATGACAGGCTGCAGCACTATCTTCATGCGAAAACCGCGCTGATCCTGGTGCATGCTGTGAATCCCGGCGGTCCGGTCTGGCCGCCGCAATCGCCCGATCCGCCCTTGCCTAAATCCGCCTCCGGTGCGGTGACGCCGCCGCCGATCGGCGATCCGGAATGGACCGACCAGCTCCTGTCCGCCGCGGAAGACCGCTACAACAGCTATCTCGCTGCGAATTCGGCGCGCAAGGCGGAAATCGCCGCCGCCGACCGGCGGGCACGCGGCATCACCGGCCGGCCCGGCTGGTCCGCCGATACCGTTCGACAGATCGCCCGGGCCTATCTGAGCATCCCTGAATTCGTGCTGTTTCTCGATTTCCGGACCGGACCGGAAGCCTGGGGCGAAGTCGCGGTCCATACCACCGCGCCGAAGGCCAGCGACAATCTGGTGCGGGCGCAACGCTGGTTCGCCGCAAGCTTGGCCGATAGCGCCTATGCCGACGGCGCGTGTCCGGTCGCCGGCGGCTTCCCCGCCTATCTCGACGGATCGGCGAATGCGATGTCCGTGGTGGTCGAAATCGGCACATTATCGATGAGCGGTTTTCTGGAAGCGGAAGCAGCGAAACGGCAGACCGCCGTCGCCTACCCGACCGGCGACGACTGGCGCGACCGGGCCCGCCGCATCATCCACAAGGTGATGCAGGAAGCGATGCAGGGCGCGGCGGAAATGGCGGACAGTCTGGAGCAGGCAAAGCGTTCAAAATCCACCTGACAGAGTCCCGGCCCCGAGCCAGGACCTATTCCGCAGGCGGCGCATCACATTCAAAGACAAGCGGAATGGACCCCACATCAGGTTGCGGGGATCGTTACTTTCTATTGTTCTGTTTTATGCGCGTCCTTCGCAACGAACGCCCGCACCGCCGCTTCAATCTGAGCGGCGGCAGGCAGCATGGTCAGCGACCCGTCAGGGCGTTTCACGGCGATCAAACCGTGCGGCAGCACGGCCCACGAATATCCGTCGATTTCTCCGGTTTCCGGTTGCCCGTCCTTCACAACACCGCATCCCCACATGTTCGCACTCCTGAATTATGGATCAGACAACCCCGCCGGCTTCGGGCCGCCGGTGACCCAGTCGATCAGTTCGATGGTGTGGACAATCGGGATGTCGGTGCCGGTGGCGATCTGGGTGATGCAGCCGATATTGCCGGCGGCGATCACATCCGCCTTCGTGCTTTCGATATTCTTCACCTTGCGGTCGCGCAGGGTGGTCGCGATCTCCGGCTGCATGATGTTGTAGGTGCCGGCCGACCCGCAGCAGAGATGGGATTCCGGCACATCCTTCACCGTGAACCCGGCCTGTTTCAGCAGGGTCTTCGGCAGGGTGGTGATCTTCTGGCCATGCTGCATCGAACAGGCGGAGTGATAGGCGACCGTCAGGTCCGGCTGCGGCGCGGCCAGGGTTTCCGGCAGGCCGAGCTTCGTCAGATATTCCGTAATGTCCATGGTCAGGCCCGACACCGTCGCGGCGTCATCAGCGCGGCCCGCGTCGTTACGGAACATATGACCGTAATCCTTCACCGTGGTGCCGCAGCCTGACGCATTGATGACAATGGCGTCGAGCGGCTCGCGCTTGTGCTCCGCCATCCAGGCATCGATATTCGCGCCGGCCTGGCCATGGCTTTCATCCGTCTTGCCCATGTGATGCACCAGCGCGCCGCAACAGCCCGCATCCTTCGCGATCACCACCTCGACGCCCAGCCTTGTCAGCACCCGGACGGTTGCTTCATTGATCTGCGGGCTCAACACCTGCTGCGCGCAGCCGGTCAGCAAGGCGACACGGCCGCGCCTTTCCCCTTCAGCGGGAATAACTTGCGGAAGGTCGACGCGCGACGGCGGCTGCATCTTCTTCGGAGCCAGCTTCAACATCGCCCCCCACCGCCCCGGAAACAGACCGGCGACCGGGCGCGCCAGCATCGCGCCGATCAGCGCGAACCGGAACAGGCGCGGCGATGGCAGCACGACCGACAGAACCTTGCGCAGAAACCGGTCGCCTGCCGGACGGGTATAGGTTTCCTCGATCCGCTCGCGCACATGGTCTACCAGATGCATGTAATGAACGCCGGAAGGGCAGGTTGTCATGCAGGCCAGACAGGAAAGACAGCGGTCGATATGCTTGACCAGCTTTTCCGAGGCCGGCTTGTCGTTTTCCAGCATGTCCTTGATCAGGTAGATCCGGCCGCGCGGGCTGTCCAGCTCGTCGCCCAGGGTCACATAGGTCGGGCACGTCGCCGTGCAGAACCCGCAATGCACGCAGGTGCGCAGAATAGATTCCGATTCAGCGATATCCGGGTCGGCAAGCTGGGCAAGGGTGAAACTGGTTTGCATCAGACCGTCATCCCATCCGGCCGGGGTTGAGAATACCGTTCGGGTCGAACCCGTCCTTGATTCTTCTGGCGAGCGCGGCAAGCGCCGCGTTCTGCGGATGGAACACCGGCACGGCGGCGCGCAATACGGGCGACCCGCGCATCAGCATCGCATGGCCGCCGATTTCGGCGACGGTTTTGCGGACAAGCGTTGCCGCGGCGTCTTCCGTATCCGCCGCAATCGCCAGCCAGATCAGCCCGCCGCCCCAGTCCATGAACGCATCGCGATGGCCATGTTCCGCCAGCGCCGCCAGCACCGCCGGGCCGCTCTGCGGCGCGACGGATATCTTCCAGACCGGCCGCTCGTCCGCACCGCCGGCGAACGGCTGCACGTCGCGCACCGCCTGCCAGAAAGCGCGGCTGCGGCTGGTATGCAGTTCCTCTATTTCGCCGTGATCCGCCAGCAGCTTCCGCATCTGGTCGCAGCGATAGGCGATCGACCCTTCGATGCCTTCCAGCCGCAAAGCCGCGACACCCTTGCCGAGCAGCCGAACCATATCGACCGGCGATGTCGCCGTCAGCGACGCCGGCAGCCAGGCCGCGCCGGAAACGTCCAGCGGGCTGTTCAACCCCTCGGTCATCGCGGCGACCGCCTGTTTCGGATCGTTGGTCGCAATCAGCACCGTGCGTTCCTTCGGCGCGGCGGGCAGTACCTTCACGGTCACGCTGGTCATCGCCGCCAGCGTACCCCAGGACCCGCACAGCAATTTGCTGAGGTCGTAGCCGGTGACGTTCTTCACCACCCGGCCGCCGGATTTGAAGCTTTCGCCCCGTCCCGACACCGCCGAGAACCCCAGAAAATGGTCGCGCGCCGCGCCCGATTTGATGCGCCGCGGCCCGGCCAGATTGGCTGCGATCACCCCGCCCAGCGACCCGGCGCCGGGTTCGCCCTTCAGCAGGATGCCGAGGTCGGGCGGTTCGAACGCCAGTTCCTGTCCGTGTTCCGCCAGCAGCGCGGTGATTTCATCCATCGGCGTCGCCGGGCCGGCCTGCAGAACCAACTCGTCCGGCTCGTACAGGGTGACGCCCGAAAGGCGCGACAGGTCGAGATCGTGTTCGATATTCACCGCCTGACCAACCGAAGCCTTGCTGCCGGTGCCGTTGACCGCAAGCGGCTGCTGTTCCGCCGCCGCCCAGGCGACAACCTCGGCCACCTGTTCGGCTGTATCGGGGGTGAAGACGGTCATTCGGAAACGCCTGCTCAGAACCGGGGAAGATCGGGGAAAGGCATCTGCCCCTTGTGGATATGCATCCGGCCCATTTCGGCGCAGCGGTGCAGGGTCGGAAACACCTTGCCCGGATTGAGAAGCCCCTGCGGATCGAAAGCGCATTTCAGGCGTTGCTGGTGATTGAGGTCGGTTTCGGTGAACATCTCGCCCATCAGGTCGCGTTTCTCCACGCCGACGCCATGTTCGCCGGTCAGCACGCCGCCGACCCTGACGCACAGCTTCAGGATATCCGCGCCGAATTCTTCCGCTTTCTCCAGTTCGCCCGGGTTGTTGGCATCGTACAGGATCAGCGGGTGCAGGTTGCCGTCGCCGGCATGGAAGACATTGGCGACGCGAAGCCCGTGCTTTTTCGACAGGGCCGACATTTCCTGCAGAACATGCGGCAGTTCCTTGCGCGGAATGGTGCCGTCCATGCACAGGTAATCCGGCGAAATCCGGCCGACCGCCGGAAACGCCGCCTTGCGCCCGGCCCAGAACGTCATCCGTTCCTGTTCGCTTTCCGAGGCGCGGACGGTCGTCGCGCCGCAGCCCTCGGCAATGGTTTTTACCTGCTCGATCAGCAGTTCGACTTCCTCCGCCGGGCCGTCCAGTTCGACGATCAGCAGGGCTTCGACATCGCGCGGATAGCCGGCCCTGGCGAAATCGTCGGACGCGTGGATCGCCGGCCGGTCCATCATCTCCATGCCGCCGGGGATGATGCCCGCGCCGATAATCTTGCCGACGCAATCGCCGCCCTGCTCGCTGGACGGAAAGCCGATCAGCAGGGCGCGTGCGGTTTCCGGCTTGCGCAACAGGCGCACCGTGACTTCGGTGACAACCCCCAGCAGCCCTTCCGATCCGGTCAGAACGCCCATCAGATCGTAGCCGTCGGAATCCAGATGCTTGCCGCCGATCCGCGTGATCGTGCCGTCCATCATCACCAGTTCCAGGCCGAGAATGTTGTTTGTCGTCAGGCCGTATTTCAGGCAGTGCACGCCGCCGGAATTTTCCGCCACGTTACCGCCGATGGAACAGGCGATCTGGCTTGACGGGTCAGGCGCATAATAGAAGCCGTCCCCCTCGACCGCCGTGGTGATCGCCAGATTGGTGACGCCGGGTTGCACAACCGCACAGCGGTTGCCGTAATCGATATCGAGAATTTTGTTGAACTTGCCCAGCGCCAGCAGAATGCCGTCTTCCAGCGGCATGGCGCCGCCGCTGAGCGAGGTCCCGGACCCGCGCGGCACAACTTTGATGCCGTTCTTGTCGCAATAGGCCAGCACCTCGGATACCTGCTGCGTTGTTTCCGGCAAAACGACGATCAGCGGCAGGGTCTTGTAGGCCGTGACGCCATCGGATTCGTAGGGCCGGCGCTCGTCATCGTCGACAATCACGCCCTCGCCCGGAACGATCGCCCGCAGGTCATCGGCAATCGCCATGCGGCGATCCATTACCTTTTCGTCAAGGGCGGGCATTTTCAGCACAGGCGTTTCCTCTGACGGATTTTTTCAATCCATTTATAAATTGGTAATACCAATTATGGTTTGCCGGGCAGCCAACCGCAAGAATGAATTATTCAGGCTGCTGCCGTCACCCGGTATACAGCGTTGAAAAGCGGCACAAAAACGAAAACCGCGCTCTGTCGGGAGCGCGGCTGAATGTGTTTCATGCGACCTGCATCGACAGGCGCGCAGGTGCCGGTTCTTAACCCTGGCGGGCCTTGAAACGCGGGTTTGTCTTGTTGATGACGTAAACGCGGCCCTTCCGCCGGATCACCCGGCAGTCCTTATGGCGCTTTTTCAGCGTCTTCAGTGAACTTGCGACTTTCATCGTTCCACTCCGAAATCCGTTTCCGCGTCCGGCCGGACCGAAACATCGGTCCTGTGATCGCCACACCGCGAAGTCGCCGGAACATAGGGATGCGCCCCGGCCCTGTCAACGCCGGAATTGCGCGAAAAACCGTTTATCCGGCGCTGTATGACAGCCGTCACAGACTTGGCGTCGGCAACCCCCTAAATGACGCCACAATCTGATCAAAATGCTGTCTCAATCCGGCGTTAGACAGAATGGATATCAACCGGCAGAGGGAACGGCATCATGACCTCCTATCATTTCGCCACAATCGGGCGCATGCCCCGCCCCGACACTACATTCGCTCACGCGGAACATCAGCTCGACCGGTTCATCACAGACCATTTCTGGTTTACCTATGCCATTGTCTGCGGATTCGCCTTCCTGATTCTCGGCGTCATATCGACCCTTAGCGTGGCGTAACAGCAGATCGGTCCGCCGGCCGCCTACCAAGGGTTGACTTCCATCGCTGATTCGACCTGAATATTTGTGCAGGAAGGTATTCCAGCTCCGGGAGGGGGTGGGGGTTGCCTTGCGGGAACCCTCTTTAAAAGACAATCGGGTTGTGTTTTGCATGTTTATGTCTTGCACAACGGGTGGCCCGGAGGACTTGCATGCATTGGTTTCTACCCTGTTTCGTCGCGGTCTTCTGCGTCTTTGCCCTCGGTTCAGCGCATACCCGCGCCGAGTCGGCACAATATTGTTATAACGACTGGCCCCCCTATGCCTTCACCGACGGATCAGGAAATGCGACCGGCATTTCAATTGAAATCCTGACACAGGCATCGCGCCGGGCCGGATACGAGCCTGTCTTCACCGAACTGCCCTGGGAACGCTGCCTGCGCGATGTTGAACTCGGTGACCAGGATGCCGTAATTGATGCTGCCAGCCGCGATAACTATCTGCAGGGCGATGTCAGCTTTTCCGTCTACACGAACACGTTCTGGGTACGGCAGGGGTACGATGCCAGCCAGCCGCTTCTGTCCTCCTTCGCCGGCAAACGGCTGGGGCTGGTCAGAGGGTATGTCTACGGCGACGTTCTGGACAAAGAAATCGAACAATCGGGCGCTATCATCGACTATGCGCTGAACGATGCACAGAACATCCGGAAACTCGCCTTCAGTCGTACAGATGCGATCATCGGCGATTTTGTCAGCACCCGCATCTTCGCGAAGGAAAACGCCTACGACCTGAAACCAGTTCTGCCACACCACTCGTTCGACAGGCTCTACCCGTCCTTTAACCGCAGTCAGGCCGTCATGCACGAGCGGATCGACACGGCGCTTGCGGACATGATGAAGGACGGCACGATCGACCGGATTTATCACGACGCCCTGGGCATTCACTTCTCCGATATCATGCCGGACATGAACCCGGACCATAACCCGGATCCCGCCGCTGTTCCGCAGCCCGACAACGATCTGGCGATTGTCGGGTATTAACCGCGGGGCGGTCGTCTGCGACTATGACGCGACGTGCACGCCGGGCCGCCGGTCTCTCCACGGCATTGCCTGTTCGAGGTAACGGCCAATTTGAAACAGCGTATCTTCCGACGAGAACCGGCCGAGAAACTGGACTCCGATCGGCAGTCCGTCCCCGCTTTGATGTACCGGCAAGGTAAGCGACGGCTGACCGGTCGTGTTGGCCATGCAGACAAAATGATCGTTCGAATAGACATTTCGTTGATAACCCGCCGCATCGACAGGGTCGGACGGATTGCTGGAATAGCTATCGGCCAGCAGCGGCGCGGGATTTATCGTCGTCGGCGTCGCCAGCACATCGTAGGTTTCGAAGAAACGGCCGAAGGCGCGACAGACCGTGTTGAAGCCGCCCAGAGCTTTTTGAAAATCGACGGCTGACAACGATTTTCCGTGCCGATAACAGGCCCAGGTGCTGGACTGCAATTCATGCTCTTTTGGCGCATGGCCGATCACGGTGGACAGGCCGTCAATGCCGGTCGCCAGATTGCCGCACATGATGGTGACGGTGTCGCCGAAAAAGGCATCCCAGTCGAAAACCGGCGCGGCTTCCTCGATATGATGGCCGGCGTCGCTCAACTGTTCCATTGCGAGCCTGACACCCTGCCGGCACGCATCGGATGTCTGCACGCCCGACCAGTTTTCCTCAGTAAAGGCGATACGCAGTTTCGGCGGATCGCGCCGGATCGCATCGCTGGCCGATACCGCGAGTGGCCGGACCTCGTACGGATCGCCGGAAGCGGGCCCCGCCATGATATCGAGCAGCAGAGCGCTGTCCCTGATGGTCCGGGTAACCGCGAAAGGACCGACGAGGCCGCCGCCGCCTTCGCCCCGGCCCGGTCCGACCGGAACCAGACCGCGCGTCGGTTTCAAACCGATCAGCCCGCACAGGCTGGCCGGGGTGCGGGTGGAACCGCCGCCGTCGCTTGCCGTGGCGAAGGGCACAGCCCCGGCAGCGACCATTGCCGCCGATCCGCCGCTCGATCCGCCACAGGTCCTGTCGGTATCCCACGGATTTCTGGTTGTTCCCGAAATAACGCTATCCGTAAGCCCTGAATTGCCGAATTCCGGCGTCGTCGTTCGGCCGACAATGTTGATTCCTGCCGCTTTCAGCCGGTCGACGGTCGTGCTGTTCGCCGCCGAAACATACCCTTTGGTGAAAACAGACCCCATTTCCTGGCGGCGACCGGCTTCGGCGAAGGACAGATCCTTGTTCAGCATCGGCGCCCCGGCCAGCGGACCGTCGGGAACATCACCGTCACAAGGCGTTTCGATCCGGTCTTCGTAGACCTCGTTGACCGCATTCAGACGCGGATTGACGGCGGCAATGGCCTCGGCCGCCACACGCGACAGCTCTTGCGGCGAGACCTCTCCCTTACGAATAAGTTCAGCAAGCCCGATGGCGTCGAAAGACGAATATTCGTGTAAATTCATGATTAAGACTTAACCCCGATATGGACATGTTTTTTTGATAAACGCATGACAATGTGTTAACTGTCAACAGTATGCGTTTGAGATTGCGAAGCAATGGAAAGTCGCGCATAGGTATGGGAAGAGGAAACAGGCAATGCCGATAAAAACAACGCAACCATCGCAATTCGTCGAACTGACACAGTCAAATCTCGTTGAACAGGTGAAGGACAAGCTGCTGGCCGCCATTGTCAGCGGCGAGCTTGCCCCGGGCGACCGCGTGGTCGAGGCAGACCTTGCCCGCCGCATGGGGATCAGCCGCGGACCGGTCCGGGAAGCAGCCCGACTGCTACAGCAACTGGGTGTCCTGAGTTCGCAGGCCAGGCGAGGATTTTTCGTTCGGCGTGTTACATTGGAGGAAATCGAGGATCTGGACGACTACCGGATCTGCATCGAATCATATGCAGCCAAAAAAGCGGTCAGCCGTGCGACACAGACGGAAATCGGTCATCTGAGGGAATTGTACAACGAGGTTCTGGCCGCCGAGAAACGGTTTGATACGGAGCCTCTCGGCGCCCTGGACGCGACCCTGAACCTGCATCGCTATATATTTGAAATCTGCGGCAATCCGCGACTTGCCGAAGCGTTCGAGAACATCGTCGTTCAAATCAGGCAGATCGCCACTTTGGTCAATCTGAAGGATGTTGAATCCGAAACCTTTTTCGGCCGGTATCTGTTGCAGGTCGTTGAGGCATTCGAAAGCGGCGATCCGCAACGGGTCGAAAAGACAATTGTCAGTTACCTGTCCTTCAACCGCGATCAGGTCAAACGGTTCTATACCGACTACTATCAGAACCTGTAGCCGCCTGCCCGGCCTTTCGGCCTTTCCTCACTTGCATCGCTCCTGACCGCCGCCCGATACCGGCGCAACCGCACCGGTTTGGCCGGGCATCGGGCCTGTTCCTCAATTTTCAACAATAAACTGTTAACAGTTGACCAAATAAATTGACTGTGGTTTGATTTTGTCAGGATAAATTCAAACCGACAGGGATTCAGACATGACCGACATGAACCGGCACGCCAGCTATTCGTCGCTGAAACAGAAATACGAAACCGGACAGATTTCCCGGCGCGGCTTTCTGCAAGGCGCAGCCGCAATGGGGCTGCTGACCACCGCCGCCGCAGCCGCAAAACCGGCGCAGGCTGCCGAACCCAAAAAAGGCGGCAAGATGCGCATCGGCACGTACCACGGACAAACCGCTGACAATCTCGACCCGGCGCTGTTGTTCAACGGCGCGCAATGGATGATCGCCTATGCGGTGCGCAACACGCTGACGCAGATCGAAGCCGGGGCCACGCTGGCCCCATGCCTCGCAACGGAATGGTCGCCCAACGCGAATGCCACCACCTGGGTATTTAAGCTGCGCCAGAATGTCGAATTCCATGACGGCAAGCCTCTGACCGTCGATGATGTCATCGCCTCGCTCAACCGGCATCGCGGTGAGAATTCAGAGTCCGCCGTAAAACCGATTGCTGACCAGATGAAAGATATACGGGCGGACGGTCCGAACACGTTGGTCATCGACCTCGTAAAACCGAATGTCGATTTTCCGTACAGCCTGGCATCAGCCAACTTCACCATCTGCAAGGCCGACGGCGACGGCATTGACGCCACGTCCGGTATCGGCACCGGCGGCTACGTCCTCAAAGAGTACGAACCCGGTGTCCGGGCCATCCTTGAACGGAACCCGAATTACTGGCGCGACGACAGGGCGCATGCCTCGACCGTGGAACTGCTGACGATTGCGGACCCGACGGCGCGGATCAACGCTATCATGTCGGATGGCGTCGACGTCATCGACGAGATCGAATTCAAGGCGGTCAGCCGCCTGATCAATGTCGATGGTATCAGCGTGGAAAAGACGCAAGGCCCGCTGCACTATTTGTTCAGTATGATGTCGGATCGGGCGCCGTTCGAGAGCAACGACGTCCGCCTTGCCCTGAAATACGCCTGCGATCGCGAGGCCCTGATTCAGAAAGTGCTTAGCGGCCATGGCACCATCGCCAACGACCAGCCGATCGGGCCGTCCTATCGTTATCACGACGCAAGCCTGGAACAGCGCGCCTATGATCCCGACAAGGCCAAATTCCATCTGAAAAAGGCCGGTCTCGACAGTCTCGACCTTAATATCAGCGCGGGTGCGGCAGCTTTCGGCGGCGCGGTCGACGCGGCGACAGTGCTCCAGGAATCGGCAAAACCCGCCAATATCAACATAACGGTGGTGCGGGAGCCGGCCGACGGTTACTGGACAAATGTCTACATGAACAAACCGATGTTCACGAATTACTGGGGCGGGTACACGACGTCGAGCCAAATGTTCTCGACCGGCTATCTGCCGGGCGCCGCTTGGAACGAGTCGATGTTTGAAAACGACCGCTTCGTCGAGGTGCTTCAACAGGCCAATGCCGAACTCGATACCGACAGACGCGCCGAAATGATCGCGGAGCTGCAGGCGCTGGTCCGCGACGAGGCCGGACAGTTGATCTGGAGCTTCCCGGACAACATCCTCGCCACCAACGGCAAGCTGGGTCACAACGAACTGGCCAGCGACCGGCCGCTCGACGGACGGCACATCATCGAACGCTGGTGGGTCGCCTGAAGCCCCGCCATATAGTCGGCAAAAAGCCGGTGGAACCAACGTTCCACCGGCTTATTTATGTTTCGTCGCCGCACCGGACGGAAAGTCCCGGCAGCGGAAAATACCCCGCTTTTCCTAGCGGTCGATCAGTTCGGACTTTTTCGGCGAGCCCTTGCCTTTCGGCTTTTTCGGTCCGCTGTCTTCCGGATAGGCGAAGGCCAGCTTCTTGCCGTCCTTCTCCACGCCGACAATCGCCAGCCCGCCTTTCGCAAGGCGGCCGAACAGCATTTCGTCGGCCAGCGGCTGCTTGATGTATTGCTGAATGACGCGGCCCAGCGGCCGGGCGCCGTTCAGCTTGTCGTAACCCTTCTTGCCGAGCCACGCCCGCGCCTCGTCGGTCAATTCAATCGACACCTGACGGTCCGCAAGCTGCAGTTCAAGCTCGATCACGAACTTGTCGACAACCTTGTCGATCACGTTTTCGCTGAGGGAATCGAACGGAATGACCGCATCGAGCCGGTTTCTGAATTCCGGTGTAAACAGCTTTTCGATCGCTTCCTGGTCCTCGCCGCTGCGGACCTCGCGGTTAAACCCGATGGCGTGTTTCGCCATATCGGTCGCCCCGGCATTGGTGGTCATGATCAGCACGACGTTGCGGAAATCGACGCTCTTGCCGTTATTGTCGGTCAGTTTCCCGTAATCCATCACCTGCAGCAGGATATTGAACAGGTCCGGATGAGCCTTTTCGATCTCGTCCAGCAGTAATACGCAATGCGGGTTCTGGTCGATGGCGTCGGTCAAAAGCCCGCCCTGATCGAACCCGACATAGCCGGGGGGTGCGCCGATCAGCCGCGAGACCGTGTGCCGTTCCATGTATTCCGACATGTCGAAGCGTTTCAGCTCGACGCCCAGCGTTTTCGCGAGCTGCCGCGCGACCTCGGTCTTGCCGACCCCGGTCGGGCCGGAAAACAGATAGCTGCCGATCGGCTTTTCCAGATCGCGCAACCCGGCCCGCGCCAGTTTGATAGCGGAAGCCAGGGCGTCGATGGCGCGGTCCTGTCCGTACACCACCATTTTGAGATCGGCCTCCAGCGACCGCAGCGATTCCCGGTCGTCCTTCGAGACCTGCTTCGGCGGGATCCGGGCGATCTTTGCGACCACCGCTTCAACATCCTTAACGCCGATGGTTTTCTTGCGCTTGGATTCCGGCAACAGCATCTGCGCCGCGCCGACTTCGTCGATCACGTCGATGGCCTTGTCCGGCAGCTTGCGGTCGTTGATGTAGCGCGCTGACAGATCTACGGCCGTCTTGATGGCGTCATTGGTGTAGCGCACCTTGTGGTGTTCCTCGTAATACGGCTTCAGACCCTTCAGAATCTTGATCGTATCGGCAACCGACGGTTCGGAGACATCGATCTTCTGGAACCGCCGCGCCAGCGCCCGGTCCTTTTCGAAGTAACCGCGGAATTCCTTGTAGGTGGTCGAGCCGATGCAGCGCAACGTACCGCTGGCCAGGGCCGGCTTCAGCAGGTTCGAGGCGTCCATCGCGCCGCCGGTCGTCGCGCCCGCGCCGATGACGGTATGAATTTCGTCGATGAACAGGATCGCGCCGTCTGTTTCCTCCAGTTCCTTCATCACCGCCTTCAGGCGTTCCTCGAAATCGCCGCGATAGCGGGTGCCGGCCAGCAGCGACCCCATGTCGAGCGCGAAGATCGTGCAGTCCTCCAGCACGGCGGGAACGTCCTTTTCGACGATCCGTTTCGCCAGACCTTCGGCGATGGCGGTTTTGCCGACCCCCGGATCGCCGACCAGCAGCGGGTTGTTCTTGGTGCGCCGGCACAGGATCTGGATCGTGCGCTCCACTTCGTTCGCCCGGCCGATCAACGGATCGATCTTGCCCTCGCCCGCCTTGACGTTGAGATTGACGCAATAGGCGTCCAGCGCCTCGCTGCCCTGCTTGTTGGTTTCCTCCGCCTTGGCGCCTTCATCAGCGCCGTTGACGGTGCTGGGCTGGGGCGAGGCCTGGCCGGGCACCTTGGCGATGCCGTGGCTGATATAGTTCACCGCGTCGAACCGCGTCATGTCCTGCAGTTGCAGGAAGTAGACGGCGTGGCTTTCGCGTTCCGAGAAAATCGCCACCAGCACGTTCGCGCCGGTCACTTCCTCGCGCCCCGACGACTGGACGTGAATGGCGGCGCGTTGCAGCACCCGCTGGAAGCCGGCTGTCGGTTTCGGATCGTCGTCGGTCGCCGCGATCAGATTGCTGAGGTCGTTGTCGAGATATTCGACGAGGTCGCCGCGCAGCTTGTCCAGCTCGACGCCGCAGGCCCGTAAAACCGCAATGGCGTCCTGATCGTCGGTCAACGACAGCATCAGATGTTCCAGCGTTGCGTATTCGTGCCGCCGGGTCCGTGCATTGGAGAGCGCGCGGTGCAGTGTTTCTTCGAGGTTCTTTGACAGCATCAGCCGGTTGGCCCTTTCCTGTTTCTGAATTTCAGCCTAGCCCGATTTGTTTCCGTTTCCAACGGCAGACCGCACCGTTGCAGGAAACATATTTTGGGCTTTCGCCCTGTCGTGCCGGCCCTGTCCCGCGCGTCGATCCCCCATTCACTCCTTTTCAAGCGTGCATTGCAACGGGTGCTGTTCCTTGCGCGCCATGTCCATCACCTGGTTCACCTTGGTTTCCGCGACATCGTAGGTGTAAACGCCGCAGATGCCGACGCCGCGCCGGTGCACATGCATCATGATGCGGGTCGCTTCCTCGCGCGACTTGCTGAAATACTGCTCCAGCACGAAAACGACGAATTCCATCGGCGTGTAATCGTCGTTCAGCATCAGAACCTTGTACATGGCCGGCTTTTTGGTTTTCGGCCGTGTCTTGGTAAGCAAACCGGTGCGGCGATCCGCGTCGCTGCCGCCGTTTCCGTCATCGTCGTCCTGCGATAACCGTATCGGCACCGCTTTCTGATCGTACCCTCTGATCATTTCAAAAAATCGTATCCCAATTCTTCGCAACCCGGCCCTGACCGGAAATTTTACATCCGATGCGGGCCAAAAGCCAAACGCAGCGGCGTTCGCTGCGCTTGGTTATGAATAATATTGGTTTCCGGCATCAAATTGAAAGAGGCAAGTCGCCGCAATTCGATGTCCGCGCCGCTGCGGTTACCCCGCCGCCGGGTCAGTCGAGACCTTCCCAGGTCGGCGCCTGCAGCGGTTCTTCGTCGGAAAGCGGTTCGACGATCGGCTGTTCCAGCGGTTTTCGGCCGGCGGCCAGCGCCTTGTGGATTTCAGTCGACATGTCTTCCTGCGTCGCAAGGCCGAGTTCGACCGGCGAGCGCGGGCGCAAATTCGCCGCGTTCCAGTGCGACCGCTCGCGAATGGCGGTGATGGTCGGCTTGGTGGTGCCGATCAGCCGGCCGATCTGGCCGTCATTCAGTTCCGGGTGGTGGCGCAGCAGCCAGGCGATCGCATCCGGTTTGTCGGCGCGCTTCGATACCGGGGTATAGCGCGGCCCCTTCTGGCGGGTTACCGGCGACGGAAGATCGGATTCCAGCTTCTGCAGACTGGCGCTCGAATCCGCCTCGCAGCGGGCGATTTCCTGCTTGGTGAGCTGGCCGCCCTGAATCGGGTCCAGGCCCTGCATTCCCGGCGCGACTTCGCCGTCGGCTATCGCCTGAACTTCCAGATCGTGCAGACCGGTGAATTCGGAAATCTGTTCAAAGGAAAGCGTCGTGTTGTCAATCAACCAGACGGCCGTCGCCTTGGGCATCAATAGTTTTGGCATTTTCTTGACTCTCTCCCACCACGTTCGATAGGGCGGCGAAGCCGTGTTCGCCTGTTAATTCAGCCGAAGCGTCACGGCACCCGTTCTATCCTCAGGCGCTGCTCTTGTGTTGCTACGTACTCTTTGGAACGCGCGGTGTATAGCATCGGCAACCGATCATTAAAACCCTTTGATTGCGCCTCACGGGTGGGGCCGACAAGCCCGCAATTCACCCGGCGCAAACGGAAACGGCCCGACCTGTGCGGTCGGGCCGTCTCCGGTATTTCAGGATATCGGCCGGGTAACCGGCCGGTATCGCATTCCTGCCGTTAGGCCGCCATCGGCTTCATGGCGCGATCGAACGCGACATTAACCTGGCTCTGGATCGGTTCGAACGCATCGGTGGCGACTTTGACGCTCATTTCCGACAGTTTCGAGCCTTCCGTAACGGCCTTGTCCATCGCCGTGCGGGTGTAGGTCGACTGGATTTCCATCACTTCGTTCAGCGACTTGGCGGTCATCATCGACTTCGCGACTTCAACCTGGGCGTCGGCGGCAGCCTGGAAGAACGCGTAATACGCCTTGCCGAGGTCTTCCGAGCCCTTTACCAGAACATCGCTGCTCCTGGCGAAGGCATCGTAGGTGTCCTTGTTGAGAGCGGTCATTTCTTCGTAGCTCTTCATCGCTGCGTCGGAGGCCTTCTCGACCTGTTCCTTGGCGGCGGCGACAGCCTGCTCAACCTGTTCGGTCGTGGCGGCAACCGTCTTTTCAACGGTGTCCTTGCCGACGGCCATCGCGTCGTCGAACTGTTTGGTATCCATTTTCGTAGCACTCGTTTTCGCTTTAGCAACCATTTTCAAAACTCCTGACTATCCGTTTCACATTCCGGCGGGGGCTCATCCTCATCCGACCGGTATAAACGTGAAATCCTATGATTTTCACGGTTGCGGCTTATTGCTGCACCGCAACATCGTGACCCGTATATGAGGGTGTTCCGTGCCCGCGTCAAGAGGATTTTTGTGCAGTGCAGCAAAAAAGTGAATTTGGCGGCTTTCCGCCGGCGAGCCGGGCCCTACCGCCGTCCGTACATCACCTTGCGGGCACCGGTTTCCGCGGTCGGGGAATCCGGCGGAGTCTTCGCCTCGTCCGTCCAGACCTGCCAGTCGACCAGCCGGTGCGGGCCGAATGTGGTCAGCATCGCGCAATCGGCGGCATCGCGGCCTCGCGCCATCAGGATGCGGCCGCGCCGGCGCGTGTTGAAGCGGGCATCGAACGTGTACCAGGCGCCGCCCAGAAACACCTCGAACCAGGCCGAGACATCCATCGGAAAGGGTTCCGGTTCGATATCGATATCGCCCAGATACCCGGTGCCGTACCGCGCCGGAATGTTGAGCGCGCGGCAGAAGGAAATCGCCAGATGGGCGAAGTCGCGGCAGACGCCGGCGCGCCGTTCGTACACTTCCGACGCCGTCATGTTGGGCTGGGCGTGAGAATAGCCGAAATCGACATTGGCGTGGATCCAGTCGCAGATCGCCTGCACGCGGGACCAGCCCGGATCGACATCGCCGAACAGCGACCACGCCGCGCCCATCATGCGGTCGATTTCGCAGTACCGGCTGCCGAGCAGGAAGCGCAGCGTTTCCACCGGCAGGCTTTCGACCGGAATCTGCGGCGCGTCGGGCGCCCAGGCATCGGGTTCGAACGCTTCGTTGACCACCGTTTCAGCGCGCAACCTCAGTTCGCCGACCGGCGCGACGCCGCGGACGCACCGGTTGTTGAAATGATCGAGAAAAGGTTCGAGCGGAATGGCCGGCGTCGCCCGGACATCGTCAGGCTCGCACAGCGCATCGATCCGGTCCGGATGGACCTGCAGCATGGCGATGAACGGGCCCGGCTGATCGAAGGCTATGGTGATCTCGCATCCAGCGCTGATAAACACGACGTCCTCCTGGGCCGTAGACTCATAAACCGGACAGAGCGCCAAGGCTCCGTCAACTCAGGTCTTTCCACACGATCAGGTCATGATTCGCTAACAATCCATCGCCTTGATCACGGCCGGGCCGGATGCGCCGCCCGTTTCACCGACCCGGGCGGCGGCGCTGACCACATCATGCACAAAATGAAGTTTTTCGATGACATCCGGCACGACAAGTTCCGGCAGGAAATCGATAAGCCCCATGCCCCTGTTCAGTTCGTTCAGCAGAATCCCCAGCCCGGTATACGCGGCAAGCAGGCCTTCCAGATCGTCCGTCGTTTCCTGGACGCTCAGACCGTAGGCCGTGGCGGTTTCCATGACATCCACCACGTCGAGATAGAAGGCGAATGTTTCCGCCCAGTCTTCCCACGGGTGCATGGTGGCGTAGGAACTGATATAGGATTCCTGCCAGTCGTCGGGCGGGCCATTGGCGTAGTGCCGTTCCAGCGCCTCGCCGTAATCCGGGTTTTCATGATCGCCGAACAATGCGCGGAAACCCGCCAGATTATCGGCATCGCCGCTTATCAGGAGGTCCCAGTAGTAGTGGCCGATTTCGTGCCGGAAATGGCCGATCAGCGTTCGATGCCCTTCGCCGAGATCGACCCGCAGCTTCTCGCGCTCGACCGCATCCGCCTCGCGGATATTGATGGTGATCTTGCCGCCCGCATGACCGGTATAGACGGGTTCATGCGTATGAACCATGCGCCACAACCCCTTGCGCACAGGCACATCCCCCTTGAAATCGAACGACAGGCCCGGATCGAACCCGTCGGCGGTCGCGCCGTGCGGCAGCCCGATCGTATCGAGACCGAAGATCAGACGCCGTTTCGCCTGTTCGAGATACAGCCAGTGTTCCAGGTTGCCCGGCACCGAAAGGTCGGGAATCGTTTCGTTATACCGGCAGCAATCGCACAGCGGATGCGCCGCCGGCTCGACGCCGGGTGGCCGGACGGTGCTGCGGTTGCAGATATCATGGGTAACGCGGTTTGCGCATTTCAGCAGCGCAGTATCGCACCGCGCACAATGCGTGCCGGAACCGGTTTCCGTCATCGCGGTCAGGGTGGCGCAGTTGGGGCACCAGCCGACCTCCCGCCTGCAGTGCAGGCATTCTGAATTCTCGAAAAACAGACGATTGCCACAATCGCAAAAGAAACTTTGCATGCTCAACTCTTTTCAGGGTCCCGGCGATAGTCCGAGAAACGCCTTATACGCCTCTGTTCCGGATCGGAGTACAGAATTACGTTCGGACGAAAAGGTCACAAGACCGGCTTCCGCAAACGGTCACGCCCCGAAAAGCCATTTCCGGGCTTCGGCGATGTCGGTGAAACCGCGCACCCGGCCGTCGGTGATTTTCCTGAGCGCCGCCGACGCCGAACCGAAGACATCGTAATCCGGCGGTGCGCCCCGATACGGGGGCAAGACAACGGCTTCCCGCACAAGCCCGGCTTCAATCGCCTTTGGAAAGGCGGTTTCCGCCAGCCAGGTATCGGAATGGAAAAACCCCGTATTGAGATGCCGCAGATCCACAAGCCAGTAGCTGTAACCGCCCGTTTCGAACTGTTCGATGATGAATTCCAGAACGGCGCGGAACTCCTGCTCGGTGTCGAACCCGCCGACCCAGGCATCCGTCAGCAACCCGCTGTAGGGGTTGTGGCCGACGATCGCATACGGCTGATTGGTCTTCCCGCCGCGAAAGACACGCAGGTCTTCGACAGAAAATTCAACCCTGATGTCATTCCGGGTCCGGAGGTCCGGTGCTGCGGCCATTGGTCTCCATCGCAACAGTTGGCTCTAAACGTTTGTTCCTGGGCGCACTCTCAAACTATGCCGAATACAGCCATGGTAAATGGCTTGGGCAAAAGATTCTACAGCTTGAAATTAAGTCCTGGGCAGCCGGCCGCCCCGGCTTCTGGCGGCACGCCGCCGGTCACATGGCGCGTTGACGGGTGCGGCCCGGATCGACGAACGGTATCGGTCGTGCGGTGGCGGTGCACTCAATCGTCGGGCCTTTCAGCACGAGCCTTGTGCCGTCCTTCGCCGCCCACGGCGCGAGATGGACCAGCGCCAGGGATTTGTTGAGCCTTCGGGAAAAGGCCGGCGTGGTCACATGGCCGACCTTTTCGCCGTCTATGGACAGCACGGCATTGTGTTCCACCACATCGTCATGATCGGCCTCGATGCCGTAAAACCTGACCTTTTCCTTGCCTTCCAGCGCGAACACGGCCTGCTTGCCGCGGAAATCGCCCTTGGTGCGCGAAACCGCCCAGCCCATGTCGACTTCCCAGGGCGTGTTCTCCTCGGTCGCCTCCGCACCGTAGGCCATCAGGCCGCTTTCGATATGCACCATCTCCAGCCCGTCGAACCCGACCGGTCTGATGCCGAGCGGTCTGGCATGGGCCATCAATTCCTCCCACACGCCAACCACATCGCGCCCGCGCATGTAGAGTTCGTATCCGCGTTCGCCGGAATAGCCGGTGCGCGAAATCATCATGCCGGTGCCGCACAGATCGGCATGGATCTGCCGGCAGAAGCGCAGCTCGCGCAGGGTTGCATCCGTCAGCGGGTCCAGCAGATCGATCGACTTCGGCCCCTGGACGGTGATGATGTGCAGATCCTCGTCCAGCTCCACGCTCAGATCCCGGCCCTTGCCGTATTCCGTCAGCAATTGGAAGCTCGGGCCGATGCTGCCGGCCACCAGAAAGTGGTTTTCCGCGACGTGAAACACGATGCCGTCGTCACAGAAATGGCCATCTTCCTTGAGGATCGGGCAATAGGCCGACATGCCGACGGGAATCTTCGCCATGTTGCGGGTCACCAGATAGTCGACGGCGGCCAGCGCATCCGCGCCGCGCACCTGAATCTTGGTCAGGGCGGAAGTATCCCACATACCGGCCGTCTCGCGGATCGCGTCGTGTTCAAGATGCGGATCGCTCGGAAACCGGAAGGCGACGGGCATGTTGTTCCATTCGCCCATTTTCGCGCCCATGGCGCGCATGGTGGCGTCCAGCGCCGAAATCCTCTGTCCCACTTTTCAATTCCTTTTCTTTTTTACCGCGCAACGGCTGACCACCTGCCTTTAAACATGCAATGCTAACGGGGTCGTCTGTCAACAAGACTTAACAATTGTCGAAATATGTACAAGGATGGCGCACCGGCCACAAAGAGCCCAATAACAGAAAAACGAACATTCACAGATACTGGGAGACCTACCGATGACCACCGGCAAAGTATTCGCATTTTTTCCGGAAGCCTGTTACGGCCCGGCGCTGAATTCCGTCGGAATTGCTCAGGCGCTTGAAAGAATGGGCCACACACCCGTGTTCCTGACCGACCCCGGGCTTTCCGGCACCTATTCGGATTTCGGGTTCGAGGAGCATCCCGTCAACATGTCCGAGCCGATGTCGCCCGAGGAAATGGCGAAATACTGGACAGGCTTCATCGACGGCCACATTCCGAATTTCAACCTGACGCCCTATGAGCAGATCGACAATTATGTGAAGGAATGCTGGGCGAATATCGTCAACACGTCGGTATGGGCGGAAAAGGAACTTCCCGGAATTCTGAACAAGGTCAAGCCGGACATCATCTGCATCGACAATGTGATCCTGTTTCCCGCCTGCAAGCAGTATGGCGTGCCGTGGGTGCGTATCGTTTCGTGCAGCGAGAACGAGATCGAGGATCCGGAAATTCCACCCCATCTTTCGGGATGCGGCGAGAGCGACTTCGCGGCGCAGCAGGCCTATCGCGACAAATTCAATGAAGTGATCAAGCCGCTGCACGACGAGTTCAACAGGTTCCTCGTGCAATGCGGCGAAGACCCGTATCCGCTCGGCCAGTTCTTCGAGGCGTCACCTTACCTGAATCTTCTGCTGTATCCGGAGCCGGTGAAGTACAAGCGGAAAAACCCGCTGGACCCCAAACGGTTCAAGTATCTGGAAGGCTGCGTCCGCAAGGACAAGGATTATACGATACCGACATTCGCGAAGAATAATGAGGGTCCGCTGATTTATTTCAGTTTCGGCAGCCTCGGATGCGGCGATACCGAAACGATCAATCGTTACATCCGGGAACTGGGCGATACGGAATACCGCGTCCTGGTCAATGTCGGTGACTATATGGATGCCTACAGCAACCTGCCCGACAACGTTCAGATCAGCGACTGGTTTCCGCAGCCGACGGTGATTTCGCAGGTTGACATGGCGATCCACCACGGCGGCAACAACACGTTCACCGAATGCCTCTATTTCGGCAAACCGGCGATCATCACGCCCTATGTGTGGGACGGTCACGACAACGCCACCCGCGTGCAGGAAACCGGCCACGGCTTCAAGATGCACCGCACCGACTGGGACCGTAACGAGTTGCTGTCGAAAATCGACGCCTGCCTCAACGATCCGTCGATCCAGGCGAAATGCGCGGCGACGTCGGCCCATATGCAGGCCTTCGACGGTCCGACGCGGGCGGCCGAATATCTTGTCGAACTGTTGAAGGACCATGCCGATGCCGCATAAAGGCCTTACGTCGTCCGCCCCGCATATCGCGCCGGCTTCGACCATCGATACAGATCTGGACGACTGGGGCGATCAGCCCGACATGATCGAGGGCCAGTCGAAATCCAGCGGCATTCTGCTGTGGCAGAGCGAAGACAAGTCGTCGGAATCGGCCATGTGGATCTGTACGCCCGGCACCTGGAGGCTGAGCATCCCGAGTGACGAGCTTTGCCATTTCGTCCAGGGCAGGGCGACCTATACAAGCGATGACGGCGAGGTTATCGAGGTCACGCCGGGCACCGTCGTCCATTTCCTGAAAGGATGGACAGGGCAATGCGTCGTTCACGAAACCATTCGCAACGTGTTCATGCTGCGTTGAGGGAAAACCGGAAACAATGAAAACACCTGTATTGAGGAATCCCCTCACCGTCGAACCGACCGAGGACTGGGGCGTTATCCCTACCATGATCGAGGGCGAATCCCGCACCTCCGGCACCATCCTGCATGTCGGCCCGAACGGCGAAGCGGAAAGCGGCGTCTGGATCTGCACACCGGGTTACTGGGACTGTCACGTGACGTCTGACGAGTTTTGCCACTTCATCGCCGGGCGTTGTACCTACACGCACGAATCCGGCGACGTTATCGAAATCGTGCCGGACACGGCGGCTTTTTTCCCGAAAGACTGGAAAGGGACATGCCGTGTCACGGAAACGATCCGCAAGGTCTATCTGATCCGCTGACCGTGTTGTTGAATATTCTCGGCTAATCGGTAACGTCCAGCCCTGCCGCGATAATATCGTTTGGCAAAAAGATACGTGCGGACGGAAAGGGGAACAGACCGATTGCGTAAAGATTATCAGGGAACCGTATTCGCCGACCGCGAAAATTATCTGTCGCCGAAACTCTGGTTCGGCCTGCCGGTGGCGCTGCTGATTGTAAGCATTGTCATTCTGCTGATCGACGGCGACATGTTCGTCTGGTGGGCGCGCAGCGAGGACGGCCCCGGCGAGAACATAACCGCCATCCTGTTCGTCATATCCGGTGTGCTGGCTTTCGTCATCGCCCGAAAAAAAGACGTCATTCTGTTCGCCTGGCTGCGCGGCGGGTTTTACACAATCGGCGCCGTCGGTCTGCTGGTCGCCGGTGAGGAATGGAGCTGGGGACAGCATTTCTTTAACTGGCAAACGCCTGAATGGCTGGCCTCGGTCAACAAGCAGCGCGAAACGAACCTGCACAATGCGGCGGAAAACCTGCTGGATCAGAAACCCAGGGCCGTGTTTACCTTTGCCGCCCTGTTGTTCGGGTTCTTTGTCCCCCTGTTGCGGCCCCGCCTGCGCTGGCTGGACCGGTATCCCGTGATCGACTGGCTGCTGCCGGGCCGGTTCCTGATTCCGACAACGCTGGTTCTGTTTCTGCCGCGCGTCGTCGAACGCGTACAGTTCTGGACCGATACCAGCCTGACCGGCGGTTTCATCGTAACCACCCGGGATTACCAGGAACTGCAGGAGCTTCTGATGGCCGTTTTCGTGTTTCTGTATCTTGCGAACATTCTTCTTCGTATCAGACGGCACAGAGACGGTAACCAGAGCGCCGGCTCGCCACTCTGAACGGAAGAACAGGCGGCGATTTTCATTGACGGTAAACGGACCTGTCCCGAAGCTGCGACGATGCCGCCACGGATATGGAAATGCCGGGCCTGCGGGATGTTTCCGGCGGGTTCTCCCGTGTTAAAGTGCAAACGGTAAAGGCCGTGTCACCATGCCGGGCCGGCCCGTGAAACCTGTTGCAGGAAGCACCCCCGTTGAATCGTTACGTCACCATTTCCGACCCCGCCGAGATTGAGGATATTCTGAAAAGCGATCAGAACCAGGTCGCAGAAGCCGTCAATAACTTCAGCGCGCTGTCGAGTCGCATGGCAATGCCTCTGCTGTTTTCGGAAAAACTGGTAGCCTTGACGCCGCTTGCCAACAACGGCGAGCGTCATAAAGAATTGCGTCAAAGCGCACGTGCCGATCTAGTGCGCCCCGCTTCCGGGGATCTTGAAAGCAGATATGAAACCATCCTCCTGCAGGCCGTAAAGAAATGCGAGATCAGTGGTCCGATCGACTTGCTGGCGGAAGTGATCGACCCTCTATCCGACGAAACGCTGTTTCAAGGAAATACAATTACGCAGGCCCTGCCTGACAGCGTGAAGTTCAAACTTTCTCGGGCGGTGAAAAACGGGGGCGGGTTCACACGGTTTTTCGACCCCGGATGCCCGATTGCCATCCGAAAACGGAATGAGAGCATCCTTCAGGAACTCGATTGCATCCTCATGGAAAACGGTGTCGAGGAGCACGCTCGAGATGGAATTCTGAGATCGTTGGTTGTGATGGGTCGCGATCCCATGCGGGGATATCTCAGTGCGCACCTCGTCGCATCCTGGAAATCCTCGCAGGGAAAGAACAAAGACCGGACCGGCTGTCCGTTTCTGGGAGGGGTTCAATGGGTGATGCGCATCAAACCACCACAAACCGACAATCAGCATTCAACGGTCCAATACCGTTTGATGTTAAGCGTGTCCCAGTCTCTCGCCTTCGGGTCCGGCCCTCACCAATGCCTTGGAAAAGCGAATGCGTTGCAAGCGGCAAAAATCCTTGAAAAGACTTTCGAACGGTGCAGGCTGCGCGTGGACATCACGCGCTTTGACGCTGCGGAACCCACATCGGTGTTTTCAACACCGAAAGCGCTTGAAGGACAAATAGTCGATGATTGCCGAGCCGGACAAGAAAGCTGAATTCAAGCGGATTGCTGTTGAAATGCTCTCTTCCCGTCTTGACCTTCCGACACCGAGTAACATTCTTCTTGAAACGAAAATTGAGGATCTGGAAATAGACAGTCTGCACTTCATCGAGTGGGAAATCGAACTGGATGATCGTTTTTCGTTCAGCACCGTGGTCGAATTTTACCCTGAATCCGACACGGTTGGAGAAGTCGTGGACCGTTATGCGCGAGCGCTTGAATGACCCTGGGCTTTCATGGCCAACTGCATCCGGATGACACGGAAAACCGGGGCCCGACGACGGGGCCGGCAGATTTGTGGTGGCGGCACGTAAAACGAAATCCGCGCCTGAAACGGGATAACCTGATGGCCGCCCGCGCTTCCGAACGGCTGAACCCCAGTGAGTTCCGGAATTTTGTCGGCGCCCTGCCACAAAGCATTCGCGACAGCCTGACCGGCCTGGACAGTTTCAATGTCGTTCTGAAAGACACACAGACCTGGGAAACGGAACAGCTAAGCTGCGGCGTCCTGTTCAGACAGCAGGACCGCAAGGCGAAGGGCCTGTGCATCGCCTTTACCGGATTCGCGATGCGGTTCGGCGTTGCGCCGGTATTGTTTGCCTCGATTTTTCCGAGACCCGACTACGATTTCGCCTTCATTTTCGACCCCAGACGATCGAGCTGGCGCATCGGACCGGATGGCAGGGAGTGGCGCGTTGACGTCTTTCGGGAGCTGAAACAGCTTGCGGAGGGGTATGATCAGGTTCTGTCCGCCGGCCATTCGGGCGGCGCCATTCCCGCACTCGAGTTCCACTGCTTTTACCCCCGCGCGCACGCCATTGCGCTCTCACCGGCGCCGATAATCCCTTCGCGCCCGAAAATGAACCGGTCTGCGGCAAATTCATCGCTTGCCTATGACTGGATCTGCAATTGCGCGACATTCAGCAAGGACACCTGGCCTAACCGACTGATCATTGCCTCGGAAAACAGCCAGAAGGATCGGGGATACGCCATCAACTGCGGCATCCTGGCAAACACGCGGGTCAGGTTTCTGGACGGCCCGGCGCAGCATGGAATCTGGCGGCGACGCGACACCACCTTGCGGATGGTAAAGGATGATCTGGACCGGTTTCTTCGCAATGTCGGTTTATAGCCGCAGCACGTCGGTCGCATTCCGGCAACGTTTATCCGATAGGGACGGGATAGACATCCGGCTCGCAGTGGCGGAAAGTCGAAGCCTGCGCTAGAGGGAACGGGAATGAAGAAAACAGCCCTGGACGCCACCGACATACGTATTCTCAGCGCGGTCCAGAAACACGGGCCGCTGAGCAAGTCCCGGCTCGCCGACATGGTCAATCTGTCCCCCACCCCCTGCTGGACCCGGCTGGACAGACTGAAGAAGGCCGGATTGATCCGCGGATATCATGCCGACATCGCCCTCGATGCGATTGTCGATGTCAGCAAGGTAATCGTGACGGTATCGCTCAAGAGCCACCACAAATCAGATTTCGAGCGCTTTGAGGCCAGGATCAAGGCGCTCGACGAAATCACCGAATGCGTCTCAACCGGCGGCGGCATGGACTATGTCATGACGGTTGTTGCATCGAACCTTGCTGCCTTCCAGAGCCTTATCGACGGGCTGCTTGCCGAGGAACTGGGCATCGACCGCTTCATGACCTACATCGTTACCCGGGTCATCAAATCGTCTCAACCGAACCTCGAAAAACTGATCGATCCGTAGGCCGACCGGCGTCTGTTTCCGGCTCAGGACCAATCAGACTGCTTTAGCCCCGCTTTAAGACCGTTCGTCCCGGTTTTGGCCGATCTTTGGTCTGCCGAAAACCGGTGTTGATGATAAAAATCCGCCATTCCGCCCGACAGCCGGGCGTTTCAACAAAAGGATCGAAACAGTGACAGATTCGGAAAAATTCGGTTTTGGAACACAGATCCGGAAATCGCCGTACTTCGACGCGACGGTTCGCTGGGGCGCGCAGGCCTTTTCCGTCTACAACCACATGTACATCCCGCGCGATTTCGGCGACCCCGAGCAGAACTTCTGGAACCTCGTCAATGACGCGATCCTGTGCGATGTCGCCGTTGAGCGTCAGGTTGAAATCACCGGTCCGGATGCGGCGAAATTCGTCCAGATGCTGACCCCCCGCGATCTGTCGAAACTGGCGGTGGGACAGTGCAAGTACATCCTGATCACCAATGCGGAAGGCGGCATCCTGAACGACCCGATCCTGCTGCGCCTGGCGGAAAACCATTACTGGATATCGCTGGCCGACAGCGACATTCTTCTGTGGGCGCAGGGCGTCGCCGTGCATAGCGGCCTCGATGTCAGCATTGGCGAACCGGATGTTTCGCCCTTGCAGTTGCAGGGCCCGAAATCGGGCGAAGTGATGGAAACTTTGTTTGGCGAAACGGTCAGGGACCTGCGCTATTACTGGCTGCGCGAATTCGATCTGAACGGCATTCCCCTTATTATTTCACGGACCGGGTGGTCCAGCGAACTGGGCTACGAGCTTTACCTGCGGGACGGTTCGCGCGGCGATGAATTGTGGGAAACCATCATGGAAGCAGGCAAGCCATTCGGCCTGAAACCCGGCCATACATCGTCGATACGCCGGATCGAGGGCGGCATGCTTTCCTACCATGCCGATGCAGACATCCACACAAACCCCTACGAACTGGGCATGGACCGTCTGGTTAACCCCGACATGGAAGCGGACTTCATCGGCAAGGCCGCGTTGCAGAAAATCCGGGCCGCGGGCGTAAAACGGAAACAGGTCGGGCTTCGCATAGATGGTCCGCGGCTGAGCGGACCGAACACCTCGTTCTGGCCGATAAAAAGCGAAGGAAAAACGGTCGGCAAGGTAACGTCGGCGATCTATTCGCCCCGCCTGGAACGAAATATCGCATTGGCCATGGTTTCGGTCGGATACGATGAAATCGATACGGTCCTGGCTGTTGAAGCCCCGGCAGGGGTTACAACGGCAACCGTTGTCGAGAAGCCTTTCTACGATCCCAAGAAGTCCATCGCGACAACCGGCTGATCTGGAGCAACAAAACAATGTCAGACCTTTCAATCGACCTGACCTGGCAGCGCACGACCCCCGCCTTACGGCCCGGCGAGTATTCCAACGCCCATACGGTTCGATACAACGACAATTGCGAGCTGACAGCAGATGCTGCGCCCGACTGGGGCGGAAGCCCGGAAAACACGAACCCGGAACAGGCCCTGGCCGCGGCGCTTTCCAGTTGCCAAATGATGACATTCCTTGCCCTGGCCGCGAAGGCGGGTTGGCCGGTGTCGAGTTATCAGGATCAGGCCACAGCGCATCTGGGAAAAAATCCGAAAGGGCAGATGTCTGTAACAAGGATCGACCTGCATCCTGTCGTCCGTTTCGACACCGGGTTCTCGGTTGAACCGAACAAGCTGGAAGAGATGCACCACCGAGCCCACCGCTATTGCTTTATCGCCAACACCTTGGCGGATAGCGCCGAGATCAACATTCTGTAACCGGCCACAAGGTATCGCCATGCCCCAGAACGCCAGTGAAATTCTGTTAAGCGAAATCGATGCAAACGGCATCCGTCGCCTTACCCTGAATGATTCCGGGCGGCGCAATGCCCTGTCCGAGGCGATGCTGACCGAATTGCAGGCGGCATTTTCGTCAGCATCCGAGGATAAATCGACACGGGTGGTCGTTCTCGCGGCGAACGGGCCGGCCTTCTGCGCCGGTCATGACCTGAAGGAAATGACCGCCGGTCGCAAAGGGCCGGATCGCGGCCGCGCGTATTTCACGAAAGTCATGGCGATGTGTTCCGGTGTCATGCAGTCCGTCGTCACCTGCGCGAAGCCCGTCATCGCCGAAGTCTCCGGCGTTGCGACGGCCGCGGGCTGCCAGTTGGTGGCGAGTTGCGATCTGGCCCTGGCTTCGGAATCAGCGATGTTCGGCACGCCGGGCGTCAATATCGGATTGTTCTGTTCGACGCCGATGGTGGCCCTGTCCCGCAACGTGTCCAACAAACATGCGATGGAGATGCTGTTGACCGGCGACATGATAACCGCCGGGCGCGCCGCCGAGACCGGTCTGGTCAACCGGGTCGTTCCGGCCGAAGACTTGCGCGCGGCAACGATGGCTTTGGCCGGCAAGATCGCCGGAAAATCCAGCCTGACCCTCGCCACCGGAAAACGCGCCTTTTACGAACAACGCGAGATGGCTCTGGCGGACGCCTACGACTATGCTTCGAATGTCATGGTTGAAAACATGCTGACCCTCGATGCAGAGGAAGGCATCGGCGCCTTCATCGAAAAGCGCGCGCCGCAATGGACGGACAGGTAACGCCTCATGAGCAACCCCTATAATATCGGGCTGGACCGCAACCCGGCGAACTACCAACCGCTGACGCCGCTGACGTTTCTTGAACGTACGGCCAGCGTCTACCCGGACCATACCGCGATCATTCACGGGCCGTTGCGCCGCAGCTATGCCGACTTCTACAGCCGGTCCCGGCAGCTTGCCTCGGCCCTGACACAGCACGGCATCGGGCGCGGCCATACGGTGTCCGTCCTGCTGGCCAACACGCCGGCGATGCTGGAATGCCATTACGGCGTACCGATGTGCGGCGCGGTGCTGCATTCGATCAACACGCGGCTCGACGCGGCGACCGTCGCGTTTCAGCTCGATCACGCTTATTCCGCCTTTGTCATCGTTGACCGCGAATTCATGCCTCTGATGCAGGAAGCGCTGTCGCTGGCAAAGGTCAAACCGTTTGTGGTTCAGTACGACGATCCGGAATTTTCCGGCCCGGAAACCGCAACCGATGCGCAGGATTACGAAGACTTTCTGGCGCAGGGCGACCCGGCGTTCGACTGGCTGATGCCGGAGGACGAATGGGATGCCATTTCCATCAACTATACGTCCGGCACGACGGGCGACCCGAAAGGCGTCGTTTCGCACCATCGCGGCGCCTATCTTCTGGCGCAGGGCAACGCGCTGACAACCTCGATGGCGAAGCACAGCGTCTATCTGTGGACGCTGCCGATGTTTCACTGCAACGGCTGGTGCTTTCCGTGGACGATGTCTGCCATAGTCGGCACGCATGTCTGTCTTCGGCAGGTGCGGGCCGAGCCGATCTGGAACGCGCTGGCCGACCACAATGTCACCCATCTGTGCGGCGCGCCGATCGTCATGTCGCTGATGATATCGGCGCCAGAGGAAGAAAAGCGTGTCCTCGACAACAAGGTTCAGTTTTTCACGGCGGCCGCCCCGCCGCCGCAGACCCTGCTGACGGAAATGAATGCCGCCGGCTTCGACGTGACCCACCTCTACGGGCTGACCGAAACCTATGGGCCTGCCGTGGTCAATGACTGGCACCGGGACTGGTCGGACCTGCCATCCGACGAACAGGCCGCATTGAAGGCGCGTCAGGGCGTTCGGTATCTGCCGCTGGAAGGGCTGGAGGTTCTCGACCCGGAAACCATGGCCCCGACACCGCATGACGGCGAAACCCTGGGCGAGGTCATGTTCCGCGGCAATGTCGTGATGAAGGGCTATTTCCGCAATCCGGACGCAACACAGAAAGCCTTCGACGGCGGCTGGTTCCATTCCGGCGATCTGGCGGTGACACATGAGGACGGCTATCTGGAACTGAAAGACCGGTCGAAGGACATCATCATTTCCGGCGGCGAGAACATCTCCTCCATCGAGGTCGAGGAAACCCTTCTGCGGCATCCTTCCGTCGCCGTCGCCGCCGTTGTCGCCATGCCGCATCCCAAATGGGGCGAAACCCCCTGCGCCTTCGTTGAGCTGCGGATAGGCAGGGAGGCAAGCGCCGAAGACCTGCGCGCCTGGTGCCGGGAACGCCTCGCCGCCTACAAGGTGCCGGGGCACTACGTTTTTTCCGAAATCCCCAGAACATCGACCGGCAAGATCCAGAAATATTTGCTGAGACAGAAGGCCGCCGCGCTCGCGTCCGAACCAGAATAGAAAAGATCAATCGCTGAAACGGCAGCGCACTTGGCTTTTATAGCAATTTCTGTGATGGAATATCTGCAACGTCGGCCAAAGATTATCCAGATAGGTCGGTACCGTTGTTTTCGGCATATTTTTAAAGCCCGTCTACATCATGAATTGAGAACATACTTGTCGTCAACTTTTTCGACCTGACCGAGGAACGCAAGCGTTTCCAGAACCTCGACGACTTTCGGCTCGATCCGTTTCCCTTGCGAAAAATGCCGGGCCATCGCCGCCGCCGTTTGTGCGTCCGATTCTTCGACAAGGATACCGCGGATGGCCGCCACCTGATCCGGCAGTGACGCGGCAAAGGCCGGCTTTTTCCGTTTCGTTTCAGGCATAACCAGATCGGCTTCGACCTGCCGGGCTTGCTTCGCGGTCGCATGCTGAGGCGCCTGGAAGTCCGGCCGCAGCCAGCGGATTTGTCCTTCCCGCTCCTCCGCCGCGCGCTCCCGGTTCAATGCGACCAGCCGCTCCAGAATCTCTTCGTCGCTCAGGTCGGCCGGCCAGCCATAGGCTTCGGCCGTCGCGGCGTCGATATCGTCATGAAGCTGTTTCAGAACGCCGATCAGTCCCGCTTCGTAGATGTCCCTTTCGGCATCGGTCAATGATGACCCGGCCCGCACCTTTTCCAGCACGTTGTACATTTTCGTCATGGTCAGAAAACCGTGCGCCGCCAGCCTTTCCTTGCGATGCGCATCCAACGCTTCGCCGAGCCGGCGCAGTTTCGCTTTCTGCGCATCGGTCGCCGCGGGAAACGGAAACGGATCGAAGCAAAAGGTTTTGATATAGACCGGCCGATCTTCGAGAAGACCGCCTGTGTTAAGGGCCCATAAAACATGTATATGAGACGACAGGACAGACAAATACCAAGCGTCATCCAGACCAATATTTACTAGTTTGTTATCCGGTCGGACCGCCGCATCGAGAAACTGGAAAAACCGGTGTTTCGACGTTTCTATCGTTGTGATGTAGCGCTTGAGGTTTTCAGTTACCGGTCGCCATTCTCGTCTCGGCTCGCCAAAAATCCACCAGTTATCCCGATAGGTCTTGCGATTATTCTGGTCCCGTTCGGGTTTTACCCTGTCGACTATCCTTTGGTAGACACCCGGAAACCGGCTACGCACATCTTCTTCGGACAGAGAAAAAAGGTCTATAACCAGTGCATTACGAGGACGGTCCGCAATGTCCCGCCCGTTTCGATAAGGAAGGATATGCTTCTCCAACCCGGGAATTTTCCCTAGGCCCAATTGCGCCGCTTCCGCCTGCGAGACAATGAATCCGGCTCCATGCAAAGATACACCACGACTACACAGTTTCTCGTTCGACTGCAGCGGTAAAGCCTTTGAAAGGTCGGGACCTACCGTAAAGTCCGAATGAATTTTTCCAGCCCTGTTCGAAAGCTCGACCTTCGGTGCGTCCGAGTTCAGGTCTGATTCCGAAACGACCTTCTGCAATAGTCCATCCCGCGCGCCGGCCGCGCCGACGGTCATGGCGATGCGCACCGCCGCCGTGTCGGCGGACTTAAGCCACGGGTGATCGGGAATCGCCATGATCAGCGATAACGGCTTCTTGTGCGCCAGATGGCGTTCGATGACCTTGCGGGAAAACTTCTGGGTTATCGAATTGGTGGTAATCAGCCCGAACCGGCGGGCCGTGCCCAGCCGCACCGCCTCCGCCGCTTTGTCCCAGAAATGCATCACGAAATCCGCACCGCCGGGAATGTGCTTCGCCGCCTTCCAGCAGCTTTCTGCATAGCCGTCGCCCAGTTCCTGCCGCATGTCCTTGCCGCCGATGAAGGGCGGGTTGCCGACAATGAAATCCGCCTGCGGCCATGATGCCGGTTTCGGATTTTTATACTTTCTCAATTCAACCCGCGCCGCCTCGTCCGGCACCATTTCGCCGGTAATCGGATGCGGTTTGAAGGTGAAGCCATCCCACCGACTGATCGTATTTCCGGCATCGTTGCGGGCGACTTCCCAGCTGTCATAATCGAGAATCGCGTCCTTTTCCTGAATATTTCTGAAGTTCTTCAATACCGGTTCCGACGGCATCGCATCGCCGCGCGTGCGGAAATGCCATTGCAGGTAACCGATCCACAGCACCAGTTCGGCAATCGCCACCGCGCGCGGGTTGATTTCAAGGCCCAGAAACTGATGCGGGTCGATTGTATGCTGGTCGAGGCCCAATATGTACTGGGCCTCGCCAAGATCGGCGAGCAGTTCCAGCACCTCGCCTTCCAGCCGCTTCATCAGTTCCATCGCAACATACAGAAAGTTGCCGGTGCCGCAGGCCGGGTCCAGAACCGTCGTCTTGCACAGGGTTTCGTGGAATGCCTTTATTTCTGCAATGGCCTTTTTGCGCTCGCCCTTCTCAGCCAACTGGGTCGCGGCGGCACGAACGTTGCGCCATTCTTCCTGAAGCGGGTCGATGATCGTGGCATTGACCAGTCTTTCGACATAGGCGCGCGGCGTATAATGCGCGCCCAGCTTTGCGCGTTCACGCGGGTCGAGGGCACGCTCCAACAGGGTGCCGAATATCGCCGGTTCGACATCCTGCCAGTTCCGTTCCGCCGCCAGGATCAGAAGCTCCAGCGCATCTTCGTCGATCTCGACGGCCTCGGCGTTACGAAACAGGCCGCCGTTGAAACGCCGGATATCCTGTTCCAGTTCCGATGAATAGTCGGTCCCCTTGTTCATGTCGTCCCACAGATTGGTCAGGGCGAAATGAACCTTGTCGGCGCGCCCTCGAAACGCCTTCAACCTGTTCGTGAAACCTTCCTTCGGCAAAAGCTTCACATCTTCCGCGAACATCGTGAACAGGCATCGCATCAGGAACAGGGAAACTTTTTCGGCAATCGCCCGGCGATGCTGGGCCAGTTTTTCCGGCGGCTGATTTTCCGGCAGGTCCTTCAGCAGTTTCTTTTCCAGCGATTTCGAAAGACGGGCCAGAAAATCAGCGATTTCCCGCGTTACTTCCGCTGTGCGCTTTGCCGGGTTGAGCGACATCGGGTCGGTCCACAGCAGGCGCAAACGCTCTCGAATTTCAGGATCGCGAAGGTCCTCAAGATAAATCCTGTAGGACTGGCGATCCGGGAACTGCGCATAGTGCTTACCCTGACGTGAAAAATCGGCGTACAATTCGATAACGTGACCGACATCGACCACCACAAGGAATGGCGGCCAGCCTTCGCTTTCCGGCAACATCTTGGCATAATTTTCGGCTTGCTCGCGGGCGCTGCGCATCATTGCGTCCCATTGCGCGCCACCCCTTTTGCCGGAGCCGGTGCGAATTTCCGGCACCTCGCCTTCCTTGAAGAAACCGAGATCAAGCATGCGATCGATGCGTTTGCGGCTTTGTTTTGCTTCCAAAACAAAGCAATCTCGTTTGTAGCAATCGATGAAGTTGGTGGTGGCGCGGCCTTCCAGCCGTTTAGCCCTGACCGTGCGTTCGAAAACATAGGCGTTCTGGCGCTCGTCAGCGACGGCCACATCCGGCGCGGGAACGCCGATCAATCGGCAGAATTCTCTCAGGAATGGTTGAAAATTAGATCGCTCGCCGGCATCCGACTTCGCCCATTTGGCTATGAACGTGTCTGCATCCAACTTCTGGTCGGTCATCGCCAAACAACTCACCTACAACGCGCAGCTAAATCCAACCGCTCGCCTTTTGCGGTCAGAAAAAAAGACTAGGCCGTGCCGGACAAACAGGCAAACAATCCGTTTGGCCTTCTACGGCCGCTGAATGCCGTAGACATAGCCCTGTCGGATATGGTCGGGGTAAACGTCCAGCTCGTAGTGCCGGAAGGTGAAATCCTCTGTGGTGCGGATTTCATAGCGTTCGCGGCGTTTTTCCGGCGGTGGCGAGGGATACGGCGCGGCGGCGAAATCGACCGCCTTCAACGCGTCCGGGAACGCCAGGGTTTCCAGCGGCGGCGTCGGGTCGACCCGCACATCGAACAGGTACCGGCCGTTGCGGCAGGCCGAGAGCACCCAGAAATGCCATTCCGACAGCACTTTCTGTTCCTTCGGCGGCGTCTCGAATACCGCGTCCGCCTGCATCGCCTGCAGGATCAGCTCGACATTGCGCGGTTCAAGCTGCGTCACCGTGTCTTCCGGCTGGAAGCTGCGCAGGAAGTCCGACCCCAGACTGACCCCGTCCAGCCGCACCTTGCCGCCCAGCACCCGAACTCTCAGCGTTCCGCCCTCCGCCGTTTCGGTCAGATCGTAGATCCGCACCTGGTCCTCGCGGTTGGCGTTGTAGACCAGCCGGTAATGGTTCTGCGATCCATCGGTGCAGGCCCGCCGGATATCGCCGCCGCCGATAAAGTCCACCCAACCCGACCGGCGGCTGATCGGATCGCCGATATTGCCGGTCGACTGGCACGCCGCCAGCATGACCAAAGAAAATATCAGTACCGCCCCGCGCGTTAGCACGCAGTTTGCAAGGCGATTGGAGCAGTCTGTTTTAAATCCGGGAAATGTTGCGGTTTTCATGGACGCGATCATCCCATTCGTTTATAAAAGTCGGGTTTTCGGGGTAACACATAGTAAAATGTACTCTAATTAACTATGGAATTACGCACTACACATGGTCGCTAAAGTAAAAATTGGAAGATTTATTTCGCTTTTACTTGCAAGCGCCGGTTTGTTTGTGGCCATTGCCGCTTCCTCACCTGTTCAGGCGCGATACGCTTCCCTGATCGTCGACGAACAGACGGGCCAGGTTCTGCATGCCAGAAACGCGGACGACCGCAAATACCCGGCCTCGCTGACCAAGATCATGACCCTATATATGGCGTTCGATGCACTCAAGCACGGGCGTCTGGCGCTGTCGCAGAAACTGCCGGTATCGCGCCGCGCGGCGGGCATGTCGCCCAGCAAGCTGGGGCTGAAACAGGGATCGACGATCACCGTCCAGGACGCGATCATGGCGCTGGTCACCAAATCCGCCAATGACGTCGCCGTCGTCGTGGCCGAGGCGCTCGGCGGCACTGAAATCCGTTTCGCCCAGGACATGACCCGTGTTGCCCGTCAGTTGGGGATGACGCGCACGACGTTCCGCAACGCATCGGGCCTGCCCAACCGGCAACAGCAGACGACCGCGCGCGACATGGCGAAACTGGCGACCCGCATCCGGCAGGATTTTCCCGGCTATTTCGAGCTCTTCAAGACAAAAAGCTTCACCTATAACGGCCGCAGCTACAAGAACCACAACAACCTGCTGTCCCAGTATTCCGGCACGGACGGCATCAAGACCGGCTATATCAACGCGTCCGGCTTCAATCTGGTGGCGACAGTCGAACGGCACGGCCGCCGGCTGATCGGCGTCGTGTTCGGCGGCAAGACCGCGAAACGCCGCGACCGGCATATGATGAAACTGCTGGATACGGCCTTCCGCAAAACCGAATTGCTGGTTATCCGCGCGCCGCTTCGTCCGTCACCGGAACTGTCGTCGTCCATCGCCGTGGCCGATGCCGCCACGGCTGCGCTCAACCCGTTCGACAACAATACGGATAAAGTGGTCTCTGCCGCGCCGAAGGCGCCTGAGGCGCCGACGCCTGAATCGTTCGCCGACGGCTGGAGCATCCAGGTCGGCGCGTTCTCGAACATGATCCGTGCGCGCACGGCGGCGCATCAGGCGCGGTCGCGCATCGGCTCCGCCGCCTACAAGACAACCATCGCCATCGTGCCGACCAAGAGCAACGACCCGCTGCTGTACCGGGCACGGCTGATCGGCCTGTCGCAGGATTCCGCAACCCGGGCCTGCCGGATGCTGACCCGCGCCGACATGCCGTGTGTCACGGTCTCGCCGGCGGCCGCCGCGCAACTGGCGAAAAGCGAATAACCGAAACCGGTTCCGAACAAACCGGATTGAGGGACACCCGATGAAAAACAGATCATTCCCCCTGGCGCTCGCCGTTTGCGGCAGCCTGTTTCTTGCTCTGGCCGCCGCGTTGCCCGCCCGCGCGGCTTCCTACAATGTCATCGACGCGCTTCGCACCGAAGAAGCAACATTGTATGACCTCGGTATCGTTTACCTGCGCCAGCGGCTGGACCGGGTGGTCGATCGGTACGGTTTTCGCAACAATGCGATTCTGAACGGGTTCGTGAATCCGGAACTTGCGGCAGGCCGGATCGACCTGAACATCACCGTGCAAACTGTCGGCGTTCTCGACGGCAAGAGCTGCGAGACCGTGCGTGAGGCGGTCATCGCCAAGTTTCTCAACCTCGACGAAGGCATCGATCGTACGGAAGCTGCGGGCCTGATCATGGGCTACGCCTTCCTGCATCGCGGCGTCGATACCAATGGCGCCAGCAATGTCGGGCTGGAAATGGCAAAGCGCACCACCGTGACGGTGACCCATCTCGGCGAAACCTGTTCGGGGCCGCTGACCTAGGCTGCACGACGATTGCGCCGGGGAATTCACCGCTTGCCTTTTCGTCCATAATGCCGGTTCAATTGGTCATCGCCGAAAACCGGCATCTGCCGGCCGGTGCGCGGGGGAGGAAACCGCACAATCGCATAACATCATAACAAGCGTCCGTCGCAGGGCGCGGACAGTACCGTAACGATATGAATCGCAGTAACGACAATCCGGATCCGCAAATCGGCCACGACCACGGTACGATGGCAAGCCGCGTGCTGCGCATCCTGCCGCCGTTGGGATTCGTCGTGGCGATGGCGGCCGTCGAGGAATTCTGGCCGGAATTTCTGAACTGGGCCGGCGTCACCCTGCACACCGATCACGCAAGCCATCTGCATCACGCCGTCAACGTCCTGTTCTGGATGGGTATCGGCCTGCTGGTATCGCGGTCGTTGACCCTGTTCGTATGGGAGGGCTGGATTCGCCACCGCACCGGCCATCCCGTCCCCCGGCTGCTGGAAGATATTACATCGTGGTTCGTCTGGATCGTCGTCTTTTGCATCATTGCCGGATCGGTCTTCGATTTGCCGCTGTCCGGCCTGCTGACGACATCCGGCATTGCGATCGCGATCATCGGTTTTGCCCTGCGGTACATGATATCCGACATTTTCACAGGCATCGCCATTGGCCTCGAAAGACCGTTGAAACCGGGAGACTGGATCAAGGTCGAAGGCTACGATGTCGGCCGCGTGATCGACATGAACTGGCGGGCGACCCGCCTTCAGACACTGGATGAAATCATCATCGTCGTGCCGAACAGCCAGTTGGGGGTGGAAGCCTTTCACAATTACAGCCTGCCGAACCGGTTCTACAGGGTAACCGTGGAATTCACCCTCGATTACAGGGTGCCGGCGGCGCAGGCCGAACGGGTTCTTCTGGCCGCGGTTCGCGAAATACCGGAACTTCGCTCGATACCGCGCTCACCGGACGTCATGGCCGGCGAGTTTACCGAACGCGGCATCAAATGGCTGATGCGGTTCTGGATTGCGGACGTCAACCGCGAAAGGCCGATCGTCAATCAGGTGCTGCGGAACGTGCAGCGCAACCTGAACTACGCCGGTCTCGACGTACCGGCACAGCGGGTGGAACTGTCGCGGCCGGCCCATATCGCCGCCTGGGACGACGAGGAAGGCGCGAAACGGCAATTCGTTACCGGGATCGGCCTGTTCGACGCCCTGCAGGAAGACGAGATCAAGCGCATCACCGACCGGATCAAGAGCACCTTCTGCAAGACCGGCCAGGCGGTGGTAACGCAGGACGAACCCGGCCAGTCGCTGTTTATCGTCAAGGAAGGCGTGCTGAATGTCGTGATCCGCGACGGCAGCGGCACCGAATCCGTCGTCGGCCAGTTATCCGCCGGGTCGTTCTTCGGCGAAATGTCGCTGCTGACCGGCGCGAACCGGGCCGCGACCGTGGTGCCGGCGCTGGATTCCGTGGTTTACGAAATCACCAAGGACGAAATCGAGCCGATGCTGAAGGCCCGGCCGAAACTTGTCGAACATCTCAGCCGCACGCTGGCGGAACGCCAGATGGCGAACCAGAACAAGCAGAATCAGAGCCAGAAGGACAAGGAAAGCGCGACCGCGTCGCTGTCGCAGCATCTGTTCGACCGGATATCGCATTTCTTCCATATCGGGCATTGAACCGAACCGGCATTCCGCTTGTTGTAAAACGCCCTGTCACCGCGTAAAACCCGGCCAGTTGAACCCCTGCCCATCCAGCGCCGGATAGTGACGCCATGATCAAACTGACCCATCTGCAACGGCTTGAAGCCGAGGCCATTCACATCATGCGTGAAGTCGCCGCCGAGGCCGAAAACCCGGTCATGCTGTATTCCATCGGCAAGGACAGCTCGGTGATGCTGCATCTGGCGCTGAAGGCGTTCTACCCGTCGAAGCCGCCCTTCCCGTTCCTGCATGTCGATACGACCTGGAAGTTTCGCGAGATGATCAAGTTTCGCGAGGAAACCGCGAAGCGCTATGGTCTCGACCTGAAAGTCTTCATCAATCAGGAAGGGGTCGATAAAGGCGTCGGACCGTTCACCCACGGGTCGGCCGATCATACCGACATCATGAAGACCCAGGCGCTGAAAATGGCGCTCAACCAATACAAATACGACGCCGCTTTCGGTGGCGCGCGGCGCGACGAGGAAAAATCCCGCGCCAAAGAACGCATTTTCTCGTTTCGGTCGGCACAGCACCGCTGGGACCCGAAGAACCAACGGCCGGAATTGTGGAGCCTGTACAACGCCCGCAAGAAGCCCGGCGAATCCATTCGCGTGTTTCCGCTGTCCAACTGGACCGAGCTTGATATCTGGCAGTACATCTATCTGGAAAACATTCCCCTGCCGTCGCTGTATTTCGCGGCGAAACGCCCGGTCGTCGAACGCGACGGCACGCTGATCATGGTGGATGACGACCGGATGCCGCTGGAACCGGGCGAGAAACCGGTCGAAAAGATGGTGCGGTTCAGAACGCTCGGCTGCTACCCGCTGACCGGGGCGATCGAATCCGAAGCGACGACGCTGACCGGTATCATTCAGGAAATGCTGCTGACCAAGACATCGGAACGCCAGGGGCGGGTAATCGACAAGGATGCCGGCGCCTCGATGGAACAGAAAAAGCAGGATGGGTATTTTTAGAGCCCTCCAGATGAAATCCGAGCCATTCTGACGAAGCGATTTTGTTTCGCCACAAGGAATGAGGACGAAGGACATGCTTGTGCATATTCAAGGACAAATAACGCAGTGGCGGGACAAAAGCGCTCGTTCCTTTAGGGTTTCGTTTTGGCGGACATCCAATGCGTCAAGACGCTTACCCGATACAATGGCATCGCGCTACGCGTCATTCCTGTTGGCTGATCGCCCCAAAACGGAAACAGAATTGGCCCCGATTTCATCAGGAGAGCTCTAGATGGAATACCGTTCAGAAGAAATCTCCACCGATATCGAAGGCTACCTGACCAGGCATCAGAACAAGGACATGCTGCGGTTCATCACCTGCGGCTCCGTTGACGACGGCAAGTCCACCCTGATCGGCCGGCTTCTGTATGAATCGAAGATGATCTTCGAGGATCAGCTCGCCGCGCTGGAAACCGACTCGAAAAAACATGGCACGCAGGGCGAGCAAATCGATTTCGCCCTTCTGGTGGATGGTCTCGCCGCCGAACGCGAACAGGGCATCACCATCGATGTCGCCTACCGGTTCTTTTCCACCGACACCCGAAAATTCATCGTCGCCGACACGCCGGGTCACGAACAGTATACCCGCAACATGGCGACCGGCGCGTCGACCGCCGACCTTGCCGTGGTGCTGATCGACGCGCGGCGCGGCGTGCTGACCCAGACCCGCCGGCACAGCTTCATCACCTCCATGCTGGGCGTGAAGCATGTCGTGGTCTGCATCAACAAGATGGATTTGGTCGACTATTCACAGCATGTCTTCAACGAGATCGACGAAGACTACCGTACCTTTGCCAAAGACATGGAATTCGAAAGCATCACGGTTATTCCTGTCTCGGCGCTGGCCGGCGACATGGTGATCGACCGGGGCAAGAACATGCCGTGGTATCAGGGGCCGGCGCTGCTGGAATATCTGGAATCCGTCGCGGTCGACGCCGACGACCAGTCGAAGCCTTTCCGCATGTCTGTGCAATGGGTGAACCGCCCGAACCTCGATTTCCGCGGCTTTTCCGGTCGTATTTCTTCCGGCGTGGTGCGCCCGGGCGACGCCCTGAAGGCGCTGCCGTCCGCCAAGCAAAGCACGGTCAGCCGCATCGTCACCATGGATGGCGACCTGGAAGAGGCGGTGGCCGGCCAGTCCGTCACCATCACGCTGGACAACGAGATCGACGTCTCGCGCGGCGACATGCTGGCGGCGGCGGACCTGCCCTGCGAGGTATCCGACCAGTTCCGCGCCCGCATCCTGTGGATGTCGGAAGAGGAAATGCTGCCGGGCCGCCCGTATATGATGAAGACGCAGGGGCGCACCGTCACCGCAATGCTGGCCAAGCCGCGCTACAAGGTGAACGTCAATACGATGGAGGAACTGGCGGCGGACACGCTGGAGCTTAACGAGATCGGCAATTGCAACCTGTCGCTCGACCGCGCCATCCCGTTCGACGGCTACCGCGACAACCGCGAGACCGGCTCTTTCATCCTGATCGACCGGCTGACCAACAACACGGTCGGCATGGGTCTGATCCGGTTTGCCCTGCGCCGCGCATCGAACATTCACCTGCAGGCGATAACGGTCGAGAAACAGGCGCGGGCGACGGCGAAATCGCAGAAGCCGGCGGTGCTGTGGTTCACCGGCCTGTCCGGATCCGGCAAATCCACCATCGCCAATATCGTGGAACAGAAGCTCTATCTGATGGGCCGGCACACGACCCTGCTCGACGGCGACAATGTGCGGCACGGGCTGAACCGCGATCTCGGTTTCACCGATGCGGACCGGGTGGAAAACATCCGCCGGGTCGGCGAAGTGGCGAAACTGATGGTCGATTCCGGCCTGCTGGTATTGGTGTCCTTCATCTCGCCGTTCCGGTCGGAACGACAGCTTGCGCGCAGCCTTGTTGAACAGAATGAATTCGTCGAGGTGTTCGTCGATACGCCGCTGGACGTCGCCGAACAGCGCGATGTGAAGGGCCTGTACAAGAAGGCGCGGGCTGGCGAGATCAAGAACTTCACCGGCATCGATAGCCCGTATGAGGAACCGCTGGCGGCGGAAGTCAGGGTCGACACCACCAAGGCAACCGCCGAGGAAGCCGCCGACCAGATCATCGCCTATCTGCAGGAAAAAGGGTATCTTTCCTGACCACTCGTGACATCGATCCCTCGATACGCGCTAAAAATCCGACCCCCGGCATTCAAAGCAGGGTCAACAGTTACCCGGTTTCCCGATTTAGAACTGGGCCAGATAGTCGTCCAGAACGGCATTGAACTGCTCCGGGCGTTCCCAGAACATTAGATGTTTGCCGAAAAAGGCTGACTTGGCACTGGGTGTATTCGACTTGATCCAGGGTTCCGCTACACTTTTCCAGTCTTCACGGACAACATAGAGCAGAGGAATTTGTCCTTCCAGGCTCACAAGGTCTTCAGAATAGTCAAGATAGAACCCGGTAGCGTTAAGAACCGAAGCAACGGTAGAGGGGGTGTTCAGCGCTATTGCTTCCACCCATGCCAAATTCTCCGGCGACGGGTCTTCCAGCATCCACTTTCCGAATTCGGTGATAACACTTTGTCGGGATTCGATTATACCTTCAGTAAACCAGCGAGAATATTCATCAGAATCATCGCGAAGGTACCAGACCCATTCGTCGTAACTCTCACCGGCAATGTCCGGCCCTGTGTCGATAAGAACCATGCCTCGCAGGTTTTCAGCACCGAACTGGTTCAAATAAGCCAGTTGTTCCGTCACACCATATGACCAACCCGCCAATATGACATTTTGCAGGTCAAGCTTCTGCATAAACGCGGCAAGATCACGTCCATGCTGCTGATAGGTATGACCTTCCATTGGTTTGCTCGATTGGCCTTGCCCTCGAGGATCATAAGCAATGGCCGTGAACTTCTCCGAGCCTTCAAAATGCTTCAACTGGTGTTCAAATACTTCCGTTGACATGGTCCAGCCCGGAATAAACACAATAGCGACATCGCCGTTACCCGATTGCTCGTAGTGGATCGTCAGTTCGTCACTCAGTTTGACAAAATCGGCATGCGCACTGCCTGTCAAACAAGCCATTATCAGACCGGCTATCGAGAGTAATTTTTTCATAACGGTTTCTCCTGACTTTGTTTTCCCATCACCTATCATGCACGGCTGAACCGACATTTTTCCGGTTCGGATCACGATACCAACGGCATAATATTATAAATTGAAACTTTTTCAATTTTTTTATTATTTTTAATTTTTCAAATATCTTTTTAAAGCGTTCCGAGCCGTTTACCGTTACGCATTGAGATACCAAGCCAATGTCAGACAGAACTGGTGTGAACGAATGGCGCGAAAAAGCATCCGAGAAATGCGGCGACGTGAGTTGGTGGAGGCTATTCGCGATGTGATCGCAGAATCCGGTTTCGAAAGCGCGACAATATCCAAAATTTCAAAACGCGCCGGATTTTCCATCGGTTATCTGCATCATCACTTTTCCGGCAAGGATGCGCTTCTGGCAGAAAGCATCCGTGTCCTGTACGGCGATATGAGAACCTACCTCGCACAGGCCATGCCCGGGGTGGAAGATCCGATCGACAGACACCTGATCGTTCTGAACGCAAATTTCCGGAAGGAACAGTATACGAAAGAAAATGCCTATGCCTGGATTTCGTTTCTGGCTCGGGTTCCATTCAACCTGGATTTCATTCGTTTGCAGCGCATGATTGAACACAGGCTTTACAGCAATCTGATGTTCAACCTTAAAGAACTCCTACCTCCTGATGAAGCTCAGGCTGCTGCAGAAGAAATTTCCACACTGATCGATGGTTACTGGGTGCGGCTCGGCGTTTCGCCCGACAGCATAAATTCCGAAAAGGCGCTGGAATTCATGTGGGCGGTCTCCGACCGTTTCCTGACGGGACGAATCCGCAAAAGATTGAAGTCTTTCAAACCGGTTGCCGGCTGAACCTGGCGGCACGGCTGGCTCCGCCCCCGCTACTTTTTCTTCTTCGGCGGGGCTTCCCGCAGCCGGCCGGTCAGCCGGAGGACGGAACCGTTAAACCAATCCAGCTTATCGGCAATGCGTTCGTTGGCGACCAGATAGACCCGGCGGAAGCCTTGCCTCGCAGTATCTCGCGGCCTGGCTTCTAATGCGCGGCGGCAGCCGCGAGGATGCAGAATCCGCCATCCACTATGTCGCCCCTGCCGGCCAGAAAGAAGAATACGTCGACCGGGCAATCGGAACCGTGGTCGACTATCTGCCGGCGGAATAAGCAGCGCCCGGTTCCGTCGTTACGGCAGTTCCCGCATCAGCCGGCTGTTCATGTAGTCGATCCGCACGCTCAGCGTTCGGGCAACCAGTTCATGTATAATGACCAGCAGTTCAGGTTCGTTACCCGTGTGCCCATCAAGTTTTGTCGGGTTCACGTGATACAGAACGGCATTTTCATACGCGGCAACCGTTGCCGTCCGCTCTCTGGTCACGAGATAGCGAGAGATTTCGCCGATGATGGAACCGGCATTGAACTTCTTGATCCGCTTTGTCCGCCCCTCGCCAATCTCGATTGAGGCCGCCATGCTTCCGGATTCCAGAAGGAAAAACCCGTTATCTGCCTCCCCCTGACGAAACAGGGTCTCTCCTTTCGCAAGGTCGACTCTCTCCATTATCCCGAACAAGGCCTGCGCCTTGGGTTTCGACCCCAGGATGCTTGCCAGATGGTCGATGACCGAGACGGGCAGATTTTCATCGGCATATTTTGCCAGGAGAATTTCTTCCATTCGTTCGAGTGCATAATCCGCATCGTTGAAAATATCGGCATTGAGGCCCGTATCACTGACAATCCTGCAGAGTAACAGCTTCTTTTCGATCTCTTCAGAGGCACCCGAAATCAACAACACAACGCCCGTTGCATCGCAGTATTCCCTGATATGCCGAAATGTATTAAGGGCCGATACATCGATCCCGGTGACGCGCCTGAAATTCAGAAGAATGACCTCGTATTCACCGTTGGCAATGTCTTCCCGGATAACATCACGCACAGAATTCGCGGTGCCGAAAAACAGAAACCCCCGCAATGTATAAACCAAGGCCTCATTACCATGCCGATTGAGCAAAAGGTTGGAGGAGGTTGATCGTTCGACGGAGCTTCGATGATCTTTTAAAGTGTATCGCCCTTGTACGGACGAAATCATACTGTAGCGCAGCACAAAAAGGATCACCGTGAGAAATACGCCCACCACGATCCCTTCGATAAATCCGAAGCCGATAACAGACGCAAGAATAATGCAGACAATGGAATAGTCCAGCGGCGTGAATGTGCGCACATTGGCATACAGCCAGTCGTAGAACATCAGGAACGAAAACAGCAGAATGGAAGCACAGAGCAGGACATTAGGCATATAGCTGATGACTGACGTTCCGGCGAACAGGGCCACCAGACAGACGAAGCTGGAAGCCAGCATCACCCATCGGGTGGTCGCGCCGAACTTCTTGTACATGATCGACATCACCGCATCGGAGTATCCCGGTGGGCAGGCGATGAAACCAAGCAGCAAGTTGCCACCCCCCATCCCTGCCATTTCTTCAGTCGACCGAAACGGTTTTTCAGGATTTTCCCCCGCCAGAATGGAAAGATTTATCGAACTGTTAAGCATGGTCAGAAACACAATCGTCAGAATTTGCGGCAGGACAGAGACGATAAACCCGATATCGACGTCAGCCCATGTCAGGCCCAGCAGCACCGCCGGCACGTCACTGCTCTGCAGCTGCACATCGTAGACCCAGCCGCCTGCCACAAGGGCTTCAATCGACATGTCATTGGCAAAGGCCACCGCATAAAACAGCGCCACGATAATCAGGCTGATGGCCGGCAATGCCCAGGCGCGATCGATCCCCCGGGTAAAGGCAATCATGCCCAGCCCGCCGATCACCGCCATTACGAGTTTGATGAGGTTGTTATCGACCAGCAGGATGTTCAGCAGATCCTTCGATATCGGTATCCCGGTCGAGATCGACACCGCAGCATCCAGCAAAAGCCAGGCGATCCCCGCCATATAGCCGCAGATAACCGGATAAGGCAGTATCTCAAGCAATCGGGAGAAGCGTAACCGTGCTGCGGCAAACAACATGAAAGCGATGGCGAACGTAGTCGCTGCCATGATAGCCAGCATCGTCGCCAGCCCCCTGGCGGTCGCGGCGTCCGCACCGAAATCGGCCGCAAGCAGGACGCCGATGGAGCCAAGGATAACGACAGCCTGCTCGTCAATCGATACAAAATGGATTTTTATGTAGCTGGTCAGTGCGACAAAGATACTGACCACGGCCCAGCCGGCGAGAATGATCCACAATCCGACCGGCACGTAAATCGACAAGGCGCCGGCAAAAACAATTGTCGCGAACACATAGGACCACAGCGCGCTTTCAAGCCCATCCGTCAGACCCAGAGCAATGTTCGATACCAGCGCCTTCGCGCCATATCCGTCTTTCTGAAGTTTCATCCCTGTAAAGCCCCTGCAACAAGGCCCACAGAAAATGTGCCTGTCGAACACGTCTGCCTTAGCTTCTCACCAGCATTCGCGGGTGTCCATACGTAAGGCGCCATGCGTGAAGTATAAAGTTGGCCGGCAATGTCAGTTCTCACAGGACCTGATCCGGCGGCCGCATCACTTTTTCTTCTTCACCGGCCCGTTCTGCATCCGCATAGCCAGCCGCAACACCGAGCCCTTGATCCAGTCCAGCCGGTCGGGCAGCCGCTCGTTGGCGACCAGATAGACCCGGCGGGTGAAAACCGGTGCACCCTCGACGGTGAAGAGTTCGAGCAGCCTTAGGGATTCCTTCACCATCGAGGCCGGCACATAGCCTGCTCCGCCCTGCTTCACCAGATGGTCGATGGCGAACCGGGCCGTGCCGAAGGTCAGCGACGGCGCCATCGCCTGCGGATAGGCTTCCGCATGCTGCCGGCGGAAGGAGTCGCCCAGGTCTGTGTAAAGATACGGCGGATGCGGGTAGGATTCGTCGCAGGGTTCCGACGACACCAGAATCAGCTCTTCGTCGAACAGTGTCTCGACCAGTGCGTTTTCCTGAACCTTCGGCGCGAAGCACAGACAGGCATCGACAAGGCCGCTGGTGATCCAGCGATCCATATCCGTCTGCTCGCCGCCCCAGACCGACAATGCAACAGTTGGGTGATGAAGCCGGATATCGTCGAGCCAGTTCTGCGCGACATGATCCCACAGATCGAAATGACAGCCGATGTTCAGAATCGAGTCATTGGTTTCCGGCAACGAGATTTCATGCCGTGCCTGTTGCCAGTTGCGCAGCATCAGCTCGGCATAGCGTTTGAACTTGAACCCGGCGGAGGTCAGCTCCGCGCCTGACTTGCGGCGGTTGATCAGCGCCTCGCCCAGTTGCTGTTCCAGCATGTTGATGCGCTGGGTGACGGTGGACTGGGTGACGTTCAGCCGGTCGGCGGCGCGATTCAGATTGCCGGTTTCGACCACCTCCAGAAAGGTTCTCAGCACGGTGACGTTCATGACTTCTCCAAGTTCGATTTTTTCGAACTTTCTGTGCAGAATAATTCGTTTTCTTTATGATTCTTTTCTTTCTACCCTAATTATCGAAAAAATTGAACTTTCTCGATTTCGGTAGGGATATCATGGACTTCTGCCACTTCCTCGGCTGCTACCACAAGGACAAGGATTACGGCGGCAAACGCCTGTACGACGACATGATCGAGCAGTCGGTTCTGGCCGACCGGCTTGGCTATCGCGGCGTCGCCCTTCCGGAACATCATCTGGTGAATATCCTTAACCTGCCATCGCCGCTGCAGATGGCGGTGAAGCTCTCCAACCTGACCCGGCATGTCGATTTCGTCACCGCCGTCTCGGTGCTGCCGCTGCACGATGTGCGGATGCTTGCCGGCGAGATCGTCCAGGCCGACATGCTGTGCGACGGACGGCTGGTGCTCGGCGTCGGGCGCGGCGCGTTCGCCTACGAAATGGCGCGCCTCGGCAGCCCGATCGAGGACTCCCGAGAAAAGTTCGACGAGACCCTGAACCTGTTGCTGCGCCTGCTATCGGAAGAGGAAGTCGCCGCCGACGGGCAGTATTACAAGTTCAATCCGATCACCATCATGCCAAGGCCGATGCAGCCGATCCGCATGCAGCTTGCCGCGCTGGTGCCGCCGGCGATCTACCACAGCGCCAAGCGCGGCTTCCACATTCAGACAACCCCGCTATCCGGCGGCCATGACCACCTGAAGGAACAGGTCGGCGCGTTCCGCAAGGCCAAGGAGGAGCTGGGCGAGGCGGGCGAACACCTGCGGCTTTCCCTGCAACGCGGCATGCATGTCGCAGCCAACGACGCCGAAGCCCGCGACTTCATCGAACAGGCCCACATCTACTACAGCCAGTTCGACAACGTGTTCACCGGGCCGGGCATCGTGAAAAACGGCATGATCGAAAAGCTGCCACGCGAACAGACGGCGGAAGAACTGGGCAAAAGCCTGATCGCCTGCACCGCACCGGAAGCCGTCGACCGGCTGGCGGAATATGCGGAACTCGGCATCGACGAGGTCATCGTCACCTGCAATCTCGGCTTCGAGAGCGCGCGGGTGATGGACGGCATGCACCGGCTGGCGGAAGATGTCATGCCGCATCTGAAATCAATAAAGAAGGTGGCGTGACCATGACGGCAATCGACTGCGCCTATACGGTTTCCGGCGACGGACCGCCGCTGTTCATGGTGCACGGCATCGGGTCGCGGCGCGCGACCTGGGACCGCATCACCGAACGCCTGCAGGACCGCTTCACCTGTATTCGCTACGATCTGCGGGGCCACGGCGACAGCCCGATACCGTCCCTGCCCTTCGGTCTCGACGATCTTGTCGCCGATCTGGAAGCCCTGCGCGGCAAGCTGGGCTACGAGAAGATCCATGTTATCGGCCACTCGCTGGGCGGCATGATCGGCCCGCGCTATGCGCTTCTGCACCCTGATCGCATCCTGTCGCTCGGCATACTCTCCACCGCCGCCTTCCGTACCGACGACGATGCCGCGAAGGTGCAGGGCGTGGTCGCGGCGATGCGGCAGAAAGGCATCGAACCGGTGCTGACTGCCCTGATCGACCGCTGGTTCACCGACGATTTCGTGCAGGCGAACCCGGACGCCATTGACCGCCGCATCGAACAGGTGATGACAACGCCGGAAGACGTGTGGTTCCAGGTCTTCGACATCTACGCGACGACGGAAATGGCGCCCTGGCTGCATGAGGTGACCGCGCCATCGCTGGTTCTGACCGGCGAACTGGACGGCGCGTGCAACCCGCGCCTCAACCGGTTGATCGACGCCGCCCTGCCAAGCTCGGAGCTGGTTATTCTCGACGGGCTGAAACACGCCATCATGATCGAGGCGTCCGACCGTGTCGCCGACGAGCTGGAAAAATACTACCGGTCCATCGGCGTCCTGGCCTAAAGCGCGCCGGAAAGCTGGAAGGCCGACCAGTAGAACGGATGCGGATAGTCGGCGGCGGTTTCAAGCTGCGCCTGCCGCAGGGCCTGCGCCTTGTCCGATGTTTTCAGGTGGCTGTAGAAGGCCTTCATCAGTTTTTCCGTCGACGCATCCAACACCACCCACAGGCTGGAAACGATGGACCGCGCGCCGGCATAGAAGAATCCCCGGTTCAGGCCGATGACATCGTCGCCATTGGCGATATCGCCCAGAGCCGTTTCGCAGGCGCTGAGGGTCACCAGATCGGCCGACAGCGACAGATCGTAGATTTCCCGCACCGTCAGCGCCCCGTCATTCGCGCTATCGCCGGTCAGCAGCAGCCGCGACTGCAGCGGGCGGGCGCTGTCGAACACGCCGTGGCTGGCGAGATGCAGGTATCCATAGCGGCCGGCTTCGGTCTTGAAGGTGGTTTCGGTCGCCTGACCACGCAGATAGGCTTCCGCCGCGCCCCAGCCATCGACAATCGTGCGGGTTTCGATTTCCGCCCCCGGCAGGTCCAGCCCCGGATCGGACAAAGCCGGATTGCCGAGCGCCAGCAGCGCCGGAGAGGCGACCGGCTGCGCATCGACGTATTGCAGAACGCTGGCGCTGGGCAGAACCCGGATGGCGCGGCTTTCGATCAGATGCCGCTGCCCGTCATACAGGGCCGCAAACGGCAGGTAGTGCAGCTTGCCATGGGGGACGATGACCAGCGACCGGCCGGCGATGCGCTGCGCGAATGGCGCGATCAGTCGCCGATAAAGCTGTTCGCCGCGCCGTTGGTAGCCGGCGCCCGAGGCCCGCATGATCTGTTCGCGAAATTCGGTGACCAGAATATCAAGGTTTTCGCCATCCAACTGTCTGGCGACAACGCCCCGGTTATCCAGCGCGAACCCGTAAAGCGCATCGCCCGATCCGTAATACACCAGCATGGTTTCGTTGGCGGCGAGTTCGCCGCGGATCGCCGCCAGATCGGGTTTTTCCACCTGCACCAGGGCGATGGTTTTCGGTTCGAGCTGCTGCAACCGTTGCAGCACCGACTGCCGTTCGGCGGTAAGCGTTGCCGACCGGGTGCGCTCCATCGAGCCGATTCGCTCCTTCGTTTCGATTTCCTTCAACGTGGACAGCAGCCGGTTTCGTTCCGCGCCCTCACCCGAAACGGTGACTTCCGTTACCGCGCCCGTCAGACCGTCGCGCGACGCCAGCAGATCGATCAGCGCGCGGGATTTGGCGCGTTCGACATATTCCAGCGCCGCCGGATGATCGCCGCTTTGCAGCAGCAGTTCGATCATATCGCGGTAGACATCCAGCTTGTCGGCGACAAAGCCCAGCTTGTGCTGCTCGGTTACAATCGAGGCCCGCTGGCCTTCAGCCAGATTGATCGCTTCCGCCAGATGTTTTTTCGCCGTGGCAATATCACCTTCCTGCCGGGCGATCCGCGCCATGCCGTAGTGGCTGCCGAACAGATACTCGCCGAAGGCCAGGCTGCGGCGGTCGTTCAGAAGATCCGAAAAACAGGTTTTCGACAGGTCCAGCCGGTCGGTTTCCAGCGTCGTGACGCAAAGCTGAAATTTCGTCGGCAGGGAATTGATGAAATCCACATCGTCGGTCGATGCACCCAGAATCGGAAAGGCGAAGGCTTCCTGTAGCGGTTTGGTCGCGCTGTCGAGTGCGCCTGAGGTGCTGTCGACAAACTTCATCAGGCCGGTGCGGTCATCCCGCATCAGCCATTCGTAACTGGTTTCATACTCACCGGCGGTGAAATAGCTGAGCGCAAGATTGCGCTTCACATACTCGACCGCCATGTTCTGGTCGCTGATAAGCTGCTGGCTGTAAATATCCTTCAACGCCTGTCGAACCGTTTCAAGCGAAGCCGGGTCGCCCAGCGCGTTATAGGCCACCGCCATCGTCCCGTAGGCCTGCGCCGTGATCAGTTCCCGTGTCCGATTCTGGGATTCCGAATCGGGATCGTTCGGCGTTTGGGTGCCCAGACTGAACAGTCCCTGCAGCGCGCTGATGCCGCTGTTGATCTGGAAATAGGCCTCCTTGCGGTCGGCGATGGCGATGACATTCCTGCCTTCGGCGACCGCCTCCGGATAGTCGCCGAGATCGAGGCTTCGTTTCGCCTTCAGCAGCGAAATCGCCGATCTGTAATAGGCCGGGGTCAGTTCGACGAGGCCGACCGTAAAGGCGGACGGATCGACGAAGGCGCGGGTTTCAAGGACCTCGATGCAGGTATTCAGCGCCCCGTAATGCCGCGCGTTCAGCAGGATGTCGCAGGCGGTGATATGGTCCTGCGCGGCCATCGATTTGTAGTCGAGACCGTCGGTCGAGGCGTCGGCGACAACGCCCGATGTCTGCCCGGTGTTCCGCGCCTGCTGCACATTGGTGACGCAGCCGGCCAGGACCAGCCCCGCCATGAAAAGAAGAACGAATTGCGCAGCGCGCAGCGTTCCCGCGACAAGCGACCCTGCCTGCATTGGATTCTCCTGTGATTGGGAAACGGCCTTCCTGAGAGGCACGGAAATATTCGACGTCTGCTGGGAGTTTATCGCGGTTTGTTCGATTATCAACCCGGAGTCGGCATGGAAGCGGCCCAGCGTTCTTGCTAATTTTTGCCAATTTTTGTAAAATCCTGTCATGACCACAATGAACATCTCCCTCACCGACGAGTTGAAAGCCTTTGTCGACGAACAGGTCGCGACCGGCGACTACACGACAAGCAGCGAATATGTGCGCAGCCTGATCCGGCGGGAGAAGGAACGCCACAGCCTGCGGACCGAACTGGTTGAAAGCGTTAGCGCGGGGTTTTCCGAAACGCCGACCGAGGCATACATCGCCCGCGTTCAGCAAGGCCTGGATCATGTGCAGAACACAGAACTGCCGGAAACGGTATCGCTGGACGATCTGCGCAACTATGTACGAGCCGGGATTGAAAGCGGACCCGGCGCGCCTGCCGAAAAGGTTCTGGACCGGCTGGAAGACCGGTATCGCGCCCTCGCCGACCGTCAGGACTGATGTGTGCCGGTTGTCATTTCACCGGCAGCCCAGCGCGATCTTGAATCCATCGGTGATTATATTGCTGCGGACAACCCTTCCCGCGCCGTCGCTTTTATCCGGAAAATCAGGAACCGGTGCGAAGTGCTGGACGCCACGCCACTTGCCGCGCCGTTGAGAAATGACATTGGCCCCGGAATCAGAATGATCGTTCAGGACCGCTACCTGATTTTCTATTCGCTAAATGATGAAAGCGTTCGGATAGAACGCATTCTTCATGCGTCCCGAAACATCGCCAGTCTGTTTGAATAATCTACCCACCCAGGAACAGCCGCCCGACATCCTCGTTCTGAAGCAGGTCGTCGCCGCGCCCCGCGATGGCGAGTTCGCCGGAGACCAGCACATAGCCGATATCGGCGAATTCAAGGCCCTTCTTGGCGTTCTGTTCGACCATCACGATGGTCTTGCCTTCGGCGTGCTGCAGATCGTCGAGAATTTCGAACACCATGTCGATGAAGCGCGGCTCCAGCCCGATCGACGGTTCGTCGACAAGCAGAACTTCCGGATTCATCACCAGTGCACGGGAAATCTCCAGCAGCCGCCGTTCGCCACCCGACAGCACCTTTGCCTGATGTTTGCGGCGCGCCGCCAGCCGGTCATACTTGTCGAACACCTTTTCGGCCGCGATCTTGGCGTCCGACGGGTTGTTCATCAGGTACCCGCCCATCCACAGGTTTTCCTCTACCGTCATGTTCGGAAACACCGACTTGTCCTGCAGGATATAGGCGATGCCGGCTTCCTTCAGCTTGCGGTTCGACGTCATTTTGGTGACGTCGCGTTTGTTTGCCCCCTCGCCCACCTTGATCGAACCCGAAAAGATATTCGTGAATCCGAAAATCGAGTGAAGGATGGTCGACTTGCCGGCGCCGTTCGGCCCGATCAGGCACAGCGACTGTCCCTTCGCGACCTGCAGATTGACATCGTGCAGGATCTGCATCTTGCCGTAGCCGGCGCGCAGATTCTCGATGGTGAGGTAAGGATCGTTGTTCGCCAGCGCCGCGATCGTGCCGATATCGACGGTTTCCGACATCGCCTTGGCCTGCTTGTTGACGTCTTCAACGGAAATCACCGTTTCGACGTTGCCCATATGGTAACCGGAGGCCTTTTTCTTTTCCGTCTCGTCACTCATTTGTGCACACCCCCTAATGAGCGCCAAGATAGGCGTCGATAACACGCTGATCGTTTTGCAGGTCTTCCGGCGGGCCTTCGGCGAGCACCTCGCCGTGCGCCAGGCAATACACTGTATCGGCCATGTTCATGATGACCCGCATGTTGTGTTCGATAATCAGCAGGGTAATGCCGAAGTCGGTGTTCGCCCGCTTCAGCCGGTCAATCAGGCCGTTGATCAGCGTCGGATTGATGCCGGCGGTCGGCTCGTCGAGCAGCAGAACCGTCGGTTCGTTCATCAGCGCCATGGCGAATTCAAGCAGCTTCTGCTGGCCGAAGGACAGATCGCCCGACCGCAGCAGCCGCTTTTCGTACAGGCCGACATAGTTCAGCAGGGATTCCGCCTTGTCGCGGTCGGCTTTGGTATACAGGCCGAACATGTCGATGAATTTCGCCTTGCGGTGCGGAATGCTGATCAGCATGTTCTCGACACAATTCATCTTGCCGTAGATGCGGGTCTGCTGGAACGTGCGCAACAGGCCCAGCCTGGCGATTTCCTGCACCCGCATTTTCGAGATTTCCCGGCCTTCGAAGGTGATCGAGCCTTCATCGATCGGATGATACCCGACAATGGAATTGAACAGGGTCGTCTTGCCGGAGCCGTTCGGGCCGATCAGCCCGGTAATGCCGCCGCGTTTCACCTTCAGCGAAACCTTGCTGTTGGCGACCACCCCGCCGAATGCCTTGGAAACGCCAGTAACCTCGATGACGGCATCATTCTGAAGAACGCCCGTATTCATTCCGCAGGCTCCTTCTTCTCAACAACAATGCCGAACCATTCCGGCCGCTTGTCCATCACCCAGCCGACAATGCCCTGCTGGAAATAGACGACGTTGATGATGATGATCATGCCCAGCGCAATCCACTGCCAGCCCAGAAGATAGGTCCAGGTGACTTCCTTCACGACATGGAAAAGGACGGCGCCCAGGATCGGCCCCCACAGGGTGCCCTTGCCGCCCAGAAGCGACATCGCGACCATGAAGATCCCGAAGGTGATGGTCGGAAACGCGACTTCCAGCGGTTCGATGAAGTGCACGATATTACCGTGCAGGGCGCCGGAAATGCCGAGGAAGAAGGCGGAACATGCCCAGGCAACCGACTTGAAGCGTTTGGTGTGAATGCCCATGCCTTCCGCCTTTTCCTCATCGTCGCGGATCGCATTCAGGGCCAGCCCGAACCGGGTCTTGTAGAGCCAGCGGTAGAACAGGAAGGTCGCAACGGCAGCGGCGAAACACAGGAAGTAGTAAAATGTCGCCTCGTCGTCGCCCGGTCCCGGCATCAGGTCGAGATCGTTCGGGTACAACGGCAGGGAAATTCCGCTGCCGCCGCCGACCCAGCGCCACGAGCCCAGCAGTTCGCCGGCCGACAGCGCTATACCCAATGTGCCGATGGCGAAATACGGGCCACGCAACCCGAAGAAGCAGAAGCCCAGAATAAACGCCAGGAAGACGCAGCCGATCGCAGCCGCAATAATGCCGAGGATGACCCCTTCGAAATACACGGTGTTGGTGATATCGACCTTGATCGCGCCGAAGGCCGCTGTGTAGTCGCCGACATCGTAGCCGGCGACCATGATCTGCACGACGGCGGAAATATACATGCCGGCGCCGAAGAAGAAGATGTTGCCCAGCGAATTGTAGCCCATCTGCCCGCCCATCGAATCCCAGGTCAGGGCGAACAGAACCATGATCCACAACAGCGCGATCTGTTGAATGTAAGCCGGAAAGACAAAGGGGGCGACGATGCCGAAGGCCAGCACGGCGGCCCGCAGGGCGGCGTCTTTCTGCTGCAGCGTCATTGGACGACCTGCCGCATTCTGCTGGCCTGATACGACCGCCACATCAGCACCATGACAAGCAGGACCACGACCGTCGCCTGCTGGAATTCAGCCCCGAGCACGAAACCCGAATACTGTTCAGCAAGGCCGAGGCCCAGCGCCGCCGTAATAACACCCGGCAGATTGCCGATACCCGCCGCCGTCACGATGACGAAGGAGCGGATCGAGTGGGTGACGCCGTAGAACGGCTGGATCACCCAGATCATCGCGATGATGACCCCCGCCGCGCCGCAGATGGCGGCGTTCAGGGCGTAGGTGAAGGCGTAGACCCGGTCGGTATTGATACCCATCACCCGGGCGGCGCGGGCATCCTGCGCCGTGGCGCGGATCGCCTGGCCCATCCGGCTGTGTTTCATGAACATCACCACCATGCCGGCCAGCAGGCCGCACAGAACAAAGGCGACGAACTTGATGTTCGGGAACACCACCATGCCGTCCAGCAATTGTGTGGTGCCGAGCTCGGCATTGGCGACCTGAACCTCCGGTCCGAACGCGATGTTCAACCCTTGCTGCATGACGATCGCCAGACCGAACGTGGCGAGCAGCGAGGTAAACATGTCGCGTTCCACCACCCGCCTTATCATCAGCACATAGATCGCCCAGCCGTATCCGAACATGACGACGATGGTGGGGATCAGGAAGATCATCGGATTGAGCCCGGTATTGGCGGACGCATACCAGGCGAGATAGCCGCCCATGATGACGAATTCGCCCTGGGCCAGGTTCTTGACGTTCATCACGCCCCAGACCAGCGCCAGGCCATAGGCCGCGAGCGCAAAGACCGCACCGATCATCAGTCCGTCCAGAATAAGCTGGACGTTGAAGGCCGGGGCGATCAGCAGAATATTGATATTGTCGAGCATCGGTTGTTCCGATTCGGCTAACGTGGTTCAGCAAACGGCATGCAGCGCCGCCGCCCCTTTCCCGGTTGGGGGAAAGAGGCGGAAACGACAACAGGTACCGAGTTAGTTAGCCTTGCGCGGCCAGACCAGCTTGTGAGACGCCCACTTCGGCGGCGCAACAACCTGATACTGATTATCCTGGATCTGCCACAACACCATCGGCTTTGCGATGTTGTTGCCGGCCGGCGAGAACTTCACGCCGCCGTAGAAGGTCTGCAGATCGGTTGCCGACAGAGCATCGCGAACAGCCTTCTTGTCGAAGTCGTTCGCCCGTTCGAAGGCATCCGCATAGACCATGACCGCGGCCGAAGCCTGGGCTGCCTGATACGGCACCCCGGCGTCATAACCTTCGTAGACCGACTGGAATTCAGCCTGGTATTCAGCCGCCGTGCCGAACAGGTCGTCCTTGTATGTCAGGGTCGGCGACCACTGGGTGGCGCACAGGAAGCCCTCGCTGGCTTCCGGGAACTTTTCCGTAACCTTCGCGGCGTCGCAGTGAGTCAGCGCGATCATCGGTACGTCGATTCCCAGTTCGCCAATCTGCCGGGCCGCGGTGGCGGCGCCCTTGGAATGGCCGGAAACGATCAGTACATCCGGCTTCAGCGCCTTCACCTTGGTCAGCGTCGCGCTCATGTCGGACAGGTCGCGCGGAAGCTGGTCGTCGATGACGATCTTCATGTCGAACTTGCCGGCGTCTTCAAGCACCCCGGCGCGGACATCCTGCGAAAACGGATCGTTTTCGAACGCCAGGGCCACCTTGATATCGGACGGACTTTTACCGTTTTCCTTCGCCTGATCGGCGGCCAGCGTAATGGCCGAAGCCAGATACTGTTCCGATGTCGACAGAACCGCGAACAGGTACTGATACCCCTGCGAGAACAGCGACCGGGATGCGCCTTCGGCTTCCACCATCGGCACGCCGTACTTTTCGGAAACCGGCGCCATCGCCTTGGTCAGGCCCGACGAATACGGGCCGAGCATGTAGTCGACGCCGTCCTGGTTGATCAGCCTTTCGACAAGCTGGGCGCCACGCGCCGGGGTCGATTCGTCATCGTAATACTGAACCTTCAGCTTGTATGACTTGCCGCCGACGGTAACGCCGCCCGCCTTGTTGATCTTGTCAACAGCCAGTTCATAGCCGTTCTGCGTGTGGATACCGTTCGTTGAATATTTGCCGGTCAGCGAAATCGCCGCACCGAGAACGATTGTATCGCCTTCTACTTTCGCCATCGCGGTTTCGCTGGTGAGCGACACCGATAAGCCGACAGCGAACGCCAGACCGGCGCCCATCATGGATTTGAGCATTTAATTCCTCCCGTTGTTATCCTCAGGCCATTGTTTTTCGCCTGTAGTTTCCGTGAACGGCGAACCTTTTATGGCTTCTTTCCGTTCCGAATGCCAAAAGGTACGAGACAGGCATTGGCTTGGCCAGTATTTTTTCCTAGTCCCTGTGCAACTTAAATTTATCGGAAACCCGGTTCCGCCATGAAAATATACATCCTGGACCCGATCTCGGAAGACGCCATCGCCTATCTCGCCTCCCGCCATACCGTGATCAGGCCGGACGACCCGGCGGCCGCGAACTGGCCGGAAGACGCCGATGCGATCATCAACCGCACCCGCCCGACGACGGCGGAACAGATCAACGCCGCGAAATGCCTGAAAATCATCGCGAAACACGGTATCGGCGTCGATCACATCGATCTCGACGCCGCGAAAGCCCGCGGAATTCCGGTGACCAACACGCCCGGCACCAACGCCCGCGCCGTCGCCGAACTGACCGTCATGATGGTGATCGCCGCCGCACGGAGCGCCACCGCCGCCGAACGCGCCCTGCGGCAGGGCACGGCCGGCGAACCGTTTCACTGGCGCGGCGCGGAAATCACCGGCAAGCGGGTCGGGCTGGTCGGCCTCGGCAATATCGGCCGGGCGGTGACGCCGATGTTCCGGCTCGGGTTCGGCTGCACCGTTGCCGCCGTCGACCCCTATCTCGAGGATACGGTGTTCGAGACGCACGGGGTTACGCGATACGCCTCGGTCGCCGACATGCTGCCGGAAGTCGATATCCTGTCCCTGCACTGTCCGCTGACGCCGGAAACCCGGCATCTGATCGACGCCGCCGCCCTTGCCGCGATGCCGCCCGGCGCGATTCTGGTCAACACGGCGCGCGGCGGCATCGTTCACGACGATGCGCTGGCCGATGCGCTTGAAAACGGGCCGCTCGCCGCCGCCGCGCTGGATGTTTTCGAACGCGAACCGGTCGACCCCGGCCACCGCCTGCTGACCCTGCCCAATCTTGTCGCGACGCCGCATATCGGCGGCCACAGCCACGAATCCGGCGACCGCAGCGGCATGGCGGTGGCTGAAATCGTGCTCGAGGTTCTGGACGGCAAGCCACCACGCAACCGGATGGCCTGACCCCCGCCCTTTTCGCATACACCACGGCCAGGTTTCCACGGATCGGGTTAGCAAATCATTTTTCTTTACATACATACCGACTGGTTGGTATGTATCTTTCTATCGCGAGGAGAAACCAGGCCCATGAAACCCGACAACCCGCCGACCGCCAGCCCGAAACAGTCCGCAAGGGACAAGCTTCTGACGGTTGCGTTGCAGGTTATCCGCCAGCACGGCTATGCCGGCACAACGGTTGATGACCTGTGTGCGGCGGCAGGCGTAACGAAGGGTGCGTTCTTCCACCATTTCGACAGCAAGGAAACGCTGGGCGTGGAGGCGGCGAAACACTGGTCGGAAACCACCGGCGCGTTATTCGCAACAGCGCCGTATCACGACCACGACGACCCGTATGCGCGGTTTATCGCCTATATCGACTTCCGGCGCGACCTGCTGAACGGAACCCTGCCGGAAATCACCTGTCTGGCCGGCACCATGATTCAGGAAACCTACGACACGCATCCCGCCATCAGGGATGCCTGCCGCGACAGTGTTTTCAGTCATGCGGCCACCCTTGAAGCCGATATCGCGGCGGCCATGGAAGAGCGGAACATTACGGCTGACTGGACGCCGGCAAGCCTTGCCCTCCACACCCAGGCGGTTCTGCAGGGCGCGTTCATTCTGGCCAAGGCGCAGGATAATCCGGCCGTCGCCATCGATCACGTGGTGCATCTGAAGCGCTATGTGGAACTGTTGTTCAACCAGACACCCTCAGGGAAGGAATAGAAAAATGAACAAGACGGCGCCGACAGCTAACGATCTGACCCTCGTCGTCGACCGCATCATCGACGCCCCGCGCGACCGCATCTGGCGATGCTGGACGGACGCGGCGCTTCTGAAGCAGTGGTACTGCCCGAAACCCTGGCGGATTGCGGAAGCCGATCTCGATCTGCGGCCCGGCGGACGGTTCAACGTCGTCATGCAGGGGCCGGACGGTGAACGCATCGATGTGAAAGGCATCTATCTCGACATCAAACCGTTGCGAAAGCTGGTATTCAGCGACAGCCAAACCGAAGGGTTCATTCCGCAACCATCTTCCTTCATGACGGGCTATGTCGAACTTACCGACGCCGAAGACGGCAAGACCCGCGTGGTCTGGGGCGCCCGGCATGCGACGCCGGACGCCGTCCAGCAGCATCTGGAAATGGGGTTCGAGAAAGGCTGGAACGCCGCGCTCGACCAGCTGCAGGACCTGGCCAGAACGGTTGCCGATGACGGCCCGCTGCCGGGGCTTCGCTATATCGACGGTTTTGCCGCCGCCGTACCAAACGCCAACCGGGACGCCTTCCGGGAACATGCCGAAATGGCGGCTTGTATTTTCCAGGAACTCGGAGCCTTGCAGGTTGTCGAGACCTGGGGAGACGATGTGCCGGATGGCAAAGTAACCTCGTTTCCAATGGCGGTAAAATGCGGTGCGGACGAGACCGTGGTTTTTTCCTGGATCGTCTGGCCCGACCGCGACACGCGCAATGCCGGCATGACGAAGATGATGGCCGATCCGCGCATGCAGCCGGAAAACAACCCGATGCCGTTTGACGGCAAGCGGATGATCTACGGCGGCTTTCAGGCGATCCTCGATTTCTAGACCGTTAATCGCGGCCATTGCGGCAGGGTCGGGGCGCGCCTCGGAAAAAACCTGTCGCGATGCCGGGCTCGCAATTTATCGAACTGATCTACAGGTCAGGACGATTGCCCTCTTGTACGAGGCAACTCGGACACGTTACCTAACGGAAAGAGGGAGTATCACAGCATGGCGGATTTCGATTACATCATCGTGGGGGCCGGATCGGCCGGCTGCGTTCTGGCGAACCGGCTGACGGAAGACCCGTCCGTTTCGGTGCTGCTGCTGGAATTCGGCGGCAGCGACAAGTCGATCTTCATCCAGATGCCGACCGCTTTGTCGATCCCGATGAACATGGACAAGTTCAACTGGGGTTTCGAATCCCTGCCGGAGCCGGGCCTCGACAACCGGCGGCTCGACTGCCCGCGCGGCAAGGTGCTGGGCGGGTCGTCGTCGATCAACGGCCTCGTCTATGTGCGCGGTCATGCCTGCGATTACGAGGAATGGGAAGAACACGGCGCGGAAGGCTGGGGCTACCGCCACTGCCTGCCCTATTTCAAACGCGCCGAAACATGGAAGCCGAAGGGCACGGCGCCGAAGGTCGACGATTATCGCGGCGGCGACGGGCCGATCAGCACCTGCAACGGCAACAACATGGCAAACCCGCTGTACAGGGCTTTCATCGAAGCCGGAAAAGAGGCGGGGTATCTGCCGACCGAAGACTATAACGGCTACAATCAGGAAGGCTTCGGCACGATGCACATGACCGTCAAGGACGGGGTGCGCTGGTCGACCGCCAATGCCTACCTGAAGCCGGCCCTGTCGCGCCCGAACCTGACGGTCGAAACAAGGGCCCTGTCGCACCGGGTGCTGCTGGACGGCAAGAAGGCCGTCGGCATCGAGTATTCGCAAGGCGGCACGACGAAAACCGCCAATGCAAGGCGCGAAGTGATCCTTTCCGCCGGGTCCATCGGGTCGCCGCAACTGCTGCAGCTTTCCGGCATCGGCCCCGCCGACGTGCTGAAAAAGGCCGGGGTGGATGTGGTGCACGATCTGCCGGGCGTCGGTGCGAACCTGCAGGATCATCTGGAAGTCTATTTCCAGTTTCGCTGCAAGCAGCCGATCACGCTGAACGGCAAGATCGACCCGTTCAACAAGTTCCTGATCGGCGCGCGCTGGTTCTTCTTCAAGAGCGGTCTGGGCGCAACCAACCATTTCGAAAGCTGCGCCTTCATCCGCTCGAAGCCCGGCATCAAATGGCCGGATATCCAGTATCACTTCCTGCCGGCCGCGATGCGCTATGACGGCCGCGCCGCCTTCGACGGCCACGGCTTCCAGGTGCATGTCGGGCCGAACAAGCCGAAAAGCCGGGGCCATGTCGCCATCACATCGCCAGACCCGGCCGGCAAGCCGGAAATCCTGTTCAACTACATGACCCACCCGGACGATATCGAAGCCTTCCGCAACTGCATCCGCCTCAGCCGGGAAATCATTTCGCAGCCGGCGATGGACGAATACCGGGGCGAGGAAATACAGCCCGGCGCCGATGTCACGTCCGACGAGGCCATCGACGCCTGGATCCGGCAGGAGACCGAAAGCGCCTATCACCCGTCCTGCACCTGCAAGATGGGCGCGGACGGCGACAGAATGGCCGTGCTGGACAAGGAGTGCCGGGTGCGCGGCATCGACAATCTGCGGGTCGTGGATTCCTCCATCTTCCCGACCATCCCGAACGGCAACCTGAACGGCCCGACCATCATGGTCGGCGAAAAGGCGGCGGACATCATTCGCGGCAAGGACCCGCTTCCTGCGTCCAACGCGCCGTTCTACATTGACGAGCAATGGGAAACGCGGCAGCGGCAGGGGAAACCGGTCCGCGCCGTCTAGAGAGGCATAAAGACAATGGAGATGCTGACGACACCGGAATTCTGGGCCAGCCTGCTGACCCTGACGGCGCTGGAAATCGTTCTCGGCATCGACAATCTGGTGTTTCTCAGTGTTGTCACCGGCCGTCTGCCGGAGGCGCAGCGCCAGCGCGCCACCCGCATCGGGTTGATCGGGGCGCTGGGCCTGCGCGTCGTCTTCCTGTCGATGATCGTCTGGATTGCCGGGCTGGTCACGCCGGTTTTTTCCATCGGCGAGCATGCGGTATCGTGGCGCGATATCATTCTGCTGGCCGGCGGGCTGTTCCTGCTGGCCAAGGGCACCATCGAAATTCATCACACGGTCGAGGGTGAGCAAGAGAATACAAACGGTACTATTGCGGCAACCGCTTTCACAGCCGCGATCATCCAGATTATTGCACTGGACATCGTGTTCTCGCTGGACAGCGTCATCACCGCCATCGGCATGACCGACAACCTGCCGGTGATGATCACCGCTGTCTGCATCGCAATCGGCGTCATGATGTTCGCCGCCAGGCCGGTCGGTGAATTCGTCGAGAAACACCCGACGACCAAGATGCTGGCGCTGAGCTTCCTGCTGCTGATCGGCGTGGCGCTTGTCGCCGACGGGTTGCACTTCCATATCCCGCGTGAGTATCTGTATTTCGCGATAGCCTTCTCGGTTTCCGTCGAAGCCCTCAACCTTCTGGCGAAACGAAACAGGCGAAAGAAAAACCAGGCATGAACAAGGAGCGATCCGATGGGTGAGATGATCCGGTTTCCAAAAGCAGGCGCGGCGGGCGAAACCGCCGGCTATCTGGCCATCGCCAGCAACCCGAAAGGCGCTGTCGTGGTGTTGCAGGAATGGTGGGGTCTTAACGAGCAGATCAAGACGACCTGCGACCGTTTCGCCGATGAAGGGTTCACGGCCCTGGCGCCGGACCTGTATCAGGGCCGCGTCACCCAGGATGCGGACGAGGCCAGCCACATGATGGACGGGCTGGACTGGGGCGGCGCGGCGCATGAAGACGCGCGCGGCGCGGTGAAGTATCTGAAAAGCGAAACCGGCCAGAAGACCGCGGTCATGGGGTTCTGCATGGGCGGCGCGCTGACGATCATCGGCGCGGTGCATATTCCGGAATGCGACGCCGCCGTTTGCTATTACGGTATTCCGCCGGCTGACGTGGCGGACCCGGCGAAAATAGCGGTGCCGTTTCAGGGCCATTTCGCCAGCGAGGACGACTGGTGCACACCGGAAGCCGTCGCCGCGCTGAAAAAAGCGATGGCCGGTCTGGAGACGCCTGTCGAAATACATTCCTACGACGGCAAACAGCACGGGTTCTTCAACAACACGGTCGCCGCCTATGACGAGGAAGCCGCCGAGGAAAGCTGGACGCGCACCGTCGCGTTTCTGAATACCCACCTGAAGGACTGACGACCGCAATGAGCCGAAAGACGAGCAAGGCGATCTTCGATTTCTGTCAGGGATCGACACCGCTGCTGGTCAGTGTGCCGCATGCCGGCACCGCCATCCCCGAACGCATCGCAACAAAATTGACGCAACAGGCGCGGGTGGTGCCGGACACCGACTGGTATGTCGACCGGCTGTACCGGTTCGTCGAGGATATCGGCGGCAGCATGATCGTCGCCAACTATTCCCGCACGGTGGTCGACCTTAACCGGCCCAGCACGTCGGAAAGCCTGTATCCCGGGCAGAACACGACCGGGCTGATTCCGACCGCTTTGTTCACCGGTGATCCGGTCTATCAGGAAGGCAAGGAACCGACCCCGGACCAGATGCAGGAACGAATCCGCAAATACTGGGAACCGTATCATAACGCCATCCGCACCGAGCTGGACCGGCTGCGCAAGGAACACGGCCGGGCAATGCTGTGGGATGCGCATTCCATTCTGTCGGAAGTGCCGTGGCTGTTTGACGGCAAGCTGCCGGACATGAACCTCGGCACCAATGACGGTAAAAGTTGCGACCCCGCGCTGGCGGCGGCGGTTGAAGCGGTGGCCGCCAAAAGCGACTATTCCCATGTGCTGAACGGGCGGTTCAAGGGCGGCTTCATCACCCGCAATTACGGCGATCCGGAAAACAACATCCACGCCATCCAGCTTGAACTCTGCCAGTCCGCCTACATGAACGAAGACAAGCCCCGCACCTTCCGCGTTGACCTGGCGGAGCAGGTCCGCCCTGTTATCCGCGGCATGCTGGAAACCATGATCGGGTGGGGTGGATAAAAAAGAGTCCTGGATCTGATCGGGGACCCATTCCGTTGTCGTCCTAGCTTGTTCATGGGCCGCAGGAATGGGCCCCGGTGCTGACGGCCGGGGAACGTCGCTTCGTTTTTGCGATACCCGCACGTGATGCGGGGTCCTTCTCCTGCGTGCAGTGGGGCTACTGCCCGTACCGTGCCGCCGTCAGGCCTTCCATATCGATACCGGGTTTGTTACCGACGACCAGATCGGCGACCAGCCGGGCGGAGCCGCAGGACATCGTCCAACCCAGGGTGCCGTGCCCGGTATTGAGATACAGGTTTTCATACCGCGTCGGGCCAAGCACCGGCGTGCCGTCCGGCGTCATCGGGCGCAGGCCGGTCCAACCTTCCGCCTTGCTGACATCGCCGCCTTTCGGGAACAGGTCGCTGACGACATGGCGCACGGCATCCGTCGCATGTTTGCCCAGCTTGTGGTTATAGCCGATGATTTCCGCCTGCCCGGCGACCCGGATACGGTCGCCCAGCCGCGTTACCGCCACCTTGTAGGTTTCGTCCATGATGGTCGATTGCGGCGCGGCGTCGGACTCCGTTACCGGCAGCGTGATCGAATAGCCCTTGATCGGATAGATCGGCACCTTGATGCCGATCTCGCGCAGCAATACCGGCGCATACGGACCCATGGCGCACACGAACTTGTCGGCGTTGATCAGGCCATCGGTGGTATCGACCCCGGTGATCTTGTTGCTGTAGCGCGACACGCCCTTGATGGTGACATTGTAGTGAAACTTGACGCCCAGTTCGGCGGCCTTTTCCGCCAGGCCCTGCGTGAACATCCGGCAGTCGCCGGTGCGATCGGCGGTCAGCCGCAACCCGCCGACGAATTTGTCCGCGACATGGGCAAGGCCGGGTTCTGCCGCGATGCAGCCGTCCCGATCCAGCACTTCGAACGGGGAATCGTATTTTGAAAGCACGTCCTGATCGGCCTTTGAACCATCAAGCTGTTTCTGCTTTCTGAACAGTTGCAACGTGCCTTTTTCGCGCAGCTCGAAATCGATGGGGACTTCCTTCAGCAGTTCGGTCAGGGAATCCCGGCTATAGTTCGAAACCCGCACCATCCGCCCCTTGTTGACGGCGTAGGATTTCGAATTGCAGTTGAGCACCATGCGCGTGCACCAGGCCCACATATCCGGGCTCATCATCGGCCAGATGAACAGCGGACGGTGATGCATGAACAGCCACTTGATCGCTTTCATGGGAATGCCCGGTGCGGCCCAGGGCGAGGTCATGCCGTAGGAAAGTTCGCCCGCATTGGCAAAGCTGGTTTCCATACCGGCGGCGCGCTGGCGGTCGAGCACTTCGACCTCAACGCCCTGCCGGGCGAGATAATATGCTGTGGTGACGCCGATAATTCCGGCCCCGAGTATGACTACCCGCATGATTTGACCCCCGTTTTCGCGCTTTTACGCCTTTTCATGGCTTTTCAGCCTTATGACGGAAAGGGTTACACATCCACCGTCGATATGCCAGCGGCGGCCTATTCAGCGATATCCGCCACGACCCGGAACCCGACATCGTAGGCGACATGACCGGGCCGCGCGCCATAGCGGTAGCTGGTGGTGGAGACATAACGGTCGAAATACCACGACCCGCCGCGCCGCACCCGCTTGCTGCAATCCTCGATGCCGTTCGGGCGGTGGTCCGGCGTCCAGCAATCCGCCGTCCATTCCATCGCGTTGCCCAGCATGTCGTAAAGGCCGAAGCCGTTCGGCGGTAGTTGCCCGACGGGAAAGGTCCGGTGATTCCAGCCGTCGATGCACTTGCTGCAATTCGCCCGCCCCAGCCCGTCGACCCGTTTGCCGCCGCCCAGAGCGGCGTATTCCCATTCCTCTTCTGTCGGCAGACGATAGGTCCGGCCGGTTTTCACCGACAGCCAGCGCGTATAGGCGACCGCATCCGACCAGTCGACATAGATCACCGGCAGCGCGCCCTCGCCCCAGCCCCGGTCGTGATGCGGCGCATTGCACACCCCGTCTTCGACACAGGGCAGATACTGATCGTAGGTGGTTTCGGTACGGGCGATGGCGAAGGGCGTTTCGACAACGGCGGTATGTCTCGGCCGTTCGTTCTTGCGGCCATCGTCATAGCCCATCTCGAAGGACCCGGCCGGCAGAGGCACCATTTCCGGACAGACCGAACAATCCCGAAATGGATCGGCATCTGTCGCCACCGTATCGCCCGGCGACGTTGTGCAGGCCTGCGCCAGAACGGCCAGAACGCTGACAAGAACGATTTTCAGGTATCCGTGCAGGGTCATCGGCAATCCGACAGACTCAGTCCTTCTTGTCCATCTGGTCGAGGCCCAGCAGGCTGAACGCCCGGTTGATATCGCCGCCATCCTTCATCAACTGCGCCATCACGTCGGCGAAGCTCATATTGCCCCACATCACGGCCCGGCGGATGAGATAGGGGACCGGGCTGTGCGGCTCGGTACGCATCAGGTAATCCGCCACGTCGGTCAACCGCGCATAGGCGTCGGCCCGGCTCTTGATCGGCCCTGACGCGGCGGCCGCCCCGGCGGCAGGCGTTTCGGTGTCGCTCATGTCTTCGGTCTCCTCCCCCGGTTCGGTCATGTCTTCCGGTTCAGATTCTTCGGCTGCATCGAGGCCGCGCTCACCGATGGCGCGGTCGAGAATGGCGTGAACCCGGCCCAGCAGATCGCGCAGCGACCGGATGCTGGGCGCATCGCGGCCCACCTTGTCGCCAAGAAACCCGTCGAGCCGGTCGAGCGCGTCGATACAGGTATCCAGCGCATCGCGCTGGCCGGTCAGCACCGTATCCGGCGTCAGGCTGATGCTGGCCTCGAACTGCGCACGGTCGGGCCGGCCGGCCGCTTCCTTGCTGGCCGCGGCGGCGTTCTTCTGGGCCAGGTTTTCGATCCGCAGGATATCGTCCAGATGGTTCAGCGCCATCGGCGAGGCATCGGCGTTGCCCGGCGCGGTGAACGGCGTGAGGCGCACCAGCGGCTGGAAATTCGTGGTCATCCATTCGATCGGCGCCAACCGCGCTTCGGTATCGCCGTCATCGCCGATTTTCGGATACAGGCCGTCCCAGAACGTCTCGCAGAGATCGCACAGCAGGGACAGGCCCCGGGCCAGGCCTTCGAACCCGCGCTGATGCGCCCAGGATTCCGCCAGCCAGATTGCCAGATTGAGGTCTTTCGTCTTGGTCGTCAGCGCGGCATCGCAGAGCTGTGTCACCACCGGCCATTCGGCGCGTTTCAGGTCGACCTCCCACACGCCCTGCGGCAGGTTGGGGTTGTCGGCCCGGCGGGCGTCGCGCACCGCATCGTAGGTTCCCTCATACCGCAGATCCTTTCCGCACGGATCGGCATCCGATATCGGAGACAGGAAGCGATCGGTATCAGGTAAGGAATCCATCGCCGCCTCTATTGCCCGAGCAACGGCGCGGCGGCCGGGAAGGTTGGCATGGTCAGGAAAATCGGCTGGCCGTCGACCGACCCGGACAATTCGATCCGGCTGAACAGGCGCGACTGCTGCACCGGGCCTCCCGCCGCCGGGCGGGTCGGGATATCGAAGCGCAGGGTATGCGGCTGCGGATCGGCGAAATCGGCGAAGCTATCGGACCCGGCGGCATGCCGACGGATCAGATCGACCAGCGACCACGCATTGTCGAAGGTTTCCGTTACCGTCCGGTCAACCACGCTGACATTGCCGCCACCACCGGAGGACGCCGGCACCAGTGTGCCATTTTCCGCCCAGCGGAAAGACAGACGAACCCGGTCGCCAAGGGTCCATCGCAGGGATTTCTCTGCATCGCGGATCGTCACCTGGCGGTTGCCGACCTGCATGGCCCAGTCGATCACCTGGTTGGCGCCGATTTCAGCCTGTCGGTTGACCCGGAAACTGACCGCAAGGTCGAAGAACGGCGTATCGTCCGTACTGCCGGTCTGCAGGAACGAATCGAAAAATGTCCGCACATCGTCCATCTCGTTCAGGAAGCGCAGGGCGAATTCGCGGCTCAATCCGAATCCGCCGGCAGTTTCCAGCGCGGCGCGGGCCTGATCGACATTGCTGTCGTAGACCAGAAAGAACTCCCGCAGGTCGCGCGGACTGACCTCGCGCTGATCCGGCCGGTAGGCGCCCGCGGAAAACGGGAACCGCCCCTGCAGCCGGTCGGCGAACTGATCGACGATGGCGCTGTAGGCGTCGATGGCCTGCGCCCCGGCCAGCTCGCGGCATCGTTGCGCCAGTTGCCGCCGTAACTGGGCCTGCCGGTTACGGAAGAAATCCGACACGCCGATGGCATAGGTTTCCTCGCCCACCACATCCTTGCAGGTCGACAGCGATGCCGACATCATCGGACCGAGGATAAAATCCTCAAGCTGGGAAATCGTGCTGTCCGGCTTTTTCAGACGCAGTTTTTCGGTCTCTTCGGTGATATCGCTCCACTTTTCCAGCAGCACCCGTTCGCTTTCCGTGAAGAGCGTGTTCTGCAGGCTTTGCAGCGAATTCACCACCGGCTTCGCATATTGCCCGGCAATCAGCATCAGACGGTCGCGCTGGTTGGAAAGGATGTCCCGCAGGCCCAGCTCGTCGCGGGCGAGAAAAGCGGCAAGCGCCGCACCGCGTTCGCCGTTCCAGTTGCTCAGGCCGCTGCTGACCGGCAGGTAGAACCGTTCCTCGGTAAACAGCACATCGACCGTATCGAGAATATCGATGCCCTGCCGTCCGAACAGATCGGCCAGGCCGAGGTAACTGTCCGCAAGGGCAAGTTCATCATAGGCGCCCAGCACAGCGGCCAGCATCGGCGCGGCCTGGCTGAAATTCGCCACTTCGCGCTGCAGGCTGTTTTCCGCCCTGACGCCGCCGCGCAGGCTGCGGCTCACCTGATGCGCCTGCGCAATTCTGGTATTGGCGTTCTGTTCCAGCCTTTGGGCGGCGGCTTCCGCGATCAGCGCATGCAGAGGCCGCGGCGCGACATTGATCTCGTCTTTTACATATGTATCGTATTCACCGATAAGCGACAGGGTTTCCTGCAACAGGCCGATATTCCATTCAACCGACGAAAGGCCCGCCGGCGGCGCCGGCAGCGACTGGCTGCGTTCGACCTGCATGAACGGCTTCGCGAACAGGGCCTCGATGGCGATATAAAGATTTTCGATCCGGTTGGTGAAGCGCGGCTTCGGGTTGCCGTCTTCCGATACGATCAGCGGCCCGACTGTAAACGAGGTGATCCGCCCCAGTTGCGCGCGGGTTTCAACCCAGGACCGGCGCACTTTGGAAACGAACGCCTCCGCCACTTCCGGTCCCAGCAGACCGGACCCGGCGATCCGCCCGATGGTCGTTTCGAAAGCGGTATCCACGTTGAAGTCCGGGTTGTCTATCCAGCTATACCGCGGGTCGCGAAACCCTTCGTTGATGTTGCGGATCAGCGTCCGGATTTCCTGCAGGACCTCGATCGACTGGCTGCGTCGCACCGCGGCGGCATCAAGCAGCCGCGCCAGACTTTCGAGATTGCGGACCAGCGGGCTGCCAATGAACATGCCGTCGATCGCCGCTTTTTCCACTTCCAGATATTCCCGGCCGATGGCGTGGTGAATCGGCTCGACCTCGATCTGGCGGTAAACGGCAGAGGCCAGAGCCTCTTCATAGAACCGGGCGTGACGGGTAAACTCGTCCGGCAGCGTGGTGCCGAAAAGATACTGGACAAGCTGTTTGACGTCCTCGATCTCCTCGCTGTCATTGAGTCGGTTGAAGCGATCCACCGCTTCTTCGAACCGGCGTACCGACAGGGTATAGCGGCTGAGATTCGAGAACTCGTCTCCGCGTGCAACGGCTTCAGGGCCGATATCCAGCGCGTCGGTATCGCCCATACGGCCGGCCGACAGCTCCCGCCCCCGTTCTACCAGACCGGCCCGCATCGACTGCAGGATCACCCTGTTGAACGCCTTTGTGGTGAACCGGACGACATCGTCGTCAAGCTCGCTGAACCACGATGTCGGCACCGACCACAGAATCAGCGAATCCGTGTTGAGCTGCGTCATGCCTTCCAGCAGGATCAGCGCGCTTTCGTGATCGAAGATACCTTCGGTGGCCGATTGCCCGGTGGCCGCGCGCGTCTGGTCGAGCCTTTCAAGCTTGCTTGCCACTTTTTCGATAAACGGGCGCACTGTCGCGGTCGCAGACCCCAGGCCCGCCGACGCCCAGGCCAGCCATATCCCGCCGAACACGATTAGCGCCGCACTGGCCGCCTGCGCCGCAAGAACATGCCGGTTGCGCGACAGAAGAGCGCGGCGGGCCGGGCGGGCCAGCCCTTTTTCGGGAAAAATCTTGTTGGCGAAGACATCGGTCAGGAAGACCGGGCTGGCGTTGCTGTCCTTCGGGCCGGAATACACACCGTGCATCACCGCCACCGACGTGAACTGATCCCGCCCCTCACCGTCGTCGCCGGTCAGGAAGACGCCGCGCAGGGCGAAGGCTTCGTGGTAAGCGCTGGGTTTGAAAATCTGCTGCAGGTAGATCTGCAACGGCTGGTTAAGGGAGTCGATGGCTGCCGGAAACTGGAACAGATCTTCCGCATCGGGAAGATCCGCCTGGGTTGCGAAAATCTCCAGTTGCGCATCGAGCACCGATTGCGAAATCGAGGATACCGCCTCATCGACCCACTTGCCGTTGAACTGTGAATCGAAATTGTACGGACTGGACCAGCCGAGAATATCGCGGTGGGCATGCAGCGGCAGTTCCCGCACGAAGGGCTGGAAGCCGGTCAGTGAATCTCCCTTGGTGAGCATGATATAGACCGGAAAGGCCAGACCGAGGCGAACCTGCGCCTGCCACAGTTTCTTGTACAGGGCTTCGGCCCGGCGCTTCAGGTCTTCCGGCGGGCGCGGCGCGCCGGTGCGGGTCAACAGATCGTCGACCGGAATCGCAACGACAATGCCGTCGATCGGCCGCCGGGGCCGCCACTGCTCCAGCAGCCGCAGCAGCAACGACCAGCCGTTGGTGTCCGAACCGCGGCCATCGCGCCGGCGGACGAAATCGCCGGCGATATCGAGGATCACGCCGCGATCGAAAAACCACCATTTGCAGCCGGGATGTATGCCTTCCCAGTCTTCCGCCGGACGGCCGAGCGGCAGGTTGAGGCCGATATTCTCCGCCAGTGTCGACTTGCCGGACCCTTCCGGACCGATCAGCAGATACCACGGAATCGAATAGCGGTAATCGCGCACGTTCACATGGTCGCGCAGCAGCTTCACCGCATGCCGGAACGACCGACGCAGCGGCATGTTCGGCAGGTCGTCCGGATCCACGTCGAAGGCTTCGTAGTCATCGTCGTCGCGTTCCGACAGGCTCGGTTCCGAACGGTCTTCCAGCGCAAGCTGGCTCTGTTTGCGGCGGCGGTGGATGATCAGGAAGATCAGCGACATCACCGCCAGCGCCAGGAACACGATACTGCCGATCATGAACGGCAGATACGGCGCCAGCCGGCCCAGAACATCGCGAAGGAGAGACAGGAATTCCATCCGTACCGCCTTCGCCTATGTCAGCCGGTCGAGCAGATCATGAAGATCGCTGGTCATGCTGCTCCAGACGAAATGGGATACCAGAATGTAGAGCACGACAGACGCCGCCAGCAGGGCGTACCAGCGCGACGGCGACGGCAGCCAGCGGATGGTCGCTTCGGTCGCCGTATGATCGTAGGCCTGCGGACACAGGCGCATCGCCTCGTCCATCAGTTCCGGCTGGCGCTTGGCGATATAGCGGAAAAGCTGCCGGCGGTATTCGTCCAGCCGGCTGTTGGAGGAAACGCCGCGATAGCGCCCCTTGAAGCCCAACGACAGGGCCAGCAGATAGACAATCGCCAGTTCGGACTGCGCCTGGTTGCCGGATTCCAGCAGGTTCTGCAGCCGCGTGAAAAACTGCTCGCCGGCATTGTAGGTTCCGAACAGGCGGGTTTCCAGCAGATCGGCCTTCCAGGCGCTGCGGCCGCTCCAGTTGAGATTGAGGAAAATCTCGTCGGCCAGAACCGCCATCACATATTGCGCTTCCTTGTAGTACTGAACGCCGTAATCGCCACCCCGTCGGCCGGCTTCCAGCGCCTGAAGTTCAAGGACGGATTGCAGATGCTGCAACGCTTTTTCGGCCCGCAGGACGGTGCCGTCCCCCTCGCCGCGCCAGGGCAGAGGCGGCGGCGATCCGTCCGCTTCCGCCGCATCGTCGGTCGCGTCGTCGCCAGCGGCGTCCGCCCCGTCGATTTCGCCGCGCAAGGCTTGCGCCCGCAGAATTGTTACTTCGCGGAAAAATTCCCGAAACTGCGCCAACAGATATGTCCGGGTCGATTTTTGCGTATCACCTGCCGCCATTGTTTTCGTCCCCTCGCGAGACCGGCTTCCTAGAAGCCGGCGCCGCTAGGTTGCAGCCTCCGTCGGTGCGTTCCTGACGTAAAGGACGACTTCCAGCGGTTCGGTCTTGCCGCTGCGTTCGTTCGCAAGGATCGTCAGGGCTTCACCGCTGCGAATGTATTCCGGGTCGGATTCGACCTGAAACAGAACCACCCCGCGCGTCGGCGTCAGATCCAGCGCCTCGTCGCGGTCAAGCCGCAGCCGCGCCGAGCCCAGAACACGGCGGTCCTGCATGCCGGGGATCGCCGACGCCGAGCCGATCAGCGCGCCGCCCATCCAGTCGATCACATCGGTCTCGGTTTCGCCCGGACGGGCCCGGACGCCGATGGTCAGCGGCCGTTTCAGCCAGTCGGACTGCATGTCCAGCGTGAAGCCCCTGTCGTCTTCCTTGAACGGAATGGCCGTGTACAGTTCCGACACCCGGTCCAGCATCTGCATGATGAAGGCGGAGACCGCCTCGAACGCCTGCCCCGGATCGTCATGGTCGTACGTCGCCAGAACCGGCGGCGCCGATGCTCCGCCGACCGCCGCCATATGGCCGGCGACCGTGCAGAGATGCAGATAGAGCGGGAACGGATGACAGCGTTCGGTCTTCAGCATCGCTTCCAGCGCGGGCAAGGCTGCGACGATACCGTGAATCATCAACTGATTGTGCTGCAGGTTGGCGTAGTCCGTCTGCGCCGCCGGCGCGCTGTTGCGCTCCGCCAGATAGGTCGACTTTTCGCGCAGCCGCCGGGCAACGCCCTGGCAGATCTCACCCAGGGGCGAGGTGCGCGATACCGTCAGTTGCGGCGGCGTGAACGACGTAACGGTAAACGCCTCGTCACGCATTTCGACTTTCGCGACGGGAAAACCGGCGAATTTCTGCGGCAGTTTTTCATCGATGACCAGCGACAGGCGAGGCCGCAACCGCGGGATTCGGGTTTCCCCCTCTCCGGTCGCTTCATCCGCCGTCACCGGCCCTTCGACAGAGACGAAACGCGGCAGTTCACCGCTCGACAGCCGGCCGCCGAGACGGCGGATCGGCGTCGCCAGATTGATCGTCGCCGCCTTGCCGGCCAAAGCTTCCATATGGTCGTTAAGATCGATCTCCAGCGGTTCCGGGTCGCCCGGCATATGGGTGACAATCAGCCCGTCCGGCAGGATGGCTTCCAGTTCGAGGATCCTGAAAACGCCGCCGACAAGCGTGACCGGATCGATCTTCAGGTGGCGGATGCCCCAGTGAAACGGCGCAGCGGACAGCGCATGATAGTAGACGAGTTCTTCCGAACGCGCGGCAAGCTGCTGAAAATGCTGCGGCGTCAGCAGCATCCCCTCATGCCATTGTATTGCATCCGGCAGTTCTTGTGCGGGCCTTGGCATCGTCAGAGCATCCCCGGAAGTACTGTTCGACCAAAAAACCTAAGTATTCGACAGACTATACAATAATTCGAAGCGGCTTGTCCTGCATTCCCTAAAAGACCGCAAAGACTAGAAAAAGACAGATTTTTAGCTGTTTTTCGAATTATTATCAAAAATCAGGCCTGGCGAGAACCATTCACAGCAGTTGCAGGGCCGCCCAGCCGGCGAAAAGAACCCCGGAAAGCATCAGAACCAGACGCCCGGTCGGGATGTTCAGCGCGGCGATTTTACGGCCCAGAAGCAACGCCAGCACCGCCAGCCCGCCATAGCGAAGCCCGCGCGACGCCGCAATCGCCAGCAGAAAAACGAGGAAATTGGCCTGGGCGACACCGGCCCCGAGAGTCGCAAGCTGCAATGGTGCGGGCAGAAACGATACCAGAAACACGACCCAGAACAGCCCGTCCTTGTCCAGCCGCGCGGTCATGTCCTTCAACCCGTCGCCAAGGTCCAGCCATTCCAGCACGGGATGAACAACCGGGTCGGCCAGCCAGAAACCGAGCCCGTAAAACAGGGCCGCCCCTGCCAGCGACCCCAGCCAGATCACGATTGCAATCACGACGGAACGTCGCGGATGGCCGATCATCAGCGGCGCGACGATGGTTTCCAGCGGAACCGGCACCACCGTGGATTCGGCAAAAGACAGAAAACACAGCCCGATCCGGCTTTGCGACAGCCGGTCGGTCCAGTCAGGATGACGGTTCATAGGGTTGCAGAAAGAACGTGTCTTCTTCAAGCACGATGGTGATGCCACGCTGGGTCAGTACCCGGGCGCGGTGGTCGCCCGGCGTCGAATACAGGGCGAAGACATAGGCGCCGACAGCGCGGTCGCCGGTTTCGGATTCGAGCTCCTCATCGGTCAACTGGCGGGCCTGGATCGACTGATCCGGCACCAGTTCCCACGAAATGATGGTGAACCCCTTCGGAAAGTCCCGCGCAAACTGGGCCTTGCGGTCGAACCAGTCGGACGCCGGCAGTTTTTCCAGCCGCTCGATCAGTTCCTCCTGATGCAGAATAACCAGATCGACCGCCACCGGCTGATCGTTGTTGGTATCCGGGCTGGCCTGCAGGGCGACCCATTCCATCGAAAACACCGGACCGGAGCGGAACGCATCGCCAATGCCGCAGCCGCCGAGAACGGCAAGTAACATCAGGCCGCAGACGCCGGCCGAAAGGCGCAGCAGGCGCCGCCGATGCCGGGCGCTGGTTTCTGTCAGGGTCACTGTTCTATCCCCGGTCAACCGTACGGACGAAACTGTCGATGCGGTCCGACTGCCACAGTTTCCGTGCAGCCGCCGCCGCGCCGTCCCGCGTTTCGAACGCACCGCCGCGCACGAAGAACAGATCCGCGCCGGAACTTGCCTTGCCCTCGATCACCCAGACCGGCCCGACCTTGCCATTCAGCAGGGAAACCAGGTTGTCGGCGTTCTTGCGGTCGCCGAAAGCGCCGAACTGCAGCACGAACCCGCGGGTTGGCTGCGCCGTTGCCGATGTCGATTCTGACCCGCCGGCCGGTTCCGGACTGGTTCGGACAAGCTGGACCGGCTGGTTCGGTTCCTCGGCGGCAACCGGGTCCGGCGGCGGAATGGACGCTGTCTGCGCCGCCTGTTCTGCCTGGTCCATCGGGACAACCGGATTGCCCGGCGCATCGACCGGCTCGCCGCTATCGGCAAGGGCGCGCGCGGCGGCGACTTCCGGCGTCGGTTCCGGCGGCGTGTCGGAATCCGCGTCGGCCTGCGCCGTGCCGACAAAATCGCGTTGCGCCGGAAAATCGACGGGTTCGTCCGACGGTTCGGCCGGCGCGGCGGCAATTGCCGGGGCTTCCGGCTTCTGCGCATCGAGAGCCGCGACATCGCCCGTCACGGCATCGTCGAACAGCAGGAAGGCGGAAACGAACCCGGCGATGAACAGCAGCAGGGCCGAGGTGGCGAAACCGCCGACCAGCACCAGCGACTGCAACCGGTCCTGTTCCAGATAGCCGGGATCGCGGCGGCGAATGCGGGCTTCTTCGTCAAAACTGGAATAGCCGGGTTGGCTGCGCATGAAACGCGACAGCGTACCGGGCTGCTCATCGCGCGCCTGGCTGCCGCCATATCCGTCGAAATCGTTGGCCGCCGCCATCGAATTCCCCTTTATCATGCCTGTCGACCCGAGTCTGACCGCTACATCTTGCGGAATAATCGCTCAATAACCACAAGTTATTGATTTCATTGAGAATTGTATCATCGACTGTCTTCTCTGGGCAAGCAAACAAACCCAAATAAAACAACAAGAGACATCAAGGACTCTTGAAAGCAACACTGACTCTATATTTGGAACGAAAGGAAAATCTAAGTATTTCGCATAAGTACTGAGTTAAATTCCCGGAACCGCCCGTTTCCCGTAGTTACGGTCCCCGTCACCGGTGACGTTTTGATTGTCCGATGCGGGGTGGCTGCCTAATGTCTTCGCCATGCGATCGGATAACGTTAACGCCCCTTCCACAGCCGCCGTCATCGAAGCCCTGCCGCGCAGGGGCTTCGCCATGGCGATGATGGTTATCGGCTCGATCACCATGAGTTTCGGCGGCCTCGTGGTGCGCAGCATGGACCAGGCCGATGCCTGGCACATCAATTTTTACCGCTCGCTGGCATTCATCATCGCGCTGTTTGTCGTGCTGCTGTTTCAGTATCGCGGCGCGGCTTTCGGGAAGGTCGCCCGCGCCGGCTGGCCGGGCTGGGCCGGCGGCGCCTTGCTGGCCGGGGCGCAGATCTGCTTTCTGCAATCGCTTCAGCACACCACAGTGGCCAACACGCTGTTCACGATGAGCGCCATCCCGTTCATCACAGCGTTACTGGCCTGGGCGCTGCTGAAGGAAAAACTGTCCGGCGCAACACTGATTACCATGGTTGTTGCGGCGGCCGGGATCAGCGTAATGATCTTCGAAGGCATCGGCGGCGGATCGCTGTACGGAAACAGCATGGCGCTGATCGCGGCATTGTCGTTCTCCGGTTTCTCCGTGCTTGTCCGGCGCTACCGCTCGGTCGATATGCTGCCGGCGGCCTTGCTGTCCGGCGTTATCATTTCGGTGATCGCCTTTTTCGTCCATGTCGATTCCCTCGCCATCCCGATGCACGACATTCTACTGTGTTTCCTGTGGGGTGGTGCGATGTCCGGTCTTGCGAACACGTTGTTCATTTTCGCGTCCCGTCATATCGTGGCGGCGGAACTGACGCTGTTTCTGCTGCTGGAATTTTCACTCGGGCCGATCTGGGTCTGGCTGTTCGTCAACGAAGTGCCGACGACACTGACCGTGATCGGCGGATCGCTGGTGATAACCGCCGTCGTCGTGCGGGCCTTGTTCGAACTGCAGCAAAACAGACCGACCCTGAAACGCGGCCGGCCAAACCCGATGTAGCGTCAGGGCGGCGACACGGAAGGATTGACCGATGGATTACACGATACTCGGCCGTACCGGCATCACCGTTTCGAAACTGTGTTTCGGCACGATGTCATTCGGCGGTGACGCCGATGCCGCGATGGCGGCCAAAATGTACGCCACCTGCCGCGACGCCGGCATCAATTTTTTCGACTGCGCCAATGTCTATACCGGCGGCAGGGCGGAGGAAATTCTCGGCGAGTTGATGGCGCATGAACGCGACGAAATCGTCATCACGTCGAAAGTCGGCAGCGGCAAGACACCCAACCAGTTCGGTCTCAGCCCCCGGCACATCAAGCTGTCGGTCGAAGCCAGCCTGAAACGCCTGAACACCGACCGGCTGGACGTGCTGTTCGTGCATCGCTGGGACGATGACACGCCGATCGAGGTCACGCTGCGGGCGCTTGAAGACATCGTGCGCGACGGCAAGGCGCTCAGCATCGGCGTTTCGAACTGGGCCGCCTGGCAGATCGCAAAGGCGCTTGGCATATCGGAACGGCTGGCGCTGTCGCGCTTCGATGTGGTGCAGCCGATGTATAACCTGGTGAAACGCCAGGCGGAGGTTGAAATCCTGCCGCTGGCGCTGTCGGAAGGCCTGGCGGTCACGTCTTACAGCCCTGTCGGCGGCGGCCTGCTGAGCGGCAAGTACCGAAAGGCGGACGCGGAAGGGAGAATCCGCACCAATCCGGAATATGTCGGCCGCTACAGCCCGGACTGGATGTTCGATACGGCGGCGGACTTCGCCGGTTTCGCGGAAGGCCATAACTGGCACCCGGTATCGCTGGCGGTCGCGTGGGTGGCATCGCACCCGGCCATCACCGCCCCGCTGATCGGCGCACGCGATATCGACCAGCTCGCCCCGTCATTGATGGCGCTGGATATTCCGATGACAGACGATCTGCGGGCGGAAATCTCCGCGCTGTCGCCGACCCCGCCACCGGCCACCGACCGGCTGGAGGAACAGGGGTAACCTTCAGATAACGGAAGCCCGCATCGCGTGCGGGACTCCTGACTGATTTATCAGGCGACCAAGACCGTCGGCACCGGCACGACAATCGTGCCGCCATGGCCGCAGGTATCGCCGAAGCGGGACACCGGCATGCCGCCCGCCATTACCGTCGGCGACCCCATCGCGACCGTATCGGGCGGACCGACGCAGACCGCCATCGACCCCGGCCCGATGGCCGGCATGCCGCCGATCATCACCGTCGCGGCGCTGGGCGCGGAAACCGGGCCGCCGACATGCGGCACCACGCCGGTCACCATCGGACAGACATGGTTGGCCAGAAGCTGTGCTGCGGGTTGTCCCATCAGGTCGGTTCCTCTTCCGGCGGTTTCTCTTCGACATCCTTCCAGCCGAAGCGCGTCTTTTCCTGCTTCGGGCAGGCCGGCTCGCCCTCGGCGAAGGTCTGGCGATGCACTTCCTTGCCCTTGTGATCGTATTCCAAAACCCGCCCGGACAGAAGATCGTTTTCATACACCATGGTCTTGACCGTCACGCCGTTGGGCAGCAGGTCGGCGGCGGGGCCGTGCAGCCGGCCCTCTTCGTAGGTTTCGCGCTTCACCAGTTTCCCATCAGGATCGTAGTAGAAGGCAGGGCCGTGCTTCTTGCCCTTTGAAAAATGCAGCCGCGCCTGCGGCCGTTTGGTCGGGCTGTAGGTTACCAGCGGGCCTTCCTGAAGATCGTCCAGATAATCGATGACGACCTGCAGCCGGCCCTTGTCATAGATTTCCGCCGTGCCGTGTTTCCTGCCGTCGACATGGGGAATACGCTGCACGACCGTTTCACCGTCATCGGCGAAGATTTCCAGATCACCGTGCAATTGCCCGTTCAGATATGGCACCCGTTGCACGATCTTTCCCTCAACATAGGTTTCCGACGGGCCATTGAGGACGCCGTTCACGAAATGCGAAAGCTGGGTCAGCACGCCGTTTTCGAAGCGCCGGAATTCGCCATGCAACTTACCTTTCACCAGCGAGAAAGACGTTACGACATTGCCGTCCCTGTCGACGGTCGTGTGGTCGCCGTCGGGCAGGCCACGCTGTTTTTCCGGCTCCGTTTCGGCGAGAGGGTCGGTTTCGTCGCTCATCGCCTATCCGATCGAAATCAGCGCGCCGGAAACGGTGGTCATGGCACCGCCGTCGAACGTGCCGGATGCGCCGCCGGAACAGGTGATCGACGCGCCGCCGCTGACCGTGGCATCGGTGCCGCCTTCCGCCGTGAACGACATGCCGGCGGTGACCGTGGCGTTCATGCCGCCTTCCAACGCCGCGTCCATGCCGGCGGTCGCCGCGAAATTCTGCCCGGCATCGATGGTGGTGTCCGACCCCGATGTCGCCGCCAGGACGGTGTCTGAATTCAGCATCATGTCGGCGGCGCTGTTGGCCGTGGTCGTCCCGCCGCTTTCGATAAGAATGTCGCCGGTGACGGAAATCGTCAGGTTGCCGCCGATTGTCAGGGTCATGTCGCCGGCGATTTCATGCGTGACACTGCCGCCGGTCGTGTGTTCCTGATCGCCGTCGATGGTCAGGGTGCGGTTGCCGGCGACGTAGTTTTCCTCGTTGCCGGTCTGCACCTTCATCACCCGGTTGCCTGTCTCGACGGTCAGCGTGTCATTGCCGTCGTGCAGGGTGGTGGTGCGGTCGTTTTCGACCTCGCTGTTCCAGTCCTTCTGGGCGTGCAGGTAGATTTCCTCCTCGCCCGCCAGATCCTCGAACCGGAATTCGTTGAATCCGTCGCCGCCTTTCGACGAATTGCTTTTCATCGTGCTCCTGGTCTGGTCGTCCGGCATTGTATAGGGCAGCACCTGTTCGGCATTGTAGACGCAGCCGGTGACCAGCGGCGCATCCGGATCGCCATTGATAAAACTGACCACCACTTCCATGCCGATTCGGGGCAGGAACCAGTTACCCCAGTTCTTGCCGGCCCATCCCTGCGCGACCCGCACCCAGCACGACGAGTTTTCATCGTTCGCGCCTTCCTGGTCCCAGTGGAACTGCACCTTGATGCGGCCGTATTCGTCGGTCCAGATTTCCTCGCCCGACTTGCCGACAACAATGGCGGTCTGGGTGCCGGGAATGCGCGGCCTCGCCGTGCGGCGCAAAGGCCGGAAGGTCATGGTTTTCGGAAACGCGCTGAAGGTGTTGCTGTAACTTTCGTTCGTTGCATCGATGGAAACGCGCCGCAAAACATAGTCGTCATTCAGACTCTCGCGCTCCTCCCATTCGAGGGCAAAGACACAGCCCGCCATGAAGCCCTTGATCGTCGATGCGCCTTTCAGTTCCTTCGTGGCGACCTCGAATTCCTGCAGCCGGATATCGGCGCGGGATTCACCGGCATCCTTTTCGGTATAGCCGCCGGGATACTCATAGATCTGCATTTCACTGCCCGACGATACGCCGTCCGCCTGCACGTACAACTCGGTCGACGGGGTTTCGAAGGTGAAATCGTCGGCGGCGAACTTGTCCGTCACGACGCGCTGTGTATAGGACAGATCGACAATCGCATCCTCCACCTCGACCACGCCTTCCTGCTGCGGCCGGTAGACGGCCGCATCGAAACCTTCGCAATCGGGATGGCCGTCGGCGTCGTCGGCAATGACCAAAGTGTGGGTTTCACCGGCATGGGTGTGGAAGAAGAAAATGCCTTCGTCTTCCATCAGCCGGCACAGAAACGCATAGGCGGTTTCGTTGTACTGAACGCAATAGTCCCGAGTTGCATAGGACCCGGTCGTGTCGAGTTTGTAATCCGTAACGCCGAGCGCACCCAGCACATCCTCGATGATGTCCGTAACGCTCATTTCCTGAAAGATGCGGCATCCGGCGGCACGGGTCGCCAGCCAGAATTTCGGTCGGACGACAGCCCGGTAATGCCAGAAATTGGCGTCGAACCCGCCCTGCGAAAATTCCGTCACCATGCCGTTGACGGTGCGCACGGCCTCGGCATCTTCTGACCGGATTTCCACCGTGACGTCCTTGCCGACGATGGTTGAAAAATCCAGGTCGCCGTCTTCGGAAATCATGTCGAGTTCGTATCGGAACAGTTCGAACACCGCTTCCTGACCGCGTATGCCGGACAACAGCAGTACATCGTCGCCGAACGGCGTTGTCACCGAGATCGAGCGGTCTGCCTGTGAGTAGCCGAGTTCGTCAGACATTCAGCACCGCTCCGTCAGTCGAAGGCGATTTCAAAACCGGCGCCGGGCCCGACAGACACATGCGCCTCGTCAAAGGGTTCGTCGTCCGCCATACGGGTCAGAACCGCATCCGACAGCGATGGCAGCAGCCCGTTTGTCAGTATGGCGTCGATAGCGCGTGCGCCGCTTTCTGTTTCCCCCGCCCGGTCTGTCAGCAGATCGGCGATTTCGTCATCGAGTGAAAGCGCCGCGCCGTGGCTGGACCGAAACCTGTCGCGCAACCGTGCCAGTTTCAAATCGACAATCGCGCGTATCCGTTCGCGGTCGAGCGGCCCGTAAGGCACGGTAATCAACCGGCCCAGGAATGCAGGCTTGAACAGCGCCAGCAGGGCGGGTCGCACCGCCTCGACCACTTTTTCCTGATCCGCCCCGGCTTTCGACGCCTGCATGATAATGTCGTCGCCGGCATTGGATGTCAGGATGATAACCGTGTTGCTGAAATCGACCTCGACCCCCTCGCCGTCTTCCATGACGCCCTTGTCGAACACCTGAAAGAAAAGTTCCAGCACATCCGGGTGCGCCTTTTCGATTTCGTCCAGCAACACGACCGAATACGGGTTGCGCCGCACCGCCTCGGTCAGCACCCCGCCCTGCCCGAAACCGACATAGCCGGGCGGCGCGCCTTTGAGGGTCGAGACGGTATGGGCTTCCTGAAATTCGGACATGTTGACGGTGATCAGATTATCCTCGCCGCCGAACAGCAGTTCCGCCAGGGTCAGCGCCGTTTCCGTCTTGCCGACGCCGCTCGGCCCGACGAACAGGAACACACCGACCGGTTTTACCGGATCGTCCAGACCGGCGCGATAGGTGCGGATACGCCGGGCGACGCTGGCCAGCGCCGCATCCTGCCCGATGATCCGCTCGCGCATCCGGTCTTCCAGTGTCAGCACCCCGGCGATTTCGTCACGCATCATCCGGCCGACAGGAATGCCGGTCCAGCCGGCAATCACCTGGGCAACGACATCGCCGTCGACCAGTACTGGCACCATCGGGTCGTTCGCCTGCACGTCTTCCAGCTTCTTCGCGAGATCGGCATAGGCCTTGCCCGGCGGCTTGTCGTCGTCCTTCGAGGCTTTCCTCAGCGCCTGCATTTCCTCGACCAGAGCGGATTCCCCGCGCCACCGTTCCGTCAGCCGGTCGCGTTCCGCTTCGGCTGTTAGCAGATCGTCAGCCAGAGTCGCCAGCCGGGTTTCGTGGTCGGTTTCCTCGATCCGTTCGCGCTTCAGGATATCGATTTCCAGCGTGATGCGTTCGCAGGCTCTTTCCGCGGCTTCCAGTGACGGCGGCGTGCCGGCCTGGGCGATGGCGACCCGGGCGCAGGCCGTGTCGAGCACGCTGATCGCCTTGTCCGGCAACTGCCTGCCCGCAATATACCGGGCCGAAAGCCTCACGGCATCAGACAACGCCTCGTCGCGAATATGAACATTGTGATGGTCTTCCAGCCGGCGCGCCAGCCCGCGCACCATGGCGACGGCGCGGTCCTCGTCCGGTTCATCCACTTTGACGACCTGAAACCGTCGCGCCAGCGCCGGGTCCTTTTCCACATATTTCTTGTATTCAGCCCAGGTCGTCGCCGCGATGGTTCGCAGCTCGCCGCGCGCCAAAGCCGGTTTCAGCAGGTTCGCGGCATCGCCCGACCCCGCCGCGCCGCCCGCACCGATCAACGTATGGGCCTCATCGATGAACAGAACGATCGGTTTGGCCGAGGCCGCGACCGCATCGATGACGCCTTTCAGTCGTTCCTCGAATTCGCCCTTCATGGAGGCGCCGGCCTGCAACAGACCAAGGTCCAGCACCCTGAGATCGACCTCGCGCAAGGGCGGCGGCACGTCACCATCGGCGATACGCTGGGCGAAGCCTTCGACCACGGCGGTTTTGCCGACCCCGGCTTCGCCGGTCAGGATCGGGTTGTTCTGGCGGCGGCGCATCAGGATATCGATCAACTGCCTGATTTCGGCATCACGACCGATAATCGGATCGATGGCGCCGATGATCGCCTGATCGGTCAGCGATATCGTGTAGAGGTCCAGCACTTCCAGCGGATCGCCCCCGCCGCTTCCGCCCCCGGAATCGGAAACCGGTGCTTCCGGCGTCGCCGGCTTTTCATCCTTGCGGTCCTTGCGTTTCGCTTTCGCCAGTTTGGCGTCCGATTTCGAGCTTTCGATCACGCTCGGCATCGCTTCCGGCGAAAACCGGGTCAGTTCCGGCAGATCTTCGCGCAGCCGGTCGACGGGAATCGCGGCAAGCGCCGGCGCATTTTCCTGCAGCGCCAGAAGCAGCCCTTCATTATCCAGCACGGCCAGCAGGATGGCGCCCGACCTTATGGCGTTCTGCTGCAGGCTGAGCGAGGAAAACACCCAGGCTTCCTGCAACAGATCGGCGATCTGCGGCGACAGCGACGGGGTTCGGGAATTGCCCCGTTTGAAGGTGTCGATCAGCGCGGTCAGCTCGCCGATTACCGCCGGGGTTTCCACATCGTACTGTTTGAAGATGGCCGTTAGGTCGGTTTCCGGCGCTTCCACCAGCTTCAGCAGAACGTGTTCGACCTCGACATTGAAATTGGTCTGCGAGACGCAGATCTGCGCCGCCCCTTCCAGCGCCTTGCGGCAGGTCGGGTTGAGTTTCGATACAAGCGTCTTGAGGTCAAGTTGCATGGCTATTCGCTAAGCTGAAACAACCCTTAACTCGCCTGCGATTCGGCATCCGGAGCAAGGATGTCTGCTTTCCGACGTATGCGGTTACCAGACAGGACTGTACAGAAAAGGCTTTCCGGGTGCCGTTTGGGCGGTTAAGGGTGGATAAAACGCCGTTCCGATTATTGAGATTCGTTATGTCCACCGTCGAACAGTCACAGGCAGCCTCGGACAACAGCGCATACCGTCGTGGCCTGCTTCTGGTCATTCTCGCCGGAATCATCTGGTCGAGCCAGGGCGTCGCCGTCAAATTCATGATCGGCGCCGACGCGTGGCAGATCCTGTTCTACCGGTCGGTCTCACTCGCGATATTCCTGTTTTTCGTGGTCGCCATTCGATCCGGCGGCAAGCCTTTCGCCGCCTTCCGGGCTCTGGGATCAGGCGCGATCCTCGGCGGCATCTGTCTGGTCTTCGCCTTTTCCGGCAGCATTGTCGCGGTCAAGGAAACCACGGTGGCGAATGCGTTCTTTCTGTTTGCAGCCGCACCGTTTCTGGCCGCGCTGCTGGGCAGGATTCTGCTGGGCGAGAAAATCCGGCGGGCAACCTGGATCGCCATGACGGTCGCCTTGTGCGGCATCGTGGTGATGGTCGCCGGGCAGCTCGGTTCAGGCCGGCTTCTCGGTAATATTGCCGCGATCGCCTCTGCCCTGGGTTTCGCCGTTTTCACCATCATCCTGCGCTGGAAAAGACTGGGCGATACGATGCCGATCATCTGTTACGGCGGGTTGTTCGCGGCGATAATCGGTGGCGTGGCCTGTCTTTACAGCGGGGTCGGGTTCGAGCTGGCACCGCTGGATCTGTCGATCAGCCTCGCCCTCGGCGTCGGTCAGCTTGGCCTCGGTCTGGTTGTCTATACAATGGGGTCTCGATATGTACCGGCAAGCGAACTCGCGCTTCTGGCCATGGCCGAGGTCGTGCTGGCGCCGGTCTGGTCCTATCTCGCGCTGGGCGAAACGATGAGCCTTCAGACGGCGGTCGGCGGTGCATTGATCCTCGGGGCGATTGCCGGCAACGCCCTGTCGGGCATGCGCAAGCGTCCGCCGCCTGTCATCCCTTAACCATAAGCTGGCGGTGCGTATTTGCGCAGCGGAATGACGACCTGTTCATCCCCGTCTCCGCCGGCCTTTCTGTTCACGCCGAGCCAGGTCGTCCAGCCGAGCCTGAGATCGCGGCCGAGCCGCAGTTCCGGTATCGATTTCCTGGCGCAGACATAGCGGATTTTCGCATCGTTTTCAGGCGTCGCGTAAAGCGGCGCAATCGCGCCCAGCGCGTTGAAGCCCGGCTCGCCCGGCAGCATGTCGCGCATCTGCTCGACGCTGACAGGACCGATGACGATTTCATAGTCGGATTGCTGCAGCCACACCCGCCCGCCCAGGGTCGCGCCCTGCCCAAGCCGGTCATTCTGCGCCGCCGGGCCGCCGAGGATCGTCACCTGTTCCCGGTCGAGCGTCCACCACCGCCCGACAAACTGCCGGATACGCACCGGCACGCCCAGATAATCGGTCAGCAGTTGCTCATAGCCCGCCGTGGTGCGCTGCCTGTGTGCGAACAGGCCGGCATAGCGAAGCGCCGACCGGTCGGGAAACGCCGTCCGGTCCGTGAGTCCGGTCGTGCCGATGCCGATGATCGATTTCAGGTAATCCGCAAAATGGGTTTTTTCAGGCGGTTTGGGTTCCATGCCGACCCTGTGCCGCTTGCGAAGCCGCACCATCAGCGATACCAGCCGATGATTGAAGATATCCAGAAACGCCGCCATGCCGCGGTCGCGTTTCTGCTGACGTTTCAGAATCCGTTCCGTGAACGGGCGCGGCAACGGACCCTGCGCCCCGGCCAGACCGAGAAAGCTGACCAGCATCTGCACCGGTTTGCCGTCATCGGTCGGCTCGTCGATATCGACGACCGGGCTGGGCGGAAACCCGAGCGACGGGTCAGCGGAAAACCGCACGGCCTCGCGCATCGGATCGGCGGTTTCGCCGACCGGCACGGCGGAACCGTCATCGGCCTCGGTGCCGATCTCGCGCGCCAGCTCCAGCATCCGCACCGCCTGATAGAAATCGAAGCGGTACGGTTCGTCGTGCAGCGCATCTATAACAGGGTCTGGTCGCCTGCCCTTGCCGGCCATCGTTTCCATACTCCATCACGGCTACGCAGTTTCGCGGTCAGCCCGACATAGGCGTTGACCGTCGCGTACAGCCCGAGAAACCTGTTCACCACACTCGCCAGCAGGATCGCGCTGGACCCGACATAGGCGGATTCATCGAAAGTCAGCTCGACATCGACGCCGCGCACAAACCCGCGCCACGCCTCAAGCCCGATCCGCCGGACCGACGGCCGGCAGTGCATCTCGACGATGCCGTTGATCTGCTGTTCCATCGCCGGGTCGCCGGGAATGGCGTGCAGCCGCAGAATTTCCTGCAGGGCTTTCAGGGACCCGTCGAACTGGCTGAGCGACAGGTAGTTCACCGAAAGATGCGAAACCAGCCGCCACAGCGTTTCACCACCCAGAGGTGGGTCGAGCTGCCGCGTCGGCTTTGTCAGCGACACGATGCGGCGTACCGGGGCGGCTTCCTCGATGGTCAGCAGCGCGCCGGCCTGCAACTGTTCCGCCAGGCCCCTGTTGGTACACAGGGTATGGGCGTAGAGCGTCGTTGTCGCCGGCATGGTCGGCCGGAAATCGAGATCGAGAAACGACAGGATCATGTCGGACCCGCGAATGCCCGGCCGGTCGGAGGCTTCGCGCCGGCCATGCCAGAAGGCCCGTGCGCCGCGCCGGTTGGCGTCATGCGAGAACGAGAAGAACGGCTCCACCTGATAGGCGTCGGCCTGCGGCAGGTTCGACGCCGTCACCGACCGGATGGAATGGATTTCGGTAATCCGGTCACGCCGGAAATCCGGCGACAGGCGATATTCGGTCGTGCGTTCATCGAGCCGGATCGGCTCCGACGTCTTGCGGAACAGGTTGACGATGGGGGTGCAGCCAAGCTGAAAATTCTCCGCATTCACCGTCATCCGGCGCGGCGGCGTGCGGTCCAGCAGGAACAGGATATCCAGCGTTTTCTCCGCATCGGCGCGGTTCAGTTCATCGACATCGAAAAACAGGAATTTTTCCGGGAAGGCGAAGAATTCCTGCAGAAAGGCGTAGGCCGGCTGAGCCTGCGGCGGGTATTCCAGAATGATATCCTGGCGTTCGAAACCGACCGGCTGCAGGGCATCGGTCGTCAGGGCGACGGGTTTATCGCGCTTGTCGTCGCCAATCAGAACCACGCCATTGGTCTGCACGAACAGCAGCTCGTACAGTTCATCGGTCAGCACCCGTTCGCCGTTGAGGAAAAACCGCAGGCGCGACAGGTCCAGATTGTTGATGTCTTCGCCCAGGGTCTTGATCGACAGCCGCAGTACCGCATTCACATCGGTGCGGTTATCGAGAAAATCATAGCGGTCGGTCGTCTCGAACCCGGCGGATGCGATTTCCAGCGGCCACAGGGTTACCGGATACCCGGTCCGGAACCGGCAGGTCAGCCCGTTCGGCGCTTCGGCGAAGGCCGGTGCGCCGGGCTGGATCGTGTAGCCGGTGGTCAACTTGCCGCGGTCGGGGTCGACCTCGAATTTCGCAATCGCCATCGACGGCAGCGGATTGACGAATTGCGGGTAAAGCGTGCCCAGCAAGGCCTGCGGTATCTGCGGAAATTCCGCATCGAGATTCTGCTGAATCCGGCCGGTCAGGAAGGCGAAGCTTTCGATAAGCCGTTCGATATGCGGGTCCGGCGTTTCGGTCGGTCCCATTTCCAGCCGGGCCGCGACCTTCGGGTAGGATTCGGCAAAGGCCGCCCCCATACGCCGCAGGTAGCTCAGCTCCCGCTGATAGTGACCCAGCAGTTCCTCGCGATACTCATCGCTCATCGCGACCGCCTTTCCCCCGGCTCGCCATTCACTCGTCGCCCTGCGAGACATGCACCGGGAAAGAAACCGGATGCACGACATTGCCGTAACGGACCGCGCCGTCGACCCGCGCCAGCAGCCGGTGCGTTTCGCGCGACATGTCCTCGATTGTCACCGACACCCGCGTCAGCCGGGGTTCGTAGACTGCAATGGTGCGGGCAATATGCTGTGACAGGCGGCGACGATCATCGACCGACCGGGTGAAATACGGCGCGATATCGACCAACCCGTAATCGATGACGCTGCGGGTCTTGTAGTCGATATCCTCTTCCTTCAGCGGACACCTTGTGTTGAGAAGAGTTTCGATTTCCCGGCCGACCGATGCCGTTAGGCCATCAAGATCCAGCACCCGGCGCGGTTCGGCTTCCGCCCGCACGCCCGGCGCGTCATCGGACAACCGGTCGAATAACGGTACCGGCGCGCCTTCGAACTGTTGCAACGGGCGCATTACCCAAAGGCCTAGAAGATATTGTGGACATCGACACGCTTTACGGCGTGCTCTGTCAGATTGGGGATGTAGAGCTGATAGCCACGCTCTTTCGAGATGACACCCCTTCGCCGGATGATACCGTAAAAAACCCAGATCGGAACCCTGGTCTTGCCGACGACAACATAGCGGCCCCCGGCTTTTTTGCCGTCATAAGCAGCCGTATCCTTGAGCAACTGAAGCAATTTGTCGCCTTTGGTTCCGGCGATACTTGTCCGGCCTTCGTAGCCGTTATCGTGCCTGAAGCGGTTATACATGGACCACCAGGGATTGAGGCTCTCAACCTGACCCGGCATGATCTTTTTCTTGTTGCTCAGCACGAAAATTCTGGTGCCGGGCTTCAGACGGATTTTCCTGACCGAACCGCGAAACGATTTTCGGACATAACCGGGCAGGTCGCTGAGATTCACGTCGGCATTGATATCAGCGGGCATGTCTTACACCTGTCCGGGCGGCTTCGGGACCGGCCTACTCACCCTTGTTCAGGGTAACGTCCCATTCCGAAGCGATCGAACCCGGTTCTGCCTGGGTTTCGTCCTGAACCTTCACTTCCCATTTGACCTTGGTGTAGTTGAGGCTGACGGTTTCAACCGGCGAGTCGCCGCCGCCGCCGCTGATCGCGACCGTCGAAACGATAGCATTTTCAAACGTGTAGATCATCTGCGGCGTATGCGCCTTTTCACCCGAAGCGCGGAGAACCGTGAACGTCACCGTGCCCAGATTGGCGCCGATGCAGCATTTGAAATTCAACAGCGGCGAGGCCTTGTCGGCGTATTTCAAAATGGTGAAATCGCTGTGCTCGACCCGGCCGACGGCGCGACCGACATTCGATACATCCGTATGCAGATGATTGTGCACCGAATGCGAGAACGATTGGCACATGATCTGTTTTTCGTAACCGTCGATGGTGGCTTCGCCTTCGATCCCATCGATTTTCATGACCAGGACATCCATGGTGCAGATCCTTTATCGAGTCTTGCCGTCGTTAAACTGTTATCGACCGTACCGGTAATCAGGCCGCAGGCGGCGGCAGTTCGGCCACCAGCCTGATCGACGCTGTCAGTTCTTCCATCTGGAAATGCGGCTTCAGGAACACCGTCGCATTGTACGAGCCGGGCTTGCCCGGAATTTCCCGCACATCCACACGGGCTTCCCGCAGCGGAAACTTCGCCTTGGTGCCCTGCGGCGCGTCGTCGGTCAGCAGCACGTAATTCGCAATCCAGGTATTCATATACTGTTCGACATTGGCGGCTGTCAGGAAGCTGCCGATCTTGTCGCGCATGATCGCCTTGATGTAGTGAGCGAACCGGCTGGCGTTCAGAACATAGGGCAGCCGCGCCGACAGGGCGGCGTTGGCGTTCGCCATGTCGAGATTGTACTTCTTCGGATGCTGGGCCGTCTGGCCGCCGAAGAACGCGGCATAATCCGTGCCCTTGCAATGGCAGAGCGAAATAAAGCCAAGATCCGACAGTTCCTTTTCACGCCGGTCCGTGATGGCGATTTCGGTCGGGCATTTCAGCGCGATGTCGCCTTCATCCGTCATGAAGGTGTGGGTCGGAAGACCCTGCACCAGACCGCCGCCCTCGACGCCGCGAATGGCCGCGAGCCAGCTATGTTTCGCAAACGCGTCGGTAATCCGCGCGCCGAGCGCCCAGGCCGCGTTGCCCCAGAGATACTTCTTGTGATCGCGTCCGTCGACATCCTCGACGAAATTCATGCCTTCGACCGGCACCGTATTCGGACCGTAAGGCAGACGCAGCAGAATATGCGGCAGCGTCAGAGCCACATAGCGGCTGTCTTCGCTGTCGCGGAACGACCGCCATTTGATCAGTTCGGCGCTTTCGAAAATCTTCGCCAGATCGCGCGGCACGCCCAGTTCGGTGAAGCTGTCCATGTCGAACAGGCGCGGGTTGGCGGCGGTCAGCAACGGCGCATGGGCCGCGGCGGCGACTTCCGCCAGCTTGTTCAGCAGCGCCATGTCCTGCGGATGACGGCCGAATTCGAAGTTGCCGAGAAGGCAGGTGAACGGCGCACCGCCGAAGGTGCCGTATTCTTCCTCGTAGACCTTCTTGAAGAGAGCCGACTGATCGAATTCGACGGCCTTTTCGAGATCGGTGAGGAGATCCTTCTTGTTGGTATTCAGCACCCGAAGTTTCAGCCGGGTGCTGGTTTCCGTGTTCATCACCAGATAGTTCATGCCGCGCCAGGTGGATTCGATTTCCTGGAATTCCCTGGCGTGCATGATCTCGTTAAGCTGATCGCCGATCAGCGCATCGATTTCAGCGATTTTCTGGTTGATCATCGCGACGGTGTCGCTCGACACGTCGGAGCCTTCGGCCACCACGCTGTCGATAAACTCGCCAATCAGATCACGCGCATAACCCTGCTGTTCAGGATCGCGGGCAAGCTTGCCCTCCGTCATGATCTGTTCGAGCAGATTAAGTTCCTGGGTTTCGTCGGCCATCCGTATTCCCCCTAGCGATCGTCAGTCCGTCAGCGCCTTCGCGGCGCGTCGGGCCTTACGAGTCGTCGCCCTTGGCGTCCTCCAACAATTTCTTGATTTCCTTCTGCTTGTCGGCATCGGAAATCATTGTCTGCAACAACTGATCGAGATCGTCGTTACCGTCCAGCTTGGTCAAAAGGTCGCTCAACCGCGACCGCGCCTCGTACAGCTTGCGCAGAGGCTCGACCTGATTGACAACCGAAACGGGATCGAAATCGTCCATCGACCGGAAACTCAATTCGACATTCATCTTGCCGGCGTCTTCGCCGTCTTCCGCCAGCTTGTTGTCGACCTGATAGGTGACGCGCGGTGACGTGGCGGCCATGATATCGTTGAAATTGTCGCGGTCGATCTCGACGAATTTGCGGTCCTTCATCTTGGGCAGCGGTTCCGTCGGATTGCCGGACAGATCGGCCATGATGCCCATGACGAAGGGCAGTTCCTTCATCTGGATCGCGCCGCCGATTTCGACATCGTAGGTGATCTGAACGCGCGGTGGGCGCACCCGATCAAGTTTATGCTGGATACTTTCCGACATAACCAAATCCTTAAAAAATTCAGTCTGGCGGCGGGCAATACCTTCTGCACGCCTTCTGTTACGCGGAAGTAAACGTTAATGTGTGAAGTAATGCAAGCATTCACTTTCAATATTTAAAATGAAACAGAAAGTATAAAGCCTCTGGATTCACATCCAATGCTTGACGCAAACTAGTTATCGTCATCTGTACAAGTGATCGGCGGCCCTGCCCCGTTCCGTCGACCAATGTCCGAAAGGCCCGAGAAAACCGGCATCTGCCGATAGACAGGCTGCCCGGGGCGCGGTATCAAAGGCGCAACGCGGAGATGAATGACGAATGACTGAAAAGACAATAGAACTCAGCGGTTCGAACACGCCGGGCGGACAGATTCATGTAAAACTGGACATGGTATTGCCGCACAAACAGGCCATGGCGGTTCTGGAAATCGTGCGCGAACACCAGTTGGCGGAACAGAAAGCGGCCGAGGCCGCCGCGAAACGGGAAGAAGCCGAACGCCGGAAGGCCGAATCCGCCGCCCGCAAGGCCGCCAAAACCGAGGCCGCCAAAGCCAAACGCGGCAAGGGCGCAGCGGCCGAAACCGAAAAAGCCGGCAGCGCCGGCTGAACACCGCATCGTATTAACGCAGGAGAAACCGATCCATGTCGGAAAAAGTGCTAGAATTCGTCGGTTCCGAGGGGCTGCCCGATACGATGAAGGTCACCATCCAGATGGATATGCCCTATGATCTGGCAGTCAAAATCCTGGACATGATCCAGAAGGAAATGCCACGCGACGAGCCGTCGGCTGGCGAAAACTAAAGCCCCAGATTGATTTCACCACGCCAGATGGTCGGGTTTCGCTGCGTTTCGGCATCGAAACCGGCTTCCCATTCCAAGGATTGGCGCTGCCCGTTTCGAACCTGCATCAACTGCCGCCGGCGCAGCATTTCAGGAACGGCATGCGGCGTTTCCCGCAATCGGTCCAGTAACGGTAAAGTCGACTGATCGGTAAAATAGGACGAATAGTTTCGTGCCCGTTCATAGGCGGTGATGGTCGCGGCAGTCAGCCATGAAAGATCGCGCTGATCCGGCGGCGTTTCATCGAAATCGGGATCGGGCGGCAGGGCGGTCGGGTCGACGCCTTTTTCGCCGGATTGCAGCATCATCAGGGCGCGGCCCAGCGCATCGATCGCCGGGCGGCGCAGCCCGAGCCCCCGCGACACCCGAGCAAAAGCCAGCAGCGCGGCCAGCGCCGTTGCGCCATCCGGCGAGTCTTCCGCCGCCGCCGCCAGCGCGGTCGCCTGTTCCAGAAGCCAGGCGACAGTCTCGGCCGCCTCGGACGCGGACTTATCCGCCGCGTCCGGCCACGCGGTCACCAGCCGCCCTGCGTCGGCCAGCTTTTCAGCACGGCCCGGCTTGGCGGCGAACAGGTTAAGCCCGAACGCATCCGTGCGGTTGGGATCGTAAGGCGCCAGAATACCAGGGCCGGGCAGCAACTGGAATATACCGAAGCCCAAAGCCTCGAACCCGTTGATCAGATCGGTATTGATCGACGGGCCGTGCTTGCGTTCGAACATGATCAGCGGGTCGGCTTCGCGCATCAGGGTAACGGCGCCTGTCAGGATGCGCAGTTCCGCCCCCTCTGCATCCAGTTTGATAAAGCCGGGATCGGCGACCCCGAAATCGGCGGCGATATCGTCGAACCGGCGCAGGGCGACGGTTTCGGAAGCACCGTTGTCTTCTGTTGCGTCAACCAGCCGATTGGTTTCGGAATTGTCTGCTGTCGTCAGGATGGCGTCGCCTTCGACCTCGCCCAACGCGGCCTGCACGGTCACCGCCTGCGGAAAACCGGCTAGCGTCGCAGTCAGATAGCGGGCCGTCGAGGCTGCCGGTTCGATTGCAACAATACGGCCTGTCTCGCCAACGGCGGCAGCCAGACTGGCGGCGTAGACACCGTAATTCGCGCCGATATCGATCACCGTCTCGCCCGGTTCGATCAGCGACCGCAGAAACCCCGTTTCCTCCTCGAACCAGTCTTCCTGTTCCAGCAGTATATAAGGCGTCATCAACCTGATGTTCGCCGGAGTGCGAATGGTTACGCCGCCGGCGATGGCGATATCGAAACCGGAAGGATGTCCGTCAGTGCCAGAAGTCGGCATTCAGGTTCAGCTCCCCTGCGTTTTCGAAGACGGGGTGGAATTCCGGCCGCTCGCGTTTGCCGGTCCTGATCTGCAGCAATTGCCGACGGCGTTCCATTTCCGGCGAGTGGTAGGGCGTTTCGCTGAGCCAGTTCAGCAGCGACAGCGTTTCGTCGCCGCCGAAATAAGAGGAAAAGGACCGCATTTTCTCGTATCCCGCATAGGCGTAGGCCTTAACCCAGTCGAACTGGCGGTCGCGCCAGTGGATGTTTTCGAATTCCGGGTTGATGGCGCGAACCACCGCCGGATCGGCGATCATGCCGGTATGAACCATCTCGATCGCATCGCCCAGCGCCCGCACCGCGCCGCCACGGCGGCCCAAAGCCCAGGCGATTTTCGCGAAATTCAGCACATCGTTCAGGGAATCCGCCTGTTTCGCCGCCGGAATCAACAGCTTTTCGATATTCAGCCAGGCCGCGAGACGTTTGTCCGGCGGGCCTTCCGGGTCGAAGGCGGGCCGCGCCACCGGCGGCCAGAACGGCACCAGCAATTCGGCTTCCTGCAGGCTGTCGAACCGGTCGCGTTTCACGGCGAAAAGGTTCAGCACGTATTCATCGACCCGAGATTTATCCAGCGGAATCAGCGCGCCGAGGCCGGGCGCGAAAACGAACATCTCGTAACCGACGAATTTCAGCTCATCGACCAGATCGCGGTCGATATCGTTGCCGTGTTTCAGATCGAACATCACGACCGGCGACTGTTCGGCGAAAACCGACCAGCCGCCCTGTACGATCGCCTTTTCCGACCCTTCCGCGTCCAGCTTCACGAAATCGATGCCGGACAGGTCGATTTCTTCCGCCAGGGACGACAGCCGCCGTACCGGCACGGTAATATTTTCCGGGATGGCGTCGTCGCCCGGGAACAGCGTGTTGAGTTCTGAATTGTCGGCCTTCGCCAACGGCAGTTCACCGTCTTTCCGACCCAGCGCGACGGTCAGGCATTCAACCTGGGGAAACGCCGCCATCGACCGGCCCAGATACCCGGCGGTCGACGGCGTCGGCTCGAAGGCGATGACCTTGCCTTCCGGCCCGACCGCCTGCGCCATCGCCGCCGTGACCGTGCCGAAGCTCGCGCCGATATCCAGCGCCTTCATGCCCGGTTTCAGAAACAGCCGCAGAAACGCCAGATCCTCCTCGAACCAGTCTTCCTGCTCCAGCAGGACATAGGGCGTCATGAGGCGGATATCGGGCGGCGTCGATATCACCGCGCCGCCCCTGATGGTGATGTTCAGACTGTCCGACCCTGTCACAAACTGCTCCCCGCCGACAGTTTTTGCCTGCGCAAAACGCGGCGGCATTCGGTTCCGGTCGGCCCTGCCCGCACCCTACCGATTGACGGCTGGTTCTGGCAATTCCGTTTAGCCGAAAGCCTCGAACCAAGCCTTGAAGTAATCATCTAAAGTAAATCAAGTTATTACCCGTTGTTTATTCTAGTAATTATTTATAACGTGGCATGGTTACTGCATAGATTTTCTTCGATTGAAGAGAAACGCAACACCAGATGTAGTGTGTGTTTTTCAGAAGTTGGGGAAAAGCAAACAAAATCAAGTGGGTATTCTGTCAATTACTTGAAGGATACAGGCGAGGACATGCGGTTTAATTTGCCGGAATTTGTCGATAACCCGGAAAATCGGTGCCCCGTGGTGCTGGTGCTGGACACGTCCGCCTCGATGCGCGGCACGGCGATCGACGAGCTGAATGCCGGCATCCGGATTTTCCACGAACAGATCGCCAATGATGAAATGGCCAGCCTGCGGGTCGAAACCGCCATCGTCACGTTCGGCGGCGAGGTCCGTCTGGCGCAGGATTTTCTGGCGTCCGACGATATCGCCGGCCCGCCGCGGCTGGACGCCTGGGGCGCAACGCCGATGGGCGCGGCGATCGACCTTGGCCTGAAGGCGCTGGAAGCGCGCAAATCCGTCTACCGCTCGCACGGCATTCACTATTACCGGCCCTGGATGTTCCTGATTACCGACGGCGCGCCGACCGACGGCCTTGAATGGCAGCTTGCGGCGATGCGGGCGCAGGAGGCCGACGTCACCAAGCGTCTCGCCTTCTTCACCGTCGGCGTGCAGGCCGCAGACATGGATATCCTGAACGATATCGCCTCGCCGACCCGGCCGCCGCTGATGCTGCGCGGTCTGCGGTTCCGCGACCTGTTTCACTGGCTTTCGGCGTCGATGCGCCGGGTCTCCGTTTCGCAACTCAATGCAGATGTCGTCAGGCTCCCGTCAGTGGAAAGCTGGGCGGTGCTGGAAGCATGAGGATCGTGCGATGAGCTGGCGCGCCGCCGTCGATTTCCGCCAGGGCGCCGCCCATCGCAAGACCGGAACCCCATGTCAGGACTTCGGTGGCGTCCGAATCCTGCCGCATCTGGATATCGTGGTCGGCGCTATCGCCGACGGATCGGGGTCAGCCGTGCTGAGCCATATCGGCGCGCAATCGGCGACGCGTTGCGCGTTGACGATGCTGGCGGATCGCGCGGCGCAGGCCGACGGCCCGGAAGAACGTCTGCTGCAGAACCTCATCTTCGACGTCCGGGCCAATCTCGATTCCACGGCGGAAACCTACGGCTGCGATCCGGACGATCTGGCCTGCACGCTGATCGCCTTCATCGCCTGGCCGACCGGCATCGCCTCGATACAGATCGGCGACGGCTATCTGATCCGCGGAGACGGACGCTACGGGTTCCAGAAGGTCGGCGCGGGCCAGCGCGGCGAATATGTCAACGAAACAATATTCATTACCGATCACGATGCGCCCGACCAGGTGGCGGTGACAATCGAGGACGGACCGGTGCGGTTTATCGCGGCAGCGACCGACGGTCTGGAGCATGTCTCGATTTCCAGCGAGAACGGCCTGCCTCACCGGCCGTTCTTCAGGCCGCTGAACGACTATGTATCGATGACCGCGAATGACGATGAAATTCATCGCGGCATCCGTGAATTCCTGAGATCCGAAAAATTATCTGAACGTGTCGATGACGACGTAGCCCTGTTGTTATGCGGATGGCGTGAAGACCAACAAGCCGGTGTAACCTTTTCATGACCAATCCGATCCGTACCGTGTTTCCGTCCAAAGGCGGCGACAAGCCGCTGTTGCTGAAAACCGTTATCGCCGATGCCGGCGAAGCCGTTGTTTACTCGACCGATGACCCCGGCATTCTGGCGAAACTGTATCACCAGCCGACCGCCGCGCAGTCGGACAAGATCGCCGCCATGGTCGCGAACCCGCCGGCCGATCCGTCAATCCGTCCGGGGCACCGGTCCTTCACCTGGCCGCTGGACATTTTGCTGAATGCAGAGGGCGAGTTCATCGGCTTTCTGATGCCGGCCGTGCCCGCGCCGCACAGCGCCACCGCCTGGGCCAGCCCGAAGCTTCGGCGACGCGCCGGGCTTCAGGCAAGCTGGTCGGGTCTGCACGCCGTCGCCGCCAATCTTGCCTTTGTCGTCGGCCACCTGAACGACGCCGGTATCGTGCTGGGCGATCTGAAAACCGACAACGTTCTGGTTGACGGGCATGGCCTGGTTACCCTGATCGACTGCGATTCCTTCCAGATCGACGGGCCCGGCGCGACGCCGTTTTTGTGCCGGGTGACGACCGAGGATTTCTGCGCGCCGGAACTGTTCGGCAAGGATCTGGGCGAGGAACCGCGCGACGAGACCGCCGACCGGTTCAGCCTGGCGGTCGCGATTTTCAAACTGCTGATCGGCGCATCGCCGTTCTCCGGCGACTGGCGGGGCGGCGGCGAACCCGCGACCCCTGCCGCCAACGCCATCGCCGGGCGCTGGATCTGGGGTAACGACGGCTTTCTGTCTCCCCCAGCGGCCCTGCCCGATGCGGAAACCATTCACCCGAACCTGATCCGGTTCTTCGACCGCGCCTTTCGCGCGGGCGCCGGCACCCCCGAGGATCGGCCGAGCGGCGCGGAATGGCACGAAACACTCTGCCTCGTGATGGCTGAACTCGGCACCTGTTCCGAACAGCCCGCGCACTACCTGTATGACGGATCGCCCTGTCCATGGTGCCGTCAGGCGCTGACTATCGGCGGATCGACCTTCGACGCCGCCGAGGGCGACCCGCCGGCAGATCCGCGCACGCCGCTTGTGCAGGCGTTCGAACGGGCGCTGGCGCGCGGCGATACACGGATGGCCGTCGATTTGTGGGACGACCACGCCTTCCTGTCTGAAAAGGTGGCGGATTGCCGTGACAGCATCGACAGGTTCCGCAAGGGATTGGCGCAATTCGATAACTGGCGCGGCAAGATCAAAGCGGACGATCCGCCGGATGCCGCCGCCGCGAAAATTCTGCTGGCCGACTGGAAAACCCTGTCATCCGACGTATCGGGCTGGCTGCACTGGGAAGACGTTAACGGATACGGCGTGCCGGCAATTCTGGCCCGGCTGCAGGAAATCAGCAAAACCAAGCCCGCCGACAACAAGCCGAAACCGGCATCGACCGGTGTGCGACGCCGCCCTGTCGGGCCGCTTCTGGCCGGGCCGCCGACCATTATGATCAAGGAACCGGCGCCCCCTGAAAAACCGTCCCGTGATGCAGACAGGCCACAGGTCACATACCGGATCGAAGCAGGCTGGCTGAATCTGAAACCGGCCCGGCTTGTCATTGAGGCCGCCGGTCCGGTCGTGCTGCCGGAACTGGAACTGATCGACCGTCTCACCGGTCAGGCTCTGGTGCAGTGCCCGGCCGGCCGGGTGACCGACACACTGACCGTACCGTTTGCGCAACCCGTCACCCCGACTGTGGTGATCCTGACGGTTGCCGCCGGTAGCAAGGACACGGTCGAGATCGTATCGCCGCCGGTACGCAACCGGACCATCGGCGCGCCGGCCGGCCCGCCCTCGCCGCCGCCGCATGTCCGCAAGGTTTTCGTGAACGCGTAAAAAACCGCCCTCGAAACCGGGGCGGTCGCAACGTCGATATGTCGGTGTTCAGTGGGTGGATCGGGTTTCCGGCGACGACGCCGAATTATCCGTATCGGCGACGATATCCTTCGATGCCCGGTCTGCCGCACCGAGTGCCGCACGGCCGGGCGCGGTTGGCGGCGGTTCCTTCTGCATCCGGCCTAACCCTTCGGTCGCCTGACCCAGTTTCACCTTGCCCGTGGATTTCGCCTCGTAGGAAGTACGCGAATACTGGCCTTCGATTTCCGCGCCGGCATCGACCTCGATCACTTCATGCTGGACATCGCCGAAGACCCGGGCCGATCTTTTCAGGGTGACGGATCGCGCGTCAATACTGCCGAAAACGGCCCCTTCGACGGTCAGTTCGTCCGCCGAGACCGTGCCGCGCAGCTCGCCTTTCGGGCCGATAACGATCGTCTTTCCCTTCAGGTCGCCGACCAGCGTCCCGTCCAGGCGAACGTGACCTTCAACAGTGATATTGCCGTCGATCTTCATGTCCGTCCCGATCAGGGATTCCACGGATGTCGGCTTTTTTTCAGTCACTGTCTGTTTTGTTTCCCGCCAAAACACTGAAAGAACGCTCCCCGCCCTGAAAAACCAGGGCAATTGCCAGTCACGAAACCCGTGCGTCACGAATTACCACCAGACCTTACGCGACGCAATGGCCCGGCGGCAAGTGAAGCTTGCCGGCATTTAGGTCGTATACTCACAAACGAAGATCGGATGCTCTGAAAATTGCCGGTTTGTTATTCGGCGGCAACACTGTCGACGCGTTCGCCGTCTTCCCTTTCGGCAAGAAACTTTTCAGCATCCAGCGCCGCCATACAGCCCATGCCGGCGGCGGTAACCGCCTGCCGATAGGTCTTGTCGACCACGTCGCCGGCGGCAAAGACGCCGTCGATATCGGTTTTCGTCGTACCCGGCTGAGTCAGGATATATCCTTCGTCATCCATCTTCAGATGGCCGGAGAAAACCTTCGTCGCCGGGTCGTGCCCGATGGCGATGAAAACGCCATGTACCGGAATTTCCGTGACCTCGTCGGTATTGCGGTTGCGCAGACGCACGCCGGTAACGCCCAGCGGGTCGGTATCGCCGACGATTTCTTCCAGAACGGAATCCCACACGACCTCGATCTTCGGATTCTTGAACAACCGGTCCTGCATGACCTTTTCCGCGCGCAACTCGTCGCGCCGATGGATCAGCGTCACCTTGTCGGCATGATTGGTGAGGTAAATCGCCTCTTCCACCGCCGTATTGCCGCCGCCGATCACCGCGACCTCCTTGCCGCGATAAAAAAACCCGTCGCAGGTCGCACAGGCGGAAACGCCGAACCCCTGGAAGGTCTGTTCGCTGGGCAGGCCAAGCCAGCGTGCCTGTGCGCCGGTCGAGATAATGACCGAATCCGCCAGATACACATCGCCGCCATCGCCGACCGCACGGAACGGCCGCGACGAGAAATCCACCTCGGAAATGATGTCATAGACGGTGTCGGTGCCGACATTGGCGGCCTGCGCCTGCATCTGTTCCATCAGCCACGGCCCCTGGATGACATCGGCGAAACCCGGATAGTTTTCGACATCGGTGGTAATCGTCAACTGGCCGCCGGGCTGCAGGCCGGCGACAAGCGTCGGTTCCAGACTGGCCCGCGCGGCGTAAATCGCCGCCGTATAGCCGGCCGGGCCGGACCCGATGATCAGCACTTTGGTTCTTTTTTCCGCCATCGTCTTTTCCTCAAAACCATCACAGCCAGATGCTGCATTTCTATATCAAATGGGGCCTGCCGCCCCGCCCACAAACCGGAATTCGGGAAACAATGCCTTCCCTGCCCGTCATAAACGTCCGTTCAGATACGTTCCAGCGTGATAAAGGCATAGCCGATTCCGTCCGGCGAAACCGCCTCGTCGCATCCGGTTTCCCGCCATTCCGCATCCTTCAGTTCAGGATAAACCGCATCGCCGTCCGGCGACAGGTGAATCCGGGTCAATTCGATGCGGTCGCAGATCGGCAGGGTCTGGCGATAGATCTCAGCACCGCCGGCAATCGCCACCTCGGCCACGCCCGATGTCTGCGCGATTGTCCGACCCATTGCCAGCGCCTCTTCCACGGACTGTACGACGGTGGCGCCATCGGCGGTATAGTCGGGATCACGGGTGACGACGATGCTGGTTCGTCCCGGCAGAGGCCGGCCGATGGAATCATAGGTCTTCCGCCCCATGATCATCGGCTTGCCCATGGTGCAGGCCTTGAAGTGTTTCAGATCGGCCGACAAATGCCACGGCAGGCCGCCGTCGCGCCCGATCACGCCGTTATCCGCAACCGCAACCACATGAACGATCTGCATCAGACGGCAACCGGGGCCGCGATATGCGGCGCTGCCTCATATCCGTCGAGCGCAATGTCGTCATAGGTGAACCCGAAAATGTCTGTTACGTCCGGGTTCAGCTTGAGACGCGGCAGACGGCCCGGAATCCGGCTGAGCTGTTCGTCGGCCTGGTCAATATGATTGAGATACAGATGCGCATCGCCCAATGTGTGAATGAAATCGCCCGGCTTCAGGCCGGTCACCTGCGCCATCATCATGGTTAACAGAGCGTAGGAAGCGATGTTGAACGGCACGCCGAGGAAGATATCGGCGCTGCGCTGGTACAACTGGCACGACAGTTTTCCGTCCAGCACATAGAACTGGAACAGGCAATGGCAGGGCGGTAGCGCCATCCGGTCGATTTCCGCCGGATTCCAGGCCGAAACGATCAGGCGGCGGGAATTCGGATTTGTTCTGATTTCGTTCACCAGCCAGGAAATCTGGTCGATGGCGCCGCCGTCCGGGGCTGGCCAGGATCGCCATTGCTGGCCGTAGACCGGGCCGAGATCGCCGTTTTCATCGGCCCAGTCATCCCAGATCGAAACCCCGTTTTCCTTCAGATACCGGATGTTCGTATCGCCGGTCAGGAACCACAGCAGTTCGTGGATGATGGATCGCAGATGCAGCTTCTTGGTGGTCAGGACGGGAAAACCCGCGCCCAGATCGTAGCGCATCTGATAGCCGAAGACGCTGAGCGTGCCGGTGCCGGTGCGGTCTTCCTTGCGGAAGCCTTCCTTTCGGACATGGGCGAGGAGATCAAGATACTGTCGCATGATAGGTCAGTGCATAAATCGATTCGCGGGAGCGTTCCGTCAATGTTTCATGATACCGGAAATAATCACTTTTTAGGAGATCAAAGAACCCGTTCCGCTGGATCGGCAATGAGTCTGGCAAAATCGCCTGAAATCATCGATCAGTCGCGACTCGCCCGGCTTTTTCTTGGTGGCGAGCGTCAGTGAAATCGGTTCGACATCGTCAGCGATATCTATCGCGACGATTTGACCGCCGTCATAGGTCACCGGATTGCGGGGGCGCATGACACTCAGGGAAAATCCCAGGCCGTTTGCCACGGCGCAGCGAACGGATTCCATCGAGTAGGAACTGCAGGCAATGGGCGGGTCTATACCGTGCCGTTTCAGAATGTTCTGAAAATAGTCCCGGCTTGACGCCCCGTCGAACATAACAAACGGCTCGTTCGCCAGTTCCGAAAGTCTGACCGCTATACGCGTCGCCAGCGGATGGTCGCGGTTCAGAAGCACGAAAGGCTTGAGCTTTTCTATCTCCCGCAACTCGAGAGTGCCGGTATCCAGACCCATGTCGTAAGTCAGGGCAATATCCAGCGATTCAGCTTCGAGCCGGGCAGCAATGTCGTCCTGCATCAGTTCAACCGGGATGATTTCAATCTGCGGGAATGCCGTGCGGTACTTCTTGACCAGCAGCGAAAGATAAAATGGCGCAATGGTGTGGAAACAGCCGAACCGGATCGTGCCGGCGAGATGCGCCGCAATAGATTTCGCCTTGGTTTCGACAGTCTCCGCATTCGCGACAAGGTCGCGGCAGAATTTTGCGAAGGATCGTCCTTCCGGCGTTACTGACATTCCCCGAGCATGATGCCGGTCGAACAGCCGCAAGGCATAGAGATCCTCGAGCTTGTCGATGGCCTGCGACACGGCGGGTTGAGAAATGTTCAGGACGCGGGCAGCCTTGGCTATGCCGCCGTGGTCAACAACGGCAAGAAAGTAGGTGCATTGCCTGAGCGTGAAGTTAACCATATTTTCCTTATCTCAAAGAAAACATAAACAAGTTTTTATCTATCTTCAATTTGAACTACACCTTTGATAGGCATTTGTAACGGGGAAATAGAATGACAGCGCTCAGCAAGGAACAGCAGGATCAATTCTGGCGCGACGGCGTGCTTGTCGTCGAGAACGCGGTCGATGCCGGCCTGTTGTCGGACCTGCAACGTGATTTTGCCGCCTGGGTCGCGGACAGCAAAGGCCACAAGGCCGCCTATGGAGAAACTGTCGATGGCCGCCCCCGGTTCGATCTGGAGCCGGGGCATAGCGCCGAAAAGCCCGGGCTGCGCCGGGTCAACGCGCCGGTCGAGGTGTCGGACGCCTATTTCCAGGCTATGGCGTCGAGCCGGATGACCGATTGCGTCGCCGAGCTGATCGGCCCGAATGTCAAACTGCATCACACCAAGATCAATTCGAAACTGCCGGGCGGCACGACCGCCGTGAAATGGCATCAGGACTTTCCCTTCACGCCGCATTCCAATGACGACGTCATCACGGCCCTGCTGATGGTCGATGAGGTGACCCTGGAAAACGGACCGCTGGAAGTGCTGAAAGGGTCGCATACCGGCGAGATTTACGGACTTTGGCACGACGGCGAATTCACCGGCGCGATTGCCGATGATGTCGCGACGGAGTGTCAGGCCAGGGCTGTGACCTGTACCGGCCCGGCAGGATCGGTGTGTCTGATGCATACACGGCTGCTGCACGGGTCGGCGCCGAACCTGTCGACATCGCCGCGCACATTATTCATTTCCGTCTATTCGGCGGAAGACGCGGTGCCGTATTCACCCAATCCTGTGCCGCACAAATTCGAAGGGCTGGTGGTTCGCGGCGAAAGGACCAACCGGGTTCGGTCCATCGCCTACGATATCGAGCTGCCGCAACTACCCCGCACCGCCTCGTTCTTCGATCAGCAGGCGAAACACAAGGAAAAAACGCAGGCGGCCTGATTGGGGGAGCCGTTGCCGCGTCAAAGAAAAACATTTTTCCGGTGAGACACATTTGTCGTATCAAACGGAATGCAAAGGAAACTCGACCATCGCGATTTCATCAAATCCCTGTCGCAGGAACAGCGCCGGGCGCTGATCGAGAAATCCGATGTTCAGGGGGCCGTTCATCTTGTCGGCCATTGGGGACTGATCGCGCTGCTGGGTTGGCTGATCGCCATCGAGGTTCCGTTCTGGCCGGTGCTGATGCTGCCGCAGGGTATCCTGCTGGTTTTCCTGTTCACGCTGCTGCACGAAACATCGCACCGCACGGTGTTCGAAAAGGTCTGGCTGAACCGGGCGGTCGCGGCGGTGTGCGGCTTCGCGCTGGCCCTGCCGCCGGAATGGTTTCGCTATTTCCATTTCGACCACCACCGTTACACGCAGGACCCGGAAAAGGACCCGGAACTGGCCTCGCCGAAGCCGCAGACGTGGCGGCAATACGTGGTTCACATCTCCGGCCTGCCGGTCTGGAAATCGCACCTTCGGACCCTGTTTCGCAATGCGCTGGGGCGTTGCGACGACAGCTTCGTGCCGGAAACCGGTAAAGCCAGAATCCGCCGCGAGGCACGGGTGATGATCGCCCTATACATTCTGGCGCTGAGCGGATCGGTTTTGGCCGGTTCGCCGCTACTTCTGTTCGTCTGGATCATCCCGCTACTGCTGGGCCAGCCGTTTCTGCGCCTCTACCTGCTGGCCGAACACGGCAAATGCCCGTATGTCGCCAACATGTTCGAAAATACCCGCACGACATTCACCAACCCGTTAGTTCTGAAACTCGCCTGGAACATGCCGTATCACGCCGAACACCACGCGCTGGCCGCCGTGCCGTTCTACAAGCTGCAGGAATTCCATAAACTGACAGCGGCGCATCTTCAGGTGACGGAGCGGGGCTATGCCCGGTTTCATCGAACCTACATGGCCGGTTTCGACCAGCCCGTTCAGTGAAAATACACATTAACGGTATCGTGCCGGCCTGCTAGTGTGCCTTCGGAATCACAACCGGAGAAACGAACATGAAGATCATCCTGATCGGTGCGGAAGGCGACATCGGGCGGGCTGTCTATGCCGCCCTGTCACCGCATCACGAAATCATCAGGGTCGGGCGCAGCAGCGGCGACATCCATGCCGACCTCGCCGACCGGGCCTCAATCGAGGCGATGTACAAAAAAACCGGCACGGTCGATGCCGTGGTTTGCGCCGCCGGGGTGGTGCATTTCGGCGCGCTGACCGATTTCACCGAAGAACAGTTCATGCTGGGCCTGACAAACAAGGTGATGGGCCAGGTCAATCTGGTGCTGGTCGGCATGAACCACGTCAGCGACGGCGGCTCGTTTACCCTGACCAGCGGCGTGCTGGATCGTGATCCGATCCGCATGGGAACCGGCGCGGCGACGGCGAACGGCGCGCTGGCCGGGTTTGTTGCCGGCGCTTCGATCGAACTGCCGCGCGGCCAGCGAATTAACGTCGTCAGCCCCGGCATGCTGGATGTTTCCGAACCGCGCTATGGCGCGTTCTTTCCCGGGCATGAGCCGGTGCCGTCCGACAAGGTCGGCCGCGCCTATCGCAAAAGCGTTGATGGGGCAATGACCGGGAAAGTCATCATCGTTGAATAGGTTCAGTGGACGCCACAGCATGACATCAGACCGAAGCATACATACCGGATCTGGAAACCTTCAAAGCCAGTCTGATCGGGCGATGAAATTAAGAACATCGGTTTCATCCGGCGCCCATCCCAGTTTGCTCTTGATACGGTCCGCCCCCATCTGCTGATCGATCGTCGGGCCGACGGCCCACGACCCGTAGGCCGCGACGAGTTCTTCGGCAGATCGTGTCACCGGCTGTTTGGTCAGCCCGAATTTCCGGCTGACGGCATCGACCATATCGGATACCGAAACACCGTATTCCGCCGCCACATTGAACACATCGCCATGCCGGCCCTGTTCCGCCGCAAGAAGATATGCCTCGGCAAGGTCTCTGCTGTGGACAACCGGCCATCGGGTATTCAATGCCCCCCAGACCTCGACCTGTCCCTTGTCCCGCGCCGATTCAATGAACCGGTCCAGCACGCCGCCTTCTTCCGAATACACCATCGCGGGGTGAAGCATGACGATTTCCAGCGATTCCGTACTCATCGCGTATTGATAATTGTCGATTACCCAGGAAAAGGCATCGATGGACCGATAGCCATCCTCTTCATGGGCAACCCGGTCTTCCGTCTCGCCATAGAGCCAGCACCCGCCGGTATAGAGCAGTTTCGGCGGTGTCGTGCTGTTCGCGGATGCCTGAACAAGGGCTTCCAGAATACCCTTGTCGACAGCATTTTCATCCTCCGTGAACGTGCCGGCCACCTGAACGATGACATCGGCCTGTACGGCTTCGGCGCTCCATTCGGCGGGATCCCGGATATCGCCACGCAGCACCGACGAGCCTTTTTCTCTCAAGATCGCTTCAGACTCATCCGACCGCGCCAGCGACGTGACGTCGTGACCACGGTTCACAAAAGCCGGCACCAGCGGTGTGCCGATAGACCCCGTACCCCCCAGAACAAAGACTTTCATGATTGCTGCTCCCGCGCCGGTGTGCGTTTGACCGCCTTCCTGCCCTTGACCCGCACCCGATAGGCGCAACGCCGCGCGCCGGCCAGAATATGGTCGGTGCGTTCGACATCGACCTCCGGACCCAGCGCGTGTTGGAACACCGCCAGTTCGGCGCTGCACAGGCCGGAACAGGCTTTCGCGGCGACACAGATCGGGCAGTGGTTTTCGACCAGCAGATACCCGTCGTCGTCCTTTTCGACATCGGCGACATACCCTTCCCTCGTGCGCAGTTCCGCCAGCGCTTCAAGCCGCGCGCGCAGGCTTTTCCCTTTACCGACCTCTTTCGCATAGTCCGCCTTCTGCGCCTTCGTGCGTTCGGCCAGAATGGCGTCCATACCGGCATCGCCGAACGCCGATTTCATCGCCAACAGAAGATCGGCGGTCAGTTCGGCATGGGCGTCAGGGAAATAGCGGTCGGATTTTTCCGTCAGCATCCATTTCTTCGCAGGCCGGCCGCGCGGCCGGGCGACCGGCCGGGCTTCGACATAGCCGTCTTCCTCCAGCGCATAAAGATGCTGGCGCACCGCCATATCGGTAACCTGCAGCATCGCCGCGAGATCGGGCGCTTCCACCGGTCCTTCCCGTTTCAGAAGATCGAGAACGGCGCGGCGGGTGCGGGTTTCCTGCTTTTTCATGACGGCTCTCCCTGCTGTTGCGGCCGCGTTGCGATGTTCCAGGCCAGGACCACGGACAGAACGCCGAACGGCACGAAGGCGGCGAACAGCCAGAACCCGCTTTGCCGCGCCGCCACGACGCTGATGCCTTCCGCGAAACCGGCGACGTTCGCAACGATGCCGCAGGCCGCCGCACCAAGGGCGTAGCCCATTTCCTGCACGGTCGCCATGGCGGCGGCGGCGCGTTCACGGTCGTCGGTTCTGACATCCTCGACAACCCGGCGGACGATAAAGGCGTAGGCCATGCCGAAGCCCGCCCCTTCAAGAAACAGAAACGGCAGGATGGCCAGCACGCCGCGTTCCGGCACCGCCAACGCCAGCCCGATGGTCGACACCGCGATCAACAGCGCACCGACGACGATCACCCAGCCTTCCCTGGTCCGACTGACGCCGGAAAACGTGACCGCGCCGACAGTCCAGGCGATTGACCCGAGGGCCAGAATATACCCCGCCTGCAACGGCCCGATTCCATACAGCACTTTCAAAAGCAGCGGCCCGTATACGGTGAAGGGAATGGTCGCGGTGGCGAAAAACAGCACCAGCGCGACGCCGGCCCCGGTGCGGGTCCGGATATCGACCGCGCGGCGCGGCAGCAGGCGGCTGTCGCCGGCCCGGCCGTCCTGCGTGAAAAACAGGATCAGCATAACCAGACCGGCAATCGCCAGGGCATAGACCATCGGGTCGGTTCGGCCAGCCTCGGAGATCGCCCCGGCCCAGGAAATGGCGATCACCGAGAGACTGAGCAGAATCAGCCGGCGCACCGGCAGTTTTATGGCGGTGGTACTGATCTTGTCGACATCGCGCAGGCAGAACCAGACGGCGAGAATGAAAACGATGCCCTGCGCGCCAAAGGCCCAGAAGCCGGCGCGCCACAGGCCGAATTCGGCGAAGACCCCGCCGATCAGCGGGCCGATGAAGGCGGACGAGCCCCAGACAATGGAAACCACGGCCAGAACCCGGGGCGCCATCCGGCTGGGAAAGATATCGTTCACGCCGACAAGCACCAAAGCCACCAGAAAGCCGCCGCCCAGCCCCTGCAATACGCGGCCGGCCAGAATGGTTTCCATGTTCGGCGCAATCGCGCTGAGCGCACAGCCCACAACATAAACAGCGGCGCCGTAGATCAGCGACCGCGCCAGCCCGTACCGGATCGCCAGAATACCGGTCGAGACACCGGCGACGATCGAGCCGAGCTGATACAGCGCGACATTCCAGTTCAGCAGATACGCCCCGCCGATTTCGATTACCGCATCCGGCAGCAGCGTCGCCACCAGTGCGAAGTCGGCCGCATGCAGCCAGACCCCGAAACACAGCACCATGAATCGCGCGACATGGCCGCTGCGCCAGATTTCCATCCAGCCGGCAGGTGCTGTATCATCGCCGGGAACGTCAGTCGCCATGATCTTTCCTTTTATAAAGAAAATACTATAGAAAATAATTCTTGCCGTCGACAGATATTTTTTATAGTTTTTTCTTTATAAAATATTGGAGGCGACGATGGACCCTGTATGGCGCGACGCTCTGGCCCTGGACGATCTGAAGTCGGCGGGCCGCAAGGTGGTTAAGCTGGACGGAAAGCAGATTGCCGTGTTCTGGCGCGACGGCGATGTCTATGCCTGCAACAATCGCTGCCCGCATGAAGGGTTTCCACTGGTCGAAGGCACGGTGACCGATACCTGCACCCTGACCTGCAACTGGCATAACTGGAAATTCGATCTCGCCAACGGGAACAATCTGCGCGACGGCGACAAGTTGCGGGTCTATCCGACCCGCATCGACGGCGACCGTCTGTTAATCGACATCGCCGACCCGCCCGCCGACCGGATGATTGCGGCGGCGCTGGCGAACATCGTCGACGCCCTGCCGAAGCATGAATATGACCGCATCGGGCGGGAAGTCGCGCGGTTGGAGAAAGCCGGCGGCGACCCGCTGGACGCCGTGCGCGCTTCGATTGCCGACACGGCGGACCGGATGGAATACGGCTGGACCCACGCCTACGCCGCAACCGCCGACTGGCTGGCCTTGCGCGCAAAGCTGGATGGATCGAACGCCGCTGCGCTGGCGCCGATCATGGAAAGCATCGGCCACATGGCGTGGGACACGATGCGCGAACGGCATTTTCCGTTCCACGATGAAGCGACCGCCTACGATGAAGACGCCTTTGTCGACGCCATCGAAAACGAGGACGAAGCAAAGGCGATGGCGCTGATGAATGGCGCACTACGCGAAAATCTCGGCTACGACGCGGTGCGGCACGGCCTGATCCGCGCCGCGCTTTCCCATTATCAGGGATTTGGCCATGCGATGATCTATGTCTGCAAGGCGGGCGAGCTGATCGAACGGCTGGGGCCGGATGCCGCCCCGCCCCTGCTGCGCAGCCTGACCCGGTATCTGGTCTATACGACCCGCGAGGATCTGATTCCCGAATTCAGGGCCTACCGCCCGGCGCGCGACGCCTGGGACGGCACGGGAACACAGACCGTCGATGCCGAAACCCTGTCGACCCTGCCGATGGCGAAGGCGATGGAGGCCTGTCTATCCGCCTGTGCCGACCCGGTGCGCCTGTACGAAACCCTGCTCGACGCCGTGTCGTTGCAGTTCCTGCGCTTCGACACGAACTTGGATCATCAGGCCGACAACCCGGTTTCGCAAAACGTCACCTGGCTGGATTTCACCCACGCCATCACTTTCGCCAATGCCGGACGGTGGGCGGCGGAAACCGACCCTGCCTTCTGGCCGGATGTGCTGTTGCAGATGGCCTGTTTCCTGGGCCGCAATGCCGGCTTTCAGGACAAGGATGTTTCGGTCAGCGACTGGGCGGTCGGCGATACCGCCGGCTTCTTCGACGAGGCCCTGATGGCGCAGCTTGACCACGACCACCCGGAATACATCGTTTCCTGCCACTACGTGAAACTGCTGACGGCGGCGCGGGCCGAAGTCGCCGCCCGGCCGGACGCCGATTTCGTGAAAACCCTGGGCGCGGCGATCAACCGGATGATCGCCCATCCGATCCGCCGCAAGCACATTCTGCGCACCGCCAACCAGTCGCTGGATTTCGTGGCGCGGGAAGGCTAGCGCCGTTCTCGTTCGTCCTCGCCTTTGGGGTCTACCGCTCTATATGCTTTCATACAGGCAAAAGAACCAAGCGAGGCAAACATGAACAGAACAATCCTATGCGCCGTGGCGGGCGTTTTCGCGGCATCGACCGCGCTTGCCGATACGGTGAACGTTACGCCTTTGGGCAGCCATGACGGCGAATTCTGCCCGCTGGACCGGGCGATGGTATTCGAAGACCCGGACGGCACCCGCATTCTCTACGATGCCGGGCGCACCGTCGCCGGACCGGACGACCCGCGCCTCGGCGACATCGATGCGGTTCTGCTCAGCCATGTGCATGGCGACCATCTGGGTGACAAGCATGTTTCTGCCGTCAATGAAGGCGAATGCAATGCGCCGCAGTTTGCCGTCGGTGCAGCCCCGAATTCCAACACCGTGAACATCGTTATGGGCAAGGGCGCGACCCTGCTCGTCGGCAGTGAAATGGCGAGCTTCTTCGCCAACAAGATAAAGAGCCTCGGCGGTGACGCCGGTTCCGTACAGCTTGTCCGCTTCGGGGCATCGAAAAAAGTCGGCGGTGTCAGCATCACCACCGTCCCGGCCGTGCATTCGAACGGGCTGAACGGCGCGTTCATCGAAGGCGAGCTGGGTGAGCACCTGTCCGCCGCCGGCCTGACGGCCTATGTCGGCCCGCCGACCGGGTATGTTTTGACCTTCAGCAACGGGTTATCGGTCTATCTTTCCGGCGATACCGGCGTCACCGCCGAGCAGGAAACCGTGGTGAACCGGCAATACGGTGCAAAACTGGCCGTCATCAATATCGGCGACACCTATACGACAGGCCCAACGGAAGCGGTTTTCGTTATCGATGAGCTGGTGCAGCCTGCTTCGGTGATCCCGTCGCATGCGAACGAACCGGCGACCAAGGGCGGGGTCGTTGTGGATGGCACCCGAACCAAAACCTTCATGGATGCGGTAAAGACGCCGGCCTATCTGCCGCTCAGCGGAAAAACGATGGGGTTTGACGGCTCGGGCGCCTGCGTTTCCGGCTGCTGAATCGCGTTTCATTCATCATACTGTTTCCAACGGTAACCGGCATTGGCGGCACGCGCCAATGCCGATACTGTGCCTTGTGCCGGCCCCAGTTACGGGCCGCATTTTGTGTGACAACAGACCGGGGAATACCAGCATGAACAGAGACCAGCAGCCGGCCGACAGGCTGTATGCCATCGTCGAACAGTCGCTTTGCATCGGATGCGGCCTGTGCCAGTCGGTGGCCGGCCCGGACGTCGTCAGGATGGAAAGAACGGCGACCGGATGGGACAGGCCTTATGTTGTCGGCGATCTGGATCATGAAACCGTCGATGCCATCTACGATACCTGCCCCGGCACGCGGATTGAGGGATTGCCCGAACGGCTGATCGAAGACGACACAAAGTCAGACAATGTCTGGGGCGCCTGGCGACGCATGGTCATGTCCTGGGCCGCCGACCCGGAAATCCGCCACGAGGGGTCGACCGGTGGCGTGCTGACGGCGCTCGGCATCTATCTGCTGGAAAGCGGCCAGGTCGATTTCATTCTGCATGCGAAAGCCGGAACCGAGGAACCCACGTTTGGCGAACGCCATCTGAGCTTCACCCGCGAGGACGTGATTGCCGGCGCGGGGTCACGCTACGGGCAGACCGCCCCGCTGACCGACATGCAGGATGCGCTGGACCGCAACAGGCCTTTCGCTTTCATCGGCAAACCCTGCGACATCAATGCGCTGCGCAACTATGCGCGGCACGACCCGAGAGTCGACAAGCTGGTGAAATACTGGCTGACGATGGTCTGCGGCGGCTTCATGACGCCAAGCGCCATGGGCGATTTTATGGAGAACCACGGCATCGACCGGGCGTCGGTCACCAAATTCCGCTACCGCGGGCGCGGCTGCCCCGGCCCGACACGTGTCGAAACCGGCGACACCGTCACGGAGCTTCATTATCTGGATATGTGGCTGAGCGAAGAAGGCCTGAAAGGCCTGCCCTTCCGCTGCAAGATCTGTCCCGACGGCATCGGCGAGGCCGCCGATATCGCCATTTCCGATACCTGGCCCGGCGGTCTGCCGGATCGCGTGGACAGCGAGACCGATCTTGGAACCAACGCCATCATCGCGCGCACGAAAGCCGGGCAGGAACTGATGGAAGCCGCCGGGCGGGATGGCGCACTGACACTGGATTTCGACGTCATTCCGGACGACATCAGCATTTTCCAGCCGCACCAGTTGCACAAGAAATACGCCGCCTGGCCGCGCCATCAGGGCATCGGCGATAGCGGGCGGATCGTGCCCGAAACCCGCCGGTTGCGGATCGCCGAACTGGCCGCCGAATTGCCGGAGACGCAAAACGCCGCGCAACGCGACGGCACCCGCAAGCGGATCGAGGCCGGCAAGGCGTCGGAGCCGAAGCCCGAGCCGGTTCGTTAACCGGGCAAACCGATGGTGCTTTTCGGCGACCAGGAGATATAGGCTTTCGCGCCGCCTTCGATATCCGGGATGTCGCGGTCGCGCGCCACCGCCTTGATCGTCTGGCCCTGCCAGTCCAGCACCAGCGTTGCCATCGCGCCGGCGAAAACACGCTGCACCAGCACCGCTTCAAGGCAGAGGTCGGTTGTTTCCGGCCCAGGCACGGAAGCGGAAACCGAAATATTCTCCGGCCGGACGGCAACCACTCCCGGCAAAGGATCATTCCCTGACGGCGGCAGAAGCGTGCCGTCGATCAGCCGCAAGCCGCCGCCTTCCGGCACACCGCGAAACAGGTTCGCTTCACCCAGAAAGACGGCAGTGAATTCGTTGTCCGGCCGATTGTAGATCACGCGCGGCGGCCCGTGCTGGACCAGCTTTCCGTCTTTCAGAATGCCGATACTGTCGCTGAGGGTCAGCGCTTCTTCCTGATCGTGGGTGACGAAGATGGTGGTGATGCCGACCTCGCGCTGGATGCGTTTCAGTTCGATCTGCATGTCCAGCCTGAGCGCCTTGTCGAGCGCGCTGAGCGGTTCGTCCAGCAGCAGAACGCGCGGCCTTGTCACGATGGCGCGGGCCAGCGCGATACGTTGCCGCTGCCCGCCGGATAGCTGGTGCGGCCGCCGGTCGCCGAGATCGCCGAGCTGCACCAGGTCAAGCGCCTCGCCGACCCGTTTCTTTTCTTCCACCGCCGAAACCTTCCGCACCCGAAGACCGAAGCCGATATTGTCGGCGACGCTCATGTTCGGGAACAGGGCGTAGTTCTGGAACACCATGCCGATTTCACGTTTTTCAACCGGCACGTTTTCGACTGATCGGTCGCCGATACGCACCGTGCCCTTGTCGGCGAAGATGAAGCCGGCAATCGCCCGCAGCAGGGTCGTCTTGCCGCTGCCCGACGGCCCCAGCAGCCCGAAGAACTGCCCGTCCGGGAAAGTCAGCGTCACATCGTCGAGCGCCGTCAGCGTGCCGAACCGTTTCGTCAGATTGTTTACCTGTACCTGCGCCATCAGCGTTCCCCGCCAAATTTCGAATACCGCGCCACCAGCAGCATCAAGACCATCGACACGGTGATGATGATGGTGGAGATCGCGTTGATTTCCGGTGTGAACCCCTTGCGGATCGCCGAATAGATTATTACCGGCAGTGTCTTGTCGCCCGGTTCGGACAGGAAGTAGGAGATCACGAACTGGTCGAACGAGACCGCGAAGGCGAACAAGGCCCCGGCAATGATGCCGGATGCGATCCACGGCAGCGTTACTTCCCGCGTTACCATCCACGAGCTTGCGCCGAGCGACCGCGCGGCTTCTTCCAGTGTCGGGTCGAAAGTCTTCAGCCGCGCCATCACCACGACGATCACATAGGGCAAAGCCAGCGCAACATGGCCGACGATCACCGATGGCGAGCCGCGCCCGATCCCGACCGAGAAGAAAAAGATCAGCATCGCCGTGCCGGTAATCAGCCAGGGGATGGCGATCGGCGGAAACAGCAGGGCCAGCAGGATTTTCTTGCCGCGGAACTCGAACCGGAACATCGCAATCGCCGCCGCCGTGCCGAGGGCCGTGGCGATGACCGTGGTGACGCAGGCGATCCAGATGCTGCGCCACGCGCCTTCGAGGATTTCCTGATTTTGCCACAGATCGCTGTACCAGCGGGTCGAGAATTGGATCGGCAGTTGATAGAATTCCGATGCGTTGAATGACATCGCCGCCATCACAAAAATCGGGGCGTAAAGGAAAAACAGCATCAGGCCGAGATAGACCCGGCCGGAAAACCGCAGGATTCCCATCTTGCTCATGTCTGCGCCCTCACCAGAACGGGACGGGCCAGCGCCAGGATCAGCAATACGACCGCCAGCAGCACGAAGGACAGAGCCGCACCGAGCGGCCAGTTGAACACGGTGGTGAACTGGTCTTCGATGATGGTGCCGTAAAACGTGCCGGCCCGGCCGCCGAGAATGCGCGGTTCCATGAACGACCCGACGACGGGTACGAAAATCAGCACCGCCCCGGCGAGCAGGCCGGGCAGCGCCAGCGGCAGGATGATGCGCATCAATATCGTGCGCACCGGCGCGCCCATCGACCGGGCGGCGTCGATCAGGTTGTCGTCAATCGCCTGCAGCGCCAGATACGATGTCAGAATGACATACGGAACATAGGAATGAACAAGGCCGATCACGATGGCCGGATAGGAAAACATCAGATTGACCGAAACATCGAACGGCAGGATCGCGTTCAGGCTCTTGTCGATCACACCGTTGCCCCGCAACACGATGGCCCAGGAAAAGATCCGCACCAGCGAATTGCTCCAGAACGGCAGGATGACCAGCAGAAACATCGCCTCGCGCCAGCGTCCCTTCACGGCATTCGCCAGCACATAGGCGCAAGGGAACCCGACCAGCAGACACAGAGCGGTGACGATCAGCCCCAGTTCGAGCGACTTCCAGAGCAGGGAGTAATACAGCTTTTTCTGAAAGAAGTCGGCATAGTGCTGCAGGGTCATCGCCCAGTCGCGGTCGCCGAACGGAACGTCGCTCAGGAAGCTGAAAAAAAGCATGGCTGACAGCGGCAGGAATATCGCCACTGTCAGCCATAGATAGGTCGGCGAAATCAACAGGACCGCTTCGGTCACGCCACGGCGTGTCTGGGTACCCACTGTTTTCGCCCTACCAAACTGCTGGAACGAAGACCCTTATTGCAGCGCCTTCAGTTCCTGCCACATTTCCAGATAGGTCTTCCGCTTTTCGTCGGAGACCGGCTTCATGAACTGCACCCGGGCAACGACATCAGGGTCGCCCAGAACGCTGCGGTTCATGTCGTCTTCAGGCAACGCCGCGGCCGCCGCTGTGTTGGCCGAGGCAGGCGCACCGCCGCTTTTCGCCCATTCGACGTAGAATTCCGGATCGATCATCCAGTCGATGAACGCCGCGGCGGCTTCGGTGTGCGCCGAACCGGTCGGAATCGACAGACCGTCGAGCCACCCGATCGCGCCTTCTTTCGGCACAACGAATTCAATCGGCAGACCCTTGTTCTTTGACCGGCTGGCCGAGCCGCTCCAGTACGGGGCGACAACGAAATCGCCGGCCGCCATGAACTGGTTCCAGTCATTCTCCGAGCTCCAGAACGTGCTGATCTGCGGCATCAGGTCTTCAAGTTTCGACCGGACCGCATCGAGATCGTCGATCTTGTTGATGTTCTGGCCGGTTGCCAGAGCCGCCATCTGCACGGATTCCAGCGGATCGTCGCGCCAGCCGACCTTGCCTTTCAGCGAGTCGTCCCAGAACACGTTGATGCTTTCCGGCGCGGTGTCAAACGCGTTTGTGTTGTAAGCGAAAGACGTCAGGCCCCAGACCCAGGGAACGCCGTAGACAACGCCACCCGGCACCAGTTCTTCATCCGTCGTCAGGTTGGGGGCGATATTGGCGAAGTTGGTGATCATGGATGGGTCGACCGGCGCGATCAGCCCTTCTTCCTTGGCCTGAACCGTATAGGCCGAGTTGATCAGCACGACGTCATAGGCGCCCGGATTGGTGCGCAGCTTTGTGAGCATTTCCTGTTCGGAATTGAAGTAATCGTGTGTGACCGTGTGGCCGGTCTTTTCCGTGAACGCCTCGACAGCCCAGGCTTCATCCGTGCCATAGCCGTTCCAGTTCAGAACCCGAATTTCATCCGCCTGCGCCGATGCCGCGAAGCCCAGTCCGGCCAAAGCGGCTGCCGCCACGAGCATTTTGCATCCTGTATTCATAGTTACCCTCCATAGAAACTGAGAAACGATTTCATCAGCCATTTTCCAATTGGTATAAAACTAGCCACGCTGCCGCGATGCAAGAAAAGCCTTTACTTCATTGCTGTCAGGCGCGGTTGCCGGGCCATGCCGGGTCGTCGAAAGCGCGGCTGCCGCATTGGCCCTTTCGGCTGCCTTCTCTGGCGGCAATCCTTCATACAAAGCTGCGGCGAAGGCGCCCAGATGCGTATCGCCCGCTCCGTTGGTATCCACGGTTTCGACCGCAAACCCGGCAACATGGATTGCCGGTCCCTCCCCGGTCGAGACGAAACACCCGTCCCGGCCCGCACGAACCACCGCGCCGCCGCCCTTTCGAGCTTTTTTCGCGAGCGCGGCGCAAGCCGCCGCAGGATCATCAATACGGCACAGAATCTCTGCCTCAGCCGCATTGGCGCTGATCCAGGTCGATGCCGCCATCGCCGCTTCCCGGATCGGTTCCGGAATCCGGTCGACAATCGGCGACGGATCGAAAATCAGTTTCGCGGTATCCGGCAGAGCGCGCAGCCAGTCGGCCAGCGCATCCCGGCTGTTTTCGTAAGCGAGCGTGTAGCCCGACAGCAGAATCCAGTCGAAGCCGGTCGGATCGACCGCCGCCAGGTCTTCCGGCCGCACCACGCCTTCCGCGCCTTCCCTTGCGATGAAGGTGCGCTCGCCCGCATCGTCGACCAGCACGACGCAACAGCCCTGATCCACTGAAACCGCCGCCGGGCGAAGGATGTCTATTCCTTCGGCTTTCATCGCCTTTGTCGCGATATCGGCGAAAACACCCTGCCCCAGTGTGCCGCCATAGCAAACCGTCATGCCGGAACGCCCGGCAGCGACCATCGCGTTGAAGCCGCCGCCCGCCGCCTTATCGAATGAGGAGACCTGCGCTTCCTGGCCGGGCAGCGGTACCCGCTGCACCCGGTACAGCAGATCGACGACGACGCCCGACAGTTGCAGGAACCGGCCCTTGCTCATGACCCGGCCCCCCGATTTGCGCGAATTGCCAGCAGACCTTCGGCAACGGGGCCCGGATCGAACTTGTTTACGGCGGCAACAATCGCCTTCTTTTCCTGCGGCAGGGCGGCTGCGCCGGTACAGGCAGCGACCATGCCGGCGGCAATCGCCCCGATTGTATCGGTATCGTCACCGATATTCGCCGCCAGTACCGCCGCCCGCCACGCATCGCCCTTCGCCGCCATGGCGACCCCGAAGGCCGCCGCCACCGATTCCCGCGACAGCACCGAATTGCCGATTTCCTTTTCCAGCCGGTCGATGACAGCGTCGGACCTGTCTTCACCGCCGATGCCGGTGGCGGTTTCAATCAAACCTGCCATATCGACCTCACCCCGGCGCGCGCCTCTCTTTGCCGCTTCCCGCGCAGCAGAAAGCGCCAACGGCACGGCATCTTCAAATGACGCGCCATCGACGCCCGCACTGACGACAGCCGCCACTGCCGACGCCGCCGACAGGGCTTCCGCCGTGTTGTGGGTGACGCGGCAGGTCTGTTCGATCCGGTCAAGAAAATTGTCCATCGGTTCCACTGGGGTCGCAATCGCCACCGGCACGATCCGCATCGACGCGCCGTTGGTATTGCCGTTGACGCCGGTTTCCGATACCGGCGTCCCGGCCAGCAGGGCCTGCAGCGCCTTTTTGGTCGAAGGCCCGAGAAGATCGTGCAGGCCGCGCTGCCTGATGCCGTCTTCCCAGTCCAGCAACAGACGCGCCCATCCGGTTTCATCGAACCGGTCCGGGTGGGCAAGGAGATGGCGGGCGAGCAGCAGTGTCTGTTCCGTATCGTCGGTAATCGCCCCGGCCTTCAGACCATGGGAAACCGGGTGGCCACCCACCGGATCGACAAAATCGTCGATCCAGCCATAGGCATCGGAAATCTGCGTCCGGGTCAGGGTTTGCGACGGCATGCCCAGCGCATCGCCGATGGCGACGCCCCATAGCGCCCCGGTCGCCCGATCCAGCCGCATTTTCTCAGAATTCATCGCTGCACGGTCCGCCGGGATATTTTCGGGTGAAGAACGGTCATGAATCGATACTATGCAGACAGGACAGGATGCGCTGCAAGACGGGCTAACGGGAACAGGATGGAATTTGCATGAATTCGAAGAAAACAATCGGGCTGGTCGCCCATGACGCCTGCAAGGACCGCATTGTCGAATGGGCCGTCGCCCGCAAGCCCGTTCTTGAGCAGCACAATCTGGTGGCAACCGGCACGACCGGAACCGTGATTCGCGATGCAACCGGCCTTCCCGTCCGCTGCCTGAAAAGCGGGCCGCTTGGCGGCGACGCCCAGATCGGCGCGATGATCGCCGAACAGAAACTTGATGTGCTGATTTTCTTCATCGACGCCATGTCGGCGATGCCGCACGACGTCGATGTGAAGGCGCTGACACGCCTGGCGACCCTGTATGACGTTGTGTTCGCCTGCAACAGGGCGACGGCGGACCATGTCATCGAAAGTCCTTTGTTCGGCGGGGCGTCCGCATGAAGGCCCTGACCGTCGGATCCGCCACCGTCGATATCATCGCGACCATCGCCAGCGAGGATATCGAACGGATGACCCTGCAGAACAGCGACACGGCTTTTCTGCTGTTGCAGCCGGGCCGCAAGGTGGATGCGAAGTCGATCACCACCCATACCGGCGGCGGCGCCATCAACGCGGCGGTGTCGCTGAAGCGGCTGGGCTTCGACGTATCCTCGCTGGTCAAGGTCGGCGACGACCACAATGCGGAAAAGGTCATGGACTGTCTGGAAGACGAGGACATCGACCCGTCCGCGGTTTCGGTCTGCCCGACCGAGGCGACGGCGGTATCGGTGATGATCGCCGCCCACGACAAGAACGCCGCCATCTTCACCCATCGCGGCGCGAACGGGTTTCTGACCGACGCCGATATCGCGGAAGAAAAGTTCGCGGGCCGCGACCTGGTCTACATCACCAATCTCAGCAACCAGTCGGCGGAACTGTTTCCGACCATCTGCGCCCGCGCCAAGGCCGCCGGCGCGTTCATTTCCGCCAATCCCGGCATCCTGCAACTGACCCGCCGCACCGGGCCGCTGTTCGACAGCCTGAAGCATGTCGATTTCTTTTCCTGCAATTTCGAGGAAGCGCGCGCCCTCGTGCCCGCCCTAGTCGACCGGACGGGATGGGAAAGGCACACCGCGCCACATGGCGACAGGGACACCAAGGTTCTGACCATTGAAGGGTTTCGGGTAACGCTGGATGACTACTTCCGCCGCATGCACAGCCTGGGCCCCTCGCATATCGGCGTGACCGACGGGGTCAACGGATCCTATCTGTCGGTCAACGGCGAAACCCATTTCACTCCCGCTGTCCCGGCCGACGTGGTGGCGACCGCCGGGGCCGGCGACGCCTTCGCATCGACATTGACGGCCTGTCTCGTTCTCGGCGAGGATACAGACCTTGCCATGAAACTTGCCGCGCATAATGCGGCATCGGTGGTCGGTGAGGTCGATGCGCAAAGCGGTCTTCTGGTTATCGAGAGCCTGAAGGCCCGTCTCGACTGACCCGATATGCAAACCAGCGACAGGAAACTTTCGGATATGTCTGAACAGCACTTTCACAATTTGAACGACCTTAGCCAGGGCATTCTGCGCGAACTGGCGCCCGGCATGGAAACCCGCATCTTTCCCGGCGAGAACGTGATGATCTCGGTGGTGCGGATCGACCCGGGCAAGTCCGGCGAAATTCATCACCATCCGCAGGAACAGTGGGGCGTGCTGCTGGAAGGGTCCGGCACGCGACTTCAGGACGGGAAACCGCATCCCGTCTCGAAAGGCGATTTCTGGCAAACGCCGGGCGGTGTGCCGCATGGGTTCGAGGCCGGACCGGACGGCGCGGTCATTCTCGATATCTTCAGCCCGCCGCGCGATGAATACAGAACCACCGGCGCGGGCTTCAAATAGAATTGCCAGCAACGGAATTCGCGACTAGCATTATCGCCAACTTCAATTCTGTCGGACTGAACCGTGTCACTGTTTTTCTATCATGATTTCAAGCGTGGACCCGTCTGTGCCCTGCAAATGCGTTTGCAGGGCTGATCAGGGACAATAGCTGCACGCGTTTCTCTTGGTCTGCCCTGACCGGCACCGCCGATTTCTGTATCGGCAACACTATCCAGACCAAGAGACCGACATGGCCCTAATCAGCATAAAAGACGCCGGCGTTACGCTTGGCACCCCTCTTTTCAACAATCTGACCTTCACTATCGGCAAGGACGACCGGGTCGGCCTTGTCGCCGCCAACGGCCACGGCAAGTCGACCCTGTTGCGCTGTCTTGCCGGAACCATGGAGTGCACCGCCGGCGAAATCACCTTCGCCCGCGGCCTGCGCATCGGCCATATCGAACAGGACGTGCCGGAAACCCTGCTGTCGCTGTCACTGTACGACGCCGTGTTACAGGCCTTGCCGGCGGAACAGCAGGATATCGAAAGCTGGCGCGTCGATATCGTGCTGGATGACCTGAAGGCGCCGTTCGATCTTCATGCAAAACAACTAGGACACCTCAGCGGTGGATGGCAGCGTGTTGCGTTGCTGGCGCGGTCGTGGATCACCGAGCCCGACATGCTGTTGATGGATGAACCGACGAACCATCTCGACTTGTCCCGCATCGGCGTTCTGCAACACTGGCTTTCCACCATCGCCCGTTCCGTACCGATTGTGGTCGCCAGCCATGACCGGGCCTTTCTGGACACCGTCACCAACCGGACGCTGTTTCTGCGGCCTGAACAGTCGCGGATTTTTTCGCTACCCTATTCTAAGGCTCGTATCGCTCTTGATGAAGCCGACGCAGCGGACGAACGGAAGTTCAGCAATGACATGAAACAGGCGAAGCAATTACGGCGACAGGCGGCGAAGCTGAAAAATGTCGGTATCAATTCCGGGTCGGACCTGCTGCTGACCAAGACGAAGCAATTGAAGGAACGGGCCGACAGGCTGGAAGACGCGGCGCGCCCGGCGCATCGGGACAAATCCGCCGGGGATATCCGGCTGGCCAACAGCGGCACCCATGCGAAAGCGCTGGTCAGCTTCGACGACGCGCCGGTCTGCACGCCTGACGGTCGGCTGCTGTTCAGGACCGGTAAGAAATGGATCACACCGGGCGACCGGATTGTCGTTCTCGGCAGGAACGGCGCCGGCAAGACACAGCTCGTTTCTCTCGTCCGCAACGCCATCGGCAGCGAAACCGGCCCGGTCCGGATCGCTCCGTCGGTTGTGACGGGGTATTCCGATCAGGGACTGACGCAACTGGACAGCGTATCCAGCCCGCTTGATGAAATAACACGGCGTTTCAGCGTCGGCGACCAAAGGGCAAAATCGCTGCTGGCGGCGGCCGGGTTTTCAATCGATTTGCAGACCGCCCCGATGCAGGCGCTGTCGGGCGGCCAGCGGATGCGCCTCGCCATGCTGGTGCTGCGGTTGACCGACCCGAACTTCTATCTGCTGGACGAACCGACAAACCATCTCGACATCCAGGGGCAGGAAGCGCTTGAAGACGAACTGAAGGTGCATGACGCCAGTTGCCTGCTGGTCTCACACGACCGGACCTTCATCCGCAATGTCGGCAACCGGTTCTGGCTGATCGAGGGGAAGGAGCTTGTGGAAGTCGACGGGCCGGACGCATTTTTCGACGAGGCTCTGGCGGGCTAGCCATTGAACGCCAGGCAGTCGCGCATGCTGTTCGCCATTTCGCGGATCAGATTGAAGTACAGATCCGGGCCATCCTCCAGACCGGCGCCCAGCGGATCGAGGATACCGACCCTGGCGTCTGTTCCCTCGGTAACGGTCGCGATATGCCTTGTCTGAAACTGCGGTTCGGCGAAGACGCAGACTGCACCGGTTTCCCGTAACTCATCCCTGATCTCGGCGAGCCGGTCCGCACCGGGCGCGAGTTCGGGGTTGATGGCAATCGACCCGACGGCCGCCAGACCGAACCGCCTTTCGAAATACCGGTAGGCGTCGTGAAACACGACGAACGCCCGGCTCTGCACCGGCTCCAACTGTCTTTCGATGTCGGTGGTGAGTGTTTCGAGACGCGCCAGCGTTTTGATTGCATTGTCTGCGTAAAGCTTCTCATTCGCCGGGTCTGCTTCCGCCAGAACAGCGGCTATTTTCTTTACCAGTATTTCTGCATTCTGCGGGTCGAGCCAGATATGCGGATCGGTACCGGAATGGGCATGACCTTCATGTTCGTCGTGATCGGTATGTTCATCATGCTCCACGTGATCCTCATGGTCATCGTGATCGGCATGCTCATCGTGATCGGCATGCTGGGCGAATGCGCCGCCTTCCCTGAAATCCAGTTTTTCCAGACCAGGCGACTCCAGCAAGCTGACCGACACTGCATTCTTGCCGATCGTTTCGACCGGCTTTTCGAAAAAGGTTTCGAGGTCATGGCCGACCCAGAAAATCACATCGGTGGTTTCAAGTTTCTTCGCCTGTGACGGTTTCAGAGCGTAACTGTGCGGCGACGACGCTCCTTCGACAATCAGGTCCGGCGTGCCCGCCCCCTGCATCACCGACGCCACCAGCGAGTGAATCGGCTTGATGGACGCGACCACTTTCGTGTCCGCCGTTGCCAACGCCGATGACAGACCAAGCACGGCGAGCGAGAGTGCCGCAACAGCACTGTTTCTGATTTTCATGGGAGCCTCATTATCGTTGTCACGTTATACTGTTACATTGTTGTGTAATGATATAACGTGTGTATATTTGGATCGCAAGAGATTATTATCCGGAACCCCGAACCGTGCTGCAAACCAACACCCCTCTGGTATCCCTGACGAATGCCGGCGTCGAGCGTAGCGGCCACTGGCTGGTGCGCGGTGTCGATTTCGCCGTTCACCCGCGCGAGATCGTCACCCTTATCGGCCCCAACGGATCCGGCAAGTCGACAACTGCAAAGATGGCGCTGGGGGTACTGAAACCCGATGAAGGCAAATCGGATCGACGTGACGGTCTGGTTGTCGGCTATGTGCCGCAAAAAATCGCCATCGACTGGACACTGCCGCTGACGGTCGCGCGGTTCATGCATTTGACCGGCCGCATCAACAAGGCCGATGCCGACCATGCCATGGAAGCGACCGGCATCGACCATTTGCGCGATGCCGAGGTCCGCACCCTGTCAGGCGGTGAATTTCAGCGGGTGCTGCTGGCCCGCGCCATGGCCCGCAAGCCCGGTCTGCTGGTGCTCGACGAGCCGGTGCAGGGGGTCGATTTCGCCGGCGAGATCGCGCTTTACGAGCTGATCAAATCCATCCGGGATGAGACCGGTTGCGGCGTATTGCTGATTTCGCATGACCTGCATGTGGTGATGGCGGCGACTGACAGGGTCGTCTGCCTTAACGGCCATGTCTGCTGTCAGGGGACGCCGACGGCGGTAGCGTCGAGCGAGGAATACAAGGCCCTGTTCGGCGCGCGGGCCGCCCCGACGCTTGCGGTCTACGAACATAATCACGACCACACCCATCTGCCGGACGGCACGGTTCGCCATGCAGACGGCACGATTACCGACCATTGCCACCCGGATGACGGCCATCACCACGATGACGATGCCGGTACTGATCATCACCACAACCATTCGGGAAAGCATCGCCATGCTGGATGATTTCTTTATTCGCGCGCTGCTGGCCGGGATCGGCGTCGCCGTTGTCGCCGGCCCGCTGGGCTGTTTCATCGTCTGGCGACGGCTGGCCTATTTCGGCGACACCCTGTCGCATGCCGCCCTGCTGGGGGTGGCGCTGGCGTTGCTGTTCGAAGTCAATTTCACCATTGCCGTTTTTGCCGTATCCGGCGTTGTCTCGCTGGCGCTGCTGTTGCTGCAACGGCGTGCGACCCTGTCGTCGGATTCGCTGCTCGGGCTGCTGTCGCATTCGGCGCTGGCGCTGGGACTGGTGGTGCTGGCTTTCATGACCTGGGTCCGTATCGACCTGATGGGCATTCTGTTCGGCGATATTCTGGCTGTCTCTACAACCGATATCGCCGTTATCTATGGCGGCGGCATCGCGGTGCTGGGGCTTCTGTCGCTGATCTGGAACAGCCTGTTCGCCAGCACCGTCAATCGCGAGCTCGCCGAGGCGGAAGGCCTGCACCCCGAACGGGCGAATATTGTCTTCATGCTGCTGATGGCCGGTGTGATCGCCATCGCCATGAAAATCGTCGGTGTCCTGCTGATCACCGCGATGCTGATCATCCCCGCCGCAACGGCCCGCCGGTTTGCCTCGGGCCCGGAACACATGGCCGTGCTGGCGTCCGTCATCGGCGCGGCGGCGGTGATCGCCGGGCTGTTCGGGTCTCTGGAATGGGATACGCCATCCGGCCCGTCGATTGTCGTGGCCGCGGTGCTGATCTTCACCATCAGCCTGCTGCCTGCCACGCGCTGGCTTGCAACGAAAAGCCGATCCCATGATCCGGTCTGAAAGGGAGAAACTAGCCATGCACAGCCATGATGCATCCGCCGCCGATCTGACAAAAAATCAGGCGCTGGTATTCGGGGCCCTGACGAAGGCGGATGGCCCGCTCAGCGCATACACAATTCTCGACCAATTGCGCGATGACGGGTTCCGCGCCCCGCTGCAGGTCTACCGGGCGCTCGACAAGCTGGTGGAATTCGGGATGGTGCACCGGCTGGAAAGCCTGAACGCCTTCGTCGCCTGCCGGCAGCCCGATTGCGAGTCGCACGAGACCATCGCCTTTGCGATCTGTGAAAGCTGCGGGCAGGTCGACGAAATCAACGACGACAAACTGGCCCGGCATTTGAAGTCGCTTGCCGACCAATCCGCCTTCGCGCTGACAAAATCGACTGTTGAACTGCGTGGCAACTGTCAGGACTGCACCGGTGCGACCGGCCGATAACCCGAGGCGCACCAAACGATCTTCTTGCCGTCGGCGGGATAAACACAAATATTCTGCAATATTGGTGCAATAACAGGCGGTTACTTGCCAGTGCGCCGCACCCGAAATCCGCCTAACAAGTAATAAGCGTAATATTCTCGTTGTATATCACTATTACAAGCACCACATGTAGAACACCACATGTAAAAAGGGGAGAAATTCTTTTCCTCTAAAAGGAGGAGTTTTTCATGAATACACCAGAATCTACAAAACCCGTACTTTTGGGCGCCATTGCCGGCGCAGCCGTACTTGCTATCGTCGGTTTTTCCTGGGGCGGATGGGTTACCGGCAGCACGGCGGAAAAGATGGCCTCTGAACAGGCCGAAACTGAGGTCGTTGCCGCGCTCGTGCCGATCTGTGTCGAACAGTCGAACAACGATCCGATGAACGTGGCCATGCTCGAAAAACTGAAGGACGCCAGAGGATATCAGCGCCGCGAAATGCTGATGGAAACAGGCTGGGCGACGATGCCCGGTTCAAGCGACCCAGACCGCGATGTTGCGAGCGCCTGCATGGACAAGCTTTCCGAGACGTTCTGACCGCCGCATAAATCAAATTCCAGCTCATTAAAAGTCGCGCGTCATGCGGTGCGCGACCTTTTCTTTGTGTAAATTGCATGATCTGCAGTCACATCTAGCGCGGGCGCTCGACAAGCTGGCGAAATCCATCGTCGAACTGCGTGGCAATTGCCGGGACTGTTCCGGCATGGCGGGGGCCTAAACCCCGACGCCATGCCGAAAGACGTTCTTCGCAAGCGGCATTGACGAATGAACGCCTTGCCGCCTCAGCCCGGCACCGCCGAAACGGCCACCGCCCTGCGTCCGGGAAAGAATGCCTTGTAGACGAACCAGACGAAGGCGACCACGCCGACACTGAAGACAACATCGCCCGGCACCCGCGCCCAGACCAGCGCCTGTATGATCGGGCTCTGCATGAATTCAGCCGACCGGGCGAAGGTGTATCCCTGCTCAATACTGACATATGTCTGCAACACGCCTTGCGGCAGAAGCGACAGAAACGTCATCATCGCGAGGCCGATATTGAGCGACCAGAACGACACCTTCAGCAGTTTCTGGTTCCACAAGGCGATATCGGTCAGGCCGCGCATGCAATACAGCATCAGACCCAGTCCGAGCATACCGTATACACCGAACAAGGCGGCATGACCGTGGTTGGCCGTCGTGTTGAGGCCCTGCATGTAGTACAGCGCGATCGGCGGGTTGATCATGAAACCGAAAATGCCGGCTCCAACCAGATTCCAGAACAGCACGGCGGCAAAGAACATGAACGGCCAGTGGTAATTGCGTTCCCATTCCGCTTCGCGTTCGACCTTGTGCCGGGTATAGGCTTCAAAGCCGACAACCAGCAGCGGAACCACCTCCAGCGCCGAAACCATCGCACCGACACTGATGGCCGATGTCGGCGTACCGCTGAAGTACAGGTGATGGAACGTTCCGAGCACGCCGCCGAACAGAAAGATGATGGTTGCGAACAGCACCATCACGGTTGCCGTCGACGTCCGCAGCATGCCCATACGCACCAGCAACATTGATATGATTGCGGTTGCAAAGACTTCGAAAATGCCTTCGACCCACAGGTGGACAACCCACCATCGCCAGTATTCCATGATCGAAATATGCGTATGCTGCCCCCACATCAGACCGGCGGCGTAGAGAAGGCCGATTGCGATCGCCGATACCAGAACCAGATAAAGCAGCGATTTGCCACCCTTCTGGTGCAGGATCGGCCACAACCCTCTTAGCACCAGCCCGACCCACAGGAACAGGCCGATTGTCAGGTAGATCTGCCAGAAACGGCCCAGATCGACATATTCATACCCCTGATGGCCGAACCAGAAGTTCATTGTCAGATCGTTGAAAAAGCGATGAACCGCTGCCCACTGACCGGCAAAGGAGCCGACAACAATCACCAGCAGGCTGAGAAACAGAAAGTTAACGCCGAACCGCTGGAACTTCGGATCCCGTCCGGCCAGCATCGGTGCGACATACAGACCGGTCGCCAGCCAGGCTGTTGCAATCCACAGCACCGCCAGTTGGGTATGCCATGTCCGGGTTACGGAATACGGCAAATACTCCGCAAACGGCAATCCGTATAATCCCTGACCTTCGACGGCATAGTGGGCTGTGACGATGCCCAGCAGAACCTGTCCCAGAAACAGGACGCAAACGACCCAGAAATACTTCGCGGTTGCCCGCATTGACGGCGTTATCACGGCGGTGCTGAAGATATCGGTTTTCGCCATGCCGCCTTCCGGCAGAATGTCCTGCCGCCAGACATCGAACTGCTTGGCATAGTAGGCGATCAGCGCGCCGGCCGCGGCAAGCAGCAGGATCACCGAAGCTATGCTCCACATCAGCACTTCCGTTGTCGGTTTGTTGCCGACCAGCGGTTCATGTGGCCAGTTGCTGGTATAGGTGAACGTTTCACCGGGCCGGTTTGTCGTCGCGCCCCAGGCTGTCCAGAAATAGAAGGCCGACAGATGTTTCGCTTCAGCTTTCGACAGCAGACCGTGAACCGGGAACGCATAGTCGCGGCGCAAGGCCAGCGATTCCGGGTCGCTGCCTTCATAGAGCCTCAGATAGTGGTCTTCCACCTGCCTGATCGCATGCGCCCGCTGGTCGCTGACGGTGATCGTTCCGGTGCCGGGGTCATACGTGTTGCGTCGCATTTCCTCCTTCAGGGCCGCCCGCTTCAGCGTTTGTTGCTCTGCTTCGGACAGGCCGGAAACCCGTTCCATTGCCATAAGTGACAAAAGGGCTTCCGCTTCCCGGTGCAGCCAGTCCGCGCTCCAGTCGGGCGCCAGGTAACTGCCATGCCCCCAGATCGACCCCTGTTCCATACCGCCGATCGACTGCCAGACGTTCTGGCCCGTCTCGATATCATCACGTGTATAGATCGTTTCGCCGGACACAGAGACGACGCGCTCCGGAATCGGCGGCGCCTGCTGGTATATTTCCGATCCCAGCAGAAGCAAAATACCGAACATGACAACCATTCCGGCGACAAGAATTATCCAGAGCCTGCGGATACTGAATGTTTCATGATAGGTATTCATCGCCTGTCCCCTTCTTGGCTAAAACAGTCCGTGGCTTCCGCCAACAGCGCCAATCACGACAATAATGCTTAATGTCAGTAATACTCTGTGCAACCGTACCATTCGGACGAAGTCTCGTGCCGGATCAACGGAATGCGACATCCGGCGATGCAGGTGGAGCGGTTCGGCAATGAACAGCATCAGCGCGAATATCGCCCAGACTACCACCATTCCTTGCATCCACCAAATATCTTCGAAGCGGCTCCAGAAATCCGCCTTCCATGTCATCCAGAAGCCGGTCGCCCCGGTGACGATGACCCATAAGCGCGCCTGCCAGACAAAGCGGCTTTCGAGCTGCCGAAATCGCTTCAGGCGCACATCGGGCGGTTCCGTCTCCGTCAGCATCGGCATGACAACCAGAGTCACGAAGCCAACGCCGCCGATCCAGAAAACGACCGCAACAATATGAAGGATACGGGCAAGCGTGAAATCATCCATGTTAAGGAGATCCCGCCAGAACGGGCATTTCCCTGTAGAACTCGACCTGCATTTTCATCGGCCCGTCGGTAACGACATAATGCGCCGCCTGCGGTGGTATCTGCGCGGGACTATCGGCCGTCACGAACCGTTCCGACGGTGGATCGACAAAAACAAGCCGTACCCCGCCTTCGAGCACACGCAGCAATCCCCATGTGCCGGACTTGGTTTGATGGTTCTTTCGCAATGCTTCAGGCAGATTGCATTCATCAAAGACCGGCGACTTGCCGTAGGGTTCGGCTGTCATGTCGAATGTCCCCTTTTGTTCATGGAAGAAACCATTTCACCGCGCTGAACCTGAATAGCCATCAACAGACTGGCGGCGATCCGCTTCGCGGACGACCGGAAGGCTTCCGCCGCATCTTCGGTGGGGGCTACTTCTTCCACAATCCGGTTCCAGATTTCGAGCCAACGGTCGAAATGCGTCGGACCGAGCGTGCCGATTGCGATATGTTTGAGCATCGGATTGCCGTGATAGCGGCCCGATTCCAGCGTCATCGAGGCCCAGAAATCCTTCATTCGCGCCAGGTGACTCGCCCAGTCATCAATATGGCTATTGAACACCGGTCCAAGAAGGTCATCGTGCCGTACGGCATCGTAAAAGCGTTCGACCAGCCTGGATATAAGGGATTCATCGATACCGATCGCCTGCGCCTGCTGCATTTTTCGGGCGCGCGCCTGTAAGGCATAGCTGTGGGCTGTCATGGCGTCACTCATTATGATGCATTTAATATGCATCTTTTAACGTCATTGGCGAAAAAATGCAATATATGATATGCATCTTATATGAGACTGTCGCTTCAGACTGATTACGCCCTGCGCACGCTGATGTATCTCGCTGCGAAAGACGGGCACCATTCGATAGCCGAAATTTCGGCGTGCTACGGCATATCAAAAAACCACATGATGAAGGTCGCGCAGAAACTTGGGTCGCTGGGCCTGGTAAAGAGCGTCAGGGGACGTAACGGCGGATTGCTGCTTGGTCAGCCACCGGACCGGATCAATGTCGGTCTGGTTGTTCGGGCGCTTGAAGACACAGGCGGTTTTGTCGAATGTTTCGACCCGGCGGGAAAGGGTTGTATCGTCAGCCCGGCCTGCCAGTTGCAGCATGTATTGGCGAATGGCATCGAAGCCTTCATGGAACATCTCGACGGGTTCAGCGTTGCCGATCTGATCGGCGACAGAGATGCGTTTCGAACGACGCTGAACGCGGCGGAATAGACATCCCGTCTCAGCCGAGATACTGCGCAATATCCACGTCGTCGATCTGTTCCGGCGCAAGAAACATTTCCGCATATTCCCGGTATACGCCGGATGTCAGGAACAGGTCGAACAGATCGGCATCAATATGCTGATCCTTTTTGAAATTACTGAGAATGTCTACGGCCTGGCTTAGTGTTTTCGCTTTCTTGTAGGGCCGGTCGGATGCCGTCAACGCTTCAAAAATATCAGCAATCGCCGTGATCCGGGCCGGTACGGACAGTTCAGCCGCCGTCAGCTTTCTCGGATAACCGGTGCCGATCAACGTTTCGTGATGCGTGCCGGCATATTCCGGAACCCGCTTCAGATAGTTCGGCAGCGGCAACCGCTCCAGCATGATGATACTCTGCATGATATGTTCGTTGATCTTGAAGCGTTCCTCTGCGGTCAGCGTCCCCCGTCTGATAGACAGATTATAAACTTCGCCCTGATTGTAGAGATCGTCAGGGACTTCGGTCTTGAAGCCCCATTCAGCCATTCTGGCAGCATCGTCCCTGGTTCGTGGGATAATGTGATACGCCTTGTCATCCAGCAGCTTTTCAGAACACGGGGCGTCAGGCGCATCCGCAAAGCGCAAAGCCTCTTCATGAGCCAAACCAAAGCGAATATCGAAATTCCGCTGCCAGACCGTTTCGGCTATCCGCTTCAGCCGGTCGATATCGTCATCATGCATGAATTCGGCGCCGATATTGCATTCAGCCACGAAGGCGAAATCGTCGACGAGCGTCTGTTTTCGCGTTTCGAACTTTGCCTCGGCTCCGTCGCGATCTTCACCATCGACAATAGCCTGCAGGCATTCGATCCGGGCGTCCCGCAGCAGCACTTCGAAGCGCGTTCTGATTTCGTGAATGCGGTTGTAAATTGTTTCGAGCTTCGACGCCTTGTCGACAACGTATTCCGGCGTAACGATTTTACCGCAATCGTGCAGCCACGCCCCGATCTCGAATTCCCGCCACTCGTCACGGGTTTTGAATTTGAAGTCGGCATACGACCCGGCACTACCTTCGGATGCCTTTTCGGCAAGCTTCATCGCCAGAATGGGCACCCTCTCGCAATGCCCCCCGGTATACGGACTTTTCGAATCGATCGCTTCTGCAATCAGAAGGATCAGGGCGTCCATAAGGGCTTCCTGCGCCACCAGCAGATGACGATTGTAGAGCGATGTCGCCGCCTGCGCCGCCAGCGCTTCTACAAAAGGCTGTACTTCCTCTGAAAACGGAATGAATTCTCCGGTTTCCTTGTCTCTTGCATTGACGATCTGCAGCGCCCCGATCACAGATCCTCCGCGCGGCTTCAGCGGAACCGTGAGGATCGATACCGTTTTATAGTTGGCCTTTGCGTCGAAGGAGCGTGGGCCGGTGAAATCGAACTGCAGCGAGTTTTCGACATTCTCGATATTGATCGTCTTTTCTTCATGTACCGCAAAGCTCACAACATTGGAAACGTTCTGCGAACCGTCCTCGTTGTACAACGGTATATTGGCGAATGCATTCGTGCTTTCCGCCGTGCCGCCAAAGCTGATGCCGAGGCTGTCATTCCTGAAAATTTTGAATTCCAGTTGTTCGTTTTCATCGATGACGTAAAGCGAGCATCCGTCGGCGTTGGTAAGGTCCTTGGCGCCCAGCAGCACGGTTTCCATGAGTTTGTCGCTGCTTTGCTCGGCAGCCATCGAAATCCCGAGATCGACCAGCCGGGAAAGTTTCGCCTGCGAAACGTTCAACTGCTCCGTCTTGTCACCCAGAGTGTGGCTCATGTCGGAAAACGAATGAATGAGTTCGTCGAATTCAACGATGTAGGACATTTCCATGTCCTGAACGTTAAAGTCCATTTCGCGCATCCGGTTTGCGGCACCTGTCAGGTCGGTAACTTTTTTCGACAGGTTTGATGCAAAAACATAGGAGAACGGAATGAACAAAAGCAGGCTGACGAGACTGATCAGCAACACCCTGTTTTGCAGCGCGATGAATTCTTTGGTGAAATCACCAACAGGTGCGACCGCGCCGATATAGAAATCCATACCGGCATACGAAATCGCTTCCTTGCTTATGAAGAAATCGACATCGCCGCCTTCGGTCTTGAGAAGTTCGCCCGGCGTCGTGGCATCAAGAACCGATGCAAAGACGGTCAGCGCCGGGATATCGATGCTCTGAATCTCCGACATCGGTTTCGCCTGGCCCAGCCGGGTCGATAGCGCAATCAGCTTGTTGTTGCGGTCGTAAAGAACCAGACCGCCGTTCTCGGATATCGACAAAGCCGATATTTCTTTCGTTACGCCGTCCAGAGTGAGATCGACACCGTAGACCCCGTTTTGTCCCTTAAGGCTTCGTGAGGCCGTAAAACCAGGCTTCTGCAATGAATTGAACAGATACGGTTCCGAAACCTGGACTTCCAGATTGCCCATGGAGGCGATATACCAGGGCCGTTCCGTCGGACTATAGTTCGGCGATTGTTCCTCCCGTCCGCCCAGTACGCCGCCCTGCTCGTCGAGAAAGCCCATTTCTGCAGCCGCTCGCCCGTATCGACGATGGCGCGGACGATCCAGGTCGTTTCCGCCGGCGCCTTGTGCGTTGCGAGCGTGGAGGTAAGGCCCCGCGTTGCAATTACCTGAAAAAACGTTCCGTCTTCGAAACCGTAATAGAGCGAATAGAACGAAGGGTTCTGGCGCAGTGTTTCAATCGCAATCGGCAGGATATCTGCATCGAGAAACTGTTCAGGACTGTCCTCGACATCGGGCTGCGCCGCGCCGACAGCCGCATTCGTTCCGGCCGTTACCAGTAACGATGTAAAACTTTCCTCTGCGCTGTTGGTCTGGTTTTCGAACTGGTCCTTGGCGATCTTTTCGGCAATTTCCGATGACGTTACCCAGAACAGGCCGGATATGGACGCGCCGACAAGGACAACCATGGTCGTCAGAATCGCGACGATGCTGACCTTGAACTTAACCCGGATATTCATTCTACAAGCGACCTTCTGGACATAAGCATGCTAGTAAACAACCAATAAACATATAATTTAGTCCACAAAGGTACTCAACTACCATCGAATAACCGCCCTGCCGGCGATCAGCCGACTGGCGGGACCCTGCCCGGAAGCGCGGCGGGCGATTTGTTCGGCCGCGCGCCGTGTTCGGCGGCTTCGGTTGTCGCGGCGTCAAGATCGGCAAGGGCGTCGCGCTGACTCAGGTATATTTGACCGGTTAGATGGTCGAGAAAATCCGACCGTTGCAGGCGGTCCATGACCGGCCCCTTGACTTCGGAGAGATGAAAGTCGATTCCGGCATCCCTGAGGCGATCGATCAGCGCCTCCAGACTTTCCAGCGCGCTGGCGTCGATTTCATTGACGGCGGAACAGATGAGCACGACATGGCGGATCGCCTCGTCGGCGACGGCCATGTCATACAGCTTGTCTTCCAGCCAGCGTGAATTGGCGAAATACAGACTCTCATCGACCCGCACGCTGAGGACTGTCGGGCTGGTGATCACGCTGTGACGCTTCACGTTCCGGAAATGCTGGGTGCCCGGCACCTGACCGACCACCGCCATATGCGGTCTTGCCGACCGCGCCAGAAACAGCACGACCGACAGGCCGACCCCGGCGACGATACCGGCTTCCACGCCCATCGCCAGCGTCAAAACAATCGTTGTGGCCATCGCCGCGAAATCCGCTTTCGAATAGACCCAGGCGCGTTTCACCGCGCCGAGATCGACCAGCGACAGAACGGCGACGACGATGGTCGCGGCGAGCGTCGCCTTCGGCAACTGATGGAAAACCGGCGTCAGGAACATAGCTGTCATCGCTATGCCGCCGGCGGTCATGACACCGGCTAGTGGCGTTCGCGCGCCGGCGTCGAAATTGACGACGGAGCGGGAAAACCCACCGGTAACCGGATAGCCGCCGCCCAGCGAGGCGGCGATATTCGCCGCCCCCAGACCCAGCAGCTCGCGATTGGGGTCGATGCGTTCGCGCCGTTTCGCCGCCAGGGTTTGCGCCACGGAGACGGATTCCACGAACCCGACAACCGAGATCAGAATTGCCGAGGGGATCAGGCTGCGCCACAGGTCGGCATCCAGCGGCGGAATCGAGATCGGCGGAATGCCGGCCGGCACCGCGCCGACGACCTTCACGCCCGCACCGTCGAGAGAAAACAGATCGACGATCAGAATGGTCGCCAGCACGGCGACGACCGGGCCGGTCTTCGCGACCGTATCGGCCAGACGCGGCCCCGCGCCAAGCCGGGCAAGCAGCGGCTTCAGCGACGACCGGACCCAGAACAGAAACACCGTCGCCGGAATGCCGATCGCCATGGTCGGTAGGTTCGCCTGCCCCATACCCGCCGCCAGCGACTGCGCGAGCTCGACAAGCGTATGGCCGCCCGCGTCTATGCCAAGGATGTGTTTTAACTGGCTGGCGGCGATCAGCAGGCCTGACGCGGTGACGAAGCCGGAGATCACCGGATGGCTCAAAAGGCTGGCCAGAAAGCCCAGCCGCAACAGACCCAGCAGGATCAGGAACAGGCCCGACAGAAAAGCCAGCGCCAACGCCGCGCCAAGATAGGCCGGCGTTCCTGCCGCGGCGATTTCGCCGACGGCGGCGGCCGTCATCAGCGACACCACCGCCACCGGACCGACCGCGAGCGTCGACGACGACCCGAACAGGGCATAGCCGATCAGCGGCAGCATGCTGGCATAGAGACCGACAACCGGCGGCAACCCCGCTAGCAAGGCATAGGCCAGGCTTTGCGGGATCAGCATGATCGTGACGATCACGGCGGCCATGGCGTCGCCCTGCAATGCTTCGGCATTGTAGCGGCGAAGCCACCCGACGCAGGGGATAAGGCGGTTCAGCATGTAGCGGTTTCGATATCCGTCAGTTCACGACTTCCGGCCGGGCCGGATTCGGTTTGGCGAGCCATTCGCGGCCCCGCAGCATACCCTGCCAGTACAGCGGCGGCATCACCTTCTCCTTCAACAGCCAGGCGAGTCTGCTGGGGCGTTTGCCGTTGAGAATCCATGACGGGAAGCTGGGCAGCAGCTTGCCGCCATAACCGAATTCCGCCAGCACGATCTTGCCCCTTTCCACCGTCAGCGGGCAGGACCCGTAGCCGTCGTAATGGGCGATGGTGCTCCGTTTGCCCATATCCGCCAGCATGTTCTGCGCAACGATAGGCGCCTGCTTGCGGGCCGCCGCAGCGGTTTTGGCGTTCGGCGCGTTCATCACATCGCCGAGGCTCCAGATGTTTTCGTAGGTCTTGTGACGCAACGTGTTCTGGTCGACATCGACCCAGCCCGCCTGATCCGCCAGCGGACTGACGCGAATAAAATCGGGCGCGCATTGCGGCGGACAGACATGGATCATGTCGAAATCCTGTTCCTCGGTTGTCACCTTGCCGTCGGCATCGGTATGGCTGAACGTCGCCACTTTCTTCTCGCCGTCGATGGCGACGAGGTTGCTGCCGAATTTCAGGTCCGCCTTGTAGCGTTCGACATATTCCATCAGCGCCGGCACATAGTCCTTCACGCCGAACAGAACGCCGCCTGCATTGTGGAATTCGATATCGATATCCTTCAGCACACCATTGCGCAGCCAGTGGTCGCCGGAAAGATACATCGCCTTCTGCGGCGCACCGGCGCATTTGATCGGCATCGGCGGCTGGGTGAACAGGGCCTTGCCCGACCGCATTTCCGAGACGAGCTGCCAGGTATAGGGCGCAAGGTCGAACCGGTAGTTGGATGTCACGCCGTTCTTGCCCAGCGTATCGACAAGTCCGTCCACCTTGTGCCAGTCCAGCTTCAGACCCGGACATACGACAAGCCGGTCGTATTCGATGATCCGGCAGCCTTCCAGCACCACGGCATTCCGGTCCGGTTCGAAGGCCGCGACGGCGGCCTTGATCCAGTGCACGCCGGATGGAAGGACGGAGGAAAGCGTGCGGACGGTTTCGTCGGACGAGAACACACCGCCGCCGACAAGCGTCCAGCCTGGCTGGTAGTAGTGGATGTCGGCCGGGTCGATGATCGCGATCTCCAGATCCGGTGACCGCGCCAGCAGCGACGAAGCGACGGCAATACCCGCCGAGCCGGCGCCGACGATGACAACGCCGAACTTGCGGTCAACGGCGTCGCCCGGCGTGCGGCCGTGATTGGCGATCCGCCGCACAACGCCGTGCATGTCGTATCCCGCCGATTTGGCCTTTTCGAGAATTTCCGGCAGGGGCGTACGGTCGGCCTGGCTCATCGACCACAGGGTCACCGAGCGCGTGCCGGTGCGGCAATAGGCCAGCACCGGTTTCGGCGTCGTATCGAAGATGCCGGCAAACGCTTCGGCATCGCCGTCCGTCACCTTGCCGCTTTCGACCGGCTGATAGGCGATCTGCAGGCCTTCCTTTTTCGCCGCTTCCTCAATCTCATGAAACAGCGGCTGGTCATTGCCTTCGCCGTCGGGCCGGTTGCAGATAATCGACTTGAATCCCGCCGCCGCTATTGCCGAAATGTCGGCCGGTGCGATCTGCGGCGATACGCTGATAAAGTCGTCGACGCGTTTGATATCCATGGTTTCACTCCCTTTATTATGGTGTCACAGGGCGTCCAGCGGAATTTTCAGATACCGGGTGCCGTTGTCTTCCGGCGGCGGCAAATCGCCGGCGCGCATGTTGACCTGCACCGAGGGCAGGATCAGCACCGGCATGTCGAGCTGCGCATCACGCTCTGTCCGCATTTTCACGAACTCGTCCTCGGACACGCCGTCATGCACATGGATGTTTTCAGCACGTTCCTCGGCCACCGTGGTCACCCATTTGTAGTCGCGACCGCCCGGCGCGTAGTCGTGGCACATGTAGAGCTTCGTTTCCGACGGCAATGAAAGTATCTTCCGGATCGACTTGTAGAGCTGCCTTGCATCGCCGCCCGGAAAGTCGCAGCGCGCGGTTCCGAAATCCGGCATGAACAGCGTATCGCCGACAAAAGCCGACGAACCGATGACATAGGTCGCGCAGGCCGGGGTATGGCCCGGTGTGTGAATGACTTTCGCTTCAAGACCCCCGATATGAAACACTTCGCCATCCGCGAACAGACAGTCGAACTGCCGTCCGTCTGTCGCAAAGTCATGCTCGGCATTGAACACCTTCTTGAAGACGCCCTGCACCGTATCGACCCGGTTGCCGATGGCGATCTTGCCGCCCAGCCTTTCCTTGAGATACGGCGCCGCCGTCAGGTGGTCGGCATGGACATGGGTTTCCAGAATCCATTCGACGGTCAGGCCTTCAGCCTTGACGAATTCGATCACCTCATCGGCGGAAGCCGTCGACGTGCGTCCGGACTTCGGATCGTAATCCTTTACCGAATCGATGATGGCGGCGTGTTTCGTTTCCGCGTCCCACACGATATGGGTCGCCGTGAAAGTGTCCTTGTCGAAAAATGTTTTTATGGTTGGTTCCATGGTGTTCCCTCCAGATTTTTAGGTCGTCTCAACGCCGGCAAGTTCGGATGCCCAGCAGGCGGTAGGCCGGACAAAAGCCGACAAGGGCGGTAAGGATCGGGATGATGCCTATATACCCCCATTGAGTCTGCGGCCCGACAAAGACGAGCGAAATCAGAATAGCCCCGGCAACCAGCCTGAGAATCCGGTCAATCGTGCCGATATTGGTCTTCATGAGTCTGCTCCTGTTTCTAATGTTGCGGAATGGTCGGGTCGCTATCTTACGATGTTAGGCTTGTACACCCCCCTCTGTCTGTGACTTAGTCACATTCACCGATAAATTGTAGAAAACGAACTCAAGGGTTCCTTCATGACGTCCTGGATCGACCGGTTTCCCCAGCTTGCCACCCTGTCCGCCGACGACCGGACCTTTCTGACCGATCGTGCGTCGACGGTATCGCTGCCCGCCGGTACGACCGTGTTCGCGCCCGGTCTGACCGCCGAAAGCTTTCTGCTGATCCTGGAGGGGACGGTGCGGGTTCAGCAGGTATCGGAAAGCGGCCGCGAAATCGTCCTCTACCGGGTGATAGGCGGCGAAACCTGCATCATGACGACATCCTGCCTGCTGTCAGACGAATCCTATTCGGCGGAAGGCGTTACCGAGACCGATGTCGAGGCAGTCGCAATTCCGAAAGCCGTTTTCGAGGAAGCGATTGTAAGGTCGCCGACCTTTCGCCGGGTCGTCTTTTCGGATTACTCGCACCGGATTTCCGACCTGATGCAGGTTGTCGAGGACGTCGCCTTCGGCCGGCTGGACAAACGCCTCGCCCACCGGCTGCTGAGACGCGCCGACAAGACCGGCATCGTCACCGCGACGCATCAGGAACTGGCCGCCGAACTGGGCACGGCGCGGGAAGTCATCGGTCGACAGTTGAAGGAACTGGAGCGGCGCGGCTGGGTGTCGCTTTCCCGTGGCCAGGTCGTCCTGCGCGATATCGGCCGTCTGGCCGGCATTGCAGAGGCCTGAAGCGCCGAATTCTCCGTAAGGTTACCGTAAGTCGCTGGCCCGATAGTCCGGACAGGAAGCCGCCGCCATCTGTCGGTGCGCGGCACAAGCATGAGAAAGACAGCGACAATGAAAACCGTAACCGGAAAACGGCTTGGTCTCGCCTTCGCGATGATCGGCGCTTTTTGCACATTGTTTGTCCTTGGAATTCAGACCGGCAGCGCCGCAAGTGAACCGGGCGTGCCGGATGGAAAACAGCTTCAGTTCGCTATTTTCCGTGACGGCAGCGAAATCGGCAGCCACACAATCCTCTTTTCCGGTGACGAAGAGAACATGACGGTCGATATCGCCACCAACGTCCGCGTCGCGCTGCCGCTGATCGACATCGCCCTGTATAAATTCGTTCATGAAGGGCACGAAGTATGGCGCAACGGTCAATTAGTGGAACTGACCAGCGAAACCGATGACGACGGCACGGCAAAGGCAGTGAATGTCACGCGTAGCGGAGACCACCTTCAGGTAACCGGCAGCGCCGGTGTGCATGCCAGCCCCGCTTCCATTGTCCCGGCCAGTCTCTGGAACCCGGCCCTGAAAAAGTCCGAAACGCTTCTTAACACGCTCGACGGCACCGAGATGGCCGTGTCCATTTCATCGCTGGGCATGGAATCGATTGACCGGAAGGACGACAGGATCGATGCCGAACACATTCGGATAAGCGGCGATCTGGAAAGGGATTTGTGGTATACTCCGGACGGTATTCTCGCCGGCATTCGCTTTCTGGGCGACGACGGTTCGGAGATCACTTACATTCTTCAATAAACACCGACGCACCGATCCATTTTTCCACAGGCAATCGAGCAAGGCATGAGAATCCTGCTGATCGAAGACAACAGGCAGCTTGCCGACCATATTGCGTCGGGCCTTACCGGCGACGGCATGACTGTGGATCGCTTCACATCTGCCCAGGACGGCGAGGCAGCCATCGAAAACCTGAATTACGACGCAGTTGTGCTCGATCTCGGGCTTCCTGACGGCGACGGGCTTGACGTTCTGCGTAACTGCCGCAGCCACGGTACATCGACACCGATCCTCATTCTGACCGCCCGGGATGGACTCAAGGACCGGGTCGAGGGACTGAACAGCGGCGCAGACGACTATCTTCTGAAGCCGTTCGACATGGAGGAACTGAGCGCCCGCCTGAAAGCGCTGATGCGACGGCCGGGCGCGGTGTTGGGGTTACGCCTTCAGGCCGGAAATCTGGAGCTGGATACGGTCGCCCGCGACCTGACGGTCGATGGCAAACCGCTGACGCTGACCCGGCGCGAGCTCGAAATTCTCGAACATTTGATGCGTCGGGCCGGCCGCGTTGTCAGCAAGGACTGGCTTGAAGAGGCCTTGTACGGTTTCGAGGATGAGGGAAGCCGGAACAGTCTGGAAGTCGGCCTGCACCGGCTGCGTAAAAGCCTGGATACCGCAGGCGCTACCGTGACCATCCATACGCTTCGAGGTATCGGGTACCTGCTTCAGTCATGACAGGGATCGGCAGAACCCGGAATTCTCTTTTCGCAGCCGTTTTCTGGCGAATGGGCTGCACTATGCTGTTCGGCATCGCCCTTGCGTCCGCACTACTGTTTTACGAGTTCGCCAGCCACATCGACAACATGAGAGACCGGTCGCTGAACGGTCAGGCGAACGATATACTCAGCCATCTCGGGATCGCAGCCGATGGCAGTGCGACCGTCGATCTGCCACCGTCCCTGCAATCAGCCTATGACCAGACAATTGACCGGCCGCCGCGTTACGTCGTTCTTGACCGGAAAGGACGATTGCTCGCGGCCTCTCCCGGACTGGAAAAACCGCTCGAAACCGGACCATATCCGGTTTCCGATATGGCACGCTTCTTTTCTCTCAGCGATCCCATTTCCGGCGCATCGATCTACGGCGCAAGTTTCACACCCAGCCGGTTCAACGGTGAGATCACCATTCAGGTCTCGCAAAGCGCGGAACACTACGATGTTCTGGCCGACACGCTGCTCGACGAATTGCTGGATGAATATCTATGGGTCATCCTGCTCGTGTTCGGTGCGATTCTGGCCGTCACATACGTTACATTGCGGTCGACACTGGCGCCGCTTACGAAAGTATCGGAACAGGCTACGGAAATAGGCCCGAACACGCTTGACCGGCGGCTTGATCCGGAACCTCTTCCCTCCGAAGTACGCCCGCTCGTCGATGCGATTAACATCGCGCTGGACCGGGTCGAGGACGGTTTCAGAATTCAGCGCCGCTTTACCGCCGATGCCGCGCATGAAATGCGGACGCCGATTGCGCTGTTGCGCGCCCATCTAGAACTGCTCGAAACGGACAAGGCCACCGACCTGCGGTTGGATCTCGACAACCTCGAACGGGTGGTTTCCCAGCTTCTCAAACTGGCGCAGGTCGATTCCCTGAAAATCGGCGCTGACGAACAAGCCGATCTGGGCCAGGTTTCAAAATACGTTGCGGAGTTCCTTGCCCCCAAGGCGCTCAGGAACGGCAGGTCGATTGCCCTGGAAGAAACCGACACGGTCATCGTCAGCGGCGACCCGGACGCGCTGGAAGTCGCAATCCGGAATCTGGTGGAAAACGCCCTGCGATTTACGCCGGAAGGCGAAGACGTCTTGATAAAGGTGTCGGCGCATCCGGCAGCCGTCAGCATTATGGATCGCGGCCCCGGCATCGCACCGGAAGACAGGGAACATCTGTTTTCCCGGTTCTGGCGCAAGGACCGGTCGAGATCGGTCGGTGCGGGTCTGGGCCTGTCGATAGCGGCCCGGATCGCCGCTGCGCATGGTGCGGAAATCTCGGTGCACGACCGCGCCGGCGGTGGCTCGGTTTTTCGGCTGACATTCTCCGAAAAGACCTGAAGTCAGGTCAACCCTCGTTTTTTCGTCCGGTAAGTTACGCGTAAGCCATCGCGGCGATGCTGCAACCTGCACCACAGGAGCGATTGCAGGCATGCAGACGAGAATTGTCACGCGCGACGACCCGGACCGCCAGGCGGTTGAAACCATGATCCGCGCCGTCTATTTCAACCGCTACGGCGCCTGGATAGACCTGTTTCCGGATCGTCTGGCGGCAGCATTTGATTCCGAGCGGAACCCGGTTTGCGCCGCCGGCCTGCGCGACGCCGTTACGGGTTTCTTTTCTGAAGCCTATATCAACGATCCTGTAGAACACGCGATTGCCGGCGTATCCGGCTATCAGCCGGACCGTGATTCGGTCCTTGAGGTGACGACCCTGGCAGGCATCAGGTCAGGCTATGTTCTCCAGCTTCTCGGCTTCATCATGACGGACGCAACCCGGCGCGGAATGACTTGGGGACTGTTTACGGCAACGCAGCAGCTTCGCCTGATCCTGAAGCGGATACGCGCACCGATTTTCGAACTTGCCGCCGCAGACAGCGCCCGCATCGCAAACGCCGCCCTGTGGGGCAGCTATTACACGACCGATCCCCGGGTCTGTGCGATTGCCGGTCCGGCCTCCGGCATGACACAGGCGGCCTGTTCGCTCCTCTCAGATACACCGGCAAGGCCACTTCATGTTTAAAGTATTCGACGCCTTGAAGGCGCATGCCAGGGCAACGCCTGAAAAACCCGCCATTCGGAATCTGGGCGGCCGAACCATAAGCTATCGCGAGCTTACGGCCGCCGTCAGTTTTATCGCCGATGTTATACCCGAGGATGCCCGAACCATCGCCCTGCTCGGCGGGCCAAACGCAACATGGATCGCCGTCGATCTGGCCATCACGCTGCTCGGCCGGCGTCTGGTGCCCTTGCCGTTTTTCTTTTCGCCCGCCCAGATCAACCATGCAGTGACGCAGGCTGACGTCGATATGATCGTCGATACAGGTAGCCGTTCCGACAATGTCCGGATCGTCGGAGTCGAAAACATACTGCACTTGTGTGATGAAATTGTCTTTTCTGCTGTTGGCCGCCATCCGGTTCTGCCGCCTTACGAAGGCGGAGCCGAACGGGTGATCTATACATCCGGAACCACCGGTCAGCCCAAAGGCGTTCGGCACGGCGACCGCCAACTGACCCATGCGATAGACGCAATCGCGGAAACGTCACAAGCGGCATCATCGGATCGTCATCTTTGTCTGTTACCACAGGCGTTGCTTCTGGAACAGATTGCCGGCCAGTTCGTACCGATTGTATCCGGCGCAGAAGTCAGTATCGCCGGCGATGCCATTCTGACGTCGCTGACGGGTGATGGTCGGGCCGCGGCGGAGGCCGTCACCGTCGCGCGCCCGACGACCACGATCCTAGTTCCGGCACAGCTCGAAGCGCTGCTGGCCTATGCCCGAAAGACCGACTGGCAACCGCCTGATACACTGCGTCTCGTTGCCGTCGGCGGCGCACCGGCATCTGCCCGAACCCTCGAGATGGCCAGAAGCCTGGGTCTGCCTGTCCGGTTCGGATACGGCCTGTCTGAATGCTGCTCCGTCGTTTCGCTCGACGGCGATTCGCCGGGGGAGATTGAACCCGGCGCGGTTCCGTCCGCCGGACCGCCGCTTCCCGGCACGGAGGTCTGGATCGAAGACGGCGAGATCGTGGTGCGCAGCCCCGGCGTAATGATCGGCTATCTTGGATATGACGATGCCGAAAACGATACATGGCATACAGGCGACGTGGGTAGAATCAGATCCGGTGGCAGGCTTACCGTCTTCGGCCGCCGTGATCGTGTGATGGTTTTACCCAACGGTCGCAATGTGTCGCCTGAATGGATCGAGAGTCTGGCTCTGGCATCAGGCTGGGTCGGTAGTGCAAAGGCATCACTGACCGGCGAACACGGCATTTGCCTGACAATTTCCCCGGGTTTATCGGCTCTGTCCTGCGCCACATCAGACGAATGGATTGCCGGCGAACTGCAGACCGCCTTTGCAGACCTGCCTGCCTATGCCCGTCCGAGCCGTGTTCAGATCGTCACCGACGGGCAGCCCCCGAGAACGATCCGGCTCTCCGAAAAAACCGAACCGACACCCGAAACTGTCACCCTCTGACACAAGGTTGCTTTAACCATGTCTTCTACATTTTACGATCACCTCGTCGCGTCAACCGCACGGGAGCGGACGACTTTCCAGCAGATACCGGTTATCCGTGAAGCCATCCAGGGCCGTGTCGATCTGCCGCTATACCTTCGGTACCTAGAACAGGCCTACCACCATGTGCGACACACCTGCCCGCTAATGGGCGCCGCGCTGGCCCGTTGCACCGGTCGCGACAGCCGATACCGCGAGGCGCTCCTCGCCTATCTGGACGAAGAACGCGGTCACGAACACTGGATTCTCGATGACATCGCGGCGCTCGGCGGCGACCGTGAGCGTGTGGCCGCAGGTGAAGGCAATGCCGCAACCCGCATCATGGTCGGCTATGCCTACTACGCCATCGAACACATCAGCCCCTATGCACTGCTCGGCATGGTGCATGTGCTGGAAGGGATGTCGGTTGCGCTGGCCGACACAGCCGCAAAAGGCATCGCCGCATCAATCGGCAAATCCGACCTTGTCGAGAAGGGCGATGCCATGACACCCGGCTTTTCCTATCTGCGATCCCATGGCGGGCTCGATCAGGACCATGTCCGGTTTTTCGAGACTCTTGTGAACGGCCTGCCGGACAACAAAACAGAGGATGTGGTGATCGATACGGCGCGTCTGATGTACCGCCTGTTCGGCGATGTATTCCACAGCCTTACGGATGAAGGAGCAAGCCGGTATGCGGCCTGATACGAAAATTGCGCTGATTACCGGCGCCGGCAGCGGCATCGGCCGAGCTCTTGCGCTTGAGGCGTCATCGCGCGGACTGACCGTCGTGATGGTGGGCCGCCGGGGCGACAAGCTGAACGAAACGGCTTCGATGATCGATCGGGGAAATACGGTTCTGACTCTTCCGGCCGATCTCACGGATCGTTCCGACCGCACGAATATTCTGGCGCAGATCAAGGACCGGTTCGGACGGCTGGATTATCTCGTCAACAATGCCGGCAGCGTTGCAGTCGGCCCGTTCCAGGCGCTGGACGATCAGGCGATGACCGACCTATTCGCCGTCAATGTGCTGGCCCCGGCCTGTTTGATCCGCGAGGCGATCCCCTTGCTGCGCCGGTCCGGCGCGGGACGGATCGTCAATATCGGTTCCATGTTCGGCGACATCGCCTTTCCGCAATTCGCGCTGTATTCGGCCAGCAAGTACGCCCTGCGCGGCCTGTCGAACGGGTTGCGGCGCGAATTGAAGGCAGACGGGATCGGCGTGACCTATGCTGCGCCGCGCGCCACCAGAACCCCGGCGGCAAGATCCTTCGAACCTCTGGCCAAACCCATGGGCATGACGTTCGATACGCCCGAACGGGTTGCGCACTGGATCTGGAGCGGTGTGTTTGCCGAACGGGACAACCTTTACCCTGGACTGACGGAACGGTTCGCCGTGCTGGCGCAGACCTTCATTCCCGGCCTGCTGGACCGGCATTTCAGCCGCATCGAGCAAACCCTCCGGAACAGAGACGATGCGCCGACTGTCGCCGGTGGTGAAAAATCTGTTCCATGAACCAATCGGTCCCTGGAGACTGAAGGAGTGGATGGCCCCGTCGGGCTAGACAACAGAGCTATGACTAACCTGATCGGATAAAAAAATATAATGCGATGCCGATCCCGGCGGTATCTTGCGGCGATCGTGCCTCCCCATCATTTATGCGCTCTGAACAAATTCTCCTCTGGAAAATCATGGCTGGAAAGCTCTGTAGCGCCCTAACTGCAGCCTGTGCGGCCGTGTATGTGGGCTCAAACATTTTCGGTATCGTTGCGGGGCTGGTCTGGGCGATGACGCGTGACCTAGGGTACGGGGACGTAGCGGTGATAATCGGCGTGCTTGCCGGGCTTCCGTTTGGCGTTTTTGGCGCCGTGTGGATCGCCCGGCTCGCCTACCGGGTGGAGCGCACAATGGACGAGGCGCCCTTGATCCCGTAACCGGCAAAAGAAAAAGCCCCGCAAAAAGCGGGGCCTGATTTTTCTCGATTGGTTGCGGGGTGAGGATTTGGCGGTGCCCCTGCAATCTCGAATCGGAGTTAGATGACTCCCCGCGAAAATCCGAAATCGAATATGAAAACAGTCAGTATATATTCTATTCAACGTTCATGATGACCGGCATCCGAAACTTCCAGGTGTTCCAAAGCTCTTCATTTTCTATAAGCTCGGTCATGAAGTGAGCGACATTCGATCGTGTTGTGGGGCGGCCGGTGAAAATACCCGTCGATGGAGACTCTCTGATTTCATAGGCAGAGACATCAGCGTTGATCAACGAGTCAGGACGAACACTGCACCATTCGATGTACCGGTTCATTTTGCCGATCTTCCGATGAAGATGGTCGGCCGCTGTTTCATTGTCCCGATGAGGAGGCACGGTATGGCGCAGCAAAGCAAGGAGTCGACGCTCAAGCCAAGTCCTCTTCTCTGGTAGATCAGGATTTCCAACACCGACCGTATTCATAAGAATGTATTTTACCGGTTGAGGCGGATTGCTCTTTTCGATGGAGTCGCACAATCGCCGTGTTGCATCCGTGCACAATTTTTTCGGCTCGCGAAACATCCCCGCAAAATCAAGGGTATGACCCAGGCAAGAAACAATAGCATCGCAGTCTTGCACCTGCGCCGACATTTGCTCGTCGGTCAGGTCGAGAACACTGGCCACAAGCACGGATAACGCGGGATTATCGATGATTTCGGCAGAGAGTTTGTGAGGGGACCGAACAATTATACGAACGTGGTGATTCTTTTCCAGCAACTGTCCAACGAGTAGCCGCCCGGTCATGCCTGTGGCTCCGACTATCAGCGTGGTCGTCAATACGAAGATCCTTGCTCTGCAATCTGTCTTTGGAATGGTAACACTGACTATTCCGCGAAAACTTCAGTCAGGAGATTATCATATATGTTACAAAGGAGCTGATAGCCTACGAAAGCGGCTTTATTCACGCGGTCTGTCTTATCGGCACAAAAAAAGCCTCATGAAGAGGCCTGATTTGGATTGGTTGCGGGGAGAGGATTCGAACCTCTGACCTTCAGGTTATGAGCCTGACGAGCTACCGGGCTGCTCCACCCCGCGCCAATGACGCCTAAGCGACAATTCCTGGTGCGTGTTACCGTATCCGGTTCGGGAGATTGATTGTCCGTCCGGAAATGGCGGCAATTTCTTGCTGTAAGAACAGAAAATGATGAAGCGTTTTGTCTGCTGTAACGATTATGGAAGGCCTGGCGGCGACCTACTCTCCCGCGGCTTAAGCCGAAGTACCATTGGCGCTGGGGGGTTTCACGACCGAGTTCGGGATGGGATCGGGTGGGGCCACCCCCGCCATAGCCACCAGGCCGTCCATAATCACTACAGAGACGACCGACGACAATCAGAGGATTATCGAAGGAAATTTGCAAATACATTGGGTCTTTGCTGAATTGCGCTGATCGAATTACGGATCAGATTCTGATGCATTTCTGCATTCAGAAAGTCAGCGATTCTTGCCGCTATGAGCGGCGGATCCGAACCCAAGAGCAATTGCTTGCCCGGCACTGGATTCACTGGATCAGTCATTTGACTTCTATCGGATAATTAGTACGGCTAAGCTCCGCATGTTGCCACGCTTCCACACGCCGCCTATCAACGTGGTGGTCTTCCACGATCCTCAAGCGAGACCTGGTTTTGAGGGGGGCTTCCCGCTTAGATGCCTTCAGCGGTTATCCCGTCCGTATATAGCTACCCAGCTGTGCCACTGGCGTGACAACTGGTCCACCAGAGATACGTCCATCCCGGTCCTCTCGTACTAGGGACAGCTCCTCTCAAGTCTCGTACACCCATGGCAGATAGGGACCGAACTGTCTCACGACGTTCTAAACCCAGCTCACGTACCTCTTTAAATGGCGAACAGCCATACCCTTGGGACCGGCTTCAGCCCCAGGATGTGATGAGCCGACATCGAGGTGCCAAACACCGCCGTCGATGTGAACTCTTGGGCGGTATCAGCCTGTTATCCCCGGAGTACCTTTTATCCGTTGAGCGATGGCCCTTCCATTCAGAACCACCGGATCACTAAGACCTACTTTCGTACCTGCTCGTCTTGTCAGACTCGCAGTCAAGCGCGCTTGTGCCTTTACACTAACCTCACGATTTCCGACCGTGATTAGCGCACCTTCGTGCTCCTCCGTTACTCTTTGGGAGGAGACCGCCCCAGTCAAACTACCCACCACACAATGTCCCCGATCCCGATAAGGGACCTGCGTTAGAACCTCGAACATGCCAGGCTGGTATTTCAAGGTTGGCTCCACGATGGCTGGCGCCACCGCTTCAAAGCCTCCCAGCTATCCTACACAAGTAAGGTCAAAGTCCAGTGTGAAGCTATAGTAAAGGTTCACGGGGTCTTTCCGTCTAGCCGCGGGTACACTGCATCTTAACAGCGATTTCAATTTCACTGAGTCTCGGGTGGAGACAGTGTGGCCATCGTTACGCCATTCGTGCAGGTCGGAACTTACCCGACAAGGAATTTCGCTACCTTAGGACCGTTATAGTTACGGCCGCCGTTCACCGGGGCTTCAATTCAAAGCTTGCACTTCTCCTTTTAACCTTCCGGCACCGGGCAGGCGTCAGACCCTATACGTCGCCTTGCGGCTTCGCAGAGCCCTGTGTTTTTGATAAACAGTCGCAACCCCCAGTTTTGTGCCCCTCAGCACTGGTTGCCCAATGTGAGGCCTCCTTCTCCCGAAGTTACGGAGGTAATTTGCCGAGTTCCTTCAACATAGTTCTCTCAAGCGCCTTGGTATGCTCTACCTGACCACCTGTGTCGGTTTCGGGTACGGTCTAATAGGGAGGCTATTTCCTGGGACTTCCAGGCCGCATCCTCAATCCAATAAGAGGATACAACTTTCGAAATCCGTCACTCATCCCTTGGCCCACGAATATTAACGTGGTTCCCATCGACTACGCCTTTCGGCCTTGCCTTAGGGGCCGGCTAACCCTGCGCAGATTAACTTTACGCAGGAACCCTTGGTCTTTCGGCGAGAGGGTCTCTCACCCTCTTTGTCGCTACTCATGTCAGCATTCTCACTTCCGATACCTCCAGCAAACCTCACGGTTCACCTTCACAGGCTTACGGAACGCTCCGCTACCACTTGTCCCATAAGGAACAAGTCCGCAGTTTCGGTGTGTGGCTTGAGCCCCGGTACATCTTCGGCGCGGGACAGCTTATTTAGACCAGTGAGCTGTTACGCTTTCTTTAAACGATGGCTGCTTCTAAGCCAACGTCCTGGTTGTCTTGGCCGTCCTACATCCTTTCCCACTTAGCCACAACTTTGGGACCTTAACTGGCGGTCTGGGCTGTTTCCCTCTCGACCACGGACCTTAGCACCCGTAGTCTGTCTGCCAGATAGTACTCTTCGGTATTCGGAGTTTGATTAGGTTTGGTAAGCCGGTGAGGCCCCCTAGCCCATTCAGTGCTCTACCCCCGAAGGTATTCGTCTGACGCTCTACCTAAATAGATTTCGCGGAGAACCAGCTATCTCCAGGTTTGATTGGCCTTTCACCCCTAACCACAAGTCATCCCCGTCTTTTTCAACAGACGTGGGTTCGGTCCTCCAGTGACTGTTACATCACCTTCAACCTGCTCATGGCTAGATCACCTGGTTTCGGGTCTAATCCCACAAACTCATTCGCCCTATTAAGACTCGCTTTCGCTGCGCCTACACCTAACGGCTTAAGCTTGCTTGTAAGACTAACTCGCTGACCCATTATGCAAGAGGTACGCTGTCACACCATAAAGGTGCTCCAACTGCTTGTAGGCATCCGGTTTCAGGAACTATTTCACTCCCCTTATCGGGGTGCTTTTCACCTTTCCCTCACGGTACTGGTACACTATCGGTCGTTAAGGAGTACTTAGGCTTGGAGGGTGGTCCCCCCATGTTCAGACAGGATTTCACGTGTCCCGCCCTACTCGAGGACTTATGCAATTTCTACCCGTACGGGGCTATCACCCACTATGGCCGACCTTTCCAGATCGTTCCGGTTCTTATGCATAAGCCACTGGCCTGGTCCGCGTTCGCTCGCCGCTACTAGCAGAGTCTCGGTTGATGTCCTTTCCTCCGGGTACTGAGATGTTTCAGTTCCCCGGGTTCGCCTCCTGCCGCTATGTATTCACGACAGGATCACCCTATTGGGTGGGGTTTCCCCATTCAGAAATCTACGGGTCAAAGCCTGCTCTCGGCTCACCGTAGCTTATCGCAGAGTGCCACGTCTTTCATCGCCTCTTAACGCCAAGGCATCCACCAGATGCCCTTATTATGCTTGAGAGATCCCTCAGCTAACTGTTCTGCGGCTTGCGCAGGGGTAAAACCCTGCAAAACCACATACAACTAGTTCGCGATCACGTTCTTTCGTTGCGA
>JAVKBW010000041.1:0-479 GCA_040222995.1 Alphaproteobacteria bacterium | reverse complement strand
ATCAACTGCGTGGTCATGAATCTGCGGTTTGGAGTGTTAGCTTTAGCCCTGATGGAGAGCAAATTGCTAGCGCTTCATATGACGGAACCGTGCGCTTGTGGGATAAAAATGGCAAAGAATTAGCCGTCCTTCGCGGTCATGAAGATTCGGTTAATAGTGTTAGCTTTAGCCCCGATGGAGCGAAAATTGCTAGTGCTTCATCTGACGGAACGGTGAGGTTGTGGGATGAAAATGGCAAAGAATTAGCCGTCCTTCGCGGTCATGAATTTCCGGTTAATAGTGTTAGCTTTAGCCCCGATGGAGCGAAAATTGCTAGTGCTTCGGGGGACAAAACCGTGCGGTTGTGGGATGAAAATGGCAAAGAATTAGCCGTCCTTCGCGGTCATGAAGATTCGGTTAGGACTGTCAGCTTTAGCCCCGATGGAGCGAAAATTGCTAGTGCTTCGGAGGACGGAACCGTGCGCTTGTGGGATGAAAAT
>JAVKBW010000037.1:0-271 GCA_040222995.1 Alphaproteobacteria bacterium | reverse complement strand
GAATCGGCTTATATATATGCCAATCGTCCAGACCCAGTAGAGGATGACATTCCCTACTAATTATTAACCTTCTCGCACCCTACCTTCTAGTAAAGAAGGGGGGCTGCGGTAAGGTCGCAACCTCACCGCCTACCTGATCAGTTCCTTCAGTTTGAACCAGGAGCTATCGTACAAATCCGAGATCTGTATTTACAGATGAAATCTCTAACCCGCGTACAATCACCGGTGATCAACCGAGTGAGGCAACAATTGTGCCGAGAGTTCCCCGAGG
>JAVKBW010000051.1:0-5453 GCA_040222995.1 Alphaproteobacteria bacterium | reverse complement strand
GTACGATGGCGACATGTACGACGTGTGTCTCGATTAGGCCCTCGAAAAAAACGGGAGCCCATTGCGATACGCCGTGCTGCCCAACATGATGATGAAGACGGACAGGGGCTTCGCCCCTGCCGCTTATCATCGGGTGTTGGGTGGACGGAGACGGAGACCACATGCTGGCAGACGAATGGGCTAGAGTGTTCGGCAACTGCGCACCCGCCGGCTTCCTATGTCGTGTCGCGATGTCCGACCGATGGCTTCGGATCCACAGCCTCCCCGAAAGCAAACGCTATGCCTCGCGTGAATCTGACTACGCGGTGATCCTGGGCCGCCACAACGAAGTCGCAGATGAACTCCTTGGCGAAGGCGAGCCGATCGTCATCTTCAGGGGCCAGTTCATCACGACTCGGAGTTCCGTTCTTCCATCGGATCTACCAGGCGTGGGAGTAGACACCTTCCGAGTCGACGCGCTTACGACGGAGGTGCCCGCCATGGAGCGTCTGATCGGCTTCGTGGCCGCCGAGACGCGCTGGAAAGCGGGAGAGTTCGACACTCTCATTCGAGCACGCTCAGACGACGTCGTCGGCCCCCTTCTCTTCGCCAACCTTGGTAGGCGAACCGCCTACGCCCCGTACGACGGCGGCGCGGATCTCTTCTTCGCCACGGCGGCCGAAAGGGATGCGGCTCGAATCCGATGGGGCGACTGGCTCTCGAAACATCCAGATGGGGTGTGAACGCAAGCAGGCCGAGCACTTGTGGTTATGCGCGCCACCCAACATGATGATGAAGTCTGACGGGGCTTCGCCCCGCAGCTTATCATCGGGTGTTGGGTTGACCTACTCGATCGGGGTCAAGAAACCCACGAGGGTGTATTATGGCGGCTGCTGAGCAGATGCACCTTCGCTCGCTGTCCCTGGGCGACGTGAAGTCCCTGGCTGTTCGACTTGCAGCCCGGCGACTGCACAGCGTCCTCCCTGCCCGGCCCAACGCCCTGCTCCTGCGTGTCGGACCGAAGGTTGGCCTTGACGGCCAACCTCCGCTCCGACGGAAACAGCCTCGAGCGCGCCCCGTACGACGCCCCACGGTGCCGAACTCCCTTCCGAAGCCGGCGATGCTGGACAACTCGGCGAGATTCGACGTCCGCGTCGTCGGTCGCTCCGGCGAGCACCGCGAAAACCCGCTCACCGAGACGCCAAGGCCAAGCGACCAAAAGCCGGGCTCAACAGTCGCCCGAGCGATCCGAGCTGCTACAATCCACCCGCGGAGCAACCCAACAGGATGATGAAGACGGACGGGGCTTCGCCCCGCCGCTTATCATCGGGTGTTGGACGGACGAGCCGACGGTGATGTTGAATCCGTTTTCATGGTGGTTGGCCAAGCTCGCCGAGCTTCGAGCCGGAGGCTCCCTCTTCATCCGCTTCGCGATAGCTGCCTTCCTCGTTTTCCCAGCCGCCGCCATGGCGATGCTCCTCCTCTTGCGAGGTCTGGTGTTCGATTCTCCGCTCGACGAGTTGCGCGCGTGTACCCTCGCGATGGAGTATGCGAGAGGACGCAACATGACGCCTTCCGCCTGTACTCGCTTCAGCGCCACGGATTCCCTCGGTAGCATCGTGGTGCACGAACGTGACAGCTCAAGCTCTCTCACCGTCACATTCTCTGGGGGAGCGCTCCCCTTCCAGCGATGGCATGTCGACGGAGTACGCAGATACCTCACAGATCAGGCACCACCGGCGGCGGCTGAATCAAACACGCTTCGTGCTTCTGAAGAAGCCAGCGAAATCGAAGCCAGACCAAAGGTCGAGATGATTCGCGCCGTCCAACATGATGATGAAGACTGACGGGGCTACGCCCCGCAGCTTATCATCGGGTGTTGGATGGACGCGCCGCAGGGTGCGTACCCTCGAACCACGCCATCAACTTTGCGCAGAAGGGCTGCTGGTTGGGCCGTGCTGGTGCGAACTCATCGTCTCGATCGACTCGCCGAGAACGCGCGGGCGCCCGGGAGGGCAGCGAACGCTGCTCACGCCAGGAGCGCCGGCACAGCCAGCGCGCGCGGCGGCCGGACACTTCGTGCCTAATGGCGATAACTTGTGCCCGGCCTACGCGGGCAGGAGCTCGGCGTCGCCTGGCGCCTTGCCCCGACCGCTCACGCTTGCGATTATGCGTGCGCCATCCAACAGGATGATGAAGACGGACGGGGCTACGCCCCGCCGCTTATCATCATAGTGTTGGATGGACAGGGGCCCGAGTCGATCTTCGATTCCGAAACTGAGATAGCGTGAGCGTCGATGTGTGTACTGCGTGTTGCCGGAGACGACCTCCGTCCTGACGACTTCCTCCGAGAATCGACGTTCACTCCAACGTCAGTCGTACGAAGCGACGGACGCATCACGCAGTCCAACCCTCGGGCGTTTCGACCTCCGGGCTTCGCCGTTGCCGTCTCGGACGCCGACGATCCTCAACGCCAGTTCGCGGACGCCGAGGCATTCCTCCGAGACTCCTCCCACGAACTCCGTCGCCTCCTGGCTCCCCCACACAACGCATCACTTGAACTCGACTTTCTCGTCGAGTGCTCGGTCGGAATCACGACCGCCACACAGTCAGTTCGATTCCCAGCCTCACTTGTGGAGGCGGCGGGCGCTGCCGGAGTCGACCTGGTCGTGACACTTCATCCGACAACGTCTGAGACAGGCAAGCCGGACCTATGAGATAGTGCGTGCCATCCAACATGATGATGAAGACGGACAGGGGCTTCGCCCCTGCCGCTTATCATCGGGTGTTGGGCAGACGAGGGACCCCGTGCAGATCGACAATGAGACCCTCAATGCCGTTGAGGCAAATGCGGAGATTGTCCTCTCGATGGCACGCGAACGTCTGGAGCAGGACATCGGATTCGACGAGCCTGGCGTGAAATGGCTCGACGGATACGTCCAGCGACAGCACGAAGCGGGAGATCCCGCGTTGGACGGACAAGGCCGAGCGCTATTCGCTTCTGGGCCCCCGCACTTGAGCAACGTCCTAAGTCGTGCGATAGTCTCGGCTGACGCCGTGGCGTGTGCTCCGGGGACGCGGCAACGCGATTACTGAGGACCAACGCCTTAGCATTCGGTGGCGGCATAGCGATGGCGAGAGCCTGCCGCTAGTAACTCGATCGATACCACGATACATGTGGTACCACTCGGCACCATCCGTCAGACCGCCATGGCGTCGTCTACTTCCATATCACTTGAAGCCTGTTGCTCTGATCGCCAGATCGTAAAGCTGCTGTGGCGCGCGCGACTACGGCAAGCCCGTCATCGACGAGAGCGCCGTTTTCATTCGAGGCTCGTTCCCGGATACAAGTCGAAGGCTATCCCTTGGGACTTCGATGAGTACTTCCCACCGAGAGCGGATTGGCCAACCCCTGGTGCGAAGCGACGAGCGCGCTGCGCCGAAGATGGAATCGACGCACAACTCGAACTAATGACAACCTGGACGATCCGTCGGTTTGGAGAGCCGAACACGAAGGCACCGTTGTGGCTCAAGCGCCTGAGACGACTGAGCTCCAGGATACGGAAGAGAATACTCGGCTGGCGATCAAACGATTCGTTTGTGCGCCCTGACGTTCGGCCTGTACTCAAGCGCAAGGAAGATGGTGTTGAACTCTACAGAGCCCTGACACAGTTCGAGCTGGAAGACGCACTCATCGGCTCCCTCGTCGCGAGGTACTTTCGCAAGCAGCTAGAGCCGTACTTTGATTCGGCCTCATTGGCATTCCGCGCCCCAATGTCGGGCCCACCCCCAACGCATCACGACGCGGTGGAGAGGATAATCGAGTTCCAGACTCACACTCATTCGGGCAAGTCTGGGAGTCCCCTCTGGGTGGCCGAGGTTGATATTCGAGGCTTCTTCGATTCGGTGGTGCACGCTGTCGTCCGCAACTCACTCCGAGAGATCGCCAAGACGTCGAATGTCGATCTGGATGGACGGGCCCACCTGGTCCTCGACTCCTACTTGGCGTGCTATTCGTTCAACGAATACGGACGCGCCGCAGCGTTTGAATTGGCAGTTCAAGAATCACAGTCGGACAGCATCGCCGTCCCATGGCCGGAGGAAGAACTGAAGGAACTCGGCGTGGATGTCCATGGAGAACCGGTGGGGGTCCCGCAAGGCGGCGCGCTTTCGTGTTTCATAGCGAACCTGGTTCTTCACTTCGCCGACGCTGCTGTTCGCACGGCAGGTGTCCGGTCTTCGGAGTACCTATACCTTCGCTACTGTGATGACATAGTAATAGTCACCAGAGATAAGGACAGCTGCCATATTCTTCTCGATGCATACCTACGGGCGCTGCGTGACCTAAAGCTGCCATCGCATCCAACCACGGCTTTTGACGGAAGGTCGTATCTCTCGGGAGATGCTCCGTTCTTCTGGAAGTCGAAGTCGAAAGAACCGTTCGCGTGGGCGGATCCTAGGGTGATGGAGGGTGCTGTGCCTTGGTGCTCGTTCGTGGGATACCAGTTGCGATGGGACGGCATACTACGCGTTCGACCTGCCTCGCTGAAGAAGGCCGTGGCCAAGCACCGCGATATTCGCCGAACAGTCGCTGAGCGAGTTGTTGGCGCGCGAGCTCGAAAGCCACCCGCGAAGACATTGCCAGACCGACAGATCCTGTTTCGAACTCGTCAGAAGCTACGGAGCACTGCTGTCGGCACGACGCTGCTGCACTTAGGCGCAACCCCGTCGGCGATTTGTTGGGCCGGCGGCTTTCGCCTGCTACGGAAGCACGGAAACCCGATTCTCCGACGTCAGCTAAGAATGCTTGACCGACACAAGTGCCGGCAGCTCCGCCGCCTCAGGCGAGCGTTGAAGAAGCACCCGAACTCTCTACCCCCGCTCAAGGCCCTTACGGACGAGCGCATCGCCAAGTATGATGGGCGCCCATACAGCTATCACGCTATTGCGGACCCCAAAGACGGCGATACCACTGGCAACAAGAGCTAAATCGTGCCGTCCAACAGCACGCTGAAGACTGACGGGGCTTCGCCCCGCAGCTTAGCGTGAGCGCTACGAAGCGCCCTCGTGAGCAGGCTTGGCTCCTACCTGGGGAAGTGCATCATCGAGACCTACGGCGGAAGCTGGCAGCGTATCGAGGGTGACGTGTGTGTGGCATTCGATAACCGGTCCTGCGTCTTTCCGTTCGCGAAGATCGCGAAACACCTCGAGAACGGCCGCGAAGACTCAGTGCATAGCTTCTTCACCCTCCTCCCAATCGTCTTCGAGAAGGTGCTCCGCGAGCGGACTGAAGCCGCTCCACAGGCCGGCGCTGCCCAACAGGATGATGAAGACTGACGGGGCTTCGCCCCGCAGCTTATCATCAGGTGTTGGGCAGACTGAGTCTGGAGTATACAAGGATCCTGCGATTCCAATGCAGTTGTCAGATTTCACGAGGATCTACCTCCGGCCAGGTGACGCTTCGACTACCGCAT
>JAVKBW010000016.1:0-558073 GCA_040222995.1 Alphaproteobacteria bacterium | reverse complement strand
ACCCAACAAGCGGACTTCATCAGGGCCAGCGGTCGATAGACACCGCGCAAACAGGCCGGACACATGACCGCATCCTACTTAGATCAGATCAAATAAACTTTGTTCTTGCACAAAAGGGGTCGTCCACACATGACAATGCCGACGCAAAAATAAATGACTGGCGGCCCAAGGACTGACACAAGAAAACCCCAGGTAGTGATCGCAGTACGCAATGAATGATTAACCCCTCCCTGTCTTCGTTTGCGTGTTGGTTGCGGGGACACGCAAGCACCTTTATCGAACGCAGAACAATGCCAAGCTTTGACTGCCTCTGCATCTTTAGACAAGGCATATGTAGGCACAAAATGTTATCTTCTGAGATAAAGCTGAAGCAAATATCATTTCGGAATTGAGCGTTCGAATCCTACCTACACCGTTCTGAGAGCCCTAAACGTTGCTTTTCGTAGTAATCTGCCCGAACGGCAGCACCGATAAAATTGCAGATGAGTCTCTCAGCATGCACCAGCGAAATGCTGCCCTGATCCAGTTCCGGTGTAATTTCTACCAAATCCATCCCCAATACACGGCCCTTTTTAACCAGACCGTGGATCAACTTGCGAACCTGAAGCCAATTAAGGCCTCCTGGTGTTGGTGCGGTTACTGCGGGCATTATGGTGGGGTCCAATCCATCTGCATCGATGGTTAGGTAATATGGTCCACGGTCTGGTATCCGATCGAGAACGGCCTCTATACCAATGTCGTGCATTTCATAGGCCGTTACAATGTCACACCCATACTTGTAGGCATCCTCGACGTCTTGAGTTCGGCCGCTTCCAACTCCTCGCAAGCCAATTTGCACAATATGGTCAATCCAATCCATTTCAGAAGCACGCCGTATTGGGCTTGAGTATCCCTCGGTAACGCCATTGACGTTGTCACGCCAATCTAGGTGTGCGTCCACGTGAATAAGTGTGACTTTCTTATCTCGGGGTAATGCACGCATGATTGGAACCGGAACACCGTGATCTCCGCCAAGGGTGATCAAGGTTGCTCCAGATGCAAAAATCTTCTTCGCTGCTGTTTCGGCACGACGATAATGCTCCATAGGATCATCCAGTGTTGCCGTGACATTCCCGCAATCAACGACCTTAATGTCTCGCCCGTCAAGCAATGGTCCACCAATATCCCAGTCAAAGTGGGCGCGGGTACGGGGTTCTTCCCAGGCAGCATCCTGAGCATTGTGTCGTATCGCGTCCGGCGCGTGGCTCTGGTTATTCGCCTGATCCGCCACTTCATACGGAAGTCCATAGGGGACACCAAGAATTGCGATATCTGCATCGAGATTGTCCAAATCCAACGCTAGAGGGAACCCTAGAAAGCTACTGGGGGAGCAAGAAGGCGGTTTGGTGAGGTTGATTTTCAAAGCGGTTCTCCGAAGCAAGGTTTAGCGCGCAATACGCTGACGAAACTGTCAGTGCTGGTCTGTTAACACCCGTTAGCTCGGGAACTCTCGATTAAGGGAAACGCCCAGGCTTTTTACAAACTCCTCCGTCAGTAACTTCCCGATTTCGACACTTGACCCGATTCCTGACGACAGCGCGCCGGACGTCGGCACCCAATCCGGATCAACAGGAAAAATATCGTATGGTGGAAAATTGGGCAGGTCTTCGGTTGCAATTTTTGCCATATCGACATGATCAGGATAGCAATACAGCATCAGAGATGTCTCAAGCACTCCGGCATGCTCAAGGTCTAGGCCGGGAAACACTTTGTCCTTGTATATTTTTTCTATAGTCGTTTCATGAATCCGTTCGGAATACATCAATTTGACAATCTTTACGTTATCAATCCCATCTCGATGAAGGTCGCGAATCGCCAGATGGCACGCTTCGTCCAGATAGAATCTGTTTTCAAAATGACCGTCAATAATTGCCAGTTTCTTAGCGCCATCATGTGCATACTCAACCAAGAGGTTCTTCACCAGATTGATCAGCGTTTCACCATCTAGACTGATCGTACCGCATCGGTGCCCGCCGCCGCCTGTACGAATTTGCGATCGATACCCGTAAGAGACAGCAGCGGCGACCAATCCGTTGACGTCTTTCGCCGCGCGCTGCGCCATATAGCTTGCCATCATCCAATCTGTGCCAAGCGGAAGATGATATCCGTGCTGTTCGACCGCACCAACGGGTACCAGCACGATCGCTCCTTCGTCCTTCAATCGTCTTTCATATTCATCCCAACTGAGGTCAGAAATCATCACTGATCGGCTCATCGCATCCTCCAGAATGGTTGATCTTCATGTTACGAGTCGGTCTATCGCGCTCGTCGTCCACAAGATATCTTCAACAAGATGCGATGAGCCCTACCGGTGAGAAAATACTGAATGTTTGATTTCTATATCTAATTTTCTGGTGTTTGGATTCACCAGCATTTTGAAATCATCGCACATAATAAATGCTGAAATTTTGATCTTTATAACAAAGATTTAGATGTAATCGTTTTTGCAGGGAAAGACGTTGAACCCCAAGATTTCGAATCATAACATTTCTATCAGCAGTAATTGAGCACTTCACCTTGATATCTATTCAGTGATGCGGGTTGCGCCGGTGCGGCACAGGGTTCGGCCCGACTGCCGGGAATACACTTCTAAATCTTGCCAACACTACGAATAGGGATACCAAAAATGTCTGAGGAATTGACCAGTCGGGTGGCGATCGTGACCGGAGCCAACTCTGGTCTTGGTTATGCAGTGGCAGAGCGCCTAGCAAAGGAAGGTGCCATTGTCATACTGGCCGACGCCAGGGACCCAAGCGAGTGCGTACAAAGAATTGCTGCAAAATACAGCGGCGAGTTTCTGCCCCGAATTGCGGATGTCTCAAATCCAGAACAGGTGCAAAAACTGTACGATGATTGCCAAACGGTTTACGGACGCCTCGACTATTTAGTCAACTCTGCCGGCATCAACCGGGTAAATACCATTCCCGATGCAACGACAGAGGAATGGGACAGTATTGTTAATACAAACCTGAAAGGTGTCTTCCTGAATTGCAAAGCTGCAATACCGCTGATGACGCAGTCGGGCGGCGGTTCAATTGTCAATATCGGTTCGACATTTGCATTCACAGGCAATCCGAAATCGGCGATTTACAGCGCAACAAAGGGAGGAGTCCACCAGCTTACAAAATGTATGGCGGTCGATCATACGGCGCAGGGAGTCCGGATTAACTGTGTCGCACCAGGTCCCGTTGATACGCCTATGTTACACAAGGAAATTGGTGAACATCTGGACCCCACAGAGATGGAAGCCGGAATGTTAAAAGGACTGCCCATATCTCGAATAGCCACACCCGAAGAGATATCAAACGTCGTCTATTTTGTCCTCTCGGATGAGGCATCATACATGACCGGTTCGATCGTGGTGGTCGATGGTGGCGAGTGCCTATAAGGCACCGCCAAAACCGAATATTTGATATGGATCGATTATCCTAAAATTCTGCGGCGGCAATGCCCCCAATACCGGAACAGGAAGAAATGGTTCAAAAACGTGTTGTTGTCTTTGGTGGCTCTGGTCGGATCGGGAAATACCTTCTCGCTGAGCTTGCCCCATATTTTGACGTCCTGAATGCCGACCTCGTTGCACCGACGCGAAAGACAGAGTTTATTCAAGTTGATGTTCTGGATATTGGTTCCGTACGCCGCGCCGTTTCAGGGGCAGATGCCGTCATTCACCTTGCCTCAATTGATTTCGATTGGCGTGTGTTACCCGAAAAATACATTGATGTTAATGTCCGCGGATCCTGGCATGTACTTCAAGCATCGGCCGAGGCAGGCGTCGAGAAGGTGGTACTTTGTTCAAGCGTCGCAGCAACAGGGCTGTCAGAAAATCGGGAAGACTGGATTCCTCAATATTTTCAGGTTGACGAACGACACGAAAATCGACCGGTTGACGCCTACAGTGTCAGCAAATTGCTGCTTGAGAATATGGCGCGGAGTTTCGTCCACGGTACCAATATGAGTGTGCTGTGCCTGCGCCCTGTCGACGTAATTATGGCGGAAACATTTCCTGATTATGCAGTATCGATCGCCGTCCCGAGGCCCCGCTATCTTTATTGCTACGTAACCGCCAGTGACGTTGCAAAGGCCTTCCATGCGGCGCTCAACACCGAACGCCGGCGTTACGGGGAATTCTTCCTAAGCGCGCAGGATACCTCCCATAGCGAGCCGACGCTGGATTGGTACCGGCACAAATATAGCGCGCTTCCGGAAATTCCCACGCCCGGAATATTTCAAATGAACCCCCGCGCATCCATCGTTTCCAGTCGGCTCGCTGGAGAAGTGCTCGGCTGGAAACCAACATCAGATTTTCAGGAAATTCGTAACGCTTGGTCATAATACCAGGCGAGACCTCTCTATGCCATCTGCTGAAGGTGGGCATGTTTTCCTGCACGATTGCTCAATGCCCGAATGAGGCGATCAATCACGATGGACAGCATCGCAATCCCCAGTCCGGCGATCAGACCCGTACCGGGCTTAACTTTGGCGATTGCATCCAGCGTCGTTTCCTCAAGCCCCCGTGTTCCCACCAGGGCTGTTATCACTAGCATACCAAAACTAAGCATTACGGTTTGGTTGATGCCCAGCAGAATTTGCGGGAAAGCAATTGGTATCTGGACGTGAGAGAGAGTCTGCATCCTGGAACATCCGGACATTTTCGCTGCCTCCAGAAAAGACACAGGGACTCCGCGGATGCCTTCCTTGGTGTAACGAATTGCCGGCGGCAAGGCGTATAACACAATCGCGACCAAGGCGGGGAAGTCGCCAATACTGAAAAGCATTATGACAGGTATAAGATATACGAAAGTTGGCAGTGTCTGAATTGTATCGATCACCACAGAGATAACGCGGTCTGCGCGATCACTCAGGGCTGCCCATATGCCTATGGGAAGTCCGATGGGCAGTGCGACCGTCACGGACAGAAGGACCAGATAAAGCGATATCATCGCCCTTTCCCACATCCCCGTTACTGCAAGAACGAGCAATAGCAATGCGCAAGTGAGGCCAACACGCCATCCGTCAAACCAGGTTCCCAGAACGAAGGAAAATAGCACGAAACTGAGCCAGGGAATGCCTTGAAAAAGCCTTTTCGTGGGCACCATAACGTTGGTAATGAATATATCCCTGACCTCTCCGATTGGCTGTCGGTATCCTTTGTTGAGCGCGTCGATTTGATCGTTCCAAAAACTGCCCGTGGAAATCTGCCAGGTTTCGCTTAAACTCTGTATTTCCGGAAAGATACGCGCCAAAAGCAGCGCACCTGCAATCGCCCCAGTTGCCATCAATGCAAGCCGGTGCCGCGACCACCATGCGGGCCGGACCGTATTATGTACCGGCCTGCGGTTGGCAAAATCGCGGGAAAGGCGATCCATCAAGACGGCCATGATTGTTATGGCGAAGCCCGCTTCGATGGCTTCACCCATACGTAACGATTTCAACGCGCGAAGCACATCGGATCCTAGGCCACCGGCACCAATGATTGATGCGATGATCACCATCGCGAGTGACATCATTATAACCTGATTCATCCCGACCAGCAGCGCTGTCCGCGCGGATGGAAGCAGGACAAGGGTCATTTTCTGCCAGGGGGTGCAACCGGTGATCGATCCAAACTCACCGATACTGGCGGGCAAACTTTGCAAGGCCAGTGTGGTTACCCTGGCCATTGGTGGCGTTGCAAAAACGGCTGTCGCGATCAAAGCTGACACAGGGCCAAACCCGAATAACAGGATGATCATCACTAGATATGAGAATACAGGTGTTGTTTGTGCAATATCGTATAGAGGATTAAGGATCTTCTCCATGTTTCGGCTGCGATAGCCGACGACTCCGAGACATAAGCCCAGAACAATGGTTATCGCAACCGCCACGAGGACCGACGCCAGCGTGGCCATCGCTGACTCCCACAGACCAAACAAAGCGAAACAGACGAGGCTAAGCCCGGTCATGGCAGCCACCCGCCAACCGCTGTTCCAGAACGCGAAAACCGTGCAAACTATTGTAATTCCAACCCAGGGGATTGGCGAGATCGACCACGAGTCACCTTGATCAGGGTAGAATTTAAATCCATCTGATAGGATGCCCCTGAGAAATTTTAGCGGGGCATCAATTGCATCACCAACGGCACGGGTCATATCCGAGAACATGAAAACTCCCAGATCGAGATCGCGTGCTATATATTTGAGTGCATCGCCCAAAGGCGACGCAATATCCCAGGCCCACGATTTGGGATAGCGTACAGCCCATTCTGCGGAATCCGGCGAAATAACGAGAAGTATAGCGACACCTAATGGCAAAAGCAGAGCCGGAGAGCCTGTTATGGCTTTCACAAAGCTCATTCTCTGAACAACACTGAAATGATGTTGGCGCGACCAATCGAGCCCACAACGGTATTTCCGTCGACAACGTTCACGATGTCATCGCTTTCCAGAAGCCTCTTGGCGACATCGATCAGCTTCTTGTCTTTCTGAATTGCGTTGTCGGGCACGGCCGATTCGTTAACCGGCCCCATCACGGAGCCAACGCTTAGGACTTTCTCTCGTGGTATGTTCTGTATGAACTCCGTGACGTATGCGTCGGCTGGATTCACGACCAACTCTTCAGGTGTACCGATCTGCAGTATTCGGCCGTCGCGCATAACCGCGATTCGATCCGCAATTCTTACGGCTTCATCGAAATCGTGGGTGATGAAGACAATCGTTTTCTGAAACAGGTTCTGCAGGGCAATGAGTTCATTTTGCATTTCATGGCGTATGAGCGGATCAAGAGCGGAAAAGGGCTCGTCCAGGAACCAGACTTCGGGCTCTGTCACCAGGCTTCGTGCTATACCAACCCGCTGTTGTTGCCCCCCCGAGAGCTCATGCGGGAAATATGCCTCACGGCCGTTGAGCCCAACCAGTTCAACCATTTTCCGTGCTTGCGTTTCGCGCTGAATTCTCCCCAACCCCCGGATCTTTAGAGGAAAAGCAATGTTTTGCAGTACGCTTAGATGCGGCAGAAGTGCGAAATTCTGGAAAACCATGCTGACCTTTTCCCGGCGCAGCGCCACAAGGTCTTTGTCATGTGCTGTCGCCAGGTCGATACCGTCGAGCCGGATACTTCCAGATGTCGGGTTCAGCAATGTCGTCATGCACCGTAACAATGTCGACTTGCCTGACCCGGAAAGTCCCATTATCACGAACACTTCTCCCCTACTCACAACGAAGCTGGCGTCCCTGACTGCTGCTATCAACCCATGCTCAAGCAATGTTTTGCTCGATGCGTCAGGCCAAAGTCTGGCGACGGTCTTCTCGGCGTTGGCACCGAACACTTTATTGACGTTTTCCAGTTCCAGCACCGGTCGCTGTGTGTTCATCAGAAGTACTCTATCATAAAGATTTCGAAAGAATGCTGGTCGGCACCGACCCTAATTTTTTCTCAGTTACCTGAAATACCTTTGTAAAGTATGCGCGTTCAGAGTGATCCGTAGTTCCAAACAGTGATACGGATATGGGCTCACGTTTTCATTCCCGACACGGCATTGCCCGAGTTTCCAAATTTCCCAACATAGCAAAAATGTTCTGAAAACTCGGCGCAATACATCCTTCATGATCGGCTGACTAGCGGCGCTGCAGAGCCTATCGCAACCACGCTTGCCATGTGGATCTGTTCTTCTCCACCCATTCCCGGGCCACAGCCTTGATCGACTCACCGTCGTTGTCGATGCGGTCCATCGCCGATGCGACGGCGGATGTTGGGAGGGTATACAGGTGCAAAAGTCTGGACGCGATCGGAACCTGGCTCATCAGTTCCTTGTTGCCCATCTTCCAGACATAGCCAGTTCCGGCATAATCTTGCTCAAAATCGATAAAGCCGCCATCAACACTGTCAATGAACCAATGTGGCGTGTAGCCGTATCCGATTACCGGTTCGCCCGCTTCAACAGATGTTTTGATCGTTGCTATCAGCGCAACGGCGGACCCGGCACTGATAACCTCGATATTCAGGCCGAGACTCTCGGCAAGTTCACGGGCACCGGTTCCCCAGTCACTCGGCGCGTCTACAAACCGTCCCGCAGGTGCGGTTTCCGCAGTGGCAAATGATGCGGCACATTTCTCAGATTTCAATGCCGTCCAGCTTGGGAGTTCCGGGCACGCTTCTTTGATATATGCTGGATACCACCAGCCTTCCTGAATTTCGACGCCGGTGGATCCATAGTTCTCCACTTTACCTCTTGAGGTAAGGTCATTCAGCGTGGTCCAGCCTGTTGAATCCCAGGCTCCCGTCGACAAATGCAGGTCGCCGGTTTCAACGGCGGCAAAATGCGCAAAGTAGTCGATATTGACGTACTCGACATTGTAGCCAACGTCTTCCAGAATTTCCCCGAATACATACGAGATGAAGTCGGAATCTGATGTATTCGTATACATCAGCTTGATGGGTTCTTTGGTTTCGACCTCAACCGCATTAGCGGCGTTCGAAGCCAATGCAGTAAGGGCAAGAAATGCTGTCAATGATAGTGCGACTAGTGATGTTATTTTTGGCATAATACGTCTCCATAGCTTTCGTAAATGGGTCAGACGGCGCTCTCCACATGAATTGCAAATCGCTGCGTTTGCGGTACTTGGGTGCAACCAGAGCTTTTGAGTTGCTCCTCTTGTTGAGCGTTCATCAGATCAAGCTAGAGAAATGGCATAAGGCCATACATATAGAAAAATTGATATATAGAAGAAATTTTGTGAACTGATTATCTTGCGTCGGATCTACGCTGAATAGGTGTTGATCCGCGACACGACTGCCCTTCGATCAGAGTATGTTTACGGGAGGCTCGACATACGCGCTGCTGTTGGTCGCGAACCCGATATATTAATAACTGTTGACAGTCTTTATTCGCTTAGACCCGTTCAGAATCGAAAATTCAAAGGGTTGGCACGAAAGGGGGGAGTATTTCTTCCAGGTCCATTAAAAATGTCTCGGTCGCAAGATTGTCAGGTGCGCCTTTACGGGTAATGACGTGAAACACTGAATCGTAATAAAATCGTCTCGGCTGTATCGGCTTCAATTGTCCCGTTCTGACCCAGTATTCTGCATAATGATTTGGTAAGAATCCCAAATACTGTCCTGTTAAAATCATGAACATCATGCATTCAACGTTCGTCACGGCCACATCAGAATTTTCGACGCCAACCATGCGAAGGTCCATGCCATTTGTGTAGCTCAACCCCACGACATTGCTGGTTTTGATCAGGGCATCGACAGCCATCGCGTCATCGAGCTGGAAAAGCGGGTGTAGAGTACCGCAATACAAGGAATGGGACTCTGAGTAGATCGGCTTGAACTGCAGAGTTTCAATTTTTCGCGGAAAGTCACCGATAGCGAGATGCAGCCGCCCTTCTATGACGCCGACCTCCAGCTCAGTCGGATTGCCAATCGACAGTTCGATCTGAACAGAATGCTCTCTTTGATTAAATCGGCGGAAAACCTTGTGCAATGGGACGCTCGTATTGGTTATTGTATTGTCGAGGATACCGATCCTCAATGTGCCACCCAATTTTTCGCGCAGCTGATCTATTTCATTGTGGAATGAAGCAACTGAATCCAGCAGTTTCCTCGCTGCCGCATGAACACCTTTGCCGTCCTCCGTGAGTTTAAACCCTGCCCGCCCTCTTTGGCACAACCGCATCCCCAATCGGGATTCCAGTGTGTTCATTTGAGTGCTGATCGCTGACTGAGTTACGTTCAACTCAACCTGTGCGCCGGAAAAGCTCTCATGTTTCACAATCTTGTCAAAAACCAGCAAGAGCCGAATATCAATGTCGCGTTCTACAGTCATATACCAATTGTCCCTGTCGCTCGCATTATCGGCCTCCCCTTTTGGATAACTAACGATAGCTCCGGGTTCGGACCCTTGAAGGATGCAGCATACTGAACTTTTCTATACCTGCCATATTCCAAGTTCCATAAAAACGCATCCCAGCCAAATGATCCCTTCTTGATTAGAAGAGCCTTACCGCAAATCCCAAGGCATTTCAGTTGTATCAAATATTATGATGTTTGCATTTGTATTCAGGAGTTTTCTCTTACTCAGGTTTCTGGGGAAATAGCCCCAACAAGCTGCGGTCTGCGGCATTGTGAACTTATGCTTCACCATGGCACCGGGTCTTAAAAACAAACCGAGCCTGGCAAATGCCGCCACAGACAGTCTGAGCTTCACCGCAGCACGAAACAATGGATTGCACGAAATGTCGGATAACAGGTTTGACTACATCATAGTGGGAGCAGGTTCTGCGGGATGTGTTCTCGCCAATCGCTTAACCGCCAGCGGTAAGCATCGCGTTCTGTTGTTGGAAGCGGGTTCGCGAGACTGGAACCCGATCATTCGCGTTCCCATTGGTGAGGCCCTTACGGTGGGGGGCAGCATCGATTGGAAATTCAAGACTGAACCAGAACCGAATTTGTGTGATCGGGTGGTACCCTTGCCGAGAGGGAAGGTCCTGGGTGGATCATCAAGCATCAACGGTCAATTGTATGTCCGCGGCCATCAACTGGATTATGACGAGTGGTCAGCAATGGGCTGCAAAGGGTGGTCATTCAATGAAGTCCTTCCCTTTTTCAAGCGATCTGAACATTGGGCAGGCGGCCCGGACGCTTATCGAGGCGGGGATGGGCCACTCAAAACAACATTTGGGCGCTTTCGTCATCCCATTTACCAGGCTTTTCTCGACGCCGGTAAAGAACTGAATTACCCACTGACGACGGATTGCAACGGTGCTGATCAGGAAGGGTTCTCTTGGACCCAATATACACAGACGCACGCATTCCCTCTTCGGTGCTCTTCCGCCACGGCATATCTTCATCCTGCGGAGAACCGGCAAAACCTGAACCTGCAAACAAAAGCGCAGGTGACACGTTTGCTGTTCGACGGTGTGCAGTGTACCGGCGTCGAATACATGCAGGCTGGTCGGTCTGTAAAAGCTTACTGCAATGCGGAGGTGATTCTGTCTGCGGGGACTTATCAGTCACCCCAAATACTAATGCTTTCGGGTATAGGAGACGCTGACAAGCTTGCACTTCACGGCATTGATACCGTGTCGAATCTGCCGAGCGTCGGCCAAAACCTTACGGATCATTTCGGGTCAATGGTTCAGCACAGATGCAAGATAACCGCTACATATCACAGCTTGCGAAACCCGTTTCGATTTCTTGGCGCATTGGGACAACTCCTATTTGCGCGAAGCGGCCCCCTATCGGTTTTCCCAATGAATGCTCAGGCGTATTTGAAAACTGATCCGAGTCTCGATCGCCCGGACGTGAAATTTTATATGTTCCCGGTTTCTGTCGACAACAGCGCCAGCGAGCCCAGATACGCGAGTTTCAATGGTTACAATATTCACTGGGGCGTTATGCGCCCCTTCTCAAAAGGCGTAGTCGAGTTGCATTCTGCAGATCCTTTTACCGCCCCCAAAGTGACGCACAATTATTTGAAGGATCCACGTGATATCGCGACCCATCGAGCGGCCTTCAAGATCGCGCGAAAAATTCACAACACCCAGGCTTTCGAACAATTCCGTGGAGCGGAAACCGATCCTGGGGCGGCGTTCCAATCGGATGAGGATATCGATAACTACGTCAGAAGCATTTCGTTGCCTCAGTATCACCCTGTCGGAACATGCCAAATGGGTAAAGACAAGAAGTCCGTGGTCGATCCTGAACTCCGTGTATGGGGCGTAAAAGGCCTCCGTATCGTCGACGCCTCAATCATGCCACGCCTTATTGGGGGCAATACAAATGGCCCCACCATCATGATTGCAGAAAAGGCATCAGAAATGATTCTTGAAGGCTCCAAATCCAGAGTGTGATGCCAATTCTATATATATGTCGTTAGGTGGCTTTGTCAGAAGAAACTGGATTGAGGCACGGAGGGGATCCGGATAGCCTCCTTCGATGACAAAATCTCCATTCCGTTATTTCAAAACCTCACCGGAAATCATTCGCCTGGCCATGATGATGTACATCAGGTATCTGTCCCTACCAAAAATTACGTCCGGGCGTATCGGTGATGCAGTCCGCCGATCTTCGGGACTGAAAAGATGTCTCCGATTTCCTCTACAGCACGTTCTCTCGGCGTATCTTTGGCCAATCCGAGGTGTGTGCGGTCAACATTGTAGTAATCGGTGTACTGCCGCAACAGTTTCCGCAAATGGCGCTCGTTCAGCACGATTACATGATCGAGCAGGTCATGTCGGATTGAACCGATAACACGTTCTACATAAGCGTTCTGCCAGGGAGATTGCGGAGCTACCGGACCATCGCGAATGCCCATCGCTTGCAAGCGTTTCTTGAATCTATGGCCATAAGAAGCATCACGATCACGCAACAGATGTTCAGGCGCCTCGTCCCAGGGAAACGCTTCCGTTACCTGTCGGGCAATCCATTCCGCCGTCGGATGATACGTTGCATTCATATGTAAAATGCACCTTCGACCATGGCCCAGGATAACCAACCCAAGAAGTAGCTTGAACCTGTCCCTTCTCAAAAGTTAGATTCTGAAGGAATTTCTGGGCTTTGGCGTATGCATTCGCTAGATCGATTGGATGATCACTTTCCTAGAACTTCTTCTTCGTCAGATTGTCTCCTGCATAAAATCCAGAGCTGAGGTTCAGCTGGAGAATGCTCTTCTGCGCCACCAGATAGATGTACTGCGCAGGAACGCACCCAAGCGACTAAGGGTCACCCGGACAGATCGCTCTATCTTCAAACTTTTCTTGAAGCTTTGGCCTTCATCCGCTCGCTTTATTCAGATCGTTCACCCGAAGACGGTTATCCGCTGGCATCAAGAAGGTTTCCGTCTTTACTGGCGATGGAAGTCGCGGCGGTTTGGTCGGCCCAGAACTGCAAATGAGATCAGGATGCTGATCTGGAAGTTGGCGAATGAAAACCCATTATGGGGTGCACCACGCATTCATGGCGAGTTACTGAAGCTTGGCTTCGATGTGAGCCAGGCAACCGTGTCCCGCTACTTGCCAAGGCAACGCCCCAATCCAGATCAAACCTGGAGAACGTTCATCAGAAACCATCTGGATTGTTCAGCGGCCATCGATTTCTTTGTCGTCCCCACGCTGACATTTCGTGTTCTTTACGTGGTCGTCATCTTGAACCTGGAGCGCCGCAAGCTTGTCCATCTTGCCGTTACCGCCAATCCAACAGCGGCGTGGACAGCGCAACAAATTACTGAGGCATTCCCATGGGACGAAGCGCCCTGCTACCTCTTACGAGATCAAGACTGTACGTATGGAGCGATCTATAAATACCGTCTCGAAGCGATGGGCATATCTGATACACCGGTTGCGCCTCGGTCGCCTTGGCAGAATGCTTACGTTGAACGGGTCATTGGATCCATACGTCGTGAATGTTTGGATCATGTCATTGTCAGAAACGAAAGACATCTTCGACGCATCCTCAAACTCTACATGGGGTACTACAATCGCTCGCGTACACATCTATCGCTGAACAAGGATCCACCGATACACAGGCCAATTTCGCCAAGGTCCAATGGTAAGATTGTCTGCTTTCCCGAAGTCGGAGGATTGCACCATCGATACGAAAGGGTCGCGGCATGAATCCCCCTCACCCATCGCGGAACCTGACTTTTGAGAAGGGACAGGCAAAGTCTCCAAAGAAAAGCGAACACTATGCCCAAACAAAAGCCAAATACGTTTGGGGATAGTGCTCGCCGGTAGTTCAGGGAGCGTTGTCTTCAGGACTCATGCCTGGAAGCTAGCTAGAACGGCTTTTTGGTGCCTGCTGAACTTTGGTTTGCGAATGGTCAAACCATGCCGTCTATAGCAAACCCTTGTTCTCCTCACGGTGGATCATGAAAACCACCAACGCTCGAGTGACCGGTTGCCATCCATGTCCTGCGCACCGCTAAGCTTGCCGTGCTGAACATTGTTTCTTCGTGCCATAACATGGTCTGCAAAGGCGAAAACAACAGCACCGTTGTCGTTGCGCATAATTTTCTGTAGTTCGGAGTACATCTCGACACGCTTTTTATGGTTCGTCTCAGATCGTGCATCAACTAGGATTTTGTTGAAACGATCATTTTGCCAGAATGTATCATTCCATTTGCTGTCTCCAGCATATGTGTAGGTAAACAGCCAATCAGCTGTCGGTCGACCACTCCAATAGCTGGCAGACATCGGTTGCTTCATCCAAACATTCGACCAGTAACCGTCACCGGGCTCGCGCGCCACCTTAACATTGATACCTGCCGCCTGTGCGCTTTCCTTAAAAAGCACGGCACCGTCAACGCACCCGGCATAAACGGATTCTGCCACATGAAGCGAAATGTCCAGGTTCGACAGGCCTGCCTGTTTCAGATGATACTTTGCCTTGTCCGGATCATATGCCCTTTGTTCGATTGTTGGGTCGTAGAACTGGTTGCTTGGCCCAAGGATATGATCGTTTCCAACTGAGCCATAGCCTTTGAGTACCTTGCTCACGAATTGATCGCGATTGATTGCGTATTTAACCGCAAGGCGAACGTCCGGGTTATCGAATGGAGCCGTATCGCACCGCATCGCGTAATGGAAGCACTGCGTCCCCGTTACCTGGTCGACAGTGATATCGCTATTCTTCTCTAACAAGCCGGCTGTTGAGTATGTGACCCTATTGATAGTATCCACAGCTCCGGTAACGAGCGCATTAACTCTCGCCGTCGGATCAACCAGCGACAGTAGCTCTGCTGAGTCGAAGTGTGGCACATTCTGGCGCCAATAATTCGGATTACGCTTCACTATTGCCCGAACACCCGGCTCAAACGACTCTAGCATGAACGGGCCCGAACCGATGCCAGACTGCCAATCGATTTTACCACTCCCGTCACTGGGGAAGATCGCCAAATGATAATCACTTAGCTGATAGGCAAAATCGGCATTGCCCGCCTCAAGCTCGAAGCGAACTGCACCACTACCATCTTTCGAAATGCTCTTGATCTGAGACACAACTGCTTTTGCTGCAGACTTACTATCCTCACCACGATGGTAGTTGATCGAGGCGATCACGTCGTCAGCAGTCAGATCCTTACCATTATGAAATGATACGCCTTTACGGAGTGAGAACACCCAATTGCTCGCACCACTGCTTGCTTCCCACGTTTCTGCGAGACCCGGCTCGATTTTGGAATCCTGATCTAAGCCGGTAAGATAGTCCGCTACACCAACGACAAGGCTGTTAATCATCGTGTTTTCGATAACAGCCGGATCAAGTGTATCGGATGTCTGGCCGGCGGCGAGACCAAGTCGGAAATGTCCGCCACTTTTTTGCGTTGCAGATGCCGCCGTGGATGAACCTAATGCCGTGCCGGCAAGGGAAATACCCGCCGCCAAGCCGCCCGCGAATGTGCGCCGATCAATCCTGGCCAACTCCAAGTCTTTACCACTCTCGCCTGTTTTTTTCATTTTTGCCTCCTTGAATAGACACCGCGCCTGCAAATGGGTCGCTGAGAACGTCCGTAGTATTGAGGCACAATCAGATTATAACATCAATACATTTTATAATATGTATGTATGTTTGAAGTATAAATCTGGTGACGCAATTCTAAATATTTTGGCTTCAGACCAACCGAAAAAAAATTCCATGCCCATTTGCTAAATAGGACATCGAGAATGACCATTTGGATGGCTGATGGCTCATCTGGAAGCCTTGAGGTTAGCGGCTTTGGCCCGACCTCCTACCTCAAAGATTATCTGATCAAACCAATATTTATATATACATTATTAATTGTGGAATTGTGATTGCGTGATTGTTGATGAGAGTCCAGGCAACCGCTTAATCAAAAAATACGGGTAATATTTTACACTGGCGATCACTGAACGACCGATCACGCGCCGACCGTTGCCTGAAAGAACTCATCGGCTCGTTGTGCAATATCTTTTGGCCTCTCGAGCGGCATGAGATGTGAGACGTCGGATATTGGCAAGAACCTGAACCCCGCAATATTCGTCAGTTCAACGGCGATCTTTTTTCTGAGGCTGTTATCTTCCGACGCCATAACCAATACCGGAAAGTCGATTTCAGGCAGTTTTCCCCACAATCCGGCATCGACGTTGGTTTCATAAATCTTCGCCTCAAACTCTGGCGGACAAGCAAGTATGTACCGGTCGTCATGCAGCGGTCTCAATATTGCCTGCGCTAGTCCCCGTAATCGCGCTTCATTGATTAACGTAAAGGCATCCCGCGGGCGCATGCGCGATACGAACTCTTCAATTGACTGAAATTCAGACCGACGTCTGATGGCGCCTTCGACCAGCATACGCTGGATACTGTTTTGTTCTTCATACAAAGGGTGACTTATAGGCGGCTGCAATGGCGGTTCCAGCAAAACCAGCGAGGCGAATCGATACGCCTGACTAACCGCCAATCGTAAGGCAATGACACCGGAGATAGAATGAAACAACCCACTTGTAGGCGCAGCGCCAAATCGCGATTCAAGGGTGCGTAGGATAGTACGCAGGTCCTCAACCATCATTTCCTGTGTATGATTCTTGATGTAATGCAGTGGGTTGCGGCCATGATTTCTGATATCCAATGGCACGACTTCGTAGTCTTGAGCCAAATCACCCCACATCTCGTGAAAAGCATCAACCGCCAGTCCGTTTCCGTGACTGACGATCAATCGTGGACCTTTTGGATTACCGTATCGACGCAAGACAATCTCGGCACCGTCAGTAGTAGTGATGTATTCTTCAGAGATCACCTTCGACTTCAGAACAAATGGCAGTCGATCCATCGGCTATCCGACCTCAAATAGTCCAGCAGCCCCTTGCCCACCGCCAACACACATTGTAACGACAACGTGTTTTGCGCCGCGTCGTTTCCCCTCGATTAGCGCATGACCAACCATTCGAGCCCCTGACATTCCAAACGGATGTCCAATCGAAATTGCACCACCATTGACGTTCAGCCGGTCATTAGGAATGCCAAGCCGATCCCTGCAGTAAAGCACTTGGCAGGCGAAGGCCTCATTCAGTTCCCAGAGGTCGATATCGTCAACGGTTAGATCATGCTTCCGCAACAGCTTGGGCACGGCTAGTGCTGGACCAATGCCCATCTCGTCTGGCTCAACACCAGCGACTGAAAATCCTTTGAAGACGCCCAACACTTCCAAGTTTCGATGCTCAGCGATCTTGGCGTTCATTACAACACAAGTCGAAGCACCATCCGAGAGTTGCGACGCGTTTCCGGCCGTAACGCAACCACTGTCCACCACCGGCGTCAAAGCCGAAAGCCCTTCTATGGTTGTACCTGGTCGATTGCCCTCGTCCTTGTCTAGCAGGACCCGTCTCATTGAAACATTGTCGGTTTTCTTATCGGTCACAGACATTTCCGTTTCAAAAGGCACTATTTCATCGTCAAAGCGTCCGGCAACCTGCGCCTCAGCCGTTCGTTGCTGGCTTTGGAGCGCGTAGTCGTCTTGTGCTTCGCGGCGTATTCCATAACGCTTTGCGACAATCTCCGCCGTTTCGAGCATCGGCAAATACAATGCCGGGATGCGGTTTTCTAACCAGCTCTCCTTGCGGTCTTTCTGATTGATATCCGGATAGACGCGACTGACCTGTTCAACCCCACCCGCCACGGTTATTTGATAGTCGCCTGCAATAACGCCTTGCGCTGCCATGGCAATAGCCTGAAGACCCGAACTGCAGAACCGATTGACAGTAACCCCGGGAGTTGTTGCAGGGAGGCCCGCACGAAGCGCCGACTGCCGTGCGATGTTAAAACCCGTTGCCGCTTCCGGAAATCCACAGCCAAGGATAACATCATCAATTTCATCGATGTCGAGGCGGGCACGGTCAACGGCATGACGAATAACGAATCCGCCCAGTCTCACGCCATGAGTTGTGTTCAAAGCGCCCTTGAACGCCTTACCAATACCTGTTCGCGCCGTAGATACAATTACAGCATCTGTCATTTTTTGATTACCTTGGAGTTAACATTGAGAGGTAAATGTGTGAGCAATCAAGGTATCGTTTCATCGTGAATCTTGCGATATTCATATATACATATTATCATATTGCATATTCTTTTTACCAAAAATTTTTTAACAGTATACACCAAGGGGCAATCAGCGACGCTTTTCAATCAATCGGGTTATTCTCTGAATAGAAAGGCTTCTAACCTAACCGCCAGTTATCGGCTGACGTGCATCCATTGTCCCGCTACCAAGTTGGTAGGCATGACCGGGGTGGTAGAAAAAGGCCCGGGTCGTGATTTCCTCATGTCGCCAGGTAACGCGCTTTATCATGAGAACAGGGTCGCCGAACTCCATGTTCAACAGACGGCTAACATGTCGAGACGCGGAAGTGGCCTGAATGTCTTGTTCCACTCTGCTCGGGGCGGACTTGCTCAAAAGATAGGATACAGGCGTAATTAATGAGAAATTCTGTTTGATGAAATCAGGCGTTATCGCGGCGTTGACTATTCGTTGTTCCAATTGAATTGGTTCGCCATCCTCGTAGTGCACAATCTCAACCTCATAAACCGGTGCGCGATGTTCGATGTTCAGATCTGCAGGGGCCTGTCAGAAAGTTTGTGTCAGGGACCGTTTCATTGTTGAACGACGAACCTTTCGCCGAAGATAACAGCGAACTGCGTTTTTGCCTCGGTCCATTCTCGCGGCGGTCTTTTCCATTCCCCGGCTGCTTTGTTGAGAACGAGATATAGCAGCTTGATTGCCGCGTCGTCACTCGGGAAGTGGCCGCGTGCCTTGATTGCTCTTCGCAGCTTGGCGTTCAGGGATTCGATGGCGTTGGTCGTGTAGACGATCCGCCTGACAGCTTCGGGGAATGCGAAGAACGGGATGACGTGCTGCCAGGCTCTGCGCCAGCTTTGCCCGATTGACGGATACTTCTCGCCCCATTGCCCGGCTTCGAATGCGTCCAGCGCCGCCAGGCCGGCCTCGGCGTCAGTTGCGCGATAAACCGACTTGAGTTCGCGGGCAACATGTTTGCGGTCCTTCCAGGAGGCGAAGCTCAGGGACTGCCGGATCAGATGCACGATGCAAGTCTGCACCACCGTCTCCGGGAAGGTGGCGTTGATTGCGTCCGGGAAACCCTTGAGGCCGTCGACGACGGCGATCAGGATATCCTGGACGCCCCGGTTTCTGATCTCGTTCATCACCCGCAGCCAGAACTTCGCGCCTTCTGTCTGCTCGACCCATAGACCCAGAATCTCTTTTGTCCCGTCCGGCAGAATACCGAGCGCAATGTAGACGGCCTTGTTTCGAACGAACCCTTCGTCACGGATCTTCACCCGGATCGCATCGAAGAATACCAGCGGATAGCAAGCGTCCAGCGGCCGGTTCTGCCATTCGCCGACTTCCTCCAGCACCGCGTCTGTGACCGTCGAAATCAGGTCCGGCGATACATCGATGCCGTAAAGGTCTTCCAGATGCCCCCGGATCTCGCGCACCGTCATGCCGCGCGCATACATCGAAACGATTTTATCGTCGAATTCGGGGAACCGGCGCTGATACTTCGCGATCAGCTTTGGATCGAACGTTCCAGAACGATCACGCGGAATATCCAGAGCGACCTTCGATGTGCCTGTCAGCACCGTCTTGCGAGACGTTCCGTTACGGCGGTTGCCAGCCTCCTCGACGTTCTCCGACACTAGATGCTCGTCGAGTTCCGCGTTCAGTATCCGCTCCGACAGCGCCTTCTTAAGCTCGTCAAGCAAACCATCCTTGGCGAAAACATCGGACGCATCGCGATCCGATAAAAGCTGATCCAATACTTCCTTCGATATGGCCATGTGGGAAATCTCCTCTTTCCATCACTATGGCCCCTAAGCACAAAATTAACGACACTCCCTCATCGGCTTCGGCCTGCGCGACATCGCCGAGAATTTTCTGGCGAGCATCCTGCTCAGCGTGCGCAATCCCTTCCACAGCGGCGACCTGATCGATGTCGGCGGGTACACAGGTATCGTCCAGAACCTGAATGTGCGCAGTACCGTGTTACTTACGCTCGACGGTAATCAGGTGCAGATCCCGAATTCTACTGTCTACAAGAGCATCATCAAGAATTACAGCAGCATTCCGAGCCGCCGCGCCGAGTTTACGGTCGGCATCGGTTACGATTCCTCGGCCGCCAAAGCGCAGGTCCTGATCTCAGAGTTGTTGCAGGAGCACCCCGCCGTCCTCGAGACACCCGAGCCGCTGGTGCTAGTGGAGGAGTTGGGTCCGGCGACAGTGAATTTGCGCATCTATTATTGGTTCGACAGTGCTTCCTACTCGCCTAACAAAATCAATTCTGCATTGCTACGCCAGACCAAGAACGCGCTCCTTAACGGTGGCATCGAACTGCCGGATGCCGCGCGTGAAGTGATTTTCCCCCAGGGCGTTCCCATCATCCAAACGATCAGCACCGCAGAAGCTCGGCGCAAAGCCGAAGGCGGTGCCGGCGCAACCCGTGCCCCAGACGAGATGAGCGATACGACGCCCAGCGAAGGCGATCTGTCCAATGAGACGGTGGAGATGTGGGAGAAACAATCCGAAAGCAACTTGGTGGAAGCGCAAGAAAACCTACTCAAGAAATAGCACACCCTGTCCCGCGAGTAACGGCATATCTACACTCTTGGGTCCCCGTATTCTCCACTTAAATGAATGAAACCACGGCTGGTCTCAGACTGCTGTATAGCCGCCATCAACAGTATAGTCCGAGCCATTCACAAAGTCTGCGTCGTTCGAAAGAAGGAATGCGACGGTTTTGGCCAATTCCTCAGGTGCGCCCAACCGCCTCATCAAATTCCGAGCGCCAAGGGCCTCGCGATGCTCCTTGGCGGTGGACTCGTTGGACATTGCTGAAACCGTAACCATGGGTGTATCTATATACCCTGGCGAGATGCAATTGCAGCGAATGCGATAACCTCGCGACATACAATGCTGCGCAATCGACTTCGTAAGCATATGAACCCCAATCTTGGATGCAGCATAGGCTAGTGCGTCACCGACGCCTACCTGCCCTTGTATAGAGGAAAAGTTGACGATTGCGCCGGTGTCTTTTGGGTCAGCACGCAAGACGAAGGCCTGACAGCCAAGCATTGTTCCTGTCAGATTGATCTCAAGAATCCGATTCCAGAGCGCTTCGTCCACAGTATCAAGGTCGTCTTCAGGCGAAGCTATCGCGGCGCAATTGACGAGGCCATTTACCTGCCCCCATTGAGACTCAACAGCACCGAACGCCTCGTTCCAGCCGGTTTGACTGGCCACATCAAGTTTGACGAAAAAACCACGTCCGCCTGGTTGACTAAACGCTACGCGCCGCCCTGGCTCCTCTGCTATATCTAATATTGCGACACGCGCTCCGCGCTGGGTAAACTCAGAGACACAGGACGCGCCTATACCAGAAGCGCCACCCGTCACCATGATCACAGCATCTGTCAAATCGACCATTACTACCTCCCCGTCACGCCAAAGCGCCACCGTCCACGCCAAACTCACCGCCAGTGCAAAACGAGCTATCATTAGAGGCTAGGAAGGCGACAAGCGCTGCAACGTCATCCGGGTTACCATATCGACCTCCCGGGTTTGCCGCCTGCCACTCGGGTTCGACATCAGGGTGTTCGGTAAAGAACTCACTCACCATAGGTGTCGCGATGATGCCTGGGAACACAGCATTGCAGCGAATGGGATATCCTTGCCGCGAAAGCCAGGCAGATAGCTCACGTGTAAAACCGCGAACTGCGCCTTTGCTTGCGTCATAGGTACATAAATCCGCATCGCCCTTGAGGCCGGAAACAGACGAAATGTTAACGATCGCCCCACGTCCTCGACGCATACACCTGATCGCGGTCTGGCAGCCCAGGAATGTGCCCGTTAGGTTTACAGCCAGCACTGCGTTCCACCCGTCCAGTGTCACTGATTCAATATTATCGTGACGCAGAATGCCAGCTATGTTGGCCAAGATCGTAAGTTCCCCAAAGCTCTTCTCTACCGTTGTCACCGCTTCCAGCCACCCATCCGACGACGTAACGTCGAAGGAAAAAGTCTCAATGCGACCCGTTGTCTGTGATGCCGTCTTTCTGAGAGCAGCACTATCACTGTCGCAAGCAAGGACAAACACGCCTTCAGATGCCAATCGCCATGCCGTAGCTTGCCCAATTCCTGAGCCCGCGCCGGTGACAATCGCGACATCATTCTCAAACCGCTTCATGTTTCCTCCCTTCCCGTCAAACGCAAGAATGCACTTGTTACTCTGTCATTGAAAAGCCTTCGTAGTCATTTGCAGCAATGCGGTCGCACACATCGGTGTAGGGTTTTTGGCCTGCGACATATGCCATGAAAACTCGGGCCTTGCCGGGTACATTGGCGCCTACATACCAAGAGTTTGCGCGTGGAAAGAGTGTCTCGTCTGCCAACTCCGCTACATGCTCGACCCAGGTTTCTTGTGCCTGTTCCATCGCCTCAAACCGCGTCACTCCCTGTTCCCGCAGCCTGACCAGACAGTCACGAATCCATTCCACATGCTGCTCGATGGAAACGATCATATTCGTAAGTACTGAGGGGCTGCCGGGACCCGTTATGGTGAAGAGATTTGGAAAACCCGCTACCGAGAGCCCAAGATAGCTTCTCGGACCATTCGCCCATGCGTCCCGCAAAGAGATACCATCGCGGCCGTGGATATCCATACGGGTCAGTGCCCCTGTCATTGCATCAAAACCGGTGGCGAGAACCAAGTCATCAATCTGCACGATGTGGTCGCCTACTTTCACACCTTCGGCCACCATGGTTTCAATCGGCTCTTGTCGCAGATCAACCAAACTTACATTGGGCTGATTGTAGGTCTGGTAGTAGCGATCATCGACGCACAATCGCTTTGAGCCGAGTGGGTGATCATCAGGGCAAAGTTTTGCGGCGACCTCAGGGTCCTTGACGATGGCTTTGATCTTGTCATGGACGAATGCACAGGCAATTTCGTTTGCTTTTTCGTCTGTAAATATATCCGAAAAGGCATATTGGATATCGAAGCCACCCGCTGCCCAGCAAGCGTCGAGTTCTATACGCTGCTCTTCGGGAGTAGCTTCAAGCAATGCCAATCGGTGCTCGTCCCAGAAGTCGGCAGATAAGGAATTTCGAGCTTTTTCGCGGTAAGCGGCATAGTTCGATTTGACTTCTGACTCCAGCTTCTCTGATAGCGGCGCATTCCAGGATGGCACATTAAAGTTGGGCGTGCGCTGGAAGACCGTGAGGTGGTCAGCCTGATCAGCGATCAGCGGGATACACTGGATACCCGACGATCCCGTGCCGATCACGCCAACTCTGCGTCCAGAAAAGTCGACCCCTTCCTCAGGCCAATTGGCCGTATGATAAACCGGCCCAGAAAATGACTCCAGATTTGGAATGTCTGGGACTTTCGGCACGGAGAGACAACCGGTCGCCATCACACAAAAGCGCGACACCACCTTCGATCCGTCGTCTGCGGTAACCGTCCAAATTCCCTCACTTTCATCATAAACGGCCTGATCGACCCTGATACCAAAGCGGATATCTCGCCGAAGATCGAAGCGATCAGCGACGTGGCGCGCATACCGAAGAATTTCAGGTTGGTAGGCAAAACGATGTGGCCAATGCCATTCCTGCTGGAGATCATCGTCAAACGAATACGAGTAAGCAAGGCTGTCGATATCGCAACGAGCGCCGGGGTAACGGTTCCAGTACCAAGTTCCCCCAACGTCATTTCCTGCCTCAAGAACTACTACATTAAAGCCTGCCTGTCGCAGGACGTATAACATATACATTCCCGAAAAGCCTGCACCAACGACAACGACATCAATGATGGGCGGTTGGGGAACTGAGGTTGCTGGTGCCATTGGTTTTCCTCAGAATAGAAGATTGAAGAGACTTTAACTGGATGATTATCTAATATTGGATGATTATTCAATTTATAATTAACGAAGAAAGGAAGCTTTTTGGTCGAAAAAAGCAAACCCAGGCGCCTCAACCGGGAGGAAAACAGGAAGCAGCGGCGCGATAGCCTAATTGAGGCTGCTGAACGAGTCATAGCCACACAAGACTTGTGGGGTACCACAGTGGAGCGAATCTGTGATGAAGCAGGCGTTTCCCACGGACTCCTTGGGCATTACTTCAACAGCAAGGATGATCTGCTTCTGCTCGTCTGCGAGCGCGTCTTCAAAGAAGATCTCGCTCGCAAGAACGAGATTGCGGCAGACATCACCCTCAGCGCCGTCAACCGGCTTTACGAAATTTCCGCCAGCAATTTCAAATCCCCGGTTTATAATGCCGAGCGCGTCGCAGTCTGGCAGGCCTTTCTCAACGCGAGCAGATCTGCGCGGCTATTTCGCGACGCCATACAGCGCGGCGCGACCGAATACAGAACCGTATTTCAGAATAGCTTCAACGAAGCGGCAAAGGAACTTGGTATCAAGATCGACTCCAAACGCGCCGCATTAGGGCTTATTGCTATGGTTGATGGTTTCTGGACTGGGCTTTCCACAAACAAAGACAATATCACGCCCGAAATCGCCATCAAGATATCTCATAGCTATATAGACGCTTGCCTAGGTCTCGCTTTATCGAAGAAGCCTAAAAACACATCGCCACAGGAAGGGCATGCGGGAGTTTGATAGTACAAGATGCCAATGATGACCTGACCAAAACGGGGTGACTGAGCTACTCCCCCGGAATTCGGACACTGACATAAGCTACGATTCGCAGTCTGCTGGTCTTCAATAAGAAGGAGATCAGAGATGAGGAACAGGCAATCCCGTGTTGTAATGTGTGGACGGCTCCTTTTGCGCAAGGGCTGATTTGAGCACACCCGGAGATAGAAGAGCGAACCGCCTCTTCCGGTTGACGTATCGGCCTCAGGCCTTCTCGGCCGTGGCGATGTCATGGATTGCCCTAGTGGTCGCCAATTCAGTTGCTTGCGCCAACGCGGACGGTTCGCCGCCAGATTGGCTTGAGCGCCTCGAGCGCCAGCAGAACGGCCAGCCCCGCAAGCGGCGGGATGGCGAGGAATACCGGGTCCAGTGCCGCAAAGCCGAACAGATCGCGGGCGGGCTGCCAGAACAACGTGATTGCCAGCAGGACGGCGACAACCGGAAGTACCACCGCCAGCGCCCGGTTAGGCCGCCGGATTGCAGTGATGACGGAGGACGACAGCGAGCGGTCCACGAAGATCAGCGCAACGATCCCAAAGACCAACGAAGCGAAGGTCAGCCCGCGAACCTGACCGGCTTCCAGCCCGTAACCGGGGGCAAGCGCGAATATCGTGGCGGTCATCGTCAGAACCATCGCACCCTGGGCCAGGCTCCACAGGATCGTGGGGACAGAAAACAGGGGCTCGGCTGGCGGGCGCGGCGGGCGGTCCATCACGCCTTCCTCCTCGGTCTCGGCCTCGAACACGAGCGAGCAGACCGGGTCGATCACCATCTCCAGAAAGGCGATGTGCATCGGGCCAAACAGGATCGGCATTCCGAACAGAAGCGGCATCAGCGCCAGCGCGGCGATCGGCACATGCACCGCGAGGATGAAGCTCATCGCCTTGCGCAGATTGTCATAGATGCGTCGCCCCAACCTCACGGTGGTGACGATGGAGCCGAAATCATCATCCAACAGTACGATGCTGGCCGCCTCGCGCGCGACGTCCGTGCCGCGCCCGCCCATTGCCACACCGATATCGGCAGCCTTCAACGAAGGCGCATCGTTCACCCCGTCGCCGGTCATGGCGACGACCGCGTCGCCGGCCTTCAAGGCATTGACGATGCGAAGTTTCTGTTCCGGCATGATGCGGGCGAAGATGGAGACATCCTGCACGGCCGTTGCCAGATCGGGGTCTGACATCGCCTGAAGTTCAGTACCGTCGATCACCCGGCCGCCTTGCAGGCCCGCCTGCGCCGCGATGGCCTGAGCCGTGGCCGGGTAGTCGCCGGTGATCATGATCACCCGGATGCCTGCGCTGCGGCACAGCGCCACCGCATCCGGCACGGAGGCGCGCAACGGATCGGCCAGGCCCACCAGACCCAGAAAGCGAAGGGCAAATTCGCGCTGGCTGTCAGGCAGACTTGCCCCGACAAAGGTGGCCTCGGCCACACCCAGCACCCGCAAGCCCGCTTGCGCCATTTCGTTCACTTGCGCCGTAACGGCGGCGCGGGCGGCAGCATCCAGCCCGCACAGATCAGCTATCGCTTCGGGTGCGCCCTTGGCGGCGATTTGCCAGCCCCCGCCCTTGGTGCTCCAGACCTGCGTCATGGCCAGTAGGTCGGGAGCCAGCGCATATGTTCGCACCAGTTTCCGGCCTCCGCCCGGAAGGGCTTCCCCTGCGCGCAGGTCAGCGGCGGCCAGCGCATGAAATGCCTTTTCCATCGGATCGAACGGTTCGGGGGCCGAAGCCATTACCCCCGCCGTCGCAAGCTCACGAAACGGCTCCAGCAAGACAGTGGAGCTGATCTTGGCCGCCGCCCCGTCCGCCAGGCGCAATTCGGCGATGGTCATACGGTTTTCCGTCAATGTGCCGGTCTTGTCGGTGCAGAGCACGCTTGCCGCACCCAACGTTTCAATGGCCGAAGCCCGCCGCGTCAGCACCCGGACCTTTGAAATCCTCCATGCTCCCATCGCCATAAAGACGGCGAGCACCATCGGGAATTCCTCGGGCAGCATCGACATGCCGACGGCGATGCCGGCAAGAACACCTTCCAGCCAGCCGCCGCGCAGCAGACCATAGAGCACCACAACGGCCACGCTGACTGCTGCCCCCACGGCAGCAAAGACGATGACCAGCCTCCGCATCTGGCGTTGCAGATGCGGTGTCTCGGTCTCCAACTTGGCAAGCGAGGCACCGATCTTTCCGATTTCGCTGGCGGGCCCGGTCGCCGTCACCTCGGCAATGGCCGACCCGCCGACGATCAGGCTGCCCGAAAACACCATCGGCAGATCTTCGCCGCCCGGACGTGGAGCGTCTTTGGCCGCAACATCGGATACTGCGACTTGCTTGCGCACAGGAACGGCTTCGCCTGTCAGCAGGGATTCGTCGGCAGACAGGCCGGTCGCCTCGATCAACCATGCGTCGGCAGGAACCCTGTCGCCTTCGGACAGCACGATCAAGTCGCCCCGGGCCACCTCCCGCCCAGCGATCCTCAAGCGTTCTCCGCCCCGGATTACCAATGCGCGCGGACTGGTCAGATCACGCAGCGCCTCCAGCACCCTTTCGGTGCGCGCTTCTTGCACTACGGTGATTCCGACCGACAGGCAGGCAAAGGCCAGCAGCACCAGTGCCTCTTCGAGGCTGCCAAGCAACAGATACACGACTCCGCCAGCGACCAGCAGCCCCAGCATTGGCTCTCGCAAGACCTCGAACACGATCCGCAAGGCGGATCGGCGACGCGCGCGTGGCAGTTCGTTGAAACCTTCGGCGGCAAGCCGCGATCCTGCCTCGGACTGGCTCAGGCCCTGGCGCGATTGGGCAGCAGATGATCCTTGCAGCGTGTGCGTTTTCAATTTTTGAGCCTTTCGCGGCAAGATAAGGTCTCGGAAAATGGTACTCTGCGAACGCCATCAACAACAGTGGCATTCCTTGGCAAGAGCAAGAATCTGCACAGTGTTATAATTGATATCGCGTCTTGCGACGGGCCTCGTGGTCCATATGGCGACGACGAATCTTGCCGGCACGGCCTGTCCCTTCTCAAAAGTTAGATTCTGAAGGAATTTCTGGGTTTTGGCGTATCCATTCGCTATATCGATTGGATGCTCACATTCCTAAAACTTATTCTCTTTCAGATTGTCTCCTCCACAAAAGCTCGAGCTGAGATTCAGCTCGAGAATGCTCTACTTCGCTATCAGATAGACATCCTGCGAAGGAACGCACCAAAGAGGCCTCGGATCAGCCGGGTAGATCGCTCAATCTTCAAACTCTTCTTGAAGCTATGGCCTCGATCAGATCACTTCGTTCAGACCGTTCACCCGAAGACGGCTATACGTTGGTACCGAGAAGGTTTCCGCATTTACTGGCGTTTCAAGTCGAGGCGTTTGGTCGGCCCAGAACTGCACATGAGATCAGAATACTGATACAGCAAATGGCGACCGAGAACCCCTTGTGGGGTGCACCACGCATTCATGGCGAGTTGCTGAAACTTGGCTTCGATGTGAGCCAGGCAACAGTATCGCGCTATATGCCAAGGCGACGCCTCAACCCGGATCAAACATGGAAGACGTTCATCAGGAATCACATGGATTGCTCTGCAGCCATCAATTTCCTTGTCGTACCAACGCTGACGTTTCGTATTCTTTACGTCGTCGTCATCATGAACCTGGAGCGACGCAATCTTGTCCATCCTGCCGTTACCGCCCACCCAACATCGGCGTGGACACCACAACAGGTGACAGAAGCATTCCCATGGGATGATGCGCCCCGATACTTCATACGCGATCAGGACTGTACTTTTGGAGCAACCTATAAACTCCGTCTCAATGCGATGGGCATATCCGAAAAACCGGTTACGCCTCAATCACCGTGCAGTACGCTTACGTCGAGCGGGGCATCGGATCGATACGTCGTGAATGTTTGGATCATGTCGTCGTCAGAAACGAACGGCACCTTCGGCGCATCCTCAAACTCTGCATGGCCTACTTCAATCGCTCGCGTACGCATCTTTCGCTGAACAAGGACTCCCCGAAATCCAGGGCATTTTGGCCAAGATCCAATAGTAAGATTGTCTGCTTCACCGAAATCGGAGGATAGCATCATCGATACGAAAGGATCGCGGCTTGAAATCCACTATCATTCAACGGAATCTGAATTTTGAGTCGAGGCAGGATACATAACTGGTCATTCGCTTGTCGTCGATGAGGGGTAAATAATCTCAGAATCGCAGGAAGCATGAGCCGCCCTCTAGGCAGGTTTTACATTACTCCATCTATTCAGGTTAACCATTATCAATGCTTGGGTTTGTACGTCTAAATCTGTGGGGGCTCATTCCGGTCCAACTTCGGAATGCGCGCGAAAATGCTGACAGTTCGGAATAGCCAAGATAATCAGCGACCTCCGTCAATGGAAGTGAATGATCGTCAAGATAATGCAGGGCCAACTCTTTTCGGGCAGCATTAACCAAATCCTGAAATGTTACGCCATGTTGACGAAGCTGCATCTGCAGTGACTGATCGGAAACGCCGAACACGCGTGCAATTTCTGCAATTGTCGGCTTTACATCACCCAAATGCAGTTTGATCTGATTTCTTACGGTTGTCGCGAAACTTTCCGGATTTTGTTGGATTTCGCAACGAGACTTCAGAAACGGTTCGATAACCGAAAACAGATAAGGATCCTGTTCCGGCATGCGGGCATCAAGGTCGCTGCGGCGAAATGCGAATGCATTCGTCCGTCTGCCGAACCGGATCGGGGCGCCGAAAACCTTCTCGTGTCCGTAGCTGCTATCCGGCACTTCATGTTCGAAACGGACTTCCAGTGGTGACCATTTCGGACCTAGAGCATGTCTGAAAATGTTCAGAAACATACCCATGGAAAGTTCCGCATCCTGCCTTCTATTCTCAATCCGCGGGTCGAAAATCCGGTAACTCAGCCAGAAAATATCCGCGTCCTTAATCAGACCGAAACTGGATTGGCTTTGATGAGCCGGAAAATAGACCTCCACATTTCTTAGAGCGGCGGCCAAAGTCGGCGAACTGATCGCAGCATATCCGATCGCACCGAAGTAGCGCGGCCGAAACGACTCACCGAATTGCAGACCGAAATTGTCGTTCCCAGTCTGCTTGGCCGCTTCTTCGAACAACGTGCAGAAATCAGACAGCAAAAGTTCGTTATATGGACTGGAAAGGTCGTCGGGGTGAATTGATGCATTTCCCAGGATGCTATCCGGGTCGCCGTGATTTTTTTCTATCAGATCAATCACACCTGTAGCGGCCGATGCCAGAACGACCGGAGGCGGAATAATTGACTCGCTTGCTGACGCTCTTACCATTTTCAGTCTCTTCGTTCAGCTGCACCAGCGGAACCCTGATCCGGGATTTTGCGCCGAAATCCATCGAGAATCAAATCAACTCGCGATAGTCAACGGCTAATGCTGTTAAATTTTTACAAAACGATGTCAAGCAGCCTCTGCCAATCATCTTAACATACAATCTGGACAGTGGAACTTTGGGTTAATCAACAAGAGGGAGACGTTAAGATGAAGCTAACAAGGAGAGCCTTTTCCGCCGGCGTAGCGGGTGCTGCAGGGATGGCTGCAATGGGTAGGTTCGGGCCGGCATCGGCTGCCCGGAACAACGAAATGAATATCCTTTGCTGGGAAGGATATAACTCGGATGAGGTGCTCGGACCGTTCCGGGATGCGCATCCCGGCGCTTCTGTCCGCGCCGAAAGCGGTACATCCGACCCGGACATGATCAATAAACTGCGCGCCGGCGAAGTTAACGTCTGGGATCTGATCAACCTGAACCAGCCATGGGCGCGCGATCAGCTGTATCCTGAAAACCTGATCAAACCGCTCAACAAAGACCGGTTCATGCCGTATTTCGAAAAGATGCTGCCGGAATTCGCAGCCCCCTATCCTCTCGCATTCGCCGATGACGGGGAACTGATCGGCATGCCGCAGCGCTACGGGCCGTTTTCGTTTGTCGTCAACACAGACAAGATCAGCCGCAAGATGGCTGAAGACGAAGGCTGGAACCTGTTCCTGGATCCCGCGATGAAAGGCCGGTATGGCGTTCTGACCTACGACAACTGGAACATCATGCATATGTGCCTGACGGGCGGTATCGACCCGTTCAAGCCGGTCGAAGGCGCGGATCTGGACACGTTCAAGTCAACGGCCGACACGATCTTTGGCGGCGCCAAACTGCTCACGGACGATCTTGTCGCGATGAACCTGGCGCTGATCAATGGTGAAATCGACGCCTATTTCACCGGCGGCACCTATACGGCTTCGCCGGCACGGTATGACGGCGCAACGAATGTCCGCGCAATCACACCGGCTTCGGGCCCCGTGGACGGCAAGGGCGGCGTTGTCTGGATTGAGCTGACATCCGCAGTCAACAATCCGAACCCGTCGACGCTTGCAGAAGATTTTCTGGAATTCGTTCAGGATCCGGACATCTGCAAGGCTGTGGCCTTCGCGGAAGGCACCTACAACCCGGTCAGCCAGATGGGCGACAGCGCGGTCATGGATAAATTCGACAGCGACGAACTCGATGCGATCCAGTGGGATTCGCTCGGCGAGGAAATGTCACGGTCCCTCGACTATCAGGTTGTTTCCTCCTACAGCACGCTGAACGAGTTATACAACGCTGCGAAGCGCGGTTAGTTTCCTTCCCTGTTCAACTAAACCCTGGTGCGGTCGCAAAACCGCGCCCGCACCGGGCTTTCTTTATACAATGGATCTCAAGTGGAATGAGTGTGGAACCGGTACTCCGACTGAACGGTATCGTTAAGCGGTTTGGAAACTTTGTCGCGCTTCACGGCATCGACCTGGATATAACCGATGGCGAGTTTCTGACTATCGTCGGCCCGTCCGGCAGCGGTAAAACCACGCTCATCCGTTTGCTCGTCGGCATGGACAGCCCGACAGAAGGCGAAATCTGGCTCCGGAACAAAAGGATTGACCAGACACCGGCGAATGCCAGACCGACCTGTATGGTGTTTCAGTCTCTGGCCTTGTTTCCGCACCGTTCGGTTGGGGAAAACATCGAATTTCCTTTAAAAATCCGCGGCGAAGCGCCTTCGAAACGGCGGCAGCGGGCGCTGGAACTGCTTGAGCTGCTGAGGCTGCCCGTCAGTTACTATGACAAGAGAATCAACCAGTGTTCCGGCGGCGAGAAACAGCGCGTTGCGCTGGCCCGGGCCCTGGCTTTCGACCCCGAAATCCTGTTTTTCGACGAACCCCTTTCCGCGCTGGACTACCGTTTGCGTAAAGCGCTGGAAAAGGAACTCAAGGATCTTCACAACAGAACCGGCAAGACATTCGTCTACATTACCCATTCTCTGGAAGAAGCGATGGTGATGTCGGACCGGATCGCCATCATGAAAGAAGGGCGTCTGGAACAGATTGCCGATGCAGACGGCATTTATGCGCGTCCCGTCAGCCGCTTCGTCGCCGAGTTTATGGGAGAAGTAAACCTTTTCGACGTCGAGGGCACGACACAGGGTGGCCTGCACGGACACGGCGTGGAAATTCACGTCAACGGCAAAGTCGAAGGCGTCGGGATCGGCCTGTCGAAAGGCGAGCGCGGAACGCTTATGGTGCGGCCGGAATTCGTCCGGTTCCTGGCATCGACGGAAACCAACGACTTCGTCGTTCGCGGCATCCTGCGCGGCGAATACGCACTGGGTTCGCGCATGCAGTACAAGGTGGAAACCGCGGACGGAACACAGCTTACTGTCGAAAAGCTTCGTGAAGACCGCTACACCGGCAACATGGATGACGAAGTTGTCCTCGGCTGGGATGTCGAGCATACCCATTTGATCAGAGGCGAATAATGGATCGCCTCGACAAAAAACTCGGCACGCTGAGCGCACTTCCTATTCTGATCGTGCTGACGCTTAGCTTTATTGCCCCATTGCTTGTGGTCGCAGCATTTTCGATCATGCCGCAAAAAGTGTTTTCGCTTTGGAACATTCCGGACTTTTCGGCTTATGCCACTGTTTTTACACAAGGTTACTGGAAGTCGCTTGCATGGGCGCTCGGCATGGCGCTGGCATCCACGCTCGCACTGTTTGTCGTTTGCTGGCCGCTGGCATTCGCCATGGCGAAAGTTTTCGGCCGGTTCACGCTTATTCTGACGATTGCCGTGGTGATCAGCCTGTTCGTTTCGGAAAACATCCGGTTGTTCGGGTGGATACTGACACTGATGAAGGGCGGACTGATAGGCGGGCATCTGAGAGCCTGGTTCGGAGTCGATTTGGATGGCGCGTTGTACAATGTTCCCGTCATCGTTTTCGGTCTCGTCTATGTATATTTTCCATTCATGCTCTTCCCGCTTGCCCAGGGCATAGCCATGGTTCCGGATGACGCCCGTCAGGCAGCCGCCGATTTAGGCGCATCGCGTTGGCGCATATTATGGGAAATCGATCTGCCACTAGCAGCCCCGGGAATTGTCGTCGGCTCGTTGCTGAGTTTTGTTCTGGCGGCGGGCGCTCTGGCGGAATCGAAGCTTCTGGGCGGCCAGACGGTCATCGTCATGGCTGACGAGGTCGAAACAGCATTTACCTACGGGCAGGACTGGCCGCTGGGCTCAGCCCTGTCCATGGTGCTGATTGTGATTATCGGATCAATGGCGATATTCGGGGTTTCCCGCGTCGACCTCGACGCAATCATGGGCAGGAAACGCTGATGGAATCCAGTCGCAGCACGAAGATCGTCCTGTACGCGTATGGCATCCTCGCGATCTTCATTCTTTATCTACCGCTGGTATCCGTCGGTTTTGCGTCAGTTTCCAAGGCGCGGTACCTTACCTTTCCGATCAAAAGCTATGCGACAAGATGGTACAGCAAAGCCATTGAAAGTTCGACGGTTGCGGACATTCTGACCACGTCGATTTCCATCGCGGTGATCGTTACTATCATTTCCATGATCGTCGGCTTCTTCGGTGCACTGGCTTTCGCCCGCTACCAGTGGCGATACAGAGGCCTGTTCCAGAAGTTCATTCTGATCCCGATTTTCTTTCCGCAAACAGTTCTGGGGCTGGCTTTGCTGATGTGGTTCAACGCCATCGGCATCATCCCGTCATGGAAAACAGCCGTTGTCGCCCATCTTGTCTGGATATCGCCAATCGCCACGCTGATCATCGCGATCCGGGCGTATTCGTTCGATCCGGCCCTGGAGGAAGCGGCGCGCGACATGGGCGCGACGACATGGCAGATTTTAAGGGAAATCACCTTCCCTCTCCTGCTGCCCGGCATTGTGTCCGCAGGCCTGTTCGCCTTCCTGCTGAGCTGGGGCAATTTTCCGCTTTCGCTGTTCACAACCGGCGCGGACTCGACACTGCCTGAATGGCTGTATGCAAAGATGGTGTCCGGCTATACGCCGCTGGTTCCGACGCTCGGAATGCTGTCTGTATTCGCCTCCGCCGTCATTCTTATTGTCGCGCTTCTTGTACCGCAACTGCTGCGGTTCATTCAGAACGCCAGACAAGCCAACCAGAAAAGCACTTAACTGAAGACCACGATATAAGGGAGAACTGTAATGCTTACATCGATCAAGGGTCGCAGCGTCATCGTAACCGGTGGGTCAAAGGGCATCGGCCGCGGTATCGCGAGCGTGTTCGCAAAACAGGGAGCCAAGGTCATGATTGCGGCGCGCGGCGCCGATGCGGCCAGGGCTGCATCGGAGGCCATGAACGCCGAAGGCTGCCAGACGAGTTATCTGACCTGCGATGTATCGGACTGGCATTCGGTCCAGGAGATGGTCGCCAAAACGGAAAAGGAATTCGGCAGCGTCGATATCCTTTGCGCCAATGCCGGCGCATTTCCGCAAACGAAGATGGTCGACATGGATCCTTCGGAATGGGATCAGGTTCTGTCGACCAATCTCAAAAGCGCGTTCTTGTGCGTCAAGGCCTGCATCCCGCATTTCGAGAAGAACGGAAAAGGCCGTGTCGTCCTGACCTCTTCCATTACCGGCCCGATCACCGGGTTCCCCGGCTGGTCGCATTATGGTGCGTCGAAAGCCGGTCAGCTCGGCTTCCTGAAAACGGCCTCGATGGAATTGTCCCGATATAACACCACGATCAACGCCGTGATGCCCGGTAACATCTATACCGAAGGCCTGCAGGATCTGGGGCAGGATTACCTGGACACCATGGCCGCCTCCATTCCGCTAAAACGCCTCGGCGCGGTCGAGGATATCGGCAATGCCGCATTGTTTTTCGCATCCGACGAAGCAGCCTATATTACCGGTCAGCAGATTGTTATCGACGGCGGGCAAACGATTCCTGAATCGCTTGAAGCAATGGAAGAAATCTGACCCGGCGAATCCTGGAAATATGAGGAGGAAGATATGGCGCAAACAGAAATCGCGCATGATATCTTATTGGACCGGCTTCATACGCTGGCAAATCAGTCGCTCAGGCTCTGGCGCCTGCCCGAGGGAGCATCAGCGCGGCTGATCAATATCTCCGAAAATGCGACCTACCTCATCGAAAACGGCAACGGCTTTCGTTCGGTCCTTCGCATACACCGCGAAGACTATCACACGGAACGGGCGATCGAATGCGAACTGCTGTGGATGGATGCCCTGAATGCGGACAAATGCGTTATTACACCGGAAGTCATTCCAGGCATAAACGGGGCAGCGGTGCAGAAAGCCGGGCTGCCTGGACAATTGAACGACAGATTTATGGTCATGTTCGAGTTCGTCAAAGGCGAACAGCCGGATGAATCCCACGACCTCGTCGCACCGTTCGAAGAACTCGGCGAAATGGCCGCCAAAACGCACAACCACACGATTGCATGGAAAAAACCGCAGCCCTTCGAGCGCCTGACCTGGGATCTCGATACCGTTTTCGGGCCAAACCCGACCTGGGGAAACTGGCGCGACGCTCCGAATATCGACACGGCATCCGGCAAGGTTCTGGAAGCTGTTGAAAGGACGATTAAATCGAGGTTGACGATGTTCGGTAAATCCGAGCAACGGTACGGGTTGATTCACGCCGATATGCGTCTCGCAAACCTGCTGATCGACGACGGCACTACCCGTCTGATCGATTTCGATGACTGCGGTTTCGGCTGGTTTCTGTACGACTTTGCTGCGGGCGTCAGTTTCTTCGAGGACAGCCCCGAAATTCCTGCTCTGCGCGAAGCCTGGGTAAAAGGATATCGGAAAGTCCGCCCCATGTCCGATGACGAAGAACGCGAGATTGACAGCTTTATCATGTTGAGACGCATGGCTTTGCTGGCCTGGATCGGCTCACACATCAATGTGCCGGAAGCACAGGCCATGGCGCCCGATTTTGGCCGAGTATCGGCGGAACTGGGAGAAACATATCTGTCCAGAATGACCTGATTTCTGCTGTCAATTTACGCGGCTTTACTGTCAAGCGACCCCGTTATGCGTCGTCTAGCTTCGCATCGAATGAGATGAGGATTGTGCCGTGAGCGACGAAAAGCTCGATTTTATTCAGCGATCGAAAGAGTTCTGGAATCCGGGTAAAACCCAGGATTGGCAGGATATGGAGGTCGATCTCGTAATCGATCGACGCGAGGGTTACTACCTTTACGATATGGATGGCCGGCGTCTGATTGATCTCCATCTTAACGGCGGTACCTACAATCTCGGCCACAGAAATCCGGAACTTGTGGAGGTCCTCAAGGCGGCCACGGCGCGATTCGACATGGGAAATCACCATTTTCCCGCCCTCGCCCGTACGGCTTTGGCCGAAGCACTGGTCAAGAGCGCGCCGTCGCCTCGCATCAAATATGTTGCTTACGGGTCGGGCGGCGGTGAAGCAATCGACATCGCCTTAAAGACAGCCCGGCATGCTTCCAAGAAACGCAAAATCGTATCAATCGTGAAGGCGTATCACGGCCACACAGGACTTGCCGTGAAAACGGGCGATGAGCGTTTTTCCAAACTGTTCCTGTCGGAAGACACGGAAGGAGAATTCGTTCAGGTCCCGTTCAACGACCTGAACGCAATGGAAGACGCACTGAAAAAACGCGATGTTGCCGCTGTTATCATGGAAACCATTCCGGCCACATACGGGTTTCCGATGCCGGAGGTCGGGTATCTGCCGGCTGTGAAGAAACTATGCGAGCGCTATGATGCACTTTATATCGCGGACGAAGTGCAAACCGGTCTGATGCGAACCGGCGCGCTTTGGGGCTGCACGCGCTACGGTATCGAACCCGATATCATGGTCACAGCAAAAGGCATTGGCGGCGGCCTGTATCCAATCGGTTGCGTCCTGATTGGCGAACATTGCGGCGGCTGGCTGCACGAAGACGGCTTTGGTCACATTTCCACGGGCGGCGGCGCGGAACTGGGCTGCATCGTCGCGATGAAAGTTCTCGAAATGGTGCAACGGCCGCAGGTCAAGGCCACCGTACAGACAATCTCCGATTTCATGCGTGCCGGTCTAGAGCGCATCATGCAGGAATATCCGGACTTTTTCATCGGCATCCGCCAGCACGGCCTGGTCATGGGGCTGGAATTCAACCATGAACAGGGTGCCAAACCCGTCATGAAGCATTTGTACAGAAACGGTGTCTGGGCGATCTTCTCGACCCTCGATCCACGCGTCCTGCAGTTCAAACCCGGGCTTCTGCTCAGTCAGGCCGATTGCGAGGAAGTTCTGCGCCGGGTCGAGATCGGCGTCGGTCTTGCACGCGAGGAAGTCATGGGTTCCGGAAGCCGGCGGAGGACCGCGTGATGGAACCCGAGATCAGAACGCTCGTCGAAATTTCCGACAGCAAGGCCGCCCTGCAAAGCCACGCTGACATCGTGCTGGAACGGGCGCGCTGGGCGTCCAGCGTGTTCCAGCGGTTCGACCGTAAGACAACGATGGAAATTGCCGATGCGGTTGCAAAGGTCGCTCACAGTCTGGCCGGCAAGTACGCCGAATGGGCCGTGGAAGAAACCGGCTTCGGCGTTGTCGCTCACAAAAAGCAGAAAAACGAACTCACATCGGTGCCGATCGTCGACTACTATCGGGACCAGGACTTCATCAATCCGGTTGTCGACGATACGAAAAAAATCGTTCGCATACCGCGCCCTGCCGGCGTCATTCTCGCGCTGACTCCGTCCACCAACCCGATCGCCACGGTAAATTTCAAAATCCTGCTGGCGCTGATGACGAGAAACGCAATCGTGTTAAGCCCGCATCCGGCCGCGAGAGCCGTTTGCGTCGATGCTGTAAACGCTCTTGCGCAGGCTGCGGTCGATGCGGGCGCGCCCGACGGATGCATTCAGGTAATCGACAATCCGACCATACCGCTGATCGAAGAATTCATGGCCTCGAACAAGACTTCGGTCATTCTGGCGACCGGTGGAACGGCGATGGTGCGGTCTGCCTATTCATCGTCCAATCCGGCCATCGGCGTCGGACCGGGCAATGCGCCTGTATTTGTGGATTCGAGTGCCGACCTTCCAGCAGCGGCAAAAAGAATTGTCGATTCCAAGAGTTTCGATAACTCCATTCTTTGCACCAACGAAAGCGTGCTTATCACGCTTCCGGATGTGGACAAGAAACTGCAACATTCACTGAAACAGAGCGGCGCGCATATCTGCGATGAAGCGGAAACCGCGAAGTTGAGACGATATCTGTTTCACGAGCGCGGATTCAATGTTGCCAGCATAGGGCGCGATGCATCCTGGATCGCCAATGAATGCGGCTTCCGCGTCCCGCCGAAGACCAGAATTCTTGTAACGCCGATCGATCAGATCGGGGTAGAAGAGCGTCTGTCGCGCGAAAAACTGTGCCCGGTTCTTGCCTATCATGTGGCGAAAAACCAGAAACAGGCACTGGCCCAGGCCCGCGCCGTATTGAGACTGTCCGGCGCCGGCCATTCAGCCGCGATTCATACGCTGAACGAACAGGTCGCAATCGACTACGCGCGCAGTGTCGAAGCCTACCGTGTCGTCGTGAATGCGCCCTGCAGCCAGGGTGCGGCCGGTTTCGCGACACATCTGGCGCCGACATTCACCATCGGAACCGGATATTTCGGCCGGTCTTCCATCGGCGAAAATATCGGACCGCAGCACCTCGTTCACTGGACGCAGATGGCGTATAACAGTGCCCCGAACGAAAGTTTCGGCGATTACAGTCGCGTCGATCTTGGATTTGACGGCCCCTTGCCGACTGCTCCATCCGGTGGCCTTGACCTTCCGGTACAAAGGATCTCCCCGGCGTCACCCGCATCACGCACAAACGGCTCGTTCGGCGGCATCAGCGATGCAGCCCGTGACGAATTGCGCAAACTGATCGCTGACGAAATCCGCAATGCCCTGAAGGGAGGCCTTTGATGGCCGACCTGAGGTCATTTATCTTTATCGATCAGCTTCAGCCGCAAACCCTATGCTACATAGCCACGTGGATGCGCGGATCTCTGCCGCGCAGAAACATGGCGGCGCAGATTATCGAAATTGCGCCCGGCCTGGATATCGAGGCGCTGACGGATGTGGCCCTGAAGGGCGCTGACGTCCGGGCCGGCATTCTCGTCGTCGAGCGACAGTTCGGGTATCTGGAAATTCATTCCCGCTCGACGGCAGAGGTAAAGGCCAGCGCCGCCGCGGTGCTGGAAGTCCTGGGCGCCAAGCCGGAAGATGCGATGCCCCCAACGATCCTCGCCTCGAAGATCGTAACCCGTATCGATCATCAGCATGCCTTTCTGATCAACCGCAATAAACTCGGATCAATGATCCTCGGCGGCGAATCCCTGTACCTGCTTGAATGCCAGCCGGCATCCTATGCGATCATCGCCTCGAACGAAGCTGAAAAGCAGGCGGACATCAAGGTCGTCGACTATCGGATGATCGGGGCGAATGGCAGGCTGTATCTGTCCGGCAACGAAGCGGATATCCGAAACGCGAAAGAAGCGGCGGAATCCGCGCTTCGTTCGATGGGCGCGGCGTAAGAGAGTGCAATGAGCGACGATATCAGAACCCTGATCCGCGAAGTCCTGGCAGAAGAACTGCGCGCCTTCAAAGCCGATAACAACCGCGGCGACCGCGTATCGGTCAAGCCGGACGTGAAGGTTGAAGCGGTTTCTATCGAAAGCGACAAAGACCTAAACACTTTCGCTGCACACATATTGGATGTAGCAAAGAACCCGGATCGACGCGCCGCCGTTGAAAACGGCACACTGGTATTCCGGTTGACGAACAGCCGGCCCTCCAATGGGCCCGGCCATCAGGCCGGTTCTGTAACCGTCTCTTACGAAAAGGGGTTGATTTCAGAGCGCCAGATATCCGAACTGCCGGATGGGGCGCATATCAAAGCCGGGAAAAAAACATGCTTTACCCCGTTGGCGCGGGATGAAATTCGCCGGAAACGCATTCGCCTTGAAAGGACAAAATCATGATCCGAGGTCGTGTGACTGGGCAGGTTTGGGCGACGAAACGCGTCGATACCCTGCCGAACGGAGCCTTGCTGGAAGTTGCTCTTGAAAACGGTTCTACCCTGATTGCGCTGGATGCGCTCGGATGCGGCGTCGGCGAGGCCGTGCTGGTCACAACAGGTTCTGTTGCAGCAGCATATTTCACAAATATCAAAGCACCTGTTGATGCGCTAATTATCGGTTCAATTGACGAGTAGGAAGAGAAGGTTATGGCCGTCTCACCAAAACGAACAAAAAAAACAGCCGCCGCTAAACGAAAAGCGCCGGCAGCCAAAGTCAGCAAGCAAAATTCAACAACCGGAGGTAATCCAATGTCTAATGCAATCGGAATGATCGAAACAAAAGGGTATGTTGCAGCTTTGGCTGCGGCCGATGCCATGGTGAAAGCAGCCAACGTCACCATCGCCGCGCGCGAAGAAGTAGGCGACGGCCTGGTATCCGTCGTTATCCGCGGCGATGTTGGTGCGGTAAAGGCGGCAACGGAAGCTGGTGCGGAAACAGCCAACCAGATTGGCGAGCTCGTCTCCGTGCATGTCATCCCGCGTCCGCATCAGGACCTGGACAAACATTTCGATCTTTCGAAATAACGTGCCGGCTTACCGGGTTGGTGTGAACGCATGACGGAACTTCGCGTCTATTTGCCGATCAATGATCTGCAACCGCAGTTCGCGGCATATCTCAGTACGCCCATGCGCGCGCGGGGATATCCGCCGTTCGAGGGGGAGCACAGCCTGATTGTCGAAGTCGCCCCTGCTTTAGCGATCCACAGGATCTGCGATCTTGCCTTGAAGGCGTCTCCGGAAATGGAACCCGGCATATTGTTCACTGAGCGTCAGTTCGGGCTCATGGAACTGCATTCGAGGAACATGCAGGACCTGGATGACGCCGGGTCGGCGATCCTCAAGGGCATCGGGGCAAAGGCAACCGATCAACTGACGCCGGTAACCCTGTTTCATGACATCATCGAAGATATTTCCGATCAGCACGCGATCATCCTGAACCGAAGCCGGGAAGCATCCATGCTGCTGCCCGGAATGTCGCTTCTCGTCTATGAAATGGCCCCTGCCCTGTTCGCCTGCGTTGCAGCAAACGAAGCCGAACGGGCTGCGCCCAGCGTTACGATCAACGATGTCCAGATGATGGGGGCAACCGGCCGGATTTTCATGTCCGGCCACAAGCCCGATCTGAAAACCGCCCGCGACGCCATCGCCAAGACACTTGAATCGGTCAAGGGCCGAAAGTCATGAGCGACTGGAAGTCTGCATACCGGTCGTTTTACTACGAAAAAGCGGAACCGCCGGACGACATCGTTCTTCCCGTCGGCGAAACGGCGCTGCTGGTTATCGACATTCAGAACACCTACCTCGAAGTTCCTGACGAGCCGGAAGAATCCGCACGCTGGAAACCTTTCCGGGACCGTATGAATTCGAAAGTAATTCCGAATACGGCAAACCTGATCGATCTGTGCCGAAGCCGTGGCGTTGAGGTGGTTTTTGCACGCATTGCATGCCTCAAGGAAGACGGCAGAGATCGTTCTCTCAGCCAGAAAAAGCCCGGCTTCAATTACCTTCTGATGCCGAAGGACAGTGAAGAAAGCCAGATTGTTCCCGAGCTGTCAGCCAAAGGCGATGAAATTACAATACTCAAAACAACCGATAGCGCACTGACCGGCACGAACCTGCGTATCATTCTCCACAATATGGGGATAAAAAACGTCATCGCAGCGGGAATATTCACGGATCAGTGCGTCAGTTCAACGGTTCGCAGTCTCGCAGACGAAAGTTTCAATGTCGTTGTCGTTGACGATTGCTGCGCGGCTGCAACGGATGACCTGCATCGGAATGAGTTGTACACAATTAACATGATTTACTGCCATGTCGTGCAGTCGGAGGACATTCCCGGTTTCCTTGAAGACTGATCGTCCGCTGCAATGCCTGCACAAGGGAGACACCGCCAAAGATGACGGATACCAACTTGCACGGTGCCAACCGATGGCGGCGCTTCGATGACTGGGACAAACGGCCTCTTCGGAAAGATCAGTTTGCGGTAGAAGATCCAGAAAACGGCTTTGCCGCGTTTAACGGCGCTGCCGACCCTAAACCGGGCCTCGACCTTACAGACGGAAAAATTACCGCCATGGATGGCGTGGCCTCGGAAGACTTCGACATGATAGACGCCTTCGTCGCCGACTATCATCTCGACCTTTCCATCGCCAGGGAAGCGATGGCAATTCCATCGGATCAACTTGCGCGTATGCTGGTCGACATGAATGTACCGCGTACGGAACTGACAAGGCTGGCCCGTGGTCTGACACCGGCGAAACTGGCGGAAGCGGTCGCGCAACTCAATGCGATGGAACTGGGGTTCGCCTATTCCAAAATGCGCGCGCGGCAAACGCCGGGCAATCAGGCCCACGTGACGAATGCTAAGGACGATCCGCTGCAACTGGCGGCCGATGCCGCCTTTGCTGTTGCTCTCGGATTCGATGAAATTGAAACGACAATGCGTGTCGCGCGAAATTCCTGGTCCAATGCGCTGGCGTGCTGCGTCGGCTCCGCCGTAGGCCGGGCCGGCACGTTATTTCAATGCTCCAGCGAAGAAGCGGAAGAACTTGAAATCGGCATGGCCGGTTTCACATCCTATGCCGAAACCGTCTCCGTTTACGGCACGGAAAGCGCCTTCATCGATGGTGACGATACCCCCTGGTCAAAGGCATGGCTGACCGCCGCCTATGCGTCACGTGGCATCAAAATGCGTTGCACGTCAGGCGCTGCATCCGAGCTCCTTATGGGATTCCATGAATCCAAATCGCTGTTGTATCTGGAAGCCCGATGCCTCTGTCTGCAAAGAGGCATGGGGGCACAGGGAACGCAGAATGGCGGCATTGACGGCGCACCGCTGGCGTCTTCAATTCCCGGCGGTGTTCGGGAAATTCTTGCTGAAAACCTCATCGCGGTGTGGCTGGATCTGGAATGCGCTTCCGGCAACGATGCCCGCCATTCGGAATCGGACATGCGTGTCGGCGCGAAAATCGTTCCCTACCTTATCGGCGGATCGGACCTTATCTGTTCAGGGTTCGGTAGCATTCTGAAATACGACAATTCGTTCAACCCTTCCTCGTTCAACGGCGAGGAACTTGAAGAATTTCTGGTGCTTCAACGCGATTTCGAAGCGGATGGAGGCCTGACATCGGTTGAAGACGCCACCTCGCTTGCCCTGCGGCGACGCGCTCTGGATGCTTTGGCCCATGTTCTGTCGGATCTCGATTTAACGGAAACGACTGAAAATATGAAGCAGTCCGTGGCAGTCGCCTCCGGTTCGAATGAAACAGAAAGTTTTCGTCCGCGCGAAGTTGCGATCATCAGTGACAAGATAAAAGATAACCGTATTACCGTGCTAGATGTTATCAGGTCTCTGTATCGGGGAAGATTTACAGAAGAAGCGGAAAATCTGCTGTTTCTGGTTAAACTTCGTGTGTCCGGCGACTACCTGCAGACATCGGCGATCGTGCGCAACGGCAATGTTATTAGCGCGATCAACGACCCGAACTGCTATCAGGGCCCCGGCACCGGCTACAGACTGACAGAAACCCGGCGAAAGGAACTCGCCGCCATCCGCGACGTGCTCAACAGAAAGGAAGTTCTCCGGTTCGAAGCGGCAAGTGAACAACTGGAATCCGCAAGGATCGAATACCGCACCATGGGACCGGCTAAAGCGGGAACCGATCCGTCGGAAGTCGTTATCGGTCTCAGTCCCGGTTTCGGTACCAAGATATTCAGAACACTGGCCGGCCATCCCCTCAGCGAGGTTCTGAAAGCTCTATCCGAAGGCATCCGTCGTGGAGGAGGAAGTGTTCGGATCATCCGCCTGATGCACACGGCAGATACATCCTTTCTGGGGCTCAGTGCGTCCCGGTTATCCGGCTCCGGTATCGGTATCGGTATCCAGTCGAAAGGAACGACAGTCATACACCAAAGGGAGCGTCTGCCTCATAACAACCTTGAACTATTCTCCAATGCGCCGATAACGTCCTTGCATCATTATGAGGCACTTGGTTTCAATGCTACTGTCTACGCCAAGGGAGAATTACCGGTGCCGGTCGTCGTCCCCACACAAGGAGAGGCTCTGGGAGCGCGCTTTCATGCCCGTGTCGCCCTTACTTACGCCATCGAAACATCTATGACACGAAACGGTGCATCACCGGACGAGCTCGAGATCGTATTTCTGGAGGACAAACAATGAGTAGTACAAAACTAGGCAAGGACGATTATCCTCTGGCGGAAAAGCAGCCGAAGACGGTTATCGGCGCTAGAAACAAAAATCTTGATGAACTTACCATGGATGCTGTCATGGACGGCAGAATCACGATGGAGGACCTTCGGATAACACCGCGCGCCCTGGAACAGCAGGCACAGATATCGCGCTCCGTCGGACGAGTTGAGCTTGCGGAAAACTTCGAACGCGCTGCCGAAATGGCGCGCATTCCTCAAGAACAGATCATGCGGATTTACGAGTTGCTTCGTCCAGGCCGATCAGAATCAAAGGACACCTTGCTCAAGGAAGCCGATCTCCTGCGAAACGAGTACGATGCATCATTGTTGGCTGCCTTCGTTGAGAAGGCTGCCATTTTGTATGATCGACGCGGGCTATTTAACAAACGCTTTTAACGTTTCTTGCAAAAAACTACGTCCGAAGTAGATCGATAATAAATCTACCGACGTTTGGGGGTAACTTGTTGTTGCTGACCTATGCCTGTTGTCTATATCAGAAACTACATCCGTTCGTATTTAACCTGTTTCCCAAAAAACCGGACCATTTTGCGCGTGAGTTCTCCATTTATATGAGCTTGCCCCGAAAGTTGGAACTGGCCGCGATGAAGTTGGTTGGTCATTTGGACCGCCAGGAATACGGTCACCGGCTCAACAACCGGACCGAAAATTCACACCAACCGTTCCGGCGACGAGAAGATGCGATGTTGAAATTCAGAGAAGTAAAGACCTTGCAAAAATTCAGGTCAGTTGGCGCTTCGATCCACAAACATTTTTGTTTCGATCGTCACTTCATAAGCCGCGACACCTTTAAACAGAATCACTCAACTGCTCTTGTTGAATTGTGGTAACTCACAGCATAAGAAAAAGCACAAGTATCGACTGTTTATCGCCAGTTCATGTTTGTTTGACAACGCCCGCTACAATCAATCAATTCCGAGATAGGTGCGCCTGACAGCATCATCTGTGCTGAGATCTTCAGCGGAGCCATGCAGAGCCACTCTACCCGTCTCTAGAACATATCCGGTCTGTGCCAGCGCAAGTGCAAGGCGTGCATTCTGCTCAACCAGAACAATTGTCCGACCTTCCTGATGCAGTTCCCGGATTACCTGGGCAATTTCCTGGCACATGACCGGTGACAGACCGAGTGAAGGCTCATCCATCAGGACGACGCGCGGGGCAGACATCAAGGCCCGCGCCATAGCCAGCATCTGCTGTTCACCACCGCTCATGGTTCCTGCGGCCTGCGTTCGGCGTTCCTTCAATCGGGGAAATCGATGAAACATGCCCTCCATGTCGCGATTAATGGCTGGTGTATCGCGCCTCAGATAAGCGCCCATTTCCAGGTTTTCCAGCACCGACATTTGCGGAAAGACCCGCCGTCCTTCAGGAACATGCGCAATCCCGATGTGCGATATATCTTCGGGATCCATTTCGTGAATAGGATGACCATCGAAAATCACCTGGCCGGTACGCGGACGAACCAAACCGGATATCAGGCGCAGGGTTGTGCTTTTACCGGCGCCATTCGCCCCGATCAGTGCGATCACCTGACCTTTGGGAACTTCGATCGTGACGTTCCTGATCGCTTCAACCTTGTCATAGTATACGGAGGCATTTTCTACTTTAAGCAACAATGTCTTCAGCCCCTAGATAGGCTTCGATTACAGCCGGATTATCTTTGATTTCATCTGGTACGCCTTCGGCAAGTTTCCGTCCGAAATCTAGCACGGTGATATAATCGCACAGACCCATCACGGTCCGCATGTCGTGCTCGACCAGAATGATCGTAACACCCCGGTCATCACGTATCCGCCGGATCAGTTCTGTCATTTCCGCCGTTTCCAGCGTGTTCATGCCGGCGACAGGTTCGTCCAGCATGAGCAGTTTGGGCTCTGTCGCCAAAGCCATTGCCACGCCAAGAACGCGCTGATGACCATGTGCCAGATTTTTTGACAGCGTATTCTTGACTTTACCAAGGCCGAGGAACTCGATGATCTCGTTTGCACGATCAATATTCTCCTTCTCCATCCTGTCCGCGAAGCCGAACACTGCGCCGAGCATCGATTCCCGCGCGTGAAGATGGCGAGCGACCGCCACATTTTCCAGCACGGTAAACTTCGGAAACAATGCGGCGCGCTGGAATGTTCGGATCACGCCCCGTTTGGCGATTTTGCTGGGTCGGAGACCGGAGATCAGTTCCCCCTTGTAAAATATTTTCCCACTGGTCGGTTTGTAGACGCCACTTATGACATTGAAGAAGGTCGTTTTCCCAGCACCGTTAGGCCCGATCACTCCGTAAATCGCGCCCTCGTCCACACTCAGATCAACACCATCCAGCGCATGGAGTCCGCCAAACCGTTTGGAAACCTGTCTAACATCGAAGAAGGTCACTAAATCGCCTCCTTGTTGCGCCCGGTCAGCCGATCTGCAAAGGCCGAAACCCATGGAAACAGACTTTCCAGCCCACCCGGCAATCGAACAAGAAACACGATCAGGATGACGCCGAACAATAGCGGCCGCCATTCATGCAGCGGCCTTGAAAACTCGAAGACGATAGACATCACCGTTACCCCGATCAACGGCCCCCAGAAGGTGGTCGTGCCGCCAACAACAACCCAGATAACCAGATAAACCATGGTTTCGATGGTAAAGTTGTGCGGGTCGATAGCGCCAAGTCGATAAGCCAGTAATGAGCCGGCTATCCCAGCGAAAAAGGAGGACACCAGAAATGCCTTCATCCGGAATACCGAAACGTTGATGCCCACGCTTTCCGACAGGTCTTCATCCATATAGATGGACTTCCATGCCGCGCCGATGCGAGACCGGTCCAGCCGGTAAAGAACGAACAGACTGATGACGGTAACAATCAGAGTCAGGAAATAGAAATTTATGGATTCGTAAAAATCGATATCGCCGATTTCGATCATCGGAATACCGATCATGCCTCGCGCGCCGCCAAACGGATCCTGAAACTTTATCCAGCACAACCGAATAAATTCAGCCAGCGCGAAAGATGCTATAAAGAATCCAAATCCTCGCGTCCGCAGCAATGGTGCGACTACGGCAAGCCCGATAACCGCCGCCGCCAGGCCTGACATCGGGAGCGTCAGCCATAATGACCAGCCAAGGTTCTTGGCCATGAGTGCCGTGCCGTAGGATCCAACCCCCATGAAAACGACATGCGACAAGGTCCAGTCACCTGTCGTGGTCACCACACGGTAGCTTTGTGCCAGAATGAGATTGATCAGAAAGACTGTCAGTACCTCGACATGATACTCACGCACCATGAACGGCGCGATACATAGTCCCGCTATAGCAATCGCAGCAAAGGCAAGCCCTGGTGCTTCGGATTTATACTTTGACACGGCCCAGAAGTCCCGACGGTTTGATGATAAGAACCAGCGCCATAAAAAGAACGCCGACCATAGTCGATGTCACAGCGTCGAACAGGGTGGTGACGAAGGTATGAATGATGCCGAGCAGAAAGGCTGCGAGCACCGCGCCTTCAATGCTCGCCATGCCACCGACAATCACAACGATAAAAGCGGTTACCGCAAACGAATGCCCCATATAGGGTGTGACAGGCGTGACAGGCGCCATCAACGCGCCGGCAACACCGGCAAACCCGCCGGAAATCAGCATTGCGAGTGCTGTCATACGGTTAAGACGAATTCCCTGAAGCACAGCCGCTTCCGCATCTTCAGCACAGGCCCGGAGCGCCTTACCCAGCCTGACGTGGTGCAGGAAAAACCAAAGCCCGCCGACCATCGCCGCTGTGACCGGAATAATTATCAACCGCTGCCAGCTTATCATGGCGCCACCCAGATCGGCTGCGCCCATATATGGCGTCGGAATTGTTCTCATCAGCCCTACGCCCCATATCTGACCGACCAGAACCTGAAGAATAAATGTAAGACCGGCGGTGGCCATGAACCCGGCCAGCACATTGCCCCTGGTTGGTTTGAATATAAACCTTTCGGCCAGCACACCCAGTAAAGCGACAATCGGAAATGCCGCGACGATCGCCAAAGGAAACGGGATGCCTATAAGCGCATACAGAACATAGACGACATAGGCTCCGGCCATGAAAAATTCGCCGTGTGCAAAGTTTGCCATTTGCATAACGCCGAACGCCAGAGCAAGACCAACGGCGACCATTGCGTAGATCGACCCCAAAACAAATGCGTTGGCAAGAGATTGTACAAGAGTGGCAGCTTCCATTACTCAGTCTCCGAAAAAAAGGATGCCGAGCAGTCATGATGAGGAAGAGCGGGAACCCCCCTAACATTATGCCCGGCATCCAGACGTCCATCAGGCGGAACTTGGGATACCTGAGGATCGAATGGTCTCGGTCATTTGCGCTGGTAATGCATCTGACCTTTTTCCTCGACGACTTTGATAATCTCTTCCTTCCGGGGTTGGAACCAGTTTTCGAAGTTTATCTGCGCTTGAACGCGTTTCACGCCGTCTCGCACTTCGTTGATCGGAATCGGTGTGGCTACCATGTTGTTGATACCCCACATGTCTTCACCGGACATCGGACCTGGCCCGAGTATCGTCTCGACATAAGGCTCGTTCTGAAGAGCGGAGATTACAGCGTCCGGATCAAAGCTGCAGGCAAGCTGCACACCCTTGGCCCAGAGGCGGAGCATGATGACATGGTCCCAGTCAATACCGGTGATGCCGCGATGTACATCTTCCGGCGCGCCCGGTCCGTAACGTTTCATCCAATTCTGGTAAAACCGGTGCTGAAATGATCCTTCTCCCCACCACGGGTCATCGAACAGTGGGAAACTGTCTACCGCGCCTTCTATGTATTCAGCCGGCACCTTTGCCAGGATAGATTCAGTATCAAGATAGTTCGCCGAAATACGACCCTTGAAGCCCTGGACATAGAGCTGCTCTATGATCTGGACCACAAAATCAGGGTAGGAGAGATTAAGGCTTACGACGTCGGGCTTGGTCGCCAACACGGCTGTCACAATCGGTGCAAAGTCCTGCGTATCAAGCGAATAGTGGTCGTCGTAGACGACGTCCCAGCCATCGGCCAGCGCAGAGCCAACCTCCCAGGCCTGTGAAGTCTGTCCGATAGTATCATCCTGTGACAGCACCGCCCAGCGTTTCGCCGATGGGTCGATCATCTTATGATACCAGGGACGGATCATGTCGATTCTGGGCGTCACATCGCCACCAGCAATCAGGTAAGGCCGGTCCGGTTTGATATCCGTGGAGATAAGGCTGGCATATATGACCTTTTTCTTGGTCAGGTACGGATGTACAGCATCCGCCGGATTCCCGCCGATAGCGCTGATGAACTTGACATCATGCTCCAGCACGAGCTGTTTTGCGCCCTGTAGCGCCTTCGATCCGATCGCTTCATCATCAAAGGACACCATATTGAGTTTGGTTCGCTTGCCGCAGACATCCAGACCGCCTTCAGCATTCACTTCATCAATGAACATCTGGTTGCCGGTAAGCCCCGGAAGTCCCCAACCTGCGTCCGGTCCGGACAATGCCGCAAGAAACCCGACATTCACAACGTCCTGGGCACGGGCCTCACCCGCACCGTTGACCATCATGGTTGTCGCACCCAGCGCCATCGCAACGGCAAAGGCGCCAAACCTAGCTCTTTTCATATTATGCCTCCCAGCTAACGTATTCTCTAAAACAGGTATTATTGGACGGCGATCGACTTTCAGCGTCCGAATTCTTCGACAAAAGAAACCGCACCCTCACCCGAGCACCACTTGCGTTTCTTTTGACGCAATGTGGAGAACCCGTAATGACCTTCGCCTTTACGGGTAGCAGCAGGCAATTGCCCAGAAGAACTAGTCCATTAGGAGGATGGGCTTGAAAAAAGGATTAGACCTATTGTAGCACGCACTGTTTTTGAAGCCGGCAGCAATCGCCAGCTTGCGAGAAAACATCAGAAGAAAAACTTGCTAGGCGTTGTACTGGTAGACCGCTTTTCGCACGCGTGCAAAGCGGTAGGCATCCATCACAGAAATCGCATAGACGAAGAGACCGCCAGCGTAGCGGCCGACGAAACTGTGATCGGGTGTTGTCGTATAGAGTGTCACCCACCCAAGAATAAGCATAAAAAGCACCATGACCAGCCCCCGTCGGGGCGTTTCGTTCAAAACCTGGCCTATGCCGGGTAACACGATCGCCGCAGCGAGAACGAGATACGGGTTCAAGGGTTTCTTGCCCGTTGGTATATTTTTCACAGCTTCCATCTGACACTCCCTGTACATATTCCGGTATTCACTACGCGCTTCAAGGCGCCCGTCAGGGCTAACCCGTCCTTACATTTCTGCTTGCAGGCTCAGTGACGGAAATGGCTGTTTTGTCGCACTGGCCGTTTCCGATCTAGCCGTATCGACTTGTACTGCAGCCGGTTTGCCTTGCCTCGTAACAAGTGCATCCGCAAGGTTCATTGCGCTATCCAGCACCACCAGCATCTTGTCTCTGTCGACCCGTAGCGATTCGAACAGGGGTTGTCGCAAAACCAGATAATGCGACCGCTGTGATTCATCAATCTGATAAACAAACCGTACGCCGCTTTTCGTTATCAGCAGTTCCTTTACTTTTGGGTCGTCCTGAAAGATCCCGATGAACGGCGAAATCAGCTCGAGTGGTGCCGCCGCATCGACATCACTTCGCAGGACAGCATGTGCAGGCCAGCCGTGCGGTATATCCAGGTCGTAAGGCAGTCTCGACCAAGGAGAATAAAACTCGGTATTCTGGGGGCGCACCAGATAATCCAGCGTACCGTCAACAGGTATGGGGCGATAGACCGTAATAGACATCCACAAGGAAGGAAGTTTCCGGAACGTCACCTGATCGAATACAGGTTCCAACCTCACGCTGTAACCTTTGTACTCTCCAGTAAGAATCGGAAAATTCACATCGTCCTGTTTCGTAACCGGATGTTCGATAGCATCCAGACAGTCAGCGAACATTTCCCCTCTGATCTGTCGCGTCCTGGTGTGGGTCTTCCGGTGCCATACCCACAGAAGCACAAGCATCACCAACACGAGCGCCCAGACGTCCAATCGAATACCGCTAGCATCCATTTCCAGTTCCACCTTCTGTCGCTCACAACTTCGTGGACACCGAAGGGGCCGACCACACAGATTTAATACCGTACAGTCGACCCCCGGGTGTTACATCAGCCTGTCGTTAGTGGTAGCCGTTTGGTTTTGGCCAGGGCATCGTAAACTGGTCCGCCCGTTTCACATACTTGTAGCGATGGAAGTGGAACCAAAGCGACGCCACGATGTAAAACACCAGAATAGCCAGCAGAGACGCGCCATATCCAAGGAACGTCGCAAAATAGGTTGCGGCGCATAGGATAAGCAGAGTCAGTGCCGGGATAGGATGGAAAGGATGGATATATCCCCTCTTGATCCGGCCCAGGGGCCAGCTCTTGCGGAACTTCATGACGTTGAACGACATAAAGGTATATCCAAGCAATCCGGACAGAATCGAGAACGTGATGACCTGATCGAGAAGCCCGGTAAATCCGAAAGAAACGGCAACCGGGATCAGAAAGATGATCGCCCTGAACGGTGTGCGGTAACGCGGATGCACAGCAGCGAACCACTGCGGTAGATACCGGTCGCGGCCCATCGAGAACCAGGATCGCGAAGCATCATTGATACAGCCGTTTGCAGAAGCAACAGCAGCAAACAGCGTACCGACAAACAACAGAACCTGAAGCCCAGTGCTGCCGGTCATCCTTGCCGTGTCGTACAACGGCACACCTGCCTGGCCGAGGTATTCCCATGGAAGCAGACCAGAAGCGACGTACCATGTCAGCGTAGCTGCAATCAGCAGCGTGATCATACCGGTCATGGTGCCGAGAGGAATTGATCGCCCGGCGGAACGAACTTCTTCCGCCGCCTGGCAGGTCCCCTCGATACCGAGGTAATACCACATGCCAAATTGCAACGCCGCAACCACACCGATCCAGCCATAAGGTAAATCGGTCAACAGCTCCCGGTGCAGCATGTTCTTTGCCGGCTCCCAAGGCTCAAGGCCGATAAACAGAATCAGGATCGCCGCGAACGCCACCGCCGTGATGACGAAATTGACCGTCAACGTCATAAACACACCGCGATAGTTCAACCATGCGAGAAACGCGATCGTCAGAACAACAAACGGCTTTGGATCGAGACTGTTATGGCCGAATTCCTGAGCCACAACGACGAGCAAGTCACCAACAACCAGAGCATCTGCCGCTTCAAGCATCGTATAGGCCATCACAAGATAAAGGCCGACATTGAACGCCATTAGCGGACCGATAATGTGCTTGGCCTGGGCGTATTGACCACCGGCTGCGGCGACTGTCGATGTTACCTCGGAATCGATCATGGCAACGCAGGTATACAGAAGACCGATGACCCAGCAGGCAATCAGAGAGCCGAACGCTCCACCCTTTCCGACAGAAAAGTTCCAGCCCATATACTCACCGACCAGAACGATCCCGACACCAAGCGCCCAAACATGAACCGGACCGAGTACTTTCAGCAGGTTCAGTTGTTTTCCACCGCCGGCACCATCAGCCGCCGCATTTGACTGTGCGCTCATTTATTGTCTCCTTCGAGGCCAACGCCGTGGACTTCGACCAATTCGTCGATGCCTTCACGAGAACTCGTCAGAAGATCTTCATCATATTCACTGTTTACTCGAATAGTATCGATCAACATCCAAAGCAGCAGGATTCCCGACAACAGCCAGGCTCCATATTCAAAAACATCCCAAATATCCATTATTCCCCCTTTAGCGCGCATCCGAGGCCGGAACGACCGGTGACCAGCGCACATTGCATTATTTATCGTCGAATTTTTCTCTCAGGACTTCCCTGTATTCCTTGTCGGATAATCGGAACATCAGAAGGAAGTATCCAATTAACACAGCGGCAGTGATAGCCAGGGCAAGTGGATCAATCGTATAATCAAACCTGTCGAGAATAATGGTCGCGGCTTCTTCTGGTTCGTATCCGAGTTTTTCCCATTGTCCCTGCATCGCCTCGTTTTGACCAAGGGATTGCCATGTATGTACTGTGTCAGCGGCAGCACTTTGGTCAGCACTCTTACCGCTTCCAAAATCGAAAACGCCCAGCAAGGGTAACAACAAACTTGCATAGACAAGTACCAGGATGAACAAGCTATCAAATAGCTGCCCGATCCCGCTTTGCTTTGGTGGATTATATCTGGCCATATTGCCTCCTAGTTCAACGTTTCTGCATCATGGTTATTTCGTCATCACGAAATGTGATGGCCTGGCCTTTTACTCTGCCGCATTTCATCCAGATGCCTGATATCAATGCCGTAAATTGCATTCATATCTTCCCGGTAATGCCTTATCATCGCCAGTATCGACGCCGTGTTGTAGGCAAGCACCAACGCACCGGCGACGATCATTGCAGTCATTACATTCGGATCGTCGTTAACCGCCGTAATGGCAAAAAACACGAATGCATACACAAGCCATAGAAAGACCACGAAGATTAAGGCCCATTTTCGGTCTCCGCCGAACATACGCTCAATTCGTTGTCTCATCTCTGGCGAGGTCGAATCCGTTGGGCTCTTTGAGTCTGTAACGGTACTCATCGCTCTCTCCGTTCTTCAGCTGCCTCACCCGTATTCGCAACTATTTCCGCCACCTGGTAATTCGACGTGGAGGCATGCATATGTCTATTGGTCGGCTTTAAGCCGTATTGATTCTGGCGGACCTGCGAATAGCCACCGATTTTCAAGATATTTCGTCTGCTGGTCTATCCGCCTAAAGAGCTAGTACTTATGGCCAATACAGGTAAGCTGGTCAGGAACCGGTTGTACTTCTGACGGATTCCGGTTTCACTTTGTAAATGTCAGCAGGAAAGTCGGCACTGCTGATATGTCATTGGGACACGTGGCTATGGGCAACAAGACAGAGACAGATACCGGGTCTGAACAGACCCTGGATAACGGTGGAATCAGCTTACGCCACGCTTCTACTGGCGGCGGCACCCAGGATGCGTTGTTCAATGCTATCGCAAATTTCACCTATGACTGGGAAACCTGGATGGGTCTAGACGGGCACCCTCACTGGATTAACCCGGCAGTCGAACGCATCACCGGTTATACATGTGACGAATGTATGGCGATGCCGGACTACCCGCTTCCGATTGTTCATCCCGATGATCGGTACCTGATTGCCGAATGCCTTGCAAAGGCTGGAAACGGAGAATCCGGCAATGACGTCGAATTCCGGATTTCAAGCAAGAGCGGAAAAGAAATCTGGGGGGCTGTTTCCTGGCAGACGATCTATGACGATAAAAGGGAATGCATCGGCTACCGCACAAGCGTTCGTGACACGACGGAACGCAAACAGGCTGAACATGCGTTACGTGGGGCTCAACAGGAAGCTGAACAAGCCAACGCTGCCAAATCGCAGTTTCTGGCAGCCGCAAGTCATGATCTGCGACAACCGATTCAGGCTGCAAACATGTTCGTCTCTGCACTCGCCGGCTCAAAATCCCCCGAACAACAGCAGCATATAATTTCCGCCATTCGTGATTCCCTGGATGCAACAGAAAAGCTTCTCGGTGCCTTGCTGGATGTATCGCGGCTGGATGCAGGTGTCATGGAACCCGAAATAAGCGACTTTCCTGTCGCCGATATTCTGGAGCATCTGGAAGTTGAGTTTGAAGCACTAGCATTGGAAAAAAAGCTTGAACTGCGGGCACTGCCCTCCAGCCTGTTCGTCCGGTCGGATCCGATGCTGCTGCTTCGTATACTCAGAAACTTTGTTTCAAACGCACTTCGTTACACGACCGAAGGGCGCATCCTTATCGGCATTCGGCGACTAAAGGCTCATTTGCGCATTGAGGTATGGGACACAGGGATTGGAATTTCCTCCCCCAATCTGGATGTAATCTTTGAAGATTTTCGGCAATTGAATAACCCGGAAAGAGATAGAGATAGAGGGCTAGGCCTGGGTTTAGCCATCGCAAAACGCAAAGCAAAGCTGCTCGACCACCCTATCGAAGTGCGGTCTGTACCAGGCAAGGGGTCTGTCTTTTCTATAACAGCCCCGCTGGCGACGTGCCCTCCATCTACCGTTAGTGTTGCGGAAGGCCCAGGCAAAAACTTTGATCTTTCGGGTAAGAAAATACTATGTATCGACGATGACAAGGTTCAACTAAAAGCGTTGAAGGTTATTATGGATCAGTGGGATGCAAGCTCCATAATTTCCTTGTCGGCCGATGAAGCGATTACAAAAATTCGCCAGAAAAATTTCGTGCCCGATATCATCGTGGCGGATTACAGATTGCGAAACAATTGCACCGGCGCATCTGCGATCAGGGATGTCGCTGACGTGGTGAAAAAGGATATCCCCGCCATCATTTTAACGGGCGATACCGAACCCGGAAGAATCGCGGAAGCGACGGCGAGCGGCTATGTACTCGTCCACAAACCTGTTTCCGCAGACACTCTAAAGAGAAAACTTCAAGAAACACTGGAGAAAGCCAACAGCTCTACCGAATGAGAGACCAGAAAATAACGACATAACGATCAGGATAATTCTCAATTTTCCTGCATTTCTGTATTTTCCAACCATTGCGCCGCAATCATGGCTGCATGTGTCCTGTTATCCGCCTGTAGTTTTTCAAGTATCACCTGAATATGCGCTTTAACCGTGCTTTCATACAGACCGAGTTCGCGGGCAATAAGTTTATTGGATTTACCTTCCATAATATGGTTCAAGACGTCTCGTTGTCGGCGTGTGAGGTTGTGCAATGGGTTTTTGCTCTTACTGCTATCACTGGTAAAAACCGGGTCTCGCACGTCATCAAATCCGGCTGCCAGGATGCTGGATGGCACGAATATTTCACCTGCCATAATCAACGCCAGTGCGTGCCGAAGACTGTCTTCAGAAAATGATTTCAAAAGATAACCGCGCGCACCCAGTTCGATGGTCGATCTGATCGATTTTGCATCCTGATGAGCTGAAAGGATGGCTACAGGGGCTCCCCCGGGACTACTGGTGATCGTTGACAGTCCTTGAAGGTCCTCCATTCCCGGCATTGAAAGGTCCAACAGGACAAGATCAAAATCCGGGTGATTGTCAATCAATGCCAAAGCCTCATGCGCATCGAATGCTTCCAGAACTTCGAGATCATCGAAAATATTCTGAAGCACAAGCGCCAAACCTTTGCGAAACAGGGTGTGATCATCGGCCACAAGAACTTTTGTCACAGTCTTCCGAGTCCCTTCTTAAAGTTTAGGTTCTTCAGTATTTACTGGGTGATGGTGGGTCCATGCGCCAGATTGATTGAATGATCTGTTCCTGAAAAAAGCGCCATCCGATTATTATCGCTAATACAATTGTGATGGGCAGCCCACCGAGAAAGCAAGATTATTTCGGAAGTATCCACTCCTTGCACAGGGGCTATATGTATGTGTATGTCTGTTTCCGATTTCAGGGAAAGCAGTCGTCGATCTCGTTGTTTGGATGGCCGTCTGTCATCCGTTTGAGGATAGCCTTGAAATAGGCATAGGGCTCGACCTCGTTGAACTTCGCGGTTTCTGTCGTCGACACCTCGTGTCGTTCCACCTTGTAAACGCTGACATCTGGTTACCCGGCTCGGGAAGTACGTGAGCGCACTACGCTCCGCTGAAGCGTCAACCGTGTCCAGGACACGCCAGTCAAAAGAACGAATCTACCGGAGAATCCGAATTGGAGTAAGTCATTTGACTAAAGGTGCCACTCAGGGTGCGACCTACGGACTGTGACAAAGGGTGTGACTTAACCTGCCCCGTCTATCCGGCTGCTCGTATCTGAAGCTGAAGCTCGGCCTTGAACTCAGCCCGCCAGTTCCCGAAAGCCTTGAGCGATATCCCCTGAACCGCGCAGTATCCTCGCTGATTGTGGTCGCTCCGCTTCCAGGATTCATGATGTGCTCGCCAAAAGTTTTCATCATATCGCGTCCTTGGTGCAGGTTGTTCGATCATCCCGTTCTCCTCTGATCCTTTAATCCAAGAGCCGACAAGAACAGAAACCTCAAAGCCGCAGGAAGTGTGCGATTAATGGACGCTTACAAATCAGTTCCCTGCTCCGTTAATATACTTCCCGGCTTTGTCAGACAAAAAGCCTTGGGCTAGCGCGACGCTGGGAAGCGGCAATCTAGGAAGCCAATGACCGCCAATCGACCAATGCCGCCGCACGATGCTGTTAGAGTGTTTGACGGTTGATGAGATCGCGTTCGAGATAGAAAAGATTGTAGACAGTGGCGTTGACGGATGAGAACTTCTGTAGCGTTTTGATGTCTTTGAACTTCTCCAATCGCACCTTCTCTCCGGCGAAAAGGTTGATGGGAGTTTTCTGCACTATTGTTGAGCCATTTACCGCAAATCTGATGTTCGACGTTACCGAGGATTCTCAGTGCCGCTCGGTATGATCGGAGCCGGTCCGTAACTATCTCGAGCGGCCCGCCATAGGGCTTCATGGTCAACTTCAGGAACTTCAATGCGGCCTTGCGATCTTGTCGCTTTGCTTTGTGGCAAACACCTCGAGCACTTCTCCTTCGTGATCCACGGCGCGCCAGAGGTAATGCGTTTCACCGTTGATCTGGACAAACACCTCGTCCAAATGCCATCGCCATAAAGAGAAATCCCGTTGCCGGTTTCGCTTCTGGCGGATTTCCCCTGCGAACATTGGGCCGAACCTATTCCACCAGTACCTAGCAATCTCATGGGAAATATTAATACCGCCTTCGAGCAGTATATCTTCTACCTGCCTTAGCGAAAGCGGATTGCGGATGTACACCATCACCGCGAGGCGAATAACCTCAGGCGAACTATTGAATTAACGAAAGGTATTTCTCATTCACAGAGCCTACTGGCCGCACCTGTCGGCCTCAACGTGATTTGCTCTGACACTGCCTGTCGGTCAAATACGCCTTGCCCGTATCCCTCGGGCTCGACCCGCTTCGGAAAAATACAGCCATCCTTGATCTGGACCCGTTTGATTCCTAATATTTATCCTACACGTACACAAATTCCGGAAACGATCATGGCTGGCGGATGGACCCGCGACGGTGCGGTGCAGGATCAGATAGACGACACAATCGCGGACGCGGTGAAACGCGCACGGGCTAATATGCCCTCAGGCGAAGCCGCACGGTATTGTGAGGAGTGCGACGAGGAAATTCCCGAAGCTCGCCGCAAGGCCCTGCCCGGAGTCAGAACCTGCATTGCTTGCCAGTCCTTCCGCGACGCGCACCGGGTCGAGGTCGGTATCAATCGACGCGGCAGCAAGGACAGCCAACTCCGTTAGATTAAGCCGGATTTTTCCTACGATACACGACCTAGTGCAGAGCCGGCAATTCGGCCGTAAACTGACCGAGGGCGGCATCCAGCGTGTCGATGATCTCGTCGAGATGCGTTTCGTTCACAATCAATGGCGGGCAGACCATGATATGATCGCCCTCGATTCCGTCGCGGGTTCGTCGGGAATAAACGATCAGCCCTTTATCGTAGGCGATCTGCACAAACCGTTCGAACGCATTCCATTCCCGGGGCAACGGGGTTTTGAGCGCCGGGTCCGCCATGAATTCAAACGCTAGCAGCAAACCTTTACCGCGGACATCGCCGATTATGTCAAAGCGCTGGCTCAGCGCCTCAAGCCGCGCCTTCAGCTTTCTACCCATCTCGGCGGCATTGGCGACGAGCCCCTGCGCATCGATCGCTTCCATCACAGCCAGCCCCGCCGCGCAACAGAGCGGATTGCCTGCATAGGTGAAGCCGTGTGCGAATCCGCCGGCATCAAGCACCGGACCGACGATCGCATCCGACGCGACCATGCCGCCCAGAGGCGCGTACCCCGCGGCAAACCCTTTGGAAAGAACCACGATATCGGGCCGAACACCCCAGTGGTCGCTGCCGAGAAACGCGCCCGTACGGCCCGCACCGGTCATGACTTCATCCATGATAAGCAGGACGTTGTATCCATCGCAGATCTCGCGTACGCGCTCCATGTACCCGACCGGAGGGACCAGAGCGCCGGTCGATGCGCCGCCGACAGGTTCCAGTATGAAAGCCAGAACAGTTTCCGGACCCTCGCGCTCAATCGTATCGGCCAGCATATCCGCGTAATGGTGTCCGGTTGCCGGGTCGTTCGGGTCGAGACCGTCTAGATAGGCGCGCGGTGCGGGAATTTTCGGCATCTCCCTCATCATCGGCAAAAACGGCCGGCTCAATGTGCTGTAACCGGTTACTGAAAGCGCCCCCAGGGTGCAGCCATGATAGGACGGGTTTCGGGAAATAACCTTCCACCGGCTTTCTCCGCCGGTTGCAAGCGCATACTGGCGGGCGAGTTTCATCGCACTTTCCACGGCTTCGGAGCCGCCCGACACGAAGAAAACCTTGCTCAATCCCTCCGGCATCTTTTCGGCGGTCTTGGCGGCGAGCTTTTCCGAGACCTCGGTTTCGAACTGTAGCCGGTATCCGAAGGTGGAGCGTTCCATCTGCTCCCGCATGGTCGCCAGCACGGTTTCGTTGGAATGGCCGATGTTGCAGACCATAGCGCCGGACGACCCGTCGAGATAGCGCCTGCCATCTGTGTCCCACATATAGACACCGCGCGCCTGATCGAGCACGGGCTTGCGCCCGCGGCCCTGGTAGAACAGATGGCTCATGTCAGGCCTCTGCTAGCGCGGCGCAGTCCTTGGGTTGAAAAGCGACCTGAACTGTCTGCCCCTGGCTGAAAGGCCGGTCGTCGATCATGTTGATCGCCTGAAGCTGCGTGTCGCCGACACGAACAAAATACCGCACGGTCTGACCCTGGTAATCTACGGTTTCTATGGTAGCCGGCGCAGTAATCATGCCGTCCAGGGAAGCGTTCTCACCGGCAACGAGAAGTTTTTCGGCCCGCAAGACCAGCTTGGCGCGGTCTCCGCCGGTCAGCTTCTTCGCCTTTGAAGCCGGTATCGTAACAGCGCCAACCAGATCTACATCCATATGCGTTCCATCTGCACCGACCGACGAACATTTCGCCTGCAGTATGTTGGAAGCGCCCAGGAAGTTCGCGACAAACTCGGTTGCAGGTGTGTTGTAGACCTCTTCCGGTGTGCCGACCTGTTCGATCCGTCCGTCACTCATGACAACGATCTTGTCGGACATCGCCAGTGCCTCGGATTGATCATGCGTCACGAAAACGGTGGTCACGCCGATCTGATCCTGAATCCGCTTCAGCTCCACCCGCATATCTTCACGCAGATTGGCGTCAAGAGCTGACAACGGTTCGTCCAGCAAAAGGACATCTGGTTCAATCACGATGGAACGGGCCAGCGCGATGCGCTGCTGCTGCCCACCCGAAAGCGCCTTGGGATAGCGGTCTCCGACATGCGGAAGCTGAACGAGTTCGAGAGCCTTTTTAACCCGCGACGCAATTTCGGACTTCGGAACATCGCGGTACTTCAACCCAAATGCGACATTGTCGGCCACGGATTTGTGCGGAAACAAAGCGTAGTTTTGAAAGACGATACCAAGGTTGCGTTTGTGGATTGGTACATCGTTTACACGCCGTCCCCCGATCATGATTTCACCCTCGGTCGGATCAAGAAGACCGGCGATCATTCGCAGGTTTGTCGTCTTGCCACACCCTGATGGCCCCAGAAGGGTTACGAAAGCCCCTTCCTCGATCTCGAGGTTCGTTTTCTGAACGGCGACAAATGTGCCGAACCGTTTAACGATATTTTTCAGCGTAACCGAACTCATGAGCGGTATCCCAACGGAAATATGGAACAGGGAGACGCCGGATGCGCCTCCCCGCTCCGTGGATCAGTAGCCTTTCTGAACACGGCCGAAGGTCTTGGACCATTCCTGTTCATGTCCGTTCCAGTAGTCCGGATCGGCGAAGGTCAGACCGGCCAGCGTTCCCGTAGGATCGAATGCCGGCAGCGTTGGAATCTTTTCGCCGAGATCGACCTTCTGCGGATCGAGGGCCGGCGGATAGTTCTGGCCTTCGGCAACGGCGATAGCGGTTTCGGGTGCCAGCATGAAGTTCAGCAGTTCTTCGCAGGCGCCGAGCGGCGACCCCTTGATCACGAACATGCATTCCTGCCAGCCGAATCCGTTCGGCGGATCCATGTAACCCATGTCGTGTCCCTGCTCCTGCAGGGCGTAGATGCGGCCGGACCAGCCTTCGGTCACATAGATTTCCTCTTCGGCCAGCAGGCTCATCAATTCCGCGCCGGACCCCCAGTACTTGAGCGACAGATCGCGGTGTGCACGGACAGCATCCCAGCAGGCGTCCTCGTCGGTCACACCGTTCGGGTCCTGATCGGTCTGCAGCGCGGCGTACCACATGCGGGTGCGCCAGTCGCTCCAGCCGGCGATTTTACCCTTGTGAGCTTCGTCGATCAGGATGCTCGCGCCCTTCTCCTGCATTTCGTCATCCGAAATGTACTTGCGGTTATAGGCGAGCCCCGTCGTGCCGTAGTCGTATGGCACGCAGGAGAGAGCGCCGTCGGTGACGGCCCGGAAAACATCGATCAACTTGGGAATGACGTATTGCAGGTTCGGGATGTTGTCTTCGTTCAGCTTGGTGGTCAGACCGAGTCCGTGATAGCGTGCATAGTCGAAAACGCCGGACAGGTGGGCGATATTGTATTCGCCGTTCTGGCTGGCCTTGACGCGGCTGAGGTATTCATCGCCCCCGCCGAAGGTGCCGTCGACCACCTCGATACCTGTCTTGGCGGTGAACGGATCGAACGCGTTGGCCCGCAGCGCTTCCGACACAACGCCACCCCAGCCGTCGAACCGGACCTGGGAGACTTCCTGCGCCATCGCCCGATAGGGCGTGACGAGGCCATAGGCTGCGCCGGCCGCACCGAGCAGACCCAGGAAGGTGCGGCGATCCAGGTCGCCGTTCAGATAGCGTTCGCGCAAACGTTCATAGCGTGTCGTATCATCAAACTTCGTCATCGGTTACTCCTTTTCATTAAGTAAGGCGAAGCGGTTTTACACACCGCTTTTCTTCGAAAGTTGTCGGGCGATCGTCGCGCCCAGTAGAGGCAGCCCCACGGTCATTACGATCATCACCGTGCCGAGGGCGTTGATTTCGGGGCTGATGGAATTGCGCAACATGGCGAAAATCTGTGTCGGCACCGTCTCCACCCCGCCCGGCTTCCAGAACAACGTGCCGGTGATATCGTCAAAGCTGATCGTGAAGGCGAAAAGCGCACCGGCAAGGACGGCGGGCAGCATCAGCGGCAGGGTAATCTGGAAGAACGTCTGAACCGGCGAAGCGCCCAGGCTCATCGCCGCTTCCTCAACATCGCGCCGAATTGCCACAAGCCGGGCCTGCACGACCAGCACCACGAAAGGCAGCGTGAATATTACGTGGCCGAACAGCAGCAGCCCGAAGCTCTTGTTGACGCCGAGAAAATTCAGAAACAGCAGCAGCGCGACAGCCAAAACCACTTCCGGGACCAGAATCGGTGCGATCAGCAGGGTCGAGATGGTGTTCGCGCCCGGAACCCGGTAACGCACCAGGGCGAGGCTCGCCAGAACGCCCAGCGTTGTCGATATCGCCGCCGTCAATAGTCCCAGGACGACAGACGTTCGAAAGGCGCGCAGGATGGCGTCGTTCTCGGCCAGTTCGACAAACCAGCGGAACGATACCCCGGTCATGGGAAAGGAGCCGAACTGCGAGGCGTTGAAGCTGAGCAGCACCACGACGGCAACAGGCAGGAACATGAAGACATATACCAGCACCGCGTAACCGCGGATCAGGGACCAACCCATCAGCCCAGTCCCTTCATCAATTGCGCCATACCGAGATAGCGGTTGTAGATCATGACCAGAATGCCCAGCACGACCAGAAGCATCAGACTCAACGCCGAGCCCAGCGGCCAGTTGAGCTGGGTGATAATCGCCTCGAACACGAGATTGGCGAACATCGCATCACGGGGGCCGCCCAGAACAAGGGGCGTGATATAGGTGCCGGCGCCGAGCACGAAGCACAGCAGTCCCCCGGCCGCCAGACCGGGCAGAGACAGGGGCAACGTGACCTGCACAAAAGACTCCCATCGGGTGGCGCCCAGGGAATTCGCGGCGTCTTCCAGCGTCGTGTCGATACCGTCAAGGCTGACGAAAACGTTCAGGACCATGAAGGGCAACAGAAAATGAGCGAGACCGAGGATGACGGTGGTTTCGTTATACAGCATCTGCAATGGCTCGGAGATCAGGCCGATCCAGATCAGGAACGTATTCAACGCGCCCGAGACGCCCAAAATATTGATCCAGCTCATGGTGCGGATGATGTAGCTGATCCAGAACGGCAGCATCAGAAGAAGCAACAGGATCGCCTTGTTGCCTTTCGAGCGCGCGATGAAGTAAGCCGCCGGATACCCCAACACCATGCAGACGACGGTGGTAATGGCGGCGATTTTCAGCGTATTAATCAGAATGTCGCGATAGAATGGATCGGTCAGCACCTCGATCCAGTTGTCGAAGTAAAAACCGACCTGATCGGCGCCGGTCGCCGTCCGCAGCCAGAAACTGTAGACCACGATAAACAGCAGCGGCACAAACAGCAGCAGCGTGATCGCCGACAGCGCCGGCGACAACAGAATCCACGGTTGACGCGCTTCGCGGGCTTCCACCGACATGCTTTGATCCCTGCCCAAACACCCTCGACACGACAATGCAAAGGCGATAATTATTGTGCAAATAGATAATGAAAATTATCAATATAGATGAAAATTATGAAGCAGCCGAATACGGGACCTGGTGACGGATTCGATCATGACCGGCTTGTCCGCGAGCTGGACTGGAATCTTTTGCGGACATTCGTCGTTCTGGCCGAGTCGCAATCCATCACGGACGCGGCAACGCGCCTGCGCCTGAAACAACCTTCGGTCTCAACAGCCCTGAAGCGTCTTGAAGACCGGATCGGGCGCAAACTGATCCTGCGCGGGCCGGGACAGTACGCCCTGACGGAAGCAGGCGAACTACTCTACCGCGAAGCAGTCGACATCAACGGATCGATCCTGCGGCTTTCCACGCTGCTGCGAGAAAAGACCGATGAGGTGCGCGGACACATCAATATCGTCGCCGCCAGCCATGTGGTCTGCCCGCTATTCGACCGCGTGCTTGCCGATTTTCACGAAGCGCATCCAGCCGCGACCCTGTCGGTTAAGGTCCTGTCGAGCGGGGAGGCGATCGGGGCCGTGGCGGCCAAGCGCGCCTCGTTCGCTATCTGCCTTGTGCGCACGCACAGTCCGAAACTGGAATACCGCCGGCTTTATCGTGAGTTCTTCGGGCTGTTCTGCGGGCCGCCTCATCCATTATTCGGCCGGACCGGCCTTGAACACACCGATCTTGCCGGCCATGCGACAGTCAGCTTCGATACGGACCGACTGCAGGATGTTCTGAAGCCGGTGACGCTGATGCGGGCCCAGTCTCAGCTTGGGGAAAAGATTACCGGCACCTCAAGCAATCTGGAGGAAGTCCGCCGCATGATCATTGCAGGCCTTGGCATCGGGCCGTTGCCATTACATGTGGTCAAACGCGACGTGGCTGACGGACTTCTGTGGCAGACGCCGCCCTATGACGATCTTCCGGCGATTGATGTGCACGTCGTCTGGAACCCGCATACGATCAGAAACAGGGCGGAAAACATTCTCCTTGGAATGCTCACCGACGTGATCGAGCGCACGCCGATTTCGGAGAGGACGTATGGTTAGCGCACACGGTGATGCTTTTGAGTTGGCCGAGAACGGCGTTTCGTTAAGACATTGTCTGACAATGCATGGCGATTGCCTGACAGGCGCGTATTGTCATGCAGTCCTTTGCATCGCTTTCCGGGTCCGGTTGCGATGATACTTTCGCCATAACAAAGTCGTTTTCAGGATCGACGAACAGCAATTGCCCAAACACACCGATTGCGACAATCGGAAAATGCGGTTCGCCAAGCGAGTACCACTGGTTTCTGTAACGGACCGGCCAGTCGACCATTGACGCACCGTATACGCCTGCTTCCCATGCGCTTCTGCTGCCGCCGCGCCGTGTATCCTCAATAAAGCTTTCAGGTATGATGCCGGTTTTGTCCCGTTTCCCGCCGGCGGCGATCAGCCGGCCGAACCGCGCCAAATCTCGCAAGGTACAGCATATTCCCCCGGCGGAACGCGGCGCGCCGAGTGCATCGTTCGTTACATAGGCGCCGAATTCCGCCCCCATCGGCTTCCAGATCAGGTCGCCGAGAAGGTCCGCATACCGCCGGCCAGCCGACCTCTCGATGATCCAACCCAGTAAATCACTATTCGGTGACACATATTTAAACTTTTCACCATGCGAACCTGTACGATCCGTGATGGTGACAAGAAAACTGCGCAAATCGACGGCCGGTTCTTCCCTGTCCTGCGGATTCCAGAGCGTTGCCTGGCGATAGCGGGCGAACGGCCCCTTGCTCGCCAGATAATCCTCCTCGAAGTCAATCCCGACCGTCATATCGAGAACGTGGCGAACCGTTGCGTCGCCATACACGCTACTCGCCGCCTCGGGAATGTAATCGGTGACGGACGCGTCCGGATCCAACTGTCCTCTGCCCACAAGAATACCGGCAAGCATTGCCGAAAATGACTTGGAAACCGACATCACGATATGCGGGACATGGGGTTTGAGATCGTAATCGTAGTACTCGGAAACGATCTTTCCCCTGTGCAGCACGATAAAGCCATCTGTCTGCGTTTCCTTCAGCATCTTTTCAACGCTGAGCGACCCTTCGGACCCATTCTGGAAGTCCAGCGAAAGGATATCGGCGCGATTCTCATCCAGAGACCATATATCCTCCGGGTTATTCTGTATCTCGGTCGTTGGAACAAGTTCACGAACGTGCAGGAAAGACCAAATGTTGAAAGGAGGTTTGCGCCAATTATCGAGTGTCACCCGATGTTCTGCATCCGGCGGGAATTCACATTGCATACGATGATCTGACATTCTGGGTGCATCCTGAAAAAAGCCGCATGTAACTTCCGGCCGGGTTTTGCCTTGGTCGGCCAAGGTCTCATTTACACACCCCTTCCGACAAGCACGAAAACATCAAGATCTCGGTCTCAATAAGAGCAGCGAATTATGGTGCGATCACTCGTGCGGCACGCCCGTAACCTTCATTTCGTTCGCTCTGCAAAACTGTGTGGTTAGCATAAATGCTACAGACGTTGCGCCAAAAGTGAAAAGAAACCGCAATAGTGAACTGCACGGAACGGCCAAGTTTAAGCAAGATTTTCGCACAGCAAAACACTTTTTACAAAATTCGGTTAATATACCGGTATTCTCGCCTAAATTGTCGCATTTTTATTGCCGAACACAAAACGATTGCTAGGCTTCCCACGAAACAACGCAAATACCGGAGCGAGGATACAAGATGGATCTGTTCAGCCTTGAGGACAAAACAGCAATTGTAACCGGCGGCTCAAGAGGCATCGGGCGCGCAATCGCGATACGCATGGCGGAGGCTGGCGCGCGCGTCGTTGTGACCAGCCGCAAGATCGAAGCCTGCAACGAGGTTGTCGAAGAGATCACAAATGCTGGCGGCAAAGCGGTCGCGATTGCCTGCAATATTTCAAATCTGGCCGATATCGATCACATGGTCGGCGAAGCGAGAAAAGCCTTCGGAGGCATTGATGTCCTGGTCGGCAACGCTGCGACAAACCCGCATTACGGACCGATCACCGATGTCGAGGAACCGGCTTTCAACAAGATCATCGACACCAACCTCAAGTCCAATCTCTGGCTCTGCAAGGCCATTTTGCCCGAAATGGCGGAACGAGGCGGTGGCGCGGTTATCCTGCTGCACAGCGTCGCCGGTATTCGCGGCACCGCCGACATCGGTGCGTATGGGATGTCGAAAGCCGCCGTCGGATCGATGGCGCGCAGTCTGGCCGTTGGCTGGGGCAAGAAGAACATTCGGGTCAATTGCATTGCACCCGGACTGGTGAAAACCGATTTCGCCAGAGCGTTGTGGGAAGACCCGGAACGGCTGAAAAAGGTTGAGGCCGTATACCCGCTGGGCCGGATCGGCGAACCGGATGATATATCGGGCGTAGCCGTCTGCCTGGCGGCGCCCGCCGGCGCCTTCATTACCGGGCAAACGATTGTTGTCGACGGTGGCGTCACAATGGCAAGCGCCCGTAGCTGACGATCGATACCGGTGAATCCGCGAAACACAGCAGACCTATAGCGCCTTTATCCGCCTTCGACTGTTTGTTTCACGTTTCCGCCTTCACTATCCGGCATTCTTAGCACGACCAGCGCGCCCAGCCCTAGACCGCCGGCCACCAGCAGAGCGATCCGGTAATCGGCGTAAAGGTCGAACAACATCCCGGCGCAGGCCGGGCCTATCAGGCCGGCCGCCGCCCAGGCCGTGAAAACCCTGCCGTAGACTACCGTGCCAGCGACGACGCCAAAGCACTTGGAAATAAACGCCGGATAGACCGATATCGTGCCGCCATAGATAAAGCCGACGACGGCCAGTCCCGCCATCGTAACGCCGACGCTTCCCAGTGCGGCCATGGCGAACAGGGCGCCCGACGACAGAACGGCAAGGACGCACAGGATCGGCCGGCCCGGTATCCTGTCCAGCAGAACGCCGCAGAAAATACTGCCGACCATGTTCGAAAGCGCAATGACAATCGGCGCGGCGACAACCCACCAGTCGCTGACGCCGGATGACCGGGCGATACCGGTAGCGTGGCCGATCGCCATCAGGCCCGCCGTAACCGAGCAGGCATAGGCGACCCACAAGACAATGACCGTCTTCGACCGCACCTCGACAACCGGTGCCGCGCCATTGTCGCTCCCGTGCCCGTAGGTCGCGCCGGACCAGGCAAGAAGCAAGGCGCTTGCCGCAGCAACGATGAATATAGCCGCCGCCATCAGTTCCAGCGCGCCCGTCACGCCACCCGCCTGCAACGCCAGTTCGAGCGGCACCGGTGCGACGACGGCGCCGACGGCATAGGCCGCCGTCACCGCGCCCATGGCGAATCCGTTATGCGCCGGAACGGCTTGTCCCGAAAACTGCAGCGCATAACCGTAGCCCAGGCCGTTCGCCGCCCCGAACAACAGGCTGTAGCCGATCCAGTTCAAGGCAAGCGAACCGCCGAAGCTGGCGACCAGACACCCCGCCGCCGCAATCAAACCGGTCGCCATCACGAAAACCGCAGGCGACACCTTGCCATAGACGCGATGTCCGAACAGCACGGCGAGCGAAAGGGCGATGAGTGCGAAGGAATAGGTCAGGCTTGCCTGAGTCCGGCTCGCATCGAAGGTTTTCTCCATCGCCGGAAGCAATACGGAAAAAGCGTGAATGGACCCGAGCACCATCGACAGAAGCATGGTGCCGATCAACACCAGAACCGCTTGTCTGCGCGTATAGGCCGGAACGCCGGAGGCTGTTTGCAACGATGTCACGGCGGCGTCATTCCCATTTTCCGGCGAAGAGCCTAGATCACGGCTTTTTCGACAGTGCTGTTCTTCTGCAATGTTCGGGAAAAACCGAGCGGCGACAGATCCAGCGTCCGATACCCGCCATGTGCGATGAGCTCGGCCGTCCCCCGCCCCATCGCCGGTGACTGTTGAAGCCCGTGACCTGAAAACCCGTTCACGAACAGGAAGTTCCCGACCTCCGGATGCGGCCCGACAATCGCGTTCTGATCGAACGTATTATAGGCGTAGTGTCCGACCCAGGAATTCACCAGCTTTATCGCCTCGAATTGCGGAATTCGCGTCGCGATGGCGGGCCATGCCTTCTCTTCCCATAGGCTGTGATCCTCGGTGAAGTCCGTGAAGTCGACAGCCGGGTCCTCGTCCGGCGGACACCCGGCCATGTAGTACGCTCCGTCTGTCCGCATATGAACGCCTGACGGATCGATGGTCAGCGGCAGGTCCCGGTCAAGCGGCGTTTCCGCGTCGAAAACGAAGGTATAGCGTTTGCGGGGTTCGACCGGAATGTCGATACCCGCCATGCGCGATGTCAGCGCCGCGCGCGGGCCGGAGGCATTGACCACGGTGCCGCAGGCGACCGTTTCGCCGGACTTCAGCGTCACGCTTTCAACACGCTGTCCTGACTTGTCGCGGGTCATGGCGACAACTTCATTGTGGACATACTCAACCCCGCGTTCCCGGGCTGACCGTTTGAACCAGTCGAACATCGTATTGCCGTCAAAGTATCCTTCATCGATGGGGTTGTGGCTGCCGAGAATGATGTCGTCCAGCGCATAGAAGGGATACGCCTGCCTGATGTCTTTGACGGACAGAACCTTCGTCCCTGCGCCACACTCTGCCTGCATTTTCTGGTTTTCGCGCAAGACGGACGCAAAGCCTTCATTGTCGGCGAGGAAAAGATAGCCGAAGGGCTGCAGCACCAGATCGGGAACCCGTTCGTCATTACCCATGAACGAGCGGAAGTTTTTCACGAATTCCGCCCCGAACCGGGAAATCCTGACATTGATTTCCTGCGAGAACTGCTGCCGGATGCAGCTATTCGTGTGCGATGTAGATGCGAACCGGTAGTCGAAATCGCGTTCCACAACCAGAATGGTTCCATCAAAATCGGGATTGTCGGTCAGAAACCATGCAACCGACGAGCCGAGCATCGCGCCGCCGACGATGACAACGTCGTACCGGGAATGCGCTGACGTTTCGATGATCGGCGAAGGCGACATGGCAGCGTTTCCGTCATTCAGGCCGGTTTTCGTTTCATCAAGGCGCGCAAATCGGTGCTTTTATCTTCGATTTCCGCCTTGGTGACATCGCTCAGGCCGGCAAACAGTTTCTTACCGAGCATAAAGGCCGGTACCAGATTGAAAGCCTCAACGGAAACAAGCTGCCCTTCTCGAAACGAAAAGGCTGCCCCGGATTCCGGTTCTTCGCCGTCTCGCCAGATCACCTCGTCCCAGGCCAACGGAACGCCGACGGATTGCAGCTTTCCGCCATGCTGATCGGACCAGAACCACGGCGTCTCGTAGGCCGGCCGCTCAATATTCAGGGCGTGATGGGCCGCCAGCGAGGCCGTATATTGTGCGTTGTGAATGGATTCGACCCGCATCGAGGCGAACGGCCAGTCGAGTTTCGCAATATCGCCGATGGCGTAGATTTCAGGGTGCTTGGTCTGACAGTCCCGGCTGACGGCGACACCGTTAACGTTGGTTTCACCGAGATCTTCCAGAAGGTCCAGATCGGGGATAACGCCGATGCCGACAACAACGACGTCCGCCGCGATGCGGTCGCCGTTCGTCAGAACAACCTGCTCAACCCTGCCCTGCCCCTCAAGCGCCGACGTCCCCAGCCCCTTCACCAGTTTGACGCCGTGGCTTTCATGCAGACGTTCGAAAAACGCCGACGTTTCCGGCGTCGCCACCCGGGCCAGCAGGCGGTCTTCCATTTCGATGACGGTCACGGATTTTCCCATGTCGCACATGCATGCCGCCGCTTCCAGACCGATATAGCCGCCACCCACAACGACGACATTCTCCGCCGATTTGAGGTCGTCCCGCAGAGAATAGGCGTCGGCCAAAGTGCGAATGTAGTGGATACCCGGGAGGTCATGGCCGGGACAGTTCAGACGCCGCGGACTGGCCCCCGTCGCCAGAGCCAGTCTTGAGAACAGAAGGCTTTCGCCGTTATCCGTCGTAACGGTGCGGTTCAGCGGATCGATTCCGGTTACCGTAACCCCGGTCCTGAGGTCGATATCGTGTTTTCCGTACCAGTCAGCCGACTGGATGTAGTTCCGGTCTTCCGGCCAGTCGTCCTTTAACGCGGATTTGGAAAGCGGTGGACGCTGGATCGGTGTGCCCGATTGTTTTTCGAGCATGACAATGCCGTCGGTCCAGCCTTTCTTGCGGAGGGTTCCCGCCAGCGAGACACCGGCATGGCTCGCCCCGATAATGATGAAAGGATCGGTCACGGTATAAGGCCCTTCTGAAATGCACGGAGACTGGATCGCATCAACCACCTACCAGCGCTAAGGCGCCGATACAATTCCAGTCTGCCCCCATTTCAGAGGAAATCAAGCCTGCCGGGCGCTAACTCGCGGGATAGCCGTTCAGACCGGCCACGGCAGCGAATAGGTCTTCACATTGGTAAAAAACTTCATCGCTTCCAGAACGCCTTCCTTCACGCCGTTGCCGGAATCCTTCACACCGCCGAAGGGCGACATCTCGATCCGGTAACCCGGCTGTTCCCAGATATTGACCGTTCCGACATCAAGCCCGTCGATGAACGCGGTGATGCGGTCGAGACGGTTTGTGCAGACGCCGGCGGACAGGCCGAACGGCGTGGAATTCGAGATCGCCATGACCTGTTCGTCATCGTTCGGCACCCGCACGATCGGCACGATCGGGCCGAAGGTTTCCTCGTAAACCAGTTCCGATTCATGCGGCACGTGGTCGACGACAATCGGCGGCAACAGCGCCCCCTTGCGGCCCGGATCGTAAAGCACCTTCGCGCCCTGCTTTTCCGCATCGTAAACGCGCGATTCGAACAGCGCCGCCGCTTCTGCGTGAATCACGCAGCCAAGCTGGGTTTCCGGATCCTGCGGATCGCCGAATTTTATCTTTTTCGCCCGTTCCAGCACCAGCGGCACGAACCGTTCCGCAACGTCTTCCTGAACCAGGATACGCTTGATCGCCGTGCAGCGCTGGCCGGAATTGCCGGTCGCCCCGGCGACGGCGATGGTCGCGACCTTTTCCAGATCGGTATCAGACAGATCGTTCAACACGATCAACGGGTCGTTACCGCCCAGTTCAAGCGCCGCCCTTTTGTAGCCGGCCTTTTCAGCGATCATCTTTCCAACCTTGACCCCGCCGGTGAAGGTGATGATATCGATGTTTTCGTTGGTGATCATCTCGTCGCCGATATCCTGCGGCATGCCGGTGACGATCTGGAACATTTCCGGCGGTAGGCCCGCTTCATAGAGAATGTCGGCGAGCGAAATGGCCGTCAGCGGGGTTAATTCAGTCGGCTTGCAGACCATGCAGTTGTTGGTGGCGATGGACGGCGCGATCTTGTGGGAAACCATGTTGAGCGGATGGTTGAACGGCGTGATCGCCGAAATGGCGTTCAGCGGTTCGCGCTTCGTATAGATTTTCCGCTCCTTGCCCTGTGGCGTCAGATCGCAGGAAAATATCTGCCCGTCATCAAGGATCGCCAACTGACCGGCCAATGTGAACACGTCATAGGCCCGGCCCGTTTCATACAGCGCGTGCTGATTGCAGATACCCAGTTCCAGCGTCAGCACCTCGGCGAGGCTTTCGCGACGCGAGCGGATCAGCTCCGCCGCGCGGAAAAGAATCTGCTGCCGTTCGTATCGGCTGAGCTTCGGCTTGTAGGTCGCGGCAATATCGAAGGCGCGCGCCGCATGCGCCGCCGTACCGGCAGGCACGGTGCCAATCACCTCATTCGTATAGGGGTAGCGCACTTCCACGCGGTCGGTCGTGTCGACCTTTTCTCCGCCGATCCGCATCGTTTCATGAATGATCGGCCGTTTCGTGCTGGTGGTATCCATCGATCTCTTTCCTATGCCGCTTCCTGCTTCAGGACGACGTTGTTGCAGCCAATGTAGAACGCGTCAAAATTCCGCAGCCCTTCGGGTATCGCACTTGTCCGACGGTTGACCAGAATCGGCACGCGTTGTTCGGAAATGCCGCCATGCGACCGCAGGGGTTCCTTCAACCCGCTCAGATCATGACGTTCAGCCGTCGTTCCCAGCACCTTGGAATCACGGGAAACGACAATGATATCGCCGACCCTGTCTTCCGGCAGCTCGAAGACGCGGCAGCCTTCCTCCCGCGTATAAACGACCTCGATCAGATCCTGCAACCGCAGGCGCTTGATCAACGCATCCGCATCGACGCCGTCTTCCAGGTAGACGGTGGCGAACGAGCCCAACGCGCCGTGGTGAACGACATAAGGGTCTGTGATGGGCAGAATGACCCGGGTCTGGCCCGCGCCATACCAGTCATCGAGAAGTTCCTGCAGATACAGGATATCCGGTTCATCAGCGACCGTGTGCTTGGCGCTCATGCCGTGATCGGCCGTGAAAACGAAAGTGGCGCCCGCCGCATCGATTTCGCCCAGATATCTGTCGATCATCGCATAGAACGCATTCGCGCCATCGGTTCCCGGCGCGAACTTGTGCTGGATGTAATCCGTGGTCGAAAGATACAGCAGGTCCGGCTGCATCGATTTCAGCAGTTTTATCCCGGCGGCGAAGACGAATTCGGACAATTCGGCGGAATACACATCCGGCACATCCATACCGACCATTTGCGGCACATCCGTGATGCCGTTTTCCTCCATCGTGCATTTATCCGCGTGTTCGGAAGAAAAGCAGACGGCGGACCCATCGCCGAAGGAAAGACCATGCCCCAAAAGGCGGCGCAGCTTGTCCTTGGCGGTCAGAACCGCAACCTTGCCGCCGGCCTTCTGGAACGCTTCGAAGATTGTTGGCGCCCGCAGATATTTCGGGTCGTTCATCAGCACTTCTTCGCCGCTCTCCCTGTCGAACAGAAAATTCCCGCAAATGCCGTGCACGGAAGGCGGCTGGCCGGTGACGATCGACAGGTTGTTCGGGTTGGTGAAGCTTGGAATGACGCAACGGCCGACATGAACCTCGCCGCGCTCCATGATCCGCTTCAGGTTCGGCATCGTGCCGTCCCGCATGGCGCGGTCCGTGTATTCCGGCTCGCTGCCGTCGCAGCAGATGACGACGAGCGGCTGCTGCGGCCAAGCATACTTGCGGCCGTTCAATTCGATACTGGCGGGATGTTTACTCATGGTCTTCGATCTCCTGGATATCTGTTCAGGCGGCGGCGGAAAGGTTCGAAACACCCATCTCGCCCAGTGTTTTTTCGATTGCCGCCAAGACGCCCTGCATCTGCTCGCGACCCAGCTTGCCGATACAGCCGATACGGAACGTTTCAGCCACCGTCAGCTTGCCGGGATAAATCACAAATCCCCGGTCTCTCAGCCGGTCATAGAAAATCTGGAAATCGAAGGCAGGATCGGCCGGCATCAGGAAAGTGACGATGATCGGCGCCTGAAGCTCATCCGGCAGCAGGGTCTCGAAACCAAGCCGGCGCATACCGTCGACCAGGACTTTGCAGTTGTCCGCGTAGCGCTCGCCGCGACCGGCAACACCACCCTCGGCCTCGAATTCATCCAGCGCCTGGTTGAACCCGGCAATCACCTGCACCGGCGGCGTGAAACGCCATTGCGCCGTCTTTTCCATCGCCACCCACTGTTCGTAGAGATCGAAGGAAAGCGACGGCGAATTGCCTTTTGTTTCCTCCAGTGCGGAAATTCGGGTCAGGCAATAACCCATGCCCGGCGTGCCTTCGAGGCATTTGTTGGAAGAAGCAACAACCGCATCGAACTGAATTTCGCGTGAATCCAGCGGCAACGCGCCGAAGGCGCTCATGGAATCGATCAGCAACCGTCTTCCATGTGCGGCAACGACTTTCGCCACCTCTGCAATCGGATTGAGAATGCCTGTCGTGGTTTCGCAATGCACGACGACGACATGGGTGATCGCTGTATCGGCTGCCAGCGTCCTGTCCAGTAGCTCTGGATTGACTGGCACGTTTTCGGCCGTTTCCTGCACCACATAGTCGCGGCCGATATAGTCGCAGATTTTGGCGATCCGTTTGCCATAAGCGCCGTTGATCAGAATCAGCAGACGGCCCGTTTTCGGCGCAAACGACCCGATCATCGCTTCGACAACAAACGTTCCGCTGCCCTGCAGCGGCACGCAGGTAAACGCATCGCCGCCGTGGATGATATCGACCAGCCGTTCCCGAACCCGTTTGTTGATCGCAATCAGGTGGTGATCGCGCGATCCGTAGTCATGCAGCATCGCCTGCTTGACCGCCGGCGAGGTGGTCAGCGGACCCGGCGTCAGAAGCCAGGGATCACCGGTTGGGGACAAGGATGGCTGATCCGCGTTCTGCGGGGGGCTGTCGGTCGGCATGACGGCGCTCCTGTGCGTCTGGGCTAACGATGAAAAACGATTGGACTTGAATATAAAGGAGGAATGTTGCAATTATCCAATTCATAATAACGACGGTTATCATAGGTTTTATCTATGAATCATTCTCAGCTTCGCGCCTTTCACGCCGTCGCGACCCAGGGCAGCTTTACCAAGGCGGCGGCGGCATTGCGACTGTCACAGCCGACCCTTTCCAGCCATGTCAGCGCGCTGGAAGACGGTTACGGCATTCAATTGTTTCGCCGGTCCGGCCGGACAATCGAGACGACGGATTTCGGCAAGGCCCTGCTGGATATCACGGAACAGTATTTCGCGACAGAAGCCGAAGCGCACCGCTTGCTATCGACCGCCAAGGGCCTGATTAAAGGGCGATTGAAAATCAGCGCCGATGCGCCGTACTGCGTGCTGCCCCTGATGGCGGCTTTCGTGCAGCGGTTTCCGACCGTGTCGCAGCAGATCAATTTCGGTAACTCCGAAACGGTGATGCGGGACCTGCATTCGGAAATCTGTGATGTCGGCATCCTCGCCGAAATGGGCAAAAGCGAAAAACTTCATATCGTGCCGTATAAAACCGACCCACTGGTTGTCGCCGTCAGCCGGGGACATGCCTGGGCGCGCCGGCGCACAATCAAGCTGGAAAACCTCGCCGAACAGACCATGCTGCTGCGCGAACAGGGATCGACAACGCGCGCCATTCTGGAAGCGACCCTGTCTCAGCGCAGGCTGAAACTTGGCGATGTCATGGAAATCGGCAGCCGTGAGGCCATCCTGGAAGCCGTGGCGGTCGGGCTGGGAATCGGTATCGTCAGCGAAGCCGAATTCGGCCACGACGACCGCATTCACAAACTGACCCTTTCGGATTCAAACCCGCAAATGGTCGAATATGCTGCCTGTCTGAAGCACCGTCTGCGCGATCCGACAATCGCCGCTTTCTTCGAACTGGTGGAAGAAAGGAAAATGGCGCACTGAATCCGCGAAATGCTATCGTCGCCGCCAGGCCTGAGTCCGTGTCAGCAGAACCTTCGACGTCAGCAGGTGCAACAAACGCGCACCGGTATTTGTATAGAAGATCATCATCCCCATCGCGGCGGCGGGTGCGATATCGCCGGCATCGTCCATATTCAGCACGGCAACCGACGCCAGCGTCGTGTCCGGCGAATACAGAAACACCACCGCCGATACCGTCGTCATCGCGTTGACGAACAGATAAATGGAAATATCGAGGATCGCCGGCATACAGACCGGCACCGTAACCCGGGAAAACAGCTTGTAGAACGGCTGTTTCAGCGAAGCGGAAACGAATTCGAACTCCTTGTCCATCTGCTTCAGAGCCGTCAATGCCGTCAGATGCGATACCGTATAAAAGTGGGTTACCGAACAGATCACCAGGATCGCCATCGTTCCGTAAAGAAACGACAGCGGATTGGAAGGATCATTGAAAAAGAAGATATAGGCTAGGCCGAGCACCATACCGGGGATCGCCATGGGCATCATGGCCAGAAACTGGAAAAAACCGCGCCCGGTATGAAAACCGTTGGTTTTTTCAACCATATAGGCGCCAATGAAGACGATGATCGTTCCTACGATCGCCGTTGAAATCCCCAGAATGATAGAATTGTAGTAGGCGTCCCAGCCGCCGCCATCCATCACGTCGAAATTATAGTTTTTCAGGCTGAGGCTGAGATCGTACGGCCAGAACTTGATCAACGCGGCATACTGGCAAATTGCGAGAATGCCGACGATAAAGATGGATACCATGGCACAGTAACAGAACATCGACCGGTCGAAAGCTGTCTTTGGTTTCGGTTCCAGCGCGACCGACCGGGCGGAAAACTGCGAGACCTGTTTGCGCTGGATATAGCGGTCAACAGCGAAAGCGATTACTGCCGGCAACAGCAGGACAACCGAAACCACGGCCCCCATTTCGAAATTTTGCTGTCCGATAACCTGTTTGTAGATATCGACAGCCAGCACATTGTACTGCCCGCCGATAACCTTGGGCAGGCCGAAATCGGTGATGATCAGGTTGAAGACAACAAAAGCCGCCGAGATCAATCCGTACCGCGCATTCGGTATGGTGATTGTCCAGAAGGCCCTCATCTTGCTGGTCTTCAGGGAATCCGCCGCCTCATACAAACGGGCGTCCGAAATCGCCAGCGCCGTCGATATGATGATCATTGCATGCGGAAAGGTGAAGAACACGGATCCGATGATAATCCCGATCGGCCCGTAGATGGATTCTCCCAGCAGCAGTTCCTTGAAGATGCCCTGATTGCCGAACAGATAAATCAGCGCAATGCCCGGCAACAGGGACGGCACCAGAATGGGCGCCATTGCAATCAGCCGGAAAACCCCCTTGAACCGCATGCAGCTACGGTTCAACGCATAGGAGAACCCGAAAGCCAGGGTAACGGTGATGACCGTTCCCAAAACCGATATGAACAGCGAATTGCCGATCGACTGCGACAGCGCCGGATTCGAGATATAGTCCGTAAAGTTGGAAAACCCGATACTCTTAGTCGGACGGATCGTAACCCGGCGAAAATCGTTGCTGGAATATTCATGCCACTCGGTACCGGTGATCTGTTCACTGCCGAACAGAAACCGGCCGTCCGGCGTCGTGATGCGCAATCGGTACAGGGTCGGCGCCCGGAAGCTGAAATCCTCGAAAAACGGCGTGAGTTCAAGACGGCCGTCGCCGGAAGTCGCCAGGTCGTCCTGCTCGTACAGACCCGTCTGCCGGTTCAACTCGGCAAGCGTGACCGGATCACTCCATCCATCCCCCTTGTCGACCTGTATCTCGAACCCGGTCAGATCGTACGAAAAGGTCGAAAAGGACTTCGAAAGGATCGCATAGAGGGGAAACGCCAGTGTAACCAGCAGATAAATCCCGACAATCAACATGATGCCGCGCATCGCCCAATCGTCACCGGAAAGCTTCGGTTTGACCCTGCTTGCGTGCTGTGGCGTCGTTTCTGCGAGGCTTGCCATCTATCCGACTTTCCTAGGCCGCTCGGAAAAAGCGAAGGCGTTCGCTTGGAAAGCAGACTGTTATTTCTTTATCGACTGACAGATCCAGTCGCCGGATTGCATTCACCGAGAAATCCGCTTCGATCTTGACGTCGCCGAGATCGGCGCCGCCCAACTGAGCGCGCCAGAACGCACCGTAGAATTCCATCTCCTCGACGATCACTCGCAGACTGTTCGGATCGTCCTCCAAACCGCCGGGCACGACATCTTCCGGCCGCATCGCCAGCACGCCCTGCTGACCGATCTCCACACTGTTCGGCGAGCAGCTCAGTTTCAGATTACCGATCCGCGCCATGCTGTCCGGTTCGGCGATAGCGGGAATGTGGTTCATCGCTCCGATGAAATCCGCAACGAAAAGGGTTTCGGGCGACCCGTATATTTCCGTCGGCGTGCCGACCTGATCGATCACCCCCTGGTTCATGACCACAATGCGATCCGCCATGGTCAGCGCTTCTTCCTGGTCGTGGGTGACCATAATCGTGGTGACGCCCAGCCGGCGCTGCAGTTCCTTGATTTCGTGCCGCAGATGGCCCCGTACCTTGGCATCCAGCGCGGACAGCGGTTCATCGAGAAGAAGCAGGCCGGGCGACATCGCCAGGGCGCGCGCCAGGGCAATGCGTTGTTGCTGCCCGCCCGACAATTGCGCCGGATACTTCTTTCTCTGATCGGCCAGGCCGATCAGATCCAGCAATTCGGTTACGCGCTTATCGATCTCGCTTTTCGAACGGCCGATGTTTTCCAGACCGTAGGATATGTTCTTTTCAATCGTCAGATTGGGAAACAGCGCGTAGGACTGGAATACGATCCCGAAATCGCGTTCCGACGGCGGCAGGTTCGAAACATCCTTGCCGTTCTGTTCGATAGATCCGTATGTCTGGATATCCAGGCCGGCAATCGCCCGCAACAGCGTTGTCTTGCCGCAACCCGACGGGCCCAGAAAGCAGATAAACTCTCCCTCGTAGACATCGAGGGAAATGTCCTCAAGGGCCGTAAAATCACCGAATTTCTTAACCAGGCCCTCGATGCGCAGATACGGGCGTCTTTCATCTTGTTTCTGCATGGCGCGGCATGTCCCCCAGCCTGTCTTCCAAATCAATGGCCGACATTTCCGTTCAATTCAGTAAAGCGTAAATTCAGCGTATAAACAAAGACCGGCGACTGAAAACTCAATCGCCGGTCAGTTTATGAAGATTTACATGTTTTAAATTCGCACCTGTTTTTATCCGGAAAACCGCCGGATTTAACCGTTACCGTTATTGCGCTTCGGACTTGCCGTCATAGCGTTTGGTCCATTCCTCGAGAATGCGCTCGCGGTTGTTTGCAGCGAATTCAAAATCGTTCGCAATCATCTTTTCGAGAAGGTTGGGCGGGAAATGCTCAACCGGCTTGGCAACACCCGGCATGGCGACAACGGCATAACCGGTGTTGTACATTTCATTGGCCGTTTTCGTAACCGTCCAGTCGACCAGAGTCTTGGCTGCTTCCAGTTTGGACGTACCGGCGATGATCGCGGTCGCTTCCATATCCCAGCCGACACCCTCTTCCGGGACAATGATTTCAAGCGGTGCGCCTTCGGCTTTTGATTTTGCGCCCCGGAAAGCAAAGGAAACGCCAATCGGAATTTCACCTGCCGCCGCCAGCTTACAGGGCTTGGAGCCGGAATGGGTATATCTGGCAATGTTGTTGTGCAGGGCATCCATGAACGCCCAGCCGCCTTCTTCACCGAACATCTGCAGCCAGCTCGAAACATCGAGGAAGCCCGTACCGGACGAGGCCGGATTCGGCATGATGACATGGCCTTCATACATCGGCTTTGTCAGGTCTTTCCACGATGTCGGTGGCGTCAGACCAAGCTTCTCGGATTCAACCGTGTTGTAGCAAACCGAAGCAACCCAGGCGTCCATTCCGGTCCAGGTCGGCGGGTTGGAATTATCCACAAACTTCGGATCAAGCTTCTCGACACCCTTCGGTGCATATGGCTCCAGCATGCCTTCGCTCTTCAGCAACAAAAGCGAAGTCGCAGCGAGGCCCCAGACCACGTCGGCCTGCGGGTTGTTCTTCTCGGCCAGCAGCTTGGCGGTCACGATGCCTGTCGAATCGCGCACCCAGTTAATGATGATTTCGGGATGTTCCTTGTTAAAGGTTTCCGCATACCGTTTGAGATCTTCCGCTTCAACGGCGGTATAGACCGTCAGTTCGGTGTCCGCTTTCGCGATGTTGACGCCAAGACCAAAGGCGAAGCCAAGAGCCCCCACCGTCGCCATCGCGTGCTTCAGTTTATATTTTCCCATAGCCGTGTCTTACCTCCTAGGTAACCTGTTCAATCAAACGCCGTTTCAGACCCGTCCGACTGTTGTCAGACGAAATCCGTTCGTTCGTATGGGATACGCTTGGAAAGCTGCATTTCATATGACAGATCGGTTAAAAAACCTGTCAAAAATGTACTTTTCAGCGTTATGACGCCCCCCAAGATAATGCGAACGTTTTGATGTCCGCTTTTACGTCGTCCCAGTTCATCGTGTGTTTTGAACAACACATTCATCTTGTTACAAACTATCCATCCGAATGTCTTCATTTATCAAATGGATAAAATCTATACTTAGTATAGATCAGACTAATTTCATCGATAGTTAACGTCGTCCGGCGATCGTCAGATCAGGATCCTGAAAAACAAGCCTCTCTGACCTCGAAATGCAGTTCCACGGGAACATTGTCGAGACCGTTAACCGGTATAAGGTCCTGCGGGCAGGCAGACATCACCGCAACGCAATCCATCGCCGCGCGAAACTCGACATAGTCGCCGGCGGCCGAAACCGGCGGACACCATTCGATTCCGTGATCGGCATTCACGGGAATGTTCATCCACAGATTAAAGGGAGCCGGAATTTCATTCGCCCGCCGGCCGATCGCCAGCATCGCCATGCGAAGATTGTCCGTACAGTTATCGTGGTAGGTTTCGACCCCCAGGCTGCGATACCGGTGCAGGTCACAGGCGGCGATGATGGTATCGTGTATGCCGGGCGATGTGTCGGTGATGAAGTGAAGGATCGGTCTGCGGCGGTTGGTGTAAAGCGCTTCGCCGACCTTCGGGATGATCGTTTCAAGCTGGGCGCGCAAATGTTCCATGGACATGAACTCGCGCTGATCGTCCGCCGAAAATGCCCAGAAATCGCACACCTGCGTACCATGTGTGTTGATGATGCGAAGCACTTCGCCGGCCTTCAGCAGCACGGCTTTCCCGGTCCGTTCCGCGATCCGGTAGCGTTCGCCCGGAACCGGCCTGCCATTCCCGGAAACCGGCGATGTCAGGGTTGCGTTTTCACCGTCCGGTCGGCTCTGGTCAACCTGCTCGCTCATCGACATTTTCCTTTCTGTAACAGCCCGTGGATAGACGGCATCATAGCGGAGAATCCAAACTGGGAAACACGCAATCCGGTGACAGTTCGGGTGGTAATACAGACAGGCGAGGATCAGAGGGTAACAGGATCAATGCTAAGGCTTGGGCTTGGCCTGCCCAAATGATAGACTCAGCATTACAAAGACACAGAAACAAGCGGGGTGTAATCGTGGACCTTCCAAGTTACGACAATGGTGTGAAAATCCGGCCGACGGACATATCCGGCCGTACCGATTTCAATGCAGAACGTCTCGATTTCGACCAGATACCGGTCATCGATATCGGAGCAATGCAGAGAAATGACGATGACGCCAAGCGCCGGACGGCACTGCAGATCCGCGATGCGGCCGTAAATGTCGGATTCTTTTACGTTAAAAATCACGGCGTACCGGAAAATGCCATTAAGGCGGCCCATGAAACGGCATGCCGGTTCTATGATCTGCCTGAAGACATCAAGCGCCAGTACGATGTCGCGAAAACGAAACGTCACAAGGGATACGTGCCGGTCGGCGGCCTGAGCGCCGACCCGACCATCGTCGATCTTCAGGAAGGATACGAAGTCGGGCTTGAACTGCCGGCAGACGATCCGGACTACAAAGCCGGCAGCGCGCTGCTGGGTCCGAATGTCTGGCCGTCTGAAATGCCGGAATTCCAGACCGATATCTACCGCTATTTCGAAGAGGCAATGGGCCTTGGCAAACGGCTGTACCGGCTGTTCGCTCTCGCGGTCGACATGCCGGAAGACTATTTCGAACCGCTGATTACGAAGCCCTGCGCGCAATTGCGTATTCTGTATTATCCGGACACGGATCCGAAAGACGCGAAAGTCGGCATCGGCGCCCATACCGATTACGAGAGCTTCACCCTGTTATGGCAGACCCAACCGGGCCTGCAGGTGCAGAATCGCGCCGGTAAATGGATTGAAGCCCCCCCGATCCCCGGCACCTTCATCATCAATATCGGCGATATGATGATGCGCTGGACGAACGACCTGTTCGTGTCCACGCCGCACCGGGTGATTAATTCGTCGGGAAAGAAAAGATACTCGATGGCTTTGTTTTTTGCGGCCAACCACGACACCATCGTCGAATGCCTGCCGACCTGCCGGAACCCGGAAAACCCGGCAAAATACCCACCGACGCATTTCGGCTACTGGATCGAGAACATGCATTCCTATTCCTACGCCTACCGCTGGGACGAACGCGGCGTTCTGCCGGATCCCGAAGAGGCTGCGCAAGAAGTTCTGGCGGCGCGCAAACAGATGGCGGACTAACCGGCAATGAAAATCGACGGCGGGTGCCATTGCGGCAATATCAGCTACGCGGCGGAAATCGACCCGGACAAGGTCTTCCTGTGTCATTGCGAGGATTGCCAGCAGCTTTCCGGGACGGCGTTCCGCACTGTTGTCCCCCTGCCGGAGGCTGACTTCGAATTGCTGTCCGGTACGCTGAAAATCTACGTCAAGACAGCGGAAAGCGGCAACAAACGCGAACAGGCCTTTTGTCCGGAATGCGGATCGCCAATCTATGCAACCTCCGTCGGCGGCGCATCCCGCAAGCTGGGTTTGCGTGTCGGAACTGCCCGTCAGCGCAACGAACTGCCGCCGAAAGCGCACTCCTGGGCCCGCCATGCCCAGCCATGGCTTTCCACGCTGGACGGCCTTCCGAAAACCGATGGCCAGAAATAAATTGGTTACAGGGAACCATTACCGTAACTATACTTGCTTATTGGTCACCCAAGCCTGAGTCATTCATTTATGCCTTCCACGGAATACGACTACATCGTCATCGGCGCCGGCTCTGCCGGTTGCACCCTCGCGAACCGCCTTTCCGCATCGGGCGAAAATCGCGTTCTGGTGCTGGAAGCCGGAGACTGGGACCGCGACCCCCTGATCCATATTCCGCTCGGCTGGGGCAAGATTCTTCAGAAACGGCTGCATGACTGGATGTATTTCGCCGAACCCGAACCGAACGTGGACGGCCGACGGGTTGAGTGCGCCCGGGGAAAAGTCGTCGGCGGATCGTCCTCGGTCAACGCCATGGCCTATGTGCGCGGCAATCGGCGCGACTTCGACAGATGGTCGGAAAACGGCGCGCCGAGCTGGTCCTACAAACACTTGCTGCCGTATTTCAAACGCCAGGAAACATGGGCCGGTGGCGGCGATGCCTATCGAGGCGGCGCAGGGCCGATCGGCACGCAGTTCTGCGCCTACAAGGACGGCCTTGTCGAGGCCTACGCCGATGCCGGCGCTTCGGCCGGCCACGCATGGACCGATGACTACAACGGGCAATCCCAGGACGGATTCGCCCGCTTGCAGATGAGCATCAAGGACGGTCGCCGCAGCAGCGGGTCGACGGCTTATCTCAGGCCCGTCCGATCACGGAAGAATCTCTCGATCCAGACATCCGCGCTGGTATTGCGGGTCGACATCGCCAACGGCAGGGCGAACGGCGTCCGCTACTTGCAGAACGGCAGAGAAATCGCGGCAACAGCAACGAAAGAGGTCATCCTGTCTGGCGGCGTCATCAACACGCCGCAACTGCTGATGCTGTCGGGCATCGGCCCCGCCGGCAATCTGAAGAAACACGGAATCGATGCAGCGGTCGACCTGCCCGGCGTCGGCCGGAACCTGCAGGATCATGTTTCGGTCATTCTGATGTATAAACGAAAGGAACCGGGCCCTTTCCATGCAATGATGCGGGCCGACAGGATCGCCAGGCATATGGCGGAAGCCTACCTCTTCGGAACCGGTCCGGCTTCCGACGTTCCCGGCGGCATTACCGCTTTTCTGAAATCCAGACCGGAACTGGAAACCCCGGATATCCAGTTTCTGATGACAGCCGCTCCGTTGGGTGCATGGCCGTATTTCAAACCGTTCAAAAAACCGTTTAACGACGGCTTCGCCTGCCGCATCGTCATGCTTCACCCTGAAAGCAGGGGAACCGTGGAGCTGAAGAATGCCGATCCGTCCTCGCTTGCAGTCATTCGCCAGAATTTTCTGTCGACGGACGCCGACTGGAAAAGCATGAGAACAGGCGTGGAACTGGCGCGCGACGTCGCGGCCCAGCCGGCGCTGCAGAAGTATATCGAGGCGGAGATCAGCCCGGGTTCGGCGAAAACCTCACCCGAAGACATCGATGCGCATATCCGCGCGACATCGATCACGGTGCATCATCCGCTGGGCACCTGCAGGATCGGTGGGGACGCCGACAAAATGGCGGTTGTGGACGACGCATTGCGCGTGCATGGCGTGGACAATCTGCGGGTTGTCGACGCTTCGGTGATGCCGGACCTGCCGTCAGGAAACATCAACGCGCCGATTGTCGCCATCGCCGAGCGCGCCAGCGACCTTATCCTCGGCAGAGAACCGGAAGTATCGGAAATCTGAACGGAATGCGGCGATCAGGCGGTCGCCGTTTTCTTGCCGTCCCGTCCCAGGCTGACCGGCAGGTTTTCCACAAACAGCGATGAATGCACGTCACGCAGGTGTTCATACATCTCGCGCGCCGCCGTGTCGCCGTCGCGTTTGGCGATTGCCGTCGCCACCCGCTTGTGGAACCCGGCATGAACCGATTGCCGCTTGAAACAGCGCCCGTTTTCCCGAAACCGTTCCATCGCGGCATCGCGCAAGGCGTTTTCGACAACCGTATAAAGAGACTGGAACAGCGTGTTGCGGCTGCATTCGGCGATGATGGCGTGAAACTGCTGGTCGGCTTCCTGATAAGCCTCGGCAGTGGCTGCGGCGCTGGTCTTTTCCGCAGCCTTTCGCAAGCGTTCGATATCCATCAGCGACGCACGGGTCGCGGCCAGACGCGCCATGGTGGGTTCAAGCACGAATTTCAGTTCGATCTGCTCGATCGGGCCGGCGTCCTGCGCGAGGCAATTGATGGTGCTCGACAGCATTTCCGGCAGAACGTCCGGCAGCGTGTCGTTGGCCGGATCCTGCTGGCGGACGAATGTTCCCCGTCCCTGCTGCCGCACCAGAACGCCTTCGACTTCCAGCGTATCAAGGGCCCGCCGCAACAACCGACGGCCAACGCCGATCATCGAACACAGTTCCCGTTCGGTCGGCAGGCGGCCATCTTTTACAATCGATTCGTCCGTGACCATTCCCCGGATCACGTCGACCGTATGACCAAATCTATCCACGACACAGTCCTTACAAAAATACTGGTGCTTGAAAAAATCGCAGTATATCAGTCTAGCCAACTTCTAGGCAAATTGGCAGAACAGAAAAAGCCCGGCAATTGCTGGCCCAGCATCGTTGACACCGGACGGTATTCAGCACCATGATACAGATACGAATGCAAATGGTTCCATCTTACGTAACCAATTTTGATCGAATTGTGTAACCAATTTCAGTGTCATCCTGACCTCTCATAAGCGGAACACTGAACGGCTTGCAGCTAACAGGGAGAAGTAAATGAAAATGGCTCGTTCAACGTTAATGCGGTCGCTTGTCGCAGCCGCCATGACAATCGGCCTGGGTGCGGCGGCACACAGCGCGGAAGTAAAAAGCATCGCCGTGCTAGTGCCGGAACAGGGCACAGATTACGGCTGGAACCAGCAGGGTGTGGATGCCGCCCGCACCGTCGCCGAAAAATACGGTCTCGAATTCATTCCGGCCGAAGGCTTGGGGTATGGCGATGTTCGCCCGACCCTGCGGGAACTGGCGGAAGACGGCGCCGGCCTGATGATCGCGCATGCCAGCGGCTATAACACCGCCGCCCCGGAAATCGCTGCTGAAACCGGTGTGCCGGTCGCCATCGTCGACCGCCCGACAGATATCAAGAAGGGTCTCGTCGCCGACTATACCCTTTATGGCCATGAAGGGGCGTACCTGGCCGGCAAAATGGCCGCGATGATGTCCCGCACGGGTACCGTCGGGATCGTCGTTTCCGGCGAGCCTCCGTCATGGAATGCGCAATCGGCCGGTTTCGCCCAGGGCGTCAAGGCGCAGGATTCAAACGTCAAGATCGTCTACGCCGTTATCGGCCCGGCCGCCTACGGCGATGCAGCCGGCGGACGCCGGGTTACGGAATCGGTCATCGCAGCCGGCGCCGACATTATCTTCGGTCAGGGCAACGGGTCGAGCTTCGGCATGATACAGGCTGTCGAAACCACGAAGGCCGTGGACGGCGGACAGGCGTGGTTCATCGACGTGATCGGCGACAAGACGGAACTGGACAAGGGTTACCTGCTGTCGTCGGTTCTGTGGAACATGGTGCCGGTTTACGGGCAGATGGTCGAAGACCTTCGCAACGACACGTTCGGCACCAAGAGCTACGAAATTAAGCTCGCCGACGATTCGGTTCAGTTGCTAAAGTCCAAACACATCCCCGACGATGTCTGGTCCAAGGTTATGGCGGAACGCGAAAAGTTCGTCAGTGGCGAGATGTCGCTGGATCCGGTTACGGATGCGCAGGAAGTACGCGCCCTGATGACATCCGTGGACGTACCGCAGGAATAATTCACCTTTCCTGAAACGAGATTGCAGCGGGCAAGGGCAATACCCCTTTGTCCGCTGCTTTCCTGAACGATTAGAGCGGTTCACGTTCTAGATTTGGCTATTTCTGTACCATGGCACCGTCTACCGCAGTCGAACTTCGTGGCGTTACCAAGCGATTTCCGGGTGTCATCGCAAACAACAACATTTCCCTCAGTTTTCTGTCCGGTGAAGTCCATGCCCTGCTGGGTGAAAACGGCGCCGGCAAGTCGACACTGATCAGCATGCTGGCCGGCATGCAGCAGCCGGACGAGGGTGATCTGCTGGTCGACGGCAAAACCGTTCGCCTGTCCTCCCCCCGCCACGCGCTTAACATGGGCATCGGCACTGTTTATCAGCACACCCTTCTGGTCAAAAGCCTGACCGTGCTGGAAAATCTGATGCTGGGATCGAACTGGTGGCAGCGCTATGACAAGGCAGCCACCCTTTCCCGGTTTCAGGAGCTTTCGGACATTCTGAATGCAAGGATCGACCCGGACGCGATGGTCGGGCGTCTCGCGCTCGGCGAACAGCAGCAGGTCGAAATCATGCGCGCCCTGTGGCATGGCGAGAAAGTTCTTATTCTGGATGAACCGACATCGATGCTGACGCCGCAGGGTGCACAGGAACTGTTCCAGATCGTCCGTCGCATTCGCGATCACGGCGTCGCCGTAATCTTCATTACCCACAAGCTGCGCGAGGCCCATGCGCTGGCCGACCGGGTCAGCGTTCTTCGGCTTGGCAAGGTCGTCGGCCATCTCGACAAGCAGGACCTATCGTCACTTTCGGAAGATGATATCGTCGACCGGATCGTTGGCATGATGTTCGGCGCGCCGCCGACAGAGGAAGACCGTCTTCTGGCCGGGTCGGTGCAGCATTCGATTTCAACCAGAAGCAAGACATCCCATGCCCGCGAGCAGGTATCCCTTTCGAAGGCCGAAACAATTGGCGAGCGTGGCGAATGCCCGCTGCGCGGCGCAACCCTGTCGATCGGCGTGGGTGAAATCCTCGGCATTGCCGGTGTCGACGGAAACGGCCAAAAACACCTTGCGGAGGCCCTGGCCGGACAGCGAGAGCTGTCGTCCGGCTCGCTGACAATTGACGGAACGAATGTAACGAAGGGCGATGTCGTTTCACGCCGCATAGCCGGCGTGCGCTACATCACCGATGAGAGACTGGGCGAAGGCACGGCCGGCACGCATTCCGTCGCAACCAATCTGCTGCTGAAGGAAATCGGGACGTCGCCGTTCTGGTCCCGTCTCGGCATTGCCCGATGGGGAAAGATACACGACTACGCGCGGGAAGCGATCAAGGCGCACGATATCCGCACACCGTCGGAAAAGTCGCCCATTGCCTCGCTTTCCGGCGGCAATATCCAGAAGGCGCTTCTGGCGCGTGAACTGTCGCCGGACGCCAAGCTGATCGTCTTCAACAAGCCGACCTACGGTCTGGATTTGCAGAACACCAAACTGGCGCGCGCCCGCATTCGCGACGGCGCGGGGTCCGAAACGGCGTCCATTCTGGTGATTTCCAACGAACTGGACGAACTGATCGAAACCTGCGACCGCATCGCGATCATGGCGAACGGCAGGATCAGGGGGGTCGTCGAGAACAAACCCGGCGCGGAGGAAGAAATCGGCCGCCTGATGATTGACGAGGCGACAGCCGCATGACCGATGCAACCGTTACACAACCAGGCCTGCCGCTACGGCACATCGCCTATTCCGTGGGCAAGGTTCTGCTGCCGATCGCGTTGGCGCTGATCGTCGGCGGGATACTGCTTATCATTCTCGGAAAGGATCCGCTGACCTACTATTCCTATGTCATCGAACGCGGCATTTTCCGCTCGTCCGGTCTGCAGGCTTCCCTCACCCGGATGGCCCCGCTGTTGTTCATCGCCGCGGGTCTGATCGTCGCGTTCCGGGCCGGCCTGTGGAACCTCGGCGTCGACGGACAATTTCTTCTGGCCGCCGTCTGCGTCGCCGCCGCCGCACCGGTTCTGACGACGTTTCTGCCGGGTTGGCTGGTCATGCTGATTTGTTTCGGTCTTGCCTTCGTCATCGGTGCGGTCTGGTCGCTGTTGCCGGCCTATCTGAAGGCGATGCACGGACTGAACGAGATCATCTCGACCCTGATGATGAGTTTTCTGGGCGTCAGTTTCGCCAATGTGCTGGTCAAGATCCTGTTCAACGACCCCGATACGACCGTGCCCCAGACGGCGACGCTTGCCGTGGCCGACAGGCTGGGAAAAATCGGCGGAACGACCGTGCACTGGGGGGTGGTTCTCGGCGTCGTCTCGGTTCTGGCCGTTCATTTTCTGATGACCCGCACCGCCTTCGGCCTGAAGTTGCAGATCGTCGGCGCAAACCCGCGCGCGGCGATTCACGCAGGCCTTTCCCTGCGGCATCTGACCTTCGCCGCCTTTTGTGTCAGCGCGGGCCTCGCCGGCATCGCAGGATCAATCGACATTCTCGGTGTCTACGGCAATGTCCGGGCAGACTGGAACCCGGCCTACGGCATTCTGGTTTTCCCGCTGGTGTTTCTCGCCCGGTTCAACGGCTATGCGGTAATCGGCTTCGTGTTTTTCTTCGCCGTTCTGATGATCGGCGGCGAAAGCGCCGCCCGCCGGCTGGGCGTGCCGCATTTCTTCGTGCTGGTGCTGGTGTCGCTGGTGATGCTGTTCTTTGCGCTGATCGAATTCGTCGATCTCGCCCGGCAAAAAAGAGCGAAGGCGTAGCGATCATGGATGCATTGCTGACACAGGTTTTTATCGGGTCCCTGCTGTTCGGCGCTGTCAGCGCAGGCGTGCCGCTTCTGCTGGCCGGCCTGGGCGAGCAGATTTCGGAAAAGGCCGGTATTCTGAATATCGGCCTGGAAGGCATGATGCTGGTTGGCGCCTATGCCGGATTTTCCGTCACCTATCTCAGCGGCTCTTTCGAACTCGGGTTTCTGGCCGGCGCGCTGGCCGGATTGTGCATCGGCATGTTGATGGGCGTTCTGTGCGTCTGGCTGAAGCTGAACCAGATCGTCGTCGGGATCGCGATTACCCTCGGGGCCGAAGGCGTCACCGCCCTGCTGCATCATTTCCAGTTTTCACGCAGCTATCCACGCCTCGGCAAAAGCGAGGCTCTGACCATTCCGTTCCTGAGCGACCTGCCCTATATCGGCGAAGCATTGTTTTCCCGCTACTGGCTGGTCTACGCCGCCGTCGCCCTGGTTTTCCTTCTTGTCTGGATATACCGGCACAGCATTGTCGGGCTGAACCTGCAGGCTGCCGGCGACAACCCCGCCGCGCTCGATGCGGCCGGGGTCAACGTCTCGACAACACGGTTTGCCGCGGTTTCGGCGACGGGGGCGCTCGGCGGGCTGGGTGGCGCCTATATGTCGACCATCGGCGGCGGGATCTTCCTGCCTTTCATGACCGGCGGTGCGGGTTTCATCGCAATTGTTCTGGCCATGCTGGCGCGCGGAAACCCGACCTGGGTTCTGGGTGGCGCGCTGCTGTTCGGCAGCAGCCTTTCAATGACGACCGCGCTTCAGGTCGCCGGGGTGAACGTGCCGACCGACGTCATCCAGATGCTGCCTTTCGCGCTGGTGATGGTCGTGCTGGTCGTCTTCGCCCGGCACAGCTACCTTCCGCCAGCCCTGGCGATACCGTATTATCGAGGCGAACGATAAGAACAGTGACAAATCAAAACTAACGGGAGACGAAAATGACCGACACAAAAGTGCACCTGCTGGATGGTGGAACGCTCGTGATCGACGGTTTCCATGCATTCTGGAACCGCGGACCGGGGGGTGAGCTTCGGTTTCCGTGCTACGCCGTTCTGGTTGAACACGCCGACGGATTGTACATTTTCGATACGGGGTACGACTACGACCACGTCATGAAAGTCCTGCCGTTCGAAAAACCGTTACAAACCAAGGATCAGACAATCCCCGGCGCGCTGGCGCTGATCGGCAAGAAGCCGGAAGACATCAACTATGTCATCAATTCCCACTATCATTTCGATCATTGCGGCGGGAACAAGTATCTGACCAATGCCTGCACGGTCTGTCATGCGACGGAACTGGAAGCGTGCAGTTGCCACCAGCCCTTTGAAAAGCTGGGCTATTCGGATATGAGCTTCAATCCCGAACTCGCGCCCGAGGAACCGGAGATCGATATCTACACACCGAAATTCGATACCGTTACCGGCGATCAGGAAATCGCCAAGGGGCTCTGGCTGTTCGAAACGCCCGGCCATACGGCGGGCCATTATTCAATGATGGTGGAACTTTCCGGGCGGCGTCCGATGCTGTTCACCGCGGATGCCTGCTACAGCCAGAAAAACATGGATATGATGTGCATCCCCAGCTTCCACCTGGATCCAACAGCCAGCGTCAATTCCATGAAACGGCTGCAGGAACTGGCCGAGAAGCACGATGCGGAACTGTTCTACTCGCACGATCCGGACAGCTTCCCGAACTACATCAAGGCGCCTGACGGCTACTATTCGTGAGGTCGGTGCGGTGGTCGGAACCGGCTACCCGGTAACGACCGCCATCGCCGCCTCGACCCCGGCCCCGACATCAGCCTTGACGCCGCAGCCCCGCAGCGCAGCGCCCAGGGCGGTCAGCGCGACAACCGCATAGATCGGTTCCGCCGTCGGCCCCATATGGCCGATCCGCAGCAGCTTGTGCCGGGTCGCATCGCGACCGATCGACAAAATGACGCCGTAATGCTTGCGTGCATAGGCGACGAGATTGTCATCCGATACGCCCTCCGGTACCTTGACCGCCGTCGTGGTCGGCGACGCGATGCTTTCGCGGGCAGCCCAGAGTTCTGCCCCCATGGCTTTCACACCGGCCCGGAACGCGCGTGCCGTCAGATCGTGGCGCGCCCAAACGGCTTCCGCCCCTTCCTCGAGATAGAGATCGATCGATGCGTCCAGCCCGCTGATTTCCGCCGTCGACGGCGTAAAGGGAAACGGTTCCTTCCGGCTCCATGCCTTGCGCCAGTCGGAATAACTGAGGATCGACGCGAACGGCGCATCGGGATTGGTCTCGATATGGTTCCATGCCGCATCGCTGACGGCGCAGAAGGTAACACCGGGAACGCCGCCGAGGCATTTGCCCGGCCCGGTGATAAAGATATCGGCATGGCAGTCCGCCGGATGAATATCCATGCCGCCGAAGGATGAAACGGCGTCGACGATCAGCAACGCACCGTTATCCTTGACGATCTTTCCGATTTCGCGAACCGGGTTGATGGTGCCCGATGGTGTGTCGTGATGCACCACCGATACGATGGAGATATCGGGATTTTCCTTGAACGCCTTTTCAACATCCGCGGGGTCTATCGCCTCGTTGAACGGGGTTTCGATTTCCACCATAGAGCCGTGATACCGCGCCGACCAGTAGCCGAAACCCTTGCCGTAGACGCCGGAAGCAAGGTTCAGCACCTTGTCCTTTTTTGAAATCAGTGACGCCGCCGCCGCTTCAATTGCGACAGCGGGCTCCGCCTGCAGGATCAGCGCCGGGGCGTCGACACGCATGGCCTTTGCGCACTTTCGGGCGCAGGCTTCGTACATCTCCTGAAACGAGTCGTCATAATCGTATCCTTGCGGCAACGCCATCGCCTGAAGGATGCGTGGATAGGCCTGAACCGGTCCTGCCGTGAGCGTGATGACGGGTTGTCTGGATGCTGTTTTCGCCATGTCTGTTACCCCCATTTTTATCTGTAAAAAGGTACCGCGCTATTGCCCAGACCGCAACGACATGGGACCAATTACAGGTCACAATGTAATCATTGTCGAGGCAACGTGACCAAAGGGTTCGATTACATCATTGTCGGAGCCGGTACAGCCGGGTGCGTCCTCGCTTCCAGATTGAGCGAAGACCCGTCCTGTTCGGTTTGCCTGATCGAAGCGGGCGATCGCGATCTGCCTTCAGAAGCCCGCGTTCCGGCAAACTGGCCGGGACTGCAGGGCAGCGCCATTGACTGGGGCTTAAGGACAGAAGCCCAGAAGAACTGTGCCAGCCGCGTTCACGACTGGCCGCGCGGGAAAGTGCTGGGCGGGTCAACGGCTATCAACGCCATGGCGCATATGCGGGGCCATCCAGCGGATTTCGACGCCTGGGCGGAAGCCGGGCTGACCGGCTGGGGCTATGCCGACCTGCTGCCGTATTTCATCAGGTCGGAAACCTCGCCGATTGCGGATCCCGATCTGCACGGGTCGGAAGGCCCCGTGCATCTGATCCAGCCGGCAGAGCCCAATCCGGTCGCCGAAGCCTATCTTCTCGCCTGCCGTGAACAGGGGCTGACGCCGACCGACGAACACAACGGCCGGGAAATGTGCGGTCCGACGATGAACACCCTGACGATCAGAAACGGCGAACGTCAGACCATTGCCGACGCCTACCTGCCGCAACCGGTTCTGGCGCGGCCTAACCTGAGCGTTATGACAAACACCCGTGTCACCCGGCTTCTGCTCGACCGCGGGACATGTACCGGCGTAGAAACGGCATCCGGTACGCTGAAGAGCACGCTGATTGCGTCTTCAGGCGTTATCTTGTGCGCCGGGGCCATTGCGACGCCCTGCCTGCTGCAACGCTCGGGAATCGGCAACCCGTCGGATCTCAAGGCGGCGGGCATTGAAACCCGTATCGAGTCGAACCAGGTCGGCTATCACCTTCACGATCACCTTCTGGCAGCCGGCAATGTCTATCGCGCCAGAAAAACCGTTCCGCCCTCCAACTACCAGCATTCTGAATCGGCAACCTATATCCGCAGCGACGGCCTGCCGAATACCGCCCCGCCCGACATGGTGGTGCTGTGCGTCGTAGCCCCGGTCGTCACGGAATGTTTCGAGGCGCCGGCCTTTGGCGAGGCCTATACGCTGATGTTCGGTGCGACCCACCCGAAAAGCCGGGGCCGGGTCACCGTTAAATCCGATGATCCTTCAGTACCGCCTTTTATCGACCCGGCCTATCTGACAGATCCCGACGACCGAAATACCGCACTGGCGGCTTTGGACTGGGCGCGGCGCATCGGCCACAGCGCGGCGCTGGATCACTGGCGCGATGCCGAGATCCTGCCGACCCCGACGGACCTCGCCGACCGAAACGCCCGGGAGAACTTTCTCGAACGCGTCGCCTACACACACCACCATCCGGTTGCGACGTGCCGGATGGGCGTTTCGCAAGACAGCGCGGTCGACCCAATGCTGCGGCTTCGCGGCGTCGATAACGCCTTTGTCGTCGATGCCTCTGTTATTCCGTCGATACCAACCGGGCCGATTAACGCCGCGATCATAGCTATTGCGGAAAAAGCCGCTGACCTGTTGACTGACCGGCCTGTTCTCCCTCAATCAGACTGGCGGCACACACCATGAACCGGGCAGTTAAGGCGGCATTCTTAATGTGTTTTCTGTTGCCGGTCGTTGCCTGCACGTCGGAGGCCGTCAGTGAAACATCGGAAGTTGGCGACGTTCGCATCGTGATTGAAAACAAGGCCTCTGAACCGATGCGGTGCGTCGCCATCATCGCGCACTTCCTGACCAGGGAGATCGGCAAGATCAATAGCGGCGGAAAAGTCGCGGTGGGCTATACCCTGCATGAAGACGGAAGCCTTTCGCAGGGTCATTACAAGGGAAAAAACGTCTATGTCGAAAGCGTTAGATGCGGCAGCGATTCCGACTGGACCAACACGGCTGCCGACATTCCCCTCGACATGCTGCGCAGCAAGACGGTCAAGGCCATGAAAGCCGTGTGCACCGTCAAAGCCCGTCTGTCCTGCCTACTGGAAGAGACACCGCGCTGACGCCTGCAAGCGCCAGCGCGGCCAGCCTCTAGACCCGGACCATACCGGCATCCACATTCAGCGTTTGACCCGTAATCCAGTGCGCTTCCTCCGATACCAGGAAAGCAATGGCCGGTACGATGTCAGAAGCGACGCCACGCCCCTTGATCGCCTGCAGCATTTCCACGAAGTCGAAGGCTTCCTTGTGAGGCGTTTTCTGCACACCTTCCGTATCCGTCAGGCCGGGGCAGACCGTATTTACGGTAATCTTGTAGGCTCCGAGCTCGGTCGCCAGCGCCCGCGAGAATGTCAGCACGCCCCCCTTCGACGCCACGTAATGCGCCATGTTCGGCGTACCGGCAAAAATCGAATTGGAACAGACCGAGACGATCCGGCCGTATCCGCCCTTCCGCATCAGATCGGACGAGGCTTTACACATCAGGAAAAGACCATCCATGTTGACCCGCAATACGCGCCGCCATTCCTCGAAGGTCAGCTCGTCCCACGGCACGAACGGCACGATGGCCGCCCCGTTGACCGTGATATCCAGCCGCCCGGTTTTGTCGATGACTGTCTTGTGCATCGCCGCGACGGAATCCGGATCGCCGATATCGCACTGAACCGAAAATGCGCCATTGTCGGCCGCCGCCGCTTTTTCAGCCGCGCCGTCACCATTGATGTCGACGAAGGCGACGGTTGCGCCCTCCTCGACCAGCCGCGCCGCCGCCGCCGCGCCAATCCCCTGCGCCGCGCCGGTAACAATTGCCGTTCTACCTTTTATGCCTTTCATATCCACCTCCCGTTCACTGCTTAGCGTGTTTTTTCGACAACTGCCTTGAGACGATTGTATTCCGATGCGACATCCGCATCTTCCGTCAGCAACTGTTCGCTGACCTCGGCAAACGTCTTGTTCATCCGGGTCCGGTCTTCCGTCGAAAGCGGATGGATAACGCCACCGCTTTCCAGCCAGCGATCGTTGGCCCGGTTAACGTTGTCGATGCCCCATTGCAGCACCGCATTTTCAGCCGCACGGCCGGACTCGATAATCGCCTGCTGGACATCGGCATCCTGCGCCTGGAACCAGCTTTCGTTAACGATATTCACCGAAACGATCAGCGAGAACTGCAGATCGGTGACGTTCTTCGAAATATCGTAGTACTTGAAGGCCGTCAGGATCGGCATCCCCGCCAGCATACCGTCGATAGCGCCGGATTGCAGCGCCGGCACGACTTCGCTCAAGGGCAGCGGTAGCGGATTGACGCCGAAAGCGCGCAAGGGTTCCTGTTGCAGCGGCGACGCGAAAGTGCGGATTTTCAACCCGTTCAGTTCGTCAAGCGTGGTTACCGGCTCCTTGGTCAGCACAAGAAACGGGCTGTTGTAGATCGCACCGATGATACGGATATCCTTGTCCAGCGCGATTTCCTCAAGATGCTTTCGGTAGTCGGGATCGTGAATGGTGCGGCCGAGGTGTTCCGGTGAATCGAACATGCCCGGTGCGTCAAATATCTTCAGCTTGGGTTCCGTGCCGACGATGAACGCGGTTGGCGTGATGAAGGATTCAATGGTGCCCAACAGCACCCCTTCGGCCATCCGTGGAATAGCGCCAAGCTGGCTGGCCGGATAGATTTCCACGGCTACGCGGTCGCCGACCCGTTGCTTCATTTCCTCGGCAAAGCGTTTCTGCCATTCATGCTGGACATCGTTGATCGTTGCGCTGGCCAGTTTCATCACCGTCTGGGCCGAAGCAGTACCGGTACCGGTCGCGAAACCGACCAAGGCCAACAGCGCCATGGCGATTGTTCGAGAAACCATGTTTATCATCTCACTCTCCCTAGTTCACGAATCGTGTCAGCGCGAGGGACATCTCCGGTATATAGGTGATGCACAAAAGCGCTGTTGTCTGTACGCAGAAAAACCCGCCAAGCCCCCGGTAGATATCCCTGATATCGGCCTGCAAAACGGATTGGGTTACAAAGATGTTCAGGCCAAAAGGCGGCGTGAACATGCCGATGCTGAGATTGACCGTCATGACGATCCCGAAATGTATCGGGTCGATGCCCAGCGACAGGATGATCGGCAGCAGGATCGGGGTCAGCACAAGGATCGCCGAAGTCGGATCGATAAAACAGCCGAGCAGGAGCAACACAATGTTGATCACCAGCAAGAAGGCAAGCGGCGACAGATCGACCGACTGAATGTATCCCAGCAATCCCTGCGGTACCTGCTGCACGGTCAGCACCCACGAGAACAAGGCGGCAGCCGCCACCACAATCATGACCTGCGCGCTGAGCAGCGCCGCATCGCCGGCACAATCGAGAATATCCTTCCAGGACATCGACCGGTAGACGAACCGGGCCAGCAGAATGGTGTAGACACAGGCGATGCCGCCGGCTTCCGTCGGCGAAAACAGGCCGGAATAGATACCGGACAGGACGATAACCGGCAGCGCCAGAGCGGTCAGAAAACCGACGATGTCCGCATCCTTTTCGATACTCGGTCGAGCGTCAGACACCGGCGTCGATATACGGCAATGCCACAGGACGTACAGCGCCATGGCGAGCGCGATAAAAGCACCCGGTACCAGGCCTGCCGTGAACAGTTTCGGAATCGATTGTTCCGCACTCGCCCCATACAGGATCATCGCAATGCTGGGCGGAATGACGATGGAAATTGCCCCGCTTGACGTAATCAGACCGAGCGAAAAGCGTTTCTCAGCGCCGCTGTCGATCAGCGCCGGATACAAGACTTTCGCCGTGGCGGCGACCGTCGCCGGGCTGGACCCGGAAATCGCGCCCAGCAGCGTCGAACTGCCTATCGTCGTCAGTGGAATGGCCGCCCGAACCCGGCCCGTTGCTTTTGCAATCGACCCGATCAGCCGGCCGGACATGCCGCTTCGGGCCATCAATTCGCCGGCAAGAATAAAGTATGGAACCGCCAGCAAGGCGAATTTGTCGACCCCGCCGAACATCACCTGATGCACCGCCGCCATCGGCACCGACATGTGAAGCAGCAGGGTCGCGATGCCGCTGGCCAGCAGCACGGTAAACACCGGAACGCCGAGCAGGAACAGAACAACCGGCAGAATGACAAGCGTCAGGATCATTCGCCATCCCTTCCAGACCCCAACCTGCCCGTCAGATAACCGATACAACGCCAAAGCGCGATCGCGGCCATCAGACCGAAGGAAAGCAAAACCGCACTATGCGGCACGGTCATGGGGATGCCGGCCGCCATACTGGTCTGGCCGATCCGGTCCAGCTTCACAAGAACCTGCCACGACGACACCGCCGTAAAGGCGAACAGGCCGGCGGAACCTAATGAAACAAACAAAAGCAGGGGCTGGCGGTATCGGGCAGGCAACCGATCGGCGAAGACAGGGAACTTAAGATGCCGGTCGAGGACAGCGACCAGAGCCGCCCCTGTAAAGACCAGCCAGATCATTGCAAAGACAAGAATTTCATCGGCGCCTGGAATGGATGACGTAAATCCGTGCCGCGTAATGACATTCGCAACATTCAGAACAACCATCCCCAGCAGCAAGGCGGCCAGCGCCGAACGACATACCGACGCAATGCCCCCTGCTCTGCGGATTTCCAACATCAGGAGGAAGACTCGAGCGCTTTTCGAACCGCAATGAACTGTTTGGCTCGTTTCGCGCGAAGCGCCGCAATCTCGTCGGGCTTGTAGCTGAAAATGCCGCTGCCGGATTTCAGGCCAAGATCGCCGGCATCGGTTTTCGCTGAAACGAACGGACTGATATCGTCGCGGTTGCACAAATCGGCGTTAAGGTACGAACTGACCGACTTGTAGATATCAAGGCCCGCCATATCCAGAAGCGCCATCGGCCCGACGACGGCCAGCTTGTAACCGATACCCCAGGATACGCAGGTATCGAGATCCTTCGGCTCAATCACCCCGCGTTCCACCAGATCCACCGCTTCCCGCATGATGGCGTAGAGAATGCGGTTTTCCACAAAACCCGGAACGTCCTTGTCGACCTTAACCGGCAGCATGTTCAGCGACCGGATGAACGCGACCATCCAGTCGACGGTTGCCGCCGCCGTTTCCGACCCGGGTATGACCTCGATCATCGGGATTATATGCGGCGGATTCGACCAGTGCATGCCGACGATGCGTTCCGGCGACGGCATACCGGCCTGCAGTTTCGAAATCGGGATGCCGGATGTGTCGGAGGCCAGAATGCAGGCATCGGATATGACGCATGCGATCTGCTGGAAGACCTCCCGTTTCAGGTCGATCTTCTCCGGTACATTCTCAAGAACCAGATCACAGCCCTCGACCGCCTCTTCAAGCGTCGCAGCGAAGCTGAGCGACCCCGCCGTTTCGGCGACCGGCATATCCAGCGCATCCAGAATGTTGCCGATAACCGCCTGGCTGTCCCGGGCCGTATCGATGGCGTCAGGGTTGATATCCCAGGAGACGACGTCATTGCCGGCGCGCGCCATGACGGCGCAGATACCCGCCCCCATCGTTCCGAGCCCGATTACAGCTATACGTGACACATCAACTCTCCCCGGAATCGAAACGACAGCAAAACCTGACCGCTGCCGTTTTCAGCCGCCGGTCGCTTTTTGGAAGGCCGGACGGGCGGCAAGGCGTTCATGCCACGCCGACACATTCGGCGTCGACGGCCGGTCGACCGGGAATCCCAGGCACCGATGCGCAATCGGACCGAGCGCGACATCGGCCAGCGAGAACGCATCGCCGGCCAGATAATCGTTAGTGGCCAGATGGGCTTCCAGCAGCTTCAGGCTGGCATTCATTTCGGCAACCGAGCTTTCAGGCACGGGCTCGCCGCCCTTCGTCGCCTTGAAGATCGAAACATAAGCGCCGTTGAGAGACGCCAGCAGCCAGTCCATCCAGCGGTCGATCTTGCTGCGTTGGGCGAGATCGGCCGGATACAGATCGGACTTCGATTTCTGCGCGATATAGCGAAGGATCGAATGCGATTCCCAGATCGACAGGTCGCCATCGACCAACGTCGGCACCTTTCCGGTCGGGTTCAGCGCCAGATAGTCATCCGTTGCCGTGTTGCCGAACTGCTTGCCGTAATCTTCCCGTTCGTAGGACGCTCCCAGCTCTTCAAGCAGAAAGATAACCTTCTGCACATTCCCCGATGTTGCTCTACCCAAAAGTTTCATTTGGAACACTCCCGTGTGTCAGATGTTCAGTCTTGCGGTACGTAGGCCACCGCATCCATTTCAATTTTCGTGTCGATAGCCGCCCGCGCTTCAACAGTTGTGCGCGAGAGATTTCCTTCCGGAAAATATTCTTTGAAAACACCGTTGTAGCGACCGAAGTTGCGGGCATCCTCGAGGTAAACCGTCACCTTGCACAGATCGTCCAGGTCGGCGTCCGCCGCTTTGAGAACGCGTCTGATTGCCTCGATCGTTGCGCGGGTTTCCTCTTCAATCGTTCCCGCCACCATGGTGCCGTTTTCATCCTTGGCCACCTGACCGGAGATGAAAATGAAGTCGCCGGCCCGGACCCCCGGGTGAAACGGAAGGTTCGGGTTCTTCTTTCCGATCGGCGTGATGTTTCCCTTGGCCATCGCTGTCTTTCCTTAAAACGTGCTTGTTTCGATAATGTCGATGCCGTTCTGCCGGTCCAGCAGATAGATCAGGCCGCGTTCATCGAGCGTTACGTCATTCGATGAGGCCCGGTCATAGCCTTCCGGCGCGTCGGCCTTGTAGTACCCGACTTCCTTCGGTGAAAACGGGTCGGCGAAGTCAACCAGCCGCAACCCCTGGGCAAACCAGGCGAAAGGTACGACGCTGGTGCCGGTCAGTCTTTCCGACGGCTGGTGGCATCCGGTCATCGGCTCCTGCGGGCTGCCGTCGACATCGACGCCTTCAACCTGGAAGGTCGAAATCGGCGTTGGGTTGTATTCGTCCGTGATGTCATAGACCCAGGCAAAAGCGGGAGCGGAGGGATACAGTTTCGCCACATCCTCGTCGGCGACGACCATGACATCCCGGCCTTTCAGTTTCTGCGGCATTTTCAACAGAGTATGGGTCGGATGCGGGAAACAGGACGAAGTGTTGCGGCCGGAAATCGGCGTCGGCTTCGACATGTCGCTGATATCGAGAATAACAAATCCATGATGCCAGTAGCTGACATACAGCCGATTGCCGACCCGCAGCGGATGATGGCACCGCGGCGGCGTGTAGTCGTGCCAGGGATACTGCTCGCCTCCGGCCTGCCATTGACCGGGAATCCACCAGCGACCGACTTCTTCCGGCTTCGTCGGATCCTGCAGATCGAGGATCATGACGATATTGCCGATATACCCTTCGGCTGTCGGTGAAATATAGGCGTAGCGGCCGTCGAAATCGTACCGGTGCACGCCCTTGCCGTGGGTTTCCCATTTATGGATCAGTTTCGGATCGGACGGTTTCGATACGTCGTAGATACCGAGACCGCCGCCGAATTCCGGATGCCCTTCCCGGAACTTCTCATGATTGACGATCATGATGTCGTTGGCCACCCGGACCTTGTGGGAATGCCAGCCTTCCGGCAGCACGATGTTGTGAATCTGTTTCGGATTTTTCGGATCGGAGATGTCATAGATCGACGTACCGGCCGGTGGACGCATATGCCCGACATACAGCGTGGTCCCGTCTACCCAGACCTGGCCGCCGCCCGGGCACTCGATATGGCCGATTCGTTTCGTGTTTTTAGTTTCGGCCATTCTGCCTCCTGCATTTTAGAGTCTTCATAGGGTGGAAATTCAGGTGAGCCGCACGGTATCGCCGCTGGCGTCGCGGCCCCATTGCTTGAGCAGGCCGAGCTTGCTCAAGGTCGGCTCGTCGCTGGCAACGAAAAGCACGATCGGCTCGTTCGTGTCGTTGACATGTTCGACCCAGCAGCCGCCCGGAACCGCAAACGTGTCAAAACGTGACCAATCGTGACGTTTACCGTCAACAATCGAATACCCGGCCGGTCCCTCAAACGGGGCAATCAACTGACTTGCCGTCTGTTTCAGCGGCAGGGTCCGTTCGCCCGGCCGCAGCATCTGCGCGAAGAAGGTGATGGTCTTGAACACCGGTTCGCCATTCATCGGGTCGATGTATTCTACGCGAAGGCCGTTATACGGGTCGCCTTCATGGTCCTTATGATCTTCCAGGCATTCCCGCATCATGTCATAGCGGTAGACATACATCGGCGAGGCTGCCCCCGTACCGCGGTCATGCGAAACAAAGCGGGGTTTCAGACCGCCCCGCCCATAGATACGGCGGGAATATTCAGGATCGAACCGGGCCGACTGTTCCTTTTTCTTCTCATCGTCTTCCTTGTAGTCGTGCTCGAAATAAATGGCGTTCAGCGTTTCCACCAGCGGCAGGTCCAGAACCGACAGATTGATCGCCGGCTCGTTGCCCTTGTTGCCATGATTGTGCCAGGTATCGTGCGGAGTCAGCACCATATCGCCCGGCCCGAAAACGATGTCCTCGCCCTCCACGCCGGTGAAATTCTGCGTCCCGGTCAGGCCGAACCGGATCGCGTTCGGTGAATGCCGGTGCGGCGGCATGACCTCGTTCGGATCGTTCAGCCGATAAGCCGTGTACATCGTCGAAACTGTCGCTCGCCGGGGCTTCAGCGCCGGGTTGATCAGAATAAGGGAACGGCGTTCGGATTCGAGCGTGCTGATCAGATCGGCGGACCGTTTCAACAACGGCCCGATTGTCCTGTCGTAGCTCCAGACGTACGGAATGGCGCCGGGGGTCGCCATAAGCTGTTTGACCTCATCGTGTTCGACCTCGGTCGTTGTCGCCCAGAACGGAAACATGTGAGAATCGTTCACGTCGGTATACAGGTCTTTCAGCGCTTTTTCGGAATTCGTGGTCATCGTGCCTCAACCCCGGCTGTTGTTATGTTGTTTGCGTAACCAATTCGAGATATTGGTCACAATTTCTGCGGCCAACCGGAACCATGCTACCAGCATAAAAATATCCGAGTCAAAGACAGACAGAAGGTTTTTCACGTTGTCACGTGCGCTTCATCACTTTCAGTCTCCAGCGCATATGTTACCGGTTTGTCGCTGCGGTTTACTGATAGCGACAGACCGCTAAGGGCCGGTATCGCACTGGAATGCTAAGCCGTTCCAGCACCACGGGATAACAGGACGACACGATGACATTTGCATTGGCTATTCACGGCGGCGCAGGCGCCCGACCGGATACGGACTACAGCCTGCAGGAAGCCCATATGGCCGCGCTGATTGCGCAGGGCGGAAAGATGCTCGAATCCGGTGCAAGCGCCCTTGATGCGGTCACGGCAATGGTCTCCGACATGGAATCATCCGGCCTTTATGTTGCCGGGAAAGGCTCCGCTCCAAACACCGCCGGCATGATCGAACTCGACGCCAGCGTCATGACCGGGCCATCGCGTCAGGCCGGGGCTGTTTCAGCAGTGCGCGACCTCGTTCATCCGGTCGAGGCCGCCCGGAAAGTGATGACCGAAAGCGGCCATGTCATGCTGACAGGCGAGGCCGCCCGTAAGTTCGCCATCGAACACGGGCTGGAAGCCATAGAGAATCCCGACGCCTACTATACAGAACATACGAAACACGGTTCCAGTCTTGCTGACATCAATCACGGCACGGTCGGCGCGGTTGCGCTTGATATCGACGGCAACCTTGCCGCGGCGACATCGACAGGTGGCGTATTCAACAAACGGCCCGGTCGGGTCGGCGATACGCCGCTGATCGGCGCCGGGACCTGGGCGGATGATCTCGTCGCGGTCTCAGGCACCGGGCTGGGAGAAGCCTTCATCCGCTGCAGCGCGGCGCATGATGTTGCCGCCCGCATGCATTACGCCGGAACGCCTGTCTACAAAGCCGTTTGCGAAACGCTGGATGAAATAAGGAAGTGCGGTGGCGACGGCGGCATTATCGCCATTGACCGAAACGGAACCATTGCGATGCCGTTCAATTCAGATGGCATGAAACGCGCGGCCGTTTCCGATACCCGGCCAGCGGTCGTTCGCATCTTTCAGCCGGAAACCGGCTGATTCGCCTGTTATCGCCTGTTCAGGCGACCGAAGCGGATTCGACGCCAAGCGCTTCCAGCTCTTCATGCGCCTGCAGCCAGGTTTCCTCCGCTTTCGCGATGGCGGCGTCGAGTTCAGACGAGCTGGAGACGAGACCGGCTAATGCATCCGGATCGTTAGCATACCGGTCCGGATCCGCCAGCGCCTTGTCCAGACGCTTTCTTTCCTCGCCCAGCTTCTCATGCTCCCGTTCGAGACGGCGCGCCTCTTTCTTCAACTCTGTGATCTTTTCACGCGCCGCAACACGATCTTCTTTGGAGAGTTTCGGCGCCATCGGCGTTTCATCTGCTTTCGGCGGCTTTTTCTTTTCGTCCTTGATGCGACGCTGGCCGAGCAACTGACGCCGATAGTCTCCGACATCGCCATCGAATGCCGTCAGGCTGCCATTCTCAACAAGCAGCAGCCGGTCGGCTGTCGCCTCAACCAGATGCATGTCGTGGCTGACGACAATGACCGCGCCCTCGAATTCCGCCAGTGCCTGAATAAGCGCCTGTCGGGAATCGATATCGAGATGGTTGGTCGGCTCGTCCAGCAGGATCAGTTGTGGACGCCGCCGGCAGATGATCGCCAGCGCCAGCCGCGCCTTCTCGCCCCCGGACAGGCCACCGATTTTCGTTTCGGCCTTGATACGGGAAAAGCCGAACCTGCCGAGATGGTTGCGCAGTTTTTGATCCGTTTCCTTCGGCTCTAGCGATTGCAATTCTTCAATCGCTGTCCGGTCGCCTGTCAGCTCTTCCATCTGATTCTGGGCGAAATAACCGACTTCCAGTTTCGAGGAACACCGCACCTCGCCTGACTGCGGTTCAAGCCGGCCTGCCAGCACACGCAGAAGGGTGGTCTTGCCGTTACCGTTGGCGCCCAGCAGGGCTATCCTGTCATCCATGTCGATACGGATATCGAGGCCGGTCAAGACCGCCTTGCCCGGTTCATAGCCGACGCTGACATTATCCAGCGTCAGCATCGGCGGCGCCAGCGGTTCCGGCTTCGGCAAATCGAAGCGGACCGTATAGTTGTCGATCATACTGGCGATCGGTTCCATGCGCTCCAGCATTTTCAGGCGTGACTGCGCTTGCCGGGCTTTCGACGCCTTGTACCGGAACCGGTCGACAAAAGACTGTATATGCGCGCGTTCCTTCTCCTGCTTGGCGGCAAGAGACGCCTGACGCGCCTGATGTTCCGCCCGTGTTCGCTCGAACCGGTCGTATCCGCCGCTGTAAAGCGTCAGCTTGCAGGCATCCAGATGCAGAATGGCTGTCGGAATTCTGTTCAGAAATCCTCTGTCATGGCTGACGATGATAAGCGTGTGCGGATAGCGCGACAGATAGCTTTCCAGCCACAGGGCGGATTCAGCGTCCAGATGGTTCGTCGGTTCGTCAAGCAGCAGGATATCCGGTTCACAAAACAGGGCACTGCCCAGCGACACGCGCATGCGCCAGCCGCCCGAAAGCGTGGAGAGGGGCGCAACCTGCTGTTCCTCGCTGAACCCCAGACCGGCAAGAATCTTGGCCGCTTTGGCCTCGGCCCGGTGGCCGTCCAGATCGATCAGTCTTGCATGAATTTCGCCAATATCATCCCGGTCACTGCCGTCCTCCGCCGCTGCGAGCAGCGACGCCAGTTCAGCATGGGATTCCAGCACCGTCGCCAGCGCCGTCTTCGCGCCGTCCGGTTCCTCCTGCGCGACAGTGCCGATACTCTCACGTTTACCGGTTTCGATACTGCCGCCGTCAGCAGGCAGTTCGCCCATGATCAGCTTCAGCAATGTGGTCTTGCCGGTCCCGTTCGCACCGACAAGCCCGACGCGGTGGCCGTCCGGCACCGTGGCGGACGCGCCGTCCAGCAGCGTTCGCCCGCCAACGCGATAGGTTAAGTCTGTCAGTTTCAGCATTACGAAAACCGGGAAACGTCATTGAAGGTGCTGGCCAATAGCACATGTGCCCTGGTGATGAAATCTCGGACTAGGCTTCACCGACCGGATGCACGATGCCTTCGATATCGTCGCCCATATAGACCGCGAACCGGCCCTGCGCGGCCTCCGACCCGTATCTTTTGAGCATTATCTGTGACGGTCCATCGCTGAGACGCTCGAACATATCATCGGTCAGCGCGTAGTATCCCCAGCCTTTCGGCGCATCGCCGGTAACTCGCCCCCGATAATAGACGGTCAGACAGGCATCCTTCTTGTCCTCGAAAACCGCATAAACGAAGTCGATAGCCGGCTCCATCCCCGTCGCGGCCAGGCGCGCTTTCAGCGTATCGAGGCTGGCGGATTTTCTGTCCCGCCCGACCGCCGGCACCGACAGAATGCCTGTTGCCGGATCTTCTTCCAGCAACACCTTTCCATCCTGTTCCAGTACCGCGCCAATTACCGTGTTGAGGTCCTTGCCTGCCGCATCCGCCAGCGTTTCTTCCAGCCCCAGTGTAAAAAAGCTGCCGCGCAGATAACCGAGAACAGGCCCGTCGCGGTATCCGAAATCGGTCACGCGGCCGATCAGTATGATGTGGTCGCCGGCGTCGACAACCTTGTGACGCGAACATTCCATCCAGGCCAGACCGCCATTTAAAATAGGCATGTTGTTTTTGCCGGGCGACCAGTCGGCAATCTCGAACTTGTCCGGCCGCTGGCTTGCGAACAGCCCCGCCACATCCCGTTGCTGTTCCGCAAGAATGGTGATGGCGAACCCCGGAGCATTCTCGAAAATCGGTAGGCTTGCCGCGTGCTTCCCGATACAGATCAGAACCAGCGGCGGATCGAGCGATACGGAGGTGAATGAGTTTGCCGTAAAGCCACGCGGCGTTCCATCTGCATCCCGAGTGGTTACTGTCGTTACACCGGTCGCGAACTGGCCGAGCGCCCGGCGAAATTCCATCGCGTCGAACCCTTCGCCAGATGCATCCGGTTTTTCAGCCACCGTTGCCTCGATGCGTTTCCGCGTCAGCAAGAAAATCCAGTATCAGGGTATTGTACACACCCGGCTGTTCGACAAACCCCATATGACGAAGCCCTGGAAGGACTGCGAGGGTCGAGCCGGAGATTTCCGCCGATATCCGTTCAGACATGGCCGGCGTTTGACCCGGATCGTCCGTACCGGTAACGACCAAAGCCGGGCAGTCGATCGGCGGGTCCGGCGCAACCAACTCGTCAACGCCATCCAGCAAAACCTGATAGTTTCCGGGATAGACCTTGTGATCGTTTGCCAGAATCCATTGCCGGATCATTTTCGTCACATCCGGATTTGCGGCCCGATAGTCATCCGTCAGCCATCTTTGCAGGGCAACCTCGACCGTTGCCTGCGGCCCTTCCCGGCGAACAAGATCCACCCGCTTTTTCACATCGTCCGGTTCCTGGCCCAACCTCTGATGCGCCGAATGCAGGATACCGATCGCCCAGAGCCGGTCGGGGAAATCCATCGCGAAACGGCGGACGATCATGCCGCCCAATGAAAAGCCGATCACCGCGACCGATTTCAGGCCCAGATGGTCGATCAGATCACGCAACTGAATGGCAAAGCGTGTCAGCGACGGCGCATCGTCGGGCGGTGTCGCCCCGTGCCCGACAAGATCGTAGGCGACAACCTTGTAGTCTTTCTCAAGCGCAGGCTGTTGCCACTGCCACATGGCGTGGTTCATGCCGAGGCCGTGGACAAGAACCACCGCCGCCCCGTCTGGATTGCCTGTGACTGTATAGACCGTGCCGTCCGGGGCCGTTTCAGACATGTTAATCCGACTCCGGCTTGTAGGCGACGACTTCAACCTCGACCCGGATATCGACCAGTAATTCGCTCAACACCGCGGAGCGCGCCGGCGGATCGGTCGGAAAATATTCGGCGTAGACAGAATCGAAACCGGTGAAATCCGACCGTTCGCGCAACCAGACCATGGCCTTCACCACGTCGCTCAGATCGCATCTGGCCTCGGCCAGCGTTTTCCGGATATCTGTCAAAACAGCATGCGTCTGTTCCTCAACCGTGCCGGTTGTCATCACCTGCCCGTCCTTGAAGGGCACCTGACCTGTCAGATAAACGAAATCTCCGGCCCTCATGGCCCGCGACAACGACAATTGCCGCCCGCCGATGACCACCGGATCGCCGATCACCTGTTTCTTTTTCGTCATTCCATCGTCTCCCGCCGGTTCCGGTCAGGCCGATATCACGAGTTAAAGGCCGGCATGACTTCATTCACGAACAGTTCCAGCGACCGCTTCTGTTCCGCCTGACCGAGACCAAGGCTTGCATAGTAGATGAAAGCATCGACGCCGAGATCTTCATACCGGCGCAGCTTTTCAATCACCTGATCCGGCGTGCCGAACATCAGATTTTCGGTCAGCATTTCCGGGTTGTATTCATCGCGGTTTTCCAGCTCGCCGAATTCCGCCGATTTCGGGAATCCGTTTTCGACATCGCCAAGATTCTTGAACAGGTTTTCAAATTGCGAAAGCTGCCGCTGCGCCGCGCGAACCGGCACCATCCAGTCTTCCTTGCGGCCGTACAGCGCCGTATGGCGCATCATCGCAAAGGTCGGGCGTGGTCTGCCGGGATTATTGGCCATCGCGTCATCGAGCCGCTGTTTATACAGTTCGGCTTCCGACATCGGGCGGGTCAGCGGCCAGGAGGTGATATTGATTTCATTCGCAACCGCGAAATCGTAGGTGATCGGCGCCCGTGCCGCAGTCCAAAGACGCGGATACGGCTTTTGCAGAGGCTTCGGCACCGATGTCGAGGTCGGGAAAGACCAGAATTCGCCATCGTGTTCGTAGTCGCCTTGCCAGAGCCCCTTAAGCGCCGGCAGCATTTCGTGCATATAGCGCCATCCGTCGGACTGTTTCAGACCCGGATGCATGCGGTCGAATTCGCGCTGATATGCGCCGGAACCTATACCGAAATCCAGCCGGCCGCCGGTCAGCAGGTCGGTCATCGCCGCCTCACCGGCCAGCCGGATCGGATGCCAGTAGGCGGCGACGCAGACGGCCGTTCCCAGCCGAATGCGGTCGGTATGTTCGCCCCACCAGGTCAGCAGTTGAAACGGGTTCGGCGCAATGGTCATTTCCAGCGCATGATGTTCCGCAGCCCAGACGAGATCGAACCCGCCGGCATCGGCCATCTGCACCATTTCCAGCGTGTGTCTGGCGACATCGCGCATGTCGATGCTGTCGTCGATCCGTTCCATATTGATGGCGAGTTGGAATTGCATGTCCGGTTTCTCCAGCGGCTTTGTCATGAAAATTACAGCCGGATTCTTCGAGACAACCGCTCGACATATTGCAAAGTTTTCGCCAGATTCGTCGAATTTTTCGACGTACGGGTGATTTTGAGAGTCAGGCCCTTCGCCAGACCACAGGAAACCAGTCTTCCCTCATCCTGTCGCCTTCGCGCATGCCGTGAGCCTCATAGGGGGGCGACGTCGTTTCACCGGGCCGATCGCAATAGCGAACATCATCGCCCATCCAGCGCGTGGAGAAGGCGCTTCTGCCTTTGCGCATGACGCCGTCCGACGTACCGTGCAAGGTGCGGAAGGTAAACAGGATCGTATCGCCAGGCTCTAGTGCCCAGCTTGCAATATCGTACTGATCAAGATTTCCGCCGATGTCCGGCACCGGCTCCATCGTTTCATCCACGGTGTTGAAATCCTCACCGTCCAGCCAGACTTTCGGATGATACAGCTTCCCCCAAAGATGCGAACCTTTAACATACTTGACGGAAAGATCGATATCGACCTGATCCAGCGCCACATAGACGGAGCAGGTTTGTTCTCCCGTTACACAATAATACGGCATATCCTGGTGCCAGGGTGTCGCCTTCTGCGTGCCGGGTTCCTTCATGAAGGCATGTTCGTGAAAAAACTGCGCCTGCGACGCCTGCATCGCCTGACCGGCAATTGAGGCTGCCGGCGAATGGAAAACGAAATCCCGGTATTCCGGTATCAGGGGCCAGTTGCAGTAGGAATCGAAGAAACGACCGGGCTCACCCGGGTTGGTACTTTCCGCCGGAAACCGATAACTGTCCGGGTTTGCGACATTGCGGGACAACCCGGCGCGAAGCGGGTCCACCCAATCGGCAAAGGCGCCTTTCAGAAACACCACGCCGTCACGTTGATAGGTTTCGATATCCTGCGGCGACAATTCGTAATCAGGCGGCTGAAACCGCCCCGCCTTCAGTTGATCGATCTCCTCACAGTCCGGTGCTTCCCAGGGGATAGTCCATTCATTGAATCCGGACTGGCTGGCTTGCGCTTCCATGATTACTGCTCCTGTATCAGAATATCGGACGAGGAAACCTTATCCGCCACACAACCCTTCTTTTTTCAGGTCCTGCTGTACCTCCTCGATGCCTTCCCGCAATACGGCAACCATGTGGTCGATTTCCGCCTTGGACAGGATCAGCGGCGGCGACAACACGTTCAGATGAGCAATCGGGCGCACCAGAACGCCGCGTTTCTGACTGGCATCAGCAATACGGTTGCCGATAGCCACATCGCCCGGAAACAGTTCCTTGGTTTCCTTGTTGGCGACGTTTTCAACGCACATCATGAAGTGGCTGCCCCGAACATCGCCGACAATTTCGAGGTCAGACAATGTGGAAAGCCGTTCTTCAAGATACGGCCCGACATTGCGGATATGACCGCAGATATCCTCGCGCTCCATGATCTCGATATTCTTCAGGCCGGCAGCGCAGCATACCGGGTGACCGGAATAGGTGAAACCATGCGTGAACATCGCTCCTTCAGCCTGCGGTACGCTGATCACATCGTAGAACTCGTCAGATACCAGCGTACCGGATAGCGGTGCGTATGCAGACGAGAAACCTTTCGCGCAGGTAATGATATCCGGCTTGATGCCGAACACGTCCTCGGATGCGAAAAAGTGGCCGAGGCGACCGAACGCCGTCACCACTTCATCCGAGATGTAAATCATGTCGTACTTCTTGCATATATCGAACATGCGCTTGTGATAGCCTTTCGGCGCCACATTCACGCCGCCGGCCCCCATGATCGGCTCGGCGATAAAGGCCGCGACATTGTCCGGCCCGAGTTCGATGATCTTGTCCTCGAATTCCTTTGCAAGATGCTCTAGATATTCCGACTCGCTCATCCCGTCCGGCCGCCGATACATGGTCGGCGTCGAAATCCGCGCAATCAGTTCCTCGCCGATAATGTCGAACCCCTGGTGATCGAATTCTACGCCAGTCAGCGACATCGCCATATAGGTGCTGCCGTGATACCCCTCCTTGCGGGTAATGATCTTTTTCTTCGTCGGTTTTCCCAACCGGTTGAAATAGAAATGGATAATCCGGATCGCGGAATCGTTGGCCATCGACCCGCCGGTTCCGAAAAGGACATGATTGAGGTTGTCGGGCGCAAGCTCGCAGACCTTGGCTGAAAGTTCAGCCGCCGGCACGGATGTATGCGCCCCGAAGGATGAATAGTACACCATCCGCCGCGCCTGATCCGCCATGGCCTGGGCGATCTCGTCACGTCCGTAACCGACATTGACGCACCACAGGCCGGCAATACCGTCCAGATAGCGATTGCCATCTGAATCGAAGACATACGCACCCTCGGCCTCGGCGACCACCATCGATCCCTTTTCCTTGAAATCGGCAAAATCCGTCCAGGGATGAACGTGGTGATCCTTGTCCTTTTGCCAGATGTCCTTGGTATCGTAGTTGAAGTTGCTTTCCATGACTTTCCTCCCTGTATCCGGTCCTGCCGGTCAGTTCTGTTTGTCCTGAGATTCAAGTGTCAGTTCGCCTGTCCCGGCCTATTCCTCCAAGGCCTTGTTGCGCAGATGGGCCGAATGCCTGTTGGCGCAGGAACCGCAGTCCTTCAGCAAAGCTTCGAACGCCTGCTGCTCCTTATATTTTTCGAATGCGTACACCCCCGCCCCGGCAACGATGCCGAAACCCAGCACAGCGATTAAGGGGCCGGCCAGTTTCCTGTTCATGACATCACCATTACCATTGTCATTCCGGCAGCAAAATGGCGGCGTCCTCCGCCCAGTGCAGCCAGACATCGTTCTGCTCTCCGCCCATACGCGACGCCGCGCCGCCAAGGTTCTGCATAAGCGTCAGAATCGGATCGTCGCCCCCGTCGACCGAAACGTATATGTGAGACCGGTCACCCAGATAAGCGGCGGCGTTGATCTTTCCCCGAACCCTGTTTTCCGTATTCTGCGGCTCCGTTTCGGAAACCAGTACATTTTCCGGCCTGACAGCGACAATCACATTGGCGCCGACTGCCGGCTGGTACGCCGCGTTGCGAATTGTAACCGGCCCGGCCTGCTTCGTCTCGACGACGGCGTTGCTGCCCTCGACGCTTTTCACCGTTCCATCGAAAAAGTTCATCGATCCCAGGAAGTCCGCAACGAACCGCGTTTTCGGCTTCTCGTACAAAGCGGCCGGACTGTCAATCTCGAGCGCCTTGCCGTCAGACATCACAGCGATGCGGTCAGACATCGTCATCGCTTCTTCCTGATCGTGGGTAACGAAGATGAAGGTGATACCGACGCTTTTCTGCAGCGCGCGCAACTCAAGCTGCATCTGCTCGCGGAGTTTCTTGTCCAGCGCGCCGAGCGGCTCGTCCAGCAAAAGCACCTTGGGCTTTTTGATCAGGGCACGGGCAAGCGCGACCCGCTGGCGCTGCCCACCCGAAAGCTGGGTCGCGCCACGCTCGCCGTAGCCGGACAACTTGATCATTTCCAGCGCTTCGTCGACACGATCGTTGATTTCGGTTTTCTGCAGATTGTCCTTGCGAAGGCCGAAGGCAATGTTCTGGCGCACCGTCAGATGCGGAAAGATCGCATAGTTCTGGAACACCATGTTTACCGGACGCTTGTGCGGCGGAATGCGGCCCATCGGCTGACCGTCGATGAACACTTCGCCATGCGTCGCCTCTTCAAAGCCGGCAATCATCCGCATCAATGTCGTCTTGCCGCAGCCGGACGGACCGAGCAGGGAAAAGAATTCACCCCGCGCGATATTGAAAGAAACGTCGTCAACGGCCTTTACAGGCCCGAAATGCTTGGCCGCGTTCTGAATGGAGATGAAACTGGAATCACTCATAGCTTATTGTCCCTCTTTGGGCGCCTGAACACCCAGTCTCCTGACCAGTTCCGCCAGCACGACGATAACGGCGCTGGCCACCAGAATGCACGACCCCAATGCGAGAACGCTGGGCAGTTTGTTGGGGAACCGAAGCTGGCTCCATATATAAACCGGCAATGTCGCCTGATCGCCCGCGAGGAAGAACGCGAGCAGAAACTCGTCGAATGATATTGTGAAACACAGCAGCAGGCTTGCAACGATGCCCGGCATGGCGAGCGGGAACGTCACCCGCCAGAATGTCATCCACGGTGTTTCACCCAGATCCTGCGCCGCCTCTTCCAGTCCTTTGTCGAACCCTTCCAGGCGCGACATCATCACCAGCATCGAAAACGGTACGCAGATCACGACATGGCCGAGCGCAATGGTGAAAAGCGACAGGTCAATGCCGGCCTGGTTGAGCACAACCATCAGGGAAATGCCCAGAATGATCAGCGGAATAACCAGCGGAACAGCGATAAACCCTTTGATAATGCTGTTGAAGGGTAGCGTGTACCGGGTGAAGGCCTTGGCCGCCAGCGTGCCGAAAACGGTGCTGATGATCGACACCGCAATGCCTACTTTCACACTGTTCTCGAATGCCAGAAGCAGACCCTGGCTTTCAGACATCGTTTCATACCATTCAAGGGTGAAACCCTTAAGCGGAAACGCCACATAGATGCCGTCATTGAAAGAAAACAGCGGCAGAAACAGAACCGGCAAATAGATAAATGTCAGGTAGACCACCGTATAGGCGCCGAGGCCGCTGATCGGCAGTTTTTTCGAGCCTATTCTCATACCAGTCGCTTCTTGATCTGATAGAACAACAGCAGGAATCCGCAAACGACACCCGTGATGGTGATCATCGATACGACGGAAATCGCCGCACCCATCGGCCAGTTGTTTCCGCGGCCGAATTGAGACTGAACGATATTGCCGATCATGATGCCGGTATTGCCGCCAACCAGTTTCGGCGTGACATAGTCGCCGACTGTCGGAATGAAAACCAGCAGCAGCGCCGCGATAACCCCCGGCAGCGACAGCGGCAGCGTAACCCTGAAAAAGCTGCCGACCGGGCCTTCCCCCAGATCGGCTGCCGCTTCCAGCAGCGACCGGTCGATTTTTTCAAGCGAAACGTAAATTGGCAGAATGGCAAAGGCGGCCCAGGCATGAGCCAGTGTGATCACCACGGCTTCCAGATTGTGAAGCATGAAGGTCAGCGGTTCATCGATTATTCCCAGGCTCAGAAGGCCGGAATTGACGACCCCATTGTAGCCAAGAATGATTTTCCAGGCGAAAACCCGCAGCAGATAGCTGGTCCAGAACGGCAGGGTGATCAGGATAAGCCAGATGATCTTGTGCTTCTTGACCTTGAAGGCCACGAAATAGGCCGCTGGATAGGCAAGCAGGATCGTAACGAGAGAGACCAGCGCCGAAATCTGGATCGACCGCCACAGGATCAGCGGGTAGATTTTTTTCGAAAAGAAGGTTTCGTAGTTAATCCAGGAAAAGTCCGGCGTCATGTGCATGCCGGACTGGGTCCAGAAGCTGAGGCCGATCAGCACCACGATCGGAAAACCGAGCGCCACCACCATCAGGGTCAGCGTTGGCGACAGCAGGGTGAAACCCCGCCGTGTTTCGGCGCTGACGGCGAACCCGCCGCTCGAAGCCGGCGTGTTATCCGTCTTTGCTGTCTCTACTGCCATATACGTTTCGCTCTTCGACCGGGTCAGGCCATCCGGAAAAATGGTTCACGCAGGACAGCCACCGGCAAAACGTATTACCGGTGGCTTCCATGCGTTCAACGGCCGATCAAAGACCAGCCTTCGCCTCGTCGAACATTTCCTGAAGACGCTCTTCACCCTGCAGTTCAAGCTGAAAGATACCGACATTCAACGCGTCCGTCGGGTTGTCGCTGTGCCCAAGTTCCGCAAGAACCGCCTTGTCCATGGTCTTGTACGGCGTTTCAACGGCAGATCCGTATCCGAATTCGGTCATTTCGTATTCACGCGCATCGGGCTGCATCATCGCGTCGATCATATCGTGCGCCTTGTCCGCCAGCGGGCTGTCCTTGATGATCGACATACCGCAGACCCAGGTCATGGCCCCTTCTTTCGGGCTCATAAAGGCAACCGGCAGGCCCTGCTTCTTCAGCCGGACAAGGGATTCATTCCAGGTTGTCGCTGCGACGACTTCACCGGATGCCAGCGCCTGTTCAAGCGTCGTCGGGTCGTTGGAGAAGAAACGAACCTGCTGAACCAGCTTGCGTGTCCATTCGCGGGTCGCTTCCAGGTCGGCATCATCCGTGTAGTCGAAAATGTTATCGATACCGGCCATCAGACCACCGACAACAACGGCATCGACAAGGCTGTCGAAAGCCGCGACGCGGCCCTGGTACTTCTCATCCCACAGGATACCCCAGGTCTCATTGTCGACATATTCCGGCGCCAGATCGGTGCGGTACAGAACTGATGTCTGACCCCAGTCGATCGGCACCCAGACGACATTGCCGCCCTGTTCAACACCTTCCATCTTGCGCAGCGCCGGAAACACGTTGTCCCATTCCGAGAGCCTGCTGGTGTCGATCGCGCCGAGGCGACCGGTCTCGTACCATTTCTTGATCTTGTAGGCGCACGGGAAAATCAGGTCGGGCGAAAACCCGGAAACCAGCTTGGCCACGCCTTCTTCTTCATCGCCCCAGAGGCTGAAACGAGGCTCGCCGCCGTGTTTTTCGATATAGGCTTTGTAAAAATTGAGGTCATCGTACCCCGGCCAGGTGAAGAACATCGGATGATCTTCCGCTGCGGCCTTCGCCCGGCTGGACGGCATGGCGCCCGTTACGGCAACGGCGCCTGTCGCGGCCATCAACTGCATTGCATGACGGCGGCTTATTTTACCGCTCATCAGATCGTCTTTAATCTTGTCGAACGCATCCATTTTCAAATCTCCCAAATTGTGCCCAAAAACGCCTGTGTATTTTTATTAGGCTGTCCAGACCTCCCGAAGTCCTTGAGTGTACGTCCAACTTTTCAATTTTTTCAACACATTCGCCGAGCCGGTTACAACGGATCGGAAACATCGACTACGTTGCAGACGCATCACGGTGCCGGTATCAGGACGCACCGGATAACTCAGGTTTCATCTTGGGTCATTCAACAGGGTCGGAAAATCACAGATTTCAGAAGCGCTGCTTCGGAAAGTACGAATTAGCGCACGACCTGCCGTGTGAAAGTCTATGAAAATGAATACGTTATCGAACAGCGCCATCGAAGCGCCACACAACACGGTCGACCTGCTTGATCGCCTGATTGCCTTTCCGTCCGTCAGCCGCACACCGAACAGAGACCTTATCGACTATGTCAGGGTCGTTCTGGAACAGGCCGGCATTGCCTCGGAACTCGTTACCGGCGGCAACGATGCGAATGCCAACCTCTTCGCGACAATCGGTCCGACAGACATTCCCGGCGTAATTCTTTCAGGCCATACGGATGTCGTACCGACCGCCGGCCAGAATTGGACGGTCAATCCATTCAAGCTGACGAAACGCGGCGGGCGTCTGTATGGACGCGGCACAACCGACATGAAAGGGTTTATCGCCTGCGCAATCCGCGCCGCCACTCTCGCGAAAAAACGCCCCCTGAAGCGGCCGCTCCATCTGGCGTTTTCCTACGACGAAGAGATCGGCTGTGTCGGCGTCCGCCATCTGCTCGACTGGTTACAGACGTCGCCGCACCGCGCCGCGTTCTGTCTGATCGGCGAACCCACATCGCTGTCCGTCGCTACCGGACACAAAGGCAAGATGGCCCTTCGGGCAACATTTCACGGCAGGGAAATTCACTCGGCCCTCGCCCCCGGCGGTCTGAACGCCATCCATCTGGCAAGCGAGTTCATTCAGGCCCTGCGCAAGGAACAGCAGCATCTGGCCGAGCACGGTTCGCGCGACGGCGACTACGATATTCCCTATTCGACCGTGCATGCCGGTATCATCACCGGCGGCACCGCTTTGAACATCGTGCCGAACGAGGCAGCCGTCGATTTTGAGATCAGGCATCTGAAAGCCGACGATCCGCAAGCGATCCTCTCCACGATCAAGGCATCGGCCGAGGAGATCGCAAGCCGGTATCGCGATGACTTTCCCGAAGCATCCGTCGAGATCGAAACGGTGAATGCCTATCCGGGGCTCGACACAGCTCCGAATGCAGAGATCGTGAGCTTCATCAAATCGCTGACCGGTGCGAACGCCACGATAAAAGTCGCCTTCGGCACCGAAGGCGGGCTGTTTAGCGAGAAACTGGAAGTTCCTACCGTCGTCTGCGGCCCCGGCTCCATGCAGCAGGGACACAAACCGGACGAATTCATCACTGAAGAACAACTGGATTTGTGCGACAGAATGCTGGAAACGCTGATCGACAGATTATGTGCGGATTAGGCCGTAGACTCATAAACGAAGAGAGTTTTTGCTGACCGATTCGGCCTGTCAATGCCAGGAAATGCGCCGAAGGCGATGCCTGTGCATCGGCAAGGCGGATTGACGCCGCAGGGGCAGCCCGACCGACCAGCCGTTCCGGCCCGGCGGATCTGGCGCGCCGATCGTCTGTCGATCTTGCCCGATGCCGCTGCATCGCGCTGCAATCGCCAGACTTCCGGTCCATCCAGATCCGTCACGGGCAAAATCCTCTTTCGTCTATGAGTTTACGGCCTGGCCTAAACAGGCCCCATGCCCGGGACGCTTCTATCCGATATCTGTTCCCTGCAATGAGCCTCGAAGGCTTCCAGAACGCCTGTCTTGCGTTCGCTCTGCATCGTCGCCAACCCGATGGTCAGGCTCTTGTGATTGCCTTCCAGCGTCAGGTAACGGACGGACTTGCCATCGAATGTGGTGTTGCTCTTCGGCTTGAAGTTAACCAGACCATAGCCGAACCTGTTCGCCACCAGCGACCGGATCATCGACATGTTTTCCGTGCGGTCGCCGACATTCGCCTTCAGACCGGCGTCCTGGAACAGCGATAGAAAGTATTCCCGGCTAAGCGGCAGATCGAGAAGAATGAGCGGCCGGTCCGAGATACTTTCGAGCGTAAGAGATTTTTTCTTCGCAACAGGATCATCCGCCGCGACCATGATGCGGGGCGGCAGCGAAACCAGCGGCTCGAACGAAATATCACGGGGAACTTCCAGATCGTAGGTCAGTGCGACATCAATCTCCGCCCGGCGCAATTTCGCGAACAGATCGATCTGGTTGGCTTCCAGAATCGTGATCCTGGCTTCGGAGTGATCGCTTTCGAATGTTTTGCGCAAAGGGGGCAGCAGCATCGGCGCCAGGGTCGATAACCCGCCAACGGTCAGCGGGCCTCGAGCGATCTGGGAAATATCGCTGGCCAGATCGTACAGCGAACCGGCCTTTTCCAGCATGACCCGCGCCTCGTTGTAGAACCGTCGCCCGCCCGGCGTAAGCGAAAGCCCTTGTGCGTGATGGCGCACGAACAGGTCTATGCCGAATTCCCGTTCGAGATGCGAGATTGCCGCAGATATAGACGGCGGCGACACGTTAATACGCTCTGATGCGATGGTGATGCTGCCGGCTTCACCCGCCGCCACGAAATATTCAAGCTGCCGAAGGGTAAACCGGCTGGTCATCTATTCGTCGCCGGGAACGCCATAGCTGGGAGCATCCGACGGGTTCAGCGCCCGGGTAACATAGGCTTCCAGTTGCGGTTCGTAGATATCCCACAGCTTATTCAGTTCGGCCACCGGACAGGATTCGGTCCAGTCCACCCGCAGATCGGCAACCGGCCAGGAGACCTTATCCACCAGCTTCATCCCCGCAGAGTGGATCGGCCCTGCTTCTCCCCCTGCATCGACGGCGGCCTGCATCGCTGTCAGAAGCCGAACCCCGAGTGGTCCCGTGCTAGCCGTAAAGGCATCGACGATGGCCTGTGGTATTGACGAGTTCGCGAGCAGGTTGCCACCACTGGCGACGTTCTCGCCGTGCGCTTCTCCGACCGTCCCCAAGGCATGCGTTCCGGAGTAGACAGCCGATCCGCCCGCGCCGTCGACCGCCAGTACCTGACGGTATTCGATAAAACGCGCCGTTCGTTCGATAATGCCGATCGCCTCTTCGGCCGTAGCACCCCTTTGCATCAAATCCAGAACCTTTTCACCAAGGGTCGGATCGGTGACATTCTGACTGGCGACCGCGCCGGCCCCGGCGCGTGCATAGGCGCAGCGGGCGGCGACAGCGGGTGACGAAGAGGATACCGCGACCCCGAACATGCCCGTATCGGCGCACCGGGCTACAATCGAAAAAGTCATGTCTCACCTGCCGGAATAACCGCCGTCGCCTCTATCTCAACAAGCCATTCCGGCCGCGCAAGCGCCGGCACGACAAGTCCGGTCTGAACGGGATAAACGCCTTTCAGATACTGTCCCATCACCGTATATACGGCTTCCCGGTAGCGGATATCCGTCAGGTAAATGACCAACCGGCATATATGCGCCAGTTCCGAACCGGCCTCTTTCAGCAGCATATCGATATTCTGCATCGCCTGATGCGTCTGCGCCGCCGGGTCGCCGATGCCGACGCTTTCGCTGGTGTCGAGATTCTGCCCGATCTGGCCACGGACGAAAACGGTCGTGCCGGTGGCAACGACAGCCTGACACAGATCGTTATCCAGTTTCTGTTCGGGATAGGTTACTTTGGTGTTAAACGGTCGAATTCGCTTATGTATCATTGAGCCCTCGAAGCGGTAATTTGATTAGCGTTGCAATTGCGCCGATGTGAAACCGATATAGCGGAATTCATCGAAAGAACGGCCATCAGGCAGGGTGATGATACCCTATTGCTTCTGTAAATTCTTTGTTTTTGGTCTATTGCTTTTGTTTTATTGAATCATCAGGCTGTTTGCACACGTGCGCCGGTTCTTTCCAGGTCAATCGAAACGCGAACTAGCGCGTTTCCGATTTCAGGGTTTCGATCCGGCGGATGGCGTCTTCGCGTGAAGCGAATACATCCGACCCCGATGCCTCTGCATCGCCCGTATCCGTGTAACGCACTGTTCCCAGCGAACAGGTATGATTGATGCGCTTGCTTCGGTGAGCAAAAGCAACCCACGATTCAGGCCAGATACTGCACTCAGTAAGGTTGATCAGGAAATACCAGCTATGCCCGGTCGGTTCGACCAGTCGTTCCAGACTGTCGAAGAAGGCGTTGACCACTGATGAACCGGTAAAGGCAAAGTTGCTGAAATCAAGCTCAACAATATCCTGATCCGCCAGAAAATGGATCCGGTTTCGGTACTCGTCGTCGATTGCAGAATCGGGTTCGGCCGGAGGATCCTCGACAGCCTTTTGTCCGGCCGCGTAAACGGCGGCGGATAGTTGATCGATACTTTGTTCCAGACGCAGACACCCGCGCAACGCCGTTTCGACAAATCGCTGCTGTTCGTGGGCGTTGAGATGCGGAAAATCCCGCAGAATCTCGAGTGCTCCCCTGACCGATGTCAGAGGGGCCACGAAATCTTCCTCAACCTTGGTATTGAGGGCCAGAGTCGGGTACGGATTTTGCCGTTCGTCAGTCACCGGGGAATCCCCCAATCAATAGGACGATCAGATCGCCAGATACTGCTGGCGCAGATCGGAATTATCCAGAACTTCCTGCGACTTGCCGTCAAACACAACCTGCCCCATATCCAGGATAATCGCGCGGTCAGCCAGATGAAGCGCTGCGATAGCGTTCTGTTCGACGATAATCGTGGTCATGCCCAGCTTCTTGATCTGGTCCAGCGTCTTTTCGATTTCCTGAACAATAACAGGCGCCAACCCTTCGTAAGGTTCGTCCAGCAGCAACAGCTTCACGTCACGGGCAAGGGTACGGCCGATCGCCAGCATCTGTTGCTCGCCGCCTGACAATGTCGTTCCTTCCTGGGTTCGCCGTTCGCCAAGCCTCGGGAAAAGATCGTAGATACGTTCGATCGACCAGCCGACAGGCGGCGCGATCTGCGCAAGTTGCAGGTTTTCCTCTACGGTAAGCCCCTGAATGATACGCCGGTCTTCCGGAACCAGCCCGATTCCGAACCGTGACGCCTGATATGCTTTCATTTCATGCAGGGGCTGGTGATCGAGCCAGATTTCCCCGTGCTGAAGCGCCGGGTTATCAACCCTGGCAATCGCCCGCAGGGTGGAGGTCTTGCCGGCGCCATTCCGGCCGAGCAATGCCACGATCTCGCCTTCGCGAACATCGAATGACACCCCCTGAACAATATAGCTTTCACCGTAGTAGGCGTGAATATCCCAGCAGGAAAAGAAGGCCGGCTGGCCCCCGGTTGTGATCGTCGGTTTCTTACTGGGAAAGCCATCTGCGAATGGCTTGTCGCCTGCCGGCTTCTGTGTCGATTCCCGAGTAGCCATCACTTCCTCCATTGTTCCCAGAGCGATCAGAGATGCGCCCCGCCAAGATACGCTTCCTGTACCTTGGGATTGCCTTTGATGTTCTCAGGATGATCCTCGACGATCACTGTTCCCTGAGCCAGTACGGAAATCTTGTCCGCCAGTGAAAACACGACATGCATGTCATGCTCGATCACAACCATCGTCACCCCGCGGCTGGCGATGCGTTTCATCAGATCAATCGTGCTGTTTGTATCGGCCCGCGACATACCGGCAGTGGGCTCATCCAGAAGTAACAGCTTCGGTTCCTGAACAAGGCACATCGCGAGTTCGAGACGCCTTTTGTCGCCGCGAGACAACTGCCCGGCCACATCGCCGGCTTTTTCCAGAAGGCCGACATCCTGAAGCATGTCCATCGCCTTTTTCTGCAGGTCCGATTCGTCGTCGACCGTCGTCCATGCATTGATCTTGAAGGCGCCGTACTTTTTCGCAAAAGCCGGTATGATGACGTTTTCCAGCAGCGACAAATCGCCGAAGATTTCCGGTGTCTGAAAGACCCGGCTGACGCCCGCCTGATTGATCTGGTAGGGCTCGATTCCCAGCAGCGACTTGCCATCGAACGTCACCGTACCGGTATCCGGCTCCAGCCGACCGACAAAGCAGTTCAGCAGGGTCGACTTGCCGGCGCCGTTCGGGCCGATAATGGCGTGGACCTTGCCTTGCTCGACTTCCAGATTGACCTCGTTCAGGGCTTTCAGGCCACCAAAACGCTTGTTTACATTCGCTACAGAAAGAATGCTCATGTCACCGCCCCCTATTCCGCAGCCGCTGTGTCATGTTTGGGTTTTTCTTTATCGTTCTTGCCGGTTAGCTGTCGCGCCAGACCGTAAAGCCGCTTGAAGCCTTCCATCAGGCCGCCCGGCAGAAAAATAACGATCAGCATGAACAACGCGCCGAGTGTCAGGTGCCAGCCTTCGCCGACAAACAGCGAGGATACTGTCACCATGAAGTGCTGCAGGCCTTCCGGCAGGAAGCTGTAGACGTCCATCAGGATGCCTTCATTGAAGGCCGAGAAGATATTTTCGAAATACTTGATGGCGCCGGCGCCGATAATCGGCCCCAACAGTGTCCCCGCGCCGCCCAGGATTGTCATCAGAACGACCTCGCCCGAAGCGGTCCACTGCATGCGTTCGGCACCGGCCAGCGGATCCGTTACCGCCAGAAGACCGCCTGCAAGACCGGCGTACATGCCGGAGATGATGAACGCCGCCAGCGTATAAGGCCTCGTGTTGAAACCGGTATACCGCATGCGATTCTGGTTGGACTTGATTGCCCGCAGCATCATGCCGAACGGCGACCGGAAAATTCTCAAGGCAATGAAAAAGCAGATAACGAGCATCACCGCACAAAAGTAAAATCCGCTATAACCCGTCATTTCGATACCGAAGAAATCGGAAGTCGGAAGAACGGCGCCGTAGTCCCGGCCGAATGCGACGTCAAGCACGCGCGGGTCGGACTGCGTCAACTGCAGGCCGGTTTCCCCGTTGGTGATCGGCGTCAGCACCGAGTAGGCCAGATTGTAGCACATCTGGGCGAAGGCCAGGGTCAGGATGGAGAAGTAAATCCCGGTACGACGCAGGGAAACGTATCCGATGGCGGCCGAAAACAGTCCTGCGACGATAACCGCCAGAATGATAGCCGGTACTGGGTTCATGCTGAACAGCTTGAATGTCCAGACGGCCGTATAAGACCCGACACCCAGAAAGGCAGCATGACCAAAAGACAGGTAGCCGGTCAGACCGAACAGAATGTTAAAACCGAGCGCGAAGATCCCGAAGATTGCGAACTTCTGTAACAGGTCGGGATACCCCGCGCCGATCGGCGACAGAATAACCGGGCCGGCAAAGACAAAGAACGTGAATGCCACCATCAGGAGGGCATCATTTCTGCTTAATTTGAAGATTTTCATGATCAGGACTCCATCACGCCTTTGCGGCCAAGCAGGCCACGGGGCCGAAGCAGAAGAATGACAACCGCAATCAGGTAGATGATGATCTGATCGATACCCGGCAGAATGTCCTTAACTTCATTCATCGACGCGAAGCTTTGCAGAATGCCCAGCAGGAAACCGGCCGCAACCGCGCCGGCCAGCGACCCCATTCCGCCGACAACAACCACAACGAAACTGAGAACCAGGAAATCCATGCCCATGTGATAATCGGGACTGAGGATTGGCGTGTACATCACGCCGGCCAGTCCGGCGACAACCGCGGCTATTCCGAATACGATGGTGAACCGGCTGTCGATATCGATGCCCAGCAGGCCCACCGTTTCACGGTCTGCCATACCGGCACGCACAACCATGCCGAAACTGGTGAATTGCAGGAAGGCGAACACGGCGGCGATGACACCGACGGAAAAAAGAAAATAGATCAATCGCCAAGCCGGATAAACAATATTACCGGCATCGAACCCGATGAGAATGCCGAAATCGAGCATGCCGCTGGCGAGATCAGGGGCCGGCTGCGGAATCGGGTTGGCGCCAAAAACACTCTTGATCAATTCCTGCGCGACAATCGCCAGACCGAAGGTCACCAGAATCTGGTCGGCATGCGGACGCTTGTAGAAAAACCGGATTAGCCCGCGTTCCATCGCGATTCCTATCAGCAGCATGACCGGTATCGCCACCAGTATTGAAATCGGCACGGCGAAATTCAGCACCGTCGCCCCGAAATCACCGAACCATAACTCGACAAACGGCTGCCGAATTTCCATCGGCGTACCCCAGGCCGTCAGTTTTTCCGGGTCCAGGGTTATCTTTTCCATACTTAATATGGCTTTGACGGTTACAGCGCAGAACGCACCAAGCATGAACAGCGCACCATGTGCGAAGTTCACGACACCCAACGTGCCGAAAATCAGTGTCAGGCCAAGGGCGATCAGCGCATAGGCGCCGCCTTTGTCCAGGCCGTTCAACACCTGCAGTAAGATTGCGTCCATCGATTCAATCCCCCCGGAAAAACCGGCCGCCCCCTAGTTCGGACTGCAGAGGGCGGCCGATAAAGTACTATCGATTGAAATCAGGCGCCGTTGTTATACGGACCCAATTCGCCGCCCAGCAGCTCGGCCGGATATTCGACCTGCGCCCGCGGCGTTACTTCAACAACTTCCAGAACGTCGAACTTGGAGCTCGGGTTTTCCTTACCCTTCACGACAAGAACGTCCTTGAAGCACTGGTGGTCGGCGGCACGGTACTCTGTCGGTCCGTTGCCGAGACCATCGAAGGTGAAGCCTTCCAATGCCGCACCGACGCCGGAGGGCATGAAAGTGCCGGCCCGCTGGCACGCATCCGCGTACAGAAGCGTCTGGCAGTAGCAGGTATGCGCAGCCTGGCTGGGCGGGAAGCCGTATTCCTGACCGAAGGACTTGACGAATGCTTTCGAGCCTTCGTCCTGCAGCGACCAGTGCCAGTTGGTGGACCCGAAGATTCCCTTGACGTTTTCACCCGCACCCTGAGCCATCAGACGGCTGTAGAGCGGAACGACAATGGCGAATTCCTTGCCGTTGACGACCTTGTCACGCAGACCGAACTGAACCGCCTGCGTCAGCGAATTCACCATATCGCGGCCATAGTGGTTCAGCACCAGAACGTCGGCGCCGGAATTGAGAACCGGCGTGATGTACTGCGAGAAGTCACCCGCTCCGAGCGGCGTACGGACAGCAGCCGTCGTTTCCCATCCAAGGGCCTCGGTGTACTTCTTGATCGAGCCTTCCTGCGACCAGCCCCAGGTATAGTCAGCCGTCAGGTGATAGGCCTTGCGGTCCGCACCGTAGTTGTTCTTCAGCACGGGCGCCAAAGCCGCACCCGACATTTCCGTGTTGAAGAAGTGGCGGAAACCGTTGGCCCGCTTGTCCTTCCCGGTTGTGTCGTTGGAGTGCGTCAGTCCCGCCATGAAGATGACGCCGGCATCCTGGCAAAGCCCCTGAACGGCGATCGCAACACCGGAGGAAGAACCGCCGGTAATCATGATGGCGCCGTCTTTTTCAATCATGCGCTTGGCGCTTGCGCGCGCAGCATCTGATTTCGTCTGCGTATCGCCCGTAACGAACTCAACCTTCTTGCCGTTGATGCCGTTGCCGCCGAGTTCTTTCGACGAGAAGGTATTCAGCATGCCGCCGTCGCCGTCGCCGTTGATGTGTTTGACGGCCAATTCATAGGCCCGCAGTTCGTCGGCGCCTTCATCGGCATATGCGCCGGTCTGCGGAACGTTGAAGCCGAGTGTTACCGTGCCGCCCGTGGGTTCGTTGGCGTAACCCGCGGCCCAAGACTGGCTGGTAAAGATTGTCGGTGCGGCCAATCCGACACCGGCTGCGGCAGACGTTTTAAGCAAACCGCGTCGTGTAAAATCGAACTTGCTCATATCTTCCTCCCTAGAAGAGTTTTTGTCCGGTTGACCTTTGTCACCACCCTTGGCGCAATCAATCCAGACTGAGACGATTACTAATCGCGGGCCGATCCTCCTTGATCTATGTCAATTAAACAATAACTAATTGTTTTATAACAAAAAATATGTCAATAATTGAATAGTAATATAAGTTAACCTGTAAATCATTGACAAACACCTCCCGTCGACCCGGCAGGATGGAGGATTTTATGGACAATTCCATTCCGGGCACCCGGATCAGGCAGCGGCGGCGCGAACTGGGCATAACCCAGGCAGCGCTGGCAAAGCAGGTTGGAATATCCCCCTCCTATCTAAACCTGATCGAATGGAACAAACGCCGAATTGCCGGTTCGCTGTTGCGACAGATCGCCGGCGCTCTGGAACTTACCCTTGAGGATATCGACGACGTTGCGGAGCGAAGGCTGCGCGAATCCCTGCTTGAAGCCGCAGAAATGCCCTCTCTTACGGCGCTGGGTGTTGAAATTCAGCGAACGAGCGAACTGATCGGACGGTTTCCGGGCTGGTCACGGGCGATCGGCGCACTGGTGAGATCGGAGAGAGAGGCCAGTACACGGGCGGAAATCCTGTCGGACCGACTATCGAATGATCCGTTTCTGGGTGAAACCGTGCATAAAATGCTGACAAGAATTTCTTCGGTTCGCTCCGCAAGCGAAATTCTATCCGATTATTCAGACATTACGACCGACCAGCGTGACCGCTTCAACCGGATGATCCAGGAAGAAAGCCGTGGATTGACGGATGTCGGGGAAGCGCTGGCGCTGTATCTGGAAAAGGTGGAAGACGTCGACCGTGTGCTGACACCGGTCGACGAAGTCGAGGCGTTGTTCGATGCCCGGGAAAACCGGTTCGGCGAAATCGAAGAGGTGGCGGCGAAACTGGCGGAACAGCTTTCCGGCGTACGGCCTTCCAAGCGCCGGAAAATGGCCGAAGATCTTGCCTCGGAACATGCCGTATCGGTCATCGACGCGATTATTTCAACCCAGCCGCAGATCGAATCCGAACTGGCCGTCAACCGGGCCCGGCGTCTTTTGATGCAGTATGCCGTCGGCGCGATTCTGGTTCCGATAGACAGGTTTACCGAACAGGCCGCCGGACAGGGCTACGATATAGAGCGCCTTGCCGATGGTTTTCTGACCGGCGCAGAGGTCATCTGTCATCGCCTCACGGCGCTCCATCGGGCCGACGGTATCCCGACATTCGGCTATTTTCGGGCCAACGCAGCCGGAACGATCATTGAAAGAAAAAGTCTGGAGGGCCTGCCGGTTTCCCGATACGCAGCCGCCTGTCCGTTGTGGATTTTATACCGGGCGCAACAGCAAACTGAAACCGTCCTCACCCAAAGAGCGCTTTTCCCATCCGGCACGCGCTGTGTATTTATCGCCAGGGCGCGGCAATACGGACCGGTCGGCTACGGCAAACCCAAACATTACCTGACAGACATGCTGGCCTTGAGCGAGGAAGACGCTGAAATGACCGTCTATGCCAGAACCCGTGCAGCCGAGATTGAAGAAGTCGGTCCAGGCTGCCGAATGTGCCCGCGCGAATTCTGCAGGCACAGGGTCGACGACCCTCTGGCCGGATAACCGTACTGACAGGCGAGATGGAAGATTGCAGGATCGCGCTAACTGCGGTCTAATTAAAAGATAAACCTGTAAAAACAGGTCTGGATAGGGAAGGAAACCATAACCCATGTCAAAACGGGTTTTATTGGCGGAAGATGAGCCAAATATCGTCGAGTCGCTATCGTTTCTGCTGCAACGAGCAGGCTATGACGTTGTTGTCGAAATCGACGGTCGCAAAGCTCTGGATAATGCGTTGAATGAAACACCGGATGTCATGATCCTCGATGTCATGCTGCCGGAAATGGACGGATACGAGGTTCTTCGTAAAATCCGAGCCGACGATCGGGCGAAATCGATCCCCGTTCTGATGCTGACCGCAAAAGGACAGCGGGAAGACAGACGGGTCGCGATGGAGTGCGGCGCCGACCTTTTCATCACCAAACCGTTTGCTAATGCCGAACTGGTTGCGGCCGTCGAGCAATTGGCCGGCAACCAGACGGTCTAGAACGGTTTGAAAAAGGTGCAGGCGTCCGGTGAGAAACAGATAGGCGGCACCAAATATCGTGACCGCTCGATAGCCCTGTTGATCGTCGGCATCGTTCTTCTTTTTCCGCCCTTTGTCGGACTTTCCCTGATTGACGCCAGGGTATTCGGCATTCCCTTCCCGGTTTTCTACATATTCTTTGTCTGGGCCGCGCTGATAGCAGGGGCGGTCTATCTGGCCGGTCCGCTTCGTGACAGCGATGTAAGCGGCAGTTCGGCTGAATCGGCCAAGCCCGATTTCTGATGCTGACCGTCAATGTCCTGCTGGCGGTCTGCCTCGGTTATGTCGCCCTTCTCTTCGTCATCGCCTTTATTGTCGACCGCCGCACCAGGCGCAGGCCGATCCGATGGCTGCAGTCGCCGATCATCTACACCCTGTCGATATCCGTCTATTGTACGTCATGGACTTTCTATGGCGCTGTCGGGTCGGCCGCGCGCAACGGCCTTGAATTCGTTACCATCTATCTTGGCCCGACACTGGTCTTTATCGGCTGGTGGTGGCTACTGCGGAAACTGGTTCGCATTGGCCGGGCGCACCGCATCACATCGATCGCCGACCTGATCTCATCCAGATATGGCAAAAGCCCCAGCCTCGCCGTTCTCGTCACCATTATCGCGGTGATCGCGACCACACCTTACATTGCATTGCAGCTACAATCGGTCACGAGCAGCTATCAGGTAATTGCCGGCGATGCGGATGGCGTCACCACCGCGTTCTGGATTGCCGCGGGCATGGCGCTGTTCACCATTCTATTCGGAACGAGAAACCTGGATGCGAATGAACGGCACCACGGTGTCGTCGCCGCTATCGCGCTGGAAGCGATCGTGAAGCTGTTCGCGCTGATCGCCGTCGGCGTTTTCGCCACGTTCGGCATCGCAAACGGTTTCGGCGATGTATTCGCGAATGTGCCGACAGAAGCCATTCAGGGCGCCAGCGATATTTTCGGCCCGCGATGGGCAACGCTGACTTTCCTGTCGGCAACGGCAATCATTTGTCTGCCCCGGCAGTTCCAGGTCACCGTCGTCGAGAATATCGAGGAGCATCATGTAGCGACCGCCTCCTGGTTGTTCCCGCTTTACCTTCTCGGTATGACCATCTTCATCATGCCGATCGCCATCGTCGGCCTTAATGCCATGCCGCCCGGATCCAATCCCGATCTTTTCGTACTGACCCTGCCGTTGTCTGAACAGCGGAACGATCTTGCATTGCTGGCCTTTCTCGGCGGGTTTTCCTCGGCAACGTCGATGGTGATTCTGGCAGCCATCGCCGTTTCCACGATGGTGTCTAACCATATCGTCATGCCGATAGCCCTGCGCATCCTCGCGGCGGGTCAGGCCGTTAGCGGCGATGTCCGCGATCTACTGCTGATATCGAGGCGGATCAGCATTGGCGCGATTCTCGGGCTGGGGTTTCTTTATTTCTGGTTCAGCGGCGGGTCTGACGCGTTGGCCGCCATCGGCCTGATCGCCTTTGTCGGCGTTGCCCAGTTCCTGCCCAGCCTGCTCGGCGGTATATTCTGGCGCGGCGCCACCCGCAGCGGCGCTCTCGCCGGTCTGATCGTCGGCTTCTTCGCCTGGATATACACATTGTTCCTGCCCAGTTTCGGCGGCGATGTGATATTCAGTGTTTCGACGATCGCGCACGGCCCCTGGGGTATCGAGTGGCTGCGGCCGCAGGCGCTTTTCGGGCTGCAGGACATGGACCCGCTGGTCCATGCAGTCGTTTGGAGCGTCGGCGGCAACGCTTTAACCTTTATCATCATTTCCAGTCTCACGGAATCGAATGCGCTCGAGCGGCTGCAGGCCACCCTGTTCGTCGATGCCTTTCGCTCGGCCGGCGGCGCACCGACGACAAGTTCGGAGAACACCGCCAATTCGGAAGATCTGTTCATTCTGGCCCAGCGAATTCTGGGCAACGAGACGGCACGCCGCCTGTTCGACGATTTCTCCCGCTCGCAGGGTTTCGAAAGCGGTCTGCCGCATGCCACGGACGATGTCATCAACAGACTGGAACGGGAACTGGCCGGGTCCATCGGCGGGGCTTCTGCGCATGCCATGGTAACGCGCATCGCCGGCCGGGAGACCGTCGGCATGAACGAACTGTTCGATATTGCCGATGAAACCCAGCAGTTGATCGAAACGTCACGACAATTGTCCGAGAAATCCCAGGAACTCGAAAGCACCGCGCAGGAACTTCGCATCGTGAACGAGCGTCTGCGGGCGCTCGATACGCAGAAAGACGAATTTCTGAGTCAGATCAGCCATGAGATACGGACGCCGATGACCTCGATCCGCTCCTTTTCGGAAATTCTGATCGACGATGAGAACGTGACGGCAGAGGAACGCAAACGGTTCGTCTCGATCATCCATGACGAAAGCATCCGATTGACCCGACTGCTGAACGAAATTCTCGATATCGGCCGGCTGGAAGCCGGTGCTGTTCAAATTGAAACCGACATACTGAACCTTCGGGAGGCAATCGACGGCTCTCTGGTAATCGTTTCCGGAATTGAACAGAACGGCACGGTCGATATTTCGGTTTCCATGGAATCGGCGGATCTGCAGGTTTGCGCCAACCCGGACAGGCTGCGGCAGGTTCTGATCAACATTCTGTCGAATGCGATGAAATACAATGCGGCGCAAAATCCCCGCATCGACATCGTCATTGCCGAAAAGCAGAAGGCGGTTTTCATCGACATCATCGACAATGGCGGTGGCGTGACGCGCAAGGAAGCAGCAACCGTTTTCGAAAAGTTTGCCCGCGGCACCCGCTCCAACAACGAACAGGGCGCCGGGCTGGGTCTGACGATCAGCCGTGCGATCATGCGGGCCATGCAGGGCGACCTGACGATCGAATTCAAACGCGACGGATCAAGCTACTTCCGGCTGAAATTGCCGAAAACCTGTCCGGACGGAGATACAACCGTTACCAATGCTGCAGAATAACATCCTTACCGGAAGGAATAGTCCCTGGTTTTCAGTTTTCGGGTCTGACGCCAGTATTCAACTGTATGCGTGTACCAGTTTGCGGTGATCTTGCCGTCGCTGGTCTTGTACCAGCTATTGCAGCTTCCGGCCCAGGCGGTCTTCTGCATGGCGGTCTTGAGTTTGTTGTAGAAAGCGTCTTTCGCTTCCTGCGTCACCTCGATGGTGCTGGCACCGCGTTTTCTCGCCTGTCGGATCGCATCCATGATGTAGTTCACCTGACATTCCAGCATGAAGACCACGGAGTTGTGCCCCAGCGACGTATTCGGGCCGTGAATGAAAAACAGGTTCGGATAACCCGGGACGGTAATGCCGAGATAGGCTTCCGGTCCGCCGGCCGCCTTCATCTCAGCATGAAAATTCCGGCCGCCACGTCCCTGTAACGACAGGCGCGGCAGAAAGTCCTGCACCTTGAAACCGGTCGCCAGCGCAATGTTGTCGGCCGCATACCGGTCGCCGGTTGCAACGACGATGTTTCCGTCTTCGACCCGGTCGATTGGATCGGTAACCAGCTCGACGTTGTCTCGACACAGTGCGGGCAGAAAATCGTCGGTTACGAGAATCCGCTTGCACCCCAGTGGATAGGACGGCGTGATCGCATCGGCCAGCTTTTCGCTGTTAACCTGCTTGCGCATGGCAGTTTTCAGCTTTTCGGCGCTCTTTACCGATTGCGGCGACTTGTCGAGAAATTCGGGCCAGGACCGCTCCCATTGCCAGTAGATTGTATAGCGATAGATCCGCTGGGCCAGCGGCACGTATTTGAACACCCATTTCTGCCATGCCGAAAATTCCAGATCGTCCCGCGATGCAATCCAGTTCGGCGTCCTCTGAAACACGAGAACCTTCTTAGCGACCTTGGCGAGTTCCGGAACCATCTGCACCGCGCTCGCGGCGCTGCCGACTACAGCGACGGTTTTTCCAGTGTGATCGACTGTCGGATCCCACTCCGCCGAATGAGCGACGTTTCCGGGAAAATCCTTTAACCCCGGAATGTCGGGATAGGATGCCTGATTCAGCAGCCCGACGGCAGATACAAGAAACCGGGCCCGCACCGTCGAACCGCTTTCAGTGGTGACATGCCATTCGGCATTTTCCTCGTCGAAAACCATCGACCGGGCGACTTCGCTAAACCGGATGAGCGGATATATATCATAGGATCGGGCGGTATCCCGGATGTAATCAAGAATTTCCGGCTGCGGCGCGAACTTTCGCGACCAGTCGGTCTTTGGCGCGAAAGAAAAACTGTAATGGTGGGATTGCGTGTCGCAGGCCGCGCCGGGATAGATATTGTCGCGCCACGTACCGCCGACATCGTCGCCGCGTTCCAGCAGGAGCACATCAAGCCCAATCTCCCTTGCCTTGATCGCCATGCACAGCCCGCCGAAGCCGGCACCGATTATACAGACATCGTGCAATCGTGTGTCTGCATCCGCGGTACGTTCCCTCACCAGCGCATCCATTCCGAAACTCCCGACCGTATCCTCAAGAACCGTTTCTCACTCTATAATTATTATTAAGTAGTCATTCAATAATAAATGTTTGAATCGCGGAAAAATTTGATATAGTTGCCCGCATGACTGGTTATTCGTCGGCATTTCAGTCTAGTTCGTGGAACCGGCGATGAAACGGGGAGCTTCTGCAGATGCCCAAGGTCGGGATGGAACCGATACGCCGCCGGCAAATGATCGATGCCACGATGGTGTGTATCGAGGAAGACGGAATCGGTAAGGCGAGCATGCAGCGCATTGCCCGAAAAGCCGGCGTAACATCCGGACTGATCGTTCACTATTTCGATGACAAGGAAGGGCTTCTGGAAGCTGTATATCTGGACCTGTTCTTTCGCGTTCGGGAAGAAACCCTCAAGCGGCTGAAATTCGCGCAAACTCCGTATGAGCGGGTATTCGCCATTACCGAAGCGCAGGTCTGCGACGAGATGATGGAGCCCCGCATGATAAAAAGCTCTTTTGCGATCTGCTCCAAGCTCGCGGAATCGGAATCGCTGACCCGAATCGAACGCATCAATGCCGGACGGTTTTTATCCAACCTGACTCACGCTCTTCGCCAGATCGGATTACCGCGTGAAGAAGCCGGCCAGATCGCCCAGGAAATCAGGGCCATGACCTACGGTGTCTGGCTGACATTCGCAAACGCCGTGGAAATGTCTGCCGAGAAAGCGCGCAGCACATTGATCGGTTACCTGAACAATCGGATGGATGGCGTCATGCAGAGGGCTTCAGGATCGGTCCGAAAGGCAAAAGCCGGGTAGATCAGCAAATTTTTCGAACAGGAAGTCGTGCGGCAATTCACTGACCGGCGTTTTCCTGTAGCCGCCGGAATACAGCGCGAACCTGATGCCGGCGGCCTTCGCTGTTTCCGCGTCGACCTCGCTATCGCCGACGTAAATGGATTCGCTAACCGTGCCGCCAAGATCCGATACCGCCTGGGTTAACGGTCGGGGATCCGGTTTCCGCCAGGCAAGCCTGTCCCCACCGATGACGACATCGAAAAACGGCAGAAGACCGGTTCCCTCCAGCACGAGCGTCGCCATCGCTTCCGCCTTGTTAGTGCAGACGCCCAGCGGGGCGCCGCTTCCGCTCAACACCGTTAACGCATCCGCAACACCGGGATAAGGAACCGTCAGATCAGCCGGCGCGCGGCCGTAACTTTCCATGAAAACCTTGACCGCCTGGTCCAGAATTTCGTCATTTTCGGCAATTCCGGCCGCGGTCAGACACCGTCTTACCAGCATCGGAATGCCGTTGCCGATATACGACGTTACTTCTTTCAGAGTGGGCTCGGCGATACCCAATGATCCGGCCATGATAACCGCCGCCATGTGCAGGTCCGGCGCGCTGTCGACAAGCGTGCCGTCCAGGTCGAATACAATCGCTGGCATGAAATCCTCTGTACTTGAACAAATGGTTTTCGTCAGGCGGTCGGGAAACAGCCGCCGACGCGATCATTCTCAGGATCGCTATCAAATTGCAACCTGACTCTGTTCGCCAGAAACAGGGCGATACCGAATTCGATAGGCTTGCCGGCCTGATCGACATTCAGCGCCTTGGAAACTAGTACCGGTTCTGTCACCGGCTGATTTAACAACCGCGCCTCTCGGGAGGACGGCAGGCGCGCCGAGACCATTGTCGTCTTTCGGTAATAGGTTTCAATTCCATGCTGGGCCAGCGCCGCCGTCAGGCCCGGTGAATCGAACACGGTTTTTTCAAACCCGGGCAGACGCGCGGACGGGTAGAAGTGCCGGCCAATGCCGACAACGATACCATCCGCGGCAACCGTCCGTTCGACCAGAATGACCTGCGCACGCTTGCCCAGATTAAGAGCATCCGCGACTTCCTTCGACGCCGCCCGCTTCCGGGCTTGCAGGATATGACCTGACGGCGCCATCCCCTGCGCCAGCACGATATCGGAGAACCGTGTCTTGTTTGAAATCGGGTAATCGACCACCCGCCGCACCAGAAACGTGCCGGAGCCCTGACGCGATTCCGCCACCCCTTCATCCTCAAGCGCCTTGAGGGCTTGCCGGATCGTGTGGCGATTGACGCTGAACCGTGCCGCCAGCGTATTGGCCGAGGGCAATTTGCCTTCCGGCCCCAGCGTGCCGCTGCGAATTTCCATTAACAACAAATTGTAAATCTGGCGCCAAACCGGCACCAGCGCATTTCGATCAAGTTCCGTGAATGTCTGTTTCATAAAAATTTAATGTGTTGAACCTTTGTCAGAGACATTGACTGTTTAGCATTCCCTCATTAAGTTGTCTAGACAAGTTAACCAACCCTTCGACGATTGAGGTTCCGATGTCATCGGACATAACCAGCGAGCAGAAAGCCCGAAAAAACTGGCTAACCGCGCTTGCGCTGGCGGACACATCCCGACTGAACGAAATTGCTGAATCAATGGAAAGCGGGATGGAATTCCGTTTCCTGCGCAAGCCCGAAGTCGGACTGGCAATGGTTCGGGGGCGCGCCGGGGGCGCCGGTGCAGCCTTCAATCTTGGCGAAGTCACCGTTACCCGCTGTGTTGTTTCGCTTGAAGACACCATCAGCGGCGCACCGATTGACGGCGTTTCCTGCATCAGAGGGCGCGACAGTCAGCGGGCCGAACTGGTCGCCAAACTGGATGCGCTGTTTCAGGACACGGGTATCGGCCCGGCCTTTCGTGAGGCGGCGCTTGCAACCCTTGCCGCCGACCGCGACGCCGTTCTGGCCAAGCACGGATCTAACGCGGCGGCGACCAAGGTCGATTTCTTTACCATGGAGCGTGGACATTGACGGCACCCCGGAAAGAAACACTGGCGGCAGGCCTGGCTGAGCCGGTCTACGATTCCCAGGCGGTGTTCCGGGCCGTTCTGAACGCGTTCTCGCGACCGGGCAGGATAGCGACCGTGGCGACCGGTATCGAACCGCCGTCGCCGGTGCATGCCGCCACAGCCGCCATTGCGCTGTCGCTGTTCGATCTGTCAACACCCTACTGGATCGATCCTGCTCTCGACGGCAACGCCGTGATCGACTATATCGGGTTTCATTCCGGCGCCCGGCCGACGGAGACGCCGAACAAGTCAACTTTCGCGATTCTTCGCGGTTCAGACAACGCCGTTGCCTGGGACGCCTTCGCCATCGGCACACCGGATTACCCGGATCGGTCAACGACCCTGATTATCCAGGTCGATGACTTGCGGGAAGACGGCCCGGTCAAACTGACAGGCCCCGGCATCAAGACGGAACATCATGTCCGTATTAACGGCATCGACGATGCGTTCTGGTCGTCGCGGCACGAAAACGCGCAGCTATACCCGCTCGGGACCGACATCATTCTGGTCGCTGGCGCCCGGATGATCTGCCTTCCGCGCACCACCAGAGTGGAGGTCTGATATGTATGTTGCTGTAAAGGGCGGCGAAAAGGCGATTGAAAACGCCCATGCCCTGCTGGCCGAGGAACGGCGCGGCGACCCCGAAGTGCCGGAACTGTCGGTTGACCAGATCAAGGAACAGATGACTCTGGCGGTCGACCGCGTAATGACCGAAGGCTCATTGTACGATCGCGACCTGGCTGCCTTGGCCATAAAGCAGGCGCGCGGCGATCTGGTCGAGGCGATCTTTCTGCTGCGCGCCTACCGCACCACCCTGCCCCGGTTGTATGAAAGCAAACCTGTCGATACAGGCAAAATGACCATCCGGCGCAGGATCTCGGCGACCTACAAGGATCTGCCGGGCGGACAGGTACTCGGACCGACCTTCGACTACACCCACCGCCTGCTGGATTTCGCGCTTGCCGCCGAAGGGGAAATTCCCGACGGTCCGGATGAAGCGCCGCCCATGCAGGGCGTCATGCCGCGCGTGACAGATCTGCTGGCGCATGAGGGTCTTGTCGAAATGGATGAAGCGTCGGACAGCGATGACGAGCCCGGCGATTTGACTCGCGACCCCGTGGAATTTCCGGTCGACCGTGATCTGCGCTTGCAGGCTTTGGCACGCGGCGATGAAGGGTATCTGCTGGGACTGGCCTATTCGACCCAGCGCGGCTACGGACGCACCCATCCCTTCGCCGGCGAGATACGGATGGGCGATGTCACCATCGAAGTCGATATGGACGAGCTGGAATTTCCGGTCACGATTGGCGAAATCACCGTTACCGAATGCCAGATGATCAACCAGTTCAAGGGTTCGAAAACCGCACCGCCGCAATTCACCCGCGGCTACGGCCTGACCTTCGGATTCTGCGAGCGCAAGGCGATGGCAATGGCGCTTGTGGACCGGTCGCTGCGCGCCCGCGAGCTGGGCGAGGACGTCAACAACCCCGCCAGTGATGAGGAATTCGTGCTGATGCACAGCGACAATGTTGAGGCATCGGGGTTCGTCCAGCACCTGAAACTGCCGCACTATGTCGATTTCCAGTCCGAGCTTGAACTGGTGCGCAAGATGCGCCGTGAAATCGAGGACGGCCGCTGGCAGGCGGAAACGGAGGAAACCGATGTCGCAGCCGAATAGCAGCGCAGACCGGGAAACCGGCGGTTACAACTTCGCTTTTCTCGACGAACAAACGAAACGGATGATCCGGCGCGCTTTGCTGAAAGCAGTCGCTATTCCCGGGTATCAGGTGCCGTTCGCCAGCCGTGAAATGCCGATGCCCTATGGCTGGGGCACCGGCGGCATTCAGGTAACCGCCAGCGTCATCGGACCGGACGATGTTCTGAAGGTAATCGACCAGGGATCGGACGACACGACCAACGCGATCAGCATCCGCAAGTTCTTCGTTCGCACGACCGGCGTGGAAACCACCGAAAGCACGGAAAAGGCCAGCCTGATCCAGACCCGGCACCGGATACCCGAAAAGAAACTGCGCGAGGACCAGATCCTGATCTATCAGGTTCCCATACCGGAACCACTGCGCTTCCTGGAGCCCAGAGAAACGGAAACCCGCCGGATGCACGCACTGGAAGATTACGGCCTGATGCATGTGAAACTGTATGAAGACATCGCCCATCACGGCCATATCGCAACGACTTACGCCTATCCGGTGATGGTCAACGGCCGCCATGTCATGGACCCGTCGCCGACACCGAAATTCGACAATCCGAAAATGGATGATTGCGCGGCACTTCAACTGTTCGGCGCGGGGCGCGAGAAACGCATCTACGCTGTACCACCCTACACGAAGGTCACCAGCCTGGATTTCGAGGACTATCCGTTCGAACTGCCGTCATGGGAGCAAAGCTGCGCCCTGTGCGGCGCGGAAGACACGTTTCTTGACGAGGTCATTCTGGACGACAAGGGAAAGCGGATGTTCGTGTGTTCCGACACCGATCACTGCACAGAGCGCCGGGAGGCCGGGCATACCGGATCGGCCGATGCACTCGATACGGCGGCTGACTGATGATGAATATGAACAATCCGATCCTTACGGCCGATAACGTCACGGTCTATTACGGACACCATCGCGGCTGCGAGGATGTGAGCCTCGATCTCTACGCCGGAGAAGTGATGGGCATTGTCGGCGAATCCGGATCCGGCAAGTCGACCCTGCTATCGGCAATCTCCGGTCGGCTGCCCCCGACGTCAGGCGCCATCACCTACACGGCGAAATCCGGCGGCCATCTGAATGTCCACGAAATCAGCGAGCCGCAGCGCCGCCGCCTGATGCGCACCGACTGGGCCTTCGTGCACCAGAACCCGCGCGACGGCCTACGGATGAACGTTTCCGCCGGCGCAAATGTCGGCGAACGCCTGATGGCAATCGGCCAGCGTCACTATGGAAACATTCGCGGTCAGGCCATCGAATGGCTGGAACGGGTGGAAGTGGATACATCCCGCGTTGACGATCTGCCGGGCACCTATTCCGGCGGCATGCAACAGCGCCTGCAGATCGCCCGTAATCTTGTCACCAACCCGCGACTGGTCTTCATGGACGAGCCGACCGGCGGTCTGGATGTTTCTGTGCAGGCCCGCCTGCTCGACCTGATACGCGGTCTCGTCAACAATCTGGGCCTGTCTGCCATTGTCGTAACGCACGATCTTGCCGTGGTGCGTCTTCTGGCGCACCGGCTGATGGTGATGAAGCAGGGCAAGGTCGTTGAATGCGGATTGACCGATCAGGTACTGGACGACCCCCAGCATCCCTATACCCAGCTCCTCGTTTCATCGATCCTGAGAACATGAGCCCGCCATGACCGCCATGCTAAGCCTTCGCGACGTCGAAAAGTCCTTCACCCTGCATGTGCAGGGCGGCGTGACCCTGCCGGTGTTTTCCAATCTGAATCTGGAGGTCGGCAAGGGTGAATGCGTTATCCTGTCCGGCCAGTCCGGGGTCGGTAAAAGCACCCTGATGCGGATGATCCACGCCAACTATGTTTGCCCGCACGGTGAAATCCTCGTGCAGCACGACGGCAAACTGATCGACATGGCGACGGCGCATCCGCATGTCGTTCTGGACGTGCGGCGCAAAACCATGGGTTATGTTTCTCAGTTTCTGCGCGTGGTGCCCCGTGTCGCCACGCTGGATATTGTCGCAGAACCATTGCGCACGCTCGGCGTTAGCGAATCCGACGCGAAAGACCAGGCCGCCGGACTGTTGACCCGGCTGAACGTGCCGGAACGGTTATGGTCACTGTCGCCCATCACGTTTTCAGGTGGCGAACAGCAACGCGTGAATATCGCACGCGGGTTTGTCCATCCCTATCCTGTGTTGTTACTCGACGAACCGACCGCCAGTCTGGATATCGAAAACCGCAATATCGTTCTGTCGCTGATCTGTGAAGCGCGGGATGCCGGCGCGGCGATTGTCGGTATTTTCCACGACAAGCAGGACCGGGACGCCGTCGTCACCCGACATTTCGACATGACAGAGTTCAAGGACGAAGCCGCATGACCGACATGATCCTGACCAACGCCAGGATCGTCACCGGCGATCGCATCGTCGATGGAACGCTGATCGTGCGCTACGGACAAATCGGCGAGATCGCCGAAGGAAAGTCTTCTGCTGCCGGGGCGGTGGATATGGAAGGCGATCTGCTGATTCCGGGTCTTGTCGAGCTTCATACTGACAGCCTGGAAGGTCACATGACGCCGCGACCGGGCACAGATTGGCCCGCCACCGCCGCCGTTATCGCCCATGACAGCCAGATCGCCAGCGCGGGTATCACCACGGTTTTCGACGCCATCGCCATCGGCGCCCTGTCGCAAACAAGCGCCAGAATCAGGCGGCTGACGGAAATGGTCGACGCCCTGCAGACCGCTGTCGACGCTAAGCTTCTGCGGGTCGATCACAAACTGCATCTACGGTGCGAAGTCTCTTTTCCAAACCTGCCGGACCTGCTTGAGCCATTGATCGACCACAGACTTGTTCGCCTGATCTCTGTGATGGACCACACGCCGGGCCAACGGCAATTCGTCAAGGAAGAGAAATACCGGGAGTATTATCAGGGTAAATTCGGACTCACCGATTCAGCCATGGAAGCCTTTATCCGGGAACAGAAAGCAAAGCAGGTAGCCCACGGCGCAGGCAACCGATGCTATGTTGTCAACCAGGCGCAGGAGCGGGGCATCAGCCTTGCCAGTCATGACGATGCGACACACGAGCATGTTGCCGAAGCAGTCAGCGATGGCATGTCGATTGCGGAATTTCCAACAACGGTAGATGCGGCAAAAGCCTCGCGCAGCCATGGCCTGAGCGTCATGATGGGCGGTCCGAATGTCGTACGGGGTGGGTCTCATTCCGGCAATGTATCGGCGCTTGAACTGGCGGCGCACGGGGTTCTCGATATCGTATCGAGTGACTATGTGCCATTCAGCCTGCTGCATGCGGCCTTCGTTTTGAGCGACAAGGTGGAAAACATATCGCTGCCCCAGGCCATCGCCATGATCAGCAAAACGCCGGCGGCATCCGTCGGCCTGACGGATCGCGGTGAAATCGCCATCGGCAAACGCGCCGATATTGTGCGGGTCCATCCCTCGCCGCATCACCCCATCGTCCGCGCCGTCTGGCGCGAAGGTAACCGTATCGCCTGAACACAAGGGAACGTCCATGCAGCCGATTGAACATTTCCGCAGCATTCTCGACGAGATCGGAACCGAGCGTTATGGCATGGAGGCCGTCAGCCAGCTTCAGCATGCGCTGCAAAGCGCGCAGCAGGCCGAAAACAGCGGCGCGACCGGCGATCTGATTACCGCCGCGCTGTTGCATGACATCGGCCATCTGGTAGACAATAAACACGAAGGCGCGGCCGAAGCGGGCATCGACCGCAAGCACGAACAGATCGGTGCAGCCTATCTTTCCCGTTACTTCGGTACGGCCGTCACCGAACCGGTACGCCTGCATGTCGCCGCCAAACAGTATCTGTGCGCGACCGGACCGGGATACTTCGACACCCTGTCGCCGGCATCGATTCGCAGTTTGGAACTGCAGGGCGGGGTCGACGGGTTAGATGCCGACCGCTTCATTCAACAACCCTTCGCGGTCGATGCTGTAAGCCTTCGCCGGTGGGACGACGAGGCGAAACGGCCTGATGCTGAAACCAAATCCCTCGATCATTTTCTGGGCTACGCAGAAGAAGCGCTGGCCTGAGCCGACTGATGCAATGACATCGCGGTACGCCATCTACTTCACACCCGAACCGGACAGCGCCTTTGAACAAGCGGGCGCAACATGTCTGGGCCGCAATGCGCGCACGGGCTGGTCGGGCGCCCCGCTTCACGTGCCCGGCATCCCGCCAGCGCGAATGCAGGTTATCACCGCTGCACCGCGCCGCTATGGGTTTCACGGCACACTGAAAGCGCCGTTTCATCTGGCGGAAACGTATATCGATGCAAGTTTGATGGAAGCCGTGGCGCATCTTGCAACACAGCTTGCACCGTTCGACATGCCACCCCTGACCGTCGCGGAACTGGGCAGTTTCATCGCCCTGAAACCGCAAGCAGACAGCGATGCGCTACGGAACCTCGCGGATACATGCGTTACGACATTCGATCCGCTGCGCGCGCCGATGACACCCGAAGACAGGGCGCGCCGACAGCCGGATAAACTGACCGCCGGGCAGCGCGAGAATCTCGATCGCTGGGGCTATCCCTATGTGTTCGATGAGTTTCGATTTCACATGACACTTACAGGTCCGGTTCAGCCTGAAGAATCGAAGCCGCTAATGGATGCCTATCGAGAAGTGTTCGACTCGGTACTGGCAGAACCGGTATCCATCGATTGCATTACCGTTTTCGAGCAAAAACAACCCGACCAACCATTTTCTGTTCGACAAAGCTTCCGTTTTTCCGGCTAGTCGAAAGTTGTCCGGTACAGGTCATCGCATTCAAGCTTAAAAAAACCGACACATTTCCGTCACACAACATGTGCACCCTCGTGGCAAATCCTTCCCCCAAAAGGAGTTCTCATGCGCGTGCCTGCACTGTCGATCAATCGTGTCGTAAAGTCGTTCAAGGCGAATAACCCCATCCTGAAAGATATCTCGCTGACCGTTCAGGAAGGCGAGATGGTTGGACTGATCGGCGCGTCGGGTTCCGGAAAATCGACACTGATCCGCCTGATCGCCGGGTTCGAAACAATCGATGCAACCGGCGGCAGCATCGATCTGTTCGGCAAGCAATGCCAGAAAAACGGCAGAAAGTCGCGAGACATGACGGATCTTCGGACCGAGATCGGCATCATCTTTCAGCAATTCAATCTGGTCGGCCGCCTTTCGCTGCTGACCAACGTTGTCGTTGGGCGTCTCGGCCGCATCAGCAAGTGGCGCGGCACGCTCGGCAGGTTTCCGCGCGCCGACAAGATCAAGGCCCTGCAGGCGCTGGAACGCGTCGGCATCGTCGATCAGGCCTATCAGCGTGCATCAACGCTGTCGGGCGGGCAGCAGCAGCGCGCCGCCATTGCCCGCGCCCTGGCCCAGGAAGCGAAACTGATTCTCGCAGACGAACCGATTGCGTCGCTCGACCCTGCATCGGCAGAAAACGTCATGTCCACCTTACGGGAAATCAACCAGCAGGACGGGGTCACGGTTATCGTTTCGCTGCATCAGATCGATCATGCGTTCAAGCACTGCGACCGTATCATCGCATTGAAGGACGGGCGAGTCGTTCAGGATGGCGCCGTGGACGACATGACCAAGGAAGACCTTCAATCGCTGTATGGCGTCGAGGCCATTCCCGACGAACCGCCGGCAAATGTCACCAAATTGACCGATTACGGACATACGTCCGGTAACGGGCCCGATGAACAAGGGCTGGGGCACCGTCATCGCCCCAAATCGCCAGCGGCATCTGTAATGGATGCCTAACGCTTCGTACAATCCAAGGAGAGAGAGATGTTCAAAAAGTTTTTGACCGCCGCGGCGGTTTCCGTGCTTGGTATCGGCGCCGCGCAGGCCGAAATGCCGGACCAGATCAACTTCGGCATTATTTCGACCGAATCCGCGTCCGCGCTTGAAGAATCCTTCAGCCCGTTTCTGCAGGATATGGAAAAATCGCTTGGCATAACGGTCAAACCGTTTTTCGCTTCCGACTATGCCGGCGTCATTGAAGGCATGCGTTTCAAGAAGGTTGATCTGGCCTGGTTCGGTAACAAGTCGGCGATTGTGGCCGTCGACCGCGCCGGCGGCGAAGTCTTCGCCCAGACCATCAAGGATGACGGTTCAAAGGGCTATAACTCGCTTCTGATCACACACAAGGATTCGGACATCAACTCGCTGGAAGATGTGCTGAAATGCAACAAAACCCTAACCTTCGGTAACGGCGACCCGAATTCCACATCCGGCTTTGCCATTCCCGGTTACTATGTCTGGGCCCTGAACAACAAGACGCCGGAAGACTGCTTCAAGCGGGTTACGAGCTCCAACCATGAAGGCAATGCCCTGGCCGTCGCCAACCAGAAGGTGGATATCGCAACCAACAACACGGAATCCGTTTATGCGCGCCTTCAGAAGAACAACATGGCCGCTTTCAAGAACATCAAGGAAATCTGGCGCTCGCCGTTGATCCCGTCCGACCCGATGGTCTGGCGCAAGGATCTGGATGACGAAGTGAAGCAGAAAATCTATTACTTCATCATGCAGTACGGCCGTTTCGGCAGCCCTGAAAAAGTGAAACACGAACGCGAAGTCCTCGCCAATCTGTCCGATGGCTGGGGCCCGTTCCTGGCTTCGTCCAACGCCCAGCTTCTCGACGTTCGCCAGATTGAAGCCTTCAAAGCCAGGATCAAGGCGGAAAACGCCGGTGACGAAGCCGGGGTTGCAGAGGCTAACGCGGAGCTGAAGAAACTCAAGGAAATGGCCGATATCGTCGGTAACGCCGGTTACTGATCCTTCGTCCTGGCGGGGCGGCGTCGATGGCGTCGTCCCGTTTTGTTTTCTCAAATTTTCAGAGTAACGCCCGATGACCGATACAACGCTCCATCCCCCGATTTCGACGGATGTTTCCCGACAATTGGAGCCTCGATGGTCCCGGCATGTCAGTACCGCCGTTGCCGCCCTGGCCGTCGCGATACTGCTCGGCGTTTCCTACTATCCGGCCGAGGTCAACAACTGGACCTACCTGATAACCGACGCCGGAAATATGGCGACCTTCATCGGTGATTTTCTGTCGCCGAATTTCGAAGATGGCGTAACCATTGTCCTGAAAATGATCGAAACGATCCAGATCGCCCTTTGGGGAACCTTCCTTTCAATCGTCGTCGGCATCCCGTGCGCGCTGTTGTGTTCCAACAACATCGCCCCCGTCTGGATTGTTCAGCCGATGCGCCGCCTTATGGATGCCGCGCGCGCCATCAACGAACTGGTTTTCGCCATTCTGTTTGTCGCCGCCGTCGGCCTTGGACCGTTCGCGGGTGTGATGGCGCTGTTCATTCACAACCTTGGCATTATCGCGAAACTGTTCTCTGAAGCGGTTGAATCGATTGATCCACGCCCTGTCGAGGGCATTCAGGCAACCGGCGCCTCGCGGTTGCAGCAAATCATCTACGGGGTCATCCCGCAGGTCATGCCGCTATGGACCAGTTTTTCTCTTTACCGCTTCGAAACCCTCGTGCGATCCGCCACCGTGCTGGGAATCGTCGGGGCTGGCGGCATCGGTTTCACGTTTTACGAAAGCTTCCGCTCATTTCAATACGACCGGGCATCGGCGGTCATCATCGTCGTCGTGATCTCAGTCTCGATTATCGACATCATTTCATCGCAGTTGCGCAAGCGCCTTATCTGACACCGAACAACCACAGCGCCATCACATTCCGGATGCTCCGATTCCAACGGATATCCTAATCAGGACTGTTCGCGGCCCCTTACTCGTCAGATTATCCGCCCATGGACATTTAGATTTTCTGCACCATACTCACTGAGATGTGCGTGGTGGTGTTTCCACCGCAGTTTATTTTCATGGTTCATCGGCTGCAGGTGCGATGGTGACATCGACAACTATTCCTGATCCATCGTCAGATACAGTCAATCGCGGAATCGCTTATTGAACAATTCAATAAAAGCAGCGCTGCAAACGCTGGCGGTCGCAGCCGGCTACGCCCTTCTGGGGAAAGCTACTTTTATTCTTTCCACAGGGGCCGGATACGCATCTCCGGTCTGGCCCGCAGCAGGCTTTGCGCTTGGAGTCATGCTGATCGGAGGACGCCGGCTTGGCCTGGGTGTGTTTATCGGGTCGTATCTGAACAACATACTTATCGGCGATTTTGCCTCTGCAACCAGTCATCTTATCAGTCTGTTTGTCGGGCTCGGCGCTGTAATACAGGCCTTGACCGCCATCTGGCTGATCCGGCGCTTTGCCGATTACGAAACCCTTCAGGATTTCAGATCAATTCTGCGATTTCTTCTGTTCGGCGCGGTTGCAGCCTGTACGGTCAATGCTTCCTTCGGCGCAGGCATTCTGTGGGCGACGGGACTGGTGCCTGTGTCCGGCATTCCGGAAACATGGTTGATCTGGTGGCTGGGCGATACGCTCGGCGTTGTAATTTTCGCACCGATTACACTCGCAATCGGCCTGCGCCACACCAGAAACTGGTCCGGGCGCTGGCTGAATGTCATCGCTGTTTCCCTTGTATCGCTGATCTTCTCTGTCGCGCTTTTCCAGTATCTGCTGAAACTCGACCAAAAGAAGATCGAGCAGGAGTTCAACAATCAGGCAGAGATCGTCGACCTGGTGATTACGCGCACGCTGAGCGATTCCTTTCGAACCCTGAACCGGGTTCGCGACTTCCTCAATCTATCAGAGAGCATCACAAGGCGCAGATTTGCCGCGTTTACCCTGCCTTTGCTGGAAGAAAGTTCGGCAATCGAGGCCCTGTCATGGAACGAGCGTATTCCGGCTGCGGCGCGGGATGCATTCGAAACACGCATGCAGGCTGAACATGATGGAAACTTCCGAATCGTCGAAAGCGATGCCGAGGGTGAACTGGCGCCTGCCGCCAACAGACCGGACTATATTGTGGTGTCCTTTCTCGAACCGCTTGAAGAAAATCGGCCGGCGCTCGGTTTCGATGTCGGATCGAACCCCGTCCGACGGCGTGCGCTCGATGAGGCGATGATCACCGGAAGCGCCGTGGCGACGGCGCGCATCAATCTGATTCAGGAGCAGGGAACGCATTACGGCGTTCTGGTTTTTCTACCGTACTATGGAACGGGCGGCATTCCCGACACGGAACCGGAACGACGAGAAAAGATAAAGGGATATGCGACAGGTGTTTTCCGAATTGGAAACCTGATCGAAAATGCACTGAGCGGCTTAACCGTCGGAAAACTGGACATCGCAATCAAAGATACGACGGCGCCCGAAGGACAGCAGGTTCTCTTTCCAAGAGAGAACGATGCCGAATTCAAGAAAAGAATACAAAACCTGACCAAAGGTATGACCGCCGAGAATATCGGTGTCTGGGGAAAAACCATTGCGGTACCGGGCCGGGAGTGGAAACTCGAAATCCGGCCGACCTTGCCCTTTATCTACGCACATCGATCGAAAACGTCATGGTTCTTTTTACTTGGCGCACTTTTCGTCACGGCCATGGGAACAATTCTGATTCTGACCGTAACCGGGCGGCAGAAGATCATTGAAGATCTTGTCGACGCCCGAACGGCGGAGTTGCGGGAACAGGCCGAAAACCTGAAGCAAGCGCGTATACAGACTGACGCCGCCAACAAATCGAAGTCAGAATTCCTCGCCAGCATGAGTCACGAAATACGGACGCCGATGACCGGCGTACTTGGATTCGCCGATATGCTGTACAACGACGATCTGCCCAGGGAAAGTTACGCCAAAGTCGAGAAGATCAAGGAATCGACACAGCAGCTTTTGAGAATCATCAACGATATTCTCGATATTTCCAAACTTGAATCCGGGAAACTTGAAATAGAGTTTCTCGATATTCACCTCCGTTCGAAACTGCGCAACGTTGTTTCGATGGTCGAGGGAAGCGGTCGGGATAATCTGAATATATCGATGAGTCTGGCTGACGGGTGTCCGGAAACAGCCCGAACTGATCCTACCCGCCTGCGGCAGATTCTGTTCAATCTTGTCGGCAATGCCGTAAAGTTCACCAAGCAGGGTGAAGTATCTGTCGCATGCAGCCTGATCCGGCAGGACGAAGATCAACCGTTCCTGAAATTCGTAGTCACCGATACCGGTATCGGGATGGCGCCGGAAACCATATCGAAACTGTTCTCCGATTTCACCCAGGCGGATTCGTCCATCAGCCGTCTTTTCGAGGGCACCGGCCTGGGCCTCGCAATCTGCAAACGGCTGGTCACCATGCTGGGGGGTGAAATCGGCGTGGAAAGCACGCTTGGAAAGGGCAGCGCGTTCTGGTTTACGATCCCCTATTTCGAGGCAGCGAACAACATGCCGGATGGTGAGTCGGAAAACGACACCGGCGAGATACTCTCCGAACCGGCTACCGGAAAGAACCAGGGCGGCCCTGCGCGTTCATTGAATGTACTCGTGGCGGAAGATAACGAGATCAACCAGTTAATCGTTGAAAACATTCTGAAAAAGCTCGGTCATCGCTGTGTCGTCGTTCCCAATGGAGCGGAAGCGATCAAAGCGCATGAAAACGGCGAATACGACTTCATACTAATGGACGTGCGCATGCCCCATGTATCGGGCCCTGACGCCAGCCGGGCCATCCGGGCGATGCAGGGGCCGAAATCGGAGATACCGATTGTCGCCCTGACAGCAGACGCCATGCTGGAAAACAGAAAGACATACTTTGAAGCGGGAATGAACGCCGTCACGACAAAACCGATCAGTCTTGCCGAACTGGTCAACGCCATCAATTCCGTCATGGGCGAAGATATTCACCCGCCAGATTGAGTGGTACGGACAAACCCCGCCACGAACATCGCACTCTCACCCGAACAGTGTCAGCCTAATAGAGTCAACGCCTGTTCATGCACGCGCCTGTCGCCGGCCGCGATAAATTTATCACCCGATTTTCGTGTCAGGGGACGCCCTTCCCAATCCGATATCAAGCCGCCCGCCCCCTGTATGACCGGCACGAGAGGCAGATAATCGTGGATATCGAACTGCACATCCATACCGACATCAACCCGGCCGGTCGCAATCTGCGCATAGGACATGCAACTGCCGCCATAGACGGCCAGCCGCGTTGCCTCCTTCATCGCCGTCAATGCGCCGACAGTGCGTTGATCGTAGTAGTCAGGGTTGCTTGTCGACATCAGCGCCGATGACAAGCCGGCGCAGGCGCGCGCCGATACCGGCTTCCCATTCCGAAGGGTATGCATTCCGTGCTTTCCAACCCATCTTTCCCGAGTCATAGGCATATCGATCACACCGACCAGCGGGGTGTCGCCCTGCATCAGGGCGATCAATGTACCGAAAACGGGAATTCCGGCCAGAAAAGGCAACGTCCCATCTATCGGATCGATGATCCAAACGAATTCCGCATCCGGCGCAACGGGCGCCCTTTCTTCACCCAGTATCCCGTGTTGAGGGTACTTGTTTGTAATGATCTCACGAATGCTGTCTTCCGTTGCCTTGTCCACGTCGGTAACCGGGCTTCCGTCCCCCTTGATTTCAGTGGCGAACGGTCTCTGCGCCGCTTCCCGAATCAGCTTGCCTGCCGCCTCGGCCATCGTTTCCGCGCTATCGGCCAGGGCAGATAAATGCGCCTCATTCATTCGTTGTCTCCGAGAAGGTCAGTGACTGATGATTTGACTGAGAAACAGCTTCGTTCGTTCGCTTTTCGGGTTCTTGAAGAAATCCTCGGGAGGCGCCATTTCGACAATTTCACCCTGGTCCATGAAAACGACCTTGTCAGCCACCGACCGGGCAAACCCCATTTCATGCGTTACGCAGATCATCGTCATGCCTTCATTCGCCAGATCGCTCATTACTTCCAGAACTTCATTTATCATTTCCGGATCCAGGGCCGATGTCGGCTCATCGAACAGCATTACTTCCGGGTTCATGCAAAGCGCCCTGGCGATCGCCACGCGCTGCTGCTGTCCACCGGAAAGCTGGCTAGGATACTTGTCCGCCTGATCGGGAATTTTAACCCGTTCAAGATAGCGGCGTGCGGTTTTTTCCGCTTCCTTCCTCGACGTTCGCCGCACCAGCCTCGGGGCAAGCATCAGATTTTTCAGAACGGTCATATGGGGAAACAGATTGAAGCTCTGAAAAACCATGCCCACCTCACTTCGAACGGCATCGATGTCTTCTGTTTTGTCAGTCAGTTCATGTCCGTTGATCATGATCTTCCCGCCATCATGCTCTTCAAGCCGGTTGATGCACCGGATCATGGTGGATTTGCCTGACCCGGACGGACCGCAAACAACGATCTTTTCGCCTTTCCTGACATCCAGAGATACATCTTTCAGCGCCTGAAAGGAGCCGAAGTATTTGCTGACATTTTCTAGTTGGATAATCGGTTTCTGTGCTTCGCCCGTCATTGTCCGCCTCACTGTTTCACATGTTTGCTCATGTAACGTTCAAACAGGCCAAACCCTCTTTGGATAAACCAGGTCAAAATCAGGTAAATAACCGCCAGCGATATGAACACTTCGTATGGCGCGTAGGTCTCGGCGACAATCGTCCGCGCTATCCCCATCATATCGAGCAGGGTAATCGTGCTGGCCAGCGCCGTCGCTTTCATCAGACTGATAAAATCATTGCTGTATGCCGGTATGGACAACCGGATTGCTATCGGCGCGGTGATATAGATTAATTTTTGAACAGCCGACAGTCCGAGAGCCGAGCCAGCTTCCTTCAACCCCCTGCTGACGCCGAGAACGCCGCCTCTCAGTATCTCCGACACATACGCGCCCGTGTTCATGGATAGCGCAACGACGGCGCACCCGTACGGTTCTCGCAGTATCGGCCAGAAGATACTATCCCTGATGAATTCAAGCTGAGGAAACCCGTAATAGACGATAAAGATCTGCACCAGTATCGGCGTGCCCCGGAAGATATAGATGTAAATCTGCGCCGGCACATTGAGATACCATTTCCCGCTGATCCGCATCAGAAGCAGAATGACGGCCAGCACCAGACCGAGAAACGCCGAGAGAAGCAGCAACTGCAGGGTCAGGCCCAGCCCCATCAGCATTTTTGGAATACTGTCGACGATCAAGGCGATATCGAAGCTCATCGCGCGCGCTCCAGATGCTGGTTTGCATACTTTTCAAGCGCCATGACCGTCAGTGTGATGACAGTCGAAAACCCGAGATAGATGATGCCGACCACGATATACATGGTAAACGGCTTGCCCGTCGCCCCTATCGCCTGTTCGGCCGCAAACAGCGTTTCGTTAAGGCCGATGATGGAAATCAGCGCCGTATCCTTGATCAGGGACAGCATGTGATTACCGAAAGCCGGAAGCGCCAGCCGCCACATTTCCGGTATTCGCACATAGATAAATGTCTGAAGGTTGGAGAGACCGAGCGCTCTCGCTGCTTCGATCTGGCCCGGGTCCACTCCCAGAAACGCCCCCCGAAACGTTTCCGTTGCATAAGACCCGACGATCAGGGCAATGCCGAAAGATCCGGCCCAGAAGGGTGGTATGTCGACAAACTTGACCGCCGGATCGAATAACTGAAAGAGCGCCGTCAGTGAAATCGCCGAGCCGAAATAGATCAACAGCAGAACCAGGATTTCCGGTGTCCCGCGAAAGATAACCGTATAGGCGCCGGCAATTTTCTGGGCAACAACGCTCTTCGATAGTTTGGCGGCAGCCCCGATCAATCCAAACAGGACCATCAGGATCAGCGACGTCAGGAACACCTGGAGGACGACAACAGAGCCCCACCAGAAGTCATCCCACCATCCGTCTAGTATGGACACGAAGCGTTACCCCTGCGAGGACCGTCCCGGGAAACGGGACCGGCAATAGCCAAATACCCAACTCAACAGGAAACGCGGCAGCGCCTCGAAAGCCGCCTGCCGCGTTCCATTACCTGCGATCCTACTGATCCCACTTTTCGTTATGAATGGCGAAGGGGAAATATTTGTGTGCGTATTTTTCCAGCGATCCGTCTGTGGAAAGCTGCTTGACCGCCTTGTTCAGGCGCGCAAGCAAGGCATCATTACCCTTTCTAAGGCCGATCCCCACGCCGATTCCGAAGTATTCAACCTCGTCAATCGCCGGGCTGACGAACTCAAAGCCCGCGCCGTCTTCCTTGCTGAGGAACTTCAGATACGCCTTCATCGGGTTCGTCATGATGATATCCGTTCGACCGTTCACAAGGTCCAGATACATGGATTCAGATGAATCATAGAAAATCACATCCGCACCCGGCAGTTTAGCAGCGAACCAGCTCGCATAGGTGGACGCCCGTTCCAGGCCGACGCGCAGGCCGTCGAAATTGTCCGCCATCGGCTTGCCGTTCGAATCGAACAGTTCCGCATCGAGATCTTTGCGACCCACAAGACGGCCGATCGAAACCCGATACGGCGCAGAAAAATCTATCTTTTCCTTGCGTTTTTCGGTGATCGACATGGAGGCGACAATCAGATCGAACTTGTTCGCCAGAAGGGCCGGGATCATTCCATCCCATTTCTGACAGACAAATTCCAGATCCGCGCCGATGATCTCGGCAACGCCCTTGGCGACATCGACATCATACCCATCGAGTTCTCCGTTGGCATTGCGGAAATTGAACGGCGCGTAGGTGCATTCCATACCTACCCGCAGCGTTTCGGCAGATGCCGGCTGCATCATTCCGGCTAATGTTAATGCGACGGCGACAATACCTGTCTTGAAGATCGGTTTCATGGGCGCAAACTCCTTGGTCCCTGTTAAAAAAGCAGTTTCAGCACGAAATTGTATTGTTGTTAGCAGCTATAATTGTTCCTGGATCATGCGCTGTATATCCTCCCGCAGGAGGACATAAGCATGAACATCAGGTTACACGCCGAGGTGACCGGCAATCGCCGCAAGCGTTCTTTCGACTTCATCCATCGTGTTGTAATGCGCTATGCCGATACGGACGACACCGCCTTTTTCCATCAATCCAAGATGCGTCGTCGGCTCCACCGCATAGTTGTGGCCGGACCAGACCTGAAATCCTTTTTTTCCAATATCTGCGACAATGTCCTTGGGGTGAACGCCATCGACGGTAAAGGATACGGTCGGTACCCGGGATCTCATCGCATTCGGGTTGGTGATCCCCTGTACTTTAACCTTCGGAAACGACCCCAGCCCTTCGATCAGACGAAGTGTTAGCGGCGTTTCGTAATCAGTAAGATACTCCAGCGCAGCGCAGATATTCTGCCGCCTTCCCTTGAAATGGCTGAAACGCGTCCGATACTGATCCTCCGCGAAATCGCGGCCGATCATGGCGAAATAGTCTACGGCGGCGGTGATGCCCGCCATTCCTTCGTGGCTGAGCGTGCCGGTTTCATAACACCCCGGCAGATCATCCGCGGCCGCCCGAACCTTGTAGGGCTCGAGGTCCAGCAACACGCTTTCACGCCCCCACAGAACGCCCATATGCGGACCGAAAAACTTGTAAGGCGAGCAAACCAGAAAGTCGCAACCGATTTCCTGCACATCGATAACGCTGTGCGGCGCAAACTGAACGGAATCCACATAAACCAGTGCGCCGGCCTGATGGGCGCGTTCGGTAATGGCCTTCACGTTGTTTACGGTTCCGGTCAGATTGCTCGCGTGGTTGACGGCCACAAGTTTTGTCCGGTCCGTCAGCAGGGCTTCCAGATCCGCCATCTCGAATTCAAATGTTTCCCGGTTGAAAGGCAGATATTTGACGGTCAATCCATGATCGCGCGCCATCAGAGTCCACGGCGTTACGTTGCCGTCGTGATCCATTTTGGTAACGATGATTTCGTCGCCTGCCGTCAGCGTGTTGCCGATCGACCGCGACATGTGAAAGGTCAGGGTCGTCATGTTCTGTCCGATGATGATCTCGCGGGACGAGTTGGCGTTTACGAAATCGGCCATTGCCACATGCGCCTGATCGACAATTTCATCGGCGCGCTGCGATGTCTTGAAAGCGCCGCCCAAATTCGCGTTGGCGTAAATCAGGCAATGGGTCATGGCATCGATAACCGATTGCGGAACCTGGGTGCCGCCGGGATTGTCCAGAAACACCGGCGCGACATCATCGCCATCCCGGGAAAGCGCAGGAAACAGGGATCGTATCTGGTCAATATTCACATTTGGCATCTTGGGGCAGGTCCTATTCAGGTTACTGTTGCGATAAGGTTTCTGTTGATGAACTATCCACATATTGAACACAGGGTATATCCTCCCGGAGAAGGACACGAGAGCCTCAGCCCAAATGAACGATCAATCCTGGCAACGTGAAACGGAAAAACTTATCGATTGCATCGACAACGATACGTTTCCATCGCAGTTGATCGACAGTCTTTCGGTGCTGGCGCCGTTTAAGATGACATCCATATTCATCAATCGCGGCCGGTCGAGACCCGTTTGTCTTTACGACACCTTTCCCGATGAGAAATCAAAATCCGGCATCAAAAACTATGTAAACGGAACCTATGTTCTCAATCCAGCCTATCGCGCTCATTGCCGGGGGATGCAGACCGGTGTGTACAGAATGCGAGATCTTGCGCCGGACGAGTATTACAAGCACGACCTCAATACAGTCGATGGGATATCGCGGTCGGAACTGGAAGAGATCGGCTTTGTCACCAGCGACTGGCCCGAACGGCAGGAAGAACTGATTATCGCTGTGTCAGTCGGCAAGGAAACGACGGTGGAAATCGACCTGTTCAGTCCCTTGGGCGCCGACGCCTATCGCGATTCGGTGGTCAGGCGATTGGAGGATCATATAAGCCTGATCGGCACGATCGTTAGGAAGTACTGGATGTTAAGAGGGTGTCGGAAAATCGAACATCCGATAGACGCCCGTATCGACGAACTGTTCGACAATTTCGGAAAGCCTGAACTGTCGGACAGGGAACAACAGGTCATGCAGCACGTCCTGCGCGGGTATTCGTCCGCATCGATGAGTGAAATACTCGATATCTCCGTCACAACGGTGAAGACCCATCGCAAGCGCGCCTATGCGAAACTCAACATATCGTCGCAGTCCGAATTGCTGTCATTGTTTCTGAAATCGGCAGGCCCCTTCCTGGTATCAGGATAAATTGTTACCTGACGCGAACAGCTCGACGATCTCGATAAATCTGGATACGGCATCGGAAAGGTCGCCGTCGTTTTCGATTCGCCAGACGCCCTCACCCGGTGAGACCGGAGCAATATTCCGCGCCAGCCGGGCAGCGATATCATCTGCCGTTTCCCGCCCTCTCGCCGATAGCCTTTTCACCAGAGTTTCCGACGAAGCTGTAATATGGATAGTCTGCGTTCCCGGATAGAGTGTCCGGGCGGCGGCGATCACGGTTCTCGACGTATTCACGATCACGGTTCTGCCGGTCGCCATCTTGTCTTCAATCTCTCGCGGCACACCGTACCAAAGTCCGTGCGCCTGCCAGCTCAACGAAAAATCGCCTTTGGCCCGCGCTGCTTCGAATGCGGCGATACTCAATGTGTCATGATCTTCAGCGTCCGGCATTGCCGCACGGGTAATGACGCGCCGCTGGAATACGAAACCGGAATTTCCGGCAAGCCGCGCACGTGCTCCATCCATCACGGAATCCTTGCCGACCCCTGATGAACCGACAACGAGGACAAGCCGCCCGGGAAACTGAATCATGATGTGCCAGCCACGCAATACTCAAACAGGCATCGTGCCATATGAACCGTGACAGTATCGTGACCGGTGCGGAATTTCCGGCCTGCTACAATGGCTGTTCGTCTGCCGATGCCTCGGTTCTCTTGCCGTCGGTCCAGGCTTCACCGGAAGCCAGCACACAGGTAGGCCCTTCCGGTTCGGTAACCAGGATCGTCCAGGACCCTGTTTCAGACCTGTAAACCTCGAAAACGTTACCATCAGCTTCCAGTCCGGCGGAAATAAGCTTTTCGCCATACGCCTCGTCGAGTTTTTCGACGAAATCCGCCCGTTCGCCGCAAACAAGACCGGCTTCGGCAGGAGACAGGGGGGCAACGGAAAAAATTGAAACTACTAAAAATGAAAAGAACGGAACTGAGAACGATATTCGCATCGTGCTCTCCTTTGTTGGCTTATTAAGACTCCACTTCGGTTAAAATGGTACAAATATTTCACTTTGGTGAAGAATACATCAAAGTGTCATATTAACCAAACAAAGGACCGTGAACGGCAGCCGCCCGCCAGCGGCCCGACCGCCTGGAATTCGCCGTTAATACGTTGAAATTTAGAGAACTAGGCTGACAGCCGCTGCGAAACCTGCGGCGCGCCGGACCGTCCAGTGGATGACATATCCATCGTCTGATGGACCATCCGCCCCTCTGTCATCGTCGCAACAATTCGCGGAAATTCAGTCTCTGCCGTATCGACAAGTACAAGGTCGGCCCGCTGACCGATCCTGATCTCGCCGCGATCGGTCAGGCCCGCCGCCCGCGCCGGATTGAGCGATACCAGGTTCCATGCCCGTTCGATATCCAGGACGCCGTCGTCGACCAGCCTGAAGGCCGCAATCAACTGTGCCGGATAGTAATAATCGGACGCGAGAATGTTACAAAGATCTTGGGCGATCATATCCGCGGCATTGACCGCGCCATTGTGGCTGCCGCCCCGCATCACATTCGGGGCGCCAAGCACAATCGGGTTGCCGAGTATCCGAGCCGCTTCGGCGGTTTCCTCGTTCATCGGAAACTCGGACACCTCGCATCCGAGCTCGTGATAGAACCGCCGCATTTCAGGCGTCCGGTCATCGTGCGAAAACTGCGGCACATTATTCAAGCGGGCGGCGGAAGCCAGTTTCCCGATCGCCGCGGTGACGTCGCCGCGCCGTTCGTAAACCGACTGCGCAAGCGCTTTGAACTGATCTTCGGACAGGCCTGTCCGGTCTGTATACCGTTTTACCTTGTGTGAGGCGTTACTGAGATTGTCGACGATTTCCGGCGTGTGATCGTTGAACGCGAAAATTCCGAACAATCCGTCATTCATCCAGTCAATCACGTCATCGACAGCGTCCAGATTGAACGTTTCGAATCGCAGGTGAATTCTGGTGTCACATCCGAAATACGGCTGCAAGGCGGCGACGCCGCCGAGCATCCTTTCGCAATTCTCACGACCGCGCAGTCCGGGTTCCCACGAAAACGTAACGCCATGATAAGCCGTCGTGATGCCGTTCGAAATCATCTGCTGGTCGGTATCGTTCAGAGCGACATCGAGCCGGAAAGAAACGTTTGCGCGCGGCATGATCTGACGTTCAAAGGCGTCCCCATGGATGTCGACAATGCCTGGCATCGCCATCAGACCGTTGCCGTCGACAACTTTGCCCGTTTGCGGTGCGTCGACGCCAATCCCCGCAATGCAACCGTCTTCGATACGAAGTGACGTTTCCGTAAGACCCTCTCCGGGCAACAGCGCGTTTACATTCGTAAGAGTCACGGTCGACATGGCAGTCTGTCCTGTGAAAAAAGGAAAACGATACGCCTTGTTTGCTCGACGGATTCCGGCTTCGCAAGTCTATCCTGCCAGTTTAACCAAAAGATCATAATTTCGCCTATACAGGCTTCGTATTGGTCTAGTTCGTGCCACAAGACCGCAACAAATCCGACAAAAACCGATCACGCATCTGCACCATTCTTGAGGCCAGTTCGTTATAGCAACTCAGGGAGTTCAGGTTATGTGGTTAAAGAGATTGATGACGGCTGTGGCAGTGACAGCCGGCCTGTCGGCGCCTGTCGCCAATGCGGCCGATACCGTTCGTTTCGCCGTGACGGATATCGAAGGTCTGGAGAACCTTCAGCGTGAATTCGGTGTCTTCCGCGACAAGCTTTCAAATTACACCGGCTACGAAATCGAATTCCTGCCGGTGAACAGCCGCACCGCCGCTGTAGAAGCGATGCGCGCCGGCCAGGTCGATTTCGTTCTGACAGGTCCGGCGGAATACGTGGTGTTCAAGGCCCGCACCGACGCCCGCGTTGTCGTCGGCTGGCAACGCCCGAACTACTTCGCCCAGATTGTCACCATGGCCGACGGTCCGATCAAGAAAGCCGCTGACATCGCCGGCAAGAAAGTTTCGTTCGGGTCCGTCGGTTCCACCTCGCAGCATCTCGGCCCGGCGCAGGCGCTGGCCGATGTCGGCCTGAACTACGGCAAGGATTACGATCCGCAGATCATCAGCCGCAATGTCGCGGTTGAAGCGTTGATCCGCGGCGATCTGGCCGCTGTCGGTATGAATTTCGGTCACCTGGAAAACATCCGCCAGAAATTCCCCGATCAGGCATTCACGGTTGTGGCGCGCGGGCGTGATCTGCCGAACGACATTCTGATCGCTTCGCCGTCCGTTTCGAAAGAAATGTTCGGCAAGATGCGCTCCGCATTCATCGACCACGGCAACGAGTTGATGTCGGCCGTTCTGACGGGTGACGACAATCAGAAATACAAGGGCGGTTTCTTTCTCAAGGCCGTCGAGGACAAGGATTACGATTACGTCCGTTCCATGTATCAAACCATCGGCGTGGATTCGTTCAACCAGTTCGTCGGCGATTGATAGTGGCTGGCGCAGCGGCCACGGCCCTTGCTCCGGTAAGAGAAGACGGCTGCGGCGACGATGTTTCGCCGCAGCCTGTTACCGGTTCGGTAGCCTGCCGCATCAAGGGTCTGCGCAAACGATTTCCTGACGGCACGGATGTACTGAAGGGTGTCGATATCGATATTCACGAAGGTCAGTCGGTCGCCCTTATCGGTGCGAACGGCACCGGCAAGTCGACCCTCCTTCGGTGCTGTATCCGTCTGATCGAACCGACCGCCGGGTCGGTCAATCTTCTGGGAGAACCGGTCACCAGCCTGAAGCCCCGCGCTCTGCGCAGCCTGCGGTCGCGCATCGGCTTCGTATTCCAGAAACACAATCTGGTGCCGCGGCTATCGGCGCTATCGAATGTCATACATGGCGCGCAGGCGCGCGGCGGTGGGCTCCGCACCTGGTATCAGAGCCTTGCGCCGGCGGAAACCCGGGCACAGGCCATGCACTGCCTCCACCGCGTTGGGCTGGCGGATATCGCCGACCGGCGGGCCGACCGCCTGTCGGGAGGACAGTCGCAACGGGTCGCCATCGCCAGAGCCCTGATGCAACAACCTGAATTTGTCATGGCCGACGAACCGGTCGCCAGTCTTGACCCGGCAGCGGGCGAGGAAGTCATGCAGTTGTTCGTCGACCTGCTGAAGGAAGACGGCATCACCCTGCTCTACACATCGCACAATTTGCGTCATGCGCTTGAATATGCCGGACGGGTCATCGCCCTGAAACAGGGCAATGTCGTCGTCGATGCAGCCACGGCCGGCGTCGACGCGGAATCACTGGGCCACATCTATGAATAACATCAACCGACCGGCTCTCGCCGGTTTGCCCGACCGGTTCGAACGCCCGAATATTCTGACCTATATCCTTTTCGTCGCGGTGGCGGCCTTTGTTGTCGCGTCGATCAATCATGTCGATCTCTCGATAGAGCGCCTCACGCGCGGACTGCCCGGTATTGCTCGGGTTCTCGGCCAGATGTTTCCGCCCGATATAAGCCGGCTTTCGTCTATCGGCAGCGCTCTGCTGGAAACTTTCCAGATGGCGGTGGTCGGAACGATCCTTGGCGTCATCATCAGCGTTCCGATGGCCATTCTGGCGGCGCGCGGCCTGTCGCCGCACCCGATTGTCTATCATGCGGCCCGCAGCATCATCAGCTTCTTCCGCACGGTCCCCGATCTGATCTGGGCGCTGTTCTTCGTGATCGCCGTCGGTCTCGGTCCGGCGGCGGGAACGCTGGCGATCATGATCGACACAATCGGATTCTGCGGTCGGTTCTTCGCCGAAGCGATGGAGGAATCCGACAAGGGACCCAGCGAAGCCCTGTCGGCCATCGGCGCCAGCCGAACCGGCATGATCTTTTCCGCTGTCATCCCGCAGGCCTTCCCGAGTTTCATCGCAACCGCCCTGTTCTCTCTTGAAAAGGCGACCCGGTCGTCGGTGGTGCTGGGGCTTGTCGGCGCCGGCGGCATCGGCATCGAACTGAAAGTCGCGATGGACCTGTTCAGTTACGATCTGGCCTGCACCATCATCATCTGCGTTTTCCTGCTGGTGCTTGTGGTCGAGCGCGGATCGTCCTGGCTACGCGCGCGCATTTTGTAATCCGGCTTGCCGTCAGCTTTCGAAGCTGGTTCCTGCGCCGGCTTCGGCGGCCAGACGGCTGGCGGCCGTGGCGATGGCGGTATCCTGAACACCGGTGCCGGTCAGGTCGCAAATCGTGACCTGCGCCGCGTCTGTTCGGCCCGGCACTTTGCCGGCGATGATATCGCCCAGTTCCGGCCATTCGGCATCCGCTTCAACGGAAAGGGTTTCCAGCGCCATCCGCAGTTCACCCCGCGTCTGGCATTGCGCAACCCGGTCACAGACATACAGGTCGGCGGCAGCCAGGGCTGCCGGGTCGATCTCTACCTTGTAGTCGGCGTCCGATCCCATGGCCGTGATATGCATGCCCGGCCGAAGCTGCGACGCCGTCACCAGCGGTTCCGTCGATGGCGTCGTGGTGACAACGATATCGCCTGCCGCCATCACATCACCGATGTCGGGAACAGCGGCGGCATCAATCCCCAGATCACGCCCGACCTCTTCGGCACAGACGGCCGCCTTTTCCGGGTCCCTGCCCCAGATCAGCGCCCGTTTGATCGGCCTGACAAGCGTCAGCGCCTTCAGTTGCAGCCGGGCCTGCAGGCCGGTTCCGATGATGCCTGCCGTCGCGGACTCTTCCCGTGACAGCCATTTCGCGGCGACCGCACCGGCCGCGGCGGTCCGGATGTCCGTCAGGTATCCATTGTCGAGCAGCACCGCTTCGACCTGCCCTGTTTTCGCGGAAAACAGGACCATCAAGCCGCTCAGGCTCGGCAGGCCCAGCTTCGGATTGTCGAAAAAACCCGTGCTCATCTTGATCGCGAAAGAGTCGATCCCCGGGACATAGGCGGTTTTCATATCGACTTCGCCGTTATAGTCCGGCACCTCGAAACTGACGATGGGCGGCATCGCCACATCCGTCGTCGCAAGCAACCGGAACGCCTGTTCAACGCAGTCGACCGTATCGGAATCGAGCCCGACAGCCCTACGGAGTTCCGTTTCGCTGAGAATTCTTATTGTTGGCATCAGGCCGCCTTTTCTTCCCCGGCAACATCGACGTCTTCGCCGTCGATCAGCCGTTTGTGCAGGGTCATGTCGATATTGCCGCCGCTGACCAGCGCGACGCAAATCCCGGGGTCCTTGATCTTGCCGGCCAGCAGAGCGCCGATGCACACACTGCCCGATCCTTCGACAATCTGCCGTTCCTGCCAGTAGGCGTGGCGAATGGCTTCCGCGATTTCGTGTTCGTTGATCGTGATCATCTCGTCCACGAGATCGCGCACCATCGGGAATGTGTAGCGATTATCGAGGCCGATTCCGCCACCCAGAGAATCGGCAAGGGTCGGGATTTCCGGCACGAAAACCGGTTTGCCCGACCGCTGGCTTTCGATCATCGCCGCGCCCCGCTCCATCGAGACGCCAACAATCCGGACATCCGGCTTCATCGATTTCAGGGCCAGCGCGACACCCGCCATCAGACCGCCGCCGGAAAGCTGGACAAGAACGGTTTCGACAGACGGCAGGTCATCGAAAATATCCAGACCCAGCGTGCCCTGACCGGCAATGATATCCGGGTGATCGAACGGCGGCAGCATCGTCATGCCCTCTTCGGCGACCAGACGGTCAACCTCCACCTGAGCGTCGTCCTGCGACCGGCCGATGATACGAATTTCGGCGCCCTGCGCCTCGATGCCCTTCACCTTGTTGTCCGGCACCAGTTCGGACATGCAGATGACACAGCGAATACCCGCTTCCCGCGCCGCATAGGCCAGCCCCCGGCCATGATTGCCCGTCGACGCCGCGACAACGCCACAGGCGCGCTGTTCGTCCGTCAGGCACAGAATGGCGTTGGTTGCGCCGCGCAGTTTGAAGCTGCCGGTGATCTGATGATGTTCAAGTTTCAGATGGATTTCTGACTTCAGGCGGTCGGAAAGCGACACCGACCGCTCCATGGGTGTCGACCGGATCAGCGGCTCAAGCCGCTTTCTGGCGGCCATGACGTCTTCAATCGTTATCGTATCGGGCATCACTGTATCCAGGCATAGCGAGGTTACATCAAGCCATACAAGACACCTGTCGATCAACCGGCCGGAAACGGATCACGTTAATCGGACCCAGACGCACATCGAGCAGGCACAACAAGCTGCACCAGTCCCTGGCTATCGAGTACCTCAACGCCGGGCACCAGATGAAGGCGCGCCAGAAAAGTTTCCACATGAGCGGCATCGGCGAAAGAATAGTCGATCGTGATCTCGAATTCTTCCCCACCGACCTGCATCAGATCCATCGCTGTCAGGCCGGCCCCCATACGACGCAGGATATCGATGATGCGCGACACCTGATTCAGCGGCTCATCGCAGGAAACAGATACTCGATACATGTCGCAGGCCTTTCTTGCCGACTAGTTCGCCGCCAATCAATATTTCAGGCAGAATATGGTGGAAGTATAGTCCGCATGAAGGAGAGTGTGTTTCCGTTTTCTCTGGGGGTTTCGAATAATAGAAAAATATTCTTCCGTAAAATCTTATGTATTCAGAAACTATATTCGCAAACAAAAACGCCGCCCTGTCGGACGGCGTCAAAACTATTTGAACAGCTTTATGGTCAGGCTAGGCGCCGACGACGGCCGATCCAGCCCAGACCCGCAAGAGCCGCAACGAACAACGGCAGTGCGGCAGGCAACGGTATCGCAGCAATTTGGAAATTATCTACGAACAATCGTGTGTTACCTTGCGAATTAGCAATATCGAACATTACCAACCCGATTGTCTGAGGTCCGGAATTTTGGAAAGTATATTGGAACGCCGCATAGCCATCAGAAACTTCCTGATTTAGCAACAGTGTTGGAGGCGTTACCTCAGTTGCTACTGCAATTTGAATAAATTTTCCATCGACGAACAAGAAGGCTGCATCCGGTGCTGGATTTGAAGGACCAAATGCTCCAAACGACACTTCCTGTGTCGATAGCGCAAAGTCAAAAAATACAGTCTCGCCAGCAACAACATTCACAAAATCCTGCTTAATAGCCGCACCAGAATCGAATAACAATTCAAACGAATTCAAAGTACCAGGTAAGGATGCATCAATTAGCGTTGAATCACTTAGTAAAAAATTCTTGGTATCAGTAAAACTGACCGCACCTACGCCATTGCCATTCCCCAATAAAACCGCCTGATTGTCGCCTTCCGTAGGAGACAAATTGTCACCAAACCCACCTTGCAACGTTTCAGTTCCGGGGTTTGTCACAATACCAATATGCGTCCAGGGACTTAAGGACCCTTCAAATCCGCCGTTTGAGAGAGTGGCAGCTTGCGCAGCCACGCTTGAAAACAAGCCGGTCAGAACAAGGGCAAGGATGCGAACAGTTTTCATACCAGATACTCAATTCAATTCAGGTGCAGTGTTCCTAGCAGGTCACCGGCGGAAGCGATACAGATGCAGATATGCGAATGACAACAGCCATGCATGTAGTCAACATTAGAGAGGCGCAGTTGTTATTGTGAACATGCGTTGACATAAACGTCTGGTTAACAGAATTAACCATAGAGTTTACAGTGACTTAACGCTCACGGAAGGCTGTGGAAATGTTCCGTAAAATCGGCGCCGCAAGGTATTCTAATACCGTCCTTTCACCCAGCAACACAGACGCATTCACCTGAATTCCGGGTACCAGGTCGTAGTCCTGCTGCTTCCCCGGAAACGCCCTTTCGCGAGTCGAAAGACGCAGCTTGTAGTAGGCCCTGCCGTCCTCGTCCGTGAAGCTGTCGGGACTGATCGACTGTATCGTTGCTTTCAGGGCGTCGAACCGAAAGGCATCCTGCGTCGCCAGTCGCACGCGGGCTTCCATACCGGGCTGAACGAACCCGATTTCAGATACCGAGAGCAGAGCCTCGATGATAAAGGCGTCATCTTTCGGAACGACTTCGGCGACCACCTCGCCCGGCCCGACTACCGCCCCTCTTGAAAAGGTCGACAGGGCTTTGACCGTGCCGTCCATCGGCGAACGCAACACCCGCCGATCTCGCGTATTCTGGAGCTTGCCCATCCGGTTACCGAGCTCGCGCAACTCCTGCGTTGCGGCGTCCAGTTCGGTGCGTGCTTCCTCCTCGTAGCTGGCCTCGATCAGTTCCAGTTGCGTTTTCGCTTCATCAAGTGCGGCTTCCGCCGTCCGTTTCGCGGCCTTCGCCTGGGCCTGATCGGCTTCCAACTGTGCAAATCTGCTGACAATATCCAGATGCAGCATCCGGTTCGTGAGTTCCTCGGACAGCAGCCCTTCGGAGATCTCCACCTGTTGCCGGACGATGTCGATCTGCCTGCTGGATGTCTTGATACGGGTATCTATCTCGACGATCGCCTGTTCACGCTGCCGCACAACAAATTCCTGCGCCTTGATATCCAGCCGCTTCCTCGCCTGACGTGTTCTGAAAAGCGCCTCGGCCTGCTTCGCAAGATCGCGATTGTTTCGCGCCGTCGTTTCGGGAACCTCGAAGGTTTCCGCCCCGCGAAGTTCGGCATCGAGCCGCGCGACATTCAGCGTCAGCGCACTGAGGCGCGCCGACAACTCGCCGATATCCGCATCGTCTGCGACTGCTTCAAGCTCCATAATCGGCTGGCCATGCGTAACGAGCTGACCTTCCGCGACCAGAATTTCGCTGACGATACCACCTTCCAGTGTCTCGATGGTCTGAACCTGGGCCGAGGGCACGACCTCTCCCCTGGCCGAGGTGACCCTGTCCAGCTTGGCGAAATACGACCATGCCCCGAGGGCGGCGACCAGGGCGATCACGGCAAAGGCCATTGCCTGCGACGCCCGTCTCGTCGCCGTCAGATCGCCGCCGGCGGAATCCCGGTTCTGTTCGCGCCAGTCATCGGGAACCGACGCGAACGGCGCTGGCGTTACATTCTGCTCGGCATCCCGAACCTTGTGCACCATCGCCGTCTTACCGCGCGGCAGTTCGATAATCTGATGCGCCTTTCTGGCGCTATCCCGGTCCGACGTCGCCAGTACGATGATCTTGCCGGAATTTGCAAACCGCTGTGCAACGTCAGGCAACTTGTCTGACATCGTCTGCCCGATCACCTCGGCGGCATATTCAAACAACAGCACCGGCGGTTCGAGATACAGCGCCCGGGCCAGACCGAGACGCCAGCGGATTTCCGCCGGCAGACCGGCCATATCCGCAGTCAGCGGCATATCCAGCCCCTGCGGATGCGATTCAACCGCCTTGCGGACGCCCGCATCCTGCAGCGCCTGTTGAATCTTTTCTTCGGACCCCGGTCCGAGAGCCAGGAAGTTTTCCCGCAGGGATGCATCCCTGAATTCCGGATTGGCCGGTACGTGCCCGACCTGGCCTCGCCACCAGTCGAAGGATATCGAATCCAGATTAACGTCATTGACCAGAATTGCGCCGTCGACCGGCGTTTTCATTTGCGTCAGCAGATCGAGAAAGCCGATCGCCGCGTTTCTGTCCTCACTGTAAACCGCCGTCACCTGCCCCGGCCGCAGGGTCGCTTCCAGCCGATGAAAATACGCAATTCCGTCCGCCGTCGGCCTGGCCGTTACGCCGCGCAGGGAAATGTGGTCCAGCGCGCCGATTAGCGAACGCCGTTCGGCGGAAGCCAGCGACACTCCTTTCAAGCGCGCGATTTCCTGCGTTGCGCGGGCGGATGTCTGCGCCGCCTCATAGGTCGATGCAAACCGCGATACCGGCATCAGCGCCCGCGCAGCCAGAATGTTCACGCCGATCAGCGATCCGACGTCCAGCGATCCGTCCAGCGTCATCATCGCCCCGACGGAAATGACCGTGACGGTCAGTGCTGCCTGAAAGAGAACAGCACTGCTTTGCTGGGACGACATGCGTTTCGCCTGCAGGCGCACCATGCCGACCTGCCCTGCCGCGAGACGGCGCCAGTTGTCGATCATGGCGGACGCGGAGGTGAACAGGCGGGCCCGGGTTCCCGGCGCCATGCTGGTTTTCAGATGCCCGCCGGCGGAGCGAATGCCGGCGGCCAGAACCTGCTGGCGGTGCTGCCCGACACGAATGCTGATGATCGAGACGACGAGATAGGTCGCAACGATGCCGCCGACGATCAGACCCAGGTTCGGACTGATCAGGTAAATGACGACGACGAAGACGGCGCTGAACGGAAAGTCCAGCAGCGCGCAGACATGGTGCGGCCCTTGCCCCTGCTGGATCGACGAAAGATTGTCGACCGGGTTGCCGCCTTTGCCGATCAGCGACTTCAGCTCACGCGGCGAAGCAGCGCCCAGCAGGACACCGATGCCGGTATACAGATTCATATCCTGCACGGCGCCCTGAGCCCGAGCGAGATTGAAGCGGGACGCGCGCAGGATAACTTCGAAAACAATGGCGACCAGCGCGCCGACGACCAGCGCTATCAGCGTCGAAAATTCACCGACGCTGAGAAACCGGTTGAGAACCTGGATAACGAATAGCGGCGTCGCCAGCGCCAGCACATTGGCCAGCACCGAGGCGATAATCAGAAGCGTTGCGCTCCATGGCGCAACCATCAACCGTCTTAACAGGTCTCTCATGATAGCGAGTATACAGGGCCACGCTTGTGCAGAAAGCGTTTAGAGCGGTCCACGATTGACCGTAAACAATATCGATCGAACCGTAACACGCTCTATGCTGCGGGGGCCGTCGTCGTGATGTGATCCAGCGTGAACACACCGTCATCGACCAGGTTGACCTCGATCGTCTTGTCGCCGAGTCCAAGTTCAAGCGTCCGTCCGTCCGTCCCGGGCACCGCGGTAATGGTAAGGTTGCCGGAAATAAGGTTGTCGAGCACCGAACCGGTGAGAATACCGTCGAGGAATATCGTGTCGCCGTTGGTTTCGAAATCCTTGATGATATCGCGCCCGCCGGATGGAATTTCGGACAGGCTGGAAAACTGGAAGACATCGTCGCCTTCGTTACCGTACATCTTGTCCGACCCTGTACCGCCGATAAGGATATCGTCGCCCGATCCGCCGAAAAGCGTATCGTCGTCGGCGCCGCCGTCGAGAAGGTCGTTGCCGCCTTCGCCGAACAGCGAATCGTTTCCGTCGCCACCCAGCAGAATATCGTCATCTGATTCATTCGGGTCGAAAGCGCGTTCGAACAGTTCAATGACAACGTCATTGAAATCCTTGTCATCGACGATAAACGGTACGTCATCGTCGAAACCGATACGCAAACCGGCATTCGCGTCATTGAAACCGACGAAGGCCGCGTCCTTGCCGCCGGCATTCATTGCTGAATTGTCGGTATGATACAGCGAGCCGGTCAACGCCGTGTCGCCGGAACCATCCGTGAAGAAAAGCTGGGTCGACGTGCTGGCCGTCGTTGCCGGATCGCCGCTGGCATCCCTGATTTCAAATTGGCCGGCGTCGGTATCGAACCCGTCGGTACTGCCGGCGAAAATGAACAGGCCAAGCGTCTCGCCGGCGGAAACATCGATATCGATCACATCGCCCGCCTGGTCCGACGATCCGCCATTGGCCTGGAACAGGAAGGTAACATCGGAGATTTCACCGGAAGCGCCGATCTTGTAATAGCCGATCGAATTGGTGTTGGCGGTACCGACCGAGACCAGCCGCGCTGAAACCGTCGTAGCGCTGTCGAAGGTATAATTCGCTTCCGTCGCGGATACGCCATTGCCGGTATCGAAAGGCTGGAACTCGGAAAAGACCGGGATATCCTCGGTGACTTCCCAGTCATGCGCACTGGCAAGCTGTTCGCCGCCGTTACCGAAAATCGTGTCGTTGCCGACGCCGCCGTCGAGCGTGTCGCCGCCGGACCCGCCGAAGAATGTATCGTCGCCGACTTCACCGAGAATTTCATCGTTGCCGTTGCTGCCACCAAGCGTGTCGTTGCCTTCACCGCCATTGATGCTCAGATCGACACCGACCGTCTGCTGGTCGGAGACAAATACCACATCGTCGCCGTCGCCGGTGTTTACGGTAACCTTGGTGGCGTCGGTTTCGGTAAGATCGCCGATTTCCACACTGTCGTTATCGGAACCGGTGTTAACTTCGATCTGCTCCACGTCGTCGATTTCCAGATCAAGACCGCCGCCTTCGACTTCTACATTGTTCTGGGTGTTCTTGGCGATGGTCACGGGACCGGACGGCGCGTCGGATACCGGCGTGGTTGCGGAGAATGAATCGTCCGTGCCGTCGCCGCCCGAGATGAAATCAGGGAGTTTCTCGCCGCTTTTCGCTCCGGCCGCCGCCGTCGTGGACGCGATCAGAGGCTGATTGCCATCGCCAGAAGACTGGGACGGCTGCGACTTGAAATCGGAAACGCTGCCGGGGGTGAGCACGGCACCGGCGAGTTTGCCGATAGAATCGACGCCGGGAACCTTCCCGCCTGTAAGATTATTGAAAAATGCCGATGGCGAGCCGACGCTGGCCGGCGGCGCCTGGAAACTGTCCAGCGTCGGGGCTTCGCCGAAACTGAGCTCTGCCGCATCGGACAATATGATGTCAGAACCGCTGGCGGTTTCGATCTGCGAAAGTTCGTCAGCAATCGCATCCATCTCTTCGTCACTTGGAAATGCTTCGTATCGCAGTTCCTGCGGCGCCAGCGTCGTATATTCTTCTTCGATGAACCGCTCTATATCAACGGACATTTCGTTATCGCTCGGATACGCTTCGTATCTGAGCTGCTGCGGCGGCTGTGCCGGATATTCCACGTCAGTGGATTCCTCTGCCGTGTTACTTTCGGCATCGTATGCAGCGGCGATTTCGTCCGTTTCCCCTTCCGGCGCTTCCGCATCAGCCGTGTTTTCGGATATCGCTTCCAGAAAACCGGTCAGGTATTCGAACACGCCGGGCAGACGCTCATTCATCTGCTCGACTGTTCTGGCGGCGGAACCGGCAGGCGTCGCTTCCGCAATCTGCGTCAGCGCCGTCCTGATTTCTTCACCTGTGACATTCTGTTCCGTCATCTTCGTTCCCGCCGGCCGGTCGCCCCGCCTCAAATAAATCGCTAATGGATGTCTTCATGCTCACTCTGCCAGACGCGGCAACGCGACACTGTGCGATTCATCACATTTTATCTATTTTTTAAGTAATTTCACGGGATTTATCGATCAAACCCGTCAACAGCCGTGTTCATTGTCAACAAAACGTCAACACATTCAGGTATTTACAACGAACGGGACGAAATTGGCGTGAACCGGTTGAGCCGGAACATATCGCAGCCGGCTACCGGCAGCAGGATTCGCTCGCCGTAATGTTAGGGCTCAATAGACGTTAACTCGAGAACACCCATTGCCGCCAACAGCCCAAGCGAGGCGGTTTTGACATTCAATCGCGCCGAAATCGCATCGCTCTGCGCGTTGATGAGGGCGGTTTCACCGGCCAGCACATCGATCAGGGAGCGCCGGCCCGCGCTTCTTTCCTTGCGGGCCAGTTCAAGGAACTGTTCGGCCAGATCGGCCTGACGGTCCAGAAGATCCGCACTGCGTGTTACCGTCTGAAGCTGCACCCAGGCGTCTTTCACTTCACGGTCGACAATATCGACGGTATCTGCATACGCATGCTGCGTCGCCCGGTAATCCGCACTCGCCGCCCTGATGGTGTTTCGCAGCGTCAGCCCGAAATCGATGTCGTAAGTCATCTGCAACCGAACGACGCTTTCGCCACGAAATCCCTGTATGCCTTCAACATCCTTCGACCAGATCTGCTCACCGACAATATCCAGGTTGGGCCGCGTAACTTCAGCTTCGGCACCGTACGCCGCCTTCTTGCTGATCGCCTCTTCAAACCGGGCGACAATCAACTGGGAATTCTGGTCACGGGAAACAGCAATCGCTTCCTCAACCGTCAACGGCAGAATATCAGGCGGAATGCTTACCTTGTCGCCATCCGGCTTATCGGTGGGCTTGTATCCGAAAACGGCGACAAACCGGTTTTCAGCGAGTTCATAGTCACCTTTTGCCGCAACCAGCCTTGCTTCGGCGCCGACAAGCTGCGTCTGCGCCTGCAGCACATCGGTTGAAAAACCACCGCCGCGTTCGAACCGCGCATTTTCGAGATCCGTCTGATTCTGAATGTTTTCGACAGACTGCGAAGCGTATTCAACGACCGCGGCCGTCCGCGCGATATCCAGATAGGCGGCAAGAGCTTCCAGAAGCACCTGTTCTTCAACCTGATGGAGAACGGCGCGCGCCTGTTCCTGCCGCAGTTTCGACGTATCAATCGTCGCATCGGAGGCGCCGAAATCGTAGACCCGCTGCGTCAGCGTCAGATTCAGTTCCCGCCCGGTCAGAAACGTGTCGTTGGCATTCGGGTTGCGGCGGTCTTCCTTGCCGATAAACGTAGTCGCCGACAAGTTCGGATAAAGTATGCTGTAGGATTCATCGACTCGTTCCCCTGCGGCAGCTAGCTGCTCGCGCGCTTTTTCAATGCGGTCATGGTTCTGCAGCAAAGTTGCCAGTTCGGCGACAAGGTCGGCCGAATGGCCCGGGGCCGCATGAACGGTTAACGCCATGCCAAGGCCTGCAATGCGCATTAGTAACGGAAACCGCATACAAATCAGTCTCTGGGTTTATTGATTCGCCAAAGTATCAAGTGAAATATGTACAAATAAAACGTAGTGACAGCAAGAATTCAAAAAACGAACCCTTTATTCATCAAGTCATTCTTTCTGGCTGTCACCAGGCGCAAGATGCTTTCCGCAACTGCATCTGCGAACATATTTCGACTGCTGTTTGCTCTGACAAACAATGCATCCCGATTAACAATGGTGCCCCCACCATGTTCGTCAGGCACGAATACGGGACCATCCGGTCACAGGTCAATAAAAATGTCTGGATTCCGGCCCTGCATCGGCTTGGGATGCAGCAAAACCAAGGGTCGATCCCGCTAGCGTCCGCCGGTCACATCCAGCGGGAAGCCGGTAATGAAACTCGCCTTGTCGGAACACAGCCAGACAACAGCCTCGGCGATTTCCTCCGGCTGCCCCATCCGCCCCAGTGGATAATTGTCTTTCGCAAATTCCCGTGTCGCGGCAAGCGCGTCGGGCGGAAACATGTCGGTTTCCGTCGCGCCGGGCCGGACGACAGCCGTTCTGATGCCTTCCGGCCCAAGTTCCCGCGCCGATGTCAGCGTATAGATATCGAGCGCGGCCTTGGTGCCGGCATAGACATGCTGTCCGCCGCCGGCCCCGCCGGTTCGCGACGACCCCGACCCGACATGAACGACCACGCCGCCCTTACCGCCGGTAGATTTCGCCATCCGTTTCGCCGCTTCCCGGGTGCACAGGATCGGCCCCTTCACGTTGATAGCGAAAGCCCGGTCGATTGAATCCGCCTCGACATCCATGACCGTGCAGACATGGTCGACCCCGGCATTGTTCACCAGCGCATCCATCGAACCGAATTCGCGGTCCACGGTTTCGAACAGGCGCAGCACATCCGCCTCAACGGATACATCGGCCTGCACCGCCAGACCGCGACGGCCCTGCGCCTCGATCTCCTTCACGACCTGATCGGCCTGTCCAGCTTCCTTCCGATACGCCAGCACGACATCGTATCCGTCGCGTGCGGCAAGCCGTGAAACAGCGGCGCCAATGCCCCGGCTGCCGCCGGTTACAACCATCACCTTGCTCATTTCAGCCCCGCATCAATTTGTTCCCAAGGATTGCCGCAGACATCGTCAGGCGAGTCTGGACGCGATAGCAAGCAGCGTCTGTCAAAGACGCGAAAGCAACCGGGCATGCCGCGCGTGCCACTCAATTTGATAAAGCGGTGTATCGATGAGTATGGTCGAGCATCTGAAAAGAACAAACGGGAATCCGACACATCATGAGCACCCCCTTTCGCATCGGCCTCAGCGGCGACTTCGACACCGAAAACGGCAGCGACCAGCTTTCCTTTCTCGATCTCGGCGGTTTAGATAAACCCGGCGTCGAACTGGTTCAGTTGCCGCAAGCGATGACAGTCTCCAGAAAGGACCTGAGCGGTCTGGATGCTTTTTTGACTTATTTCTGTTCGGTTGAAGACGCCGCACTGGAAGGCAATGACCGCCTGCTTGTCGTCTCGAAAATGGCGGCCGGTTACGACAATATGGCCGTGCCGAAAATGACCGAAATGGGCATCGGTTATACGAACACCCGCGAATCCTTTTGCGATGCCGTTGCAACCGCCGCCCTGGCCCTGTTGCTGACTGTCGAAACCCGGCTGCCCGAACGCGGCCGACTGATGCGCGAAAGCGAGGACGGCTGGTGGAAAGGGCATCAGCTTTTCCACAAGGGATTGCCCGGCAAGAAACTGGGGCTGATCGGACCTGGTTTCATCGGCCGGTCCTTCCTGCGCCTCATCGAACCGTTCGGCATGGAAACCATCGTCACCGGCGGCACCGTCCGCCCCGAACTGGCCGATGAATTCGGCTTCACCTATGTCGATGTGGATACCCTGTTCCGGGAGGCCGATGTGGTTGTTATCGCCTGCCCGCTGAACGACGCGACATTGGGTCTCGCCTCGCGCGAGCGGCTGTTCGCGATGAAACCCGGCGCGATCATCGTCAATGTGGGCCGTGGTCCGATCATTGACGAGGATGCGTTAATCGACGCCCTGCAATCCGGCCATCTTGGCGGCGCGGGGCTGGATGTCACCAAAGACGAACCGACCTCAATCGACAACCCGCTCCTGCACATGGACAATGTTGTGGTAAGCCCGCACGGACTGGCGAATGACCAGCACGGCCATCGCAAGTCATTGCAGCAGTCGGTCGACGCGCTTTTGGCCGTTCAGGCCGGCAAACCGCCGTCTAACCTCGTAAACCCCGAGATTCTCGAGATGCCGCGCTGGCAAAACCATCTGAAAGCAATCGGAAAAGCATGACGGGCAGACTGCCCGTCACATATGCCATTCCCGAGGCACGAACGCCCGGTTTTTAGCCGATATGCGGGCGCGCAGATCGGTCGAATGAACAGCCACTTCCTGCAATCGCCGCACCGCGAGCCCTGCCGCTGTTCGCTGCCAGTACCAGCGGCGGAAGGCAAGCGGCGCATCCGGCGCTGTCGCAAGAACGCATTCCGCATAAACGTCGATGATTTCCTGGCAGCCGAATTTCAGCGCAAGGCCCGGCCTTTTGGCTAATGACGTCGTTGCTTCCTCACCGCGCATAAACACGGCGATCAGATCGGCGACGGTGTTCAGATCAAGCTGGCTCAGCCCGAGGAATGTCCATCCCTTTTCTCGAACGGCGGGTAAATGCCGTTCCGCCATCAGTGCGACCTCGGCTTTCAGTGCGGCAATGACCGTTTCGATATCGGCATCCTGATCCGGCGGCGCTGGCAGTTGGAAGGGCGGCTCCCAATCATCCGGCGACGGCATGTCAGGCGCATCCCGGTCATATTCTTTCAGGACCCGACCGGTCGGTTCATCCAGAAGGTCGAGGGCTGCATCAAGCACCCGGCGTTGAAACGCCGGCTGGTTCGGTGCGCCGAACGGCCTGCCGTACCAGAACGGCACCCACAGCGCGCGGGGTGACGGCTGCGCAACCGCATGCTTGTAAACCAGCGCGATATTGACGGTCGTCAGCCCTTCCCGCTCCAGATAATGTGCCAGCCCGCCCACGGCGCGCGTGCATCCCGGTCAGACAGGGCAGAGAAGAACCGTGTTTACGCCGTCTTCCTTCATCAACCCCGCGACTTCTTTCGCATAGGGTTCGTATTTCGCAACTTCATAGGTTCCGCCATTGAAGGCGTAGTGAGTGGACGCGACCGACCCGATCCGCCCGTCCGCGCAGGCTTCGTTCAGCCGGTCTATCGGATAAGCGATGTTGATGTCCTGATACATCCCCGTCCTGTCCCAGTTCACCGAATTGTGGCTGCACAGAAAATTGCGCTGGCTGGAAGGAAACGACCGCCAGTGAAAGGCCCCGTAACCGAACGGCCGGTCATCGGGGGCATGGATCGCCGCCGTCGAAACGATGGCGACCCGACGGTCTTTGGCATCGGGCGCCGGTGTCCAGGGGTCATCCTCAAATGTCTCGAACGCGTATTGCGTCAGAAACGAATTCCTCGACGCCTCGCTCAAATCGCTTTCCTTGACCATTGAATCCTCGATTGTTTTGGCCATCTGCAACCCTGATACGGCACGGCTGTACCGAACGTCGCGGAATAGATATTTTCACGGCTAATTTGTGAATACAACCATCTGATAGTGCAGTACCAATGCACTGTTGGCAGGCACGGGTATCGGTCGGCGGCAGCTCTGGATTTAAAAGCGCCGGACCAACCGACTGAGTTTGCGATGCCTGGAAAATCTCAAAAAGCGCGACAGGCTCCTGGCCTTCGCCACCAAGGGTGAACCACATGTTTCTAAGCGTGTTTGATATTTTCAAGATCGGGGTCGGCCCTTCGTCGTCTCATACAATGGGACCGATGACAGCAGCCGTTCAGTTCGTCCGGAATTTGAAGGACGGCCGGTTGGGATCGTTCGACCCGAGTGCGGTCGCCAGGCTGCAGGCCTCATTGCATGGCTCCCTTGCGTTTACCGGCAAGGGTCACGCGACCGACCGTGCGGTCATTCTGGGATTCGCCGGCTTCGAGCCGCACACGCTGGACCCGGACAAGGCGGGAGCGCTCGAAGCGGCGATCCGAACGGAAAAGATTCTGACTCCGCCGGGCATGCAGCCAGTTTCGTTCGATCCGGATGTCGATCTGATTTTCGACTACGGTCCGTCGCTGCCGATGCACGCCAATGGCCTGAAGGTGTTTGCGTTCGACAAGAACGGCAAGGAACTGGCCACCGAAACCTACTATTCAATCGGCGGCGGCTTCATCAAGACCGAAGCGGAAATGGAAGCCTCCACCTCCGGCTCGCCTGCCGATCTGGGAGAAGAAAAGGAAGCCAAGGGTTACCCCTTTCCGTTCGGCACGGCGAGGGAAATGCTGGCGATGGGGATGTCATCCGGTCTTTCCATTGCCGAAATGAAGCGCCGCAACGAGCTGACCAATCTGGACGAAGGCGCATTTCGAACGCGCCTCAACGCCATCTGGGAGGCGATGGATTCCTGTATTGAACGCGGCCTGAAAATTGATGGCATTCTGCCGGGCGGCCTCAAGGTCAAACGCCGGGCCAAGGGTATCCGGGAGAAACTGATTACACGCAACACAACCCAGCCGCATGAAGCAAACGACTGGCTGTCGGTCTACGCCATGGCGGTAAACGAGGAAAACGCCGCCGGCGGCCGCGTCGTCACCTCACCGACAAACGGTGCGGCGGGCGTCGTGCCGGCGGTCATCCGCTATTACCGCGACCACTGTAACGGCGTCACCGAAGACGGTATTGAAAACTTCCTGCTGACCGCCTCCGCCATCGGTGGGCTGATCAAACACAACGCCTCTATTTCAGGCGCGGAACTGGGATGCCAGGCGGAAATCGGCAGCGCCAGCGCCATGGCGGCGGCGGGTCTGTGCGCGGCCATGGGCGGCACCAACGAACAGATCGAAAACGCGGCTGAAATTGCGCTCGAACATCACCTCGGATCGACCTGCGACCCGGTCGGCGGTCTGGTTCAGGTTCCCTGTATCGAACGCAACGGATTCGGCGCGATCAAGGCGGTCTCCGCCGCCTCGCTTGCCCTGCATGGCGACGGCAGCCATTTCATGCCGCTCGACAACTGTGTCGAAACGATGCGACAGACCGGACTGGACATGGCCAACAAGTACAAGGAAACCTCGCTGGGCGGTCTCGCGGTGAACCTGCCGAACTGCTGATGCGACAAAAGTGCATGTATCTTGCCGCAATCCCGCCCGCCTGATAGGCACATGACCTGCATCAAAACCGGATCGGGAGAGACCCATGGACTACACGAAATTCTATATCGATGGCGAGTGGGTCGATCCTGTAACGCCGAAACCCCTGGACGTCATCAATCCCGCGACCGAGGAACCCTGCGCAACGATTTCCGATGCGTCCGTTCAGGATGCCGAGAAGGCAATCATGTCGGCCCGCAAGGCCTTTCCTGCGTTCAGCCGCACCACGAAAGCCGAGCGTCTCGATCTGCTAAGAAATCTGCTGGCTGCCTTCGAGGCCCGGTCGGAAGATATCGCCCAGGCAATTTCCCGGGAAATGGGATCGCCGATTACCTTTGCCCGCACCGTGCAGACCAAGGTCGTGGGCGCGGGCCGGATCGAGGAAACCATCGCGGCGCTGGAAGAATTCGAGGAAGAAACCACCTCGCGCACCGGCGCTACGAAAATCGTCCGCCAGCCGATCGGCGTTTGCGCCATGATCACACCGTGGAATTACCCGATCAACCAGATCGCGCAAAAGGCGTTCCCGGCCCTTGCGGTCGGCTGCACCATGGTTGTGAAACCCAGCGTCCTTGCGCCGCTCGATGCCGTCATCCTTGCCGAATGCATCCATGAAGCGGGTTACCCGCCGGGCGTGTTCAATCTGATCCAGGGCGAAGGCGCGGAAGTCGGCCAGTACATGGCCAGCCACAAGGAAGTCGATTTCGTGTCACTGACTGGCTCGGTCAGGGCCGGCAGCGCTGTTGCGAAAGCAGCGGCTGATTCCGTCAAACGGGTGACGCTGGAACTGGGCGGGAAGTCGCCGAACGTCATCTTTTCCGATGCCGATCTGGCGAAAGCCGCGAAATGGGGCGTTTCGCGCGTGATGGCCAACAGCGGTCAGACCTGCACCGCGCCGACCCGCATGCTAGTCGAGAAATCGGTCTACGATCAGGTGGTCGACCTGGCGGCTAAAGCCGGCGAAGCGACGGAAGTCGGCGACCCGTCGGTCGAAGGCAATCATATCGGCCCGGTCGTCAGCAAGGCTCAGTACGAGCGGGTTCAGGCCTATATCGAAAAAGGCATCGAAGAAGGCGCGCGCCTTGTCACCGGCGGTCCGGGCCGGCCGGAGGGCACAAACCGGGGATATTTTGTCCGCCCGACGATTTTCGCTGATGTCACCAATGACATGACCATCGCGCGGGATGAAATATTCGGCCCGGTCCTGTCGATCATCCCGTTCGACGGCGAAGACGATGCGATACAGATCGCCAACGACACGCCTTACGGGCTGGCCGCCCATGTCTTCACCGGCGACCCGGAAAAAGCACAGCGGGTGGCGCTTTCCATCGATTCCGGCATGGTCGGGATCAACGGCGTGAACCAGGGGCTGGACGCGCCGTTCGGCGGGTTCAAGCAATCCGGTAACGGCCGCGAAGGTAGTCTCTGGGGGCTGGAAGAATATACCGAAATCAAAACCATTGCCGGCGTCTGAATTCGATGTCTTTGAACAGCAGTACGGATAAGCGGCGGCGGTCATGACGGTAAAACTGTGGGTTCGGGCGGAAAGCAAGGCGAACGAGCGGCGGGTCGCGCTGGTGCCCGACGACGCAAAAACGCTGGTCAAAGCAGGATACGAGGTGACGGTCGAGCAGTCGCCGGAGCGCGCCATCGCCATCGGTGACTATGAACGTGCCGGCTGTTCGATAGCAGAAGAAGGCAGTTGGCCGGACGCACCGAAGGATGCCTTCATTCTGGGTGTAAAGGAATTGCCGGAAGGCGATGCGCCGCTTGTTCACAGCCATATCTATTTTGGCCATGTCTACAAGGATCAGCCGGGCTGGCAACACACCCTGTCGCGCTTTGTTACCGGCGGCGGTCAGCTTTTCGATCTGGAATGCCTGGTCGATGAAACCGGAAGGCGGATCGCCGCTTTCGGCTACTGGGCGGGATACGCGGGCGCCGCCGTCGCCGTGCAGGTCTGGACCGGGCAGCAAGAGGGTAACGCCCCTCCGCTGGCAAAAGTATCCGACTATCCGAATGTCGATGCCCTGCTCGAAGAACTGAACGGACGGCTGGACAAGGTCGGCAGCAAACCGTCGATGATCGTCATCGGCGCGCTCGGCCGGTCCGGCAGCGGCGCAACGAAACTGGGCGAGCAGCTCGGACTCGACGTGACGAAATGGGACATGGCCGAAACCGCATCCGGCGGGCCGTTCCCCGCCATTCGCCGGCACGACATTTTTGTGAACTGCATTCTGGCGTCGCCGTCCTGCCCGAAATTCGTCACATCGGACGATGTCGAGGCGAAAGACAGGACGCTTTCAGTGATTGCCGATGTCAGTTGCGACCCGGAAAGCAGATACAATCCGATTCCGATTTATAACCGGTCGACCAAGTTTACCGATCCGACCGTGCGGGTAACCGGTGGACCGCCGCCACTGGACGTCATGGCGATCGACCATCTGCCCAGCATGTTGCCGCTGGAATCCAGCATGGACTATTCCCGCCAACTGACCCCGGCCTTGCTGACGCTGTCAAAACCGGAAGAAGATGTATGGGGCCGGGCACTGGCCGATTTCAAAAGAAACATCGCACGGCTTTAGAACCGTCATTCAGGGGAGAGAAAAAATGGCACGCATTCATTGGCTTGGCGCAGGCTTGTCATCGGTTCCCGGCATCCGCCGGTTGATCGAAAACGGCTGGACCGTGACTGTCTGGAACCGCACTGTTGATAAAGTGCAGAAAGCAACGGCGGGTCTATCCGGCGACTTCGATATCAAGGCCTTTTCGATGGAAGCCTTCGAAGGCGCGTTGCAACCGGGCGATCTCGCCGTTTCCATGCTGCCCGGCGATTTTCATGTTCCGGTCGCCAAAATCTGTCTCGCAACCGGCGCGAATTTCGTTTCCAGTTCGTATATCTCGCCGGAAATGAGGGCGCTGGACGCCGAAGCGACCTCGAAGGGCCTGACACTGGTCAACGAAGTCGGCCTGGATCCGGGGATCGATCACCTGATGGCTCATATCCTGATGGACGATTACCGAAATTCGGATGCGTTCTCGCCGTCGAACGCGCACACCTTCCGGTCCTATTGCGGGGGCCTATCAGAGAAGCCGAACGACTTCTGCTACAAGTTCAGTTGGTCGCCGCTGGGCGTGCTGAAGGCGCTGCGCTCACCCTCAAAAAGCCTGCGCGACGGCAAGGAATACAATGTCAGCCGGCCCTGGGATGCGGTTGAATCCTACGACGTCACGCTTGAAAAAGGGTCGGAAACGTTCGAGGTCTATCCGAACCGGGATTCCCTGCCCTATCTCGCCGAATACGGATTCGGGGACGACTGGAACACGCAACTGTTCGTCCGCGGCACGTTGCGTTACGGCGGGTGGTCAACGGCCTGGGCTGATATCTTCAAGGAAGTCGAAACCCTGCAGGGTGAAGCGGGAGACCGGCGTCTGAAAGAAATCAGCGCCGACCTATGGGACAAATATTCGATGTCCGAAGGCGAATTCGACCGGGTGCTGCTCTGCGTCGACCTGAAGGCGGAACGCGACGGCAAACCCGTTTACGACAAGTCCTACGTGATGGATGCCTATGGCAATGACAACAGCACGGCGATGGCGCGGCTGGTTTCGACAACCGTCAGCATCGCAGTCGAGGCCGTACTTGCCGGCGATATCGAACCGGGTGTCCATGCCGCGCCGGACGATACGGACACTGCGAAACGCTGGCTTGGCGTTCTTCAGGCCGGCGGCGACAGGATGAATATCGTAGACCATCTCGCTGCTGGCTGATTAGTTCCCGCCCGGACCTCACGACGCAAACCTCTTCAGCGCCCAAGCTGTGGATAACTTTTTCTATTTGCTTGGCTGCTGTAACATATTTGTAATATATTCGTCACATTAGAGGTGTCGATCAGACGGTCGACGCGACCTGAATATGACCCTGTACAGGCTGAGGATAGGCAGGCGGACAAGCCGGACTTGTTTGCGGCCGGAATTCGTAACTCATGGAAATTCTTGTCAATCTGATTGGTGGTATTGCACTGCTGTTGTGGGGCATCCGCATGGTAAGAACCGGCGTGACCCGCGCCTTCGGTGCGCCGATCCGCAAGGCGCTGGCGCGTTCCGCCGGAAACCGGCTTTCCGCGCTGGCCGTTGGTTTCGGATTTACCGCCGTGCTCCAAAGCAGTACCGCGACGGCGCTGATTACATCCTCGCTGGCGGGGCGCGGCTATATTCCACTGGCCGCCGCATTGGCCATCATGCTGGGCGCCGATATCGGCACGACGATGGTCGTCCAGTTCTTTTCACTGGATATCCGGTGGCTGTCGCCGTTGCTGATCGCCATCGGCGTTTTCATGTTTCTCTCCAGCGACGAATCGAGAAGACGGGCGCTTGCCCGCATCTTCATCGGCCTGGGTTTGATGCTGCTGTCGCTGCAACTGATTGTCGCCACGTCGCTGCCGTTGCGTGAATCGGAAGCTGTTTCGGTGCTGATGCGGCCACTGACCGATGAGCCGATACTGGCCGTTCTGGTCGCCGCCGGCATCACCTGGCTGGCGCATTCGAGTGTAGCGATAGTCCTTCTGGTTATGTCGATGGCTGCGCTGCAGGTCATCAGTATTCAGCTCGCGCTGGCGCTTGTGATCGGCGCAAATCTGGGCGGCGCATTGACCCCGGTTGTTATCAGTCTGGGCGGCCCGGCAGCCGCGCGGCGGGTTTCGGTCGGCAACCTGATGGTGCGCGGTTTCGGTTGCATCGTCGCATTGGCGGTTCTGCCGTGGCTGCAGCCGTATCTGGCGATGATACACGACAGCACCAACCATATAATCGCCAACTTCCACACCGCTTTCAATCTGGCGATTGCGATTCTGTTCCTGCCTTTCATCGGCCCGGTCAGCAAGGCGGTGACGCGACTGGTTCCTGATCGTATCGCGGAAGGCGAAAACGGAACGCCGAAATATCTTGAAGACAGCACCTTGAGCATGCCGGCGGAAGCCCTCGCCTCCGCCACACGGGAAACCCTGCGCATGGGCGACGAGGTTGAAAAAATGCTGGAAGGCACAATCGACGTCTTCAAGGCCGGCGATGCCAGACAGGTGAAGGAAATCGAACAGCAGGACGATATTGTCGACAATTTGCACGAAGCCATCAAACTGTTCGTCACACGGATAACGGAATCGGAACTCGATACGCTGGAAAGCAAACGGGCGATCGAAATCCTGACCTTCACCACCAATCTCGAACATATCGGCGATATCGTCGACAAGAACCTGATGGATCTCGCCTCCAAGAAGATTAAGGGAAAGATGAGCTTTTCCGACGAAGGCCTGGAGGAATTGATTACCTTCCATGAACGGGTCGTGGCCAATTTTAAATTGTCGCTGAACATCTTCGTTTCAGGCGACATCAGCCTAGCCAGGCAATTGCTTCGGGACAAAGCCAAGATACGAGAACTTGAACGCGAATATGTCGACAATCACTACCAGAGGGTCGGCGCGGGCCGGCCGGAATCGATTGAATCCAGCTCGCTGCATCTGGATGTTCTACGCGATCTGAAACGCATCAACAGCCATCTGACCGCGGTCGTCTATCCGATCCTGGAACGCGCCGGCGAACTGAAACCGGCATCGCGACTGGCCCCTGTCGAATAGCCGGACACATCGAATTCAAGCCGCTTTTCGTTTGAAAATCTTTCGCGTGACAATCGGCACGGGCTTTTCCATTCTCCCCGGAAATTCGTCTTGCAGTGAAGGGGCAGGAAAATGAAATCGCATGTGCGCGTTGCCGTTATCGGCGGTGGAGTAGTCGGCTGTTCCGTCCTGTATCACCTGACCAAGCTGGGCTGGACGGACGTGCTGCTGATCGAGCGGTCGGAATTGACATCCGGGTCGACCTGGCACGCCGCCGGCGGATTTCATACGCTGAATGCCGACACGAACATGGCCGCCCTGCAGGGCTATACGATCCAGCTATACCGCGAACTTGAAAAAATTTCCGGCCAATCCTGCGGCCTGCATCATGTCGGCGGTGTGACGCTGGCGACAACGCCGGAACGGATGGACTATCTGAAGGCGGAACGGGCCAAACACCGCTACATGGGACTGGATACGGAAATCGTCGGGCCGGAAGAAATCGCCAAACTCTCGCCGATCACCAATACCGACGGCGTTATCGGCGCCTTGTACGACCCGCTCGACGGCCACCTCGATCCCTCCGGCACGACCCACGCCTATGCCAAGGCCGCCCGCCAGCAGGGCGCGGAAATCCAGCTTCGCACGATGGTTAACGCCCTCACCCCGAAATCCGACGGAAGCTGGGATATCGATACTTCGGAAGGCGTCGTGAACGCCGAACATGTGGTCAACGCCGCCGGCCTGTGGGCGCGCGAGGTCGGTGCGATGGCGGGCGTCTTCCTGCCGCTGCATCCGATGGAACACCAGTATCTCGTCACCGACGACATCCCGGAAGTCTACGAACGCGAAACCGAACTGCCGCATGTGATGGACCCGACCGGCGAAAGCTACCTGCGCCAGGAAGGCAAAGGGCTGGTTATCGGTATCTATGAACAGGCCTGCGACCCCTGGGCTGTTGACGGCACGCCGTGGGACTTCGGTCACGAATTGCTGCCGGACAAACTGGAACGGCTCGCCGAGCCTCTGGAATACGCCTACAAGCGCTACCCGGTGCTGGGGAAGGCCGGTATCAAGCGGGTCATTAATGGCCCCTTCACCTTCGCGCCCGACGGCAACCCACTGGTCGGCCCGGTTCAGGGTCTTCGGAACTATTGGTCGGCCTGCGGCGTGATGGCCGGGTTCAGCCAGGGCGGCGGCGTCGGCCTGACACTGGCGGAATGGATGGTGGAAGGCGAACCTTCACGCGATGTCTTCGCAATGGACGTCGCCCGCTTCGGCGCCTATTGCAGCCGCGCCTATACCCGCATCAAGGTGACGGAAAACTATCAGCGGCGGTTCGCCGTTTCCTACCCGAACGAGGAGCTACCTGCTGCCCGCCCGCTCGACACCACGCCAGCCTATGAATTGTGGAAGAAGCACAATGCCGTCTTCGGTCAGGGTTACGGCCTGGAGCATGTGAACTACTTCGCGCCGGAAGGCGAAGAACCGTTCGAAATACCGAGCTTCCGCCGGTCGAACGCCTTCGCGACGGTTGCGGAGGAGTGCAACGCCGTTCGCACCGCGGTCGGCATCAACGAGGTGCACAACTTCGAGAAGTTCATCGTTTCAAGCCCTGGTGCGGAAGCCTGGCTCGACTGGATCATGGCCGGGCGGATACCGAAAATCGGCCGGTTGTCGCTGTCTCCGATGCTGAGCCGCAACGGCAGGATCATCGGCGACTGGACCATCGCGCGCACTGACGAACAGTCCTTCCGCCTCACCGGCTCCTACAGCGCGCAGGCGTTTCACATGCGCTGGCTGGAACAGCATTTGCCGGAAGACGGGTCGGTTTCCATCGAGAATGTCTCGCTTGATATCGTTGGTTTCCAGATTGCCGGCCCGAAGGCGAGAGATCTGCTGTCGCGTGTCGCGCGCGGCGATGTTTCCAGGGATGCGTTTCCGTTCATGGCAGGCCGGTTCATGGAAGTCGGCCTGTGCGACGCCTATATCCAGCGCGTCACCTATACCGGCGATCTCGGCTATGAAATCTATGTACCGATCCGCCAGCAGGCCACCCTGTATGAAACGCTGATGGCCGCCGGCAAGGATCTGGACCTGCGTCCGTTCGGTATGCGGGCGATGATGAGTCTGCGGCTGGAAAAATCCTTCGGCTCGTGGTTGCGGGAATTCAAGCCGGACTACATGCCCGTCGAAACCGGGCTGGACCGTTTCGTGTCCTACAACAAGCCGGTCGATTTCATCGGCAAGGAAGCCGCCGCGAAAGAAAAGGCGGAAGGCCCGGCGCGACGGCTTTGCACCTTTGTTGTCGATGCCGACGATGCGGATGTGTGGGGCGACGAGCCGATCTGGGTCGATGACGAAGTTGTCGGCTACGTAACCTCTGGCGGCTATGCGCATTACGCGCAGAAGTCAGTCGCCATCGGCTTCCTGCCGGTCGGGCTGATCGAGGACGGACGGAAAGTCCGGATTGAAATTCTCGGCGAAATGCGCGACGCGACAATGATTTCCGAGCCACTGTTCGACCCGCAGGCAGAGCGTATGCGAGGTTAAAACGGCGAACCGGTCAGGGTTCAACCCTGACCGGATCACCGACACTGATCTCACCGTCTTCCACCACGGCGGCGTACAGGCCGCCATGGCCGCGCATTGCGTTCCAGCCGCCGGGCCCGAGCGCTGCTTCCATTTTCGAACACGGGGCGCAGGGCGCTGTTCCTTCCAGAACCGCGCCGCCGATGCGGAACCGCCGCCGTCTGAGCGCCAGCAGATTGATGCCCGAGACGACCAGATTGCGCCGTAACAGTAGCGGATGGATCGGGTGGTTCTTCCCCAGCAATGCCGCGATCACCGAAAGATGTTCCGCCTGAATGAGCGTTACCGCCCGTTTGGCGCTGACGCCCCGGTCGCCGACAAGGCCATCGGCTACTGTCACTTGCGCCGTTTCGGCAACCGTCATGTCAGCATCCCGCGCCGGTCGCAGCCCGATCCAGTCAAGCCGTCCGGTCTGGGGCAGACTTTTCTCAAGTCTGGATATTGTCGAGTCAGGATTCATCTGGGCTCGCGATTGCCGGCGCCTTTCCTTTAACTGCGGATTTTCTCGTTCTTGGGATCGTACAGCGCCTGCATATGCAGTTTGGCCGGTACCCGCTGCATGGCGATGTCGAGCTCATAGGCGCCGCTTGTCAGATAATCGTCATCAACGCCATCGGGGTTTCGCACATAGCCGTAGCCGATGGGCTTGCCTTCCGTATGCCCGAAGCCACCGCTGGTCAGCCAGCCGACGCGGTCTCCGTTGCGATAGATGGTTTCCCGACCAAGCAGCGTCAAGGCCGGGTCATCGACCGTGAAACAGGCCAGGCGCTTCTTCACGCCACCGGAAAGCTGCGCCTCGATTGCCGCGCGTCCTTTGAAATCGATATTCGATTTGGTCTTTACCGCCCAGGCCATGCCGGCTTCGACGGGCGTGTGGTCCGGCCCGATATCGGACCCCCACGCCCGGTACCCTTTTTCCAGCCGAAGCGTTTCGATGGATCGGTACCCGGCCAGATGCAGGCCATGCGATGCGCCGGCTTCCATCAGCGCATCGTAAACCGCAACGGCGTATTCTGTCGGGATGTGCAATTCCCATCCCAGCTCGCCGACATAGGTTACGCGCATGGCCAGCGCCGGACAGCCGACGATACCGATCTGTTTTGCCGTCGCAAAACGGAACCCTTTATTGGAAATGTCGTCCCGCGTCACCTTTTCAAGAATTTTACGGGCATTCGGCCCGAACAGCGACAATACGGCATTCGCTGAGGTTACGTCGACGATCTCCGCCCGCGCGCCTTCCGGTATCTGCCGTTTGATCCAGTCCATGTCGTGTGTCGCGAAGCCGGTGCCGGTCACGATGTAGAACCGGTCATGGCCGGTTCGCACTACGGTCAGATCGCATTCGATGCCACCCTGATCGTTCAGCATCTGGGTATAGGTCAGGCTGCCGACCGGTTTGTCGATGCGGTTGGAACAAATCCATTCCAGTGCGGAAACCGCATCCGGTCCCTGCACGATGTATTTCGCAAAACTTGTCTGATCGAACAGACCCGCGGTTTCCCGCACCGCCTTGTGTTCTCGCCCGACCGGGCCAAACCAGTTGGGCCGTTCGAAACTGTATTCGTCTTTCGGTTGCTCGCCGGCGTCCAGATCGGCGAACCAGTTCGGGCGTTCCCAGCCCAGCTTTTCCCCGAAACAGGCTCCGGCACTCGCCAACCGGTCATACAGAGGCGATCGGCGGCAGGGCCGCCCGCTGGAATGTTCCTCCGACGGCCAGGCAATCGTGTAATGCTTGCCGTAGGCTTCCAGCGTGCGGGTGCGCACCCAGTCGGTATCGAAATGCGGCCGACCGAAACGCCTGATATCGACGGACCAGAGGTCGTAGGGCTGTTCACCCTTCGCGACCCATTCCGCCAGCGCCTGTCCGGCCCCACCGCCCGACGCGATGCCGAAGGCGTTGAACCCTGCTCCAACATAATAGTTCTTCAGCTCCGGCGCCTGACCGAGAATGAAGTTGCCGTCCGGCGTAAAGCTTTCCGGGCCATTGATCATCTGCTTGATGCCGGCCGTTTCCAGCGCCGGGCAACGGCCGAGCGCCAGTTCCATGAGCTGTTCGAAATGGTCGAAATCGTTATCCAGAAGCGAGAAATTGAACCCGTCGGGAATACCGTCGACCGCCCAGGGTATCGGGTTTGGCTCGTAACCGCCCATCACCAAACCGCCAACCTCTTCCTTGAAGTAGATCAACCGGTCCGGGTCGCGCAGGGTCGGCAGGTCAGCCTTAACGCCGTCGATTTTTTCCGTGACCATGTACTGATGCTGAACGGAAACCAGCGGCACATTCACACCGACCGTCGCAGAAAGGTCTCGCGACCACTGGCCGGCGCAACAGATCACGATTTCGCATTCGATATATCCCTTGTCGGTCTGCACACCGTGAATACGTCCATCGCGAACGTCGATGGACTGAGCCGTGACCTCTTCCCTGATGGCGACACCGGATGACCGCGCGCCACGCGCCAGCGCCTGTGTAATATCGGACGGGTTGGCCTGCCCGTCAGTCGGCAGGAACGCCGCGCCGACAACATCGTCCACCTGCATCAGCGGCCACAGATCCCGGGCTTCAGACGGCGTCAACAACTCCATTTCCAGACCGAAGGAATGCGCCGTGGTCGCCTGCCGCTTGACCTCGGTCCAGCGTTCCTCGTTACAGGCAAGGCGCAGCCCGCCATTCATTTTCCAGCCGGTGGCAAGGCCTGTCTCGCTTTCTAGATCGCGGTACAGGGCAACCGAATTGCCAAGCAACTGGGTGATGTTCGCGCTGCTGCGCAACTGCCCGACCAGCCCCGCCGCATGGAAGGTGCTGCCCGAGGTCAGCTTGTGCTTTTCCAGCAGAACCGTATCGCTCCAGCCCAGTTTGCCCAGATGATAGGCGGTCGAACAGCCGACGATACCGCCGCCGATTATCACCGCTTTCGCGGTTGCAGGTAAATCGCTCATGGTCGATTAAAAATCCTCTTTGAAGGTGCGGTAGGCCGTTTCGAACCGTGACAGGTTTTCGGCGGTATAGGCGCTGTAGTCGAAATCCAGGTCGGAATAGATTTCCGACACCATGCTCCACATCGTTTCACGCAAAAGCGATGCGCATTTCATCGCCGCATACGACCGGCGCAACTGGTCGTCAGCAGGCTTTTCGAAATAGGTTTCCAGCATCCACTCTTCCTGTTGCGGATCGAGCCCGTTGTTGGACGCAAGCCCGCCCAGATCGAACAGGGGCGAATTGAACCCCGCATAATCCCAGTCGATCAGCCAGACACGCTCGCCGTCGTCGATGAAATTGGCCGGCAACAGGTCGTTATGACCGAAAACCAGATCGATTTTCCCGACGGCCTTCTCCAGATCTGCCGCCGCCGCCTTCAGGTCCGGCAGCTTCGAAAGATGATGGCTGCCCCCCTCTTCCAGCGTCCAGCCATAGTCGCGGATAACGTGAAACACCCAGAAAATCAGCACCGGCCCGCGCAGACGCTGAGGGATGCTGGTATGACACTGTTTCAGAAGCGGCAGAATGCGTGGCAGCATGTCGGGATGACGCACGTCCTCCTCGCCCAAAGTCTTGCCGTCGATGAAGTCGATTACCAGAGCGCCGGGTTCGTGATGCCGTACAGCCGGCGAGATTTCGCTGGCTTCCGCGGCGCGGCTGGCATTCAGCTCGTTGAACCGCATCACCTGATGAACCGGAATATCGTTACCGACACGGACGACGAATTTCCGGCCCGCATCCTCGACCATGAAATTCACATTGGTGATGCCGCCGCCCAGCGGTTGCGGATCAACCTGGCCGGTCCAGCAGGACAGGCCTGCAGCCTTGGTTCTTGCATCGGTCATATTACCGTCTCCTCACTTTTATCATCCGATCAGGCCGAGCCGTCTTTTCGCGCGAATGGTCCCCGCTGCAATCAGCCGGTCGGCGATAATGGCGATGAACGCGACGGAAAGACCCGCCACGATCCCGCGCCCGGTATCCGCCTTGGTCAACGCGATATAGACTTCCTGGCCCAGATCGCGCGTGCCGACCAGCGCCGTGATGACCAGCATCGACAGCGCCAGCATGATCGTCTGGTTGATCCCCAGCATGATTTCCGGAAGCGCCAACGGCAGCTTGATGCGGGTCAGCAACTGGCGTTTCGTGCAGCCGGAAACGATGCCGGCCTCGATCAGTTGCGGATCGATAGACCGAACGCCGTGGGCGGCATACCGAACCGCCGGCGCCAGCGCGTAAAGAACCACCGCGATCATCGCCGAAAAGTCGCCGACCCGGAACAGCATCACCACCGGAATCAGATACACGAAGCTCGGCAGGGTCTGTAGCGTGTCGATCACCCCCTGCACGATTCGGTTCGCGCGTTCGTTCTGCGCTGAAAACACACCGAGGGGAATTCCGATCAGACTGGCGATAATCACGGATACACCGCACAGGTAAACCGTAATCATCGCCTTTTCCCAAAGGCCGTTCAGCAGAATGAACACAGCCAGAAAGAAACACAGCAGGGCGAGGCGGGCGCGGCCGAGCTGCCAGCCCGCCAGCGTGACCAGGAACAGAACCCAGGGCCAGGGCAGCCCTACAAGAAAGCGTTTCACCGGAATCATGAAATTGATCAGCAACACGGATTTCACCGCCTCGAGCTGATCGAAGAAATTGATATTGATCCATTTCACCGCTTCTTCCCAGAACAGTCCGGTCGTAAGCTGCGCCGGTTTCGGGTAGGTCTGCATCGCCGGCAGCAGCAATCCGACAAGGGCCGCACCCAGGACGACGGCCAGACAGGTCAATAACCAGGGATGCCGTTTCAGCCCCGATTTCGATGGCGCGCCGGAAGCGGCGGGCGAGCGTTTCGCAAAAGCCTGGCTTAACCGGTCCAGCGCGATCGCAAGAACCACGATCGCTGCGCCGGATTCCAACCCACCGCCGATATCAAGGCGGCGCAAAGATGTCAGAACGTCGTAACCGAGGCCGCCCGCCCCGATCATCGACGCAATAATCACCATGTTCAGCGACAGCATGATCACCTGATTGACACCGACCATCAGGCTGGACAGCGACGACGGCACGAGCACCCGCCACGTCATCTGCCGCCGCGTACAGCCGACCATCCGACCGAATTCCTTGATCTCATCCGGCACGCTCTGCAGAGCCAGCGTCGTCACCCGCACCATCGGTGGCATTGCATAGATGACGGTCGCGACAAGGGCCGCCACCGGCCCGAAGCCGAACAGAAACAGGATCGGCACCAGATAGGCGAAAACCGGCACCGTCTGCATCAGGTCCAGAACAGGGGTCAAAATTCGGTTGAAGACCGGCCAGCGATATCCGGCGATTCCCAGCAACAACCCGCCGACAATGCCGAACGGCACCGCAATCATGATCGACGCCAGCGTGATCATGGCGCTCTGCCATTGTCCGAACACCGCCAGATACAGGAAACACAGACCGACAAAGACAGCGAGTTTCCAGCTTCTTGCGTAGTGTCCCATTGCAGCGGCGATGAAAACCACAGCCACCCAGCTCAGGGACGGCAGAATCTCAACCGCTTCATCCCCCTGACCGCGCAGAAAACCCTCGGTCAGCAGCGCCCGCATAAAATCGTACGGCTGTTCCACCACCCAGGCGATGCCGCGCGTCAGTTGGGTGAAGGTGAACAGGCCAAAACCGGCGTCTTCGACCAGCCAGTTCATGGCGTCGCTGATATCGTCCTTGATGATGAACTGCATGCCGCGCGGCAGGTCCAGCATCCATTTCGCATTCAGCGCAGCTGCCAGATCCTTGCTGACAGACGCCAGAACAAACGTCGCCGCCAGAAGGACCAGCCACAGAGCCGCCTGCCGGGACAGCGAAAATTGTCCGACACGAATCATCGCCCGGTTTTCCGACCGATCAGGACATCGACAATGGCCTGCCGGCCGATCGAGCCAATTTTGTTTCCGTCGGCATCGACGACGGCAAAGGCGCGGTCAGATGATTCAACCTTGTCGGCGATATCCTCGATACGGGCATTTTCCGGGACAGTTTCCGTCAATCCGTCCGTTGAAGCGGCACGGTCCATGACGGACCGTGCGGTCAGCACCTTCGCCCTCGGCACATGTTTCGTGAATTCGGCCACATAGTCCGATGCCGGCGCCATCACCAGTTCTTCCGGCGATGCGATCTGAATGACCTCGCCGTCTTTCATGATCGCAATACGGTCGGCCAAGCGGATGGCTTCATCGAAATCATGGGTGATGAACACGATGGTTTTGTGCAGCATGCTTTGCAGCCGCAGAAATTCGTCCTGCATTTCCCGCCTGATCAGCGGATCGAGCGCGGAAAACGGCTCGTCGAGAAACCACAATTCGGGTTCGACAGCCAGCGACCGGGCAATCCCCACCCGCTGCTGCTGCCCGCCAGACAATTCACGCGGGAAATAATCCTCACGTCCGGTCAGGCCGACCAGATCGATTACCTTGCGGGCGGCCTCCTCGCGTTTCGCGCGGGATACGCCCTGAACATCAAGCGGAAACGCGACGTTCTGTAACACCGTCAGATGCGGCAGCAGCGCAAAATGCTGAAACACCATGCCCATCTTGTGACGCCGGATTTCAATCAGTTCCGCCTCGTCGGCCTGCAGCAGATCGCTCCCATCGAACAGGATTTCCCCGGCCGTCGGTTCGATCAACCGCGACATACAGCGCACCAGCGTCGATTTTCCCGACCCGGACAGCCCCATGATGACGAATATCTCGCCCTGCCGCACGTCCACCGACGCGGCGCGCACCGCGCCGATCAACCCGGCTTCATCAATCTGTTCCGGTGTCGGTTTGCCGCCGGTTTCGGCGATCAGGCGGTCGCCGCCATCGCCAAAGAGTTTCCAGACGTTCCGGCAGGTGAGTTTGACCGGTCTATCCTGCATCATGCCCCCATAGAAGTTCCGTTGGCGGAAAACGCCACGATATCCGGTTTGGTCCATAAAATGTACGAAGAAGAACGGCGGGGATCGCCGGAAAGCACTGGCCGGACCGTTAACATTGATCCGGCCAGCGTATCAGCCCAGTCTTACTGGCCGATCCATGCCTTCCAGTCGCTCTCGTTATTCGCGACCCATTCAGCCACGACCGCGTCCAGGTCCTTGCCGTCAAGATCGACCGCCGCAACCATGGCGCCCATCTCTTCATTGGTGACATTGAATGCCTTGATGGCCGAATAGGCGCCCGGCCACTTGTCTTTTACACCAGCCCAGGAAACCTTCCAGATCGGGCCGCGCGGCTTGCCGCAGTCATAAGCCATATCGGGATTGCTGCCCCAGGACGGATCGTCATAGCAGGCTGCCGTGTAGGGCGGGAATTCAACCCATTCGCCGTCGAACTTGATCGGCGCCCAATGCGGTGCATAGACCCACAGCAGAATCGGCGCCTTGCGCTGATAGGCGGATTCAAGCTCCGCGAACAATGCCGCATCGGTACCGGCATGAACGACTTCGAAATCCAGCCCGAGCGCTTCCGCCCGTTCGTCATCGAAACCGCCCCAGGTTACCGGACCGCCGAGATACCGGCCCTTCGGCGCCGTTTCGGGCGTTGCAAAAGCTTCGGCGCAATCGTTCAAGGCTTCCCAGTTCGGCAGGCCCGGGCAAACTTCCTTCATATAGGACGGATACCACCATTCCTCGATCGCCTGCATACCGGTTTCGCCAAGGTTCTCTACCTTGCCTGTCGCCGTTGCCTCATCCATGGCTTCCCGGCCCGTGGTTTCCCACATCTCCATGGCAACGTGCAGGTCGCCGGTCTTCAGGCCGGCAAACTGGGCGATGTAATCCGCCTGCACGTATTCGACATTGTAGCCGGCTTTCTTGAGAACGCTGCCCATGATCTTCGTCGTGATAAGCTGTCCGGTCCAATCGTGCAGCGTCAGTTTAATCGGATCCTTGGATTCAACGTCCGCGACTGCGGTTCCGGCAACGCCAAGTCCCACAGCCATACCAAGCAAAGCCCCTAGAAATTTCGGGTTTCGCATATCAAGCCCCCTTCTGTTCAAGCTATCCAGTTTTTGTCTGTTTCTTTACCGGCACCTTCAGGCGCCGCAATCGACTGACACGTTCAAATCGAATGCTGTAGCTTCCAAAAGAAAACCCACATCTGTCAACATGAATCGGATTATTTGTGGCTTTTATGAGTGGTTTTGTGGATTAATGTGTTATTGAAGATTTAGAAACAGGAACACCGGCAGGCACTGATGCACGCGACCCACCGTGAAATGGAAATCATGGACGAGCTTCGGCTGCTCGGCTCCTGCCGGATTCAGGACCTCGCCCGGCGTCTGGACGTTTCAGAGGAAACCATCCGCCGCAACATCAAGAAGCTGTCCGAAAACGGTCTGGTGCGGAAGGTTCACGGCGGGGTCTATCTGCCGGATGCCGTGCAGGAAGCAACCTTCACACAACGAATGAACGTCAACCCGGATGCAAAACGACGGGTCGCGGCCCATCTCGCCGAACGGATCGATCACGGCGATTCGCTTATCCTCGATATCGGCTCGACAACCGCCTATGTAGCGCAGGCTCTGCGCGGACATCATGACCTGTTCATCGTCACCAATTCCGTCGCCGTCGCCCATACACTGGCGACCCGCAACAAGAACCGGGTGTTTCTGGCCGGCGGCGAGCTTCGGTCGCACGATGCCGGCGCGTTCGGCAAGGAAGCCGTCGCCTATGTGCGGCAATTCAATGTGAAATACGCGGTGCTGTCGGCAGCGGCAATCGACGCCACAAACGGTTTCATGCTGCACGATATGGAAGAAGCGGAGTTTTCACGAGAAATACTGACCCGCGCCGAATACTCGATTGTAGCGGCGGACAGCAGCAAATTTGGCCGGCAGGCGCCAATCCGGATCGGCTCACCGGATATGATCAACATTCTGGTGACCGATGCACCGCCGCCACCGGATATTCAGGCGCTGCTAACCGGCCACGGCGTCGAAATCGATGTTGCCACGACCGCGAAGCGCGTCGAAAGGCGTGCCTCTGCCGCCGACTAGGATGCGCCCTGCCCCTTTTCGACAGCGTTCAGGATGAGTTCCTGAAACGCCCGTTCGCTGGCTTCCCAGACCGGCGAGAAAATGCCACCACTGTCAGTCATCGCCGGTGAATTGCGCCCTACCTGCAGGTTTTCCAGCATGTCCCAGTCTTCCCGGATAACGTCCTCGTTCAGCTTCCGCCACTCTTCTTTCTCGGCGTCGGTGATCGGCGCATCCTTCGGCTGATAGATCACCCGGCGCTGGTGATTCCGGTCCGGTGCAATCGGCGTGTTCAGCATGGCGATCACCTGCGTGGTCGCTCCGTAATAAAGGAAAAACAGGAAGTTCGGGAAACACAGAAGATACTGGGCGTTGAAATCAAGGAAGACACTGCGGCCCGGCTTGGCTTTTTCAGCCGCGGATTCCTCCACATCGATGGCGCAGCCGACCATATGCTTGTCTATGACCATGTAGTGATCGCGTAACGGCTGCCCCGCCGCGGTTTCCGGATGGGCGACCGGCACATGGTAGGGTTCGATATAATTCTCGCAGACGAACTTCCAGTTTGCATCGACATAGCCGCTATCCATGCTGATGATCGGCACCATGTCGTCCAGATCGACATGAGCGACCTGCTTCGCGATCGGCTCGATAAAGCTGTCAAAATCCTGCGCCTTGCCGTTCAGATTGACGAAAACCCAATCGTGCCAGACTGCGGTGCGAACCGGCAGCAACCCGTAATCGCCCGGGTCGAAACCTTCCGCCGTGTGGATCTGGTCGCCGCCGAAGTTGGACGCCCGGCGCAGGCTTCCGTCCAGATCGTAGCTCCAGGCATGGTATGGACAGACAATCGCCTTTTTCTTCTTTGCCGGTTTCGTAACCAACTGGCACCCGCGATGCCGGCAGATATTGTGGAAAGCCTGAAGATTGCCGGTCTTGTCGCGCACCAGAATAAGCGGCGCCGCACCGGCGCGGGTCGGTATGATATCACCGGGTGCGGCGACTTCGTGGGCGAAACCGACAAAGGTCCAGCCCGTCGCAAACACAGTCCGCATTTCAAGATCGAAAAATTCCTGGCTGGTGTAAGCGGCGGCCGGCAATCCCGCCTTGACCTGTCCACCACCGACAAAGGTATCATAGCCCTGATGCCCCAGGATATCTCGTACGACCGCGTTCATTTTCATATCTCCATGAACATATCACTGACCTGTGCATCGCTCACATCGACAACGCACACTGCTGACACCACCTCTAAAACTGTGATCACAGTTTGTCAATTCACTGCTGCGCCCGAAGAAACTTTTCTATATTGCGCACGCCGAGTTCATAAAGTCGTTGTTGCGCCTGGCGGCTCGACCACGCCATGTGCGGGGTCAGCAGCAGCCGGTGATCGTCGACCAGGCTCAGCAGAGGATTGTCCGAACCTATCGGTTCGCTGCTCGCCACATCCAGCCCCGCCGCGCGTATCTGACCGGTCCGAATCGCTTCAACCAGTGCTGCTTCGTCGGTCAGGGCGCCCCGCGCGGTGTTGATAAGGACCGGTTGGCGTTCCATTTTCGCGAACTCGGCCGCACCGAGCATTCCCCGGTTTTCCGGCATCAGCGGGCAATGCAGGCTGATGACATCGCAGGTCTTCAGCACGGTTTCGAAATCGGTATATCCGTCGCGTACTGTTTCAGCCCCCTTGCGCTCGGCACGAACGATCGTCATCCCGAAGGCTTCCGCCATTTTCGCAAAGGCATTGCCGATTTCACCCGCACCGATCAGTCCGAGACGCAATCCATCGAGATCTTCGACCGGATAGGTCGTCAGGCAATATTCCGCCGAATTCTGCCACTTTCCGGCCCGGACATCGGCCTGAAACGCCGGCAGATTCCGTTTCAGCGACAACAGCAGCGCCATGGCATGTTCGGCGACAGCGCGGGTACCGTAGGACCGCACGCCCTGAACCTCGATTCCCCGTGACGCGCAGTAGTCGACATCGATATGGTCAATGCCCGTCGAACAGACAGACAGCAGTTTCAGTTCTTCGACACCGTCGAGCATGGCCGGCCCGACCGGCAGGCCCACGACCAGCGCCGCCGTGGCGCCCTTTAATCTGTCGGCTGCTTCGTCCGGTGTCGTTGCGTCATATTCGATCCAGTCGCAGACTGAACTCAGGTCAACCGGGTCGATCTCGATGTTAAAGGCCGCTCGCTCGAGAAAGACCGCCTTCGGCATTTTTGACATTTTCACATTCCACTTTCATTGACTCATACTGCAAAGAGACCGATAGTATAACTGTGATCACAGTTTATAAAACATGTCTTTTACGGGGTTCTTATGGATAAACACGCATCCTCTGGCATCATCGCCAGACCAGGGCTTGATGATGTCGGCTTTTACATGGTGGGCATATCCCGCCTGCCCGGCTTCGACAGTATCATAAAACTGTCCTCCAACGAGTCGCCTCTGGGTCCCAGCCCGGCGGCGCTTGAAGCAGCGAAAAAAGCTCTGGCCGATTCCCACCGATATCCGGAACTGGGTCTCGAAGCGCTGCCGAATGCGCTGGCCGGTCTGTTCGATCTCGACCCGAAAAAAATCACCTTCAGCCCCGGATCCGACGAGATTCTGCTGCGTCTGATCAACAGCTATTCAGGCCCCGGCGACGAAGTCATTCATTCCGAACACGCCTATATGCAGTTTCCGATTTACGCCATTCGCGCCGGCTCCACGCCGGTCGCCGCCGCCGATGACGATTTCAAACACAGCGTCGACAACATTCTGGCCTGTGTCACGGAACGCACGAAGATCGTCATCGTCGCCAACCCGGATAACCCCAGCGGCACCTATCTGCCGGGCGCGGAAATCCGCCGTCTGCGCAACGGCCTGCGCAATGACATCCTGCTGATCGTCGACGCGGCCTATGACGAATACGCCGATGCAGCGGATTACGAGAGTGCCACGAACCTTGTTGGCGAATACGACAATGTGGTGGTCAGCCGCACCTTTTCGAAACTGTTCGGTTTGGCCGGGTTGCGACTGGGCTGGTGCTATGCGCCGCATGAAATCGTCGATCTGATGGAGCGCATCGGCCCATCCTTTCCGGTCAACGTTGCCGCTCAGGCGGCCGGGATCGCCGCAGCGCAGGATCGCGCACATTCGCAAAAAGTGCTCGCTCACAACAGGAAATGGATCGACCGGTTTTCGGCGGCCTGCGCGGAGTGCGGCATCAAGGCTTATCCGAGCCAGACCAATTTCGTTTTGACCGAATTCCCGGAAACGGCTGGAAAGACGGCGGCCGAAGCCGACGCCTATCTGCATACGCAGGGTATTGTCGGTCGTAAATTCGCGTTGAACGATTTCAAAAACAAGCTACGGTTCACCATGGGGCTCGACGACGAGATGGAAAAACTGATTGCCGCGTTGAAAACCTTCATGAGTAGCTAGAGTATCGTCTCCTGGAACGATTATTCACCAGGAGACGACAATGCCGGTCACCCGCATCAATCCGCCCGAACTGTTCGACAGCGAACCGGTCGGCTTCAGCCAGATGGTGGTTGTCGGCGGAGACAGACCGTCGATTCACCTATCCGGTCAGGTTGCATGGAATGCGAGCCGGGAAATCGTGGGTGAAGGCGACCTGTATCGTCAGGTCGTGCAGAGCCTGCGCAATATCGAAATCGCGCTTGGCCATGCGGATGCCGGTCTGCATAACGTTGTCGCGCTGCGGATCTATATCCGCCAGAACGTCATCCATGACAGCAAGGCCGTGACGCGGGGGTTAACGGAAGTCTTCGGGTCCAACCTGCCGTGCGCGACCTGGATCGGCGTGCCATGCCTGGCGCGTGAAGAATTTCTGGTTGAGATCGAGCCGACTGTCGATATGTCGATCGAGGCAGATTGACCACCGGTCAGATACCGATCTCGCGGCAGGTTTCGAACGCCTTTGCAGGACAATTGTATTTCTCCAGGATAGCCTGACATTTCGGCTGCTGAAGAAAGGTGAATTCACCTCCCTTCCAGAAGGGCACGCCATCGAATTCGATATCCGTATCGAAAAGAGACAAAGCGACATGCCCCGGATCCGCGCCACACATATGGATATGCGTATATCGTGGATTGCCGAAGACGATATCCGCCCAGCTTTCGATGTTCTCGCCCGGATCGCCACGATAGAAAGTCGGCGGGTAAATGCCGGTATGCCAGGAATTCAGTTTGAAAGCCGCTTCGGTATCGTCGTCGGCAAGTTTCAGAAGATGACTTTCCACCCTGTTTACTTCTTCGGCGTCGCCGTCGATCCCGACTATACGGCCTGTCTCGACACGGGCGATCAGCGGCGACTTCAGGGTCATCAGGCTGTCGTCGTACAACGTGGTCGATGTCGACATCAGGAAATCGCCCAGCGCGATTTTTCCGGTCATCCCGGCGCAGGTCACCGGCGGATAGATCAGGATCGGAAACAGCTTTACCGTGAAATCCGTCGCCGGCCCCTTACCCTCCGTAAGGCCTGACCGAACGCCCCGCATGTCGATGGTAAGATCAGTGCCTTTCGGGCAGCGCAGTGAGATGGTGTCGACGGCGGTGATCTCATCCATCAGCAACGGCAGGATTTCTACGAAAACGCTATAGGGCACACGCGCATACGCATCGCCGAGATAATCGGCGCTTCGCACATAACACATGGTTTTACTGCCGGCCCCGTTCAGATCCGAAAACCGCACCTGATCGCCGATCCGCGAACAGAAGATCGTATGATCCTTTTTCGAAATCAGGTCCGACAGCTCGGCAGGAAAGTCATCAGGGCCATCGATCTCCGGCGCCATCACAATTTCGGCCCCGGCGCCCATCGCTGTAACGGTTTTTGCGATCAACCCGCAAATATCAGGATCGAAGAAAGCCTTCGGCCCGTTTTCGCCGATCAGCAGAACCGTTTCACCCGGCTTCACGCCGATACAGGTTTCGAGCAAATTCCGTGCGCCGGCATCCGTGTCGAATCCGTCCAGCGATACTTTGTTTCCGTTGCGCATCATCGGTTGCGTAGCACCCTTATTAAAAGCAATATTTGGCCGTGCGAACTTTGCGAGCTTTTACTGTGATCACAGATTTGACAAGCGGGTTCTCGCACTTGAATATCATTTTCCACGATTACAATGCTGCCAGTCGGTGAGTTGTCCAAGCATGAAACAGGATTTTTTGAGCGGCAGACGCTATTCACTGGCAGCCCTGCTGGCCAGGGCGGCAACGCATACATCTACATGGCCGCCTGCCTGGCGAAAAGGGGCGTCTCGAAAATCATACGATGTGATCATCGTCGGCGGCGGCGGACACGGCCTCGCCACTGCCTATTATCTGGCCAGGAATCACCACATCACGAATGTACTGGTCATCGAAAAAAGCTGGATCGGCGGTGGCAATACGGGACGCAATACGACGATTGTCCGGTCGGATTATTTTCTCGAAGCCAGCGGGCGTTTCAAGGAATTCTCCCTGAAACTATGGGAAAACCTGAGTCAGGAGCTCAACTATAACCTGATGGTATCGCAGCGCGGCTATGTCGATCTGGCGCATAGCGACGGCGATCTGGAAATGTATACCGCCCGTGCCAACGCCATGCGGCTGCGCGGTGTCGATGCGAACGTTCTGAACCGCGATGAACTGCAGAAGCGGGTACCGCAGATCAATCTCGAAAACGACATGCGGTATCCGATCGCCGGGGCGCTGGTTCAGGAACGCGGCGGCACCGTACGTCACGATGCCGTCGCCTGGGGCTACGCTCGCGCCGCCAGCGCGTTGGGCGTCGATATACTGGAACAGACCGAGGTCACCGGGTTTCACCGCGAAGGCGACAAGATCACAACTGTGATCACACCAAATGGCGAATTTTCTGCGGGGTCGGTCGCCATCGCCACGGCAGGCCATTCCAGCGAGGTCGCGCGACTGGCCGGTGTGGAGCTTCCGCTGGAATCGATCGCGATCCAGGCTTTCGTCACGGAACCGCTGAAACCGATTCTCGACACCGTCGTATCCTTCAACGTGTTTCCGTTCTGCTATCTAAGTCAGACAGACAAGGGCGAGATTGTCATCGGCGGCACCACAGAAGCCTATAACTCCTATGCCAGCCGGGGCAGCTTTTCACGAATCGAGGAAGCAACCGCCCGCTGCATCGCCATGTTCCCGTTCCTGTCGAAACTTCGTCTGATGCGGCAATGGGGCGGTATTGTCGACACGCCCATCGACGGAAACGCGATCATGGGCAAAACGCATCTCGACAATCTGTATCTCGATGTCGGCTGGAGCTATTCCGGGTTCAAGGCCACGCCCGCCGCCGGCTGGACCCTGGCGGACACGATCGCCAACGACAAGCCGCATCACCTTCTGGCACCGTTTACGCTGGAACGGTTTGAAACGGGCGCCCTTCTCGACGATGCGGGCGCCGGCCCTCATCCCCACGCCCACTGATCGACAGGTATACGCCGATGTTGTTGATTCCCTGCCCCTGGTGCGGTCCGCGCGACGAAAGCGAGTTCAGCTACGGCGGAGACGCCCAAAGGCCCATGCCGCCTCTGGACGGCACCGCATCGCAGGCTGACTGGCATGCCTATGTCCACAAACGCGCCAACCGCAAAGGCGTGCATCGTGAATTCTGGTACCACCAGTTCGGCTGCGAACGCTGGCTGCGGGTCGAGCGCGATACCGTAACGCATGAAATCACCGCAGGTGTTGATGCAGGCGAACGAACGGAGGCCGGTAATGGTCGGTAACCGTCAACCGAACCGCCTGCCGGACGCCGGATCAGTCGACCGCGACAAGCCCTTGCGGTTCACCTTCAACGGGAAGTCCTATACCGGCTTTGCGGGCGATACGCTTGCCGCCGCCCTGCTGGCGAACGGAGTCGATCTGATAGGCCGCAGCTTCAAATACCATCGGCCACGCGGCGTTTTCTCCGCTGGCACGGAAGAACCGAACGCCCTGGTCACGGTCGGAAAAAGCATCGAGGCCAGACCGAACCTGCGCGCCACCGAGGTTTATCTGACAAACGGCATGACTGCCCGGTCACAGAACTGCTGGCCCAGTGTGGAGCATGATATCGGTGCGGCCACCGGGTTGATATCGCGCGTTATCGGCGCCGGTTTCTACTACAAGACCTTCATGTGGCCGGCCAAGGCCTGGAAAACCTACGAATATTTCATTCGGCACGCCGCCGGTCTCGGGTCGCCGCCGGAAGGCCATGACGATGCCGGCTACGATCACCGCAACGCGCATTGCGACATCCTGGTGATCGGCGGCGGTCCCGCCGGTCTGGCGGCGGCAACCGCTGCGGCGCAATCGGGCGCGCGGGTAATGCTGTGCGACGACCGGGCGAAACCGGGTGGGACCCTTGCCTGGCTTAACGCTTCCATCGACGGCATTGCCGCCGCCGACTGGGCAACCGGAATCGCCGATCGCCTGGATAAGCAGAAGAACCTGACGCGGCTTCAGGATACGACAGCCTTTGCCGTTGGCGACGGCAATCATGTTCTGCTGGAACAGCGCCTTGGCTGGAAAGACCGGCGATTGTGGAAAGTCCGGCCGAAACGGATCGTGCTGGCGGGCGGCGCAATAGAACGGCCCATCGTTTTTCCCGGTAATGACCGGCCCGGAGTGATGATGGCGTCGGCGGTACGCCGCTACCTGCATGAATTCGGCGTTCGTCCCGGCAAGAGGGCGGCGATCGTCACGAACAACGATTCAGGATACGACGCCATTGCCGACCTGAAAAATGCCGGTATCGGCGTTGCCTGCGTGATCGACATCAGGGACCGCTGCGACGAAACGGTCACGGCGAAAGCCGGATCCGTCCCTGTTCACATCGCAGCTACCGTCACCGGCACGCAGGGCCGAAAGCGGCTCAGCGGAATCGATGTCGAAACCTCAACCGGCAAACACCATTATGACTTCGACATAATCTGTGTCGCCGGTGGCTGGACACCAGGTCTGCAACTGTATTCACAACGACAGGGAAAGCTGCGGTTCGACGAAACCATCGGTGCGCATCTGCCGGTCGATCCCGCTTCACCGATGGCGGTTGTCGGCGCGGCGGCCGGCACGTTCGGTTTGCATGAATGCCTGCAAGAGGGCTGGCAGGCCGGCAACGCCGCTGCGGCCGGCCTCGGCTTTGCTGAAACCGAAGCACATACATATTCCGTTGCCTGCGAAGAATCCGTCGATCCGGATGGCTCCGCCATCATCCCGGTCGAAGCGGTTCTTCGGTCGAAACAGAAAGCCTTTGTCGATCTGCAGAACGATGTCACCTGCGCTGACCTGTCGCTGGCGCTGGGCGAAGGCTTCATCTCCATTGAGCACGTTAAACGATACACAACGACCGGCATGGGCACCGACCAGGGCAAGACAAGCAACGTCAACGCCATCAAAACAGTCGCGGCGATCACCGGCGTTTCGCCGTCGGATATCGGCCACACGACATTCCGGCCGCCCTTTTCGCCGGTCAGCATGGGTGCAATTGCCGGCGACAACCGGGGCAAGCTGGTCGCGCCGACCCGCCGCACCCCGTTCCATGCAACCTGCACGAAAGCCGGCGTCGTGTTCCTCGAATCCGGCGACTGGCTGTATCCCCGGTACTATCCGAAGCCCGGTGAAAGCATGGCCGCTGCCATCGAGCGCGAGGTGACGAACACCCGGCAGAATGTCGGCATGGTCGACATGTCGTCGCTCGGCAAGATCGACGTTCAGGGCCCGGATACTCTTGCCTTCCTGGAACGGGTTTACTGCAACAATCTGGCGACGCTGAAAACCGGACGGATACGCTACAGCCTGATGCTGCGGGAGGACGGCATTCTGTTCGACGACGGCACCGTGACAAAGCTGGGCGACAACCACTTTCTGGTCACCACCACGACGGCCCGGGCCGGCAGCGCCTGGATGCACATGGACAACCTGCGTCAGGCGCACTGGCCGGACCTGAAGGTTTCCCTGACGTCGGTAACGGATGTCTGGGCGAGCATCGCCGTGGCAGGCCCGAAAGCCCGCGACCTTGTCCAGTCCCTGACCGACGATATCGATTGCAGCGCCGATGCATTCCCGCCCTCGTCGATGATGGAAGGTACAATCGACGGCATGCCGGTTCGGATTTTCCGGGTCAGCTTCAGCGGCGAACTCGGTTTTGAAATCAACATCCTGGCCGATCACGCATCAACGCTCTGGGACCGTCTGGAACAGGAAGGCGAAGCCTTCGGGTTAATGCCCTATGGACTGGAAGCGCTGGATATCATGCGGATCGAAAAAGGCCATGTTTCCGTCGGCACGGAAATCGACGGCCGGACAACAGCATCGGATGTCGGTCTGGGACGGATGGTGTCGACGAAAAAGGATTTCATCGGCAAGGCGCTGCTGCAGAGACCGGCCTTCAACAGCCCCGGCCGTCGGCAACTGGTCGGCCTGAAGGCGAAGGACGGAAAATCCGACATTCCTTACGGCGCACAGATCGCCGCAACCAAATGGACCGGAACGCCGCAGGAAACCCAGGGACACAGCACCGCCTGCATCAAAAGCCCGACCCTCGGGGAATCCATCGCCCTGGCGCTGGTCGTTGACGGGCATGACCGTCTGGGTGAAACAGTGTGGGCCGTATCGCCCGTCGCGAATGCCAGCGTGCAGGTCGAAATCACCTCGCCGCATTTCTACGATCCGGACGGCACGAAAGTGAAAAGCTAGGCCTTGGCCTAGATAACCTCGGACCCGAAAACTTTCGTACCCCAGTTGATATCGAGCTCGATCAGTTCGCGGGCGAGACCGGTGTCGCGCGCCCGGATGGCGTCGGCAATCTGACGGTGCTTCTGCCGCCAGTCACGGCTCATACCGGTGCGGCTGACGCCGGAGCGAAGATAGGGGCCGGTCTGCATCCACAGGCTTTCGATGATCGCCACCAGCTCCGCATTCATCGACGCCGTGTAGATGGTGAAATGAAAGCTGTAATTGCGGCAGATGTATGATCGCATATCGCCCTTGTCGACATCCTCGTCCATCTGATCGGCGAGTTCTTCCAGTCTGTCGATCTGCGCCGTCGTCAGAAGCGGCGCGGCCAGTTTCGTCGCCGTGCTTTCCAGACTGGACCGGACAAAAAACAGATCGGAAATCCGTTTCGGTGCAAGACGGTCGACCCGGAAGGACCGGTTTGCCGACGAGACCAGCGCCCGTTCCGAAACCAGCCGTTTCAATGCCTCGCGCACCGGCATCATGCTGATATTCAGTTCAGCCGCGATTTTTCGAATGGAAAGCGTGTCGCCCGGCGCATAATCGCCAACGGTCAATGCCCATTTGAGCCGCTGGTAGACCTGCTCGTTAAGCGGTTCTTCCTTTTGCAGTGTCGGCGGCTTTCGCTCTATCGCCGGTATGGCTCTCGCCATCTTTTCCCCCGATTTTCTCGCAACGGTATTCGTCGTTACCATCGATTCACGCCGCGCATGTGAATTGTGATCACATTCTTCTTTTAAGGACCATAACGGAAAACATAAGCATCGTCATTATTACTTCCATTTCGCGATGCAGATCAACATGTTAGTGTTATTGAAAACACAACAGAATTTTGTGATCACAGTTTATTGACACGATTCATCCCGTCTCTGACTATAGTCCGGTACGGCATACAAGGAGGCAGAATGTATACCCTTTACACCTATCCGAATTCCTACGCGATGACTGTTCATTGCCTGATGGAGGAATTGAAACTGGCCTATGAATGCCGGTGGGTTGGCATATTCACCGACAATCCGGATCCGGAATTTCAAAAGGTCTCGCCACATGCGCGGGTACCGGCCCTGGTGACGCCGGACGGACCGGTTTTCGAAACCGGCGCCATCGCCTTGTATCTCGCCGAACGGCACGGCGACGGCGGGTATCAGATCCCTGTCGGCGACGCCGAACGCGGTCGGTTCCTGCAATGGTTCTACTACCTGGGAACGACCTTGCAGCCGGATGTCATGGTGCAGTTTCACCCGGAAGTATACTTTGCCGATGACAAAACGCAGGAAAGATACAAGGCCGCATCGCGGCTGCGTCTTGCGAAGATTCTGACGACCCTTTCCGATGCAATCGGCGACGGGCCGTTCTTCTTTGGCGAGCGGATCACGATCCTGGATTTTCTTCTGGCGCTGCAGGCGGTATGGCCGGAAATCTATCCCGGCGACATGGACGACTACCCGGTCATCAAAAGGCATGTCGACCGGATGCTGACCCGCCCGGCGGTCGCCAGGATATATGAACTGCACATGAGCAAACGGAATGCGCCGATCAAGGGTCCGTCGCCGGACGCGGCGGCAGACTAGACCGGACACAAAGAATAAAGCTGGAGGATTGCATGACTGATTATCGCCTTGCCCACACAATGATGCGGGTAACCGACCTCGACAAATCGATTGATTTCTACTGTCGCATTCTCGGGATGAGGGTGCTTCGAAGCGCTGAATACCCGGAAGGCCGTTTCACCAATACCTTTGTCGGGTACGGACCGGAAGAAACCCACCCCGCGATTGAGCTGACCTGCAACTGGGACCAGAAGGACCCGTACGACAAAGGCAACGGCTGGGGCCATGTGGCGCTGGAAGTACCGGACGTCTACAAGGCCTGCGAAGACCTGGCCGCCGCCGGCGCCAACATCACACGCCCGGCCGGGCCGATGAAGAACGGTACGCGGGTGATCGCCTTTGTCGAGGATCCGGACGGCTACAAGGTCGAACTGCTGCAGCCGCTGGGGACATAAAGCAGCCCCTCAATTCAGCAGTTCGGAGATTGCCTGGTCCAGCGCCGCCGTGAACCCGGCATCGTTGCCGGGGCTCGGCGCGCAGTGACCGAACGGTGAATCGTAGACCCGTAATTCCGCATTCGGCATGTGCGATACTTCGATTTCGTTATCCGCCGGCGGGAAATACAGATCCTGCTTGCAGGGCATGACAATCGCCCGAGCCTTGATCGCGCCAAGCGCTTTCCTGAAATCGCCTTCATAGATTTCGTTGGCGCTGATATCGCCGCGCTGCCAGGTCCACAGCTTCGCCAACAGATTGTTGGCGTCCCAGTTTTGGTAGTGATCGTCCTCCCAGTCTTTCAAAAGGGCGGCCACGGAATCGAACCCGCACTGTCTGTAAAGACCTTCACGATAGAATGTCTGCGAAAACGCCCAGCCTGCATAGACGACGCCGAACGCCTTCAACCCCTTTTCAGGCTGTGCGTCATAGTCGCCGTCTTTGAATTCGCTATCCGCCATAAGCGCCGCTTTCACCCCTTCCAGAAAGACGAAATTATGCGGCGAGGTTTTTGCAGATCCGCAGAACGGCAGGATCGCCTTCACCATGTCAGGGTACTGCGCGCCCCACTGAAACGACTGCGCCGCCGCCATCGACCAGCCGACGACCAGCGCAAGCGATGTAACGCCGAGATGTTCCGTCAGCAGGCGGTGCTGGCAGGCGACATTGTCGAAATAGGTGATGTTCGGAAACCGCGGACCGTCCTGCGGCGGCGCTGCATTGCTGGGCGACGAGGACCGGCCGTTGCCGAACAGATTGACCGAAATGATGTAATGGCGTTCCGGATCAAGAGCCCGACCGGGCCCGAAAAAACCCTCATTGCGGGTGTTGGTGCCGGTATAGAAGGTCGGCATCAGAACGGCGTTATCGCCTGCCGCATTCAATGTGCCGTGCGTGCTGTAAGCAAGCCTGGCATCCCGCAGAACGGTTCCCGATTGCAGGGTAACATCGCCAAGTTCAAAGAGTTCATAGTCCATTTTATCCATCCAAAGTCGCCTTGTGATCACAGTTTTTATTGCACTGCATGGCCTGACAATCCAGACTAATCGGCATCCGACTGGCGCGAATCGACGAAACCTTATCGGAGGAACCCGATGGCTGTATTGGCACGAACCGATAGCGAAACGGCCGCAATGCAGGGTGCTCGCAATCTGCTTGAAAACTGTATCGGCCTGAAACAGGGCGACCGGGTTCTGATGGTTACCGAAGACCCCGCTTTCGGCTATTTCGACGCTGCAGGCCCAAAACTGACGATGACGCTTGCACGGGAAATGGGGGCCGAGGTCCTGCATCTGGAAACTCAGCGCATTGCCGGGCCCGATGCCGTCCCCGCCGCTCTCAGCGCCGCAATGGAACATGTCGACCACACGATATTCTTCAACCGGATCGGCGATCAGATGCGTTTCCGTCCACTGCCGGGCCCAGGCAGTAAAACCATCCTGTATGCCTTCGATATCGACGCTCTGGGGTCGGATTTTGCAACCACCCCACATTCCCTGTTCATGGAAATGCTGGACATGGTGCAGCAGCGGCTGGACGCGACATCGGAATTCCACATCACCTGCCCGGCCGGCACCGATCTGCGAGGACCGAGCACCCCGATGTCCGCGCCGAACAAAAACAGCCTCGACTTCACGCTAAACCTGTTTCCTGTCACCGTGCACCGCCCGATCCTGTGCGACGAAATGTCGGGAAAAGTTGTTCTGCAGCGTTGGGTGACCGGCACGAACACCCATGTCTACGATCCGGAAGTCTGCCGTCTCGCATCACCGGTAACGGCTGTTATCAAGGATGGGCGACTGGTGGATTTTGAGGGCGACCATGAGACAGTCGGAAGGCTTTGGCGGCATTACGAAATGGTCGAAAAAACTCTGAACGTGGATATCAGGAAAATCCATTCCTGGCATGCCGGCGTCAATCCCCGAACATTCTACGCCGCCAGCCCGTCGGACGACCCGGTACGCTGGCACGGCGTGGTCTTCGCCAGCCCGCGCGATGTGCATTTTCACAGTGGAGCGGATTACGCGCCGGGGGAAATTTCCTGGCATGTGATGGACCACACGACCAGTTTCGACGGCGTTCCTTTCTGGAAGAATGGAAAACTGACACTGCTGCAGGAGCCGGAATTTCGGGCCCTTCTGGACCGTCACAATGCCTCGCCAGACGTGTTTCAGACGAGACGGGATATCGGTCTCTAGCGAACCATGGCCAGCACCGCTTTCCGGTTTACCTCCGGCGTCACGCTGAACAGATAGTCACCCGCGCGAACGCTGGTCAAACGCCGCATTACCGAAACGACGCCGCCATTCGGAAAGGCAACGGTTTCAAAAACACCCGGCCGCCAGGGAATGTGAACCCGCGCCGCCGGCTGCCCGGCGCTGACCGTATCGCCGAAGGATACCAGCGGCTCGAACAGGCCATCCGTCGGGCTGGGGATATTGGCGTTTATACCCCAGAACTTCAGCCATTTTGTATCCGGCGCCGGTTCTGACGGTTCTTCATCACGATAGACCTCTAGCCAGTTCAAAACCCGCCGCAATCCGCGACGGCCCGCCTCCACGGAAGCGGCGGTCACAGCGCCGCCACCACCAAGTTCCGTCGAAATCAGAGGAACGCCCTGGTTGTGGGCATGCGGATCATACCCCACCTGCCATCCCGAACCGTCGACGACAAACGTATACGGCGCCGCAAACACCGACGCGAACTCCACATTCCTTTCATGCATGGCAATATCGGCGCAGGAACACAAAAATCCGCTCAGGAGTATCTGGCTGGAACGGTCGCCGGAATGAAAATCCATCGCCCAGTCCGCCATCGGCAGCAGATGATTGGTGACTACTCCTGCAATTGCCTTCGTCGGTCCCTGATCCGGCGCGCCGGGAAACGACCGGTTCAGGTTGCCGCCGTCAAGCGGCGAAATCCGCTGGTCGGCCCGCACCGCCGGCGCGTTGAAGGCCGGAAGGACGATCAGCCGGCCGTTGAGCTTTTGCAGATCGATTGACGCCAGCAGATTGCGCAGAATGATCTGGCCTTCGTACTCATTTCCATGGTTGCCGGCGGTAAGCAGAACGGTCGGCCCATTGCCGTTTTTAAGGATCGAGATCGGGATCGGTATTTCGCCATAGGCATTGGCATCGTCGGAATGCAGCAGTGTCAGCCGTTCATGCCGGATACCGGGACTGTCGAAATCGATATCCCAGGATATGGGTCCATAACTATCCATGTACGTTCTCCATCGGGCTGAAACTGTCAGGTATCATATTGCTCATTCTGACGCTGTCGCGGTGTTTCGGGTCGACGGAATGAAAAGAGGATTTTCCGTTTCTTTCCATCGACGGCGTCACCATGAAGTAATCCCGATAGCAGGCCGTAAAATGACTGCTCGAAACGAAGCCGCAGGCAAGCGCAATTTCCGATATCCGGATAGACGACCCAAGCAGAAGCCTTCTTGCGTTCCAGAGCCTCATCGACTTGTAGTAGATCACCGGCGACGTATTAAGGTGGCGTTTGAACAGGCGTTGCAGATTGCGGATGCCGATACCGACCTGGTCGCTGATTTCGGCGATATCCATAGGTGATTCCAGATTTTGCTGCATCAGCTTCACGGCCTTCAGCAGCCTTTCGTCGCTGATCGACAAATGATGATCAATCGACGCCCCCTGTCGTCGGGTTTTCGTATCCGAGTGATCGTATACAAGAATATCGGCAACATAGCTGGCCAAATAGTCACCGCAATCCAGCGCAACGAAATACAGCGCCAGATCCAGCGTCGCCAGGCCGCCACAACAGGTAAACCGCCGTCCGACATGCACGAACAGGTTATCCGTTTTCCGCTGTTCCGGGTAGCTTTCGCGAAAAGACGGCTGCGACGCCCAGTGCAGCGATACCGGTACTTTCGAAAAAAGCCCCAGATCAACGAGGGTCGCTGCGCTGTTACCGACCGATCCCAGGATAGCGTCCGTTCTGGCGTGAAAAAGAAGCCATTTCACATCGTGGGGGTCGAGTTTTTCGGCACACAGTTCGCCGCCAAAGGCAACGATGTAGTCGAAGGTTTCCGATATGTCAGGCGGTTCGGTCAAATGCCGGTCAACATCCAGCCCCCTGAAAAGGCTGTTCTCCGTATGGTCGACGACCGTCACTGAATAGAAAGTCTCGCTTAGCGCTTCATTTGCACGGTTAAAGCAATCGATCATGAGAAGTACATCCACTGCCGGAGACCCCGGCAGCAGAAGTATACCGACTGTTTTGCGGCTATTGGTTAAGGGCGCCATTTTCAAATCCCCTTCACGATTCATTGGTTTCAACACGGCCCTGCGGGCAGATCCGTCAATACGAGATGAAGCGGAGACTAGTCTCCAAGAATCTCGAACAGTTTTTCCCGGATGCGCGCGGTGAGATCCCTGGCGCCATCGTTCTGCCAGGCTTTCAGGTCATTCCGCTGGAACAGGGTCGGCAGCCACACTTCATCCATATATCGATGGCGTGTGTGTTCGTCCGTCAGGTAGACATTGGCAACCGCAGCGCGTTTTACCACATCGACTCCGATATCGTCGATCGATGCACCGGCTCCCGTAGCAAACCGGCCGATCCAACCGGCGACTTCATCGCAATGCACCAGCATTTCCAGCGACCCGGTACGACCGCCACTGAGAAATCCCAGATTGTGGATAAAGGCCGATGGCCCCAGTGACGCTGCTGTCAGTGTCGCCGCGGCCTCCGCCGCCGCCTGACCGTCGAAGACATGACTGTCCGAACACCCGCCGCCCAGCCAGCTCGGCACGCCGAGATGTTTCAGCAGCTCCGACATGCCCAGCCCGGAAAGCGCATATTCCGGGCTGCCATAGGCCAGGTTCGCTTGCCGCAGATCCATCGGAAGCACGGATGTCCCGGACATGATCGGCGCACCGGGCCGGACAAGCTGGTTCAGAACAAGCCCGCCCAGCGTTTCAACAACCGATTGCACTACGGCGCCCGATACGGTTATCGGGCCGGACATGCCGGGGAAAAGCGCCGGATAACAGACGGTCGGCAGGTGACGTTCCGCCTCGAACATTACCCGGCGGCAGGTTTCCTCGCCCAGTTTGAGGGGCGACAGCGGCCCGGTCAGATCCAGCCCGTAGGGCTTTTCAGCCAGATTGTCCCAGCCGCCGACCTGATCCGCCAGAAAGGTCCAGATTTCCTCGACAAGCACTTCATCCTGTCCGGTAAACACAATCGGTTTCACTGTATTCGCGGCAAGTGTGCGAACCGTACCGACCGCCTCTTCTTCCGGCTTCACATCTCGGGGGAACCCCATCGATGCGGCGGCATGGATATTCGGGAGGGCTTCCACCACCTTGCCGGTATTGGCGATATCGGCAAGCTTGCAGTCCCTGTGTTCGCCGGTTCGATGGTCGTACACGTTAACGCAGTTATGCCCGGGCACGAATGCGTGCCTTGTGGCGTCAGTTGATACCGACAGTTTTCCTTCGCGCGTGTAAAGCTCGACCTTATCAGGCACGGTTTCCAGAGCCCGCTTGACGAGATCCGGCTCGTAGTGAATGAAATCTTCTATGCCTTCCCTGGCCTGCCCTGTCGAAAGCAGCAGTTTTCGGGCTGCCTGATCGACAACCCGCAAGCCGACATCATTCATAATCGTAAAACACGCTTCCGCCAGACGTTCCAGTTCTTCGCCAGTAAACAGCGACAGTCTGAGCGAGCGATTGAATTCTATATTCTGTTCCGGAACCTTCCGGTCACGACGTTTGCTTGTTCTCCGAGCCATTTCTCATCTCCTGCGAATCCAACATTTCAAATCCCTTCTCTACCGATTTGCTCGTCAGCCAACTTGATGCCGAGCCCGTTTATGTATCGGCTCCAGAACGCAAACCCGGCCATGGCCTGGGTCGCCTCAAGGATCTCAACATCCTTGAGACCAGCGTTACGAAGCCGAACAATATCGTCCTCTCGCATCAAGTCGGGTCGCAGGGCGAGTTTCTCGCCATGTCTCAACAGCACCTGTTCACGTTCATCGAACAGGCTGTTTTCCCAGTCATGCCGAAGCATGGCCTGAAATCTTTCCTTGGCGACTTCATCGTCACCGCAGAGCCGAATAAAGTTCCGGCCGTGGTTCTGGGTCGCATAGTGGCATTCGGCCAGAATGGCGACCTGGGTCGATACCATCTCAAGCACCGACTGAGGCAGCGAATTGTCCTCGTCGTGTAAAGACCGCCGATAATGCGCATCCGCCGCCAGTATGGGCGCCGGCCGCAGCGAACTCGCGCGGTACAGATTATAATCCCTGCCATTATGCCGGCGGAGCTCGTCATAAACGTCCTTCACGGCAGGATCATCCGGATCCCGAGTTTCGATCCAGCACGGGGCAACACCCGGTGTGTCTTCTTCCTTCGCCGGCTTCTTCGACACCGCGAGAAGGGTTTTGACCGCGGTATCCAGATCGGGCAGCGAACCGTCTTTCGGACGAACATCAGCATCCACCGTACGCCGGAAAAACCGGTAGGTTGCGTCGGTCATGATGCCGTCGATGTTTTCGCCGGCCAGAACCGTCTGCACCCGTTCCACTTCCTTCATGCGTCGTTCGCCATGAACAAGATGCGTCCGGGTAAGAACTTTCATCTTGTCGATAAACGGCTGTTCCAGATCCTTGAAAACTTCAAAGATCGTGTCACCGACACCTTTCGCTTCCGCAGCAACCAGACATTCGACCGCCAGAGTCTCCAGTCCCTTCAGCATGACACTGCGCAGCATCTTCAGGGTCGATGCGTCTCCCGGTTTGCCGGGAACGATATCGGTCAGGAACCGATCACCCGGCAACAGGGCCTTTATGGCTTCCGCCTTGTCTCCGCACAGGACGAGCGGCATCCGGCCGCCGCCTTCGAAATTTCCGAGAACCGCGCCATCGACAAGCTCAACCCCGGCCTGTTCCAGCGCAGGGGCCATTTCGGCCACCATTTCTCCGGTGATCGAGTTGAGGTCGACGAACACGGATCCAGGCCGCATCGCCGCCGCGCATTCAGCCGCGGTTGCAATCGCCACGGTTCCCGGCACGAGCGAAAAGACGATATCCGCCTGCGCAACGGCATCGGCCAGCGACTCACTCAGGGTGAGCGTGACGTCACCCGCCAGCTTCTCAAGCCGAGGCCGTTGGGAGGCATTGGCCAATGCCGGATCGAACCCGACAAGGCCAAGGCTTTCCGGAGAATGGTGGCCACGCAACGCATCCGCCAGATGCGAGCCGGCCACCCCCAAACCTAAAATGGCGCATACCAACCGTTTCGACATGCCGATTGCCTTTTCCGATCAGTAAAGCCGCAGGTATTCCGTGACTTCCCAGTCGGTGGTGGTCTGGTGATAGCGTTCCCATTCATCGATTTTGTACTGGATGAACGAGTTGTGCATCTGCGGGCCCATCGCCGCTTTCACAACTTCATCGTCACGCAGCAATTCTACCGCCTCGATAAGGTTGCGCGGCAGACGCTGCGCGCCCGACTTGGCAATCTCTTCTTCGCTCAGCGAATAGAAATCGAGGTTCAGCGCCTTGCCGGGATCGAGGTTTTCTTCAATTCCCTTGACGCAAACCGCTGCCGTAATGGCGAGAGACAGATACGGGTTCATGCACATATCCGCCGCCCGGTTTTCGATGCAGAACCGGCTTTGCGGCAGACGCAGCATCGCCGACCGGTTGTTGTAACCGTATGTCATGTGGGTCGGCGCCCAGGTCACCGTGCCGCCCTCGAAACCGCCGACGCGCGGCACCAGGCCGTTGTAGGAATTAACCGTCGAACAGGCGACGGCCGTCAGCGCGCCGCCGTGGCGCAGCAGGCCGGCAACCGCATTGAAGATTTCCGGCGCCCAGTCGTTGCTTTTCTCGAAAACGTTCTCGCCCGGCGCAGTAGTCTTCTGCAGCGAGAAATTGATATGCGCGCCCGATCGCCAGTCGCCCGTCGTCGGCTTCGGCATGAAGGTCACGAACATGCCATGTTTTTTGGCGACTTCCTTGACCATGATCCGCAGGAAGACCAGGCGATCCGCCATGTGCAGGATGTTGGTGTATCCGAAATCCAGCTCGAACTGCGAATAGGCGCCTTCCGCGACCACGTCGTGCAGGTCCCAGTCCAGTTCGGTAAGGTAATCCATCAGCTCGCCAAGGAACGCCATGGAATCGAGCGAATATTCGGCATCGTACCCGAAAGCCTGCCGGCGCGGGCGAACGCCCTCCCCCGGCATGGGGTCGTTATCGATTGCCTTTACAGGTTTTCCGTCCTGCCAGCGCATTGCGATAAATTCAGGCTCGATACCGGCAAACCCCATATACCCCTTGTCGCCGATTTCGCGCATGATGCGCTTCAGGTTGCCGCGCGGGCAAAGCGCATAGGGTTTGTCTTCCCACCACAGGTCGGAAATCATCCAGGCGATCGTGCGGTCCCACGGACAAACGATAAGACTGTCCAGGTCGGGTACCGGTATCTGATCCGGATCCTGCGGGCCGAGCTCCGGGACAAATGAAACCGAATGCACCGCGAATTGCGGCCCTTTACCCATGCAGAGCTTTTCAAAGTCGTGGATCGGCACCGGCTTGGTTTTCGGCAGGCCGAACAGATCGATCCAGTTGGACATGATGTATTTAACACCCTGTTTTTCGAGATCGGCCTTGACCTTTTTGACGCGTTCGATGTCGGGAAGCGCTTCGGCCAGCGACTGCGGGTTATCCAGTATCATTTCAATATCTCCCAAATTCCTGTTTCAATGTCATCGCTTGCTGATCGGCTATTCCATATCGCGTTTCAGCAAGAACTGGTTTTTGAACATGGACAGGCAGGTCATCACCTCAACTCCGTCCACATCCTTTTGATCGAAAAACTGGTTTTCCAGAAACTCCAGAAACTCTTCTTCCGTATCGGTAACGATTTCCACCAGCAGGTCGAATCGGCCGGATACCCAGATCGAGTAAACAACTTCATTCAGATCGGAAAGACGCGCCGCCACCTGCTTCGGTGAGAAACCGGAGGCAACCTTGACACCCAGCATCGCATCCGACCGGTAGTGAAACGCGGACGGATCAGCGATCGCCACGATTTTCAGCATGCCGGACTGTTTCATCCAGTTCACACGGTTCCTGACCGTGCCTTCGGATACATCCAGGGCCTCGGCCATTTCCTTGAAGGGAATGCGGCCATCCCGTTGCAGCATTTTCACGATGTTCTTGTTCAATTCATCCAGAGGAGACGACAGGGCACGCATACGCTGCGATCCGAGCATCTCGGAATCGCCCGTGGAACCGCTGCTGACGACCTTCTTTTTTGCCCGGCTGATAATCGTTCCGCCCCCTGATTTGTGTATCTATGAGCACCACTTTGCGCTATCCGCATTTAATTGTCTATATTTTTCGAATACTGCAACATTTATAACAATAAACAGGGCTACTCGGGTACCGGTCTCTGTTTTTCCTACGTATTGTGTAATTTTTTGTTCATATTGATAATCATTGTGTTATGATAAAAATTGTGATCGCACAACAGGCGGGATAAACCATTGTAATCACTATTTGTTCGCAGTTTTGCTTTGGTTTTGGTTTTAGTTATGCTGTGATCACAGATAGAAAAACAAGTTTTGAAACTAAAGACCAAGTTGTGAAGCGAAGAACAGCACCGCCGCGACCGGCGGCTTTGGACATGAACACGGGAGAGCTAAATGTCATCATTTGAAAAGCTACAGAAACAGTTTGCGGAAGGCCGTATCGGACGCCGCACTTTCATTCAGCGAGCGGCTGCAATCGGGGCTCTTGCCGCCGTTCCTGCCGGCCTGCTTTCGGAAGAAGCGAAAGCGGAAGCACCGCAAAAGGGCGGCCACATGCGTATCGGTTCCGTACAGGGGTCCACAACGGACAGCACCGACCCGGCAACGCTAAGCAGCGGCTTCGTGAACCTGATGTGGTATACCGCCTATACGCAGTTGACCGAGGTGAACGCCGAGGGTCAGCTAGAACCCCTGCTGGCGGAAAGCTTCGAAGCCGACGGCTCACCGGACAAATGGGTGTTCAAGCTTCGCAAGGGCGTCGAGTTCCACAATGGCAAGACGGTCGACTCCACCGACGTCATTCATTCCCTTCGCCGGCACCAGGGCGAGAATTCAAAGTCGGCGATGAAGTCGTTTGCCGATACGATTACCGACATGCAGGCTGACGGCAAAGACACCGTCATCTTCACACTCAACGAAGGCAATGCGGACTTCCCGTTCGGTCTCAGCGCTTCGTCGCTGTCGATCATGCCGGCCAAGGGCGATGACGTCGACCTCAGCGGCGTCGGTGCGGGCGCCTATTCCATCGAAAGCTTCGAACCCGGCGTCAGTGCGAAATACAAGCGCAACCCGAACTACTTCATCGATGGCAAGGCACATGTCGATAGCGCAGAAGTTCTGGTGATCGCCGATTCAACTGCCCGTACCAATGCGCTGGTTACGGATGCATTGGACGTTTCCGGCGATATCGAAGCCAAGACGGCGGATCTGCTGGCCAAAAAGCCGGGCATCACGGTCGAGGATACCGTATCGACCCAGCATTACACGTTCCCGATGCGGGGCGACCTGGAACCGTACACAAACAAAGACCTTCGGATGGCGCTGAAACTCTCGCTAGATCGTGAAGAAGTGCTGCGCAAGGTTCTGCGCGGCCGCGGGTCGCTCGGCAACGATCACCCGATCAGCCCGGCCAACCGCTTCTACAATGCCGATCTGCCGCAACGCGCCTACGATCCGGAAAAAGCGAAGTGGCATTTGAAACAGGCCGGTATGGAAGGCATTGAAGTGGAGTTGATTGCGTCCGACGGCCTCTATGCCGGTGCGGTCGATACAACGGTGCTGTATGCCGAACACGCGGCAAAAGCCGGCATCAAGATCAAGCCGAAACGCGCGCCGGATGACGGCTACTGGTCGGATGTCTGGCTGAAAGCGCCATGGTCCGCCAGTTACTGGTCCGGCCGTCCGACGGAAGACTGGATGTTCACGCAAGGGTATTCCGCTGAATCGAACTGGAATGAATCCTACTGGCAGAACGAACGGTTCAACACGCTGCTCAAGCAGGCGCGTGGGGAATTGAACACGGCAACTCGGCGCGACATGTACCATGAAATGCAGGCGATCTGCCGGGACGATTGCCCGTCGATCATCCACCTGTTCGCCAATCATATCCTGGCGTTCCGGGATAATGTCCGGCATCCGCCCAAGGTTGCGGGCAACTGGGAGTTCGATGGCTACAAGTTGATCGAACGCTGGTGGCTCACCTGATCCTCCTACCCTGACGACTATACGACTGAGACCGGCCCCGGGGCCGGTCTCTTTTTTTTGCTCCGGCTCCGGAACACCTGAAACTGACACACCTGTTCCGAAACGACTATCAGCGTGCGGTCCAGCCGCCGTCGACAGGCAAGGAAGCCCCGGTAATCTGCGAGGCGGAATCGGTCGAGAGAAAAACGGCCAGAGCGCCCAGTTGCTCGACAGTCACGAACTGTTTTGTCGCCTGGCCGGCAAGCATGACATCGCGAACGACCTCTTCTTCCGTGATGCCGCGGGTTCTTGCCGTGTCTGGAATCTGCTTTTCGACAAGCGGCGTGCGAACATATCCCGGACAGATCGCATTGCAGGTAATGCCCTCTTCCGCGACTTCCAGCGCAACCGTCTTGGTCAGGCCGATCACCCCGTGCTTTGCCATGACATAGGCTGTCTTGTAGGGCGAGGCGACAAGACCATGCGCTGACGAGATATTGATGATCCGTCCCCATTTTCTGGCCTTCATGCCGGGTATCGCCGCCTTGATTGCATGCCAGTTCGACGACATGTTGATCGCAATGATCGAATTGTAGGTTTCATCCGGGAAATCCTCGATCGGCGAAACAAACTGGATCCCCGCATTGTTGACGAGAATATCGACCGACCCGAAATCGGCTTCAGCCTGTCTGACCATGGCGGTAACGCATTCGGGCTTCGACATATCGGCATCATTGTAGTGAACCTTGACACCGTTTTTAGTTTCAATACCGGCGCGTATCTCTTCGATCTCTAGCGCATCGCCGAAACCGTTCAACATCACATTGCAACCCGCGCCTGCCAGCGCTTCTGCTATTCCCAGGCCGATTCCGCTTGTGGACCCGGTAACAATAGCTGCCTTTCCTTTTAACATGTTGGTTTTCCTTGATTTAATGGCGGCCGCAGCCCGCTGCGGCAGGCTGGCCTGCCCGTAAGTCCGATAATGTTGCGCTGCAGTATGACACTTCAGGTATCGCAAAACATGCAAAAATTTGTCGCGATTGCCTGTGAAGCCAAATGCGCGCCTGTGCCTGACTGAGCCGGACATGACAGCAAAAACGAAGCGGCCGGCTGCGCAATACAGCCGGCCGGAATAGAAAAAAACAGACGCAGGTGTTCAGGCCGCGGCATAGTCCTCACGGCGATGCGCCATGTAGGCCTGCAGCTCTTCCTCGATCGCCTGATCGATGGGCGGCTTTTCATAGGCTTTCAGCAGTTCCTTCCAGACGCCGTTGGCCCGCTGCGTCGCGGTCTTCGACCCGGCTTCCTCCCAGGTTTCGAAATTCCGCCAGTCAGAAATCATCGGCGAATAGAAGGCGTTCTGATATCGTTCCATCGTATGCTGCGTGCCGAAGAAATGACCGCCCGCGCCGACATCGGCAATGGCCTCAACCGCCAGATCGGCCTTGGTGAATCCGATAGGTTTCAGGGTTTCCACCAGCATTTGCACCAGTTCGGCGTCGAGAATCATTTTTTCGAACGAACAGGTCAGTCCACCTTCCAGCCAGCCGAAACCATGCAGCACGATGTTGGTGTGGGACAGTACATTTCCCCATAGCGACATCATGCTTTCATAGCTTGCCTGGGCGTCGACGGACTGTGCCGCTGTCGCGTTGCTCGACCGGAATGGCCAGCCATAGAAACGCGCCATCTGTGCCGAAGCGAGCATTGTTTTCACGTATTCCGGTGTTCCAAAGGCAGGCGACCCTGTCTTCATATCCACATTGCTGGCGAAATGGCCGTAGATCATCGGCGTGCCGCGCCGCGCCGCCTGGACGATACAGGCCGACAACAGCACTTCCGCATTCTGCTGCGCCAGCGTGCCCGCCAGCGTGATCGGACTCATTGCGCCGGCCAGCGTGAATGGCGTCACACAAATCGGCTGTCCGGCCCGCGCCAGTTCGATCATGCCGGAAGCGAGATCGTCGTCCAGCAAAAGCGGGGAATTCGTGTTTACGCCGCTTTGAATGGTCGGGGTGTTGATCAGTTCCTCTTCCGACAGGCCGAGCGCGATCTTTGTCATTTCGATGACATCACGGGCGCGCGGCCCGCTGTTCAGCCAGCACGGATACCAGCCCTTGTCCGTCAGGGTGATCTGCGCGTACATCATATCCATGTGCCGGCTGACAGCAGGCAGATCCTGCGGCTCCAACCCGGCGCCGCCTTCGTGCTGAACGATATTCAGCATATGGGCGATCTTGATGAAATCGCACATCTTGTCGTAAGTGCCGCGCCGCCGGCCGTTATCCAGGTCGCTGACAAAGCCAGGGCCGCAAACCGTCGCGAAACAAAGATTATTGCCGCCGACCGTCAGGGTTTTTTCCGGGTTTCTGGCAATAACATCGAATTCCGATGCCAGACCCGTTATCATTTCTTCCACGAAATGCCGGTCAAGCTTAAGATCCTCGGACTCGACATCAATGTCGGCGCCGGCTTTTTTTAGAAGTTCCCGCGATTCAAGATTTTGAACCCGCATGCCGATATCCTGCAGAATATCCAGCGAGGTTTCGTGAATTGCCTGCACCTGATCGTCACTGAGTATGTTGAAGGGCGGATAGGGATTCTTGATTGCCCCGAACGGCAATTGTGGCGGCCCCGTCGCGCCCCGCGTTACCGAGATGTTTTTTCTGCCGCCGCTACGCCGGCCTCTTTCCCTGGTTCCTTCGGTCATGTCATAATACTCCCTTGGTTTGAACAGCAACAACTGTGATCACAAAATACATATTCACTGACTGGCGGGAAAGATCAATTCTTTCTGTATCCATTATGAAATAAGGAATAAATGGTTTGCCCGACGGTGATTTTTCCCGCTAATCTTTGTCGTGATCACACTATGAAAACATGCGTGCCTCCGGCACTTGTTGAAACACTATCACTATTTCAGGCGTTGGAGAGACCATGATCAACCAGGCACGAGTTGTTGTAATCGGCGGCGGCATTGTCGGCTGCAGCATTCTGTATCATCTGGCTAAAAAAGGGTGGACCGATATCGCGCTGATCGAGCGAAGCGAACTGACATCGGGTTCGTCCTGGCATGCCGCCGGCGGATTGTTCACCGTTACCGGGCCAAGCGCCGTCGCCGCGATTCACAAATACACCTACGATATCTATCCGGAAATCGAAGCGGAAAGCGGCCAGTCGCTCGGATTGCACAAGACCGGAGGAATCAACCTCTGCCGCAACAAGGACGAGTACGACAGCAATGTCGTGCTGATGAGCGCCGTTCGGCGTCTTGGCATCGAATGCGATTTCATATCCATGAAGGAAGCGAAGGAGCGCTGCCCGGTACTGGACACGACGCCCCTGCATTCCGTTCTGTGGGAAGAAGAAGGCGGTCATGTGGACCCCGCCAGCGCGACCCAGGCCTTCGCCGCCGCGGCGCGGAAACTCGGTGCAACCATCGTCCGCCACTGCCCGGTCATCGAGACAAATCCACGCGCGGACGGCGGATGGGATGTCGTCACCGAACAGGGCACCATTCACGCGGAATATCTGGTCAATGCGGCCGGCCTGTGGGGTCGGGAAGTAGCCGCTCTCGCCGGCATATCCCTGCCGCTACTGCCGGTCGAACACCATTATCTGGTAACCGAATCCATTCCCGAGATCGAGGCGATGGATTTCGAACTGCCGCAGATCAACGACAACGAATACAATGTCTATGCCCGCCAGGAAGGAAAAGGCATGCTGCTGGGCGCGTATGAAGGCAAATGCGTGCACTGGTCGGAAAACGGCACGCCGCTGGACTTCGCCCACGAGCTGCTGCCGAACGAACTGGAGCGGATGGAGTACAATTTCGAAAAAGCCATCGAATGTCTTCCGGTCGTCGGAACCGCCGGGGTGAAGCGGGTCATCAACGGGCCGATGATCTTCTCGCCCGATCTGGGGCCTCTGATCGGCCCGCATCCGGCGCTTACCAACTACTTCTGCGCCAACGGCGTAATGACCGGGTTCAACCAGGGCGCGGGTATCGGCATGGTGATGGCGGAATGGATGGTCGAGGGCGAACCGCCCTTCGACATCTTCTGCTGGGACGTTGCCCGCTACGGCGACTGGGCGACGCCGGCCTATACCAAGGCGACAACGGCCTACTTCTACGAGAACCGGTCGATGCGCATCTATCCCTATCAGGAATTCGATGTCGGCCGGCCGATCGAAAAGCCGCCGGTCTATGATCGACTGAAGGATGCGAATGCCGGTTTCGGCCAGAGTTTCGGCATGGAATACCCGACATGGTTCGCTCCGGTGGGAACGGCACCCGTCGATACGCTGACCTTCGGTAAGCCGAACTGGTTCGATACCGTGGTCGAGGAATGCAAGACGATCCGCAACTCGGTCGGGCTGCTGGAATTCTCGGCGCTTGCCAAGATTGCCGTTGAAGGGCCGGGCGCCGCCGACTGGCTGGATTCTATACTTGCTAACAGAATGCCCCGGAAACATGGCCGTGTCGTGCTGTCGCCGATGCTAAGCCCGAAAGGCAAGCTGATTGGCGACCTGTCCGTCGCCTGTCTTGACGATGACAAGTACATGCTGTTCGGGTCGGACGTGATGCAGCTTTCCTATCTGCGTCATTTCAGGGCCAATCCGCCGCCGGACACCGTAGCGATAACCAACCGTTCCGGCGATCTGTGCACCCTGCACATCGCCGGCCCGAACGCGCCGGCGCTGCTGCAGAAAGTGACAAAGGACGATGTCGGCACGGAAGCCTTTCCGTTCATGACCGCCAAAACACTTGATACCGGCGAATCGAGGGACGTCCTGGCGATCCGGGTCTCGTTCACCGGCGAGGCCGGCTATGAATTGTATTGCAACCCGGAACATCAGGTCGCCCTTTATGACTGTCTTGTCGAAGCCGGACAGGAATTTGGCCTGAAACCCGTCGGCACGCGAGCCCTGATGTGGTCACGCCTCGAAAAATCATTCCCGGCCTGGGGACTGGAGCTTGCCGGCGACTACACGGCGGATGAAGCCGGGCTTGGCCGGTTCGTCAAAACCGACAAAGCAGTCTTCATCGGCCGCGATGCGGTTATCGAGGAGCGAAAGAAGAACAGCCCGAAGGAAATACGCGTCACCCTGACCGTGGATGCAGGCGACCGCTGCGTCTGGGGCGACGAGGCGATTTTCAAAGGCGACGACTATATCGGCTATGTCACGTCCGGCGGTTACGGCGCAGCGGTCGGCAAAACCATCGCCCTCGCCTACATCGATCCCGCCGCCAATATTCCGGGCGATGGATATTCAGTCGAAATTCTCGGAGAACGCTATCCCGCGACATTACAGAGTGATATACTCTACGATCCTAGCGGTTCACGAATGAGAGCTTGAAAATGTTCCTGACAGGTGTCTACGGCACGGATGCCACAAAGCAGATGCGCACGCGCAACAGCCCCGCATTGAGCTGACCCGACTTTCGGGTCGGGGCATGGATTAGCCGAACGGTCATTGCCGTTCGGCGGATCGGCCATGCTTTGCTCAATGGATGCCTCTCCCCGGGTCATCGGAAGGGTTGTAAAAATGTCTAAGGAACTGAAGTACACCGGTTACTATGAAGATCTTACAGGCGACTATGACGCGGAGCTCGCCTGTATCGGCCGCGGAACCCCATGCGGCGAATACATGCGCCGTTTCTGGCATCCAGTCGCTATTGCGTATCAGGTAAAAGATGTCCCGCTGCCCCTGACACGGTTCGGCGAGGATCTAGTACTGTTTCGCACAAAAGAAGGCGCCTACGGTCTTGTTCACAAACAATGCCGACATCGCAACGCTTCGCTGGAATTCGGAATCGTCACTGATTGCGGTATCCGATGTTGCTATCACGGCTGGGAATACGGCATCGACGGGTCCCTGCTGGCCGCGCCTGCGGAACCGGCGGAAGAACAGGTCAAAAGGAAGGTTCGACTCGGCGCCTATCCGACCAGGGAATACAAGGGGCTGATCTTCGCCTATCTTGGCCCGCCGGAAGAAATGCCCCCGTTTCCGGAATACGATACGTGCGACATCGAAGGCGGCGAGATCATTCCCTATGAAGTGACCCAGCCGTGTAACTGGCTACAGATTGCCGAGAATTCGATGGACCCGTATCACGTCGTGTTTCTGCACACGCGGGTCAATATCGTCCAGTTTTCGGAAAAGCTGGGTATCTTTCCGATCATGGACTGGCGGGAACGGCCGACAGGTTTCTTCTATACGAAAGCCCGCCGCGTCGACGATCTGGTCTGGGTCAACTGCAATGATATCATTCTGCCGAACTTCACCCAGGCCGGCGCGGTGTACGAAAACACCGACGGCGACAAGTCCAAATACTTCGGGCGCGGCACGTTTACCCGCTGGGTGGTGCCGATCGACGACGAGAACACGACGATCCTGGCGCTCCGCCATTTCAATTCGCGGGCGGAACAGGCGCGCGACGAATGGCGAACACCGGAAGCGCTCGAACGCATCGACATCGGCGAGCTGAAAGACCGGCCCTACGAGGAGCGTCAACGGAATCCGGGCGATTACGAAGCCTTTGTCGGCCAGGGCCGGATCAGCCCGCACAAGCGGGAACAACTGGCCTGGACCGACAGGGGCGTTGTCATGTACCGCAACCGCCTGCGCAAGGAAATCAGGGCATTGCAGAACGGCGCGCCGCCGGCATCCGCCACCGCCCTGTACAGGAACCCAATACCAACCTTTGGCAGCGATACGGTTTTGTATGCGCCTCTGCCGGACGGCATGTCGGACGAAAACTTCATGACCGAGCTTCAGAAAAAGGTTGGCGACGTTTACGAGGCGGCGGATTCGCTGAAAGGCGATGCCCGCTACGCCTTCCTAGAAGATCAGTTGAGCAAACTCGAAACGGAGCGCGCCCAATGAACCGTAACGTAAACAGCGACATGGATTGGCTGACAGAAGCCGTGCAATCGCGCCTGCATGACAACGGATACTCGCGCGGTCTACCCCGCCGGGCGTTTCTGGACCCGGACATCCCTTCGAAGGAATATGATGCATGGCTTTCCGGCACATGGCTGCTTGCCGGCACGGCGCACGAAATTCCGAAATCCGGCGACATGATGCCGGTTCCCTATCTGCGCCTGTTCCTGGCGCGCGGGCGGGACGGCGCTATCCGGGCCTTCCACAACATCTGCCGACATCGCGGGCACGAACTGGTCGCGGACTGCAAGAACGCCGCAGCCATCGTCTGTCCGTATCATGGATGGAGTTACGATCTGAAAGGATCGCTTCGCACCACCAGTGAGTTTTCCGGAAAAACCGGCGAACTGGCCGAGGGATTCAATCGCTCTAACTTCTCCCTGAAGCTGGTTCGATGCGAACAATGGCACGACCTTGTCTTCATCAATCTCGACGGCAAAGCACCGCCTTTGTCGGATCATCTGGCGTCTCTGAACAGCCGCGTCGGTAAATATCCCCTGTCGATCGCACGGCCGTTTCACACCTTCGAACATGGCGAGGTGAAGGCGAACTGGAAGCTGGTGATGGAAAATTCACTGGAGCCCTATCACACGCCCTATGTACACAGCAAAACCGGCGCCGGCATTCCACTGGGAGAGCATTACACGATCATCAAGGACGGGCTGATCGGCTGCGGCGTGGATCGTCCGGACCCGGACGGCAAGGCGGTCGCGGAAGGCAGCATTGTCGGCGAATCCCATTTTCTCAGTGTACCGCCGCTGCTGATTTTCGTGATCTATGCGAACAGCGTCGTGATCGTACACCGCAATTTGCCCAGTCTGGAACGTCCGGACCGGACATGGCGAACCGTCTATCTGTACGATATCGGCGAAACGCCGTTGACCGAGGAAGAGAAACAGGAATGGCGCGATCTGACCCGGATCATCCACCTGGAAGAAGACGGGCCGGTGTATGAAAACATCCAGCGCGGCAAACTATCGCCCGTTACCGACGATGGCGGCATTCTGTCGCCGGTCTGGGAAAAACCGGTTCGCGCTTTCTACGACCTCTGGTTCGGAAAAATGACAGCGCAGGAGGACACGCCATGACCGTGCGGGCCGGCATCGTGGGGCTAGGCCGCTGGGGACGGATACTCGTCGATTCCGTTGCCGCGGAACCTTCCCTGAAATTCGTCGCGGCGGCGTCGAGAAACCCGTCCGCCATCGCGGATTATTGCGCCGGGCGGGATATCGCCCTTTTCGGCTCGCTTGATGCCCTGCTGGCGGATGGCGATATCGACGCCCTTGTGATCGCAACGCCGCATCAGCAGCATTTCGAACAGATCATGAAAGCTGCGAAAGCCGGCAAGCATGTCTTCTGCGAAAAGCCGTTTACCCTGACGGCGAAGGAAGCGGAAACTGCGCTGCAGACACTTGCCGAGGCGGGCCTCACGGTCGGCATCGGCCATAACAGGCGGTTTTCGCCGAATACGATCGCTCTGAAAAAGGATCTCGCCGACGGGCGACTCGGCAAACCGATCCACATCGACGGACAGTTCAATGTCGATCTTTCGGGCGCTGCGGAAAACTGGCGCAACAGCCGCGCGGAAAGTCCGGCCGGCGGTATGACATCGTTAGGCATCCACATTCTCGACGCCTTCATTCATCTGCTGGGCCGTGTCGCCAGCGTGCGCACGACCAGCCTGCATGCCAGCCTGCCGTTCGATATCGACGACAACACCCATGTCTCGATGCGGTTCGAAAACGGCTGCACAGGTAATCTGACGACCATTGCGGCAACGGCCATGTTGTGGCGGCTGACCGTATTCGGCAATCGGGGCTGGGCGGAGGCGGAAGGCTTCGATTCCTATCGTCTGACGCCAGTTACCGGCGAACCGGAACATCGGTCCTTCAGCGGATACGATTATCCCGCGCCGCAAACCATCGCTGCGGGTCTTAAAGCCTTTGCAGCCGCCGTTGAAGGCGGCGCGCCCTTCCCCATTTCGCCGGAAGAGATCGGCCATGCAACGACGGTCCTCGAAGCCGTTATCGAATCCGCGTCCACCGGAATAACCATAGAGATAAGGTCCTGACCATGACTGCAAAACGAATCAGAGCAAGCAATACCGTTCCCTTCGGCGGATACGAAAACCGGGCCGCCAGAAAGGAAAACGAAAAGCTGACCCATGTCGGCCCGGCAACGCCCGGCGGCGAGTATCTCCGTCGGTTCTGGCATCCGGTCGCCCTGTCGTCGGAACTGACCGATATTCCGAAACTGATCCGGGTGCTCGGCGAAGACCTCATCCTGTTCCGGGACGGCAGCAACCGCGTCGGTCTGCTGCACCGGCACTGTCCGCACCGGGGTCTGTCGCTCGAATTCGGCGTTTGCGAGAAGACCGGTTTGCGCTGCGCCTATCACGGCTGGCTGTTCGACATCGACGGCGCGGTTCTGGAAACGCCGGGCGAACCGCCCGGCAGCGCGGCGGCGGAACGGATTACCGGTACGCTGCATCACGGCGCGTATCCCGCCTTCGAACGCGAGGGAATTGTCTTCGCCTATCTCGGACCGCCGGAAAAGAAACCGGACTTTCCGGTTTTTGACACCTATGACATTCCCGGCACGGAACGACAGCCCTATACGAGGGACTATCCCTGTAACTGGGTGCAGATCACGGAGAACGCGATGGACCCGGTGCATGCCGTGTTCCTGCACGCGCGGGTCAGCGGCGCGCAATTCGCCGAGAACTGGGATCAGCTTGGCGTTCGCGATTTCTATCCGCGCGAAACCGGGTTCTTCTACACCAATGCAAGACGGGTCGGCGAAAACATCTGGGTGCGACTTCATGAAGTCGTGCTGCCGAACCTGACCCATGCCGGCGCGGTCATGTCCATGGACGGACGAAGCCCGAAATATTTCGGCCGCAACACGTTCACGCGCTGGGTCGTGCCTGTCGACGACACGACCACTCGTGTCATCGGCTGGCTGAACTACGGCGACCGCACGGATCCGCCGAAACCGGAATGGCGGACAGAGGAAGGCATCGATGTTATCGAAGGCGGCATGATCCGCGACCGTCCGGCGGAAGACTGCCAGCGTGCGCCGGGCGACTACGAAGCCTTTGTCGGACAGGGACCGATCACCAGCCATGCCGACGAACACCTGATGCCGACCGACAGGGGCGTTGTGATGTTCCGGACACGCCTGCTGAACGATATCGGCACGGTTGCCGATGGCGGCGATCCGTTCCAGCCGTCCGATCTCGGCGACGCCCCGCTTCCAACCTATTGCAGCGATACAGTGATGGCTGTGCCACGCGATGACAACGACCTGGAAGGGCAAATCCTCGCCCATTCCAGAAAGGTGTTGGAAATTATCCGGTCGGCCGATGGCCTGCCCGACAAACAGCGTTACGCGACAATCGAAAAACGCCTTCGGGACCTGGAAGCGAGTTACAAAGCTAACGCCTGATCAAGTGACATCGCGGTCTCACCTGCCTTGCGGCGCGCCATGTAATCTTTCAGCGCATCGTCGATTCCCGGATCAATCGGCGGCTGTTCGTATTCCGCCAATAGCTGCTTCCATATCCGGTTGGCGTTCTGTTCCGCCGTGACGGAGCCGCGTTCCTTCCAGTTGTCATAGTTGTCCCAGTTGGAAACCAGCGGCGAATAGAAAGCGGACTCATACCGTTCCAGCGTGTGACTGGTACCGAAGAAATGCCCGGCCGGCCCGACCTCATTGATCGAGTCCAGCGCCAGCGACATTTCGTCAACAGGCAGCGGATTGAAATAGGCCGCCATCATCTGCAGCATTTCGGCATCGAGGATAAGCTTTTCGAACGAGGCGATCAGACCGCCGCCAAGCCAGCCGGCGGCATGGTTGATCATATGCGCATGCCCGGTCATCGCGCCCCAAAGTGACATCATGCTTTCATACGCCGCCTGGGCGTCGGCCGAATTCGCCGCGGTAACGTTGGACGACCGGAACGGCACGTTCAGACGCCGCGCCAGTTGGCCCGAGACCTGGGCGGCCTGGGCGTATTCAGGCGTTCCGAAAGCCGGCGAGCCGGTTTTCATATCGACGTTCGATGTAAAGCCGCCATACATCACCGGTGCGCCGGGACGGATGATCTGGGTCAGCGCGATCGTCGCCATCGCTTCGGCATGCTGCTGGGCCAGCGCGCCCGCCAGCGTAACCGGGCTCATTGCGCCTGACAGCGTGAAGGGCGTGACGATCGCCGCCTGGCCGAAGGTCGCCATGGCTGTCAGGCCTTCCGCCATCGGGATATCGAGTTGCAACGGCGAATTGGTGTTGATGACACAGGAAAAAACCGGACGTTCGATCAAATCCACCGGTTTCATCCCCATCGAGATTGACGCCATGCGCAGGCCATCCATCGCCATGTCCGCGCCCAGACCCCACGGCTGCCAGTTCTTGTCGAGCAGGGTGCACTGGGCGTAATACAGGTCGAGCACACGGGTTTCGGCCGGCAGATCCAGCGGTTCGAAACTGCCGCCGCCGTCCTGATGCAGAATGTTCAGGCTCTGCACCAGTTTCATGTAATTGCACATTTCTTCATAGGTGCCGCGGCACCGGCCCCGGTCCATATCCATGAAATAGGCCGGGCCGCTGACCCCGGTGAAAATCGCATTGCTGCCGCCGACTTTCACGTTTCTGTCCGGGTTTCGGGCATGCAGAGTGAATTCGCTGGGCGCCAGGGCAACAAGGTCTTCAACGCCGGACGGTTCGAAATGCACCATCTGTGTATCGTTGTTAACGTCAAACCCTGCCCCGGCATACAACGCGCGCGCATCCGGCGACAGCACTTTCATGCCGGTTTCTTTCAGAATGGAGAGGCCTGCCTGATGGATGCGCTCAAGCGCATCGGCGGAGATAATCTCCATCGGCGGCGTGCGGTAGGTAACCTGCTGCCAGGGGCTCTGGGTGATCCCGCCGGTCGCACGCACCGGCCGTTCCTGGCCGCGCCGGCGACGGCTCGTTGTTTTTTCCGTCACGATCGCACCCTTTCACTGAATGGCAAGCCGTTCGAACGCGCAGGTTCTCTGGATTACCTATTACGGGCCGCTATTGCCTTGCCCGCTTCACGCAATACAGCTTCAGAGGCATCGAACCCCAAGCCATTGGCGATGCGATTGTACAGTGCATAAATCCCGGTTATCAAAGTAAATTGCAGAATCGTCACCTCCGACCAGCCTTTTTCCTTCATCGCGGTGATGTAAGTCTGGTCGCTACTCTCGGGGCTAAGAGTCAGCATCCGCACATAGTCCCAAACAGGCTCCCATTTCTTACCGCCATGCGCTGGCGTAGACCCGGATTCGGCCGATTCGACCGAAACCGCGTCAACACCGCCGGCTTGTGCCGCCGCACCGTGAGAAATCTTGCAATACGTGCATCTGTTTAATGCCGAGGCATAGGATGCAACAAGTTCCAATTCCGAACGGGTTACTTCGTCGCCCATGGCGAAAACGGCATCGGTCATTTCAATACCGGCCCTGCCGAAATCGGGAAACTGGGTTGCCAGATCTCGCATCATGGCCGAAGGACCAAGTAAATCCAGATAGGTCATGCGTTTCTCGGGAAGAAATCGCCGATAACTTCCTTCTTGGTATCGAGAGAGACATCGGAACAGGTCGTGACGGCGCCCAGCGTGCGCCAGGCAACCTTCCAGTACAATTCATCCTCATACCGGAGAACGCCGATGAAGGCCTCGTAAAAGGTAATATCGAAAAATGCCGTCGCGGTATCCTCGTCGGCCTTTCCAATAGGCTTTTCGGCAGGTTTTCCGGGCCCGTAATCCTTGAAAACAGCGGTTCCGACAATCTTTCCGGCACCGTTGTAAAGCCGGATCGTCACGCAGGGCCGTGGAATCTCACCGTGTTCCTTGGCAAGAATCTGCACCTTGTAACTTTCGATCTTGTGAATCGTTGTCGGCATCTCATCTTGCTCCGGTTATGCGGCGGCAGTCTCTGCCTGGCTGGGAAGCCGTTTCATTTTTGCTGCTCTTTTCGACCGTTCAGCCGCATTTTCCTCACGCCGCTTGCGGATTTCGTATACAATCGCGCCAAACAGCGTGACGCCCAGAATAACCACCGCCAGCGCGCTTATTTCCGGCGATATGCCGAACCGCGCCAGCCCGGCGAGTTCGGTCGTCAGCGTACCCCTGGACACCATGGTGAAAACCGTCGTGTTGTAGTTCTCGAACGAGGTCAGGAACGCCAGCACCACCGACGACAGAATGGCCGGCCGCAGGAACGGGATAAGTACTTTCCAGAAAACCTGAGTATGGGATGCGCCAAGATCCAGCGCCGCTTCTTCCAGATTCTTGTCGAACCGCTGCAGACGGGCGATGAAGACCAGCATGCAATAGGCGGAAATGAAGGTCGACTGACCGACAATCGTCAGAAAGAACGGGTTGCTCGTGGTTTCGTAGTCCAGCCCGAGAAGAGTCCCGAACCGGTCCCAGAAAATCACAGTCGAAATACCGAGAATGACCCCCGGCACGAGCACCGGCGACACTACGATCATGTAATAGAGCGGCCTGACCCTGGCATTCACCTGCATCAGCATGATCGCCGCCGCTAGCGCCGTCGGCACCGAAAGGGCAACAACCCCTGCGCCGATCCACAGGCTGTTGACCAGCCCGTCGATGATCTTGTTATTGCCGGCAAGCGAAACGAACCACTCCGTCGTAAACCCTTCCCAGGGGGAAATCGTCGGATAGCTGGAATTGTTGAACGCCGACGCTGACATCAGGATGAGCGGCCCGAACAGATAGGTGAAGAACAGCAGGATATAACCGCGAACCACCCACTTTCTGATCTGATTGGAACTCATCGTTTTGCCAGATCCCCAAGGCTAACCTTGAACAGTTTCATCATTGCCATCACGAAAACGATACAGGCGATCAGCAGCACGAAGGAATACGCCGATCCCTGCGGCCAGTTTCCGCCGGTGTTGTACCATTGATAGATAATCTGCGTGAACCACAGGCTGGACGGCCCGCCCAGGATGTTCGGCGCGGCCAGAGCGCCGGCCGTCAGCATGAAGACCATCGTACAGCCGGACGCGATGCCGGGCTTGGCGTACGGCATCACGATCCGCAGGTGAATTTTCAGCCAGCTCGCTCCCATATCCCGCGCCGCCTCGATCTGATTGTGATCGAGGCTTTCGATGGCGTTGTACAACGGGAAGATCATCAACAGCAGATAGGCGTAAGTCAGCCCTGTATACAGCGCAACATCCGCCCGCAGGAAGTCAAATGGTGTATCCAGTATACCTAGCCCGACCAACATCGAATTGATTAGTCCAAGTTCCGCAAAAATCAGTTTGAACGCAAAGGCCCGCAGGATTTCGTTGATCCAGAACGGCAGAAGCAGACACAGGAACAGAAGCCGCTGGCTGCGCCCCGCCACGGCCTGCGCCATGTAATAGGCCAGCGGGTAACACAGCAGGAAATTGATAACCGTCACGATCACACTGGCGACGACGGTCTTTACGAACACGCCCAGATGCAGCCAGTTCAGCATCTCGTCGCTGCCTTCGCGGCCGAAAACAAGGTATCGATAGTTCTTCAATGTATAGACGTCGTTCGGTCCGCCGACTTCGGGCGGCGGAAGATTGAACCGGAACGAGAAATCGAACATGTACAGTTGCGGCAGGATGATCATCAACACGATCCAGCCGCCGGTGAAAACCAGCAGATAGGCGGAAACAGCCAAACCGTTCTTGCGCACGAAATCCAGCGCATTCAGGTTCTGGAACCATTTGCTGCTTTCGCGCTGCAGGTAGGGCGCAATTATCAGCGCCAGAACGAGCGCGGACAGAATTTCCAGAAATCCCAGACCGCCGTCATCGACCCTTTGCGGCGCTTCAATTGCCTTGCTGTCCCGCAGGATAAGCTCGACCTGGTTTGTATCCGCCGGAAACTGCACATTATCGGGATTGCTGATGATGACATTCAACCCATCTGCGGCAGACGCCGCACCGTCAGCCGACGGTTCCGGCGCCGGTGGCGTAGCCGCGCCGGGAAGGCTGGGCGACACGGATATCGAAGATTCCGGTTCCGCGCCGGGCAAGGACGGCGTCACCGAAAGGCCGCCGTTTTCCGACCCGGAGGAAGAGGCATCCGCATCGTCGCCGGATTCACGGGTTCCGGCGGATGGCAGCGACGGCGTCACCGATTGCGCCAGAATCATCGGCAGGTCCGATTCCGTCTCGTCGTTGTCGAGCCGTTCGATCGCTCCCGATCTATTCATCGGCCACCTCCCCGAACGGCAGGGCGACGCCTCTTGCCGCAGGATATCCGACCCTGACCATGCTGCCGGTCGGCGCTGCCTGATAATCGCCGGTGTTCGGCATGGCGAGGCGGATCGGCTTTTCGTCGGTCTCGCTGCGCAGGAACAGGTGCACGAAACTGCCTTCGAATTCGTGCCGTACGATTTCCGTTTCGAAGATATTCTCTGCGGTTTCGCCGTCTTCCAGCAGGCGCAAGGTTTCCGGACGAACGAACAGGATCGACCGGTCGCCTTCTTTCAAACCCCGGTTGTTGACGCCGCGCAGCGCGCCCATGCCTGTTTCGACGACGGCAAAACCGTCCTCCACCCGCGTGACCTTGCCGTGAAACTGGTTGTTTTCGCCGACAAACGAGGCGACGAACGCTGTCGCCGGATCGTTGTAGATGCTGGCCCCGTCGCCGACCTGCTGGACAACCCCGGCCGACATGACCGCAATCCGGTCGGACATCGTCAGCGCTTCGCCCTGGTCATGCGTGATGTAGATGAAAGTGACGCCGACGCGTTGCTGGATCGTTCGAAGTTCCGTGCGCATGTGCTGGCGCAGCTTCAGATCAAGCGCCGACAACGGTTCGTCAAGCAGAAGAACCTGCGGTTCAACCGCCAGCGCCCGCGCAATTGCAACGCGTTGCATCTGACCGCCGGAAAGTTCCGAGGGCAGTTTGTCGCCCTGTCCGGGCAATGCGATAAGGTTGAGCAGTTCATCGGCGCGCCGCCGTCGTTCCTGATAGCGCACGCCCCGGACTTCCAGCCCGAAAGCAATGTTATCCGCAACGCTCATCAGCGGGAAAAGCGCCAGGTTCTGGAAAATCAGCGCTGTCGGCCGCTTGTTCGGCCCCTGCCCGCGCATGTCCTTGCCGCCGATTCGCACGACACCTTCGGTCGGTTCGGAAAACCCGGAAACGGCCCTTAGAATGGTTGTCTTGCCGCAACCGGATGGCCCCAGAAAACTGAAGAACTCGCCAGTTTCGATCGTCAGATTGCAGTTATCGACGGCCGTAAAATCGCCGAACCGTATCGTTACATGATCCAGCTCTACACTGCTCATGGATCAGTCCCCCAATGCAGCCGATGCGTATCGGCACTCCCGTAAAACCTCCGCTATAACAATACAGTTATCTTGTATCTTTTGTCTGCTGTCATAGCATGCACCGGTCGCGACCACCTGTTTGCGACCGGGTCTCGCGATCATGACATTACGAACCTCCCCGATCCGCAAGGCCTGATCCACGCCGGGATACGCAGAACGCACCCCGGCGCTGGTATCAGTCTGCCCGATTACGCGGCGACGAACTTGTCGCGGTATTCGGCGCGGATTTCGGCGAACCATTGCGGTTCGTCCGGCCACCACCACAGCTTCGCCAGAGCATCGCCCGGATACGCCGTGTTGAATGCGTTCTTCGAGGCTTCGTCCAGCAGCTCCGCCGCGCCTTTTACGACGCCGTTGTAGCCGGTGACGATCGCCGCATCCGCGGCCGCCTCTTTGGTGTAGACATGGTTCAGCAGTTCGTATGCCTGTTCCTTGTTCTTTGCGCCTGTCGGCATGCAAAGACCGTCGAGCCAGGCAAAGGCCCCTTCCTTCGGCGCCATGTACTGAACCGGCTTGCCTTCCTTCATCAGTTCGATCGCCGGGCCATCCCAGGTCTGGCCGAGAACAACGCCGTTCTGCATGAAGTTGGTCTTCTGGGTGTTGTGGTCATTCCAGAAGGACTTGACCCAAGGCTTGTGCTCGACGGCGAACGCCGTGATGCCTTCCCAGATATTCCGCATCTTTTCTTCACTCTGATAGGCTTCCTCGAACGGCGGCAGTTTGCCGATATCGGCAAGATACCGGCCGATCCCCGCCATCATCGAATGCGGACGGCCCTGAACCTTGCCCTTCATTTCCGGAATCCAGAGATCGCCGAAGGAAAGCTTGCCGTATTCCGTTTCGAACAGATCGGTGCGCCATGCCATGGCTTCCGTGCCCCAGATATGCGGCACGTGATGCTGTCCGCCGCCCCAGGTCCACGCGGCGGACGCGTTGACGAAAGCCGGATCGACATTGCTGAGATTCGGGATTTTGCTGAGATCCCACGGCTGCGTCAGTTGCAGCGGCTGCCACTGGCCCTTGCGGTTGAGTGTCGGCGAGATCACATCGAAACCACGGCCATTGGAAGCCTTCAGCTTGTTCAGCAGTTCTTCGTTGGAACCCAGCGGTGTGTAATTGACCTTGATGCCGGTATCCGTCGTGAACTTTTCGATAAAGCTTTCGGTCAGGTAGTTGGTCCAGACGATAACATCCAGCTCACCGGACGAGGAGAAAGCATCTTTCACGATTGCCGGCATCGCGAATGCGGTTGCACCCGTCGCCGCCGCCGTCTTCATCAGGGTTCGACGCGTAAAAGCCCTTGCAGCACGTTGGGTTGCAATGGAACCCGTTGTTGTTTTGCTAGATTTTGTCATTTTAAATCCCTCTGTTGCCTTCTCGAATGATGAGTTTCTAACCCAGATATTCGACCTTGTTATACCGGCGCGTCGCGCACCGGTTGTTTTGCGATGCAACATACCCCGACTGCGAATGGCGGTCTACAGTAACCGGCATCACCGAGCGGATATTGCACCGTTTGGGTATCGTTGCCCAATTAAGCCTACTGGCCGCAGTGAGATTTCATGACACTCTTTATTAGCATCAATCACTAGGTCCAGTTTCATCAACTTAATGGACCCAGATGACAGAACGATGTCAGGCATGTCGATAAAATCAGTAAATCTGTCGAGTTTTTGTGGATACGGCAGCAGGTCTGTTTCTAGGGTCCGACAAGACGAAAACGACCTGCCTCCTTAATCACACTGTCTGGCGGAGCTGCCGATGAAACCCGAAATACGCAAAATCGTAACCTTTGAAGAAGAAACCCTGATCGAAGGGTTCAAAGCCGCAGACCGGCCCTGGCGCCTGTTCGCCGTGGCGGCGGTGGTGAAAAACCCCTGGGCTGGCCGCTTCGTCGAAGACCTGAAACCGGAAATCCAGGCCTATGGACCGGTCCTCGGCTCGCTGCTGACCGAAAGAATTGTCGATCTTGCAGGCGGTGGCGACGCCATCGAAGCCTATGGCAAGGCTGCGGTCGCCGGTCTGGACGGAGAAATCGAACACGCGTCGGGTCTGATCCACACGCTCCGGTTCGGTAACTATTTCAGAGAGGCCGTGGGGGCTAAATCCTATCTGTCCTTCACCAACACGCGCGGGCCGGCGAATGCGCCGGTCATGGTGCCGCTGATGGATAAAAACGATGCCGGCCGCCGGTCGCACTACCTGACCATTCAGTTCGCCATTCCGGACGCGCCCCGGGCGGACGAAATTGTCGTTGTGCTCGGCGGGGCCACCGGCGGACGGCCGCATCACCGGATCGGTGACCGGTACCAGGACCTGAAGGATCTCGGCCACGATCCCGAAAATCCGGCTTCGGTATAATTGACGGCCAGCGGGTGAAAGGGTCAGGCGGCCTGCAGCCCGCCGATCGCCGTCGTCACCCGTTGCGCCGCTTCGCGGACCAGCGGTCCGTAGGCCTGCACCGTATCGAGCGGCAGCCGTGCAACAGGCCCGGACAACGACAATCCCGCAACGGCTTCTCCGTACTCGTTGAAGATCGGCGCGGCGATGCATCGCATGCCCAGGTTGCGTTCTTCATTGTCGAAAGACCAGCCGCGCGACCGGGTTTCCTGCAGGTCCGACAGCAGGCTATCAAGGTTGGTCAGCGTGTTCGCGGTAAATTCCGGCAGGCCCGGCTGCATCAGCAGGCGTTCGATCCTGCTTTGGTCAAAGGTGCTCAGAATGGCTTTTCCGATACCCGATACATGCATCGGGCTTTTGGTTCCCGGATTGAAGTAGGCGCGGATCGGGTTGCTGGTTTCGACCTGAGAAACAAATACCACTTCCGATCCATCGGGAACCGCAAGGTTGGCGGTTTCGCCGGTCGAATCGACAAGACCGTGCATCACATCCCGCGCCGCCTCGACGATGTTAAGCTGCCAGGTAAACGCATTGCCGGTGCGAAAGGCTTCCACACCGATGCGCCACTGGTTCGTCGACTGATTGAAATCGACATAGCCGAACGCCTGAAACGTCATCAGCAGGCGATGCGCAGTCGAGGCAGGAACGCCGGTAATGCGCGACAGGTCGGTCAGTGAAGCATGCCGTTCGCCGGCCAGAGCGTTCAGCAGGATCAGACCGCGCTCTAGCGCTGCGACCGTACCGGGCGGTTTGCCGGTGGTTTCCGAGCGAGGTCGTCCCCGCAGTTTTCTGCCCTGTTTTTCCGTTTCAGTCATGGTCGGTTACAATCCGGATGCGCCTGCATTCAAAAATATTTCCGGGAGCAGATATTTTGTGGATAGTGGGAAATGTATTTTCCTGCAATATCAGCAAGATAGTATTTTTTCTTCAAAAATGGAATGTTTTTTCAGAATAATTGACCTCGGTAACCGCACCATTGAAGATGGCGCCAACCACGGACCCATGGAGCAATTGACATGAGCGCAGAAAACCCCGTCTTTATTCCGGGGCCGACAAACATTCCCGACCGGCTACGACAGGCAATGAACATCCAGACCCGCGATCATCGCGCACCGGACGTCGCCGAAACCATTCTCCCTCTGTTCTCGCGCCTTAAACAGGTGTTCAGGACCGAAGCCGGGGCTGTCGCGGTTTTTCCGTCCAGCGGCACCGGCGGCTGGCAGGCGGCCATTACCAACACACTGTCGCCCGGCGATACGGTTCTGGCGGCAAGCCTGGGAATGTTTTCAGACAAATGGATCGCAATGTGCCAGCAGCACGGTCTTGATGTGCAAATCGTTGAGTGCGACTGGGGGTCCGGTGTTCCGGCCGAAAGGTTTGCAGAAATCCTGTCCGCCGATAAAGAGCACAAAATCAAAGCTGTTCTGGCGACTCACAATGAAACCGCAACCGGCGTCTGCAGCGATATCCTTTCGGTCCGAACAGCGCTGGACGCCGTAAGCCATCCGGCGATGCTGTTTGTCGATGGCGTCAGTTCCATCGCCTCAATCGATTTCAGGATGGATGAATGGGGCGTCGATATCGCCGTGGCCGGTTCGCAGAAAGGCTTCATGCTCGCCACTGGCGCCGCCATTATTGCGATCAGTCCTAAAGCACTGCAAGCGGCAGAGACAGCCACGTCACCGCGAAGCTATTTTGACTTCACGCAGATGCTTGGCGCCAACAAGTCGGGCGGTTTTCCCTACACCCCGCCGATGCCGCTTGTTAGCGGTCTTGCCGAAAGCCTTGTCATGCTGCTGGACGAAGAAGGACTGGACGCCGTTTATGCTCGGCATACCCGCATCGCCGAAGGCATTCGCCGCGCGGTCGCCGCCTGGGGCCTGACGCTGGTCGCTAAAAGCTCGGACCTGTATTCAGATACAGTCAGCGCCATTCGCGTTCCCGATGGTTTTGACAGCAACGCGCTGGTCGACCACGCCTACAAGCGCTATGGCGTCTCCTTCGGCATCGGGTTGGGAGAGCTGAACGGCAAGGTTTTCAGAATCGGCCATCTAGGCATGCTGTCGGAAACCCTGGCGCTGTCCGGTCTGGCGACCATCGAAATGGCCATGAAGGACCTCGATTTCCCTGTCGAACTGGGCAGCGGCGTTGCCGCCGCGCAGGGTTTCTACAGGTCTGCAACGGTGAATCCGATGCATCAGGCGGCCTGACGCCGCATCTAAAGAACCATCGCTACCGATTCCGCCGTCGATCTGTTAAGACGCAAGCGGTAACGGAATGCAGAGGGTACGAACGTGACGGAGCAAACCCGGTACGACGACTACGACGTCGGCTACGACATCCCCGCCCGGCCAGGCATGGATGAGGCGGAGATTCAAACCCCATGTCTTGTGGTCGATCTGGATGCCTTCGAACGCAATGTCGCCAGAATGCGTGACCATATCGAAACCATGGGCGTTCGCCACCGCGCGCATGGCAAGATGCACAAATCTTCCGCTGTTGCCCGCTACCAGATCGACCGGGGCAACGCCTCCGGCATTTGTTGTCAGAAGGTGTCTGAAGCGGAAGCGTTCGCGCGGGGCGGCGTTACGGACATTCTGATATCGAACCAGATACGCGATCCGGCAAAGATCGACCGGCTCGCGCGCCTCCCAAAACTGGGCGCGCGCATCCTGTGCTGCATCGACGACATCGACAATGTCGCTGAACTGTCCAATGCCGTCACGCGCCACGGCACGGAAATCGAATGTCTGGTTGAAATCGACTGTGGCGCGGGACGGTGCGGCGTCACCTCCACAGACGCCGCCGTCGAGATCGCGAAAGCCATCGATGCCGCGCCAGGCCTGAAATTCGGCGGGCTGCAGGCCTATCAGGGCAACATGCAGCACCTGAGAAGCCATGCGGAGCGGAAAGCCGCCTTCGATACCGTGACCGCCATTGTGAAAGATGCGCTGGCCGGGCTGAACGACGCAGGACTGCCGTGCGAAACCGTCACCGGCGGCGGCACGGGCTCTTACCGGCTGGAAGGTGAATCCGGAATTTTCAACGAATTGCAGTGCGGTTCCTACGCGTTCATGGATGCGGATTACGGTCGCGTGAAGGACATCAACGATACGCGCCTTGACGCGTCTGAATGGGAAAACGCCCTGTTTGTCCTGACCTCCATCATGAGCCATGCAAAGCCGCATCAGGCTGTGTGCGATGCAGGACTGAAAGTGCTGTCTTTCGACAGCGGGCTACCGGTCGTTTACGGGCGTGACGATGTTGAATACACGGTCTGTTCCGATGAACACGGCGTCATCGAAAATCCGAAAGGTGTGCTTAAGGTAAATGACAGGCTGAAACTGGTGCCCGGCCATTGCGATCCGACCTGTAACCTTCATGACTGGTATGTCGGCGTCCGGAACGGCAAGGTTGAGAAGCTCTGGCCGATCGACGCCCGGGGCCGCGCCTACTGACGACACCGGGAACTACGGTCTGTGACGCAGCGCACAGATATGGCGTAACTGCATGACATCAATGCAAAAACAGCGCTACTCGCATGTCAAGCCATGCACTAGATACAGATCACTTAGATACGTAACCCTAACGCAAGGAGACGACCAATGACGACGTCTGGAATCAATTCCGTACTTGGTTCTTATGTTTGCGCGATCAGCATCTTGGCATTGGTTGTTTTCGCGCTGTAAGAACTCCCACGTGACCGTCACCGAAAACCCCGGCCCATCTGGACCGGGGTTTTTACTTATTGCGCTGTAGGTTAACTGATTATTTTACGCGAAACACGCCGACAAAAGCGTCGTGCGATCCTTCCAGCAGATGCGGCCGGCGGCCGAGTTCAAGAACCTCGATCTGTCCTTCCACCACCAGCCGGTCGAACAGGGCGGAAAACCCTTTCGTTTCATAAAACATGTCATGCACCGAAATACACAGCAGCCCGCCCGGCCTGACAACCCGCAGGCATTGCGGAAACGCCTTCGGACCGACCGGCCCGAACGTCCCGACAGCGATAGCGACATCGTAGGAATCGGCGGCATGGCTCAGCCCCGACAGCAGATCGTCAATGCTGGTGTTGTCGTAGACGCCCTTCTTCGTCGCCAGGGTCAGCATTTCCGGCGACAAATCGGATCCGTCGATTTTTGTATAGCCCAGTTCCCGCAGCGCCAGCCCGGTCAGGCCGGTGCCACACCCGATATCGAGGATACGTCCGGCCGTTGCCGGGTCGAGATGCCGTGACAGGGCCTGCGCCGCCGACCGCGGCCCGACATAACCGTAGCTTTCCGTGTCCCTATCATACTGTTCCGCCCAGCGCGCATAATGCGATGCCACCTGTTTCGCGTCGTCATAGCTGATTTCGCTTGCCTCGATACCATCGCGTGCCGTGTCGCCCATCGCGGAACTCCCCGTAAGTAGTCTCTTGTTCCTTTTATCAGGTACAAGACGGCGAGACGCAAGGTTTTGCGTGGGATTCAGCGCGTCTGTCCAAAAGCATCAGACAACCTGGAACCAGGTCACCATGCCGGCGGCCTGATGTTCGAGCATGTGGCAGTGAATCATCCATCTACCCGGATTATCGGCGACAAAGGCGATCTGTTTTCGCTCATCGGGGTTAAGCAAAAGGGTATCGCGCCACGGCCCGGGCGGCGCCGGCGATCCGTTTTCCGCCACCACCCGGAAATGATGGCCGTGAAAATGCATGGCATGCGGCCATCGCGAGTCATTGACCATCTCCACCGTCATAGTACGGCCTGCATCGGCGGTGAACAGCGGCGTATCCGACATGCCGACCTGGCCGTTGAACGACCAGAACTGGCCCTGTTCGGCAAGCGATCTGCCGTCCAGCGTATCACCCTTGTAAACGCCGGAGTCCAGCCATCGCATAGCCCCGCCCTGCATAGCCAGCAGAACGGATTGGGCATCGGCCAGAACGGGTTGCGGCAAATCATTGCCGGGCAGCGGAGAAACCGGCGCTTCGGACAGCCCCGATACCGTATCTCCTTCGACCCGGAATGTGGTTATCAGCGTTGCGCCGTCCCGGCCCGGAACGGACAGCGCACCCGGCCCGGTCATGTCGACCACGATATCGGCCCGCTGCGCCGGGGCCAGCACGAGCGGTGTTGCCGGGTCCAGCCGTTCCGGGAAATCCAGCGGCTGCCCGTCGAGCGCGATCAGCGTCGCCGGCAATCCGCCGAAGGTCAGCGGAATAACCCGCGCATTCGATGCATTGAGCAGGCGGACCCGCACCCGTTCCCTGAGCGCAAACGAATAGACGGGGGTCGATCTGCTGTTGACGGTCGCCCAGTTCCCGAGCCGCCCGGCATGGCTCCAGTCCATCCCGTTACCGAAGCTTTCCTCATCCAGCGATCCATCCTCATTCAACCGCCAGTCATCGATGACGAGCGTTTGCTCGGAGTCGACCGGATACGGATCGTGCTCCTCGACAATCAGCGGTCCATACAGGCCCCGCGCCAACTGCTCCCAGGTCCGGTTGTGAGGGTGATACCAGTAGGTGCCGGCATCCGGCGCGACGAAATCGTAGGTGAATTCCGCACCGGGTTCGATGGCCTTCTGAGTCAGCCCGGATACGCCGTCCATCGCGTTGTCGATCCGGATACCGTGCCAGTGAACACTGGTTCCCTGCGGCAGATTGTTCGCCACGTCCACGGTAAGGCGGTTGCCGCGCCGTATACGGATTTCCGGGCCGGGGTTGACGCCGTTATAGGTCCAAAGCCGCGCCGGACCGTTGTCTTCACCCATCAGCCACCCGTCCGAGGGCGCACAATCGAGACGGAAGCGGTTTGTCGCCGCCGAAGCGCCGCCGCCCAGCAGTGGAACCATGCCCGCCGCCGCTCCGGTTTTCAAAAGGGTCCGTCGATCGATTCCCGTCATCCTGCGTTTTCCATCTTTTTGGTCCGTCTTTCCTGTTCCCGGCGTATCTCCTCGGGCCAGGTGCTCTTGATGTAGTTCAGCACAGCGCGGATTTCTTCGTCGCTCAGAATACCTTCATAACCCGGCATATCGCTTTGATAGCCCTGTCCCGCCATTGCCGCCGGCCCGTACTTGGTGAGATCGAACAGGATCTGATCCGGATGGTGCCAGGTATGCCCGGTTTCGTCGTGCGGCGGGGCCGGCAGCTTTCCGTCGGCCTTCCGGATTTGCCAGTTCGGCTGTCCCTGAAGTTCGTCGCCATGGCAGGACTGGCAATGTTCGATGTAAAGCGTCTTCCCCTGGGCGAGCGATGCGGCGCTTGGCGGCGACTCATCCGGCGACAGCGCATGGAAAACGAGCCCCGCCAGCGTTGCACAGACTGCACCCAGTCCACCCCACAATATCCATCGGTTGCCTGTTGTTTTCGACGCCATCCTGTACCCGCCTATAGCCGCACCGACCGGAGCCGGAGCGCATTGCCGATCACCGATACCGACGACAGGCTCATCGCCGCCGCCGCGAACATTGGTGAAATCAGAAGACCCAGAAACGGATACAGCACACCTGCCGCAACCGGCACTCCGACCGCGTTGTATACCATCGCGAAAAACAGGTTCTGTTTGATATTGCGCATCGTCGCCTTCGACAGACGTCGCGCACGGACGATACCGTTCAGATCGCCCTTCACCAGCGTGATCCCGGCGCTTTCGATGGCGACATCCGCGCCGGTGCCCATGGCGATGCCGATATTCGCCTGCGCCAGGGCCGGTGCGTCGTTGACCCCGTCACCCGCCATCGCAACGATGTGACCGTCATTCTGAAGCTGCTTGATGATCCGCGCCTTGTCTTCCGGCAGAACATCGGCGCGATAGTCGTCGATGCCGAGTTTTTCCGCGACCGATTTTGCGGTCCGTTCGTTGTCGCCGGTCGCCATGACGATGCGTATCCCCTCGTCATGCAGGGCTTTCAGGGCGTCTTTCGTGGTTTTCTTGATCGGATCGCTGACCGAAACCAGCCCGGCGACGGCGCCGTCGACAACCACGAACATCACGGTTTCCCCGTCATCGCGTCGCGCATCGGCCTGTTCGGCAAATTCCTTTGCCTCCAGACCCAGTTGTTCGAGGAGTTTGGCATTGCCGACGGCGACATCCTTTCCATCGACCGTGCCGATGATACCCTTGCCGGTCGGCGCATCCAGGTTTTCAGCCTTTGAAAGAGACAGATTTCGTTCTTCCGCGCCGTTCACGATGGCATCCGACAATGGATGTTCGGAGCCGCGTTCCAGACTTGCGGCAAGCCGCAGCACCTCATTCTCGTCAAAACCGTCTTCCGGCAGGACGGCAACGAGCGTCGGCTTGCCTTCGGTCAACGTGCCGGTCTTGTCGACAATCAGGGTATCGACCGCCGCGAACCCTTCCAGCGCTTCGGCGTTGCGGATCAGAACACCCGCCTGAGCCCCCCGCCCGGTCGCCGTCATGATCGACATCGGCGTGGCGAGTCCCAGCGCGCAGGGGCAGGCGATAATCAGCACCGACACGGCCGCGACAAGCGCATAGGCAAGGGCAGGGTCAGGCCCGACAATCGACCAGGCAATGAAGGCCGCCACGGCAACGGCGATTACAGCCGGCACGAATTTTCCGGCGACCGAATCCGCCAGTTTCTGGATCGGCGCGCGTGACCGTTGGGCATCGGCCACCATCTGCACGATCTGCGACAGAACGGTATCGCCGCCGACGCGTTCCGCTTCGATCACGAGACTGCCCGTACCGTTGATCGTCGCGCCGGTCACCCGGTCATCCGCAGCCTTTTCAACCGGCACGGCCTCGCCGGTCAGCATGGATTCATCGACCGAAGACCGACCCTCGATGACGACGCCATCGACCGGCACCTTTTCGCCGGGCCGCACGCGCAGTCTGTCGCCGATCTTCACGTCGTCGAGAGATACTTCCTCTTCCGTACCGTCCTCGGAGATGCGCCGCGCCGTTTTGGCCGCCAGATCGAGTAGCGCCCTGATAGCGGCGCCGGTACGCTCGCGCGCGCCCAGCTCCAGCAACTGGCCGAGCAGCACCAGCACGATGATGACCGCGCTGGCCTCGAAGTAGACATCGACCCGCCCGTCCGCGGCCCGGAAGCCATCGGGAAACAGGTCCGGCGCCAGAACGGCTACGACACTGAACAGATAGGCGGCGGTGACGCCCATGCCGATCAGGCTGAACATGTTCAGGTTCATGCTGCGAAAAGACTTCGCGCCGCGCACAAGGAAGGGCCAGCCCGCCCACAGCACGACCGGCGTGGCGAGCGCGAGTTCCAGCCACTGCGACAGTCGTGAACCGACCCAGTCATGCACAGGCAGACCAAGCATCGGTCCCATCGAGATCGCCACAAGAGGAACTGACAGGATAGCGCCGACAACGAACCGGCGGCGGAAGTCGATGAATTCAGGGTTCGGCCCTTCATCGCCCGCCGGAATGCCTTTCGGCTCCAGCGCCATGCCGCAGATCGGGCAGTCGCCGGGCCCGACCTGTTCGATTTCGGGATCCATCGGACAGGTGTAGATGGTTCCTTCCGGCATCGGTTCCGGCGCAGGCCTGCCGTCCTGATAGGATTCCGGCGAGTCCTCGAACTTCTGGCGACAACCCTTTGAACAGAAATAGTACCGCTCGCCTTCATGCTTCGTCATGTGCCGCGCGGTGGCCCGGTCGACACTCATGCCGCAAACAACGTCTTCCGCCGTTTTGTATGTATCGGGAGATTTCTCGAACTTTTTACGGCATCCGTTGCAACAGAAATAGTAGGTTCCGCCGTCGATTTCGGTCGTGACGGCACCATCCTGCGGTTCGACGGTCATGCCGCAAACCGGATCGCGATGCAGGTCGTGGTGGTGTTGGTCTGCTTCAGCCATCGTTGAAATATCCTTCCATAGTCCCAACATAGGGTTTCCAGTAACTGGAAGGTCAAGACGATATCCTGGTTAACAAGTCGAATTTTTGGCAGCCAGGCTTTTGACATATAGGCGCCGGCAAGGCTGGCTCCTGAAAATCCAACGACCGGCTGCAACGTATAAACAAATTTATTGAATTCGAATGACGTTGCTTTAGATATTAACGCCATGAAGATTTATGCCGTCACCTTGTCTTTGATCGTCTTTATTGCGTTTGGCTTGGCGCCGCTCCATGCATCGATGCCAGTCGCTCAGCACATGAACGATCACGGTTCCGCTACACAGCATTCGCACGGCTCTTCCGATATGCTGAAAAAGTGCGATCAGGGTAAGTGCGGACATGAAGCAATCGGCTGTTGCGACGCAGGATCCAACCATTGCAGTGGCGACACCCTGTCTCAGAAGAAGCCAGACTCGGCGGCTTACCAGTGCCTTTCCATCGCCTATATCGAACTCACTGAATTTGCCGGGTCCGTACCCAGAGGCATAGAACCTCCACCTCCTCGACTCTGACAGCACGAAACGAGGGTGCCCGGCACTTCCGCCGGAGAACCTACATCTGGAATCTGTCAGACTTTCGAGGAATCACTATGAAATCCAATTCACTACACAATGCTATCGGTGCGTTCGCAATCTCCCTGTTTTCCGTTGTCCCCGTCTATCATTCGCTTGCGGCGGAAGGACAGGATGACGGTCACGGTCACGCCGGAATGAGTGCAAAAATCGGCGAGCCGGGAGAGCCTTCCCAGGTTACACGTACAATCGAAATCGTTATGCACGACAACTATTATGAACCTGAAGACATTTCCGTAAAGGAAGGCGAAACAGTTCGGTTCATCATCCGAAATAAAGGTGTACTCGTGCATGAATTCAATATCGCAACAAGCGAGATGCACGCTGCACACGCACCTGAAATGATGATGATGCAGCACGGCGTGCTAGAGCCTGACAAGATCAACTGGGACGCCGCAAAGGCCATGCAGGAATCGATGGGCCACGGGATGCATGAAGAAGCGAACAGCATACTTCTTGAACCGGGAAAGTCCGGCGAAATCATTTGGACGTTTCCCGACCATACCGAGCTGGAATTCGCATGTAACGTGCCAGGTCACTATGATTCGGGCATGGTCGGCGATATAGACCTCACCCATTGATGTCACCCATCTGCAGCGACGGCAAACGTAGTGCCAGCGCTCAATACAAGGCATATGTCATGAAAATTCTACATCTCACTGCCGCAGCAGTCGCGGCAATCGTGTTTGGTCTATCAGGCAATGCAATTGCCGCCGAGTACAACCTCACTGTCGATGAAGTAACGATCGACACAGGTGACTTCGTTAGGACGGGCATTGGATACAATGGAGCATCACCCGGTCCTGTATTGCGATTCAGGGAGGGTGAAGAAGTGACAATCAATGTCACCAACAATCTTTCCGAATCGACGTCGATCCACTGGCACGGTTTGATACTGCCGTACCAGCAGGATGGCGTCCCGAAAATCAGTTATGACGGAATCGCACCCGGTGAAACCTTCACCTATAACTTTCCGATTGTGCAGACGGGCACCTACTGGTTCCACAGCCACACCGGCTTTCAGGAACCGGACGGCGCGTATGGCGCAATTATAATCGAACCCGAAGGACGCGAACCTTTCCGTTTCGACCGCGAGTATGTGGTTCAACTCACCGACGCCCATCCGCATTCCGGCAACCGTATCATGCGCAACCTGAAAATGATGCCGGACTACTACAACCGGCAGCAACGGACACTGCTGAATTTTCTTTCGGACACAGAAGAAATGGGGTTCGACGCGGCGCTTGCCGACAGGAAAGCCTGGGGCGAGATGCGGATGATGCCGACGGATGTCGAAGACCTGCAGGGTTTCACTCCGCTGATAAACGGAAAATCACCGGAACAGAACTGGACCGGCATTTTTAAGCCGGGAGAACGCATTCGCCTCCGGTTCATCAACTCTTCCGCAATGACATACTACGATATCCGTATTCCCGGCCTTGAAATGACCGTCGTGCAGGCAGACGGTAACAATGTTCAGCCGGTCAAGGTTGACGAGTTCCGAATTGCCGTTGCCGAAACGTATGACGTGATCGTGCGGCCGAAAGATGACAAAGCCTACACGATTTTTGCTGAATCGATGGCGCGCACCGCCTTTGCGAGAGGCACTCTTGCAACGAAGGAGGGCATGGAAGCAGATGTCCCGGCAATGCGGGAGCCGCCATTGCTGACAATGGCCGACATGCGTCTGGCGCCTGGTATGGCGGGCATGGACCACGGCGGTATGCAGGGGATGGACCACGGCTCCATGTTCGACAGTCACATGATGGCCGACGGCACAATGATGGAAGGGATGGACCACGGCTCCATGTCCGGCAGCCACACAATGGCCGACGGCTCAACAATGGCGGGAATGGATCACAGCGCGCACGGCGGCACGAAAAAATCCGACCCGTTCTATGCACCGGGAAGCGGATTGACCCCAACTGCCGCCAGCGGTGGGAAATTCCTTTCCTACGCTGATCTGAAAGCACAGCGCCCGCTCTATGAGGACCGTGACGCGACCAGGGAAATTGAAATCCGGCTGACCGGCAATATGGAACGCTATATCTGGTCCATCAACAATGTGAAGTATGAAGATGCGGAACCGATCCGTCTTCAATATGGCGAAAGGGTGCGTTTCAAGTTCGTAAATGAAACCATGATGACGCATCCGATGCATTTGCACGGTATGTGGTCGATTCTGGATAACGGCGCGGGAAAGTGGGACCCGGTCAAGCACGTCATCAGTGTTGCGCCCGGCACCGTCGTTAACATGGAAACAGAAGTCGATGCGCCCGGCCAGTGGGCATTCCATTGCCATCTTTCCTATCACGCTGACAGCGGCATGTTCCGAAAAGTCATTGTCGAAGGCGGGCCGGACGGCAAATCGGCCGCCATTAATCATGTTGGCGGGGAGCGCATCCAATGAAACGCTTTCACGTAGCAATGACAATTATTGCCTCGACACTCCTATCCTCTCAGGCTGCTGCGGAAGAGTCGCTGATCTGGGGTATTCAGGTTGAACAGCTTGAACACCGGTTTGAAGATACAGACGACGATGTTTTCGCCTGGGATTTTGATGCGCTTGTCGGATCGGATGAACTGAAACTGGTCTGGCGCAGCGAAGGAGAATATGAAACCGAGAGCAGCAGATTCGAAACGCTGGAAAACCAGCTCCGCCTGCAAACGCCGGTCAGTACTTTCTACGATGTCGCAGCAGGGATACGCCTGGATAATCCGAAAGGAATCGACAGGGTATCCGGTGTTGTCGGCATCCACGGCCTTGCCGAACAGTGGTTCGAAATCGATGCTGATCTGTTTCTGTCGGAAGATCCATCGGCCCGTTTTGAGATTGAGTACGAGGGGCTAGTCACCAACTACATCACGCTTACGCCAAGCGTCGAAATCGACATCCCCTTCACCGACGACGAGGATTTTGAATACGGCGCCTGGGGACCAACCGTGGAAGTCGGCGCCCGTCTCGGTTATGACCTCGAAGATCGATTGTTAACGCCTTATATTGGGGTTCACTACGAACGATCATTCGGAGAAACCGCGAACATCGCCGATGCCAATGGAGAAGACGCTGACAACCTGTTTCTCGTAACAGGCGTGCGGTTGATGTTCTGACAAACGGAAGTGAAGCAACCATGAAAATAGGCGTAGCGGCGAAACGGTCGGGACTGCCGTCGAAGACCGTTCGGTACTATGACGACATATCCCTGGTATCGCCTGTTTCCGTCGGCGAGAACGGATACCGCGACTATTCGGACTCCGATATCCGCAAGCTGCTTTTCGTTCGCAAGGCGCGCAGTTTCGGATTTTCCATAGAAGACTGCCGCGATCTTTTGAGCCTGTACGAAGACCGCAACCGCGCCAGCGCGGATGTGCGGAAAATCGCACAGGAACGGATCGAGGAGATTGACCGGAAACTGGAGGAACTGCAATCCCTGCGCAAGGAACTGGGCCTGCTGGTCACCGCCTGCAGCGGCGATAACCGGCCGGATTGTCCGATCCTGACCGAATTGTCGAAACCGGCCTGATTGCGCCTTACAGACCAACCGGCGTGCCGCCGGAAACCGGCAGGGCGATCCCGGTGATATAGGTGGAGGACGGCCCTGCCAGAAACGCCACCGTATCGGCGATTTCAGAAGGCTCGGCGGTTCCGGCCCGGCAAGACAGATCGCATTCTTACGTAGGGATAGCGATTAAGATTAAAGGACGCGCGGCGCTATTTTGCGTTCAGCCAGTCAGCGGGGCCGCCGATATCCGGCCTGAAATAGGCGATCATCCGCCCGTCCGGACCAGCCGCCGCGGTATCACTCCAGGGCGCGACGCCGTGCAAAGCCAGCCGATGCACCAGATAGGCCTCGCCCGGCTTCGCGGTTACCGTCACCCGGCGGCAGGTATCGAAAATACGCCGGCGCAAGGCATGATACGGCTCCGTCACATCGATATTCGGCCAGTCTTTCGGCTGGTAATTTTTGTAGATATCCCGGAAGGCTTTCCGCACCACGTCGTGCGACCCTTCCCATACGACGAGCGGCGATGCGTCATCGCTGAAAGCAACCATCGGGAACCCCAGTACGAAACCGTGATATTCCCGCAGGAACCGGCGGCGTTCCGGCCCTTCCGGCAACAACCCGTCGACATGGGCGGCATCGCGGTAAAGCCGGAACCGGTACCCCGCATCCGGCTCGCCCTCCATCGGTTTCGGATAACCGGGATAGCAGATCGATATCTGCGCCTTGTCCCAGGCAAACCCCTGCAACCCCAGAACTTCGCGAACAAAGTCCACCGCCTTCCCGGACAATGGCGGGCCGCCCTTCACCGCGCCTGCATCGTCGTTCGGCAACACGTTGACACCGGCAAACCATGTGCCGCCACAGCGATGCCATTGTTCGTTCGCCGGGTCGACAACGGTTGAACGGGCGGCAGGCAGCGATTGTTCGATCCAGTCCAGCAACCGGGGATCGCTGGGGAACCGCACCCACCCCCTTTCAAAAAAATCGGCTTTAAGGGTCGATGGCGTCATGTGTAGCGCGGCCAGGTGTCGGAAAGGCGGTAACCCTGCGGCCACGGATCGCCGGGATCAAGCATGTGCTGATGCGTTCCGGTAATCCAGGCGCGCCCGGCGATGACCGGCAGAATCGCGTCGCGCCCGGCGATCTGCGTTTTCCGGTCGATCTGGCAATGGAATTTCGACCCGATGATGGAAACCCCGGTAAACGCCTCGCCGACATCCAGCTCACCCCGCGCATGCAGCACCGCCATGCGGGCGGAACAGCCGGTGCCTGTCGGGGACCTGTCGATCTTGCCGGGTTGCACCGCCACCGCATTGCGCCCGGTCAGAACACCGTCCAGCATCTCGGCGGGGGCCGCGATCTGACAGAACGAAATATGCGACCAATCGGGATTTTCCGGATGGGTGAAACCGATCTGTTCATTTGCAGCCCGGGTGATGCGGATACCGGTTTCGGCCAGATCGCGCGCTTCATCGGGAACAAGCTCAAAGCCAAGTTTCCTGGCATCGACGATGACGAAACTGTCGCCGCCATAGGCCGTGTCGACGGTCAGCGTCCCGACGCCCTCAACTTCAATCGACACGTCGAGTTTGTCGACAAAACTGGGCACGTTGCGTACTCGGACAATATCGACCTTGCCGTTACTGCATTCCGCCCGCACCGTCACCAAACCGCCCGGTGCTTCAAGAGTCAGCTCCGTTACCGGTTCTCTTATCGGCAGAATACCGGTTTCCAGCAGCACGGTGGCAACGCAGATCGAGTTCGACCCTGACATCGGCGGCGTATCTTCCGGTTCCATGATAATGAAAGCCGCGTCTGCATCCTTGTGCTTGGGTGGCACCAGAAGATTCACATGCCGGAAGACGCCGCCGCGCGGCTCGTTCAACATGAACTGCCGCAACGTCTCATCCCGTGCGATAAAGCGCGATTGCTCCCACAAGGTATCGCCCGGCGGCGGGGCGACGCCGCCGGTTATAACATCGCCGACTTCCCCTTCCGCATGGCACGAAACGACATGAATGACCTTGCTGCTGCGCATCCGCTATAGCGCGATCAACTGCCTTGGCGTCTGAACCGGCATCCAGGCCCGATCCTCACCGAACATCAGGGTACAGATCGTATAGGTGATGCCGCTCATATCCGGGCTGAAAAACTGGGTTTCGTAGTTCACGACCGTGCCGGGTTCGAACACCCGTTCGCTGTCCGTATCCGACATTTCATAGACGAAGTTACCGACCCAGTCGGGCGGGAACGCGAGACCGAGTTCATAACCGCCGACCCAGCCGGCATCGGACCAGATACCGACATCCTCGTAATAGGCCTTACATTTCGTGACCAGTTCGGCAATCGGAAGGTTCGGGCGCAACATGTCCTGGATGACATTGAAAACGCCGTTCGATTTCTCATGAAACTCGGCAATATGGTCCGGCGGATCGCCGACGAAGAACGCCCGCGCGGCATTACAGTGATAGCGGTTGTAGACGCCGGAGACATCGACGCTGACCTGTTCGCCCGGCATGATCACCCGGCGGCTCGACAGCGAATGCCCGGTATTCGCTTTCGGCCCGGACAGCACCGGCAAAGTGATGGCCGGGTTTTCACCACCGTTGCGGCCCATCGCCGCCATGATTTCGCCCCAGACTTCCAGTTCCATGACGCCCGGCCCGATGGTCTGGGCCGCTGCTTCGAGGCCGATATCGGTCAGGTGCGCCGCCCGTTCGATATAGGACATTTCCTGCGGTGACTTGATCCAGCGGGTCTCCCGCAGAATGTCGCTGCCATCCGCCACGGAACATCCCGCCCCTTCAAAGGCCGTCTGGAACCGTTTGGAAATCGCCGGGTTGGGTCGGTAGGAATGAAATTCCATCCCCACCGTGCCGCTCAGCCAGCCTGCACTGCGCAATTCATCGACAATGAAGCCGATGCCGTCGCGCCGTTCACCGATCGGGAAGATGCGGATATCATTGGCGCAAGTGACGAAACGCACCATGATCTTTTCGCTCGGCGTGTCGAACAGGATGAAATCGTCATGGTCGACATGCACCGCGATGCCGCTTGTCGCCGGCCACTGTTTCGGCCCCTGCGCCTGATACCATTCGCATTTATAGCCGGAAACGTAGTTCAGGCTTTCCGGCGCCATCAGCCATAAAAGATCGATGCCGTCTGCCGCCATGCGCGACCGGATGCGCGTCAGCCGATCCCTGTATTCCGTCAGCGTGAACGGCAGTTCCATTTCAGGCTGGCATTCTTCCAGCGCCTTGTCGCGATTTCTTCCCATGGTCGGTATCCTATTCAATTCCATTTGACGTACGGTTCAGGTCAGTCGATGTTTTGACGAGCGGAGGATATTCGGTAGATCGCCAACATGGAAGACATTCTCGACCTTGACCGTTTTCCGCTGCATGCGCTGGACAGTCCCGCCGGCCGGGAACTGGTTGCCTGGTGCAAGGCGGAGCTTGATCGTGTCGGCCTGTTCAACCTGGACAGGCTCGTTCGGCCCGGCGCGCTGGAAACCTGTCTGGCGGAGGTCAATCCGCTATTGGCGACAGAGGCGTTTGAGCACAAGCAGCATCACAATGTCTATTTCAAGAAAGACGTCGAAGGCCTGTCCCCGGGTCATCCCGCTCTGGCCAAGGCGACCACCCGGAACCGGAAAATCTGCGCCGACCAGATGCCGGACAGCACGATCATGAAAATCTACGAATGGCCGCCGCTGCTGGACTTTCTGGCGACGGTGATGGAAAAACCGGTGCTGTACATGATGGAAGACCCGCTGGCCCGGGTGAATGTCTTCAATTACAAACAGGGCGAGCAGCTTAACTGGCATTTCGACCGGTCGGAATTCACCACCACCTTGCTGCTGCAACCGCCGACGGATGGCGGCAAGTTTCTCTACCGTCGCGGTTTGCGCAGTGACGACGATCCGAATTACGACGGCGTCGCCAATCTGCTGGCCGGAAACGATAACCAGATTGAAAGCGTGACCCTGGCGCCCGGCACGCTGAACGTCTTCAAAGGCAAAAACACCCTGCATTCGGTATCCCCCGTCCTCGGGCCGACGGAGCGGGTGATCGCGGTTTTTTCCTACTACGAGTTTCCGGGCAAACTGTTCAGCGAGGAAGAACGCCTGACCTTCTACGGGAGAACACACTGAAGCGATCTGACTGATTTCAACCAGCGGGGACATGGTTGTGGCTGCGAATGTAAGTTTTCTGGAGATGCTGGGCGTGAAATTGCCCATCATCCAGGCGCCGATGGCGGGCGCCAGCGGATCGGAAATGGCGATTGCCGTCAGCGAGGCCGGCGGCCTCGGTTCGCTTGCCTGCGCCATGCTGACGCCGGAAAAAATTCGCGACGAAATCATGGTCATCAAGCGGGCCACGAAAAAGCCGTTCAACCTGAACTTTTTCTGCCACAAACCGGCGGCGCCCGACTCGGCAAAGGACCGGGAATGGAAAGCGCTGCTGGCGCATTACTACGATGAACTCGGCCTGAACCCGATCGACGTGACCCCGTCGGCCACGCGTGCGCCGTTCGACGCCCAGGCCTGTTCGATCATTGCGGAGGCCAAACCCGCCATCGTCAGCTTTCATTTCGGGCTGCCGTCGGACGAGCTGCTGGCCCGGGTCAGGGGCGCGGGCTGCACCATCATCGGCACGGCGACAAACGTGGCGGAAGCCCGGTGGCTGGAACAGCACGGCTGCAACGCCATCATCGCGCAGGGATATGAGGCCGGCGGCCATCGCGGCACGTTTCTCGGCGGCGATACAGCGAAACAGCCCGGCACGATGGCGCTGGTTCCGCAGGTTGTGGATGCGGTCAAGGTACCGGTGATCGCCGCCGGCGGCATTGCCGACGGGCGCGGTATCGCCGCCGCTCGCGCCCTGGGCGCAACGGCCGTGCAAATGGGAACGGCCTATCTTTTCACGCCGGAAGCCACGATTTCGCGCCTGTACCGTGCCGCCCTGCACCGGGTTGCCGATGACGGCACCGTTCTGACCAATGTTCTGACCGGCCGGCCCGCCCGGGCTGTCGCCAACCGGATGATTCGGGAAAACGGGCCGATGAGCGATATGGTGCCGGCCTTTCCGGCCGCGGCCGGTCCGCTTGCCCCGTTGAAAGCCGCCTCGGAAGCGTCACGAAAGGGCGATTTTTCCAATCTCTGGTGCGGCCAGGCCGCGCCCTTGTGTAAGGATATCGGGGCCGGCCAGTTGACGAAGAACCTCGCCCGGGATGCCGCAGCCTGTCTTGCCGGACTTGCCGGAAAACCGTAAGTCTTCGCGCATGCAGCTATTCATCCGCAATCTTGTGATTCCCTTCATCTTCGTGTTCGGCTTCGCGATCATCGGCTTTCTGATTATCGGTTCCGACAGTTTCGAGGTGGTGATCACGGCAGACGGCGTGCCGGTCGAAGGCGCGCTGACCGAGGAAAACGCAGCCCAGATGACCGAAGCTGGCGTCGAGTTAACCTCCTACGCCAAAGTCTTCGGGATGAAACTGCCGGGCGAAGCGCAGATCTGGCAGTTCGCGATCCTGTTCGTGTTCTGCTTTGTCGGCTTCCGGATCGGCAAGGCGTTCAAGATCGACCGCGGCGGACCGGACAAGACATCACCGGACAAGTCCTGACGCGATGAGCCTCAAAACCGAAAGACTGCTGCTGCGAAAGCTCGACCCGGACGATGCGGACGCCCTCGCCGCGCTCGCCAACGACTGGGACGTGGTGAAATGGCTCGCCCGCCTGCCCTACCCGTATACACGGGACGACGCTGTCGGCTTTATCGATTTCGTGCTGGCGGAAGACCTTCCGGCCTGGGCCATCGTCACCGACCGGCTGATCGGCATCGTCGGCACCGAGGATCATCTGGGGTACTGGCTCGGCAAGGCGCATTGGGGCAACGGCTATGCGACGGAGGCCGCGACCGCGGCGCTCGACTGGCATTTCGGCAATGCGGCGAATACGGAGATTGTCTCCGGCCATTTCGAAGGCAACGCGGCGTCCCGCCATGTTCTGGAAAAACTCGGCTTTGTCGAAACCGGCCTGTCGATGACCCCTTCCGCCTCGCATGGCAAAGACGTACCGCATGTCGACATGCTGCTGACACGGGAGACATGGGTGGCTTCGCATTAAGCTGTCCTGCTACCCCTGCTGCTCCAGCCAGTGCCGTGCGATATCGTTGCGCCGGGCCAGCCAGACATCGTCCAGCCCCTGCACATAGTCCAGCAGTTTCTGAATAGCCGCCATCCGCCCCGGTCGGCCGATAACCCGCGCGTGCAGGGCGATGGTCAGGAAACCCGGTTTCTTCCGGTCGCGAAAGTAGTCGATGGAGCTTTTCAGATAGGCAAAATACTCGTCGGCTGTAAATGTGCCGGGCGCGCGGTTGAAGTTGGTGTCGTTGGTATCGAAATTGTGGCACAGAATAAGGTGCCTCTTTCCGTCGACCTCGACGAAATACGGCAGGTCGTCGTTGTAGGCGTCACTGTCATACAGAAAACCGCCCTCTTCCACGACAAGCCTTCGCGTGTTCAGGCTCGCCCGCCCGGTATACCAGCCGACGGGGCGTTCGCCGGTGGTTTCCCTGATGGTTTCGATACACAGGCGGATGTGTTCACGCTCGATCTTCTCCGGCACCTTTGCGTAGTCGATCCAGCGCCAGCCATGCGACACGCAGTCGAACCCGTTCTCGCGGATCGCCGCGCCGACCGCCGGGTTCTTCTTCAGCGCCAGCCCCACGGCATAGACGGTCAGCGGCGCGCCGCGTGACGCAAATTCGTCGAAGATATTCCAGACCCCGACCCGGCTGCCATATTCGTAGATGCTCTCCACCAGCAGGTCACGTCCGCCGATGACCGGCTGCGATACCGCGCCTTCACAGACGATATGCTCCGAGTGAGCATCGCCGTCGAGGATGTTGTTTTCCGCGCCTTCCTCGTAATTGAGGACAATGTTGACGGCCAGCTTCGCGCCGCCCGGCCAGTTCGGGTCAGGCCTGTCGCGGCCATAGCCGGTCAGATCGCGGTCGGGAAATCTGGGAAGGCCGGTCAAGCGACGGAAAAGCTTTCGCCGCAGCCGCAGCGGGCGGTTTCATTCGGGTTCTTGAAGGTGAAGCCGGATTCCAGTTTCTCCTCAAAGTAATCCATTTCCGAGCCGATCAGGAACATCACGGCCGCCGGATCGATGAATATCTTCGCGCCCTTGTCTTCCACCACGTCTTCGAACTGTTTCTGTTCCTTTGCGTATTCCACGACATAGGAAAGACCGGAACAGCCCTTGCTGGAAATGCCGACCCGCAGACCGATGACATCGCTGTCCGCCCGGTTCATCAGGGCCTTCACGCGATCCGCCGCCGCATCCGTCAATGTCAGTACAGGAGCGCCGCCACCAAACATATCTCTACCTCGTTTCTTTGCCGTTCAATCGTTTCACTTCGGATATCAGTACATATCCAGCGCCATCTTGGCGTCTTCCGACATCATCGCCGGGCTCCAGGGCGGGTCCCAGGTCAAGGTCACCGTCACCTCGCCGACGCCGTCAAGCGCCGCCACCGTATCGGCGACCGTCTGCGGAAATTCGCCCGCCACGGGGCAGGCCGGCGCGGTCAGCGTCATCAGTATATTGGCGGCGCCGTCATCCTCGACAACGCAATCGTAGATCAGGCCGAGATCGTAGATATTCACCGGAATTTCCGGGTCGTAGACCGTACGCAAAGCACCTTCCATCGCGTCCGGCGTCACCAGCGTTTCGCCTTCGGCCAAAGGCGAGCCGGCCTTCGCCTGCGCGCCTTCCGGTGCTGCCGGTTCCATCGCAAACCCGCCCATCATGCCCGGCGCCATGTTCATATAGGGGTCCGCAGTATCCATGTCCTTTGTCCCGTCGCTTTCACTCATCAGAAATTCCTAGCCGAAAATCGAATTCACTTTTTCAAGGGCGCGGACCAGCGTGTCGACCTCGACCCGCGTGTTGTACAGGCCGAACGACGCCCGGGTCGTCCCCATTACGCCCATGCGGTGCATCAGCGGTTCGGCGCAATGATGGCCGGCGCGCACGCAGACGCCCTCGCGGTCGACGATGGTGGCGATATCGTGCGGATGCGCCTCGCCCATGACGAAGGAAATCACCGATGTCTTGTGCGCCGCCTGACCGATGATCTTCAATCCGTCGATGGAAGACAGCCGCTGCGTCGCATATTGCAGCAGATCGGCCTCATGCGCGCCGATTGCCTCAAGTCCCAACCCGGTGACATAATCTATCGCCGCCCCCAGACCGATCGCCTGAACGATCGGCGGCGTGCCGGCTTCGAACTTCGCGGGCAGGTCCGCCCAGGTCGATGCGGCGTATTCGACGGACGAAATCATGTCGCCGCCGCCGAAAAACGGCGGCATTGCATCCAGCAGGGCTTCCTTCGCATAAAGAACACCGATGCCGGTCGGCCCATACAGCTTGTGACCGGTAAAGACGTAGAAATCGGCGTCGAGGTCCTGCACGTCGACGGGCATGTGCATCACCGCCTGACTGCCGTCGACCAGCACCTTCGCGCCGGCGTCATGCGCCAGGTCGATGATCTTCTTCAACGGCGTCACCGAGCCCAGCACGTTGGAAACATGCGTTACCGCAACCAGTTTGGTCTTATCGGTCAGCAGTTTCGCAAACTCGTCGATCAGAAACTCGCCATCGTCGGAAATCGGCGCGACCGTCAGAACGGTGTCGTTCATGTCGCGCAGCAACTGCCACGGCACGATGTTGGAATGGTGTTCCATGTCGGAAATGATGACTTCGTCACCGGCTTTCAGGAACGCCCGGCCATAGGTGTAGGCGACAAGATTGATCGCGGCGGTGGTGCTGCCGGTGAAAACGATTTCCCGTTCGCTGCCGGCATTAAGATAGGCCCGCACCTTTTCCCGCGCCGCCTCGTAATCGGCCGTCGTGTTTTCGCTCAGCGCATAGGCGCCGCGATGCACGTTGGCGTACTGGTTTTCGTAATGCCAGCGGATCTTGTCGATAACCTGCGACGGCTTCTGGGCCGACGCCCCGCTGTCGAGAAAACACAGGGGCTTACCATGCACTTCCGTCGACAGGATCGGGAAGTCCTTGCGCACAGCCTCGACATCGAACGCTGTCATGGTTTCGGAAGCGGCAACGGCGCTCATGACATATCTCCGAACATCTTCGTCAATCGAGCCTGCAGAGTATCGGCGAAAACATCCCGAACGGCCTGCTTTTCGATGACATCGATGCTTTCCATCAGAAACGCCTGCACCAGCATGGCACGTGCCTGAGCCTCGTCAATGCCGCGCGCTTTCAGATAGAAAAGCTGATCCGGGTCGAGGTCGCCGGTCGTCGCGCCGTGGCTGCACTTCACATCGTCAGCGTAGATTTCAAGTTCCGGCTTGGAATCGATCTCCGCCTTCGGCGACAGCAGAAGCGCCCGATTGAGCTGATGCCCGTCTGTTTTCTGGGCATGCGGCCGCACCAGAATCTTGCCCTGGAACACACCGCGCGACTGGTCGTCCAATACACCCTTGAAAACTTCCCGGCTCTGACAGTTCGGTTTCGCATGATCGATGAACGTGGTGTTGTCGATATGCGCCGATCCGGTGCCGAAATAAGCCCCGTTCAACCGCGCATCGATATGCTCGCCGTCCAGCAGGGCACGAACCTCGTTCCGCACCAGACCATCGCCCAGTTGCAGCACGAAACTGTCATAGGCCGCGCTGTCATGAAGCGTAACGCCGTTCAGCCAGACATGGGTGGCATTCGCCGCTTCCGTTTGCAGTTTATAATGGCCCAGCCGCGCATGCGGACCGACGGAAATTTCAGAGACGCCGTTCACCAGCGTCACACCGTCGCCGATGCTGAGATGGGATTCGACCAGTGTCGCCTCGGCATTTTCACCCAGACTTATCAGCAGACGCGGATGCGCTGCGACCGCATTATCCGACCCGACAGACAGAGAAACCAGATGAACCGGTTTTTCCAGCGCAACGCTTTTCGGCACATGCAGGACGATACCGTCTTCAAACCGCGCCGCGTTCAGCGCCGCCATCGGCATATCGGTTTTCACCTGGTGGCCGAGGATTCCGTGAACGACATCCAGACTATCGGTAACGGCGGCATCAAGACCGATCAGTGTTGCCCTGTCATCCAGGCCCGACATATCCGAAAGCGCATCCGAATAGCGGCCGTTCACCAGCACGATGCGATAGGCATCGATATCCGGTACCGATGCCGGCAGCGCATCCAATGATGGCATGTCTGCCGCAGCGAATCCGCCGAAGCCCAGATCTTCCAGCTTGTTCAGCGGGGTGTATTTCCATTGTTCCAGCTTGCGCGTCGGCAGGCCGGTCTGCTCGAACGCCGCCTGACCCTCAGACCGGAACTGTTTGAGGTCGACTGTCATCAGGCAGCCTCTTCCGCGAATTCCGCGTAACCGCGTTCTTCCAGTTCCAGCGCCAGCGACTTGTCGCCGGATTTGACGATCCGGCCCTTCGACAGGACATGCACATGGTCCGGCACGATATAATCCAGCAGACGCTGGTAGTGCGTGATGACCAGCATCGACCGGGCCGGGTCGCGCAGCGCGTTCACGCCGTCGGCAACCACTTTCAGGGCATCGATATCGAGGCCGGAATCGGTTTCATCGAGGATCGCCAGTTTCGGTTCCAGAACCGCCATCTGAAGCGTTTCGTTGCGTTTTTTCTCGCCGCCGGAAAAGCCGACATTAACCGCGCGCTTCAGCATGTCGTCCGGCATGTTGAGTTCCTTCGCCTTGGCACGAACGAAGCGCACGAATTCCATCGCATCGTACTCTTCCAGCCCGTGATACTTCCGCACCGCATTGATGGCGTGGCGCAGGAAGGTGGTGCCGGCGACGCCGGGCACTTCAACCGGATACTGGAACGCCAGAAACACGCCTTCGCAGGCCCGTTCGTTGGCTTCGAGGTCGAGCAGGTTCTTGCCGTCGTAAATCACCTCGCCTTTTGTGACTTCATAACCATCACGGCCGGCGAGGACATAAGACAGCGTGGACTTGCCTGAACCGTTCGGCCCCATGATCGCATGGATTTCACCCGGTTCGATTGTCAGGTTGATCCCGCGAAGGATTTCCTTGCCGCCGACTTCGGCGTGAAGATCTTTGATTTCGAGTAATGCCATTGTCTTCGTTTCCTAACCCACGCTGCCTTCGAGCGAGATGCCAATCAGTTTCTGTGCCTCGACCGCGAATTCCATCGGCAGGGTTTGCATCACTTCCTTGCAGAACCCGTTGACGATCAGCGCAATCGCATCCTCTTCCGTCATGCCGCGCGACAGGCAGTAGAAAAGCTGGTCCTCGCTGATTTTCGATGTCGTCGCTTCGTGTTCCACGGTCGCCTGCGGATTTTTCGATTCGATGTAGGGCACCGTATGCGCGCCACACTGATCGCCGATCAGCAGGCTGTCGCACTGCGTGTAATTCCGCGCGCCGTCCGCCCGCGGGCCGATCCGCACCAGACCGCGATAGGTCTGGTCCGCCCTGCCCGCCGATATCCCTTTCGAGATAATGCGCGAGCGGGTGTTCTTGCCCAGATGGATCATCTTCGTGCCGGTATCGGCCATTTGCCGATGATTGGTAATGGCAACGGAATAGAATTCGCCGACCGAATTGTCGCCCTGCAGGATGCAGCTTGGATATTTCCAGGTAATCGCCGACCCGGTTTCGACCTGGGTCCACGAAATCTTCGAATTGCGGCCCCGGCAGGCGCCGCGCTTGGTGACGAAGTTGTAGATTCCGCCCTTGCCGTCTTCATCGCCGGGGTACCAGTTCTGCACCGTCGAATACTTGATTTCGGCATCGTCCAGCGCGATCAGCTCGACGACGGCGGCGTGCAACTGCGCCTCGTCCCGCTGCGGCGCGGTGCAGCCTTCCAGATAACTGACATACGAGCCTTCGTCGGCGATAATCAGCGTCCGTTCGAACTGTCCGGTGTTTTCCGCATTGATCCGGAAGTAGGTCGAAAGCTCCATCGGGCACCGAACGCCCTTCGGGATATAGACGAACGACCCGTCAGTGAAGACGGCGCTGTTCAGGCAGGCATGCTTGTTGTCGGAATACGGCACGACGGAACCGAGATACTTCCGCACCAGCTCGGGGCACTTGTGAACCGCTTCGGAAATCGAACAGAAGATGATGCCCTGTTCTTCCAGCGTCTTCCGGTATGTCGTGGCGACGGATACGCTGTCGAACACGGCGTCGACCGCAACCTTCGGCGCACCCTGAACGCCCGCCAGCACTTCCTGTTCGCGCAGCGGAATGCCCAGCTTGTCGTAAGTTTCCAGAAGCTTCGGATCGACCTCGTCCAGCGACATCGGTTTGTCGCGCTTCGGCGCGGCATAATAGTAGGCGTCCTGATAGTCCAGCGCCGGAACATCCGGTTTCTGCCATTGCGGTTCCGGCATTTCCAGCCAGCGTTCGAAGGCTTTCAGACGCCATTCCAGCAGCCATTCGGGATCGCCCTTCTTGGCCGAAATCAGACGAACGATATCGGCGTTCACGCCTTTCGGCGCAAAATCCATATCGATATCCGTCGAAAAGCCGTACTTGTATTTTTCACCAAGTGTCTGAATCTTTTCGACTGTTTCAAGCGTTGCCGCCATCGTTCGACTATCCTTCCTGACCGCTCAGATACTTCAGATACTGTTGCTCGCCGCAGTCGATCTCTCTTCCGCGGTCTTGAAAAAGTTCGGGTTGTCGGGCATCGCCGTCAATTCTGCCAGGCTGACGGATTCCAGCGCGGCCTGCACCGCCGTGTTCAGCATGTCCCACCGTCCCCGCATCGGGCAGAGCGATTCCACCGTGCAATCGCCTTCATGCCCGTCGACGCAGGCTGTCAGCGCCACCGGCCCGTCCACAGCCCCGATAATCTCGGCGACGGATACATCCTTCGCCGACCTGTCGAGCACGTAACCGCCCAGGGTTCCGCGCCGGCTGTCGACGACAGAGGCCCTTGCCAGCGATTTCAGAACCTTGGCGACCGTCGGCTGCGGCAGGGCCGTCAGTTCCGATAAATCCTGCGCTGTCTGGCAGTGTCCCTGATGCCGCGCCATCTGGCTCAGCACCACGACTGCATAGTCCGTCATTCGGCTCAGTTTCAGCATTTATCTATCAATCTCAATCATTTAGAAACAGGACAATTTTCATCCTCTATCTACAGGACAAATTTAGTCCTATATATCCAAAGTTCAAGCGCGAACGACTCGCAACTATGTTATCTTGATTAGTCGGGCAATCAGGCATATCTGTGAATCGACGGTGTTTCCGGGTAATCGGGCGTTCCCCTCCCCTCCGAAACAGCATCGTTGCCATCCGCTCGCCACTGTCGCTTGGCGGTTCGCGAGACGGATCCTTCACTAGCTCCAGGCAAAACCGGTTGAACGTCGATGATTCAATCGGACGCGTGTTCAGGCTGCGGCCCGGGCCGGTTGTACCGGTGAACGCGGGTGCAGCAGCGCCATCAAAGGTAAAATTCATGGGCAAAGGCGACAAAAGTCACGGCAACAAGGAAGCCAAGAAACCGAAAAAGGTTAAGGAAAAGGTGCTCGCTACCGCCAATTCCGGCGCGATCAAACCGCTACGGGAACAGACGGCGAAGAAAAAATAGGCCAATGAAAAACGGGCGGGGAATTCCCGCCCGTTTTCTTTACAGCCGTTGACGCTGAGCCCTAGACGACGCCGTAGGCCAGCATCGCGCCCGCGACTTTCACGAATCCCGCGATGTTCGCACCGGCGACGTAGTCCGTCCCACCGTTCGGACCCTTGCCCTTGCCGTGTTCGTAACAGGCGGCATGGATATCCTTCATGATGTTTTTCAGCAGTTCCTGAAGCTCCGGCTCTTTCCACTGGATACGGGCCGAGTTCTGGCTCATTTCAAGGCCGGAAACACCGACACCGCCGGCATTCGCGGCCTTTGCCGGGCCGAACAGCGCGCCGGAGGCCTGCAGAATATGCATCGCTTCCAGAACCGTCGGCATGTTCGCGCCTTCAGAAATGCCGCGCACGCCGTTCTTGACCAGTTCATTGGCGTCATCGACATCGATTTCGTTCTGCGTCGCGCAGGGCAGGGCGAAATCGCACGGCACCGACCAAGGCCGTTTACCTTCATGGAAGGTCGCGTTCGTGTAGTGGTCCGCATATTCGGAAATACGGCCGCGCTTCACGTTCTTCAGGTTGATGATGTAGGCCAGCTTCTCGGCATCGATACCATCCGGGTCGTGAATGAATCCGCCGGAATCCGACATCGTGACGACCTTGGCGCCCAGATGCGTCGCTTTTTCGACCGCGTAGCTGGCGACGTTACCCGACCCGGAAATACAGACCGTTGCGCCGTCCATGTCCTGGCCGACCGCATCCAGCATGTTCTGCAGGAAATACACCGCGCCGTAGCCGGTTGCTTCCGTCCGGATCTTCGAGCCGCCGAATTCCATGCCCTTGCCGGTAAGGATACCGACGAACTGGTTCGTCAGCATCTTGTACTGGCCGAACATGTAGCCGATTTCCCGCGCGCCGACGCCGATATCGCCGGCCGGCACGTCGATGTCCGGGCCGATATACCGCGACAACTCGTTCATGAAGGCCTGGCAGAACCGCATCACTTCGCGGTCGGACTTGCCTTTCGGGTTAAAGTTGGCGCCGCCCTTGCCGCCGCCCATCGGAAGACCGGTCAGCGAATTCTTGAACTGCTGTTCGAACCCGAGGAATTTCAGAACGCTCTGCGTCACTGTCGGGTGGAACCGGCAGCCGCCCTTGTACGGGCCGATCGAGTTGTTGAACTGAATGCGGAAACCGCGGTTAACACGGATGTTGCCTTCATCGTCTTCCCAGCAGACCCGGAAAGAGATAGCGCGGTCCGGTTCGCACATCCGTTCGAGTATCTGCATTTTCTCGTAAATCGGATTTTCGATAATGAACGGCATCAGCGACGCCGCCACTTCCTGTACTGCCTGATGGAATTCGGGTTCGCCCGGATTCCGTTTCACGAGACCGGACATAAAGTCGTCGAGTCGTGTTTGCGCTTCGCTGCTCATTACTTGGTTTCTCCCCAAATGATAAATCTTATAAGCGGCGTCCATTCCTGTCGGCCGCTTTCAGTATTCCGTGTCACGCCCCCACTACGTTACCCGGGAGGTACGGTATCAGGAATATTTTAAGGCTACCAGCCACATCAGTCATCCGGTAACGATGCCCGCAAACCGTCCAGATCGTCCGTAACCCGTATCTGGCAGCTTAGCCGGGATGTCTTGGTCAGGCCGAACGCCAAGTCCAGCATGTCTTCCTCGTCCTCGCTGGGCGGTCCCAGTTTTTCGTACCAGTCCGGATCGAGAACCAGATGGCAGGTTGCACAGGCCAGCGACCCTTCACATGCCGCTTCGATATCGACATCGTTCTCCACGGCGATCTCCATCAGGGAAAAACCGGTTTTCGCATCGACGGTTTTTTCTGTTCCATCACGATCGACGAAGGTAATTTTCGGCATTGTCGAAATCCTCTAACACTATCAAAGCGCTGCTGTTTTTGCGTGATTGGGCGGCGGGAGTAAAGGCTAATTAACGGCGCTCCGCCGTCTTGCGCGCATCCGACGTTCTGTCCGTCAGCGCCTTCGCCAACTGGTCGCCGGCGGCGTCTATTTCTTCTTCCGTGGTAAACCGGCCCAGCCCGAAGCGCAGCGTCGCTTCGCGTGCTGCCGGGTCGTGGCCGATCGCCTGCAGAACATGGCTTGCCGCTTTCGAACCGGAAGAACAGGCCGAACCGGCGGAAACCGACAGGCCGGGAAGCGCCGCAATCAACTCTTCCGTATCGATGCCGGGAAAGGTGACGCTGAGATTGCCGGGCAGACGCGGTGCGCCGTCGCCGTTAACCGCGATATCCGGCGCGGCTGACCGGATATGATCCAGCAGCCTTTCCCGAAGGCCTGACAACCGCTCTGCTTCGGATGACATTTCCCGCGCCGCCAGTTCGCAGGCCTTGCCGAAGCCGACGCACAGGGCCGGCGGAACCGTGCCCGGCCGGATTCCCTTTTCCTGACCGCCGCCGTCGAACAGCGGCTCGACCGAAACCTTGCGGCTGTTCAGATACAGGGCGCCGACGCCCTTGGGGCCGTAAACCTTATGGCCGGACAGGCTCATCAAATCGATTCCCGTGGCCTTCACGTTCAGGTCGATCTTGCCCAGCGCCTGCGCCGCGTCTGTGTGCAGCCAAGCCCCGGCATCATGTGCAATGCCGGCGATGTCCTGGATTTTCTGAAGGGTGCCGATTTCGTTATTTGCGATCATCACCGAGACCAACGCCGTATTGTCGCTGACCGCTTTCCCCAGATCGTCGAGATCGACAAGCCCGTCGGAATCGACCGGCAGGAAAGTGACGTCAAATCCCTCTTTCTCAAGGCGGCGCGCGCTCTCCAGCACGCATTTGTGTTCCGTCACGACGGTGACGACACCGGTTCTGCCTTCCGTTTCCTTCCGTTTCCGGGCCGCGCCCTTGACCGCGATATTGTTGGATTCCGTCGCGCCGGACGTGAACACGACATCCTTTGCCCGGCCGCCGACAAGGGCCGCGATCTGCTCGCGGGCTTCGGAAACCGCGTCATCGGCTTCCCACCCGTAGGCGTGGTCGGCGGAGTGCGGGTTGCCGAACCGTTCGGTAAACCAGGGCAGCATGGCATCCACCACGCGGGGATCGGTCGGCGTTGTCGCGTGATAATCGAGATAGATCGGTCGGGTTTTGCTCATGACTGCACTTTGTTTTCCGTATCGGACATTCTGCTCGCCATCTTCATATAGGCATCGAAGAACCGATCGACATCCGATTTCGTGCTGGCCCACCCGAGGCTGACCCGGATCGCGCAATCGGCAATCCCCTCTTTCAACCCCATCGCCGTCAGAACGTGGCTGGCCGCCACCTTGCCCGACGAACAGGCCGATCCGGCGCTGACCATGACGCCATCCAGATCGAGCGCCATCACCTGGGTTTCCGCCTTTACGCCAGGCAGGGCAATCGTCGCGGTCGTGCCAATCCGGTCCGATCCTTTCGCGACAATCCGCGAAGCCGGGGATTTTTCCGCCAGCACCTGTTCCAGACCGGCCATCAGCGCCCGGGCGTTATCCGGTGACGCCGCACCGCTCAGCACGGCATCGGCGGCGGCGCCGAAACCGGCGATTGCCGGAACATTTTCGGTACCGGCTCGCTTGCTCTTTTCCTGACCACCGCCGCGCAGGATCGGTTGCAATTCGCCGCTTCCCCGCACGATCAGCGCGCCGACACCGCGCGGCCCGCCGAATTTATGGGCCGACAGACTGATGAAATCCGCATCGATCGAGGTCAGGTCCATTTTCCCGGCTGCCTGAACCGCATCGCAAAGCACGAGCGCACCAGCGGCCCGGGCGATGCCGATCACCTCTTCGACCGGTTGAACGACCCCTGTCTCGTTGTTGACCGCCATCACGCAGATCAGACAGCGCCGCCAGTCGCGGTCGGTCAGCATGCGCTGCAGCCGGCCCAGATCAACGACGCCATCGCCGGTTACCGGTATGGTTTCACTGTCCGGCCATGCATTCAGTACGGAATCGTGCTCGGTCGAACCGGTCAGCACCCGCGACACGCCGTTTTCCTGCGATACCGTCCCCTGAATCGCCAGATTGTTCGCTTCCGTCGCGCCGGATGTGAAGATCACCGACGACGGTGCCGAACCGGCCAGCCGGGCGACCGAGGCACGCGCCGTCTCGACGATCCGGCGGGCTGCGCGGCCGGCCCCGTGCACAGACGACGGATTGCCGGTGACATCCAATGCGGCCACGACCGCCTCACGGGCTTCGGGCAGAATCGGGGCGGTCGCGTTATAGTCCAGATAGGCAGCCATGTCTTACCAACGCATATAGAAAGCGTTGGTACTCTGTATACCCGATTTTGATGCGGCAAGCCCTTTAACCGAAAGATCGCTGCAGCGGCATGCTAGTCTGCGGCGAAGGATCCGGCATTTTCGCCGGTTGCCGCCAACAAGCCTGACCCGTTGACAACATCGGCAACGGTAATCGACTGCATCGCCCTGAACATTTCATTGCCAAGTTCGGCCCAAAGGTTGTGGGTCGCGCATCGTACCGAACGGTTCGAGCAGGCATGCGGGATCGACGGCGAACAACGCCCGTCGCGGGGTAGGTCATCGAACGCAGAGAACACATCGGAAATGCGGACCTGATCGGGCGTTTTCGCAAGCAGATAGCCGCCGCCGGGCCCGCGAATGCTGCGAACCAGCTTCGCCCGGCGCAGCCGTGCAAAAATCTGTTCAAGATAGGAAAGCGAAATCGACTGGCGCTCGGCGATGTCGATCAGGGAAACGGGTTTATTCTCGCCGCGGATCGCCAGTTCGACGACCGCCATGACAGCATATCGACCCTTCGTGTTGAGGCGCACACCTAGTCTCCCCGTTCGCGTTGCAACAGCATCGCCTAAAACGTAGATCAAGAGTGCCCTATTTCCAGAGCAAAAACCAAGTATTTAGGAAATTTTTCTCAGCAGCGATTGGTCGGTTCGCCGTCGCCCGTGCTGTCGGTCGCTCCACCTTCAGAAAACGGCACGGATCGCTTCTCCGACTCATCGACACGCGATTCCAGCGTTCCGATCTGCGTCCGCAAGGCTGCAATTTCATTCATCAACCCTTCGATCGTGCGCGCCACCGGATCCGGCAGGTCGCCGAGCGGCGTACCATAAGGCGAGAACGGCGTTTCCTTGGTCTGCGCCCGTGACACCACGACCTTGGCCGGAATGCCGACCATTGTGACACCTTCCGGCACATCCTTGATAACGACCGCGTTGGCGCCGACGCGGGCGCCCTTGCCAACCGTGATCGGACCGAGAATCTGCGCGCCTGAACCGACAATCACATTGTCTTCCAGCGTCGGATGCCGTTTCTGATCCCGCTGGTTGTCGGAATCGACCGAGGGCGATACCCCGCCCAGCGTGACGTCGTGATACAGGGTTACATTCCTGCCGATTTCAGCCGTCTCGCCAATCACGACACCCATGCCGTGGTCGATGAACAGACCCGGTCCGATTTTCGCGCCGGGATGGATTTCGATACCGGTCAGCCAGCGCGCGAGCTGCGAAACAAAGCGGCCCAGCAGATAAAAATTCTTCTTCCACAGCCAGTGCGACAGGCGATAGGCGACGATGGCGTGAAAAGACGGGTAGCAGACGACAACGACCAGCCGCGACCGGGCCGCGGGATCGCGCTCGATCATACCGTCAATTTCGCCTTTCAGGTCAGACCATACAGACATTGTCGTCTCCTGTGCTCATCGCTTCGATACCAGGCCGGCAAACCGGCAGCCGGCCATAAACCGCAACCTTGGAAATCCCGGAAAAACCCATTATATCAGCACGGTCTATCCGCGATCACGCTCGCTTGCCTGTGCCTTAGATATAGCGGCACTGTAACAGGATCAAGGAAGCATGAGGAAATTCATTATTCACGCTGAAGACGGAATCGCCGTTTTTCGCTAGTGATTATAGCAGTCGAAACCGGTTTGGTGTCATTATTCCCGCAAATCCTGACAAGCCATTCACGCGCAATTTGGAAGTAGAAAACACGCATGCCTGAAGTAATGATCAACGGTCCCGAAGGTCGTCTGGAAGCCCGATACAAACACGGCGAAGGCTCCAATCCTCCGATTGCCCTGTTTCTTCATCCGCACCCCCAGCACGGCGGCACCATGAACAACCGTGTGGTCTACACTCTGTTCCATACGTTCCAGAAGCGTGGTTTTTCGTGTTTGCGGTTTAACTTCCGCGGCGTCGGCCGCAGCCAGGGCGTGTTCAACAAGGGCGAAGGTGAATTGTCCGATGCCGCCTCGGCGCTCGACTGGCTTCAGACCTACAATGAAAACGCCCGGCAGTGCTGGATCGCCGGTTTTTCCTTCGGCGCGTGGATCGGCATGCAGCTTCTGATGCGGCGGCCGGAAATCAGCGGTTTCATCTCCGTTGCCCCGCCGGCGAACCTGTATGACTTCAGTTTTCTGGCGCCCTGCCCGTCTTCCGGCCTGATGCTGAATGGCGGTCAGGACGAAATCGTTCCCGGTGAGTCGGTCGACAAACTGGCCCAGAAACTGAACAGCCAGCGCGGCATCAACATCACCCGCCGCACGATCGACAGCGCAAGCCACTTCTTCACCAACGAACTGTCGGAAGTCGAAGCGGAAACCGGTTCCTATCTGGACGAGGCAATGCACCAGGTGCCAAACGCACCGGTCGATCCGCGGATGCGGGTCAGCAGCGACGAAGACTGACGTTTCAGGCCGGATCGACGATCCGGCCGCCCGTCATTTCCTGCGCCACGCCGGTTGTGCCCGGAAAGGTGATCGGCAATCCGTAGCGGCACCGGACCGCCATGAAGGCGAAGGCCTGCGCCTCGATGGCGTCGGCTGACCATCCTGCGGTATCGATGGTTGTTACCGGCCAGTCGAACCGTTTCTGCAACCCTTTCATGATGGTCGGGTTCCGCCCGCCGCCCCCCGCGACAAGCATGTGTTTCGGCTTTTCGGGAAAGCCGGCGAGCGCAATGGATTCAACTGTAAACGCCGTCAGCGTCGCCGCTCCGTCCTCAACCGACATCGGCGGCATCGTATCGATTGTGAAATCGCCGCGATCCAGCGATTTCGGCGGCGTTCTGGAAAAATACGGGTTGTCCAGCAGACGTCCCAGGACATTCTCATCAACCGTACCGCGGGCCGCATGACGGCCATCTTCATCCATCTTTTCCCCGATGTTCTTGAACATCCAGTCATCGATCAGCGAATTGGCGGGGCCGGTGTCGAAGGCCAGCATGGCGCCGTCCCGCCCGATCCACGTCACGTTGGCGACGCCGCCCAGATTAAGGACAACCAGCGGCTTGTCCCAGGTTTCTGCAATGGCCCGGTGGAAGACCGGCGCCAGCGGCGCGCCCTGCCCGCCCGCCGCCACATCGGCCGACCGGAAATCGAAGGCCACGGCAAACCCTGTTTCCGACGCAAGTTTTTCCGCATCACCGATCTGCCACGTGAAACGGTTGGCCGGGTCATGGGTAATGGTCTGGCCGTGAAAGCCGACGAGGTCGATGCTGCCGACCGGCAGGTTGCCATCATCGAGTGTGCGGCGGATGGCCTCGACATGCCGCTGCGTGATCCTTTTTTCAGCCCTGTCGACATCGGCATCCCGCCGGCGTTTACCCAGTACGGCCTTGATCGCATTGCGGTCTTCCGTGGAATAGGGATAGGACCGGAACGCATGCGCCGCAGCCACCGTATGTCCATCCGTATCGATGATCGCGACATCGACGCCATCCATCGACGTTCCGCTCATCAGGCCGATTACCCGCATAGTTCTTCCTCCCGCATCGCCGCCAATTGCCGAAGCCGTGGCGGCATGATAATTCACCGGTCCTTCACTACAGCATAACCATCAAAACCGGCGGAACCGAACATGGCCCGATTCAAGTCCGACTTTCTACAGACGATCTCCGACCGCGGTTTCATTCATCAGGGAACCGATCTGGAAGGGCTGGACGAACAGGCGGCAGCCGGTGCGATCACCGCCTATATCGGCTATGACGCGACCGGCGACAGCCTGCATGTCGGCCACCTCGTTTCCATCATGCTGCTGCGCTGGTTTCAGAAAACCGGCCACAAGCCGATTGTCCTGATGGGCGGCGGAACGACCCGTGTCGGCGACCCGAGCGGCAAGGACGACGCCCGCAAGCTGCTGACGGACGAACAGATCAGCGAAAATCTCGCCAGCATCAAATCCTGTTTCGAACAGTACCTGACCTTCGGCGACGGCCCGACCGACGCCATCATGGTCAATAACGACGACTGGCTGAGGGACCTGAACTACATCGATTTCCTGCGTGATGTCGGCCGGCACTTTTCCGTTAATCGCATGTTGACCTTCGACAGCGTGCGGATGCGGCTTGAACGCGAACAGCCGCTGTCGTTCCTGGAATTCAACTACATGATCCTGCAGGCCTACGACTTCATGGAGCTGGCCAAACGCTATAACTGCAAGCTGCAGATGGGCGGATCCGACCAGTGGGGCAATATCGTCAACGGGATCGAGCTCGCGCGCCGGTCGGACGGTGCGGAGCTGTTCGGCGTGACGGTGCCGCTTATCACCACGGCCAGCGGCGCGAAAATGGGCAAGACGGCGGACGGCGCGGTCTGGCTGAACGAAAACCGGCTGTCGGCGTTCGATTACTGGCAGTTCTGGCGCAATACGGAAGACGCCGATGTCGGGCGGTTTCTGAAACTGTTCACCGATCTGCCGCTCGATGAAATCGCGCGCCTGGAATCGCTGCAGGGCGCGGAGATCAACGAAGCGAAAAAGCTGCTGGCCGATGCCGCAACGGCTCTGGCCCGGGGAGCGTCAGCGGCCCGGGAGGCGTCGGAGGCGGCCCGCAAGACATTCGAGGAAAATACCCTGGCCGCCACGCTGCCGACGGTCGATATTCCGGCCGGTGATCTTCAGGATGGTATCGGCGTCCTCGCTCTGCTGACCCGGACCGGGCTGACAGCCAGCAATTCCGAGGCCCGCCGGATGATCAAGGGCGGCGGCGTGAAACTGAACGACGCCCGCATCGATGATGACAGCCTTGTCGTAACGGCTGCTGATCTGGGCCCGGAAGGCGTTCTGAAGCTTTCGATGGGCAAGAAGAAGCACGTGCTGATCAGGGTGGGCTAAACCCTACCTTTCCTGCTGCACTTCCTTGAATTCCTGCAACTGCTGAGCGCCGGACGAATCGTCACTGTCCCCGGCCGAAAAGATGCGGCGAAGGATGCCCGGGGCCAGCGCCGACAGCGGATTCACCGATACGGTCGGATCTTCCAGCGGGCCCTCGACAGCATAGTTGGCGGCAAGAATGCCGCCATCCTCGCCGGCCAGAATGTCGCCGATAACCGGAATAGCTTCCAGCACACGGTTAAACGTATAGGCCGGTATAATCGTGCCGGTGAGTTCGACGAAATTGGAATCGGAATCGACAAAGCCGTTCGCCGTCACCGCTATCGACGACCCGTATGCCTTGGCCTGCTGAAAATTCAGGTAGCCGTCCTGAAAGGTGAATTCCGCATCGAGCCGGGTGAAATCGAGGCCCTGATTGCCGAGGGCGGAGACAATCCCCGTCAGTGACATGAACTCCAGCAGTTTGGCCAGCACAGGCGCGTTTTTGAGGGTAAAACTCTCGATATGGACGGTTCCCGCCAGCGGGTCGTTGGCGGTCGGCCGCACCCCTTGCAGCGACAGCGTGCCGCCTTCGACACGCTGCGTCCAGTCCAGCGCCGCCATCGCCCTGCCTGCGTTGTCCGCCTTGATTTCGAGTGTCTGGCCGGTGATACCGGGCACGAAATCGATAGAAAGCATGCCGCCGTCATCGACGCGGGACCGCAGCGACATCGCCTCGATGTCGATACCGTCATGCGCCATGGTGATGGATACATCCGTCAACCGGCGCTCCGGCCCTGCCGTAACCGTATCGAAATCGGCGTTCAGGCTGAATTGCGGACCGCGGTTGGCGAGCTTTTCTTCCGGCGATTCACGTTTGCCGTCATCTTCCAGGAAATGCGCGATGTCGATCGCCTCGCCCTGCAGGTCTATCGTGTACCGTCCGGCCTCATCCATCGCCACGGTACCGGCACCGGACCCGCCCGGATACCGCAGACTATCAATTTGCGCCGATACGAACCTCTCGAAATCCGGGGCCAGCGTCATCGATCCGGTTGCTGTCAGGTCGGATGTCACGAGATGCAGGTTGTCGATTTCCACCGGTTTGCCGTCGGCGTATTTCATTGTCAGGTTGAGGGTGCCCGGAACGCCGCGCTTTTTGCGCCACGGCAGCAGATCCACCTTCAGGGCGCTGCGTCTCAGATCGGCCCGGATATCGATGATATTTCTGCCATCGCGATAACTGTTGTAGTCCAGGGCGATCCCGAACAGGCCGGTCGCCATGCCTTGCGTATCCAGAACAAGTTCCCGCAACTGCCGATCTGAAACCGTTGCCTTCACCGAATAGCTCGACCGCACAGGAACCGCATCGCTAAAACTTTCCCGCCAGGCGATCAGCGCCGGAATGCGGTTCATCTGCACCGTGCCGGAAATATCCATCCCGTCATTGTCCAGCCACAGGTCAATTGTGCCATCGGTCAGTTGTGTGTTCAGCGGCGCCTGATCCATTTCCACATCGGTTGCCCGGGCGGTTGCGCGATAGGTCATTTCATCGGTCGTCAGCGTCTTGCTGAGCGGAAACGCAAAATGCGCATCGACAACGCCGGTACCGCGCATGCTTTTCGGATCGAGATCGAGTTTGGAAATCAGATGAAACGGATCCCGGTCAAGCAGGGACAGGGCCGATTGAAGCGGTGTTTTAACCTTTACAGATATTTCCGCATTGTCGTAGCCACCCAGATCCGTCAGGTGCACAAGGCCGTCCTGCAGAACCAGGCCGCCCTCGACCTTTCCGCCGGTGGTGTGGATCTTTAGCCAGTCAGAACCGAATTCGGCCGTGCCGCTGATGCCCGTAACCGGCGGCAACGGCTTGCGGTAGTGCACCTCGGCATTTTCAATGTCCATGGTGCCGTCGATGGACGCTATCGTCAGGTTGGACGGATCATCGACCGGCATCGACCCCCGAAGCGAGATTTCGGCGCGGGGAATATAGGCGACCGGCAGATTGGGTTTAAGCCAGTCTTTCGCATCGTTGCCGATGCCATCCGGCCAAACCGAAAAGACATCGGCGAAATTCATCGACAGCACTTCGCCACCCAGGTCGATCGAATAGGCCTCGCCGTCCGAAATGGCGGAACCTGCGACAGTGACGCTGGTGTCTTCAAGAATGTCCAGCGACAGCCTGTCTACGACGACGACACCCAGATCATCTTCCACCCGTCCTGCCAGAGCGGCTGAACGGAAGGCAACGTCGGCAAGCCCCGCATCGGGCGCCGACAGGATACCCTCAGCCGCCGTCAGATCGACTTCCGCGTGTTCAAGAAACCCGTTGCGCCGCGCAATGAGCGAAAAGGTGCCGGAAACCTGTGTCCGGAAATCGCTCAATTGTCGCAGTTCGGGAACGGCCTTGGCGACGCCGGCGGTATCGATCAGATCGAGGCGTCCGTCCGCCAGAATCCGGTTGCCGTCATCATCCAGGCGCAACGACCCTGTAACCGAACCGAGCCGGCTCTGCAGCGAATAGTCGAGCGTTTCGGGCGTGCCGTCCATTGTTAGACCGAACGCCACGGAACCGCTGACCTGCACATCGATATCCCTGATCGCCGCCGCCTCGGGTATCGCCCGCGCCAGAAGCCCCGGTGACAGGTCCTGAAACGATACGGAAATCTGCACGTCATCGGATTCGTACGCGTGCAGAAGTACGGCCGACAGATTTGTCGATGTTTCGTCCGTTTCCAGCCGTACGCTGATATTGCCGCGCAGCTCCCTCTGCTCTTTCACAAGCACGATATTCGTATCCGGAAGCCGCCACGTTACACCGGCGTATTCGTCGACAATTGTCGTCGTCGCGCCGATGACACTGATGGTTTCCAGTGCCGCCAACTGGCTGTTCCTGTCGGTCGGATTGAGGATCTGTTCGACCATGGCAAGGGACAGCGGGCCACCCTTCGGCTGTTCCCCGGTATCGTCTGTTTCCTCGATCAGATTATCCAATCCGGCCCCTGAAAGGCCGAAGGCGAACCGGCCGTCGGCATATCGCCTGATTGCAACCGCCGGCGACAGTATTTCGATGCCGGTCGGCGCGATAACGCCACGGGCCAGCGATTTGAGGGAAAGACCCAGGGAAACGCGCGGCAGCACCGCAATCGGCCGTTCACCATGCCGGCGCAGCGTGACGTTGCGGATCATGATGTCGACGGCCCTGTCCCATCCGGCCCAGGTCAGAACCGTATCGCCGATCGCCACATCGAACGGGCCGTCCGGGTCCTTCAGGGATTCCTGGATCGCCGGGGTCAGAAACGACAGAGAAACGGGCCCGATCGACAGACGCCAGAGGCCGATTCCGACCAGCAAGACGAATCCGGCGACCAGCCCCGCCAGAATTTCCAGTGCAATACGAAAACTTCTCTTCGATACCAAATTCATACCTGTCGCCGCTTCGGGCGGCGTGCCTTGTCGAATCATGCGGGCCATCTCTTGATAGAGGCGGCGAACTTAGGCGTTATAGTTCGGCGTAGCGTAGTTCGGCTATGCTGAACAAGGGGAACGCATGCACTTTCTGGACAAGTATACAGGTTCCGCACCGAAATCGCCGATTGCCGATCCGGCACGCATCACTGTCGGCCGTGAACGCTGGGTTGAGGTTCTGCAACGGAATGACGGCCTGGCCGACCGCTACGACCGCCTGGAATACAAGGAAGCGGCGGACGCCCTGCTGGATATCCTGTTCGCTTTCAGCCCCTATCTGACCGGTTTGCTGACCCGCGAACCGGCATTTGCAATCGACTGTTTCGAAACCGGACTGGAGTCGTGCTGGGCGACAGTGCTTGAAACGACACGGCAAGCTGACCACGGCGAAACCGACATCAGAATAGTCGAAAAATCACTACGGCAGATGAAGCGGCAGGCCGCCCTGCTGATCGCGATGGCCGATATCGCCGACGCCTGGGCCTTGCCCGCCATCACACAGGCCCTGAGCGATTTCGCCGCCGCCAGCCTCAACGCGGCAACGGGCTTCGCGCTGGCTGATCTTGTACGCCAGGGTGTCCTGACCCCTCCCGCCGGCACGGGCGAGGAATACGCCCCGCATCCAGGCTATGTATTTCTCGGCATGGGGAAACTCGGATCGGGCGAGCTGAACTATTCCAGCGATATCGATCTGATCGCCCTGTACGATCCGCAGAAGATCGGCGCGACGGACCCCGACCGGCTGCGCAAGGAAATGATACGCGCCACACAGACGATTGTCGGCCTGATGGACAAGCGAACCGCCGACGGTTACGTCTTCCGGACGGACCTGAGGCTGCGGCCGGACCCCGGCATGACGCCCATCGCGCTGACGGTAAACGCCGCAATTTCCTATTACGAAAGCGTCGGTCAGAACTGGGAGCGCGCCGCTATGATCAAGGCGCGTCCGGTCGCCGGCGATCTCGATCTGGGCGAAGAGTTTCTGACCGATATCCGGCCTTTCGTTTGGCGCAAGCACCTGGATTTCGCCGCCATTCAGGACATTCATTCCATCAAACGGCAGATCAACGCCCATCGCGGCGGCGCGAAGATCGCCATCGAGGGCCACAACATCAAAACCGGCAGGGGCGGTATTCGGGAAATCGAATTCTTTGCCCAGACCCAGCAGCTTATCTGGGGCGGCAGGGACCCGTCACTTCGGGACCGCAATACGTTGAGCGCCCTCCGGGCCCTTGCCGGCCGCGCGCATACGACGGAAGACGCCGTTGCGGAACTGTCGCGAAGCTATGACTTTCTGCGAACGCTTGAACACCGACTGCAGATGATCAACGACACGCAGACGCAAACCCTGCCGACGGAGGCTGACGCCATCGACGCGCTTGGCGGTTTCATGGGCTATGACGATCCGGCTGTTTTCCGTGGCGATTTGAAGAGCCATCTCGAAACGGTAGAGCGTCACTATGCCGGCCTGTTCGAGGAATCGCCGGAACTGGGCGGCGGCGGCGCCCTTGTTTTTACCGGTGAAGACGACGACCCCGATACAATCGAGACCCTGAAAGGCATGGGGTTTGAAACGCCGTCCCATGTCGCGGAACGGGTCCGAACCTGGCATCGCGGCCGATACCGGGCGACCCGCAGCGAGCGGTCGCGTCAGATTTTGACCGAGCTGATGCCGCTATTGCTGGGGGCCCTGTCAAAAACGCCGAATCCGGATCAGGCGTTTTCAAGATTCGACGGGTTTCTGGAAGGGTTGCCGGCCGGCGTGCAGTTGTTCGCGCTGTTTCATTCCAACCCGGCGCTATTGGATCTCGTGGCGGAAATCATGGGGGCGGCCCCCGGTCTGGCGGATCGTCTGATGCGGCGACCGTTGCTGCTGGACAGCCTGCTGGAAACCGCCGGCGTAACGACCATCGACGCCGACGAACGCCACGCCTCGCTGGATTCGGCGCTCAGCCAGGCCCGCGATTACGAAGACATTCTCGATATCTGCCGTAGCTGGGTGGCCGACCGGTTCTTTCAGGTCGGCGTCGGCATCATGCAGGGAAAGTACTTCGTGAATGACCATAGCGTGATCCTGACCGATTGCGCGGAAACCGCGCTGAAGGCCCTGATACCGGAAGTCGTCGAAACCTTCCGCGAGCAGCACGGCGATCTGCCCGGCGGCGGATACGCTGTCGTCGCCATGGGAAAATTCGGCGGCGGCGAACTTGCGCCGAAGTCGGATCTCGATCTCGTTTTCATCTACGATGCGCCGCCCGATGTCGAAGCGTCCGACGGACCCAAGCCGCTTGGCCCGTCATCCTACTATCTTCGCCTGTGCCAGCGCGCGATTACCGCCATCACAGCGCAGACGGCCGAAGGCCCGCTGTTCGAGGTCGATACACGATTGCGGCCCGGCAGCAATTCCGGCCCGGTCGCCACCATGCTGGAGAGATTCACGGGATATTACCGGGGCGAGGCCTGGACCTGGGAACACATGGCGCTGACCCGTGCCCGGTTTATCTGCGGATCGGACGGTATGCGGGGAAAAATCGAAACCGCTATCGCAGACAATCTATGCCAGCGTCGCGACAATACGAAACTGATCGAAGACATCCGGTCAATGCGGGTGCGGATCGCCAATGAATATCCCGGCGATAACCCGTGGGACATGAAATACCGGCCCGGCGGCCTGATCGACGTCGAATTCATCGCACAGTTCCTGCAACTGCAGAATGCGTGCGACCATCCGGCCTGTCTGCATCCGAACACAGCCAGCGCCATATTAGCGTGCCGGGACACCGGGCTGCTGGATACGGAAACGGCGGATGCGCTTGTCGACGCCCTCACGATGTGGCGCAATATTCAATCGGTAATCCGGGTTCTGACGCGCGACGCATTCGACGAGGCAACCGCGCCGGAAGGACAGTTCCGCGCCATCCTGAAGGCTGCCGGCAACGGCGTCAGAACATTCGAGACGTTGCAGGAACTGCGTGCGGAGATGGACGACAGGGCGCAGGCTGTTTGCCGAATCTATGACCGGTTGCTTTCCTCCTGATCGCGCATTTCAATACGGCACACGGGATATCCTGACAGAAGCGAAAAGGGGAAACGACATGGCCTTGAACGAGGGCGATACAGCACCTGACTTTACACTCCCCACCGATGGCGGCGGTTCGGTTACCTTATCCGATCTCAGGGGCAAACCCGTCGTCGTCTATTTCTACCCGAAGGACGACACGCCCGGCTGCACCAAGGAAGCGCAAGGCTTCACCGAAGCGCGGGAGGCTTTTGAAAAGCTTGGCGTAACGATCATCGGGATCAGCAAGGATACCGTCGCCCGGCATGACAAGTTCAAGGCAAAATACGATCTCAACTTCATCCTCGCGTCGGATACGGATTCGTCTGTCTGCGAGGATTACCGCGCATGGGGCCCGAAGAAGCTGTACGGGCGGGAATACGAAGGCATCACGCGTTGCACGTTTCTGATCGACGGCAATGGCGTCGTCGCGAAAGCATGGCCGAAAGTCAAGGTCGCCGGCCATGTTGACGCCGTTCTGGAGGCCGCAAAGGCGCTTTGACGACCGGCATGCTGTGCGACGCCGCAATCGAGGTTCTATCGACCGCCGATCCGGTTGCGAAGGCTGAAACATCCCGCCGCTTCGCTGAGTTATGGAACACCGGCAGTCTAACCGAACCGGGCGACAGATTGCCGCCGGACCGGCCCGCTCGTCCGGAAAGACCTATACTGCTGTCCCCCGGTCAAATGCCGAAACGGCGGATCGGCGCCGGGCCTGAAGGCCGCATCGCGCTGCTTCATGCGCTTGCCCATATCGAACTGAACGCCATCGATCTCGCTTGGGATATTCTGGCCCGGTTCACCTCTCACCGCCCGGCCCTGCCGCGGGAATTCTACGATGACTGGGTTGCCGTCGCCGACGATGAATCGCGTCATTTTCTGCTGTTGCAGGAGCGTCTTAAAGACCTGGGGGCGGGATACGGCGATCTGCCGGCGCATGACGGTCTCTGGCAGGCGGCACAATCGACCGCCCACGATCTGCAGGCACGGCTCGCCGTGGTGCCGATGGTTCTGGAAGCGCGGGGACTGGATGTGACGCCGGCGATGATCGACCGGTTGAAGAAGGTCGGCGACCCGAAGAGCGCGGATATCCTGTCCACCATACACGATGACGAGATACGGCACGTCGCGGCCGGGACGCGTTGGTTCCAGTGGATTTGCGATGGTGCCGGCGAAAACGCCGCTGAAACATGGCAGCGTCTGGTCGCAACGTATTTCAAAGGTCAGATAAAACCGCCCTTCAACAAGGCGAGCCGCAGAAAAGCGAATTTCCCGGATGCCTTCTACGACCCGGACGAGTCTGCATAGGCGTTTTCGACACGACGCTGTTCGAGATGGCTCTTTTCAACTCGCGCGGCGCGCTTTTTCGAACGGCGGTGCGCCCTTGTCTCGCGTACTTTGCGAATAAGTTTCAGAGACCAGTGGTATCCGATGATCGACAGGATCAGCGCCCAGGGTATCCAGCCGATAAACAGGGGCAATCCAAACGCATCCAGCAGACTGTCAATGCGCAACCAGATCAGTTCGTACCATTGAGCATCGGGATGCAGTGAAAGCGACTCTTGCAGCCGGCTTGTATAGGCGCTGTATCCAATCGGTTCGTTCCATCGTCCCAGCATCATCTGTCCTGTAACAATGAATCCGAAATAGATCGGCGGCACGGTGAAAACATTCGTCACCCAGACCCAGGCAATGGCGACAATAAGATTAAAGTCATATTTCGGCGTCAGGGTTCGAACGAGTGTCCACAGACCGAGCAGGATCGCAATCTGAATACCGACCAGCGGCGTAAAGGCGAAGAACACGCCGAACAGGACACCGCGCGCCGCATATTCGGCGGGTTTTCTGCTGGAAAACATGGGGGCTATCAGGCGGCGTCTCAGTTTGCGTGTAAGTCGCGTCATAGAATTCTTTTTCTCTATCTTGCTCGGTGCCAGCCACGGAAAGCCGAATACTGCCTGCAAGCGCCCCCAGCCTGCTGACAAGCAATTCTGGACCTATCTATTCGGATCATCAACCGCATCAAGGAAAAAGGCTGAGAATCGATCCAAAAAAGAGTCTACCGCGACCAGAGTTTTCCTATTTTGGTAGATCGAAAGTCGCGATTACCGCGTTAAGTCGTTCAATCACCGCCGCGGGCACAGATTTCGAACACATCAAATGCCGGTAATTTCCATGCGGCGAGTCCGACATGACCAGATATTCCAGTTTGCCGGCACGGTCTTCGCCGATTTCCAGAAGAAGGTGGCTTGCCTCGGCCTCCGCCAGCAACATGTAATCTGCCCGTTCCGCCTCGATCATTCGGGCCATGCCGACATTGTCGAGCGTAACCGCCGTCGTATCGGGCTGATATGCGTCGATCCAGGAATCGATTTTCGCGCCGTAAGAGAATTGCGTTCTTATCAGCAGACTGAGAGCGTCATTGGCGATCATCTCCTCAAGCGAGGTATCTTCCACAGTGGCGGCGGTCTTGCGAAGCATCAGGGCGACAGTCGGCCGGTCGCGATAAACCGGACTGGTGAAACGGGCGAATGACCGACGGTCCGGCCGGTCGAACCAGCCGATTCCGCAGGCAGCCGACATATTCGCCCTGATCATCGCAAGTTGCCGGTTGGTCGGTATTTCCACCGGCTTGAAATCAAGTCCGGCGCGATCGAACGCCAGCACCGACGGATCCGCTGTCAATCCGCGAATGGTTCCATCACCGTTATCGACGATGTAGGGCGCCCGAATTTGGTACATCAGGGCAACAGGTTCCTCCGCCGCAATCTGTTGCGGCATCAGAATGCCAAGCAGGCAAAAGGCGACAATTGCCAATCGTCCGGTCACCAGACCTCCCACGACGGCAGCCCACAAATTGCCGTCGGATACCACGCTGTTATGCCTTCACCGGAAATGATACCCCAAAACCGATGCTGCGCCTAATGCGGCTGCAATTCAGAACTGAAAACAAGATCGACGTCTAAACCGTCGTTAGCGGCATTCGGCCCCTTGCCGGCGCTGAGTGTGCAGCTCAACGCTAGTCGATATCCTCGACCGGCGTCGCCGGACCGCCGTCCAGCTTCATCGCCAGGGCAGCTTCCAGGAACCTGTCCAGATCGCCATCCAGGACCCCTTGCGTCGCAGAGGTTTCGACGCCTGTCCGCAAATCCTTCACCATCTGGTACGGCTGCAGAACGTAAGACCGCAACTGATGGCCCCAGCCGATATCGGTCTTCGCCTCGTGCTCCGCCGCCGCGGCTTCCTCGCGCTTTTTCAGTTCCAGCTCATACAGTTTCGCCTGCAGCATTTTCATGGCCTGGGCGCGGTTCTTGTGCTGCGAACGATCATTCTGGCACTGCACGACGATGCCGGTCGGCAAGTGAGTGAGACGGATGGCGGAGTCGGTCTTGTTGACGTGCTGGCCGCCCGCGCCGCTGGCGCGGTAGGTATCGACCCGAAGGTCCTTGTCCTCGATCTCGACTTCGATCGTATCGTCGATTTCAGGGTAAACGGTTACCGAGGAAAAACTTGTGTGCCGACGGGCATTGCTGTCGTAGGGAGATATCCGAACCAGACGATGAACGCCGGCTTCGGTTTTCAGCCAGCCGTATGCATTCGGCCCTTGAACCCGGATGGTGGATGATTTCAGCCCCGCTTCCTCGCCCGGGCTTTCCTCGATCAGTTCGGTCTTGTAGCCGTGCTGGTCGCTCCAACGCAGATACATCCGCAACAACATCTGCGCCCAGTCCTGCGATTCCGTGCCGCCCGCGCCGGCATGCACTTCCAGAAAACAGTCGTTGCCGTCCGCTTCACCCGAAAGAAGGCTTTCAAGCTGAAGCTTCCGCGCCGTGTCTTTCAGATTCACGAGCGCGGTTTCGGCTTCGGCAACGATATCGTTGTCGCCTTCCTCCTCGCCCATTTCTATCAGTTCGAGATTGTCGTTGAGGCCGGTTTCGAGCGTATCGTAACCGCCGAGACGCGATTCCAGCGATGACCGTTCCCGCATCACTTTCTGGGCCGCGGCCTGATCATTCCACAAATCCGGGTCTTCGACGCGTGCGTTCAGCTCCGCCAGACGTTTTCTTGCCGTATCGAGGTCAAAGATGCCTCCTCAGCAGTGCAAGCGACTGCTGTAGTTCATCGACGACCGCCTGGGTTTCAGCACGCATTTTTTATCCTAACGATGTTCGAAATTCGGCTTGCACCCGGATAGGGTACAGGGCCGGAAAAATCAATACAGGCCGCTGGAAGAAGGCGACGACCCTGCAGAAGCGTCGATGCCGGTCGCGTCTTCGTCACCGGTTCCGCCATCGATGAAGATCGCATCGCTGGCCTGGCTGGGCGCCGTGCCTTCCTTGAAGGCCTCCTGGATTACGCGCTGCGAGGATGCGCTGGCGCGGCGGCCCGTATCCGCATCGATCCTTACCAGCCGCACGCCCGGCGGTGTCCGAAAAGGAATTGCAGGTTCGTTCTTCAACGCTTTCTGCATGAACGACTTGAACACCGGCGCGGCGACCGACGAGCCGGTCTCCTGACCGCCCCATGTCTGTTTGCCGAGCGGGATCGGCGTATCGAAACCGATAAACACGCCAACCGCCAGATCGGGGGAAAACCCGACGAACCAGGTATCGCGGCTTTCGTTTGTCGTGCCTGTCTTCCCGGCCAGCGGTTTGCCGATGGAGCTGATACTGCGTCCCGTTCCCCGCTGCACGACCCCTTCCAGCATGCTGACGATCTGATAGGCGCTGACCGGATCGACCAGTTGTTCCCGGTCGTCGGGAATGACCGGCGAAGCCTGGCCTTCCCAATGCGCCACCTTGCAACCGTCACAGGGCCGTTGATCGTGCTGGAAAACGGTCTTTCCGGTGCGGTCCTGAACGCGATCGACGACCGTCGCGCGGATTCGCTTGCCGCCGTTCACCAGCATCGCGTAAGCGGTCGTCAGGTTCAGCAACGTGGTTTCGCCGGCGCCCAGCGCCATCGCCAGATGCGGTTCCATGTTGTCGTCGATACCGAACCGTCTGACGGTGTCGACGACCGCATCCATGCCGATAGCCTGCGCCAGCCGCACGGTCATCAGGTTGCGGGATTTTTCGATTCCCAGCCGCATCGGGCTGGGACCGTAAAATTTCCGCGAGAAGTTGGCCGGTTTCCACTTTTTCTGACCCGGTCCCTGATCCATCACGAACGGCGCATCGAGGATCATCGTGTTCGGGGCGAAACCGTGTTCAAGCGCGGTCAGATAGATAAACGGTTTGATCGCCGACCCTGGCTGCCTCTTGGCCTGTGTCGCCCGGTTGAATTCGCTGCGTTCGAAGCTCCAGCCGCCATGCATCGCCAGCACCCGGCCGGTATGGGGATCGAGAGCAACGATACCGCCTTCGATTTCCGGCGTTTGCCTCAGGGCGAACGTGTTTTCAGGATAGACGATATCGGGGTCGCCTTCTTCCCGCCCCGGCCGTTTGAGGACCCGCTCAACCAGAATGACATCACCCGGCTCGACAACATCGGAAGGCTTACTGATCGCCTCCCCCCGCTTCTGGTCCTCCAGCGCCTCACGAGCCCAAAACAATTCAAAGAGCGGGATATTGCCGGTACCGCCCTCTATCGTTCCGATTTCGACTGAACTGATTTTGTCGGCATCGTCGACGCCGAGAACAACAGCTAGAGTATACGGTTCGGTTTCAACCGGCCGGTCCATATCGTGAAGCTGCGCGACCCAGTCGCCGGACGGATCGATCTTGCCGAAATGACCGCGATACCCGTGCCGTCTGTCATATTCTGCAAGGCCCTGGCGGAGGCTGTCGCGGGCAAAATCCTGCAACAACGGATCCAATGTGGTGCGGACCGAAAGCCCGCCTTCGTTGACGCCGTCCGTGCCGAAACCTTCCACCAGTTCACGGCGGACCTCTTCAACGAAGTACCGCGCCTCAACCGACAGGAGTTCGCGCGGCGGCACGACGATCAAACGGCTGTTCTGGGCGCTTTCAGCAACCTCGGGCTTGATATACCCCTCATCCAGCATGCGCCCGATAACCCAGTTCCGGCGGCTGACGGCTGCTTCGTATTTTCTGACAGGGTGATAGTTTCTCGGCGCTTTCGGCAAAGCCGCCAGATAGGCCGCCTCGCCCACAGTCAGCTCGGTCAGCGACTTGTCGAAATAGTTCAGCGCCGCGGCGGCGACGCCATAAGACCCGTAGCCCAGATAAATTTCATTCAGGTAAAGCTCGAGAATTCTTCCCTTGCTCAGCGCCCGTTCGATGCGAAACGCCAGAATGGCTTCCTTGATCTTGCGTTCTATCGAAACCTCGTTCGTCAGCAGAAAGTTCTTGGCCACCTGTTGTGTGATGGTCGACGCCCCGATCGGACGCCGCCCCTGCAGGTAATGCTGAACGTTCGTCACGACCGCCCGCGCCAGAGCAATGAAATCCACCCCCTGATGGCGGTAGAAATTCTGATCTTCCGCGGAAATAAAGGCTTCTATCACACGGCGCGGGATCGCTTCCGCCGGAACGAAAATGCGGTTTTCGATAGCGTATTCGGCAATAACCCGTCCGTCGGCGGCATGAACGCGCGTCGCCGTCGGCGGCTCGTAATCCGCAAGCTGGCTGTAATCAGGCAGATCCTTGCCGTAGTGCCACAGGCCATAGACGGCCGTTGCGACACCGCCGATGCCGAGAACAAGCAGAAAACTGGCCAGAACCAGCAGAAGTTTCAAAATTCGCATCGTCTCTTTCGCAGCTATCCAGCCCAATGTGCGATTGCGCTTCATTGTCTTAGCCTACATTTGCAGTCGAAACACGGCGCATTTGCGGAACAATTGTGGAATATCGGGGGAATCCTAGCGCCTTGTTCAGGAACGACTTAACACCGCCTCTGTCTCAAAAAAAGCATCAATCGCCCTGACGATGCCTGCGGCAATCTTACGCTGATAATCCGGCGATTTCAGCTTCCGTTCCTCATTTTTGTTGGAAAGATACCCGACTTCAACGAGCACCGACGGCACCGTCGGCGATTTGAGCACCGCAAACCCGGCGAACCGGTGGGGTTTGCGCAGCATCGTTATCTTCTCATTGCTGAGATTGTTCACCAGGGTCTGGGCGAACCGCCACGAGGTTTTGCTGGTATCACGCTGCGCCAGATCGAGAAGGATGAACGCCGTCTGCTCGTCATACCCGGAAAGATCGTAACCGGCGAGAACGTCCGATTTGTTTTCCTTTGCCGCCAGCGCCGCCGCTTCCTTGTCCGACGCGTTTTCCGAGAGCGTGTAAACCGAAAACCCCTCCAGTTCCCTGCTTTTGTGTGTGTTTACATGCAGCGAAAGGAAAAGGTCGCCGTTCGCCTTGTGCGCAATCTCGAACCGGTCTCTGAGCGGGATGTAGATATCGTGGTCCCGGGTCAGAACGGTGTGATAGCGCCCGGTCGCCCTGAGCTGCCGGTCGAGTTCCTTCGCCATCAGCAGAACGACCGCCTTTTCGTAAATGCCCGAACGTCCGATCGCGCCGGGATCGACGCCACCGTGTCCGGCATCGATGACGATTGTCGGGATATTCTCGTCGCCGGCCGCGCCGGTTGAGGACTTGACGGCGGCGTGCTTACGGCTGGCCTGGGCGGTAGCGTACTTTTCCCAGCCATCGCTTTCGATACTGGCGATGTTGTCCCTGAATGTCGCTGCGTCGGTTGCGGCGACATCCACGACGATCCGGTGCCCTGCCGTCTCGTCCGCATCCAGCAGAAACTGCCGCATGATCTGCGCCGGCTGGTTCAGATCGATGACGACACGGCTGACACCCGGTTTGAACAGGCCGTAGCGCAGGCCGCCGATCAGCGATCCCGGCGGTGAGGACGGCGTGTTGCCGCCACGCCATTCCGCTTCCGGCATATCGATGACGATGCGGAACGGATCGGCCAGCGTCAAAATCCTGTAGGAAACGGATTCCGTCACCTCCAGCACGAATCTTGTATAGGTCGGGTGGACGCCGATCCGGGTCTGCAGGACGCCGATTTCCGCCGTGGCCGGCGACAGAACAGCTGCCAGCATCGTCGCTATCGCAATCGCGAATACGGCGACGCCTGCTTGTAGGCGTCGCTGGATTGGCCGCGTGGATTTGTACAGTGCAGACATGACTGACCAGTTCATCCGAATCATTCAATTAAAGGCGTCTGATTGTTGTCGCTGATTCCCTCGCGTCATTCAACGCGTTCATTGGACGCAGCAAAGCCTGTTTCCTGCAGAAATCTTAGCCTAAACGGTATCCGGATATATTTTTATTCACCGACACCGAAGAATTAAGTTTCCGTGGCGGTTCACTTTGGTTACTTTTCGGCGCTCGATTATATCTGGCTGGAAAAGAGAACGATACCGCCTGGTAGTGGTGTCCTGAGAAACACCAGCGATAACGGGCGCAGAGTGGATGCGGTTCGACGTGCGGCTTTGGCACAAATGAACCGACATTCGGAACCGACTTGTTACTCGTTCATACCTCTGCGCTGTCGCCGTTTTCCCCCGCCAAGGACCGAGAAGAATTGTTTTTTAGGATGACCATGACCGAAACGTTCCCACAAAAAGATGCGATCAGCGCGACGACATGCGGCCCGAAAACCGCCGCCGCCCTAGCGTCTGGGTCAAGCCTGCGCCTTGAGGCGCGAGCCCTGCGGAATCGGTCAGCAACATTGCCTGCGCGGCGCCCGACAAGGGTGAATTTCGCCGCAAGGCCCGGAGTATACGTTAATGACCAAGAAGATGTTAATAGACGCGGCCCACCCGGAAGAAACCCGGGTGGCGATTGTGGACGGCCACCGGCTTGAAGAATTCGACTACGAAACGACAACCAAGCAGCAACTAAAAGGCAATATCTATCTTGCCAAGGTAACCAGGGTTGAACCCTCGTTGCAGGCTGCCTTCGTTGAATATGGCGGCAACCGCCATGGTTTTCTGGCGTTCAGCGAAATCCATCCCGACTACTACCGCATACCGGTCGCCGACAGGGAAGACCTTGTCGAGGACAACAACGGCGACGACGACGACGGCGCCGATAACAGCAGCAGCGTCGAAGAACTGGGCGGCGATGAAGGCATGGAAGAGGCGGTGCAGGAAGCTGCGCGTCGGCGGCCCCGCCTGAAGCGGCACTACAAAATCCAGGAAGTCGTAAAACGCCGTCAGGTCCTGCTGGTTCAGGTGATCAAGGAAGAACGCGGCACCAAAGGCGCGGCCCTGACGACCTATCTTTCGATGGCGGGCCGGTACTGCGTGCTGATGCCGAACACGTCGCGCGGCGGCGGAGTCAGCCGGAAGATCACCAGCGCCCAGGACCGCAAGCGGCTGAAATCCATCCTGTCCGAACTGGATCTGCCGGAAGGCATGGCGGTCATTCTGCGAACCGCGGGCGGCGAACGGTCGAAAGCCGAAATCCGTCGCGACTTCGACTACATCAAGAAACTCTGGGACGATATCCGCACAAAAACCCTGGAATCGACCGCGCCGGCGCTGATTTACGAGGAAGCAAGTCTGATCAGGCGGGCCATTCGGGATCTTTACGACAAGGAAATCGAGGAGATTCTGGTCGCCGGCGACGAATCCTACCGCGTCGCCAAGGATTTCATGAAGGCGATGATCCCGAGCCACGCAAAGAAAGTTCAGCCCTACAAGGACGACGACGGAACCCCGCTGTTCCACCGCTACAAGATCGAATCGCAGCTCGATCAGGTTTTCGACCCGACCGTGTTGCTGCGGTCCGGCGGCTCGATCGTGATGCACCAGACGGAAGCCCTGGTGGCGATCGACGTGAACTCCGGCAAATCGACGCGCGAACGCCATATCGAGGAAACCGCGCTGAAAACCAACCTGGAGGCAGCCGAGGAAGTCGCCCGCCAGTTGCGTCTGCGCGACCTTGCCGGCCTGATCGTCATCGATTTCATCGATATGGAAGAAAACCGCAACCAGCATGCGGTCGAACGCAAGCTCAAGGAAGCGCTGCGGCGTGACCGGGCCCGGATACAGGTCGGTCGGATCAGCCCGTTCGGGTTGCTTGAAATGTCCCGCCAGCGCCTGCGCCCGAGTATTCTCGAAGCGATGAGCCAGCCCTGCGTCACCTGTGGCGGCCTCGGTCACATTCCGTCGACTGAATCCGCGGCCCTGCGGGTCCTGCGGTCGCTTGAGGAGGAAGGCCTGCGCAAGCGCAGCGACGATCTGTGCGTCAAGGTGCCGCCGGCCGTCGCCCTGTACATCCTCAACCACAAACGCCGTACCCTGGCGGAGATGGAAGAGGCCTACGATTTCAGCGTCGTTATCGAAACCGACGACGACTTGATCCCGCCGAACTTCTCGATGGTTCGTCTTGTTGAAAACAGCGACGGATCGGAGAGCGAAATCGTTATCGAAACATCGGACGGCGATAGCGATAACAACCGCAACCGAGGCGGCGGGCGCAAACGGCGCAGCCGCCGGAAACGGCGCTTCGAAGAGGATGGCGACGGCGGCTCCGACTCCAACGCCAGCCGCAACGCATCCCAGCAGCAGGATACGGACGACGATTCCGAGACCGAAGAATCGTCCGACTCGCCCCGCGAACAGGCTGCGGCTTCGTCCGATAGCAGCGACGATAGCGAAGGCGGCCGGTCGCGCCGCCGGCGCAAACGCGGCCGCCGGGGCGGCAAGCGTCGTCGCGGACGTGAGGACAATCAGGAAGCTGCGAACGATTCAGAAAACCAGGCCGTGACAGCCGACAACAACAACGAGCCGTCGACTGAATCCGACGGAACGGCAGCGTCGGAAGAAGCGCAGTCTGCCGGAGACGGCGACGCACCGGCTGAGGAAACCGCCAAGGCCAAACCGTCGAAACGCTCGCGGTCCCGCCGCAAGCCGAAACAGGCCGCAGCAGCGGAATCCGAGGGGGCTGAAACACCTTCCGTATCCGAGACCGAGCCTGCATCGGACGCGTCGACGGACGACGCAGCGGCGACGATCAGCGAGGAACAACCGGCCTTCGCCGCGGCGTCACCGGAAGAACCGGCCGAAAAGCCGAAGAAGCGCCGGTCGCCCCGCAAGAAGGCTGCCGCCAGGAAAGCCGACGCACCGGAAGCAACCGCTGAATCCACACCCGAACCTGCCGGGGAAACCTCGCCAGATGAAGGTATCAGCGAGGCCGAATCGGCGCCGTCCAATGAATCGACGCCTGTTCAGGCCGATAATCCGCAACCCGAACCAGAACCGTCGCAGGATGTTCAGCCCGAACCGCAACAGTCTGCCGAGGAAGAAGCGGCTTCAAGCGAACCGCCGAAGCCGAAACGCAGCGGCTGGTGGAACAAGGCTGTCGGGTAAGCTGCCGGTCGGCGTTACTCGGCCAGGACGGAAAGGCCATCACCGCGTGAATCGGTGGCGATGGCGCAACGTCTTTTCTCCTGGTCGACCGGATACCCCGAAGGACAGTAGACGACATTGATCCGCGACGGGCTTCGGCCCGTGCGCGCAATCTGTCCCTTTCCGGTCAAAGACGCCGGGTTGAGACCGGGTTCGACCAGGATTTCACTTTTACCGGGGTTCAGGAAAAACCGGGGCGCGCCGACAAGCGATTCCAGACTTCCGGAATCGGCATTGACGCCGGACAGCAATGAAAGCGTCGCGGCGAGCCCGGAAGAACCGTCCGTACCGGCGGAAGCGTAGTACATCTGCGACGTAACCTCGCTGACCACGACAGCCGGCGTAAGCCAGGTTCCGGCGGGTCCGGGCGACCATCCCGGGTAGAAGCCGTATTCATCCAGCATTTTTCTGGTGCCGAGCGGCCCGCCGATCGTCAGGGTACAGGCAACCGTCATGCCGGTGCTGTCCACGACCACGAAGCCCGTTGCCCCGCCGGTGGTAATCGGAACGCCTTCCGATGCCGGATTGTTTTCTGTCGTTCCAGTATCGATCGTGGCGGCAATCTGTTCCAGCTTGTCTTCGGAAACGAGGCTTCCCAGGCTCTCGATAGGCAGACCGACCGTGTTGATCCATGCATCCTTTTCCTCAAAGGACTTGCGCATGGCCTGAACCAGCAAGTGAACCCGGTCCTCGCCTGTCGCCTGCACGAACCGGTCATCGACCTCGATCAGGCCGGCGCTCTGCGCCAGCACAACGCCGCCATTATCCGGCGGCGGCGGCACGAAAAGGGTGCGGCCATTGAAAAACGGCGTGGCGACCGGCACCCGCCATTCGGGAATCAAACCTCTGATATCCTCCGCGGTAAGCACGCCGCCGACACGATTGTAGGAATCGGCAATCGCCTGCGAAACGCTGCCGGAATACATGACGCCGGCGCCCCGCACCCGGATCTGACCGAGGATCGAGGCAAGCTGAACCTGCCGCAAATTGGTTTCCGGCGTCGGAACGGCGCCGGTATCGCCGCCGAACACCTTCAACGCCATCGGATCCCGCTGGATCAGCGGCCACAATGCCGTCAGTTCACGCCGCAGCGCCCGTGACGGCCGATGCCCGAACCGGGCCAGTTGTTCGGCCGGCGCCAGAACTTCGCGCCAGTCCAGCCTTCCGTACCGGGCATGCAGTACCAGCATTGCCCGTGCAAGGCTTGGAATCGTCGTCGGCACCTGCCCTTTTCCCGTTCCGATACGCGGCAGGAAATCGAGCGCCTCCGTCAGGCCAAGTCCCGCATCGTGCACGACGCAACTGCCGCCGGCGCCCAGGCCGGCGCGGGTCGGCAGCGTTACAGACAGCGCGAAGGAAAGCGCAACGGCGGCATCGGCGGCGGTGCCGCCCGCGGTCAGCACATCGCGGGCCGCAATCACGGCATGCGGTTCGTCAGCCGCGACGCCGCCATAGAACCCGCCGACAAATCCCGGTTGTCCCAGTGCCGGACCTTCGTCAACGGCGCAGGCGCTCAGAATCGTACACATCCCCGTTAACACGGCGATCAGACCTTTGCGCTTGAGTAACCGCGTCCCTATGTTAACGGAACGAGGTCGACGGGCGGTATCATGAGATAACGGCATTAAATGAAACGACTCCTTCAAAACGTACTCCGGCAGAGCGCCACGTCGGCTATTGCGGTCATCTGCATCGTCTCTGCAACCCTGTCCGGCGCTTCGGCACAATCAGACGGCATCAACCTAGTCCGTGATACCGAAATTGAAAACACGATCCGTGTTTATGCCGCACCGATTTTTGACGCGGCGGACCTCGACCCGTCCGCCGTCCGTATTCATCTGGTCAATTCTTCGGTCCTCAACGCCTTCGTCGCCAACGGTCAAAGAATATTCGTCCATACCGGTCTGCTGTTGCGGGCCGAAAATGCCGGGCAGGTGATCGGCGTACTTGCGCATGAAGTCGGGCACATTACCGGTGGCCATCTGGCGCGCTTCCGTGATGGTATCGATTCCGCCCAGACGTCGGCCATTGCCGGCCTGCTTCTGGGCATTCCGGCCGCCATCGCCACCGGGCGCGCCGATATTGCCATTGCGGCATCCGCCCTGGGGCAACATGTCGGGCAACGGCAGTTTCTGCAGTATACGCGCGGTATGGAACAGTCAGCCGACCAGGCGGCGACCACCTATCTCGACAGGGCAGGCATCAGCGCGTCCGGTTTCGAGGAATTCCTCAAGATTCTGCTGGAACAGGACAAGCTCTATTCCGGCGAAACGAACGCCTACACCCGCACCCACCCGCTGAGCCAGGATCGTATCGATTTTATCGAGAACCATCTCAAATCGTCGACGGCTGCGCACAGTCCCCTGAACAAGACATACACACGGTTGCATGACCGCATGCGCGCCAAAATCGCGGGTTACACCTTATCACCGGGCGAAGTCGCCACGCGCTATCCGCCCGAAGACACGTCCATCCCGGCCTACTACGCTCACGCGATGTCGCTGATGCAGCAGAGCCATGCCAAGGAGGCGCTGAAATACATAGACCTTCTGCTGGAACGGGAACCGGAAAACCCGTTCTTCCACGAACTCAAGGGCGATATTCTGCGTGACAGCGGCCGGCTGGAAGAATCCCTGGAACCATACAGGAAAGCGGTCGAAATTCTGCCGTGGGCGGCATTGATCCGCCTCAGTCTCGCCCGGTCGCTGGTGGACCTCAACAACGTCGAATATGAAGACGAGGCTGAAAAGAACCTGAATGAGGCTTTGCGCTACGAACCGTGGCTGACGGGCGGCTGGCGGGTTCTGGGCACGATATACAGCCGGCGCAACGATACCGGCAATCTGGCATTGGCCCAGGCGGAGGAAACCATTCGCACCCGCCGGGCCGATGCGGCGAAGGTTCACGCGAAACGCGCCATGGAAATTCTGCCGGAAGGATCGCCGGGATGGCTTCGAGCACAGGATATACTGGTTCAGGCCAGCAAGGGACAAATCGTCGACGAGGCCGAATAGGCCAAAGGAGAACAGATGGGCACTTTCATTCGGCCGGTGTTTTTGGCTGCATTGCTATTGGTCGGGCTCGGCGCGACGCCGGGTCTGGCAGAAGAAACGGCGCCCGCGCAGGACGAGGCCGCCATCCGGAAGATCGTGCGCGATTACCTGCGCGAGAATCCCGAAGTCATCATCGAAGCGCTGAAGGAATATGAACGCCGGGAGGAAGACGCCCGCCAGGCCGAACAGGCGGCGGCGATGGAGCAATATGTCTCGGAGCTCCACAATGACCCCGCGTCCCCCGACAATGGCGTTGTCGACCCGGATGTGACGCTGATCGAATTCTTCGATTACCAGTGCGGATACTGCAAACAGATGTTTCCCGCCCTTGCCGACCTGATGGAAAGCGACCGGAAACTGAAAGTCATTTTCAAGGAACTGCCTATACTGGGCCCTGCATCGACGTTTGCGTCCCACGCCGCGCTGGCCTCTCGAAAACAGGGCAGGTATCTGGAATTTCATACAGCAATGATGCAGTTACGGGGCAAGCTTACAGAGGAGGCGGTGATGAATGCCGCGCGTGAAGTCGGCCTCGACACAACCCGGCTTGCAACCGATATGCGTGACCCCGCCATTCGGGAACATCTCGACCGCAACCGGCAGATCGCCGAAGCAATCGGCGTTACCGGCACGCCGGCCATGGTGGTCGGCGCAACGCTCGTTCCGGGCGCGCTGGACAAAAGCGGTCTGGCGCGGCTGATCGAAAAAGTCCGGGCGGAAAACAGCTAACGGGTTCCGGTGCAGTTCGATCCCCCTCTCGTGCCGGCGCGCCTGATACGGCGCTACAAGCGGTTTCTGGCCGATATCGTATTCGATGGCGACGATACGCCGGCCGTCGCCCATTGCGGCAATCCGGGCTCCATGATGGGGCTGGCCGAGCCCGGGTCCCTTGTCTGGCTGTCGCCCAACCCCAACCCGAAAGCCAAGCTGGACTGGCGCTGGGAACTGGTCGATACCGGTTCATCGCTGGTTTCCGTCAACACCAACCGGGCGAACCGGGTCGTTTCGGAAGCGCTGGCCGCCGGAAAGATAGGCGAACTGGCAGCCTATGGATCTGTTCGTCCCGAAATCCCCTATGGCGAAAACAGCCGGATCGACTTTCTGCTGGAAGAAGACGGCCTGCCGCCGGCCTATGTCGAGGTCAAGAGTGTGACCCTGCGACGGCCGTCCGGCGACCGTCCCGATGCGGCGGAATTCCCGGACGCGGTAACAAAACGGGGTGCGAAACATCTGCGCGAACTGCAAACCGTCCGGAAAAACGGCGCCCGCGCCGTCATGTTGCTCCTTGTCCAGAGAGAAGATTGCGGATATTTCACTCCGGCAACCGATATCGACCCCGACTACACGGCGGAACTCCGGTCGGCGAGGGATGCGGGTGTTGAAGTTTTATGCTACGCCTGTCGTATAACGCCTCAATCGATCGTGCTGGACAAACCGCTGCCGGTCGAGATTTAGGGCCTTCGCTGACGGATCAGATGATGATGGTGACAAGATGAACTATGAACACGCCCGACGGGTGCATATTCATTCGGCTGCGGATTTCGACGGCATGCGCAAGGCCGGAAGGCTGGCAGCGGAAGTGCTGGACTTCATTACCCCGCATGTCGAACCCGGCGTCAGCACCGGCGAGCTGGATACGCTGTGTCATGATTTCATCGTCTCGCATGGCGCTACGCCGGCGCCGCTCAACTATCGCGGTTTTCCGAAGTCGATCTGCACCAGCATCAATCATGTCGTATGCCACGGCATACCGGACGATGCGAAAAAGCTACAGAACGGTGATTCCATCAACATTGACATCACCGTCATTCTCGATGGCTGGCACGGCGATACAAGCCGCATGTTTCTGGTCGGCGACAAGGTATCGGTTAAGGCCAAGAAGCTGACGCAGGCGACCTATGACTGCATGATGCTGGGCATCGAAGCGGTTCGTCCGGGCGCGACTCTGGGCGATATCGGTCATGCCATCCAGGAATATGCGGAACGGCACCGGTATTCCGTTGTTCGTGATTTTTGCGGTCACGGTATCGGCCGGGTGTTCCACGATGCTCCGTCGATCCTGCATTACGGCAGACCGGGTGATGGCATGCCGCTTGAAGAAGGCATGTTTTTCACTGTCGAACCGATGATCAACATCGGTACCTACGATGTGAAAATTCTGCAGGACGGCTGGACGGCCGTAACCAAGGACCGCCAGCTTTCGGCGCAGTTCGAACACTCGATCGCGGTCACCGCCGACGGTTTCGAAATCTTCACGGAATCGCCCAGGGGCTGGCACTGCCCGCCCTATACCTGACCGGCTGTCTTTACTGGAAACGCTCTGACCGGTGGACTTCCTCGCCCGCGAGCAAGGTCAGCAGCACCTCCGTGTCGCCGATGTCGTAAACGTCGCAGGTAAAAATATCGCGGTCGAGTATGATCAGATCGGCGAATTTGCCGGGATCGAGCGTGCCCGTATCGCGTGACCGCCACGCCGCGGCCGCCGCCTGAACCGTATAGCCTGAAATGCATTGCGCCAGGGTGAGCCGCTGTTCCGGCAGGAAAGCCGGATAGTCGCCTGATTTTGTCGGCGGTTGACGCGTAAGCGCGGTTTCGATGATCGGAAACGGGTTCATCGTCGATACGCCCCAGTCGCTGGACAACGTCATCGGCGCACCGGCATCGGCCATCGACCGGAAGGCGTACATCCATTTCGTCCGTTCCGGCCCGATCATCGGCGCGGCGATTTCGGTAACCGACGGTTCGGCCCGCGCCCATAACGGCTGCACGTTCGCAACGACGCCAAGCTGCCTGAACCGTGGAATATCCGCAGGGTCGATGCACTGGATATGGGCGAACTGATGCAGGGCCGGCCAGTCGGTGTTCTGCCGCCGCGCCGCTTCCACCCCGTCAAAGGCAATCCGCGCCGCACCGTCGCCGATGACATGCACATGCAACTGAAACCGCGCCGCATCGAAAGCGGGGAAGTAGGACAGAACCTGCTCCGGCGTGAACATCAAGGGCGCATTGCCGCCGATATCGTCGGAATACGGCTCTATCATGGTCGCCGTTCTGTTTTCGATCACCCCGTCCAGAAAAAACTTGGCCGCATGAATGCGGTACATGTCTGTCTGGTTTTCGCGCCGCATCGTTTCCAGCCGCTCCAGCGCCTCGGCAAGCTCTTCGCGCGGAAACACCTTCGCGGTCGCGGCGATCCGCAATGTCAGGTCGCCCGCATCGGCCATCCGCCGATAGACGCGGGCATGGCGTTCCTCGACTTTCGGATCCTGAACGCCGGTCAGGCCGAATCCGTTCGCCAGTTTCTGCGCCCATTTTACACCGGCGATAAAGTCGTCATCGGTCGGCCGAGGGGTCTGGTCTTCAGCCCAGGAAACAGCATCCTCGTAAAGAAGACCTGTCGGCTCGCCTTCTTCATCCAGAACGAAATGACCGTTCATCGGATCGGGCGTTCCCGCAACAAGGCCGACAGCCTCACACCCTTTTGAATTCAGACAGGCATTGTGACCATCGGACGCGACGATCAGGCAAGGCCTGTCCGGCACGGCGCGGTCCAGCAATTTACGATCAAGATTATGCGCACCGAAGTCACCGGCCGACCATCCCGTGCCATTGACCCAGGGCCTGGAATGCGTTTTTGCGAAATTCGCCAGCATATCGGCCAACTCGTCCGGCGTCGCCGCATCGCCCAGATCGACGTTCTGGCTGTAGTCCTGTCCGCTGTCCTGAAGATGGATATGCGTGTCCTGAAAGCCCGGAAGCACAAGCCGCCCGCCGGCATCGATAACGCGCGTTTTCGGCCCGGCCAGCGCCCGGATCTGGTCGTCCGAACCGAGCGCCGCGACCCTGCCGGCAACTATCGCGAGCGCCTGCGCCCGAAGTGCCAATGAATTCATCGTTACGATGTTGGCGTTCAGAACAATTGTGTCCATTTATTCCTCTTATGATTGTATTGTCAGGAAGCGCAGAACCTGCCTTGTTCCTCTTTATACAAGGGATACAATCGGAAAATAAGTTTCATTTTACGCGCAAAACATAAAAAAACTTCTTCTCGCAGAACGGGTTGTATGGCAGCATTCGACGTCATTTTTCACAAGGACTGTGTTATGAAACGCACCAAATATATCGACCAGGTTTTCCAGGGAAAAATCAACCGGCGCGACATGCTGGCTTCGGCCGCAGCTTTTGGCGTTGGCGTCATGATCGCCCCCAAACTCGTTCAGGCTTCCGGCGGACCGCTGACCTGCCTCGAATGGGGCGGGTACGATGTGCCTGACTATTTCGGGCCGTATATGGAAAAGCACGGCGAAGCGCCGAACTTTTCAATTTTCGGCGGTGAGGAAGAAGCGCTGGCCAAGGTTCGGGCCGGGTTCGCCGCGGATGTCATGCATCCCTGCAACTATTCAGTCGGCCGTTTCGTTTCAGCCGGACTGGCGGTAGAGCTGGACACTTCCCGCCTTTCGAACTGGAAGGACATTTTCCCCGCGCTGCAGACCGCCGACGGCGTTCTGGTTGACGGCAAGGTGATGATGGCGCCGGCGGACTGGGGCAACTCCTCCATCGCGTACCGGTCGGATCTGATCGACGACGCGTTCAAGGCAAATCCGAGCTGGAGCATATTCTACGACGACGCCTATGCCGGAAAAGTCTCGATGCTCGACAACGAGCTGGTCATCCAGATCGGCGCGATGGTCGGCGGCATGCCGTATTCGGAAGCCTATAGCCTGTCCGGCGAGGCCCTCGCGGAAGCCGCAAAAACCTGGGGCGCGAAGGGTGTCAAAACCTCCCGCTTCATGTGGAGCGATCCGTCGGAAGTTCAGCAGGCCATGGCATCCGGCGAAGTCATCGCCTGCTACGCCTGGAACGATCTGGTGAAGAACCTGAAAGCGGAAGGGATTCCGGTCGAATACGCCGTGCCGAAAGAAGGCATGTTCACCTGGTTCTGCGGCCTGACGATGCTGAATTCAGGTAACGCGGACCCGGCCCTTGCCTATGACTTCATCGACGCGTGGCTGTCGCCTGAAACAGGCAAAACGCTGATCGAAGGCTCCGGCTACGGCCATGCCAACATGAAAAGCTTCGAGATCGCCAACCCGGAAGACGTGGCCTCGATGGGCCTGACAGATCCGGTCGCGATGATGTCCGAAGCGTTGCTGTTCCGGACTCCGACAGATGCAGTGCAGAACGAACAGAACAAGGTCTGGGGCGATACCAAAGCCCTGACATACTAAGGCTTTAACGGGACGATGTCTTCAAACAACCGGGCGACGGGAGTAGCGCTCCTGTCGCCCGCGTTTCTGGTCATGGCGGCGACCCTTCTCGCCCCCCTGGCAGCGCTGATCCTCATGAGTTTCTGGACCCAGACCGGCTTTACGGTCGACCGTGGTTTTTCACTCGCCAACTACTGGCGGCTGATCGAACCGGGCGAGCCGACGGTGTGGTACGGGATTCCGTTTCCTTTCGCCTATCCGGTGCCGGCCATTCTGCTGATCAAATCGCTGGTGATGTCGCTGACGGCGACGTTCGCCGTCATCGCACTGGCCTATCCGATGGCGTATTTTCTCGCCTTCCGGGTTACCGGCAACAAGACCGGCTGGCTTATCCTGCTGACCATCCCGTTCTGGACCAGTTATCTGCTGCGGGTGTTTTCCTGGAAGATCGTGCTGGGCTTCAACGGCGCGCTGAATTCAGGCCTGATATCCATGGGCTTCATCGACAAGCCGCTGGAATTTCTTTTGTACAATCCCGTGGCCGTCACCATCACGCTTGCGCATAGCTGGGTCGCTTTCGCCATTCTGCCGATTTATGTGAGCCTCGAGAAAATCGACCGGAACCTGCTGGAAGCGGCCACAGATCTCGGCGACAGCAAATGGAAGCGGTTTCGCCGCGTAACGCTGCCGCTGTCGATGCCGGGCACGATTACCGCAACACTGCTGGTCTTCATTCCGACCGTCGGCGACTACGTCACGCCGACCCTGGTCGGCGGCCCGGGCGGCACCATGGTCGGGTCGCTGATCCAGCAGCTTTTCCTGAGGCAGGACAACGCGCCGCTGGGTGCCGCGCTGTCGATTGTCATGATGCTCGTCATCGCCGGTCTCGTCGTTCTGTTTTTACATCTGATCGGTTTCCGCCGGATGCGGCAGAGGATAAGCGGATGACACAACGCCGCAACGACCCGCTTTTCTGGTACGCGATTGTTTTTGTCGTGTTTTTGTACGGCCCGGTTCTGCTGATGCCGATATTTTCGCTGAACGACGCCAATTTCGCGACCTTTCCGCTGAAAGGCATTACCCTGCGTCACTATGCGGGGATGATCGACAACACATCGATGACGCGGGCTTTGTCGAACTCGCTGATTGTCGGTATCGCGGTCTCGATTATCGCGACCGCGCTGGCGCTGCCGGCCGCGATGGCGTTCACACGCTTCCGGATACCGGGGGCGACGGGAATCCTCGGATTCATGATGATGCCGCTGGTTATTCCGTCTATCGTCATCGGCGTTGCGCTTCTGGTGATCATCCTGCGCATTCTGGATCAGCCGCTTTCCTTGTGGACCGTTGCCGCCGGGCATCTGGTGGTGTGCATTCCGTTCGCAATGACGGTGCTGATGGCGCGGCTGGAGGGTTTCGACCGCAGTTTCGAGGAAGCCTCGCGCGATCTCGGCGCATCGGGATGGAGCACTTTCAGGCGTGTTACCCTGCCGATCGCATGGCCGGGCGTAATTTCCAGCCTGCTGCTGTGTTTCATCATTTCATTCGACGAATTTGTGATCTCGTTCTTCCTGACCGGCACGGAAACGACACTGCCTGTGTTTCTCTACAGCCAGTTGCGGTTTCCGAACCGTCTGCCCAGCACGTTGGCGCTTGGCTCGATCATTCTGATCGTGTCCGCGGCTCTGGTCATTCTGGCGGAACAGATCCGTAAACGGGGCGTAGCCTCAGAATCTTCCGGAGCACTTTAAATGAACGACGCCTTTATCCGAATTGCCGACGTCAGTCGATATTTCGGCAAAGTTGCCGCGTTGGAAAACGTCAACTTCAACATCGGGCGTGGCGAGTTCTTCTCGCTTCTCGGCGCGTCCGGCTGCGGCAAGACGACATTGCTGCGCATCCTCGCCGGCATCGACCATCCGTCATCGGGTGAAATCTTTCTCGACGGCGACCCGATGGTGCGCGTGCCCGCCAACCGGCGCCCGACCAACATGGTGTTTCAAAGCTACGCCATTTTCCCGCATTTGAATGTCCGCGAAAACATCGGCTACGGCCTGGTTTACCACAACCTGGACAAGGCGGAGATCAACCGCCGGGTCGAGGAGGCGCTGGAACTGGTGAAGCTCGGCGGTCTCGGCGACCGCGCCGCGCATCAGCTTTCCGGCGGCCAGCGCCAGCGCGTCGCCCTGGCCCGGGCGTTGATCTGCCGGCCCAAGGTTCTGTTGCTCGACGAACCGCTGTCGGCGCTGGACAAGAAACTGCGGGAAGAGATGCAGCATGAATTGCGCATCCTGCAGCGCCATGTCGGCATCACTTTTGTCTTCGTTACCCATGATCAGGAAGAAGCCCTGACGCTATCCGACAGGATTGCCGTCATGGACTACGGCGCCGTGCTGCAGATCGACACGCCGAAAGGCCTGTATGAGCGTCCGAACAGCCGCAAGGTCGCGGAATTCATTGGCACGATGAACCTGTTCCCGGGAAAGATCGCGACAAAGGACAACCAGGGCGTCTCCATTGACGGCGGCCCGCTCGGACCGCTCGCCGTTGCCGGTGGGTCGGACAGGCTCCGGTCCGGCGATCAGGTCTTCGTCGCGCTTCGGCCGGAGCAGATATCGATCAGGCTTGTCGATGAAAAGGCGGCCGCCGGCGCAGCGACCCGCGTGTCGGGGCGAGTAGAGGATGTCGCCTATCTGGGCGATCGCAGCCGGTATCTTATACAGGTTGACGGTCTTGCCACGCCGGTTTCCGTGTTCAGCGGCAATGACAGCTCGCCAAGCATTGCTGCCAGTATCGGCGACAGAGTAAGCCTGACCTGGAACCCGGATTCTGCGCAAATTCTGCCGCAATAGTCCTTTGCGGTCAGGGTGGCTCAGACCCTGCCCTTGCCCGTTGCGCGTGAAGGTTTATGATTTTTTCCGGCGATAAACAGGAGCGCCCGTGATGCCGGATCACGACCCAGACGCAGCACCGCAGCCGACCGCCCCTTTCGAAGAAAGAAAGGCTGGCAAGCCGCATGCGCACGGCCATCGGCAACGCTTGCGGGAGCGTTTTCTGCGTGATTTTGGCGCATCGATGGCCGATTATGAACTGCTTGAGCTGCTGCTGACACTGGCCCTGCCCCGTCGCGATGTAAAACCCATCGCCAAGGAGCTGATCGCGCGGTTCGGCAGTTTTGCCTGTGTCGTATCCGCTGATCCAGTGGTGCTGGAATCCGTTAAAGACGTAAAATCCAGCACGGTAACAGCGTTGAAGCTGGTGCAGGCCGCCGCTCAAAGACTGGCGCAACAGCAGGTCATGAATGCCCATGTTCTGTCGTCATGGGACAAGCTGATCGATTATTGCCGGATCGCGATGGCGCACGAAAAGGTCGAGCAGGTTCGCCTGCTGTTTCTCGATCACAAGAACCGGCTGATCGCCGATGAAGTGCAGCAGCGCGGCACGGTGAACCACACGCCATTGTATCCGCGCGAGGTAATGAAACGGGCATTGGAACTCAACGCTTCGGCGCTCATCCTGGTGCACAACCACCCGTCAGGCGACCCGACGCCCAGCGGCGACGACATCCAGATGACCTACGACATCCGTGACGCCGCGAAAAAACTTGGCATCACGCTGCATGATCATCTGATTATCAGCAAGGGCGACCATACCAGCTTCAAGTCGAGCGGCCTTCTCTAAACTCAGGCATTCTCGGTCAAAGCGGCTTTGAAAATCCGGCGGGTTAGTGGCATAAACCGCGTGCCGTCCTACCGGATGCGCCGTTATTCACCTTCAGCCGACGAAAGCGAGCCGATCTGACCATGATTCCGCGCTATTCCCGCAAAGAAATGACCGACATCTGGGAGCCTGCGAACAAGTTCCGGCTATGGTTTCTGATCGAAGCGCATGCCTGCGACGCGCTGGCCGACCTGGGCGTTATTCCGAAGGAATCGGCAGCGGCTGTCTGGAAGAATGGCGACAAGCCCTACACCCAGGCGCGGATCGACCGGATCGACGAGATCGAACGCGAAACGAAACATGACGTTATCGCCTTTCTGACTGAATTGTCGGAACATGTCGGCGACCATTCCCGCTTCATTCACCAGGGCATGACCTCGTCGGATGTTCTGGATACCTGCTACAACCTGCAACTGACCCAGGCGGCGGACCTGCTGCTGGAAGGCCTCGACCGGCTGCAGGCGGCGCTGAAAACCCGCGCCGAGGAGCACAAATACACGGCGACCATCGGGCGCAGCCACGGCATCCACGCCGAACCGGTTACGTTCGGCCTGAAGATGGCAAAGCATTTCGCGGAATTCGACCGTGCCCGGCAGCGGCTGCTCGCGGCACGCGCCGATATCGCCACCTGCGCCATATCCGGCGCGGTCGGCACTTTTGCGAATATCAATCCGGCCGTCGAAGAACATGTCGCCGAAAAGCTCGGCCTCAGCCCGGAACCGATTTCAACGCAGGTGATCCCGCGCGATCGCCACGCCCATTTCTTCGCCGTGCTTGGTGTTATCGCCGGGTCGATCGAAAACACGGCAATTGAAATCAGGCATCTGCAGCGGACGGAAGTGCGCGAGGCCGAAGAGTTCTTTTCCGCCGGGCAGAAAGGGTCCAGCGCCATGCCGCACAAGCGCAACCCGGTGCTGACCGAGAACCTGACCGGGCTGGCCCGGATGGTGCGGTCGGCCGTTGTGCCGGCGCTTGAGAACATCGCGTTGTGGCATGAACGCGATATTTCGCATTCATCCGTCGAACGGATGATCGGGCCGGATTCGACAATCACACTGGATTTCGCCCTGAACCGTCTGGCCGGCGTCATCGAAAAACTGGTGGTCTATGCCGATTCAATGCAGGCTAATCTCGACAGGCTGGGCGGTCTGCATAATTCGCAGCGGGTGCTTCTGGCGCTGACCCAGAAAGGGATGAGCCGCGAGGATTCCTACAAGGCGGTTCAACGGAATGCGATGGAAAGCTGGACGTCCGGCCGCCCCCTGCAGACGCTGTTGCTTGAAGATGAAGAAGTATCGAACCACCTTTCCGAAAAGGAAATCGCGCAATTCTTCGATCTCGACTACCATATGAAATATGTCGACCATATTTTTGACCGCGTTTTCAAAAACGCTCCATAGGCGATTTGCACGGCTGGTCCTGGCGACCGGCGCCGTGGCGCTGGCGCTGGCGCTGACCGTTACCGCGCCGGCACGGGCGCAGGAGCAGCAGCAGGACGATCTGGCGAACGAGGTCGACGCCGTTACCAAGCGTGTCCTGACAGACCCCTTCATCACCCTGCGCTTCGTCGCGCTGACACTGGAGACCGATGACGAACAGGGACAGGCCCTGAACGGTCTGGTGCGTGCGATGCTGGTCCGCGGCGACCGTGACAGCGCGCTGGAGGAAATCGAACGGATCAAGGATCCGCTGTGGAAGGCGCGCTCGCTGGTCGCCTACGGCGAGGATTACGAAAAGGACGGCGATGTCGAAACCGCCCTTTCCTATTATCAGGACGCCATCAGGACAATCGACGCGGTGCCGGATTTGCGGGACGGCGGCCGGCTTTTCCGCAATCTCGCAGAAAAACAGGCGCAGTACGGCCTGCTTGAAGATGCGATAGAAACAGCCGAGAAAATCGATACGCCGACAGGCCGCGTCGACGCCTTGCAGAACGCCGCCGCGAAATTCTACGGCGATGGCGCACGGGATGCCGCTTCGGCAGATGCAGCGAAGGCGGTTCTTTCGGCCGCCTACGAACAGGCGACCGAGATCGAGGACACCTCGCAGAAAACATCCAACACATTAATGGATATCGCCAAGAGCCAGGCCAGTGTCGGCGATTTCGTCGGCGCCCAGAAGACGCTGCAATACGCCCGAGGATTTATAGAGCGAAGCGATGAGAAAGGCCGCAGCAAGGCGATGGCGCGGCTCGCCGCAACGATGATTCTGGGCAAGCAGTTGCAGGACGCCATGACCGTCCTGCGCGAAATTCCGGACGGTCCGGATCGCGCCTATGGCGTCAGTTCGGTTGCCCGGGCGCTCGGCGAAACAGGCAACGCAGATGCGGCGGTTCCGCTATTCACCCTGGCCTACGAGGAAGCGATGCGGATCGAAAAGGATTCGGTGCGCTACCGGCAGCTTCGGCATATCGTCGAGGAACAGACCCGGGTCGGACGGCTTGCAGACGCGTTCACAACAGCCGGATCCATTCGCGAACGCATCCCCCAGGCCGTCGCCCTGCTGCGGATGGGAAAAATTCTCGCGGAACAGGGCAATTACGAACAATCGCAGTTGCTGGCGGAAAACTACATTCCCTATCTCGGTCTGCGGGCGCAACTGTTCGGCCAACTTGCGATGGCGCATGGCGCTGAGGGGCGGGCGGGTCAGGCGAAGTTTCTGCTGAACAAGGCGTTCGAGGCGACGGGTTTCCCGCCGCTGGTATGGGCCCTGCCGAAGGCGATCAGGATCGTTCTTAACGCGCAGATCGAATACGGCGATCCGATCAATGACGAAGAGATTTTTCTCAGGGCGCGCGAACTGACCGATCTGATCGACGACCGGCTGCAGCGGGTTGCCGTGCAGACCTATCTGGCGACGGCGCAGGCGCAGCGCGGGTTTTCCGATCAGGCCAACAAGACCCTCAGCAGCGCATGGCGGTCGGCCTGGCTGAACCGCAAGGACAAGAGTTTTCCGAAAGTGCTGTCCGACATCGTGGTCGGGCAGTTGGCGACGGGCGATATCCTGTCCGCATTCGACACGGCGGCCCGCATCCCCGCACCGGAAGGCGAGGCGTTAACCGCCCGCGCACCCGACGGTTCCTACACTGCGCCACGATTCATGGCCCTGACCAGGGTAGCGGCGGCGGCCGCCAGAACCGGCGAAACCGAACTGGCGATCCGGGCGGCCCGTCAGATCGAACATCCGCCGGCGCGCGCGGCCGGGCTGGCGGCGGTTGCGATGTCGATCAAGAAATCGGAATTCGCCACCGACAGCCCACCCGACGAAGAATCGGGAGCCGATGAGTTTATAGGCGGGGACGATCTGGAAGACGAAGCCTTCCAGAACTAGAGCATGTCAGGAACCGGTTTCGATCTGCTGCCGGGCAACCAGCAGAAGCTTGTCCATTTCACTTCGCACCAGATGCTCCGAAAGGTCGATTCCGGCCGAATTCAGGTCGGCCATGATCTTTCTGACGACATCGTCGTGTCCGACTTCCTCGAAATCTGCCGTGACGACTTCTTTCGCATAGGATTCAGCGGCCTCGCCGGTCTTGCCGAGTTTTTCCGCAACCCAGAGGCCAAGCAGCTTGTTCCGTCGGGCGACAATCTTAAATTCGTTTTCCTGGTCGCGGCCGTATTTGGATTCGAAGGCTTTTTCGCGATCATCGAACTTGCTCATTCCTAGTCTCCCTCAAGAACTTCCCGCCCCTGTTTCCCGGGCCGAAAGCGTGTTGCATCCGGTGTCTACGGATAGATAGCGTGTGACGGCCCGTACTTCAATGATCGACAGCCCAATACAGCGGTCATCCGGGTGCGAACAGTGTGATTGCAGTGTGACAGAGGGGAACGGGTGCGTTAATAAGCAGAGAGCCAGCGCAGTATCAACTCACAGCAAAATCGGGAATTCGATGGCGAAAGGTCGGAAACTTTACGAAGGCAAAGCCAAAATACTCTTTGCCGGGCCGGAAGCCGGTACATTGATCCAGTATTTCAAGGACGATGCCACGGCGTTCAACAATCAGAAAAAAGGCACGGTTACCGGCAAGGGCGTGCTGAATAACCGGATATCCGAACTCATCATGGTTCGCCTGATGGAAATCGGCATTCCGACCCATTTTCTGAAACGGCTTAACATGCGTGAACAGCTTGTCCGCGAATGCGAGATCATTCCGATCGAGGTGATCGTGCGCAATGTCGCCGCCGGATCGATGGCGAAACGGCTGGGCATTCCCGAAGGCACGCCCCTGCCCCGGTCGATCATCGAATACTGCTACAAGTCCGACGAACTGGGCGATCCGCTGGTCGCGGAGGAGCACATTACCGCCTTCGGCTGGGCCAGCCCGCAGGATATCGACGATATTCTGGCCATGACCCTGCGGATCAACGATTACCTGTCGGGGATATTCGTCGGCATCGGCCTGAAACTGATCGACTTCAAGCTGGAATTCGGCCGCATCTACGACGAGAACGGCGAAATGCGCATCGTTCTGGCCGATGAAATCAGCCCGGACAATTGCCGGCTCTGGGACCTCAAGACCAACGAGAAGCTCGACAAGGACCGGTTCCGCCGCGATCTCGGCGGGGTCGAGGAAGCCTATCAGGAAGTCGCCCGGCGTCTGGGTATCCTGCCGGAAGGCGAACTGAAGGAAGTGACCGAAGACACGCGGGGCGAGGAATAACCGCGCTCAGGCGTCGAAATCGGTCGGCCGCAACAGCCGGCGAATCGTTTCGTCCAGAGTCGACTGTAACTGGGTGACGTCGCGGGTAACCTGCATCGTCGCCAGGCCGGCCAGCCCGTCGATAATCGACAACAGAACTTCCGCCGCGGCTGACGGGTCGAGGTTCTTGTCGACCTGCCCCATCGACTGTCCCTTGCCGAGCGCGACCGCCAGACGGTTTCTGACCTCGACCTGATTGCGGGTGAACAGCACGCCGACTTTCGGGTTGCGCGCGGCTTCCGCCGTCACCTCCAGCCCCAGTCGACCGTAATCCGGGTCGGCGACGGCCGGAATCATCAGTCTGAACACGGCGATCAGCCCTTCGACCACATCGTCGGAGCCGTCCATGATTCCCAGAAGCCGATGGGTGTCGCTGCGGTCGGCCTCGGCGATGGCGACGACGATCTCTTCCTTGCTTTCGAAATACCGGTAAAGGCCGCCCGGACTGATATCCGCCTCGGTGCAGATTTCATTCATCGTCGTCTGATGAAAACCGCGCCGCACGAAACAGGCTGCGGCCGCTTCCAGGATTTCCCGCCGCCGAACCTCGGCCTTCGCTTCATCTCTTACGCGCATCGCCAAACCATCCCGTTAATGTTCCGGTTTTCTTATAGGGAACGAACGTTCGCTATACAATGATTACACCATTGAAAAGTGTTCGCTGCCAAGTTTTGCCAGCGCATTCGATTGTACCCAAGTCGCTTGCTTGCTATACGACGGCCATCGAATTCCGCGCAGCATTCTTAGGAAGATTTTGCACAGTGGGAATCGGTGTAGGACCGACCTCACTAGATGCACCAACGCAAGCCCATACTGCCGAAAGGTTGACGCCCATGAAGGCAAAAGTTTTCGTTACGCTGAAAAACGGCGTTCTCGATCCGCAGGGAAAAGCCATCGAACATGCTCTTGCCGGGCTGGGCTTCGATGGTGTCAATGACGTTCGGCAAGGCAAGCTGATCGAGCTCGATCTTGCCGATACAGATCCCGCCGCCGCGACAAAGCGTATCGAAGAGATGTGCGCGAAGCTGCTGGCCAATCCGGTTATCGAAGACTATTCCGTCGAACTGGAGTCCTGACCCTCATGCGCGCTGCCGTTATCGTCTTCCCCGGGACCAATCGCGAAAAAGACATGGCCGACGCACTGGAAAAAGCCGGCGCATCGCGCCCGGTGATGATCTGGCACCGGGAATCGGAACTGCCGGAAAATCTCGATCTGATCGTCGTGCCGGGCGGGTTTTCCTACGGCGACTATCTGCGCTGCGGGGCGATGGCCGGCAATTCGCCGGTCATGCGCGCCGTCGCCGACAGGGTGAACAAGGGCGTTCGCGTTCTCGGGGTCTGCAACGGCTTTCAGGTCTTGACCGAAACCGGCCTGCTGCCCGGCGTCCTGATGCGCAACGCAAAACTGAAGTTTATCTGCAAGCATGTGCGGCTGCGGGTCGAAAACCCGACCCCCGGCTTCACCGGTTCGATGGCGGACGGCTCTGTTATCCGCGTGCCGATGGCGCATAACGAAGGCAACTATTTCGCCGATGCCGAAACGCTGGACCGGCTGGAAGGGGAAGGCCGGGTCGCTTTCCGCTATGTCGATGCAGCCGGCCAGCCGACCGACGCCGGCAACGACAACGGCAGCCAGCGGAATATCGCCGGCGTTCTGAACGAAAAACGAAATGTCCTCGGCATGATGCCGCACCCCGAAAACGCCATCGATCCCGCCTTCGGCGGCGACGACGGCCTCGCCTTTTTCAAGAGCATAGTGGAATGACAGATACGGCCATTACCCGCGACATGATTGCCGAACACGGGCTGACGGAACAGGAATACGAAACCGTTCTTTCAATCCTCGGACGGGAACCCAATCTGACGGAACTCGGCATCTTTTCCGTCATGTGGTCGGAGCACTGTTCCTACAAATCGTCGAGAGTCTGGCTGAAAACCCTGCCGACGACGGGGCCGCAGGTTATCCAGGGGCCGGGAGAAAACGCCGGCGTGGTCGATATCGGCGACGGGCAGGCGGCGATCTTCAAGATCGAAAGCCACAACCACCCCAGCTATATCGAACCCTATCAGGGCGCGGCGACGGGCGTCGGCGGAATCATGCGCGATGTCTTCACCATGGGCGCGCGGCCGATCGCGAACCTGAACGCGCTTCGCTTCGGCGATCCGTCACATCCGAAAACCCGGCATCTCGTCGATGGCGTGGTCGCCGGGATCGGCGGCTACGGCAACTGCATCGGGGTGCCGACCGTGGCCGGCGAAGTCAATTTCCACGCCGCCTATAACGGCAATTGTCTGGTCAACGCGATGACTGTCGGTCTCGCCGATACCGACAAGATTTTCTATTCCAGCGCCTCGGGCATCGGAAATCCGGTCGTTTATGTCGGATCCAAAACCGGACGCGACGGCATTCATGGCGCGACGATGGCGTCGGCTGAATTTTCCGAAAACGCCGACGAAAAGCGCCCGACCGTACAGGTCGGCGACCCGTTCACCGAAAAGCTGCTGCTGGAAGCCTGCCTCGAACTGATGGCGACGGATATGATCGTTTCCATTCAGGATATGGGCGCGGCCGGCCTGACATCGTCATCTGTTGAAATGGCCGACAAGGGCGGCGTTGGCATCCGTCTCGACCTCGACCGCGTTCCGATGCGCGAAACCGGCATGATCCCCTACGAGCTGATGCTGTCGGAAAGCCAGGAACGGATGCTGATGGTCCTGAAGCCCGGCCGCGAAGATGAAGCGCGCAAGATATTCGAAAAATGGGAACTGGATTTCGAGGTCATCGGCGAAGTGACCGATACCGGAAATCTGGAACTGTACTGGCACGGCGAACGCGAAGCCGATATTCCGGTCTCTCCCCTTGTCGAAGCCAGCCCGGTCTATGACCGCCCCTGGGTGCCGACGGCGGTCGAGCCTGAACTTGACCCGAGCAGCATTGAGACGTCTGAAAGCCTGACGGAAACGCTGACCGGTATGCTCAAGATGCCCGATCTCGCGTCGCGACGCTGGATCTGGGAACAGTACGATTACCTGATCCGGGGCGAGACCCTGCAACGGCCGGGCGGTGACGCCGCCGTGGTCACCATACCGGGCACAACGAAGGCGCTGGCGATGACCGTCGATTCGACACCCCGCTACTGCAAGGCCGATCCGGAAACCGGCGGCCGGCAGGCGGTGGTGGAAGCCTGGCGCAATCTATCCGCCACCGGCGCGCTGCCGCTGGCCATGACCAACAACATGAACTTCGGCAATCCTGAAAAGCCGGCGATCATGGGGCAGTTTGTCGGTTGCATCAAAGGCATGTCGGCGGCCGGTCTGGCGCTGGATTTTCCGGTCGTTTCCGGCAATGTCTCGCTGTACAATGAAACCGGCGGACAGGCGATTCTGCCAACCCCTGTTATCGGCGGAGTCGGGTTGCTGAAGGATGCCGCAAGAAGCGTTGGTCTGGCGCTGGACCGCCCCTCAGAAACGATTATCAAGATCGGCCGGACGAAAGGCTGGCTGGGGCAATCGATGTTCGCGCGGTATGTTACCGGCAGGGACGAAGGCGCACCGCCGCCGGTCGATCTGGAAATCGAACGGGAAACCGGTCTTTTCATCAGGGCGCTGATCCATGACGGTCTGGTTTCGGCCTGTCATGACCTGTCCGATGGCGGCCTTTTGATCGCGCTCGCGGAAATGGCGCTGGCGGCGAATAACGGCGAGGGTCGCTCCGTCACCATATCAGCGGCGCCGGACGGAATCCCGCCCCATTCGTACTTCTTCGGCGAGGATCAGGCCCGGTATCTGGTCTCGACCAGCCAGGCCGATACAATCATCGCGATGGCGAAGCAAAGAGACCTGTTCGTCCGCATCGTCGGCCGGAGCGAAGAGACCACGGGCCCGGATTCATCATTGACGATCGGTGATGAAGGCCCCATATCGCTGGCAACGCTGCGTTCCGTCCACGAAGGCTGGCTACCGGAGTACATGGCGAGTTAGACTGTCTCGGAATTTTCATGCTGGAGGGATCGACATGCCAATGAATGCCGGAGAAATCGAACGTTTCATCAAGGACGCGATTCCGGATGCCGATGTGCAGATCAATGATTTACGTGGCGACGGCGATCATTATGCCGCATATGTAACGTCGGCGACGTTCAAGGGCATGAGCCGCGTTCAACAGCACCAGATGGTTTACAACGCGCTGCAGGGCCGAATGGGCAACGAACTTCACGCACTGGCGCTTCAGACGGCCGTTCCAGACGGCGCCTGACAAAGAAATCGAAAGGATATCCGATGACCGATCCGGTAACTGAACAAATTGAAGGCGAAGTGAACAACAACGACATCGTGCTGTTCATGAAAGGCACGCCTGTATTTCCGCAATGCGGCTTTTCGGCCGCCGTGGTTCAGGTGCTGAACCATATGGGCGTCAAATTCAAAGGCGTGAATGTCCTGGAAGACGACGGCATCCGCAACGGCATCAAGGAATATTCGAACTGGCCGACCATTCCGCAGCTTTATGTGAAGGGCGAGTTTGTCGGCGGTTGCGACATCATCCGGGAAATGTTCGAAACCGGTGAACTGATCGAGTTGATGAATACCCGAGGCATCGACGTCCAGGTCGAAGCCTGACCGTCAAACGGGATAAGAATTTGACAGGGCCGCTTTTCAGCGGCCCTTTTTCTTGCTCCCCGCCGTTGCGCCGATAAGATACGACGCGAAACAACCGCGAAGAGCAAAGCCATGGCCGTTATCGACCAGTTTCCCGAACCCGTCGTCGAAGAAGCCAATGCGGAAATTCCGCTTTCGGACGGCACGCATCTGGCGGCCCGGCTTTGGCGGCCCGCCGACAGCATGGTAAAGCCGGTGCCGGTAATCCTGGAATACCTGCCCTACCGCAAACGCGACGGAACGGCGATCCGCGACGACCAAACCCATCCCTATATTGCCGGACACGGCTATGCCTGCATCCGCGTCGACATGCGCGGGGCGGGCGAATCCGAAGGCGTGATGCAGGACGAATACCTGCCGCAGGAACAGGATGACTGTCTGGAAGTCTTGCGCTGGATCGCCGACCAGCCGTGGTCGAACGGCCGGGTCGGCATGGTTGGCATTTCCTGGGGCGGTTTCAACGGCTTGCAGGTCGCCATGCGGCGACCGCCGGAACTTCAGGCCGTTGTATCTATCGCTTCCACCGCCGACCGTTACGCAGACGATATCCACTACAAGGGCGGCTGCCTGCTGATTAATAATTTCGCGTGGTCGGCGCAGATGATGTCGTATATGTCCCGCCCGCCCGACCCGGCCCTGTTCGGGTCAAACTGGAAGGACATCTGGCTGTCCCGTCTGGCGGATCAGCCGCATCTGGCGGAAACCTGGCTGGACCACCAGCATCGCGATGACTACTGGAAACACGGATCGGTCTGCGAAGACTGGTCGGCCATCCAATGCCCGGTGCTGATCGTCGGCGGCCTTGCCGACGGATACATGAACGCCGTCATGGAACTGCTGGAAAACCAGACAGCCCCGGTAAAAGGTATCCTTGGCCCTTGGGTTCATCTGTATCCGCATCTCGCCAAACCGGAACCGCGTATCGGGTTTCTGCAGGAAATGCTGCGCTGGTGGGACCGCTGGCTGAAAGACCGCCCGACCGGCGCCGACAAGGACCCGGCTTTGCGCGCCTACTTTCGGGAAGGCACGCGGCCGGCGCCGGCGCTTTCGGAAATGCCGGGCGAATGGCGGGCGGTCGATTCCTGGCCGATACCGGACCAGACCATCAAAGAGCTCCACTTTTCCGCCACCGGACTGCATGACAGCAAACAGCCGCAGGAAACCGTATCGCATGTCTCGGACCAGGATATCGGCGTGTTTTCCGGCGAATACTTCGCCTGGATCGGCCCGGACCAGCCGAACGACCAGCGGCTGGAAGACATAAAATCTCTTAGCTTCACGTCCGCGGTTCTGGACGGGGAAACACGGATACTGGGCCGGCCGGTCGTGCGCCTGCGCCTGAAAGTCGACAAGCCCCAGGCGCAACTTGCCATCCGCCTGAACGACGTGAATCCGGACGGCACGGTAATGCGGGTCAGCTACCAGACCATCAACCTGTCGCACCGCAACAGCCGGGAAGCCCCGGAACCGATGCCGGCAGGCGAATTCATCGATATCGACGTGCCACTGAACAACACGGCACACCGTTTTCTGCCGGGCCACCGCATACGTATTGCCGTTTCAACCGCCTACTGGCCGCTGATCTGGCCGACCCCCGACCTCGTGGAACTGACGCTTGATACAGACGGCTGCGGTTTGTCACTGCCGCTCGCTGAAAACCACGACCTGCGGGACCATGTCTTTGAAGAACCGGTCAGTGCGCCGCCGACGCATCTGAAATCGCACCGTCGCGGCGGGATGAGTCGCGACGTCACCTATGAACAGCATACCGGCCGCACCATCGTCGCCCTTGAATACGATACAGGCGATTACGAATACGCCGATTTCGGTCTTACCGTCGGATCGGTTCGGCGGGAACGGTACGAAATTGCCGCGAACGACCCCTTATCCGCTTTAATGGAAACCCATTGGACGCAGACTCTGGCCCGGGACTATGCGGGGCAGCCGTGGCGGATCCGCACCGAAGCCTATGGTCGTCTTACCAGCGATGCGGAATTCTTCTATCTCAGTGCGCGCCTTGAAGCCTTCGACGACGACAAGGTCGTATTCGAACGGTCGTGGCGGAAAACAATTCCACGCCGTTGCGTCTGACAGACGGCATTCCGGCCTGCTTACTGGACCAGAAAAGGGGAATGGCTTTTCGTCCTGCCTCCCAAGATCACGTAATATGTTGAATTTATTTCACCTCGACGGAGCGCGCCGGAACACCGGGAATACGCAGATTCGCGCCAAAAGGGGGTTTCGGGACGTGGATTTGTACGCTACCGTGAAAAAGTAATGATAAAGCTGCGCAGAACTCATGAAATCTCCGCAGAGTGGTTGAACAGGAAGATTAGGTACATACCGATTAATTGGGAACCGACGACCAGGTAAAATCTGCGTCTTACAAATCAGCAGTTTAAGCTGGAAACCGGTGTCCTGCCGATCGGAAGCACGTAAACCAGCCGTCCTCGGCGTCGTTTACCTGTTTGTTCGCTATCTAATCGCATTTGGGGAGACTGGTTTAAGCCATGCATCCGATACCGAAGATGGTGATTCAGCGCCTTGGCCTGGGGCTGATTACACTTTTTGTAATTTCCTTGATCATTTTTCTCGGAGTTGAATTGCTCCCAGGAGATTTGGCGCAGGAAATCCTTGGTCAATCCGCGACACCGGAAACCGTTGCCGCCTTCCGCAGGGAACTCGGCCTCGATCTGCCGCCCCACATCAGATATCTGGAATGGCTTGGCGGCATCGTTCAGGGCGATTTCGGTGTGTCACTCGCCAACAAACGCGAAATTTCCGAACTGATCGGCACCCGGCTGGGCAATACCCTGTTCCTGGCGGCTGTTGCGGCGATCATCGCGGTTCCGCTGGCAGTGACGCTTGGCATCCTCGCCGCTCTGTATCGTAATTCCTGGTTCGACCGCGGGATCAATGTCGCAACGCTGACTTCCATTTCGACACCGGAATTCTTCGTGGCGTATATCCTCATTCTGTTCCTGTCCGTGAATAATCCGGTTTTCCCCAGTATTTCGAACATCGGACCGGGCATCGACTTTATCGACCGTCTTTACCGGACGATCCTCCCGGCCCTGACCCTGACACTGGTCGTGGTTGCGCATATGATGCGGATGACCCGGGCGTCGATCATCAACCTGCTTGCAAGTCCGTATATCGAAATGGCGCGTCTTAAAGGGCTGTCGCCGCAACGGATTATTACAAAGCACGCCCTGCCGAACGCACTCGCCCCCATCATCAACGTCATCGTTCTGAACCTCGCCTATCTCGTGGTCGGGGTTGTCGTTGTCGAGGTGGTGTTCGTGTATCCGGGTCTCGGTCAGCTACTGGTGGATTCGGTGGCGAAACGTGACCTTCCGGTCGTTCAGGGATGCAGCCTGATCTTCGCGGCAACCTTCGTGTTGTTCAATCTGCTGGCCGACATTCTGTCGATCATCAGCAATCCGCGTCTACTGCATCCGCGCTGAGGGGGTAAGAATAATGAAACAAGCATCAAAACTATGGCGCCTCGCGCCGTGGAGCGCCCGCTTCGGATTTATCGTGATCGTCGTCTATATCTTTCTGGCGTTCTTCGCGGGCATCGTAGCGCCGTACGGCGAGACTGAAATTGTCGGATCCGAATATCTTCCCTCCATGCTGGAAGATTCGAACGCCGAATATGTTCTGGGAACCGACAACCTGGGCCGGGACATGCTGTCCCGCCTGATCTACGGCGCTCAGAATTCGGTGGGGATCGCGGTTATCACAACCCTGTTCGCCTTCTTCCTGGGCGGATTTTTCGGGCTGCTGGGCGCAACGCTCGGTGGCTGGGTCGACCAGATCCTGGGCCGTGTCGTCGATGTTCTGATGGCCATTCCGGCCCTGATTTTCGCGCTGATGATTCTGACGATCGTAGGCACATCGATCCCGGCCCTGATCCTGGTGATCGGTGTGCTGGATTCGACCCGCGTGTTCAGGCTGGCCAGAGCCGTTTCGATGAATGTCGTGGTTCTCGACTTTGTCGAGGTATCGAAACTGCGGGGCGAGGGATTGTTCTATGTCATCACGCGTGAAGTTCTACCCAATATCATGCCGCCGCTGGTGGCTGAGTTCGGCTTGCGCTTCTGCTTCGTTTTCCTGACCCTGAGCGCACTGAGCTTCCTGGGGCTGGGCATTCAACCGCCGCTGGCCGACTGGGGCAGCATGGTGCGTGACAATGCGACACTCATCACCTTCGGCGTCACGATCCCGCTGATCCCGGCGGCAGCCATCGCGTTGCTGACGGTTGGCGTAAACTTCGTCGTTGACTGGTTCCTGCATAAAACAAGCGGATTGAAAAACTAATGAGCAAGCAAGAGAACAAAGGTCAAAAAGGTGACCTGCTGGTCGAAATGCGCGGCGTGCGCATTGAAGGCCAATCGGACGAGACCTGGAACGAAATTGTTCACGGAATCGATGTAACGCTTAACCGCGGTGAAGTGCTGGGGCTGATCGGCGAATCGGGCGCGGGGAAATCAACCCTCGGTCTCGCCGCAATGGGGTATTGCCGCGACGGCTGCCGGGTTTCCGAGGGAACGATCAACTTCGACGGAACCGATCTTTTAAAATGTTCCGATTCCCAACGCCGGCATATCTGGGGCGCCCGCATTTCGTATGTCGCGCAAAGCGCGGCGGCGGCGTTTAACCCGGCTCACCGGTTGATGGACCAGTACTGTGAAGCGCCGGTTCAGCACGGCAAGCTGTCACGGTCGCAAGCTGAATCGGACGGGGTCGATCTGTTCGGCCGGCTGCGTCTGCCGAATCCGGACACAATCGGGCACAGATACCCGCACCAGGTTTCCGGCGGGCAGTTGCAGCGGGCGATGACGGCAATGGCGATGTCCTGCCGTCCCGACCTGATCGTCTTCGACGAACCGACGACCGCGCTCGATGTGACAACCCAGATCGAGGTTCTGGCCGCGATCCGGGATGTTGTCGAGCAGTTCAACACGGCGGCGATCTACATCACCCACGATCTGGCGGTTGTGGCGCAGATGGCCGACAAGATCATGGTGCTGCTGAAAGGCGATCTGGTCGAGGAATCGGACACCCGGTCGATGCTGTCGAACCCGACCGAAGACTATACGAAGTCGCTTTGGGCCGTCCGGTCTTTCAAGAAGGAAACGATGGCGGAAGTTTCCGACTCGGCGACGCCGATCATCGAGGTCAAGAACGTCACGGCGTCATATGGCCCGGTGCCGGTTCTCTACGATGTCGATCTTTCGGTATACGAACGCCGTACCGTCGCCGTCGTTGGCGAATCGGGCAGCGGTAAAAGCACGACAGCCCGGGTGATTACCGGTCTTCTGCCGCCGTCAAAGGGAGAGGTGCTTTTCGACGGGACGCCCTTGCCGAAAGATTTCCGGCAGCGCTCCAAGGATCAGCTTCGCCAGTGCCAGATGATCTATCAGATGGCGGATACGGCCCTGAACCCGAAACAGCGAATCCGCGACACGATCGGCCGGCCGCTCAGTTTCTATCTCGGCATGCAGGGTAAGAAAAAAGAAGAGCGCATCCGCGAGCTTCTTTCCCTGATCGAGCTGGAACCGGATGAGTATATCGACCGGTTGCCGACAGAACTTTCGGGCGGTCAGAAACAGCGTATCTGCATTGCACGGGCGCTGGCGGCGGAACCCCGTATGATCATTTGCGACGAAGTCACATCGGCACTCGACCAGTTGGTCGCGGAAGGCATCCTCCGTCTGCTGGACAGGCTGCAGAGCGAGTTTAACCTGGCTTACATGTTCATCACGCACGATCTCGCGACCGTACGGTCCATCGCAGATGAAGTAACGGTGATGCTGCAGGGTCGCGTTGTCGAAAACGGGCCGAAGGAAGAAATGTTCCAGCCGCCGCACCACGAATACACCGACCTTCTGTTGTCGTCGGTTCCGGAAATGGATCCGGACTGGCTGACGAACCTGCAGGAGGAAAGAAAACGCAAGGGCGGTATGAAGGCAGCCGACAACTAAGGCAGGCCGCATCCGTAAGTGTTTCGAACCCCCGATCCTTGATCGGGGGTTCCTTTTTGGGGAAATCCTTCTAGGCTGGCTGGCAGGTCGCGCAACCGAAGCAGAATTAATGGAAAAGAAACAGAACCCTTACCTGGCTGTCAGTGCCGTCATCCTCAGCATGATATTCCTGCAGTCCGGTAACGGGATACTGATCATGCTGATCCCTCTCGCCATGGGATCGGCCGGAATCTCGACAACGGAAATCGGTATCGTCGCGACGACGTATTCATGCGGTTTTCTGGCCGGCTGTATCGGAGCGCCTTATATCATCAAACGCGTCGGGCATATCCGCGCCTTCGCGGCCTGCGCGGCGATGTTTTCCATCCTCAGCCTCGTGCTTTCCATCGACGTCAACACAATCGCGTGGTCGATCTCGCGCGGCTGTATCGGCCTGTGCATGGCCGGACTGATGATGGTCAGCGAAAGCTGGGTCAGCGAGAAGACGCCCAAGGAATCGCGCGGCCGGGTGTTTGCCGCCTATATGCTGGCGACGAAAATCGGGCTCGGCGGCGCGCCTTTGCTGCTCGGTCTCGGGTCAATCGAAGGACCCCAGTTCTTCATGCTGATTAGCGCGTTCCTTTCCCTGTCGCTGGTGCCGATAGCGATGACGAAAGGTCCCAGCCCGACTCTGCCGCCGATGACGCGCCTGAATATCGGCGAATTCTACAAGATCGCCCCGGCCGGCGTTGTCGGCTGCGTTGCGCTCGGCATGACGAATTCGTCCGTGTTCTCAATCATGCCCGTCTACGCGGAATCGCACGGGTTGCAGCCCGGCATGGTCGCCGGCCTGATGACGGCGATGCAGATCAGCAGCCTCGTCGTTCAATGGCCCATCGGCTGGCTTTCCGACCGGTTCGACCGGCGCATGATCATTGTCGGGCTTTGCAGTTTCATGGTTGTGATTTCCATCGTACTCGCGCTGATCGGCGATGTAACGACACTGGTTCTCTACAGCCTGTTCGCGCTGTATGGCGGCGCGGCGTCGACCGTTTATGCCGTCTGTATCGCTCACACGGCCGACCGGGCGAAACCGGAGCTGATGGTCGCCATGTCGTCCAGCCTGCTGTTCGCCTGGAGCGTCGGCGGCATTATCGGCCCGACCGCCGCCGCGACCACGATGGAATTCGTCGGCCCGGGCGGTCTGTTTTTCTATACCGCAACGGTTGCCGCCCTGTTCGTCATATTCGTGCTGTATCGCATTCGCGAGCGTGACGCGGTTCCGACAGAAGGCCGCGAACGCTTCGTCTCGCTACCCCAGCCCGGCCCGCTGACTAGCAAACTGGATCCACGCATGTCAGAGGAAGCTGTAAAGTCGGCAACCGACGCCCTGCGCCGGCAAACCGAGGAAGAAGCGGCCGACAAAGACACCCCGGAAGACGCCTCGCTCGACCCGCAGGATGACGATTCGGAAACGCCGCCAGCAAAGCGCTAGAGTGGCCGCCAAACAAAAAGCCGGCCCAAGGGCCGGCTTTCCGATCGCATCCGATCGTTCCGATCAGACGCGTGAATAAAATTCTACGACCAGATTCGGCTCCATGTGCGCCGGATACGGCACATCTTCCAGTCCGACGGTGCGGACAATCGAAACCGTCATCTTGTTGTGGTCGACTTCAAGATAATCGGGAACTTCCCGTTCCGAACTTTCCATGGCTTCCAGAACCAGGCCGATATTGCGGCTTTTTTCGCGAACCGAAATCACGTCGCCTTCCTTTACCGAATAGGAAGCGACATTCAGGCGGCGGCCATTGACCAGAACATGGCCATGGTTAACGAACTGGCGCGCGGCGAACACGGTCGGTACGAATTTCGCGCGATAGATAATCGCGTCGAGACGGTGTTCCAGCAGATCGATCAGGTTTTCGCCGGTATCGCCCTTGCGACGCGCGGCGTCTTCATAATAGCGCCGGAAGCGCTTTTCGCCGATATTGCCGTAATAGCCTTTCAGCTTCTGTTTCGCCATCAACTGGATACCGAAATCCGACGGCTTGCGGCGGCGCTGTCCGTGCTGGCCGGGGCCGTATTCGCGGCGGTTTACTGGGCTTTTGGGGCGACCCCAGAGGTTGACGCCGAGACGGCGGTCAATCTTGTACTTCGCGTTAATGCGTTTACTCATAAGTATATAATCCCGTTTTTGCTCGGCGCGGAGATCTCCCCGCACCCGGTTGGTCTGTTTTGTCCCGGTAGTCCGGCCCCGGCCTGAACCAGGCGGCGGGATGAAACCTCGATGGAATCCATCCACATTCCCAGGAAGCCGCGCACTATAGGAATTTCCGGCCTTATGTCAAACTTTCGGACATGCCGGACCTTTCGATCCTATGGATTCTTCTTTCCCCAACGCTTCAACGCCTCGACACAGCCGTGCAGGGTGCGGATTTCCTGTTCCGTCAGCCCCACCCGCTGGAACATGTTGTGGATGTTGCGGATCATCACCGGCTTCATGTTCGGCGACTTGAAAAAACCGCCCTCTTCCAGCGCCGTGATGAACCGGTTCAGGAAATTCAGCACCGACGCCTTCTCGGCGAGGTTCGTATCGCCGAATTCCAGCCGTTCGTCCGGCCCCTCGACCGTAAGCTGAAACCATTCATAGGCGACCAGCAACACCGCCTGCGACAGGTTCAGCGACTTGAAGGACGGGTTCAGTGGCACTTCGATGATGGTATCCGATAGCGTCACGTCGTCGTTGGTCAGGCCGGTGCGTTCCGGGCCGAAGAGAATACCGGTCTTCACATCGTTCCGGGCGAGAGACAGCAGTTCGGGCGCAGCGGCTTTCGGCGTCAGCACCCGGTTAGTCATGTCGCGCAACCGCGCCGTGGTGGCGTAGACGCGCTGAAGATCGGCGACGGCTTCCGCGGTGGTTTCAAAAAGTTCCGCATTCTCGATGACGCTGAGTGCGCCGGATGACGCCGCCGCCGCTTCGGTGCTGGGCCAGCCATCGCGCGGTTTAACGAGGCGCAGCCGGTTCCAGCCGCTGTTCAGCATCGCGCGGGCAACCATGCCGATATTCTGGCCGAGCTGCGGTTCGACCAGAATCACATACGGCGTGTCGACCTGCTGCGCGGCCACGTCCTGGGTTTTATCCGTTCCTGCCATGGCGGCGGGTTATGAGGCGCGTTTGAAGCGTTGTCAAACCGAAGAAGATGGTGAACGCTGTCCGTTTGACGACGGAAGGACAGGGCGATGGCTGGCAAGGTGCTGGGCGTAATCGGCGGCAGCGGTCTCTATGATATCGACGGGCTTGAAAACGCCCAGTGGATCGACGTGGAAAGCCCCTGGGGGGCGCCGTCCGACGCCATCCTCAGCGGCGCGCTCGGCGATACCAGGGTGTTCTTTCTGCCCCGGCACGGACGCGGGCATGTGCACTCACCCGGCAGCATCAATTTTCGCGCCAATATCGACGCAATGAAACGCTGCGGTGTTACGGATATCCTGTCGCTTTCCGCCGTCGGCTCGCTGAAGGAAGACCTCGCGCCCGGCCATTTCGTGCTTGTCGACCAGTTCATCGACCGCACCTTCGCCCGGGAAAAGAGCTTCTTCGGCGAGGGCTTCGTGGCGCATGTGCCGCTGGCGCATCCGACCTCGCCCTTTCTGGCCGATATCGCCGAGGCCGGCCTGAAGCAGCAGGCGACTCCGTATCAGCGCGGCGGCGCCTACGTCGTGATGGAAGGGCCGCAGTTCTCGACGCTGGCGGAATCCAAGCTCTACCGGTCATGGGGAGCGGATGTGATCGGCATGACCAACATGCCGGAAGCCAAGCTGGCCCGCGAGGCCGAAATCCGCTACGCGACCGTCGCCATGGTGACCGATTTCGATTGCTGGCATGAAGACCATGACACGGTCGATGTCGCGATTGTCATCCGGACCCTGCAGCAGAACGCCGGCAAGGCGAAGGCGCTGACAAAATACGTGCTGGAACACCTGAATTCATGGCCGGAAGAACCGGCCTGCGGCACCGACACGGTGCTCGATACCGCGCTCATCACCCATCCCGCCAGCCGCGACCCCGCCATGGCGGCGAAGCTCGAGCCGATCCTGCGCCGGGTACTGTCCGCGAAGGGCTAAAGCCCCTCGCCGCTCTTGAACAGCTTGTAGGCGTAGGCGTCGCGCAGGGCGATGTAAGAGGCGTCGATGATATTGGGCGAAACCCCGACCGTCATCCAGTTTTCGCCGTCGCCATTGGCGCTTTCGATGACAACGCGGGTAACGGCGTCCGTCCCCGATGTATCGGCGCTGGGCGGCAGGATCCGCACCTTGTAGTCCACCAGATGCATGTCCGCGAGATTCGGATAGAACGTCACCAGCGCATCGCGCAGGGCGTTGTCGAGTGCATTGACGGGCCCGTTGCCGATGGCGACCCGCATCAGGCTTTCGCCACCGACACTGGCCGTCACCGTGGCTTCCGATTCCGTCACCAGGTCGCCTTTGGCGTTACGGCGTCGGTCGTCCATCACGCGGAACCGGTCACAGACAAAATATTTCGGCACCTGCCCCAGGGTCTGGCGCACCAGCAGTTCGAAACTCGCTTCCGCCCCGTCATAGGCGTAGCCTTCGAATTCCTTGTCCTTCACCGTGCGCAGCAGACGGGAAATCATTTTCTCGTCCTCAACGACGATATCCAGTTCCTCCAGCCGCGACAGAACATTCGCCCTTCCGGCCTGATCGGACACGACAATCAGCCGTTCATTGCCGACCAGTGCCGGTTCGATATGTTCGTAGGTGCGCGGGTCTTTCGTGACAGCGGAAACATGCAGCCCGCCCTTGTGCGCGAAAGCGCTTTCGCCGACATAGGCCTGATGGCGGTTGGACGACCGGTTCAGCCGTTCGTCGAGCAGGCGCGACACCTGCGTCAGGTCGGTCAGGGCATCCGCCGTGATGCCCGTCGAATACCCCATTTTGAGGATCAGCGACGGAATGACCGAACACAGATTGGCGTTGCCGCAGCGTTCGCCCAGACCGTTGATCGTGCCCTGCACCTGTCGCGCCCCGGCGCGCACCGCTTCCAGCGAGTTCGCCACCGCGTTTTCCGTATCGTTATGGGCATGAATGCCCAGCCTCTCGCCGGGGATATACTGCGTCACCTGCTTGACGATATCGTAGACTTCATGCGGCAGGGTGCCGCCGTTGGTGTCGCACAGCACGACCCAGCGCGCACCGGCCTCGTAGGCCGCCATTACACAGGCCAGGGCGAAATTGGGATTGGCCTTGTAACCGTCGAAAAAGTGCTCGGCGTCGTACATCGCCTCGCGGCCGCGTTTCACCGCAAGCGCGATGGACTCGCGGATCATCGCGATGTTTTCCTCGTGGCTGATTTCCAGCGCAACATCGACATGGAAATCCCACGATTTGCCGACCAGACAGGCGGCATCCGCCTTCGCGTTCAGGATCGGCGCCAGACCGGGGTCGTTTTCCGCCGACCTTCCGGGCCGCCGCGTCATGCCGAAGGCCACCAGTTTCGCGGTCTTGAAGTCAGGCGGCTGGTCGAAAAAGGCAGTATCGGTGGGGTTCGCACCCGGCCAGCCGCCCTCGACGTAATCGACGCCGATGCTGTCCAGCGCGCGGGAGATGGCCGTTTTATCGACTACGGAAAAGTCGACGCCACGGGTCTGCGCGCCATCGCGCAGGGTGGTGTCGAACAGATAGACGCGATCGGGGTTTGTATCGGTCATGTCCCTACTCCCGCCGCCATTCGGTGACGCCGCCGGTTTTATCCTCCAGCACGATACCATTGTCATACAGATCGTCGCGGATCGCATCGGCCCGCGCGAAGTCCTTCGCTTTTTTTGCTGCGGCGCGTTCCGCGATCAGCGCTTCGATCCGGTCGGCGTCGGGGCCTGAGACCGTTGTCGATTCGCCTTTCAGCCAGGCATCCGGGTCGTGCTGCAGCAGACCGAGCATCGCACCGGCGGCGCGCAACTGCGCCGGGTCCTTCGACAATTCGTGCAGAACGGATATTGCCTTCGGTGTGTTCAGATCGTCTGTCATGGCGGCTATCATCCGCGAGTCTTGCGTTCCGGATTCAACGTCACCGGCGCCCGATTTCAGCGCCGAATAGAACCGGTCCAGTTCTGTCTTCGCTTCCCGGCACTTGTCCTTCGAGAAATCCAGCGGTTGACGATAATGGGTTTTCAGGATCACCAGACGCAGGGCCTCGCCCGGAAACTCTTCCAGAAGCTCGGCCACGGTGTAGAAGTTGCCGAGCGATTTCGACATCTTCTCGCCTTCGCTCATCAGATACCCGTTATGCATCCAGTAGCGGGCGAATTCGGCATCCGGATGGGCGCAGCGGCTTTGCGCGATTTCGTTCTGGTGATGCGGGAACACCAGATCGACGCCGCCGCCATGGATATCGAAGGTTTCACCCAGATACTGTTCGCTCATCGCCGAGCATTCGATATGCCAGCCGGGCCGGCCGTATCCCCACGGGCTATCCCAGCCGGGAATGTCATCCGTCGACGGCTTCCACAGCACGAAATCAGCCGGGTCCTTCTTGTAGGACGCCACCTCGACCCGCGCGCCGGCGATCTGCTCATCCCGGTCCCGTCCGGAAAATTTCCCGTACTCGTCCCAGGACGGCACGTTGAACAGCACATGACCGTCCGCCTCGTAGGCATGCCCCTTCGAAATCAGATCCTCAATCATCGCGATCATCGCCGGAATATGGTCCGTCGCCCGGGGTTCAATGTCGGGCTGGATGCAGCCCAAAGCCGCCGCGTCTTCGTGGAAGCCTTCAACGGTCTGTTCCGTCAGGTCGCGGATGGCGATGCCCTGCTCTGCCGCCCGCGCGTTTATCTTGTCGTCGACATCGGTGATGTTACGGACATAGGTGACCTTGCAGAACAAATGCCGCAGCAGCCGGTTCAACACATCGAAAACGACCAAAGGTCGGGCGTTGCCGATATGAATGCGGTCGTAGACCGTCGGCCCGCAGACATACAGGCCGATGCCCTTGCCGTTTCTGTCGAGCGGTTCGAACTGTTCTTTCCGCCGTGTCGCGGTGTTGTAGATGGTCAATTGTGTCATTTTATTCCGAGACGCGCTGGCGCGCGTTCCCGTCCTCAATCATCTTCTATTCGGTTTTAAAGGAAGTACTGGGCGGCGCTGATACCGTCGGCCACCGGTCATCTGTTGTTCAGCAACAACAGCCCCGACAGCCGCTGATAATGCAGCGGATGATGATGGAGATAATCGATACGGGCGTTTCCCGAAACATACTCGGTTCGTCCAGTGCCAGTTTCAAACCGGGCGGATCATAAGATTCCGGAACCGGCTTGGCAACAAAGGAATCGCGAGGGAGAATGCCGGTTTAAGGGAGAGACTTGGATGAAGATACTGCTGGTTTTCTGTCACCCCCGGCGGCAGTCGCTGTCCGGCGCCGTTGCGGAAGCGTTCGAAGCTGGCGCGCTGGAGGCAGGCCACGAAATCGAATGGGCCGACCTGTACGGCGAAGGGTTCAACCCGGTACTGATGCCGGAAGACGAACCGGACTGGTCTGTCACCGACAAGCGATACAGCGATGTCGTGCATCACGAAATGGAACGGGTCGACCGGAACGACGCCATCGTGATGGTTTTCCCGATCTGGTGGTGGTCGATGCCCGCCATGCTGAAAGGCTGGGTGGACCGGGTCTGGAACAAGGACTGGGCCTATGGCGGCAAGCAGCTAAAGCACGAATACGGGCTGATGATCGGGCTTGGCGCGAATGACGAGGAAGGCTTCGAAAAACACGCCTATACGATGGCGATGGGTGTACAGATGCCCTACGGAATCATGAGTTATTGCGGCATTCCGGATAATCGGCTCGTAGTGTTGCCGGAAGCCGGCGCCGATCCGGAAAGGACGGAACGGCAACTGGACCAGGTCAGACATCTGGGCGGCATATTTCCGCTCTGCGTCCAGCCGCCGAGCAACACGTCGAGTATCTATCTTTCCTGAGTATTTCCGAGTCAGGCCGGTTTCGGCATGTCTTCGGGGTCGATGCCCGGCACGAAGGTGATGCCGGCCTGCTGTTTCCAGTCGTGCGGATAGGCGGCATAGAAGATCACGCATTTCTCGTCGCATTCATAGGCGATATGATTGTCTTTCGGCACATAAAGAACATCGCCGGGACTGCATTCATACGACTCGCCGTCGCACGTCAGTCGGAATGTGCCTTCCATGCAGTAGATGATTTCATCGCAGGTCAGGTCCCACGGCACGGACACATTGTTCAGGAAATTCAGGCCGCCGCACATCGTGTTGCTGACGGCGCTGGTGACGAACGGTTTGATGTAGGACTTGCCCGGCTCCAGCGTGTGGAGGCGGTGTTCTATTTCCTGAAACTTGTAGAGCTTCGGCTTCTTGTCCATTGTTGAAATCCTTATCTATCCTGTGGGTTGGTCGGATGGTTCTGTCTGCATCTTCGTGATCGACTCGTTCAGTTCGATCTTGTAGCCGTCCGGGTCTTCGCAGAAGGCGATGATGCGCGTGCCGTGTTTCATCGGCCCGGGCGGCCGGGTGATGGTGACGCCGATGGATGCCAGATCCTCGCAGGTTTGATAAACGTCATCTGTTTCTATGCAGACATGACCCCAGCCGTCGCCCTTGTCGTAGGCGTCTTCGCGGTCCCAGTTGCAAGTCAGTTCCAGCGTTGGAAATTCCGCTTCCGGCCCGTATCCGATGAAGGTGTTGGTAAACTTTCCGTCCGGGTAATCGGTCTGCCTGAGAACCTCCATACCCAGAATGCCGCAATAGAACTTCAACGAGGCATCCATATCCCTGACCCGCAGCATCGTATGCGCAAGCCGGCGGCTTCGCTTCCCGGTCATGTCGAAACACCTCCTTGTTCCGATTTTCCCGAAACAGCGGCAGCGACCAGTTCCTGGAAGCCTCGCACGCTGTCTTCCCACATCGGCGACAGGTAACCGCCGCTTGCGGCTTCGGGCGAGGCACGCCCCTGCTGCATTTTTTCGCAAATGGCATGATCTTCCTTGTGGACGTCCCACCACAGTTTTTTCAGTGCGTCGATCTGGCCTTCCGAATAGGTCTGCCCTTCGGTCGCATAGATGACCCGTTTCTGGGCGGTGCGGTCCGGTCCCAGGGGAACGTTGAGATAAACGCCGAGCTGATCCGGAAAATATCGACCCAGGATGAAATTCGGGAACAGCGTCAGATAGCGTGAACTGACGGCAAGGCTGTTGGCTTTCCCGCTCACCCGGTCCAGATCGACGGCGCTGCCGAGGCAGGGCGGATCGACGATGGTGTAGTGATCCACCAGCGGCTGGTCGGTCGTGGTCTTGTGCACGAACTGTACATGATACGGCTCGATGAAATTCTCCATGATGAATTTCCAGTTCGTCGCAACCTCGCCGAAATCCAGCGTCGCCACCGGTTTGAGTTTTGCGAAATCGATCCCTTCCAGGCGGTCGACCAAGGGTTTCGCATAGTCGAGAAACGGCGGCGCCTCGCCATCGAGGTTGACGAAAATCCAGTCGTGCCAGACCGCCAGCCGAAGCGGCACAAGCCTCTCCTTCGCCAGCGCCGGATCAACCGGCTGTGTCTTGTCGCGTCCGTTGAAGTACGGGGCCGACCGCAAACCGCCATCCAGCCCGTAGGACCAGGCATGATAGGGGCATGTAATCGCCTTGCCGACATTGACCGGCTTGTCGACCAGAATCATGCAGCGATGCCGGCAGGAATTGTGGAAGCACGCAATCTGCCCGTCGCGGCCGCGCACCAGAATCAGCGGTTTACCGGCAACAGTAACCGGCACGATATCGCCCGTTCTGGCGAGTTCGTGCGTGAATCCGACGCAGACCCAGTTTTCGGTAAACACGCTTGCGCACTCGGCTTTCCAGAAACCTTCATCGGTATAGGCATGAGACGGCAAGCCGTGTTTCGGCGATCCGGTTTCCCAGAATGACTTCAGCGATAGGCCCAGTTCAGCAGACATGTCGTTGATCCAGAAAAAAGCGGGTCGGCGCGGCCAATCCCGGTGTTGCGTTCGGTATTCGTAACAAATCTCCTTAACAAGTACGTATTTCGTACTCTGAAAGGACGTTAAGTCCTAATATTTATTCGTGTCAATAATAATATACGGTTTTCGTACAAATTTCTGTAGATTGGCGATTGAATTCGAACCGCAGACCTGTTTTCAGTATGAATATCGTCCAGAACAGAATCGGACTAGAACCTCACGATGCCAGGACCGATCCCCAATCCCGCGCAGCAGACCGGTGACAAGAGCCCGCCGGAACGCACCGCACATGATAATCTCAACCGCGGAATCATCACGATACTGCAGGAAGACGGCAGAACGCCGTATTCAACCATCGCAGCGAAGCTGGGCGTGTCGGAAGGCGCCGTGCGCAAACGGGTAAACCAGCTTCAGCAATCCGGCGCGATGCGGGTCGTCGCCGTGGTCGACCCGCTGGAACTGAGCTTCGACGCCTATACGATGCTGGGGGTCAAGGTTGCGCCGCCGGCCCAGCCGGAAGAGGTCGCGAACCGCCTCGCCGAGAATCCGGACGTTGTTTACGCCATCTGGGTCAGCGGCCCCTACGATTTGCTGGTGGAAGTGATTTTCGAGGAACGCGACAATTTCGTAAAGTTTCTGACCGACGAGATCTACGGCCATGACGACATTCTGAGCTGCGACATCATGCAGAACCTGAAGGTCGTCAAGAACCAGTATCAGCTCAAACCGGTGTTCCGGGTTCAAAGCAAGCCGAAGAAAAAGTAACCGCGGTCAGGCCACCGGTTCGAGCCCGCACCATTCCGCCATGAACAGCGCGATCGATCCGGTTACCCGTTTCACCGACGAAAGGCTGACCCGTTCATCGAAGGCATGAATGTTTTCCGAATACGGCCCGTAGACCAGGCACGGACAATCGTCATAAAGGATGAACACCCGACCATCCAGATACCCGGCGGTGACGAAGCTTTCCAGCGACTTGCCGTAGGATTTGGCGTGGGCGTCGGCAAGTGTTTTCTCGGCATCCGACCCTTCCTCCAGCACGTAGCCTTCGGCGAAGAAGCCGTTGAATTCAACCTGTGGCGGGTTGTTGGCGAGGAACGCGTTTTTCTGGGCAGCGGTGCGGATGCAATCCTCGATCTCCCGCGCCGCGTCACGCGGATCGATACCGGGGAAGATCGCGATCCGGCAATCGAACGAACACCAGGCCGGCACCGATGAAGCCCAGTCGCCGCCGGCGATTTTACCGACATTGAAATTGATCGGGTGGCCTTCATCCTCGAAATACTTCATGCCCTTCTTGCCGGCATTCCATTTTTCCTCCAGACCCCGTAATGCCTGGATCAGCGGAAAGGATGCTTCAATGGCGTTCGCCCCGGCCCCGGCCTCACGCACATGCACCGGCATGCCGCGCAGATGCACCCGGAACCAGATCACCCCGACATTGGCCCGCACCAGCTTGTCGTCTTCCGGTTCGGGAATGATCGCCGCATCGGCCCGGTAGCCCCGCACCAGCGCTGACAGCGCGCCGTTGCCGGTGCATTCCTCTTCCGTCACCGATTGCAGATAGACAGGCGCCGCCGGCTGATAACCAATGGCCCGCAAGGCATCGAATGCGAATAAGTTCGCCGCCAGACCGGCCTTCATATCGCCGGACCCCCGGCCGTACATCCAGTCGCCATCGATCCACGGGTCGAAAGGCGGCCGGGTCCACATGTCTGTCGGGCCGACGGGCACGACATCGACATGGCCGTTCAGGATCAGGCTGCGGCCGGTCTGCTGCCGGGGTCGGTGCGTGCCGACGACGTTGATGGCGTTGTCGTAGTTGACCTTGACCGGCGAGAAGCCATCGTGGTTTTCGATTTCCGCAACATCGATCGCCCAGCGGTCCATCGCCAGCCCGCGGTCGCGCATCGCGTTATAGATGAAATCCTGGCAGGTATGTTCCTGCCCCCGGACGGAGGGAAACCGTACGAGGTCCTGCGTGAAGGCCACCTGTTTGTCGAAACCGCTATCGACGGCGTCGAGGATCTTGTCGGCAAGTTTGGCATCAAGGGTCATGGTTCAAATCCTGTCTGTCAGGCCGGGTCGCGGGACAACGGCAACGTGATACAGCGGATCGCGCCGCCCCAGAAACCGATAGCGTCACTGGGCGTCGGGATCGGTTCGACGCCGTGCCGGCCGAGTTCGTTCATGATGCGGTTGAAATGCGGATCGATCATGTAATGTTTGTCGTCCGGGCTGACGCCAACGGTGGCGTGCCGGTTCATCTCGTCTTCCGATATTTCGATGACATCCCAGTTCTTCAGCGGTTCCGGCAGGCCGTCTGCCAGAGCCGGCAGGTGCGCCATCAGCAGCCCGTCTCGCAACAGGCACATGATGCCCAGGGCATGCAGGATCGGCCCCTTGATCCGCATCGGATGCACCGTATAGCCCCAGTCGGACAGATAGCGCGCCAGCCAGTCGACTCCGGCCTTGTTGGAACACAATTCGCCATATCCGACGAAAACATCCGTCCCGTGGATCAGGATATCGCCGCCTTCCAGAAACGGACCCGGCCCCTCGCCCGACGGGTCGAACGGGGTCGATTGCGGCATCGCGACGTAACGTGCTTCCGGGTCGTTCTCGATCATCGGCGCGATCAGGTCGCGCAGCGGAAACACTTCCTTGCGGCGGTAGGCCCGGCGGATCGAGATTTCCATATAGTGCTTGCCGATGACGAAAACCGGGTCGGCGACATAAAGCTGCGACCAGCCCTGTTGCAGCGGGCCGAGATAGTTCTTTTCCGGCTCGGTATAGGGCCGCGGCCGATGCACCGTGATGCCCAGGTCCTGAAAGGTTTTCGCCACGCCTTCCATCTGCTCGACGGTTTCTTCGTAGCGGTCCGGGAAATGTTTCTGTACGTCGAGCGGCTTTTTACCGTTTTTCAGCAAAGCCTCGCGAAGATCGTCGTTGTAGTGCGACAGGTCCTTACCGTAAGGCGGCAGATGCAGGTCCTGCGCCGAGCCGACCACGACCTCCCGCAATTTGCCGAATTCGCTGTGCGATCCGAAATCGTTCATCCCGGTGTCTCCCTTCAAACAAGCCCCGCCGCTTTGGCGAACGGGTCACTATCCTTGTCCCTGTGCCAGGTGTATTCCGCCCACAAGGCCGCATCCTCCGCCGCCTTGTCGCCAAGCAACCGCGCTATCAGCGCCAGCGTCATATCCATGCCGGCGGAAACGCCGGACGAGGTCATGACATCGCCGTCTTCAACCCAGCGCGCTTCGGCCACCCAGTCTACCGTCGGCCCCTGCGATACCACCCACTTGAAACTGATCTTGTTCGTCGTCGCCCGCTTGCCGTTGAGAACGCCGGCCTGCGCCAGCAAGGCCGCACCGGTGCAGACCGACGTGACGATCTCCGCCCGGGCGGATTTTTCCCGCAGCCAGTCGATAATCACCGGGTTCGCAACTTCCTGCCGCGTCCCCGGACCGCCCGGTACCAGCAGGATATCGTAGTGTCCGCCATCGGCGAAGGTAACATCGATACCTGTTTTCAGCCCCTGCGCACTGGCGACGCCGCCCGGCAGTTCGGCAACGGTAACGATGTCGAAAGCGTCGGGATACATGCCGAGCATTTCGACAGGTCCCATCGCGTCGAGCGTCTCGAAACCGGGAAACAGGACGATGCCGACGCGTCGTTTCATGACATCACCTTAGGATTGGCCGGGTCATGCAGGTTGGCCCGCCCTCGCAGGCGATGCACAGGGCCGTGCCGGTGAAGACCTGCACCTCGATCCCGGCGTTTTCCATCGCCTGCCGGGTCGCCGGATAGCCGTCGATCATGATGCACTTGCCCGGCGCGGTCGCCAGAATGTTCAGGCTCAGCCCGTTGCTGTCCTCGAAATCGGCTTCCGACGCCTCGATCAGCGTGTAGCCCATATCCTGCAGCAACTGCCAGAACGCCACCGGCATCAGCGGCGCATAGATAACGGCGGTTTTCGTATCGACCGGGCTGATGACCGACATCAGATGCAGGCAGGCCGCCGCGCCCTGAAACACCGGCAGATCGAAGGCGTGCACGGTCACACCCTGATCGGCAAGAATGACGGTGAGCTGTTCGATCCCCGCCTGGTTGGTCCGGAAGCCCCGCCCGACCGCAAGGTTGGTTTCGTCCAGCCACAAGGTGTCGCCGCCCTCGACCGTGCCGGGATCGGTAATTTCACCGACAATGGCGATCTGGTTTTCTTCGTAAAAGGCGCGGTGCAGATTCTGTTCACCCTTGCGCAGGTGCTTGCCCGGCGCCATCAGGATCGCGCCTTTCGGCGTCATCAGCGAGGCATCGTAGGTGAACACGGCATCGGCGATGCCGTTGTCGCTGCCGTTCATCCACATGATTTCCGCGCCCGACGCCGCGACGAGATCGGCGAATGCGGCATGTTCCCGCTCGATCCCGGCCGGATCGAAGGTCGGCCCGTAGTGCCATTCTTTCGTATCGGCGGTCAGCATGGAATCCGGGCGGCGCATGGCGACCCGTTTCAGCGGCGCGGTCATTGACGACAATCCGAACATTATTCGTTTCCCTGTACGCGGTTGAGGTTGGGCGCATCGGCGGCGATCAGCCCCAGCGCATCGTGTGTTGAGAGGGCGGTGCAGAATTCGCCATGCAGATTGGCGACGGCCATGGCGTGAACCAGTTCAGGCTCGTAGTCCGTGCCATCGAGACCGACCCGGTTTGTCGTCGCACAGGCATCGTGCACCAGATAGCTGTCGAAGCCCATATTGCCGGCCATCCGTGTGGTCGTTTCAACACAGACATTGGTGAAGAACCCGGCGATGACCAGCCGCTGGATGCCGGCCCGGCGCAGGTCCAGTTCCAGCGATGTGCCGATAAAACCGCTGTTCACGCTTTTCGATACGCTGATATCGCCGCCCTCAACCTCCAGCCCGGCAAGCTGCTCGCCGGTTTCCAGCGACAGTTTCAGCGGCGATCCGTCCTCGATGCTGTCATGCAGGGTGAAGGCGACACGCCCGCCGGCCTTGCGCCATGCGGTCAGCAGGGCCCGCTGATTGTCCTCCGCAGCCGGGTTGTTGCGGCGGCCGGTCGGCCCGCCGTAATACTGCAGATCGTTGACGCCCTTCTGCACATCGATCAGCAGCAAGGCGGTGCGGTCGTCGAACTGTTTTATCATTGCCTGTATTCCCAGCCTGTGAATTCCTGTATTAGAGGCTATACAAACGTATAGTCAAGATCGATCGGAGAGCCTGATGGCGATGACGGAAGAGGGTTCGGACGGCAGAGCCCGCCTTGTCGATGCGGCGCTGGCCTGTCTGGCGGAACACGGCCACCAGGGCGCGACCGTGCGGCGGATCGCCGAGCGCGCGGGTGTGACGGCGGGTCTCGTGCGGCATCATTTCGACGGCAAGGATGCCCTGCTGGTGGAAGCCTACCGGCAGATCAACCGGCAGGCGCTGGACCGGATGACAGGCTTGAGCCTCGACCGTACTGAATCGCCGGAGCGCACGCTCGACCGGGCGGTCCGGGCGTTTTTCCCGGACAATCTGAACGACCCCGGCCAGATGCGCATCATGGTCGCCTTCTGGGGGCTGGTGCTGACCAAGCCCGAAATCGCCGCCGTGCAGCGGGAAATGGTAACCGCGTTCCAGATCTTCTTTACCGACCTGATCCAAACCATCACCGGCCCGCGAGGCGACGCCGCCGACATCGCCATCGGCCTGATCGCGCTGGCCGACGGGTTGTGGCTGGAATGCTGCATGAACCCGCAGCGCGTTTCGCCGGAACAGGCAATCGACAGCGTCGTCGAATTCGCCCTGGCGCGGATCGGAAGCTGAAACAGTTACCCCTAGAATCGCAACCATCTCACGGCTGGGTCATAATCAAATTGCCATCAACTGCGTATCGATTAGAACGATGATGCGTAACGCGATAATTTCTTAGATGAGAAACCGACAAATCAAATAGTACTCTGAATTTTATATTTCTTTTTAAGTGTATTCAAATGTACTTACTGTAATCGGTACTGACTGCTTGATCTTCATCCACATACTTTAGGACTTCCCCAACTTTGCGCGCCGCCCGAATTGGAATTGGCAACCGTTGATTCATCTGTGTTGAATTCCAGTTGATCTTAGTTAGTGAAAAAACCTCTTCGGCAATCTGCGAAATTGTGCTGTCACAACTTTTGTGTGGGCAGAGCAACAATGGACGGGGATCATATTGGCCCGGATAGGTCCCATAGTAAGGAATACTGCCGTTTGTGTAGAGCAACCCTTTTCCAGCAAGATTAACAAACGTGCCGCGAAGAACAGGATAGTTTCCGTCACGAAGCACTTTTACCGAATAAGATTCTTGAACCCAAACGAGATCTCGAAGTTCTGGACCGGCTTCCTCAATTGCTTTGAGTATGCCCTCAGCTTCATCATCTCTGAAACGCGACGTCTTCAAAACGATAACACGTGCCGGGAAATGTCGATGATGGTTCTTGTAGGCTGAAAGCACCTGCGAAGTTAGTTCGTAGGCATCGTTAAAGGTCATGTAAGGATGCCTTCCACGGCTTTCGGTCAACGCGCGCTTACCTTTCAGAATAAACCCACGGCCACGTTCATCGAACATCTGGGCCGCACTAGTGAAGAGTTGTTGGCCACCTGCCTCTCGATAAAAACTGATCCCGACATAGCAAGCCGCATACTCACCTTCGCGCGGCATACGGCGCCATGGAATGCGACCACTTCCTTTATAGTAAAGCGTCGTCATTAAGTTCCAAGTTCTGTCTGCTTGATCTTGAATAACACGGTCACGGCTTTCCTTGATCTTGCGGGGAATAGATGCTTTCTCGTCGAGAACATCTTCCCAAACAATCTGGATAGGAAACCTCAAATCCATAGCTTTAGACTTGAGCATACCGCGGAAATTAGGAGCATCAGAACCTCCGCTGTCATCTTTCTCCGTTGTGCTTTTTGAATCGACTTTTGCATTCCAGACGCGCTCGATCAAAGTGACAGGAAGCGCAATAATCGCTACATCAGGCCGGTGGCTACTCTCAGCAAGAGTCCTTAGTTCAGAAACAATTTCATCAACGGCTAACTCAACCGCCTTAGAGTGATCAGGTTCTTTTTTGATTTTTTCAATTATACTTTGGGGCAATGCTGCCGTAGCGCCATCCTGAATCTCAAACCGACAACGAAATGGGTTGAGGTTGCCGAGACCCGGAAAATCTGGGTGCAGGTTCGGGTGTTTCTCAGACTTTCCTGTAAAGCCAGTCACGGCGTCCGATAGGAATTTTTGAGCGTCTTCAACAGTCTTGGCACTGCCGACGACTGCGATATTGATTACTTCACCTAAATAAGGCTGCAGTGGTCCCGCTTCGACTAAACCCAACCGAGGATCGGGATGATGATGTTTATCGCCGAATTCAAGCTCAGGTTCATCGTATATTTTACACTCAAATGACATCACACTGCGAGCCTTTGCTGGTCATCAGACTCTTCACTCTTTTTCTTTTGCGAACCCCAAACATCTTCCGGTACGCGCGTTTCAAGTGCGATTTGAGGCGGTACATCGAAACAAAGGCTGCGATAATTCTCGACTTGTTGTCCAAAGAGATCATCTTTCGCGAAATCAGACTTTGTGAGGAATCTGTGCCACATGATGACCTGTCCTCGGAGAGATGCACTGTTATCCATTCGTTTTTTCCCGGAGAGCAAAGCCTGAGGATACGAATGGGGAGTAAAACCATTTGTCGTGAAATGGTACGTGGGTGTGATGATCAAAAACCACTGATCGCCTAGCAGTTCGAAACGCGGTACGAACGCATGGTGGCGTACAAAATCTACGCGGCCCTCTTCTTTTTTACTGGTGATGACATTAACGACGACTGCATTCGTCTTCTTTTTCGATGCCTCATAGAAGTAAGTGCGCGATTGGTTTGGCTTAAGAGCCCTGAAGTAGAATAGTTTGTTTTCCTTGTGCCAGCAAAGGTCATCCCAAACTTGGTGCTTTAATGTGGCCTTTAGCAAATACGAGAAATTGTTTTGCTCTTCGATTTCTTCATGGAACGCAAGAAAATCTGTTTCTACCGCTTCGACCTGATCTAGATCGACGATGTTGCGGCATTGCGATGTCCTAGGATCGTGGAACGACCAGAACGAACCGCCACGAATAACCCAATCGAAGCGTGGAGCCTCATCGCCGTCAAGTAGGATTGACGCTGCCTTTTTACTGGTATGTGGCGTTGAGGCAACGAAGATTTCACGGGGGAGTATAACAGGTAGGATGTTTACGAGAGCTTCTTCGCCACCACCTAGAGGCGGCACAAAGTATCCAAATCCAGCTTTAGGAACTGTTAGTGCTGCAAGGCGATCAACAGCGTCGCGGTCCAGAACATTCTTCTGTTTGTCAAATCGCAGGCGACGTTCACTTTCATTGAAACCCGAAGGTATTTCTTGCCAATAAAAGGTTTCATCTGACTGCCGATAAAGAACTATAACTACAGGTAGATTTGACCCACGCCAATAGGCGAGGTCTTTGTTTTTCAGCAGGTAGCTGAATCCTTGGTCGTCCTCAGAGGTATACTTGCCTGATTTCGTTGCCTTCACCTGAACGGCTATCATACGGGCCAAAGGACGACCATCGTCCATTACCTCTGCGATACCGTCGACACCAGCCTCCAGGCGAGAACGACAATCAAACTGAAAACCAATGCTAAGAAACCGAAGTCGGGTTGCGGCTTCGCCAATTTCTCCGAGTACTTGGCTATCTGTTAACTTCTTGGGCATGCAGGCATTATAGAACAATAATGGAACATTTTACACACTATTCTTTTCAAAACAGGACGATTCGGTGCGATTCAGGTAATCAGTGTACACATTTCCGTCAACTTATAGTAAGCAATGCATCATGAGTTACTGTGACAAAGTATTGACGGCCGTGCACTAATATACATAACAACGACCCGTACCCGCTAACCCTCACGGCACTGCCGGTCGTCCAGCGTCACGCTATCCAGGAATGCACAAATGTAAAACGGCTAACCCGCCAACCGGCTTTTCACCCGCGCCCGCCCGATCAGCGGCAGCAGGTCTTTCAGTTCCGGTCCGTGCGGCCTGCCCGTCAGCGCCTTGCGCAGCGGCATGAACAGGCCCTTGCCCTTGCGACCCGTTTCCCGCTTCACTGCGGCAATCCAGGCATCCCAGGTCGCCTCATTCCACGGGTCGGGCGGCAGCAGACCGGCGGCGGCGGCGATGAAACCGGCGTCTTCCTCGGCGATATCCGGCTGGATCGACCCGTCGCAGACCTGCAGCCAGTAACCGGCCTCCGACAGACTGCCGATATTGCCGCGCACGGCGTTCCAGAACCGTTCGGTCATGCCGTCCAGCCCCATCGCCGCCAGGCGGTCCTTCACATCGGCGAAGGCCGTATGGTGAATGACCTTGGCGTTCAGGATCGCCAGTTCTTCCGGCTCGTAACGCGGCGAGGCGCGCCCGTAATCGGCGATATCGAATTTCGCGACAAGATCGGTCAGTTTCTCTCCGCCATCCGCCGCGGCGGAGGTGCCGAGCCGCGACAGATAGGCGGCCAGCGCCAGCGGCTCGATGCCCTGGTCGCGCAGATCGGCCAGCGACAGACTGCCGACGCGCTTCGACAGCGACTTGCCGTCCGCCCCCATCATCAGCGGCATATGGGCGAAGGCCGGCGCCTCATACCCCAAAGCCTGGAATAGCTGCACCTGCACCGCCGTGTTGGCGACATGGTCCTCGCCGCGAATGACATGGGTGATCGCCATTTCGCCGTCATCGACAACCGAAGACAATGTATATAACGGCCGGCGGTCTTCGCGGACCAGCACCGGGTCGGACAGATGCCCCGGTTCGAACCGAACCGGCCCGCGCCCCAGATCGTCCCAGGCCACCGCTTCGTCCAGCAGCTTGAAGCGCCAGTGCGGAATTCTGCCCTGCCGTGTCAGTTCCGCCTTCTCGTCTTCCGACAGCGCCAGCGCGCCCCGGTCATAGACCGGCGGCTTGCCCTGGCCGAGCTGGATCTTGCGTTTCAGTTCCAGCTCTTCCTGGGTTTCGAAACACGGATACAGCCGTCCGTCGGCCTTCAGGCGTTCCATCGCCAGATCATAGCGGTCCATGCGGGCGGACTGGCGGGCGAAGTCATCCCAGTCGAGACCCAGCCATTTCAGGTCCTCGATGATGCCGTCTTCGTACTCGGCCGTGCTGCGCTCGGTATCGGTGTCGTCCATCCGCAAAAGGAAATTGCCGCCCCGGTTCCGGGCGAACAGCCAGTTGATGAGCACGGTGCGCGTGTTGCCGACATGCAGGCGGCCGGTCGGGCTGGGCGCGAAACGGACCTTGACGGCCTGGCCGGGCTTTTCGGTATCGGATGGCATCTGTATTTCCTGCGATAACCTAGAGAATTTTGCGGAACGCGTTGGTGATCGGGTAGCGGCGGTCGCGCCCGAAGGCCCGCGCCGTCACCTTGACCCCCGGCGGCGCCTGACGCCGTTTGTATTCGGCCAGATCCAGCATTCGCCAGACCCTTTGCACGACCTGCGGGTCGTGGCCGCGCGCGACGATATCGTCGACCGAGAGTTCCTTTTCGATCAGACAGGCGAGGATATCGTCCAGCATGTCGTAAGGCGGCAACGAGTCCTGATCGGTCTGGTCCGGCTTCAGTTCGGCGCTGGGCGGTTTGGTGATGATGCGGTCCGGCATCACGGCCGTTTCCGGCCCCAGTGCGCCGTCCGGCCGGGTTTCGTTGCGCCAGCGGCACAGGGCGAAGACATCGGTCTTGTAGATATCCTTCAGAACGGAATACCCGCCGCACATATCGCCGTAGAGCGTCGCGTAACCGACCGACATTTCCGACTTGTTGCCGGTGGTCAGCAGCATCGCGCCGAATTTGTTGGAGATGCCCATCAGGGTCAGGCCGCGCGCCCGCGCCTGTATGTTCTCTTCCGTCGTATCCGGCGCCCGGTTGCCGAAAATCGGCGCCAGCATATCGGAGAACGCCTCCATGGCCGGCCAGATCGGCACGGTATCGATGCGGCAGCCCAGCAGACTTGCCGCTTCCGCCGCATCTTCCAGACTGGCCTTGCTGGTGTAGGGAGACGGCATCATCACGCAATGGACCTTGTCCGCCCCCAGCGCATCGACGGCAACCGCCGCCGACAGCGCGGAATCGATACCGCCGGACATGCCGAGCACCACGCCCGGAAACCCGTTCTTGCCGACATAGTCGCGCAGGCCCAGCATCATCGCCTGATAGATCATCGACAGCCGTTCGGGCGGCGGATGCTTGACGCCCGGCGCGCAGACCCAGCCGTCCGGCCCGCGCCGCCAGTCGGTGACGATAAGGTCTTCCCGAAACGCCGCTGCCTGAACCGCCAGCGACCGGTCAGCGTTCAGCACGAAGGACGCCCCGTCGAACACCAGTTCATCCTGCCCGCCGACCTGATTCAGATAGACCAGCGGCAGGCCGCTTTCCGTCACGCGCGTACCGGCCAGTTGCGCCCGGAAATCCGGCTTGTCGATCTCGAACGGCGACCCGTTCGGCGAGATCAGGATTTCCGTGCCGGATTCCTCAAGGCATTCGACGACATCCGGTCCCCAGATATCCTCGCAGATCGGCACGCCGATGCGCACCCCGCGAAAATTGATCGGGCCGGGCATCGATCCGACGACGAACACGCGCTTTTCATCGAAAACGCCGTAATTCGGCAGGTCCACTTTCGCCCTCACCGCCGCGATTTCGCCCTGATCCAGCAGCAACGCCGCGTTCCAGGCTTTCGCCGGACCGACAGGTTCGTCGGCCCGCCACGGCGCGGTGATCAAAAGGGCCGGGCCGCCATCGCCGGTTTCCGCCGCCAGCGCCTGGACCGTCGCTTCGATCTTGTCGAGAAAAAACGGCTTCAATACCAGGTCTTCCGGCGGATAGCCGCTGACGACAAGTTCGGGAAACACAACCAGATCGGCCGAAACTTCTGCTGCTTTTGCCCGCATTTTTCGAATCAGGTCGGCATTGCCGGCCAGGTCGCCCACGGTCGGATTAACCTGGGCCAATGCGATTTTAAGTGAATCTGTCATGTTTTTCGCCGATATTAACCGATCGGACAGTCCTCACCTGAACGGACTGCCGGTGCGTTTGCCTTGGTTGAATTCGGGACTATGGTTATACAGGGGGCGGCGATCAAGTCTGCGGTCTTAACATGAGGTCTGAAGTCCAGCGACAATTCAGGAAATCGACACATGAACGATGCAACAGATGACAAACAGCCCGATCTCGGCATAGGCCCCGGATCGCTTGCACGAATCCTGAGCGTTTCGCTCGATATTCTGGAACGCAACCTACGCGATCACGCCGCCGCCAACGACGGAACCGTACCATTGCACGCCCTGCGCGCGATCAGGCAATCCGTCGATCCGCACACCAACCCCGAGATGCGGCAACTGGTCTTCAACGGATGGCGCGACCTGCAGGAAGCCATGCATCGCGAACAGACGGAAAGCCAGCGGAAGCACCCGCTGGAACGGCTGATTATCCAGCGGTTCGACTACCTTCTGGCGCCGCACGGCCATTCTCCGGTACAGGGCCGCACCCTGTCGCGCCGCGTCATTCCCGCCTTCATCGGCGCCTTGCAGCAAATGATCGGGCCCGACCTTTACGAGGAATACGAAAAACGCTGCCAGGATATCGTCGATGCGACCCGCAACCGGATGGGCGAACGGTTTTCCTGGCCGGTCGTGTATTCGGATTCCGGTGCGCATGTTCTGGTCACCGATATTCTGGTCTATATCGCGCGGTATTTCGACGATATGGAACGCCGGCGTCACTGGATGGAAGAATACTTCGAAACCGCAATGCCGCCGGGCCAAACCGATGAAGAACGGCAATGGGAATTTGGAGACACCGAATTCTACCTGATGATCGACGCCCTTTATCAGGATCTTCAACGCGCCGCCTATGATCTCAGCTATGCGGCACGCCTGAAAAAGCGGTACGGCGAGACCAATCTCGGCCATGTCGAATCGCTTATCCGCAACATCGCCACAGACAAAAACGCCACTTTCCGGGCTGACGTCAGCGAACCGCTGGCCTGATCAGCGGTAAAATGACACGCCGCGCCGACCGCTTGTTCGATATCATTCAGCTATTGCGCGGAAGCGGGTTGATGCGCGCCCGGGATCTGGCGCAAGAGCTGGAAGTGTCGGACCGGACAATCTACCGGGATATTGCCGATCTGATGGCCAGCGGCGTGCCGATCGAGGGGGAAGCGGGTCTCGGTTACCTGCTGCGCGACGGATACGACCTGCCGCCCCTGATGTTCACGGAAGACGAACTCGAAGCGCTGGTGCTCGGCGCGCGCATGGTGCAGAGCTGGACCGACCCCGATCTGGCGACCATCGCCGCCAGGGCGTTGTCGAAAATCGACGCCGTTCTGCCGGATCACCTTCAGCGCTTCCGCGAAGACAGCATGATGCTCGCACCGAAGCGAAAAACCTGGGGCGACATGGCGCTGATCATGCGCGATCTGCGCGGCGTAGTGCGCACCCGCAAAAAGCTCTCCATCGCCTATACCGACGCCCGGGACCGGACGACGGAACGTATCGTACGGCCGCTGGGCCTGTCGATGTACGGTCCGGAATGGCATCTCGCCGGCTGGTGCGAAATGCGCAACGACTTCAGAACCTTCCGGCTCGACCGGGTGAAAGACTATTCCGTGCTGGATGTCGTGTTCAAGGACGAGGCCGGCAAACGCCTGAAGGACTATTTTAACAGGTATGTCGAAGACTGCTGACAGATAGCTGTCAGGAGCCCTGTTGTAGAACCCGGATCTCCAACGCAACAACGCCTGAATATCCGGGAGCGCCGTCGTCATGTCAGAACCCGTATCCGCAAACCCGTCCGCCATTCGCGATTATTTCGAAACACACTATCTGACCGTCGCCGCCGTCGCCGCGAAATCCGGCGTGACGAGCAACCGGGTCAGGGCGCTTGAAAAAGCCGGGTGCATTCCCGCCCACACCCACGAATGGCGTGACGAAACGGTGGTGACCGGCGTGTTCGGCGAATTCCGGTTTCCCGGCGCCGCTGTATTCTACTATCACCCGTCCGTCGTCGACTGGATCAGAAGAACCGCGGCGTTTGCAGAGGACATGCCGCTGGCCGACCTTGCCGCTGCGATGCGCGGCCGGTTCGCAACCGAGCTGCTGGAGGCCATCGGCGACCGGGAACCGCCCTGGCCCGATCCGGTCAACTACGCCTGGGCCTATATACTGGACGGTACCTGGGGCGCCTGCCTGAAAGATATCTGCCCGGAATCGATGCTGGCCAAGGAATATGCAAGAAAGGCGATCCGCGATCTGCGCGCAAAAAATCGCAAACCGACGAAGGCGCAGCGCAAGGAACTGGTTCAGCATGTGAAAGGGTATGAGCGGGTTGCGATGCCATTCGCACCGCATGAAGTGCCGGCCTGTTCCCGTACCCGGGAAATCCTTCCTGCCGTCCAGGACTGGAACCTTGAAGCAACATTCTGACGAGAAATCCTGAGGACCGCGACCAATGTTTGTTATTCTGCTGAAATTCGCCGCCAACAAGGACAAGGCCGCATGGTACATGGTCGGTCACAAGGCCTGGCTGGCCCGGGGATTCGACGATGGCGTCTTCCTGATGGCCGGCAGCCTGAAAGCCGGTCAGGGCGGCGGCATCGTTGCCCACAACACGACACTGGCGGCGCTGGAGGCGCGGGTGAATGAAGATCCGTTCGTCGCTGAAACCGTCGTGCAGGCCGAGATACTCGAAATCTCACCGTCCAGAACCGACGACCGGCTGGCCTTCCTGATGCCTGAAATGACGGATGCCTGACGGTTGCAACCGACAGCCGGCACCGGTTGTCAGGGCAGGTATCCGTCCTGATCGAAAGCGACCGCAACCAGGATAGACTGTACTAACCCGTCGGTTTGAAAGAACGGCAAATACAGCTCATCGGCCTGCCGGATGTTGTGGAAAGGGCCGGTGTAATCCAGAACACTCAACAAGGGCTGGCCGTTTTGCGCAACATCGCGGTAGCTTCGCCAGACTTTCTGGCGATTGTCCTGATTTGGTAATTCGGACAGGCACATCCCGGTATAGTTACCGATCAATCGATCCCGAACGATCTGGCCGAAAACACGGAACTGAAAATCCCGCCCCTGGTCGATGACATTCGTCATGATGACGTTGGGCAGGACCGACGCGATGGCGAACGGATCGAAATCGATCCGCAGCGGTCTGGCGTTGGAGCCTGCCAGCATCTGCCAGTAATCGTATGCGACACGATGAATGCGATTCAAAGCGTCATGGTTTATCGACATGGTATGTTTCGATTCCGGCGACGGGTCATAGGGGTCTATCTTAGCAGGAATTCCCTGCCGACCTTGACGCGCGCTTCGCCATTATACTCCACGATATCGGCTGTGGCATAGGTTTCCTTCCAGCGTTCCGGCAGAAAACTGCCCGTGCCGACGACGTCGATCGGCGCTTCGGCCAGCGACATGACCTTGCATTTTTCCGGACCGAACCCGCTGGAGGCAACGATTTTCACATTCATGAAACCGGCCGTGTCCAGTTGTTCGCGCATTTCCCAGATCGCGGCGGCGGATACGCCGGCGCCGATCAGATGACGCAGTTCGTCTTCCGTACGATAGCCACGAATGGCGCGTGGCGCGTGCCGTTCCAGCACGGCATAGCTTGCGGCCGGATCCAGCCCTTCCAGAAACCGGCTGCCGGGCGTGTCGATGCGCACGGCCAGCTTGCCGGCGGCGGCAAGCTCCGGAAAGCGCCGGCACACGGTAAGGGCGTCGGTTACTTCCTTGCCGAAATAGTCGACCAGAACCGTCAGGTTGGAATCCGGAAAGGTTTCGTTGAACATTTCGGCGGCCCGGACCGTCGATCCGGCATAGCCGATAAGCGCATGCGGCATCGTGCCCAGACCGGCCTTGTTGCCGAAGTAATGCGCCGTGGCGTCGGTGGCGTTACCGACAAAACCGACCGCTTCGACCTTGCGCTTGGCGCGGTCCGAACCGACCGATGCCGCATAGGCCATCAGTTCCGCCATTTCGGTACCGGCGCAATGACGCGCATCCATCGCCAGAAAAGAAGCCTGCGGCAGTTCGGCGCACATCGTAAACGCGTTGTAGGCCGCAACGCAGGCCGGCCCGATTTTCTGCAAAAACAGGGTTTCAAGATCGACCAGATGGTAAAACGGGCCGGTGATGTAAACCAGCGGCTCACCCGCACCGACCCAGCGGCCGGATTCGTACATCAGCTCTATTTTGACATCGACGCCCCGATCCTTCGCCACGGATTGCAGCCAGTCTATGGCCAGTTTGGGCGCGGATACGACCGGACGGCGAAGAAAAACCGCATAGGTAACCGTTGCATCGCCGAACTTGCCGACGGTTTGCTTGGTCTTGTTGAAATAGGTATCCGTCCAGGCGCGGATGGCATCGTCGCCGCGCGGAACGCCTATAATACCGCCCCTGTCGGACGATACCGACGTCGTATCGTCATCGATCCGCCGATCTTCGGCCATGTCGAAGCCCCCTTCGCGGCTTGAAAGCACACTGCCCAACGAAACCGGGTATGGTTAGGAAACGCAAGCGCTTTCCTAACGACCGACGGTGTGAAAATACCGGGCGAAACCGGTCAGCTTGCCGCAGCCAGAGGTTTGGTGCTGCCGATGCGTTCGGCCTTCAGCGCTTCCGCCAACTGGAACGCCAATTCCAGAGACTGCGACGCGTTCAGACGGGGATCGCAATGCGTGTGATACCGCGCCGAAAGGTCCTCGGCGGAAATCGCCTGCGCACCGCCAAGGCACTCGGTCACGTCCTGGCCCGTCATTTCGAAATGGACACCGCCGGCATGGGTTCCTTCTGCCGCGTGCACCTCGAAGAATTTCCGGACTTCCGTCAGGATGCGGTCCATCGGGCGGGTCTTGTAGCCGCTCGACGCCTTGATGGTGTTGCCGTGCATCGGATCGCAGGACCACACAACCGACCGGCCTTCGGACTTGATCTTGCGAACCAGGGTCGGCAGATGATCGAAAACCTTGTCGTGGCCCATCCGGGCGATCAGCGTCAGCCGTCCGGGTTCGTTCGACGGGTTCAACAGGTCGACCAGACGGATCAGTTCGTCCGGATCGCTGGTCGGGCCGCATTTCACGCCAATCGGATTTTTCACGCCGCGCAGGAATTCGACATGCGCGCCATCGAGCTGGCGGGTGCGGTCGCCGATCCACAGCATGTGGGCGGAACAATCGTACCAGTCGCCGGAAATCGAATCCTGACGGGTCAGGGCTTCTTCGTACCACAGCAGAAGCGCTTCGTGGCTGGTGTAGAAATCCGTTTCGGCGATCTGCGGCACCAGTTCAGCCGTCAGGCCGCAGGCCGCCATGAAATTCAGCGTTTCCGACAGGCGGTCGGCAAGTTCCTGATACCGTTCGCCCTGCGGGCTGCCTTTCACGAAGTCCAGATTCCAGCCATGCACCTGATGCAGGTCGGCGAAACCGCCCTGCGCGAAGGCCCGCAGCAGGTTCAGGGTCGACGATGCCTGGTTGTAGGCCGCCAGCATCCGGTTCGGGTCGGGAACCCGCGATCCTTCGGTAAAATCGATACCGTTGATGATATCACCGCGGTAGCTCGGCAGTTCCACGCCGTCGATGGCTTCCATCGGGGCGGAGCGCGGTTTCGCAAACTGCCCGGCCATCCGGCCGACTTTGATAACAGGGCACCCCGCGCCGAAGGTCAGCACGACGGCCATCTGCAGCAGAACCTTGAACGTATCGCGGATGTTATTGGCGGAGAATTCCGCAAAGCTTTCGGCGCAGTCACCGCCCTGCAGCAGAAAAGCCTCGCCATTTGCAACTCGGGCCAGATCTTCCTTCAGCCGGCGCGCTTCGCCTGCGAAAACCAGGGGCGGATTGCGGCGCAGCGTTTCCTCCACCTGGTTCAGCGCTGCCTGATCCGAATAATCCGGAACCTGCTTGATCGGTTTTTCACGCCAGGATTTCAGATTCCAGGAACCTTTGGTCATCGTCTTCTCTCCGGTAAAATCTTTGCGGAAAATCACTGAATTCCGCGATACGGCGGCCCTTTTACGCTGTCACGCCCGAGTTTTCCACAGATTATTCGAACTTTTAGGTACTTGCCACAAATGCGCGGCATTCGAATTTGCCCCGCCCGCAGCCGTCGCCTAGCCTCGGAAGGTGCTTTTGCTCGTGAATATATGGAATCTGCACCGGTGTTTGTGTAGTGGCGCCTTGTCTCGATGCCTGTCATAAAAGACCGAACACCGTGCGAAAACCTTGCTCAGACAGGAAAGCCATGACACTGAAATCGTCTCCCATTGACCATCTGTCCCGCCGCGGCGCATTGGCGGCGGCGCTTACCGCCGTTCTGTTCGCCGCTGCGTGCAGCCCGGTAACACTGGTGCAGCGCGCCGTGGAAGACCGCAGCATGGAAGACATCGCGGACGACAACAAAATCGTCGTCGCCGTCAACAAGCTGATGGCGAAATACGAAACGATATCCGTATCGACGGAAGTCTATGAACAGCATCTGCTTGTCTACGGAATCATGGATGACAAGACGATGTTCGACGGCTTCAACGCCGAAGTCGCGAAAATCGCCGGGGTCAAAAAACTCTACAACAGGGTTATTCACATGACGGAGGCCGAGCAGGAGGCTCAGGAAAACAACATGCTGGGCTTTGCGGAAGGCCTGAAGGTGAAGGCGAAAATCGAAATCGACTGGCTGGACATGCCGGGGCTTGAGAGCCTGAATTTCCGGATCGCCGTCGACCCGATGGGAATAGCCTATGTCCTCGGTCGCGCGAAATCGCCGGCGGAACGCGACCGTGCGCTGGCCGTGGCGGGTAACGCCGAAGGGGTGAAACGCGTCAGAGACTACACCTTTATCCGCTGAGCAGGCCTTAACAGGAATCTGACTCCAACATCATGAAAAACCTTTTTTATCTGTTCGCCGCCCTTCCCCTTGTCCTTCTGCTGGCCGGATGCGAACCCGAAGTCGGGTCGGAGGACTGGTGCGCGGATATCAGGGAAAAGGGCGCGGCGAACGTTACCGCCAGCGAAGCGGCCGACTTCGCCAAGCACTGCGTGTTGTAAAACGACTAGGCGGCCAGCGCCGCATCCAGATCGGCGATCAGATCCGCCGCGTTTTCCAGTCCTATACTCAGCCGCAGCACGCCGTCGCCGATACCCGCGGCGTCGCGCTGCGCTTGCGTCAATTGCCGGTGCGTGGTCGAGGCGGGATGCAGGATCAGCGATCGCGTGTCGCCGACGTTGGCGAGATGCGAAAACAGATTGCAGTTCGCCACCACCCGCTTGCCGGCCTCATACCCGCCCTTGACGGTAAAGGTGAAGACGGATCCGGCCCCGTCCGGCATGTATTTCTGCGCCAGACCGTGCCAGGGGCTGTCCGGCAGACCGGCATGGGAGACGCTGTCGACCGCCGGATGGCCGTTCAGAAAGGCGACGACTTTCTCGGCGTTTTCGACATGGCGCTGCATGCGTAACGGCAGGGTTTCCGCGCCGGTGATGGTGAGGAAGGCGTTCAGCGGCGCCATTGTCGGCCCGAGATCGCGCAGGCCCACGGCATGGCCGTAGGTGGTGTAGGCGAGGTTTCCGAAACTCTCCCAGAAGGCGATGCCCTGATAGGCCGGTTCCGGTTCGGTCAGCGCCGGAAACGGCCGGCCGCTGGACCAGTCGAACCGGCCGCTGTCGATCACCGCGCCGCCCATCGCATTGGCGTGGCCTGACAGGAATTTGGTCGTCGAATGCACGATGATATCCGCCCCAAAGTCGAACGGCCGGCACAGGACAGGCGTCGCCAGCGTGTTGTCGACAATGAAGGGCACGCCCGCGTCGTGCGCGATTGCCGCCACCGCTTCCAGATCGGTGACCACGCCGCCGGGATTGGCGAGGCTTTCCGCGAAGACCGCGCGGACAGACGTGTCCTGCACGGCCTCGCGAACCGCCTCCAGGTCGTCCATATCAACCAGGGTGGCGTCCCAGCCGAATTTGCGGAACGTGTGGCTGAATTGCGTCACCGTGCCGCCGTAAAGGCGGTTGCCGGCGACAATGCGGGCGCCCGGCTGCATCAGCGGCAACAGAGCTATGATCTGGGCGGCATGGCCCGAGGCACAGCAAGTCGCCCCGACACCGCCTTCCAGCGCCGACAGCTTCTGTTCCAGCGCCGCCGTGGTCGGGTTGGTCAACCGCCCGTAGATGTTGCCGGGTGTCTGCAGATTGAACAAAGACGCCGCGTGATCGGCATCGTCGAACACGAAACTGGTCGACTGCGCTATCGACACGGTGCGCGCGCCGCTGGCGGGATCGGGCGGCGTACCGGCGTGGATCGCCAGGGTTTCGAGATGGTCGGACTGAAACAGCCCGGCAGCCCGTTCGGCAACCGGCGGCGGACGGACCGGCCGTCGACGCGCCGACATCACGCGCGCATCGAACCCGGCCGAGCCCAGCAGACCCGACAATCTTGAATGTTCGATTTTCGGGCACCGGTCCATGATGACGGTCAGGCCCGCGGCTTCGGCGATTTTTTCCGCCTCGTCGCTGACGATGGCGAGTTGCAGCCAGAGCGATTTCGCGCCGATCCGCACCGCTTTTTCCGCGATGCCGGGCGCCTCGTCGGACGGCCGGAACACATCGACCATGTCGATTTTATCGGGAATATCTTCCAGATCGGCGTAAACGGTTTCACCGAGAATGGTTTCGCCGGCGCTGCGCGGATTGACCGGAATGACGCGATAGCCCGCCTTCTGCATGTACTTCATCACGAAATTGGACGGGCGTTTCCAGTTGCCGCTGGCCCCGACCATCGCGATCACCCGGGTTTCCGCCAGCAAATCTACAATCATTTCATCGGGATAGGTGCGAAAGTTCGACATTTTCGATAATTCCTGTTGTTGAAAAAGAATAATCGAAATTTTCAATTATTCTGCCGAGAAAGTTCGAATTTATTGCATTGTCTGACCGATCGTCGGCCCCTTACTGTAACGCGAAAATTCCGGCTGGCCAGACACGGTCCTGACAGGATGCTGTCAGTAGCCATCGGCTAGTGTGCCGGTCGCATTTTAGGAGAAACGAAAACATGAGTGAGAAGAAAACAACCGGGTCGTGTCTGTGCGGGTCGGTGCGCTATGAGATTACCGGCGACACCCGTGACGTCGTCGCCTGCCATTGCACCCCGTGCCGCAAGCAGAGCGGTCATTTCTGGACGTCCTTCACCGTCTGGACGGACCAGTTCCGGCTGACCGAGGACAAGGGCCTGAAATGGTACCATGCAAGCGATCACAGCCGGCGCGGATTCTGCAGCGAATGCGGTTCGTCGATCCTGTTCGAGACACTGGATTCCGGCAAGATATCGCCCTCAGCCGGGTCGGTTGACGGGCCGACGCATCTAGAGACCATCGGCCACATCTACACCGCGACCAAGGGCGACTACTACGACCTGGACGATGGCCTGCCAAATTACGAAGACACCGATAACGGCGCCTTCCCCATGCCGCCGAAACAGCACGCCTGAAACACTGACGCCGGCGCCGCCTTCTATTCCGCAGCCTGCGGATAGGAGGCGGTGACCTCGCGCATGGTAACGAATTCCTCTGCGCTGGTCGGGTGAATGCCGATGGTCGCGTCGAAATCGGCCTTGGTTGCGCCGGCCTTCATCGCGATGCCGAGACCTTGAGTCAGTTCGCCCGCTTCCGGGCCGATCATGTGTGCGCCGACAACCCTGTCGGATGCCTTGTCGACGATCAGCTTCATCATCGTCCGTTCGCTGGACCCGCTGAGCGTATGCTTCAACGCCCGGAATTCGGACTGATAGATATCGATGGCCTCGTATTTCGCGCGCGCCTGGTCTTCCGTCAGACCGACCGTGCCGATGGCCGGCTGCGAGAAAACGGCGGTCGGAATATCGCGGTAGTCCATTTTCTTGCCGCCTGTCCTGTAGGTGTTCCAGGAGAAAACCATGCCCTCGGCAATCGCCACCGGCGTCAGCGCGACACGGTCGATGACATCGCCCAGCGCATAGATCGACGGAACGCTGGTCTGGAAATCGTCATTCACGATGACCGATCCGTTCGGGGCGAGGTTGACGCCGGCCTGTTCCAGACCCAGGCCCGCCGTGTTCGGGTGACGGCCGGTCGCGTACATGACAAGGTCGGTTTCCAGAACCGAACCGTCTTCCAGAGTCGCCCGGTAGCCGCCGGCATCCTCTTCAATCGCCGTGATGTTCGCATTGAACCGAAGATCGACGCCCTTCTTGGTCATTTCTTCGGCCAGAAAGCTGCGGACATCCTCGTCGAAACCCCGAAGGAACAGCGGACCGCGATAGAGCTGGCTCGTCTCGACGCCCAGACCGTTGAAAATGCCGGCGAACTCCACGGCAATGTAGCCGCCGCCGACAATCACCGCCCGTTTCGGCAGACGGTCCAGAAAGAACGCTTCGTTCGACGTTACAATATGTTCCTTACCCGGAATATCCGGCACCGACGGCCAGCCGCCGGTAGCGATCAGAATCCGTTCCGCCGTGACGCGCTTGCCGCCGACATCCACCGTGTGGGCGTCCAGCACCGTCGCCCTGTCTTCGAACAGCGTCACGCCGGCATTACTCAGCAGATTGCGGTATATACCGTTCAGCCGCGAGATTTCCGTGTTCTTGTTCTCGATCAGCGTCGACCAGTCGAATTCAGCGGACCGGACGTCCCAGCCGAACCCCGCCGCTTCGTGAAATTCCTCCCGATAATGCGAGGCGTACACGAACAGCTTTTTCGGCACGCAGCCGACATTGACGCAGGTTCCACCAAGATACCGGTCTTCCGCCACCGCTACTTTCGCGCCGTATCCGGCCGCCATGCGGCTTGCGCGCACACCGCCGGAACCGGCCCCGATGGTGAACAAATCGAAATCATAGTCTGCCATTACTGTCTCTCTTTCCCATCATGATGCATCCTGCAAACGCCCCGGGCGCTTGTAACCCGGCCGTCACTATGGAAAAACCCTTTTGATCCGAGACCTGAAAGTGGGCCGTTACGGACAAGATTCAACAATGACACACTGAAGCGTGATTGGACCGAATGAGCAACAACACGGATGAAACGCCCCGATTCAAGGCCCTGTTTCACTGCGTCAATTTTCGCGCCGGCGGCAATGTAACCTCCTGCGGGGCGCGCGGCGCACCGGATCTGGCCGAAGAATTGCAAAAAGAATGGGCGAAGCGAGACATGACGCTGGATCTGAAGCCGGTGCATTGTCTGGGACGCTGTCATCTGGGGCCGACATTGAGACTGGTACCGGGCGGGCAGTTTCTTGTCGGCGCATCGAAACCGGGCGACGGAAAACGAATCGTGGAACTGATAGACCGTGAAGATTACGAAACGCTCAATGCGGAATATGCAGAAAAACCCGCAGCCGACTGAAGGCCTTTCCAGCGCCTTGCTTCGCTGCTGCCGGTTGACGGTCATCGCTTTCCTGCTGGTCGGCATCGCAGCCACGGCGGACGCGCAATCGAAAAAGAAATCCGGTTTCATCCCGCTCGGTCGCATACCGCAACTGATTCAGCCCGGCGGCGCAGCGCCGGCGCGTTTCTTTTCACGGACCACGCGGGTTCTGTTTTACGTCAATGCGGATTCGCTGGATCAAAACATATCTCAGAACCTGTCGCTGGCCTGCGCCCTGGGGCGATTCAACCAGAAGAAGGTCGGCCGGTATTATGTTCTGATCGAAACCGAGGACGGCAAACGCAAGCGGCTGGGCTTCGCCTCGTCGGAAGGCTTCAACCTGCGCGATCCCGACGACCGGAAAGGCCGCGACCTTGCGTTTCTGTTCGAATACGACGGAACATCGGAATGCCGCGTCCATGCCGTGCCGACATTATTCTAACCCGCTGAAACAGGGCCAAATGGCCGGGGCACGTGTGGATGGCGGGGTCGTGACGGCGGCCATCGGGGCGCCCTTATAGATCGTCAACCTCACTCGACGGTTTCACGCCCGCCGCTTTTCGCCTGCTCGCGGGCGCTCGGATGAACCGATCTCCGGAATGGCACTTCGGCGACCTCGGCGCGGACGGGCTTGCTCGACTCGTCCGCGTAGGCATTGGGAACTTCCACAGCGAGTTCTGTCCCGATCCCGGTCCTTTCCCACGGCACGTAGCCGAGCGCGATGTTGGTCTCGAGCTCTGGCGACCACCACGGCGAGGTGACGTAACCGATCTGGGCCCCGCTTTCCGGCGCGTTAATGAGCCAGAAATCCGCAGCGTAATCGATGATCGGCTTGCCGCCCATCTTAAGCCCCACCAGCTTGAGCGCGAACGGGTAGCGTCCGGCGTCAATCGCTGCGCGCTGCCGTTCAAGCGCCTCGCGGCCGATATAGTCGGCCTGCTTTTTCCTGGGCACCTGGTACGCCAGATTCACCTGAAACGGCGAGGTCTCAAAGTCCATATCCTGGCCCCAGGAAAGGATGCCAGCCGCAATGCGACGATGGTGCGCCGGCGCAATCACACGCAATCCGTACCTCGCGCCGATTCCGCGGATGGGGTACCACACGGCCTCGGCATTTCGCGTCGCGTCGCGCACATAGACTTCGTAGCCCTTTTCGCCGGTAAAGCCCGTCTGGCTCACCACGACCGAAGCCCCGCCGATCTCGGCCTCCATGAGGCCATAGTAAGGGATGTCGCGGACCTCTTCACCAACCAGGTCGGCCATAAGATCCTCGGACAGCGGCCCCTGGATTTGTAGCGGCGAAACGTCGATCTCGTCGATCTCCACGTCCCAGCGTCGCCCGAGATTCACGCCCTGAAGCCACAGCATCAGGTCAGTGTCCGAAATGGAGAACCAGAATTCATCATCCGCGAGACGCAGCAGAACGGGGTCGTTAAGGATGCCGCCCTTCTCATTGCACAGGATGCAGTACTTGCCGTGCATCGGCTTGATACGCGTGGCGTCCCGCGTGATCACATGGTTCACGAACGCCTCCGCCTCCGGCCCCTTGACGCGAATCTGGCGCTCGACGGCCACGTTCCACAACGTCACCCGGTTCACCAACGCGTCGTACTCCGCCATGGCGCCGCCATCTTGCGGCTTAATGTACCCGCGCGGGTGGTACATCCTATTGTAAACGGTTGCCCGCCAGCAGCCCGCTTCAATAGACAGGTGCCAGAATGGCGATTTGCGTACCCGTGTCGAGATCAGCATCCGGACCGGCGTTGGACCGGACTGACGCAGGTTAACAGGGACAAGGCGGTCGCTCTGGTCGACCCCCGGCACATTGGGGTGCGTTCGTAGATCTCCGATACCCGTGAACGGCCCGTAGGACTCGGTATTCGCTCCGGCATTCCGGCTGTGGGACATAACTGCGCCCTCCTGCTCGATCCTCGTTCGGCTCCAGCAATCCGGCCAACCACGGCAGGCAAGCCGGTTACTTCCGATTCGCCCTCCTAGACGACAGTTTCCAGATGACTGTCGAATTCATGTGCAACGGTATCACGAGAGATTTCATTCCGAAACCGCGCCCCGTATATCAACATCGCGCTTGAGGGTGGCGCCATGTGCCGACGACTCCACATCGATTTATAACCGGATGCCAAAGTCGAACAGGAAAGGCTTCAACAAAGACACACTGAAGCGTGATTGGACCGGATGAGCAACAGCACGGATAAAACGCCGATGTTCAAGGCCCTGTTTCACTGCGTCAATTATCGCGCCGGCGGCAATGTAACCTCCTGCGGTGCGCGCGGCGCTCTGGAACTGGCCGAAGAATTGCAAAAGGCATGGGCAAAACGCGACATGGCGCTGGACCTGATGACCGTGCATTGTCTGGAGCGCTGTCATCTGGGGCTGACATTGCGACTGGTGCCGGGCGGACAGTTCCTTGTCGGTGCCTCGAAAACGGGCTTCTAGGAAGACGATGCGGCAGAAAATTCGCCTGTATTCCGGCCTGATCCTGATGGCCTTCGTAACAACGCATTTGCTGAACCATATCGGCGGCATTGTTTCTCTGAAGACAATGGACGAATGGCGACCCTATCTCACTGGACTGTGGGGAAACGTGGTGACGGGATCGGTTCTCGTGATCGCATTCGCCCTGCATATCTGTAACGCCCTGTATTCGATATACATCCGGGCAACATTGAAAATGCCGGCCTGGGAAGCCCTTCAACTGGGGTTCGGTCTGGCCATTCCGGTCTTTCTGGCCAGCCACTTCACCGCCGCATTCATCGGCCAGATCGCATACCAGTACAATCCCACCTATCAATGGGTCGTCACATTCTACTGGGCCGTAGACCCGGTGGCGGGAGTCCTGCAGGGATTGGGACTGTGCGTCGCCTGGATCCACGCCTGTATCGGGATTCACTACTGGTTGCGGATGAAACCCTGGTACCAGACCTACCGGTACGCGCTGGCAACAGCCGCAATCGCCCTGTTGTGTCTGTCCGGCAGCGGGTACATCGCCGCCGGCATTGAATCGCTTGTCCTTTCTCAGGAATCTATCTGGGTTCGTCAAAGTTTTGCGACGATGGGAATGCCCTCCGCGGTTTCCGCAAAAGTCGGCCTGATGCTGAAATATTCTTACTGGACAGTCGCCGGGTTTATCCTCGCCCCGTTTTTTCTGCGGCAAATTCGCATCTGGCTGACCAGCCTGAAATCCAGTCCGGTCGCCACGACACCGAACGGCTTGCTGTGTAAAATCGAATCCGGCGCGACCCTTCTGGAGGCTTTGCGGGCGCAGGGTATTCCACATGCCTCGGTCTGCGGCGGACGGGGGCGATGCACGACATGTCGTGTGAGAATTCTGGAAGGCCTGGCTGAAATGGCATCGCCGAACGATCTTGAGGCCACCGCGCTGCAAAGAATATCGGCCCCGGACGGTATCCGGCTTGCGTGTCAGATCAAGCCCGACACCGACCTGAAATACGTCGCCTTGCTTCCCCCTGACGCCAGCGCCAGTGACGGCCGCAGGCCCGGCGGCCTGGAAGGACAGGAACAGCCGATTACGGCCATGTTCGTGGACCTTCGCGATTCGACCAAACTGGGCGAAGACAAACTACCCTACGACGTTCTGTTCATCCTCAATCAATTCTTTTCGGAAATGACGGAAGCCCTGCGCGAAACCAACGGCCACTACGCCCAGTTTGCAGGCGATGGCTTGCTTGCCTTATATGGAATGGACGGATCGAACCCGGCTCAGGGTATCAGGGACGCCATTCGCGGCGCGGTCGCCATTCAGCGGCGGCTAGCAGCACTGAACGGGCAGCTTTCAAGCGAGCTGTCGCATCCCCTGGAAGTCGGAATCGGCATACACTACGGTGATGCGATTGTCGGATTGATGGGGCCGCCCAATGCACAATTGATGACGGCGATCGGCGACACGATCAATACGGCGGCACGGCTTGAAACCCAGTCAAAACAGCATCTTGGCGCCACCATACTCTCCAGAGAGACGATTGATGCCATCGGCGTTACACTTGATCGTGACTTGCTGCATATTGCAGAATTGCGTGGCAGACAGAGATTTGTAGAATATTTTGCTGTATCGGATATGAGTATTCTAACCAACCAGTTGAACGAAATGGCACCTTCCAATGTCTGATTCTGATACCCGAATTCTGGTTATTGGCAACAAGAACTATTCGTCTTGGTCACTTCGGGCCTGGCTGGCGCTGGCGCATTCCGGATTGCCTTTCGAGGAAGTCCGGATCGGCCTGAACGAAGAGGATACGGACGAAAAGCTGGAAAAGTATTCGCCTTCAGCCAAGGTTCCGGTGCTGATCGAAAACGGCACAACAATCTGGGAATCGCTGTCGATCTGCGAACGCATTGCCGAGCAGGTTCCAACGCTCTGGCCGAGCGATCCGGTCGCCCGGGCCCGCGCGCGTTCGGTTTCAACGGAAATGGTTTCAAGCTTCATGGCGCTTCGCAAGCAGATGCCGATGAATATCCGGGCGACCAACCGAACCGTGGAGATGACCCCCGACCTTGAACTCGACATCCGCCGGATACTGGATATCTGGCGCGATTGCAGAAGCACCTACACGACGGCGAAACCGTGGCTGTTCGGCGACTTTTCCATCGCCGACGCAATGTTTGCCCCCGTCGCCGCCCGCTTCCGCACCTATGGCGTGCGCGGCAGCGACGTCGCAGAGGCCTATGTCAAAACGGTGTTTTCCGACAGCCACATGCAGCATTGGGAAAAGCAGGCATTCGCGGAAAAGGAAATCATCGATGTCGAGGAAGTCGGCATCGTCTGACCCTTGATCCAATCTGGCACCTGCCTATTCCACCGTAACGCTTTTCGCCAGGTTTCTCGGCTGGTCGACATCGGTGCCTTTCAGGACAGCGGTGTGATAAGCCAGCAACTGCACCGGAATGGCATACAGGATGGGCGCGACGAACGGATCGACCGTCGGCAGCTCGATGGACGCGAACGGTTTCGACTGCCGTTCCATTCTCGCAATTCCCGCTTTATCGGAAAGAAAGATGACCTTGCCGCCGCGGGCGATCATTTCCTGCACGTTCGACGCTGTTTTCTCGAACAGCTTGTCGCTGGGGGCGATAATCACGATCGGCACGTCTTCCTCGATCAGGGCGAGCGGCCCGTGTTTCATTTCACCCGCCGCATAACCTTCGGCATGGATATAGGAAATTTCCTTCAGCTTCAGCGCCCCTTCCATGGCCAGCGCATAGGACGTGCCCCGACCCATGTAGAAAACATCGCGCGCATCGGCGACGGTCTGCGCGATGCCGGCGATGGCGTCGTCATGGCCCAGAACCTCGGCAGCCCGGCCCGGCACTTCGGCCAGGGCGGCGGAAAGTTCCGCTTCCCGCTTTTTCGTCAATTGGCCGCGCGCCTTCGCCGCGCCAATGGCGAGACAGGCCAGTACGGTCAACTGGGTGGTGAACGCCTTTGTCGAGGCGACACCGATTTCAGGCCCCGCCTGCGTCAGCATCACCGCATCGGATTCCCGCGCGATGGTGCTTTCCGGCACGTTGACAATGGACAGAATGTGCTGTTTTTCCCGGCGGCAGTAGCGCAGGGCTTCCAAGGTATCCATGGTTTCGCCGGACTGGCTGATGAACAAGGCCAGCCCGTCTTTTGGCAACGGCACCTCGCGATAGCGGAATTCGGATGCAACATCGACTTCCGTCGGCAGGCGCGCCAGATCTTCCAGCCAGTATTTCGCCACCAGGGCCGCATAGGACGCGGTGCCGCAGGCCGATGCCGTGACCTTCGGAACTTTCGCGAAATCGATCGCCAGCGGCGGCAAGGTGATCGTCTGGCTGGCCGGGTTCAGGAAGGTCGACAGGCTGTCGCCGATCACCGTCGGCTGTTCGTAGATTTCCTTCTGCATGTAGTGGCGATAGTTGCCCTTGCCGATCAGCGCGCCGGAAACGGCGGTTTCAACCACGGGCCGGGTAACGGCGCTGTTGTCGCGGTCGTAGATCGACGCATCGTTATGGGTGACGATGGCCCAGTCGCCTTCTTCAAGATAGCAAATGCGCCGTGTCAGCGGGGCCAGCGCCAACGCATCGGACCCGAAATACATTTCGCCGTCGCCATATCCGATGGCCAGCGGGCTACCGCGCCGCGCGCCGATCATCATGTCATCACGGCCCTTGAAGATGATGACGAAGGCAAACGCGCCCTCCAGCTTCTGGATGGTTTTCGCGACGGCTTCCCGTGGCGACAGGCCGTCGGCAAGATACAGGTTGATCAGATGCGCCACGACTTCCGTATCGGTGTCGCTGGTGAGATCAGACGCTTTTGTCCCCAGTTCGACTTTCAGGTCCTGGAAATTTTCGATGATGCCGTTGTGAACGATGGCAACCTGGTCGGTCACATGCGGATGGGCATTGTTTTCAGACGGCACGCCATGCGTGGCCCATCTTGTATGGCCGATGCCGGTGCTGCCGGCCAGCGGGTTCGCCTCGACGACGTTCTGAAGATTGACCAGTTTGCCTTCCGCCCGGCGCCGGCCGATGCCATCGTCGTTGAGAGTCGCGATACCGGCGGAATCGTATCCGCGGTATTCAAGCCGTTTCAACCCATCCAGCAACCGCGGGGCCACATCCTGCTTGCCAACAATTCCAATTATTCCACACATACGGTTTTATACCCCATTCGATCCATCATGATTTCTTCAAGTCGGCTTTCTGCTTTGCCCGCCGGTCGCGGAACCGCGCCGCTGCCCCCGGCTTCTCCATCTGATCGCCGCGCGCACTGGCGATTGCGTCCTTCGACACATTTTCGGTAATCGTGCTGCCCGCGCCGATAATCGCGCCGTCGCCGATGACGACCGGCGCCACCAGCGCCGTGTTCGACCCGATGAATGCGCCGGCGCCGATTTCGGTTTTCGATTTCAGATAGCCGTCGTAATTGCAGGTGATTGTGCCGGCGCCGATATTCGCCGCCGGACCGACCGTCGCATCGCCGATATAGCTCAGGTGGTTTGCCTTTGCGCCTTCCGCCAGGGAAGCGTTCTTGATTTCGACGAAGTTGCCGACACGCGCGCCGGACCCGATAACCGCGCCGGGCCGCAGCCGTGCGAACGGTCCGATGGTCGCACCGGCATCGACGGTTGCGCCCTCGAGGTGGGAAAACGCCTTGATCGTCACCCCGTCGCCGATCCGGACGCCGGGCCGGAACACGACATGCGGTTCGATTTCGACATCGAGGCCGATCTGCGTGTCGTGGCTGAACCAGACCGTTTCTGGGTCGTGCAGGGTGACGCCGCCTTCCAGCGCCGCCCGGCGGGCGTCGGACTGGAAACGCTGTTCGGCGATTGCGAGATCGGCCTTGCTGTTGATGCCCATCAGCTCCGATTCATCGGCTTCGATGACCGTGCATTTTCGCCCCGCCGCCCGGGCGATGGCGACGATATCGGTCAGGTAATATTCGCCCTTCGCATTATCGTTGCCGACGGCGTCCAGCAGGCCGAACAGGATGTCGCCGTCGATTGCCATGACGCCGGAATTACAGAGGTCTATGCGCCGCTGTTCCGACGTCGCGTCGCGATGCTCCACAATTTCGGCAAGCGAGTTGTCTTTCGCCATCACCAGCCGGCCGTATCCGGTCGGATCGGCGGCCCGGAACCCCAGAACAACAACCCCCGCGCCCGCTTCACGCGCTTCGACCATATCCGCCATCGTTCCTGTCAGGAGAAACGGTGAGTCGCCGAACACCACCAGAACCGTGCCGGCGGGCTTTTCACCGACAACCTGGCGCGCGGCCTTGACAGCATCCGCCGTGCCCAGCCGTTCCTGCTGAATGGCGACGGGGTGCGGCGCAGCGGCGTCGCGCACGTTATCCATATCCGGCCCGATGACCACACAGCATTGCTTCAACTGCAGTGTTTCAAGCGACTTCAGGACATGATTCAGCATCGGCAGCCCGCCGATCCGGTTCATAACCTTCGGTAATGTGGATTTCATCCGCGTGCCCATACCGGCGGCAAGGACAATGGCTGCACATTGAGATTCTATCATGACGTTAGTTCAAGGAATCCATATTTGCGTCAGACTGTCCGTCCGACGTACAAGATTTAGTGTTTGTTCGGTCTTTACTGCCGTAAAGAGTGCCATATCACCCTACCCCGGCAAAGTCACAATTTGTGTCGAATTGAAATGAAAGCGGAAACGGTGGCCGCGCCGGCAAGCCTTGGTACTAGCCCAGAGACGCCTTGAACCGGTCCAGCAAATGAAGCGCCGCGCGGCGTTGATCGGCGGTCAGGTTTTCCAGTCCGTCATTCATGGCGAGCTGCAGATCCAGGGTTACCTCGCCATTGCGTTTTGCGGCCTTGACCAGGCTTTCCGCTAGATCCGCGCCGATAATTTCGGTTAACTGGGTTTCCAGGTCGTGCAGGGTATCGGACACGGTCACGTCTCGTTGAAATCCGGCGTTTCAGGTCTCAGCAGACGCCACTGGCGCCGGCGCATTCAGTCAACACCATGGCAGACTGAATCAACTGCCGGTGTCGAGCGAAATTTTCCGGTCGCCCTGACGAACTTCCGTCAGATGACCGACGATGATGCCGAAGGATGTTTCAACCTGTACCCGCACCGGCAGCGGCGAAGTGTCTTCCAACACTGTCGCCAGCCAGATGTCATGGTTTCGCGCCGACCTGGCGACGTCACTGACCTCTTTCCGGTTGCCACCCAGCATTTTGTAGTCGATCCGGCATTTCAGCGCCGGACCGTGATAGATTGAGTAATCGTTGGCGGGAATGACCTCACGCCCCTTGTCGGTCGTATACAGTTCGTACCGACGTTTGCCGTCGAAAACCGAATGCTCGCCGTTACAATTGCCGCCGGAATCGACAAAGGCCAGAACCTGCGCAACCACGCTCAAGGGGTCGATCGTACCGACAGCGGCGTCATCGGGAAGGGCAAAGTATTTATCCCAGTTCGGTTCCGGTTCCCGCACCACGGAAGCGACCGTGCCCGACCCATTGTAATCGACCGCTGTCAAACGTTCCGACCCGTTGTATAGACCCCAGTTTTCATGCCGTACCGGTACGGCGCGGGTCGTGTTGTCCAGATGCCCTGTCGAAGACGCCTTGCCTTCCCAGTCGAACAGCCACGACAGGAATCCTTCCGTCCGAGCGCCCGCCCCGATGTGATAGCGGTTGCCGTCACGCACCTGATAAGCCTGCGCGTCCAGAACATGGAAACCGCCGGCATAAACCGCATAGACGAGATCAATGCGTTCCGGGTCGTGCGGTTTGGCGGCGCTGTCGCTGGTCTGAGTCGCAACCGATGAAGAAACAAAACCAAGCAGACATAGCGCCGCCAGGGAGATCGTTTTCATGTCAACTGCCCCGTCGAATTCCGGTTTCTGTTTTCAAGACTTTACCAGTTACGTGGTGCAAATCGAAGCCGGATCAAGGGTGCGTGACAAGTGTGGCAGCAGCATGGCACAACCGGCAGCACAATGACGAAACCTTCAAAACAGGACCATGGCGGCGATATGGCCGACCTGACCGAGCGCTATCCCGATGCGCCGCGACCGTTGCTGGATCTCAGCACCGGCATCAATCCATGGTCCTATCCTGTTCACCCGTCCGATTTCGATGCCCTCCGCAGCCTGCCCCAACAGCAGGCCGAGCGTGACGCACAGCAAGCGCTTTCCGCGTATCTCGGCATCCCGGCAAGCGCCGCCATGGCGCTGACGCCCGGATCACAGATCGCACTTTCGCTGTTGCCACATTGTCTGCAGGCCGGCGAGGCCGGCATATTCGAGCCGACCTACAACGAACACCGGCCGGCCTGGCAGCGGGCCGGGCACACAACCGTCTCGCTATCGGCCGGCGAGGAGGTCGGACCGAACCTTCGGTACCTGGTGCTGGTCAACCCGAACAATCCCGACGGCGTTACGATGCCGAGACACCGCCTTCTTGACCTGTCCGACGCCGTGCGCCGACGAGGCGGCTGGCTGGTCGTGGACGAGGCATTCTGCGATCTCGATCCGGCCGTCAGCGTGGCGGGCGACGCGGCGGACGGACGGCTGATTGTGCTGCGGTCATTCGGCAAGTTTTTCGGCCTGGGCGGGATCAGGTTTGGCGCGGCAATCGGCCCCGCGACCGTGATCGACACCTTGCGTGAAATGATCGGCCCGTGGGCGGTATCCGCTCCCGCCCTCGCCGTGGCGGCCCGCGCCTATCGCGATACGGACTGGATCGACACGACCAGACGCGAGCTGGCGGCAGCCCGGCAGCGGCTGGACAACCTGTTCGAGCGGGCCGGATTCTCGCCGGTCGGCGGCACCGATCTCTTCCGTCTGATCTCGCATGCCGATGCCGCCGGTATGGCCGGGAAGCTGGCGGAAAAAGGCATCTAAGTGCGTCTTTTCCGGAATCAACCGATCTGGCTGCGCTGCGGTATTCCGGGCGACGATGCGGCATGGCGACGGCTGTCGAAGGCCCTGACATCTTGACAGGAACCGGACGAGCGAATACGCCTCGCTTCCACCTGCACGACCGGTCGCTGACCGTCGGCAAGGGCGCGTAGCTCAGCGGGAGAGCACTGCCTTCACACGGCAGGGGTCACAAGTTCAATCCTTGTCGCGCCCACCATATTTTTCAATAAGTTACAGGTTTTCAGAAAGTAGCGAAAATACTCTAGCAATCAAATAACAATCAAATGGCTAGGATTCGAGCTACTTGCGTCATCGACTCAAACCGAACTGATGAATGCAGGTATTGTTGAAAATTGAACTAAGAAGAACTGTTTTTACAGACTCACTCCAAACTTCTGCATTGCCATTGCCGTGCTCGTTTCCTCAAGACAATCGATTTCCTCAATCATCTGACTGTAGGTTTTCCAGTGCATACCTTTTGGCTTTTTGGGAAACGGTGCATCAAACCCGGCACGACCGCCGAGCTTTCGCCGCAAGTTGTGTGCACGCTCTGCCATCCGGTCAAAATTGGCTTCCCGCTGGCTACGATAAACCAAGCCATAAGCCTGCCGTGATGCAAACCAATCACCACCGGAGGCAATATACAGTTTTGCCGTCCTGATACCCCTGGCGGGACAGACGAACCACCACCGCCTGCCTCCGTAATTCGGTTCAGTGGTCGTTAACCGCACCCGATAGTCTTCCGGCGTATCGTTGTGTTTGTAGTGCAACCGCATCCAGGCCTTGTATGGATCGGTCATGTTTGCCTCATATCCGATGGACGCCGTTCGTTCGCCTGTATCGACATTGTGCCAGACCAACGAGCCAGTGACCCAGCTTCCGGGAACGACATTACCCAGCCGTATCAACCGCGATATATCGAGCTGCAAACCATCTTCAACTAGAGGCTTGTTCGACCATCTATACCAATTACCAGACCCTGGCCCACCCATTTTAGCCTCCAGATTTTGCCGAAATCATTAGGCAGTTTTGATACTTTCCATTTCTAAAAACAGTGCTTTTCTCAATCAGTCTAAAACAGACCAAATTTAATATAGTCACAACCGAAGAAGTTCTCGTCATTTTTCCAGCTATACGTTTGGACGTCCTCATCTAAGTCTTTGCACTGAATAAGCAGTTCCGAGCCACCGTCTTTGTTCGTAACAATCTTTCGCGTCCAATAGTTCCAGAGCAATGGATATTCGGAGTCTTGTTCAAGAACACTAACGTAAACTACACCACATTGGCCGTTGGGACCCTCCGTACTTACCCACTGTCCTTGCGCATTTTTCTTGAACTGATGTGAATAGGTATTTGACCAAATTTTGCAGGTTCGAGATTCTATGTCCGCCACAAGGTCAACAATCTTTGACGCGGTTGTATGGCTCGGTTTTTTACACATGTCTGCAAGCAAACCCATCGACTGAATAGTATCTTCCAGCGCCTTCTTTGGCTTGGCGCGCATCTCCTTCAAGCTGTGGGAGAATACCTCAATGTCACTAATTGCAGCGACGTCGTCTAAGTTCTCTGGCAGCTCGCCGGACTTCAAAGCACTATGAACAGTTTGGAAAATTGAACATTCTCTAGCTACAGAATCTTCATTGCTAAATTGTGAAAGAACTTCGTTAATTTTGTCTTCTCGCTTTGAGGGAACCTCATCCTTTTCGCCAGGACTTAGCAGCACTTGAGTAAAATGGCATACTAACTGACCCTCGTTTGGCCCCTCACAATCGATTGTTATCATTTGAGTGCCACTGGATTTGTATACGCTAGTAAGCTGCGGAACGTCATCTGCACTGGCCGCAACACTTACAAAAATCGTTAACGCTACGCCAGTCAGTATTAGTCTCATATATAGCTCCAACAACATGATTCTACGGTTTTGTGTGTTATGTGGGCCGCTCAAAAACACAACATCTTTTGATCGTATCTTCCTAATGATAAACATCCATGACGGTCTAGCCAAATACATGAATTGGTTAACTGGTGGACGTAGTGATTGCGAAGATAGCGACTCTAAAGCTCAAGCTATGATATTCGACCTTCACAACCTTGTGCCCTCTGTTGGCCAGATAAATGCTCTGAAAAGCAACGACAGATACAGCGAACTAGATAGCAAGCAGGAAAACGGCACGGACCATCAGTTTCGTTGATCCTCCCAATCGCGAAACTTAAAGGCTATCTCGGCCTTGTAACCAACATCCCATTGGCCACCGGATATGATGATGTAGGAGATGTCGTCACTGTAGGCGTAAAACGCATCAGCGGGCACTTCGGAAAGTGTAGTGACGCCAAGCTGTTTTAAACGGTCTCTAGTGGCAAGAATCTTAGGGAAATAGACATCGTAAAGCACCTTGGTCATTTCGTAGCGACCGGAAGTAACTTGGACAAGCCCGCCATTGTAAAACTGTAAGAACAGTCCCGTTTTGGAGTCGGTTGCCGGATCGGGAATGATATATGCCAGCATATGCCGGTCCACAGTGTCGATTTGATATTGCCCGAACGCACGAAGCAAATTCGATACTTCGTCTTTCTGCATCATATATTGAAGCCCTAATGGTAAATAGTCTGCCGGTGAGGTGGCCGGTTTTCCCTGGGCTAGTTGCACCGTCTCTGCATGGGCAATGCCATCCCGGTACTCGACCGCCATCATCACAGCCTTGCCAAGAAGTAACGCAACAACAAGTGCAATAAACCGGGTCATCCTTCGTTACATGACCTTTCCGTTGTCGACATTATAGATCGCTCGTCTCGATACTGACGGGCTCTTTGTTCAACTCGTTCAACATACCCTTTTCTTTTGGATTTCTGATCAAAGACGCCAATACTGGCGCACACAGTCCAAAGGGCGATGCAGATACCTATTATTTTTCTGTCAACATACATGTCGGCAAAGGCAAAAACCGCCATCGGTGCCATAAAACAACCGAAAAATGTCCATGTGACTATTTTCGAAGTTGGCACGTAGGCTGGGCGTTCAATAGCGTCAAACGCTCGCCCATAATCGTCTTTGGATGGTTTATCGTCCGGCATCGGTATGCCCCCTCCAATGGGAACAGTCGGCCAATCAACAACCAAGAGTCAACTATTCAACCCGATAGTGTACACTATTTTTTGCCACCAATTACAATAAGGCACGGATAGAAAGGACATGACTTAACGGTCCCCTATCTGGAATATTAAAGTGTTCCCGCCCCAGGAACTGTTGAAGCCCTTTTATAGTCGGGAATATTTCTCACGACCTCGGTACACGCGCGTGAAGCTGTCCGATAAAATGTTAGGTTTTGTTAGGTCTGGACGGTAACAACCGCACCTTATCAATACGCCATCTCTTTTCGCAATTCTTCAAGCATTGCCGTAACATCGCCGTTTCCCGGCACCGTGATTGCTTTGATGGGCACCCAGCGCCCTGTGGGTACTAACGAATATTACCCGCACGATATTGTTCTATCCTTCTCGTATTGCAGAAAAACTAATCACGTTCGTGAGATTGGACAGAACTATCTAAAGCAAAAAGGGAGCGAAAAGCACAACAGCCTTTTGCATCCAGTCTTTTGCAGCGAGGGACCATTTGCAGTTGTTAACTATGTACTCAAATCTTGAAATTGTACGAAGGTCATCAAAAACTCCGGCATCGCTCTGATAGTAGTCGCCATCGGAAAATCCAAAAATTCCGGAACCATCGCTGTATTTACACTCCCAATTTTCCATATCTATTACCGCACATTCATTATGTCGAGTTGGAGGAAAAGTTCCTACTTGCGCCACAACACTTTGGCCAATGATGCGATATAATGTTGGAGTTAATGTAATTTCATTTGGCCAACCCTGTTCTGGGCTTTCCACACTATAAATTTCATATGCAACGATACTATCCGACCCAACAAAGTCGAAGTTTGCTGCAATCAGCCAAGCCAGACTGTACAAAACCAAAATGAACTGGATAGTTTTCACTGGATTTTGTCCCATAGCGTCATCGAGGAATCCTAACATTGGCGCAGTCAGAGGAACAGTAACAGACCTCCCCCTACATGGTATATTAGAGTGTTCCCGCCCCAGGAACCGTTGACCCTTCCATTTGGGCCATATCGGTTCCCAAGGCAGGTACCGTTCAGGGGTTTTCAGGCTGCATTTTAGCTGGAGCGGTTCCCACTGTAGGAACCAGCGGTTCCCGCCCCAGGAACCGCATTCTGTTTCTCCTGCCAGTGCTTGTATAACTTCTTCGCCGGTTTCCCATTACAGGGTTCGTCAGTCAGTTCCCATTCAGAAGCACGACCTTCACCAGCAGCAACTTTGTAGTTGAATGCACCCTTGAAGGTTTCAACGATAAAGCCCCTGTCCTGCAAATCACGGAACGCCTGTTGAACTTTGCCGTTGCCGATCCGCAAAGCATCACGTGCCTGTCTGTGGCTAAACCCGATAGCCCCGTTATTGCCGCCGTTGTGCCGCTCCCATATGGCAATCAACAACGCTTTCGCCGGACAGTTTAGGGACTTCCACGCTGCACTGCCGGTAACGCCGCGATGAAGCTTGATAAAGCCTGGAGGCTTAGAGCGGCCATTGTTTTCTATCTTACCCATTTACTGCCCTCCAGCACGCCTGTAAGGGCCAGCCGGGTCGCGTGACAAGCACGCGCCCCTTTTCCTGTGTCTGACACCGCAAGGCTATGCAGCCTCGCTCTCAGCCGCTACCAAGCGGACGGGCGTACGAAGGACATATCGCGCATGTTTGCCCGGAAATGGCCCACTATGTGATTCAAGAACCGTTTCGATATTGAGCCCATAATCTTTGCGAAGGCGATGGACGTAGGCGCTCCAGCGTGGGCCTGGATGCGAGATAGGTGTACATCCCTTGATTCCGGCGTCAACTAGCTCAGACAGCGCCCAGGCGTTACGCCCCACGGCTGTAACTTGAGCCGCATTTCCTTTTTCTGTAGTTACTTCGAAGGTTGCTTTCATGGTCAAACCTCCCATGCCGGCAGCCGCATTTCGGATGCGTAGATAGCGGCATGTGAAATCGGCAATCTATGGCGACGAGCCAGTTTTTTCACACGCCACGACATTTTGTGATGATGATCTGGTATCGATGTAATTTGACGCGTGAAATCAAAAGATAGTTGCTGTAGTCTCATATCGTGAACTCCTGTCTTCCAAAGGGTGGGTAGTGAACAAAAGCCCCGGTCGCGGAATCAGCGCGCCGGGGTTTTCTATTGATTTTCAAATTTAGGCAGCCTCCGGTCTGTTGTCGGAGGTTGAATTACGCTTTCTCGCAAGCACCCATGCATCAAGGTCTTCAATTCGATAAACGATGATGCGGCCAAGCGCAGAGTAAGCTGGCCCACCACCAGTCACTCGAAGTTTTTCAAGGGTGCTTTTTGATAGGCCAATGTACGTCGCCGCTCTCGCGGTGCGTAAGCAATGATTTTCAGTAGTGTTTGAAGTCTGCATATCTTTCTCCTTGCAACGCCCCGCACTATGCGAGGGCATGGGAGCAACATGCCGAAACGACTACTGATTGTCGGATAGTAAAGGCCAGAAAAGGCCGGCAATAGAATTATTGGCCTCGAGCGCGTCTTGGATGATTGTAAATTGGAGATATTTTAGAACGAAGAGTGCTTTCACCAGGTTCCTTGCCCCATTCCTCGAGGCACCAACTTGCCATCTCTTTTTCAAGTTCAGCCTGCGTTTCTGGCAAACCATCTAGATCCGCTCGTATAGCAATCTCAGCATGGAATTTAACCCAGTCATACTGAGGTGTTCTGCCGCGCCTAGTCGATACATTCGGGAGATATTCTTCATTAGAGAACTGTTCAGTTCCGAAAAGATTCCAAAATACTTTGGCATCTATACATATACCATAATACCGTGAAATATGTGGGGATCTATAATTCCAAATATTACTGATTTCGGATTTTTCCCAATCTACAACCCCTTTGGCCCATGCCTCTGGATCAACTTCAATTTCATCAAAAAAAAATTCTGCAAGCTCTGGGTCAGTGGAATCAGGCCCTCCCCATGATTTAATAGAGCCATTGTGTAAATTGATAAGTAATGGGGTAACGAGTTTCGACAAGCTAGCGTTCGTTTCTGCATCCAACAAGTGATACTGATATTCATCGTACTCCATCAGAAATTTGCCAGACGGATGTTCGTCAAAGGCCGACCCGTAAGGCCAAACGTATGATAAACGGTCATATAAATGATCATCTACAATTGGTGTTCTGTCATGCAGATACATTACTGCATTGCTCAACCGGCATCGTTCTGGGATTGGTATTAGTTTTTGGCTCAATTGTGAGTTTGCCTCTCCGCAAGAAGCTCCGCATCTAGGATGACGCGACAACCTGCTGCGGAGCAGATATTCGGGAGCTACCCTAGTCGCGCCAAATCCTATTATGCCTTCTCGTTCGCAACCACTTCAAGCTGTGTCTTGTGGCTCTTTACATTCATCAATTCTGAGATAGATTGTGAGATTCTATTCGCCGCGACTTTTGCAGGGTCGTCTGCAATATGCGCGTATCGAGCTGTCGTGCTTGGATTGCGATGGCCCAGCACTTTGCCAACAACTGCAAGCCCCATCCCTGCACCCGCACCGACACTAGCGAAGCTATGGCGAAGGTCGTGCAGACGAACATTATCCAGACCTGCCGCGATACGAATACGACGCCATACTCTTGGAAGACCAATTAGGTGCTTTCCTTCTTTCTCGCCAGGAAGAACATAGGGATTGCCGTTAATTCGTGGCATCGACGCCAACAAATCAAGAGCTGGAGCACCAATTGGAACACGCTTTTGCCCTGTCTTTGATGTCGGCAGTTCAAGATATTCGGTTTCGAAATTCACATACTCCCATTGCAAGGCCAGAATTTCAGATTTCCGGCAGCCGGTAAGGATAAGTAGCCGAATGCCGTTAATGGCGACTTGATTCTCACCGGTTCGCTCAGCGAGCGCCAGCGCATCACCAAGACGGGCCAATTCCTGTGGTGACAAGAACCTCTCACTTCGCTTTTCAGCGTATCGTTTGACACCGTGTACTGGATTGTCAGAACGGATACCGCCGTCAATGGCAAAAGACAGGATACCGCCCAGCAAGCCTACAGTTCGGTTTGCAGTACCTTCTCCACCTGTAACGCGAGCTCGGCCATGTTTGCCGGTCTTGATGTCCGTTGCGGTTTTTCCCGACGCAACGTCGCGCATGAACTTCTTGATGTCATTTGCATCTAAATCTTTGACACGCTTGCGCCCCAGTAGTGGCTTTATGTGTCGTTCAATCCGACCTTTATCCGTGGCCAGCGTACTTGGGCTTTTGCCGTTCACACCATCGACAAGGTAAAGGTCGCAGAGCGCGGAAAGGGTAATCGCATCTTTTTCGGATTGCCTGGCTGTTGCGGGGTCAGTCCCGTCTTTCGCCAAGTTTAATAGGCGCAGTGCTTCATCCCGGGCTTTATCAGCTGTCCAAGGGCTTCCATGAGCACCTATGGTGTAACGACGCAAACTGCCCTGAAAACGATATTGAAGAACATAAACCTTCCTCCCCTTGGGCGTGACCTTCAAACCAAACCCCTTGATTTCAGAATCCCAGAGAAAGGTGTCTTTCGCGCCAACCTTCGCAGCATCGACCGTTCGCTTGGTGATTTTGGTCGCCATCGAATTTACCTCCGCATTGATTGCTAGTAATCATATAACAATCACCAGCAATCAAACCAGAGGAAACTGGATACAACATTTTGCGATGTAAAACCTATATATTCTGGCATTTTCTTACTTCAGGCAATGAGCAGAAAACAAAACCCCCGCCTTCACACGGCAGGGGTCACTGGTTCAATCCCAGTCGCGCCCACCACCGGCACCGGCGCACTGACACATCCTTTGATGCCGAAACTGTACAATTTCAGAGGCTTTCCCGACGATTCCGGCGACAAAAGGGATCGTCGCGAAAAAGCCATTGTCAACAGGTATTCATATCCAACAACGCATGTTCAAATATCATCGACATGGTTACAGGCGTTTTCTGATTTATTAACTTTGCACATAATTATTTTTTTGGGGGGGAAGTTATGAAGAAATTGTTTTTGACAGCGGCGGCGGGGGCAGTTGCCATGGCTCTGTGCGGCACGGCGAATGCTGCAAACTTGGACAGCATTAATCAGGGGTTGAAGGACGGATTGCCTAACGCATGGTTTTTTAACTTCACAGACCGGACCGATCATCACCAGGCTCTGGACGGCTTTGGTGGCAATCTTCTGACCAATACAAGCGGCAATACCGCAACTGGTAAAGACGTGAAAGCTGACCCAACCGCCGGACTATTTTATGAGAACCCGATTGTTAATGGTGCCGGCACTTCGACGGTCGGCGTACATATCCAAGGGTTCAAAGGGTTTAGCATAAGCGGCGGCACAGTGTCCCGCGAAGACTCGGATGAGCTAGACGTTGTTGTGCATGATTTCGTTGGCGGCTCGAACCACAACGGTATTGGTGTGATGTCTTCTCCTGAAGAAGGAACTCCTCCCGCATCCAATCTGGAGCAGGTTAATGTCGGAGATGAAGGAGATACAGGCGAGTTTCTCGTGCTGACATTCACCGAGACCATCAATCTTCTCGGTCTCGACTTCTCGAACGGCGATCACAACATCTGCGGTTCCGGTCGGGCATGTGGCGGTGTCAACATCTATACCGGTACAGGTGGTCTGGCCGGTACGTTCGCTCTGGCACACACCATTGCCGCCAACATGGCCGACGCCACAAACCTCAGCAGTTTAGGCCTTGTTGCGGATACGTTTATCCTCGAAGCCATCGGCCCGACGGTCGGTAACGGCGAAGAAGGCTGGTACCTCAGCGCCATCGCTGGCGATACAACTGCTGTTCCGCTCCCGGCGTCGATCCTGTTCATGATTGCAGGTCTGGCCGGATTGGGCGCCCTGAAGATGCGCCGCACGGCATGATCTGACAGATCGCGTTTTAACGCTTGAAAACCCCTGCCTTCCCGGCGGGGGTTTTTCTTTGGCGATTGCCAAGCCTGCCTTACCTGCGGTACCGCTGAGGTATCGCGAAAAAGGGTTCCCCGGCGGGTTGGAGGATGCGTCTTGCTGTCAGGCACGGTAAAATCAATCGGCCCCCTGATGATCGGCGCGATCTCGATCTTTCTGGGCAACACGATCCTGATCACCATGCTGCCCATCCGCGCGCAGACGGAGCTTTTCACCGAAAGCGCCATCGGCCTGATGGGCACGGTGCATTTCGCGGGCTTCGCGCTGGGCTGCATGATCGGCCCGTGGATGGTCACGCGGGTCGGGCATATCCGCTGCTTCGCCGGTTTCGGCGCGCTGATGGCGACGACGATTCTGCTGTTTCCGCTGCTGGTCGACCCGGTCGGCTGGTCCGTCATGCGCGGCCTCGGCGGCATCTGTATCGCGGTTCTTTATCTGGTGATCGAAAGCTGGCTGAACGACAGCGCGGGTAACGAGGTGCGCGGTGCGGTGCTGTCGGTCTACATCATCGCGACCAACGCCGTCACCGTCGGTGGTCAGATGATGGTCAACCTGTTCCCCATCGACGCCTATCAGCAGTTTTCGATGGCCGCCGTGTTCATCATCCTGGCGGTCGTGCCGCTGACCCTCAACAAATCCGTGCCGCCGAAACCGGTGCCCGAAGCCCGGTTGCGGATCGGCCGGTTGTGGACCCTGTCGCCGGCCGGCTTCGTCGCCTGCATCTCGGTCGGCGCCATCGAGGGCGCGTTCTGGACCCTGGGTCCGGTCTATGCGCAGGGCCGGGGCATGCCGGTATCGGACATCACGATGTTCATGGCCGCGTTCGTCGTGGGCGGGCTGGTGTCGCAATGGCCCATCGGGCGGATGTCGGACAAGATCGACCGGCGCTGGGTCATTATCGCCTGCTGCCTTGGCACGACCATGACCGCGCTGACTCTCGCCTATGTCGATATTTCCACCGGCTTCGAGACACTGGCGCTGGCGGTGTTGCACGGTGCGTTCATGCTGCCGCTATATCCGCTTAGCCTTGCGCATACCAACGACCACGCGCCGAATGACGAACTTGTCGAGGTTTCCGGCGGCCTGTTGCTGTTATACGCAATCGGCGCGATCACCGGACCATGGGCCGTCGGTTTCGCGATGGAAAAACAGGGCGACGGGTCCGCCCTGTTCCTTGTCATGGCCGGCGTGCTGATCGCGCTGGTCTGCTTCATCGTGATCCGCGCCTTCCTGCGCAGCGCCCCGACCGACCGGTCGCTGCGCAGCCTGTTCGTGCCGGTACCGAAAACCACGCAATCGGTCTATTCGCTGGAGACCGACGACTGACGCAGACGCGTTGCTACTTATCGGCCTGCGAGCCTGTCCATCTCCATCTTCAGAAGGCGCGCGGTTTCCGGTTCGAAGGCCGAATGGCCGGCATCGGGAATGACATGCAGGCGGGCATCCGGCCATTCCCGGTGCAGGCTGCGCGCATCGTCGAGAGAACAGTTGAAATCCTTCTCACCATGCAGGATCGCGCCGGGAATGCCTTTGAGCCGGCCGGCATTGCCGATCAGGGAATCCGTCGCCAGAAAGGCATCGTTACGCCAGTAATGCATCGAAATCCTCGCCCCGGCGAGCACAAGATCGTCCGTTTCCGCCGGGCCTTCCAGTGCCGGGTCGACATGCCGGGCGTTGGAGAGAACGGTGCTGTAATCGTACCATGCATTCGCCGCCGCCAGCGCGCGGCCGGCATCGTCGCCCAGAATGGTATCGGCATACCAGTCGAACAGCGCATCTCGCTTCCCGGGCGGTGCAAAATCCTGCAGCTTGCGGAATGCGTCGGGATACAGATCGCGGCTTGTGTAAAAATCCCACTGTTCGAAACCGGGCCGGAACATCGTAACGCCCTGAACCACCAGCGCGGCGCAACGGCTTGTATGATGCTCGGCGTAGGCGACAGACAGTGCGCTGCCCCACGAACAGCCGAAAACCAGCCAGCTTTCAACGCCGAAAAGCCGGCGGATGGTTTCGATATCGCCGATTGTATGGTGTGTCGAATTGTCGGTCAGCTCGCCCAGCGGCGTTGACCGCCAGGCGCCACGCTGATCGAAGGCGATGATGTGGTACCGGTCAGGATCGAAGAACCGGATCATGTGCGGCGACCACGACGCCCCCGGTCCGCCATGCAGCAGGATTACCGGGAAACCGTTCGCATTGCCGTACCGTTCGACATGCAGGCGGTGCCGGTCATCGACCGGCACAGCGCAGGTATCGAAAGGCTTTATTTCGGGGTACAGGGAACCTTGAGGCATACTGTTAACCTTGGCTGTGTCGATTGCGCAGACGGCCTGGCGTCTGCCGCGATGGTGCCCTTGTTTTTCGCATGCCGAATTGGCGACGGAAACTGAAAACGGCGATAACCGACAAAATCTTCGTCCCGGCGCGGACGACGCCCGTCACCGTGCCGGATATTTTCGATGTGCCGATCCGCGGACGGCAGCAAACCGGCACCTCAAGAACCCTCAGACCGCCTTCAAGCGCCTTGATCTGCATTTCGATTGTCCAGCCGTAATCTCGGTCCGCCATCTCCAGCGCGTCGTAGGAAGACCGCCGGACCGCGCGAAACGGACCGAGATCGGTATAGCGATGTCGCCATATCCGGGCGATCAGAAAACAGGCCAGCGCGTTACCCAGTCTTTGCTGAAGCGTCGTTCCTGTTTCACCTTCCGCCGGCGGTTGCCGGGCACCGATAACCAGATCGGCACGGCCATCGATGATGGGATCGACCAGCCGGTTCATCTGCTCGGGCCTGTCGCTGAAATCGGCATCCAGAAACACCAGGATATCGACCGGCTGCGGAACGCCGGCAACCCCTGCGAGACAGGCGCTGCCATACCCGCGTCGCGGCTCCCGAACCACGGTAGCTCCCTTGTCAGCAGCAATCTTTGCGGTTCGGTCGGCAGACCCGTTATCGGCAACCACAACATGGTCCAGCCAGTCCGGCAGGGCCTCCAGCACATGGCCGATGGCCTGCGCCTCGTTCAACGCGGGGATCACCACGGCGATGCGCTGTCCGTGTCTCATCGCCGGACAATCCTGATCAACAGCGTGATGATGATCAGCGTGATCGGCACCCCGTGTTCCAGCCAGACAATGCCGTTTTCGAACATGCCGTCATTGTCCATGAAATATGAATGAAAGCGAAGCTGATACAGCGGCAGCGTCGCGGTCCAGCACAGGATCGCCGTCATCGGCACAAGCGACAGAAACGGCAGCAGCCAGATGAAATACCAGGGATAGGGCGACGGCACGAAGATGAACAGGCAGGCCACGAGCATCAGCACCGATACCGCCAGAGCGCGGTCGTCCTTCGGCCGGGCAAGCAGTGCAAGCAGCAAGGCCAGCAGCGTCAGCGCCCCTGCCACCGCGAGCCGGGCCAGCCTTTCCGCGTCGATCCGCACCGCATCGAAGACGGCAAGCAGCCCGTCGAAAAGCGATACGACCAGCCCGAAAACAATCTCGTTCTTGCGCCAGTCGCTGCCATAGGCGAACAGGCCGGATGTCTCCGCCGGGCCGGAAAAATATAAGGGCAGCAGCAGAACAACGAAACCGGCGGCGAACAACAGCATCCATACCAGCGTCTGACGCAATGTCGGCGCGGCATGGCGCAACAGAACCGGCGCAAGCAGAACCGGCCAGAGCTTTACCCCCGCCGCCAGCACAAGCAGGAATGTCGCCCCGCCCGGGCGATTCCGGACCGCCAGCAGAAACGCCCCCAGCAAAAACGGCAGCAAAAGGGCGTCCATATGCATCGCATTGAAGGTCATCTGGATCGACAGCGGATTGAGCCAGTAGATCAAGGCCCAGACCGGCGGCCGGCCGAATTGCCGCAGAAGCGCCAACAGCAGCGCCAGCGTCACGGTATCGGCCAGCAGATAAAGGCCTCGCAGGCCGGTCAGGCCCCACGGGTCGGCAAGATGCGCCAAGCCGAAAATCAGCACGCCTAGAGGCGGATAAATGGTGCGGAGGTCCGGGTAGCCGATCTGCGCCACGACCTGCCCTGCCTCGACGGAAAGATTGTGGAACGCCGCCGGGGCGATACCCGTCAGTACATCGGCAGGCGACCATCGATACGGGTTCTCCCCGCTGGCCAGCACCGCGCCATCCCAGAGATACCGAAAATAATCATTCTCGAGGATCGGCTCGGACGCGAACAGGAAAAGACGCGCCAGGAGCCCCGCCAGCACGCCGACGAAAAGAACGTTTCGCGGCAAGGCGGTACGCTGGATCGCAAATGGCAGAAGCAGATACAGAAGGCCCGCCAGCACGCCGAGTGAAGCTGCAGCCACCGTTTCGTCAAATCCGAAAACAGGAGCCTGACCGGTTTGGCGGGACAGAACCGCAAACAGAACCGAAGCAAAAGCCGCGCCGGCGAGCGGAAGATAAATCAGGAACGATTTTCGTCCGCTCAACTGCCGGGGCTTATGTTTTTGTTCTTCGCCGTCTTTGGAACCGGCTTCAGGGAATTCAGGCTCCAGTCATAACGGTCGCCACTAATTGATTCGACAGAGGCCAGACCGGCTTTCAGACCGGCATCGGCATAAAGGCGCAGGTGGTCGATGACACCGGCTTCGGAACCGCCGAAATCGGCCTCGAACCACGAATAGATGCTCGATACATACAGCCTGCCGTTTTCAATCGATGCGCCGCGCGGGTGATTGACATAAACCCGCGCCGCCCGGTCCAGATAGGCTTCCGTATTGGCCGCGGTCAGGGCTTCAGGCCACAGATCCGGACAGCCGATTGAGGCGCAGTTGACGGCATAGTGGATGCGCGGGTCTTTCCAGATCGGCCGCAGGATGCGGTGCTCGATATCGTCGAGGGACACCCTCTCGCCTTCCACCTCGACCAGCTTCTTGCCCCAGGGGCCATCGCTGAAAAAGCCCGGCGAGATATCGATATCGCGGATCGTTTCGACCGGATAGGCCTGTACGATCAGGGCGACGGTGACCGCGTTGTACAGGTTCACCCAGTAAGCGAACTGTTCCGCGCGGTTCAGGCTCGAGACCGGAACCGCCTCTAGCTGTTTGATGTAGGAAAGCAGACCGGCTTCGTCCGCTTCGGAAAACGTGCTGTAGGAAACCCGCGCCACGCCGTCTTCGTGACCGGTGACGTAGCGTTTCAGCAGGCTGTCCCAGACAGAATGGTCGACCGACCGGTCCGATGTTTCATCGTGCCGTGTCCAGCGTTCCCAAAGCTCCGCTTCGGGCGCGGCGAGGGCAGGACCGGCCAGCACAACGATTGCAGCCGCCAGCGCAACAAGCGCAAGCATGTGTTTCCCGATTGCGGCGGCGGCGGCGGTTTTCGGCATCCGGCCTTCTCCTGAAGCGTCATCTCCGGTGACGGATCATATCGGATATTGGCGATGGCTGCCCTAAACTTAGCGTGAAGGCCCCGTTACCCGCGCACCGCGATCATCGCCCGCCGGTCGAACGAAACCGACTTGATCAATGCATAAACCGGCATCCCGACCCGTAACTGCAGTTCGGCCAGGGCGTCCCGTGTGATCCGCGCGCGAAGTCTCGGGCCACCCACGTCGATCAGCATCTCCGCAAAGGCGCTATCCTGCTCCTCGACGATTTCATCGATGGCGCCTGACAGGATGTTCCGGAAGCTGATGGCGGTCGGCCGTTCCGTGGCGACGGCGACATCGCGGGCGCGAATACGCAGGCGGATTTCCTGACCGATTGGAAGGTCTGTGCCCGGAATGGTCAGTGTCTGGCCCTGCAGGTCCAGTTCCGTCGTCAGGAATGCCGCATCGTTCGACACCACGCGGGCGCGCAGGATGACGCCGGCCTCGAACCGGCCCGTTTCGGGCCGAAGGTCGAGCCGCTGCAACACATCGTCGATGGTCCCCTCCGCCGCGACCCGGCCTTTCGACAGAACGATCATCCGGTCGGCAAGGCGCGAGGCTTCGCCGATATCATGGCTGACATACAGGATCGGTACGTCCAGCGTTTCATGCAGCGATTCCAGATAAGGCAGAATTTCATCCTTCGCGCCCCGGTCCAGGGCGGATAGCGGTTCGTCCATCAGCAGCACGCGCGGCTGCGACAGCAGGGCGCGTCCGATGGCGACCCGCTGCCGTTCGCCGCCGGACAGGCTCGATGTATCCCGGTCAAGCAGATCGCCGGCCCCCAGCAGATCGACAACATCGTCGAAGGCCAGGCCATTGGACGCCTCGCCGGCCGGTTTGCGTTTCGCGGCGTACAGCATGTTCTGACGCACCGACAGATGCGGAAACAGACTGGCTTCCTGAAAGACATAGCCGATGGCGCGCCTATGCGGTTTGGTGAAAACACGGCTGGCATCGTCCTGCCAGACCGCACCGCCGACGGTCAGCCGGCCGGCCATGCGGGAAAGCCCGGCGACGCATCGCAGGATTGTCGTCTTGCCGCTGCCCGACGGGCCGAACAGGGCGGTCACGCCGCGCATCGGCATGCCGATATCGACATCAAGGGAAAACGACCCCAGCGATCCTTTGAAGGCGCCTTGCAGCATGTCCGGACCTTGCGTCATTTGACCCCCCGCCCGATCCGCTTTTCCAGCAGGATCATGCCGAGAATGACCGCGAAGGAGAACACCAGCATGCCGCCTGCAAGAATGTGCGCTTCGGTCCAGCGCAGGGTTTCGACCAGCTCGTAGATCGTCACGGAAAGAACCTTGGTTTCGCCCGGGATCGACCCGCCGATCATCAGCACGACGCCGAATTCGCCAATCGTATGGGCAAAACCCAGAACCGCGCCGGTCACGAATCCGGGCCGGGCCATCGGCACAGCAACCGTCCAGAACGCGGCCCAGGGCGATGCCCGCAAGGTCGACGCAACTTCCAGAGGCCGGTCGCCGATCGCCTGGAAGGCGTTGCGAACCGGCTGCACGACGAAGGGCAACGAATAGACTATCGACCCGATCACCAGACCTTCGAACGTGAACCCCATCGACTTCGCGCCGTACAGACCCGCAACCGCCCCGCCCGGCCCATCGGGGCCGAGTGCGATCAGCAGATAGAAACCCAGCACGGTCGGCGGCAGAACCAGCGGCATCGCGACAATTGCCGCAACCACCTCTTTCCAGCGCCAGTCGGACCGGGCCAGCCACCAGGCGATTGGCGTTCCGACAATCAGCAATGCAATCGTCGACAGGGCCGCCAGTTCCAGCGTCAGTCGGACAGTCGTCCACAATTCGGCGGCATTGATCGACTCCAAGGCTACGATCCCGCCGGCGCTTCATAGCCCCAGGATTCGATCAGCAGAACCGACTCCGGTGCGCGTAGATAGGTCAGGAAATCGAGGGCGGCGGGGTTTTCCTTTCCGGTTTCCAGCAGCACGGCGTCCTGCGCCAGTACGCCGTGTTTGTCGGACGGCACGATCCAGCGGGAGCCTTCGCGATGCCGGGCGACCTGCGACAACGCCACGAACCCGAGATCGACATTGCCTGTGGCGACATACTGGTAGGTCTGTCCGATATTCGCCCCCTGCACGATCCGGCCGGCGAAGGCGTCAAACAGACCATAGGCTTTCAGCGTTTCCTCCGCCGCCTTTCCATAGGGGGCCGTTTTCGGGTTGGCCATCGCCAGTCTGTCGATGTCGCCGGCTTCCAGAATGCCGATATCGTCGAACAGACCCGGCTTTGCGCTGTAGAGAACCAGCCGGCCGACCGCGTAGGTGAACCGGCTGGACGGGTCCGCATAGCCTTCATCAACCAGACGTTCCGGTCTGGCTTGATCCGCAGCGAGAAAGACATCGAACGGGGCGCCCTGCGTAATCTGCGTGTACAGCAATCCCGTGGAACCGATGCTGATCAGTACGTCGTTTCCGGTTTCGCTGGAAAACCTGCCGGCGATTTCCTCCAGCGCGCCGGCGAAATTCGCCGCCACGGCGACCCTGACGTCACCCGCATCCGCCGCGAAGCCGCCCAAAAAAGAAGCCACGAGAACAGCGGCGAAAACCGATAGTCGATGTAAAAGTCCGATCATTTATGTCCGGGCGTCCTTGTTTCGAAAAGCTTTTATCAATCCGGGTTTCCACAGGCGACCATAGCGTAAACCGGCGGGACCGGTTAGTCAGGCCTCAATTCTTTCTGCTTTATGCGAATACCATACTGTCCGCTAACCGCAATCCGTCAGACTGGTTCTTTAGACCAGCTAACAACCGATACAGAAATCATCGCTTGCCCGTTCTGTGATCGGACCTGCACATTCCCTGTACCGATCTACCCGGTAACCGGATTTTTACAGCTTCTGAAAACTAAAGATTAAGCGGAGTCCCTGCGTTGCCGCGTCATTCACATTTCATTCTGATTTGTCTGACTGTTTTCGTCGCAGCCGGATTTTGGGGTCTTTACTGGTTGCCTCAGCGCATGCTGCTGGATGCCGGTATGACAGGCGGCTGGGGAACGATCGCGCAGTACATCATATCGATTTTAGTCATGGCGCCGATGGCAATTTGGCGGCTAGCGAAGGGAAAGCAAATCGGACTGCGGCATTGGGCATGCGGTCTTCTGCTCGGCAGCGGTGCAATATTCTATGCCAATTCCTTCCTCGCTACCGAGGTCGTTCGGGCGCTCGTATTCTTCTATATGACCCCGCTTTGGGCCACGCTGATTGAGATGGTTTTCCTGAAACGGCGTCCGGGCTGGCCGCGTGCGGCGAGCATCGTGCTGGCCATGCTGGGTGTCTGGGTCGCCGTCGGACTTGATTTGGGAGTACCGGTGCCAGTGCATCTCGGTGACTGGTTCGCGCTTCTTGGAGGACTTCTCATTGCAGCGGGAGCCGCACGAACCGAGATCGAAAAGCCTCAAGGCGTCTTTCCGCTACTGTTCATCGTGATTGTATTCGCACTGATTTCGTCTGCCTGTCAGTTTCCTATACTGGCAGGGTCCATCGGCGCCATGCCAACATTTGATACCGCAATGGAAAGTTTACCGCTTTTGGTCGGAATATCTCTGTTGTTCGTTCTGCCAACCACTGCCGTGATCTTCTGGGCGCCACAACAAATTGGAACCGGCATTTTCGGAATTCTGATCCTTTCGGAACTTGTCATCGGTGTTATCAGCGCAGCGCTCTTGACCGAAGAACCATTCGGTTGGCGGGAGGCAACGGGAGCAACCCTTATCGTTATCGCGGGAATTGTAGAGGTCACGTTGAACCGTTCACTGGAACCTGCTGCCGGTAATCCCGAGCAGTTTCCCGCACCCACCTGATGTAAAAAACACGCAGGACACGAGAAAATCATGATGCAACCAGAAGCCAGTGAACACAGCGGCGGCTGCCTTTGCGGCGCCGTTCGCTACGGTGCAAAGGGGGCGTTGCGGCCCGTGGTCGCCTGCCACTGCCGGATGTGCCAGAAAACCAGCGGCTATCATGTCGCGGCGACATCGACCCGCGACAGCGACATGACAATCGACGACCCGAACGGGAAGCTGACATGGTTCGCCTCGTCGGATTTCGCGAAACGGGCGTTCTGCGCGTCGTGCGGCAGCAATCTGTTTTACAAGCGGCTCGACAGTGACCGGACATCGATTTTCGCCGGTACGCTGGACCAGCCGACCGGCCTCAAGATGGTGGCGCAGATCTTCACTGAGGATGCCGGCGATTATTACACGCCCAGCCCCGACGTACCGATCCTGTCGCCGGAGGCGTTCCAGAACCTCCGTATGACGGACTGGGAAGCCTGACCGTCTATGCGACCGCCGCGAGCAGGCTGGCATTGCCGCCGGCCGCTGTCGTGTCGATGCACAGAACCTTTTCGTGGAACAGCATCCCGGCAGTGCAGGTCGGCGTCAGCAGCGCCGTGATCGGCCCGCTTCGTTTCGCCAGGGCCTGCCGCAGAGCCTGCGCGTCATCCCGGTCCGATGTCGAAATGACCGCCGCCAGACCGGGCAAATCGGTCAGATCGTCCGGGCCTTTCATATCCGCGGCGGCAACCGGCGCGCCCGCTTTCGCCAATGCCTTGATCAGGTCTGGATCGACATCGACGGCGATCACCGCATTACCGGCCGCCAGTGACCGCACAACGCCGAGGGCGCTGCCGAGACAGACAATATCGCCGCGCGGATGAAGGCTGAGCCTGTTGCTTTCGCCGGTCGGGCCCGGCAGTTCGCCGTCGGTCTTTACCAGACCGTCGATTTCCCGCGCCGCCTCGATCAGATCCTTCCGGCCGGACAGCGCCTTTTCCAGTGCGACCAGACGGTTGACGTTCAGCTTCCACGCCGTCGCCGGCCGCGACAGGGATTTCCGCGCCGACGCCAAATCGGCACCCGCTTTATGCGCTGCGGTTTTTTCTTCGCTCTTGGCGGGCGACAGGAACCCGCCGAGATAGTGTGGCCCGCCCGCTTTCGGCCCGGTGCCGGACAGCCCGGCGCCACCGAAGGGCTGCGAGCCGACAATCGCCCCGATCTGGTTTCTGTTCACATACAGGTTGCCGACATTCACCCGGTCGGTGACTAGCTGCACGCGGTTATCGACCCGCGTATGGAGACCGAACGTAAGACCGTATCCGGTAGCGTTGACCGCGGCGATCACGTCATTCAGTTTTTCCGCCCCGAAAGTTGCGATATGCAGAACGGGACCGAAAATCTCCTCTTGCAGATCTTCAATACCATTCACACGGATTACCGCCGGCGATACATAGGTGCCCTTCAGATGATCCGGCACCGGCAGTTTCTTGAGCAGGTTTCCGCTCGATTCGAACTTCTCGCAGTGATTGACGATTTTTTCCTGTGCCTCTTCATCGATGACCGGACCGATATCGGTGGACAGGTCCCAGGGCACGCCGATCCGCAATTCATCCATCGCGCCGAACAGCATTTCAAGCGTGCGGTCTATGACGTCTTCCTGAATGTACAGCATGCGCAGCGCCGAACAGCGCTGGCCGGCGCTCTGGAAAGCGGAAGCCAGGATATCGCGCACCGCCTGCTCTGGCAGCGCGGTAGAATCCACAATCATGGCATTCAGGCCGCCGGTCTCGGCGATCAGCGCCGTATCCGGCTTGCCTTTCGTGGCGACGGCATTGTGGATCATCATCGCCGTGTCGGTCGATCCGGTGAAGCAGATGCCATCGACCCTCGGGTCGCCGGTCAGGGCCGCGCCGACGGTCGCACCGTCACCCGGGATAAGGTTCAGAACCCCGCCCGGCACGCCGGCGTCATGCATCAGTTGAACCGCGCGGGTCGCCAGCAACGGCGTCTGTTCCGCCGGTTTGGCGATGACCGCGTTGCCGGCGGCAAGGGCCGCCGTAATCTGCCCGGTGAAGATCGCCAGCGGAAAATTCCAGGGCGAGACGCAGACGAAAATGCCGCGCGCATCCTGCTTCGTTTCCTTTTTATAGCGCACCGCTTCCAGCGCATAAAAGCGGCAGAAATCGACCGCCTCGCGAATCTCGCCGACCGCATCCAGCCAGGTTTTCCCGGCTTCGCGCGCCGCGAGCGCCATCAGTTCAGGCGCGTTCTCTTCGTACAGATCGGCAATCCGCAACAGCACCGCGCCGCGATCGACCGCCGGCAGGGCGTTCCAGTCCTTCCAGGCTTTTCCCGCGGCGGTGAAGGCGGCATCCACCGTTTTTGGATCGCCGTTATGCACGGCGCCGACCGTGTCCGAATGGTCGGACGGATTAAGAGCCGTCGCCGGCTTGCCGGAAACAACGGGTTTGCCGTCGACAATCGGGAAAGCTTCCCACACGACGGCTTCGAACGGATGCCGGGATTCGTCGATTTCGCGAATTTCGACCGGATCGGTGATATCCCATCCTTTGGCATTTCGGCGCTGCTTGCCGAACAGGGCGGCGGGCCTGACGATCGCCGGATTGGTGATCGCCGAACCGAAGCTTTCAACATGGGTAATCGGGTCGGCGGCGATTTCTTCCGGGGTCACCTTCTCGTTGACGATCTGGTTGACGAAGGAGCTGTTCGCCCCGTTTTCCAGCAAGCGGCGCACAAGATAGGCCAGCAGATCCTGGTGCCGGCCGACCGGGGCATAGATACGGCAGCGGCGCTTGTCGCGTTTCCTGACCGCCTGATGCAGGGCTTCGCCCATGCCGTGCAGACGCTGGAATTCGAAGTTCTCGTTTTCGCCCGCCATATGCAGCACAGCTTCCACCGTATGCGCGTTGTGGGTTGCAAATTGCGGGTAAATGCGGTCGTTCATCTGCAACAGCTTGCGGGCGCAGGAGATATAGGACACATCGGTATTCGCCTTGCGGGTGAAGACGGGAAACCCGTTCAGGCCCAGAACCTGCGCCCGTTTGACTTCCGTATCCCAGTACGCGCCCTTGACCAGCCGCACCATGAAGCGCCGGTTGAGCCGTTTCGCCAGATCGTAAATCCAGTCCAGCACAAAGGAAGCGCGCTGGCCGAACGCCTGGACGACGATGCCGAACCCGTCCCACCCGGCCAGGGCCGGCGATGAAACGATCGCTTCGATAACGTCGAGCGACAGGTCTAGCCGGTCGGCTTCCTCGGCGTCGATGTTGAAGCCCATATTGGCGCTTTTCGCCAGCATCGCGAGCGAGCGGGCGCGGTCGACGAGTTCCGTCGTCACCCTGCCCTTCTGCGATTGTTCATAGCGCGGATGCAATGCCGACAGTTTAACGGAAATACCCGGATTTTCGCGGATATCGTCGCTTTCACACCGCGCGGAAAGACGGGTGATCGCGGTGGCGTAGGATAGGTGATAGCGCCGCGCATCGGCCTCGGTGCGGGCTGCTTCACCCAGCATGTCATAGGAATAGGTATAGCCCTTCGCTTCCATGCCGCGGGCCCGGTCGATCGCTTCGTCGATATTGCGGCCCAGCACGAACTGCCGCCCCATTTCCCGCATCGCCCGGCCAACGGCGGTCCGGATGACCGGTTCGCCCAGACGGCGCACGGCGGCCTGCATGACATCGGCGAGGCTGTCCGGTTCGTCGTGCCGCAGCACCCGGCCGGTCAGCATCAGCGCCCAGGTCGAGGCATTCACCAGAGACGAGCTGGCATGACCGAGATGCCGGCCCCAGTCAGCCGGCGAAATCTTGTCGCTGATCAGTTCGTCGATGGTTTCGGCATCCGGCACCCGCAACAGGGCTTCGGCGAGACACATCAGCGCGATGCCTTCCTTGGTCGACAGGCCGTATTCGGCAAGAAAGCTTTCCATCAGCCCGAGATCGCCGACCGCACGGACATCGCGCACCAGACCGGCGGCCCGTTTGGAAATCGCCGTCCGGTCTTCCACCGAAAGATCGGCCTGCTCAATGAGACGGCGAACGGCCTTTGCCTCGTCGGCCAGATAATTTTCGCGAATTTCTGCGCGGAGGGCGTCGTCGTTCGACATGATGAATCTCCCTGGAACCGGTAATCGGGGTTTTATTTTGTCATAATAACATTTGCACTCAATTCGTGTTTCCCGTTTATTTTGATTAAACGCGATTTTTAACTGATTTTCATATTTCAGGCAGGACAATGGCCTTCAAGTACACCGAAAATGGGAAATTAGACCCTATCGACAAGCGCATTCTGGCGGTTCTGGCCCAGGACGGCCGCATCGCCTATACCGATCTCGCGCAGCTTGTCGGCCTGTCGAAAAGTCCGTGCCAGGCGCGCGTCAAGCGGTTGCAGACGCAAGGGTATATCAAGGGATTCAGGGCTGTTCTGGACCCGGAGATGCTGGACGTAAATCATATCGCGTTCGTCGAGGTGAAGCTGAACGACACGTCAGAAGCGGCGCTGTCGGCCTTTAACAAGGCGGTATCGAAAGTCTACGAGATCGAACAATGCCACATGATCGCTGGGGCATTCGACTATCTGATGAAGGTTCGCACCAGCGACATTCAGACTTACCGGCGGATTCTGGGCGAAACCATCTCGGCGTTGCCGCATGTCGCCAACACCTCGACCCATGTCTGCATGGAAACCGTAAAGGACGAGGCGTTTTAACCCTTGCCGAGTTCGACGCCCCGGTCCCGCGCCGCCAGAACCGCCTTCTCGACCAGCGCCTGCAGCCTGCCGTCTTCCATGAACACCGACAGCGCCGCCGCTGTCGTACCGCCGGGGCTGGTGACCTTTTTGCGCAGTTCGGCCGGGTCGTCTTCCGACTCGGCGACCAGGCGCCCCGCCCCCATCGCCGTCTGCTTGGCCAGCGTCAGGGCGACATCATGCGGCAGGCCGGCCTTCGCGCCGGCATCGGCGAGACATTCGACAAAGTGGAAGAAATAGGCCGGGCCGGAGCCGGACACCGCCGTCACGGCATCCATCAGGCCTTCATCGTCGAGCCATTCGACAGCGCCCGACGCCGAGAGCAAACGGGTGGTCAGATCAACCGCCGCCTCGCCGACCGACCCGTTCCGGCAGCACACCATCATGCCCGCGCCGATCGCAGCCGGCGTATTCGGCATGCATCGGATAATCGGGGCATCCTTCCCCAGCAACGTCAGCAGCGTCGCGATGGTCGTGCCGGCGGCAATCGAAACGAACGTCGATCCGGTTTCCACGTAAACGCTGTAGGGCGGCACCACATCGGCCATGGCCTGCGGCTTTACCGCCAGAATGATCAACATCGGCCGGTCGGCTTTCAGGTCCTCGATACCGGCGACGGCGACCGCGCCTGCTTCAGCGGCGCGCTGGCGATAGTCATCATTCGGTTCCACGACATGAACGGACAGCGACGGATCCGACGACAGCCAGCCCTGCAACATCGCAAACCCCATATTTCCGCAGCCGACGAGTACAATTTCGGTCACCCGGTATCTCCCATGATCCTGTTTCGAAACCCGAGCATAACCGTCAGAACATCCCCTTCAACTGGAAAGATGACACCGGTGGCAGCCCTTGGGTGACGCGGCACGGTTTCTCGGATATTCTGCCGACCTGGCCGGTTCGGGTTCACAACCGTCCCGAATGAGGAGCAATGATGAAGACAACCTCTCGACGACCCGCTCTTTCCGTTGCGATGCGGTTCATTGCGCTGCTGTTCGGTGCGCTGTTTGTGGCCCAGACAGCCACCGCCTCGGATTATGTCGTTATGGAAAGCGAAGGCGATGTCACCTATCAGATCGGCGACATAGTCGAGAACGCCGTCCCTATCTCCCTTCCGGAAGACGCGTCCCTGACACTGGTTTCCTCCGGCGGTGAAAAAATCCGCGTCGAAGGCCCCTTTATCGGCACTCTCGATGTCAATGACGACAGCGTCGACACTGGTTCAGACGAACTCGTACGGTCGCTTGCCCAGTTGTTCCGGACCCAGGCCGAATGGGCGGCGACACGCAAGCTTGTGCGGTCGTTTGGCGGCGAACCGAATGCCGACCCCTGGATCTTCGATATCGAATGGACCAGCGCATACTGCTACCGCAATCCCGGCGAGATCGCCCTGTGGCGGAAACAGGCCCCGCAGGGCGGCACCCTTGAAATCGCCGTTTCCGGCGACAGCATCAAAGTCAAATGGCCGAAAGGCGATAACCGCCTGGACTGGCCGACCGACATGCCGGTTTTCGACGGTGAGGAATTCGATCTGCGTTACGGCGATACCGAAAGACGCGCGATTGAATTCAGGAAACTGCCGGCCGACCTGCCGACCCGCGCCCATATGGCGAGCTGGATGGCCGATAATGCCTGCGACGATCAGGCGGTTCTTCTGATGCTGAACGCCGAAATCGACTGGATGCTGTCGGGACTGGTCAAGTCGGGGGAATTTTGAGGCATCGGGTCGGCCGTGCGCTTTGGCGAACCGTTCAGGTATTTTTCGCCCTCCTGATTCTGGCCGGTACCGGTCTTTACTTCGGCCGCGACGAGTTATTGAAGCAGGCATCGACTGAACTGCAGTCGCTGGGCCTGCCGCCGATTGATCTGGAAATTTCTGAAATTTCTCTCGACCGTATCGGCTTCAGCGGCGTCAGCATCGGCGACACGGTCAAGGTCCGCGACCTGAAAGCCGCCTTTGCGTGGCAGGAGATCCTGAACGGAAAATTTGAACGGATCACGATTGAAAATCCTGAAATCACCGTTCGACAGGTTGGCGACCGTCTGGATTTCGGCGACCTCAATCCGCTGATCTTTTCGGAGGACACCGCCCCCGAAAGCGGCGACTTCAGCGTGGCGGATCTGCAGGAAGCCATGCCGTTTCACGAACTGATCCTGAAAAACGCAACCGTGTTCGTGGTCTCGGCCCAGGGGACGACAATTCTGCATTTCGATGCCGACATCACGTCGCCCGGCAGCGATATCAGGATAGAGAAAATCAGGCTGCGCGCCGACCATGAAGACATCGCGTCATTTTCCGCCGAAGCGGATGCAACCCTGTCGGAAGACGGACATCTACGGGCCGATCTGACCGATCTGCAGGGAAATTTCGATCTCGGTTTCGCGGCCGGGCAGGCCACCGGGGGAAAGGGGAATCTCGAAGGCAATCTGCTGGCGCTGGAAACGCTGCGGTCATCCTTCGTGCTGCGCCTGAAAAGCGTCAAGGCCCCGTTCGGGCTGCGCGGCGAAGCGGCGTTCGACGCACAGACGACGGGAACGTCCGGCGAATTCGCCATCCATGTTTCGGAACAGGCGACCGGGGCATCCAGTCTGCTTCGCGTGTCGGCGACAGACGATGGTGGCGACCACGCCATCGCCGCCGCTTTGCAGTTTCAGGCGCCCGATCTGACGGCGGCGAGCGCGCCTTTCCTGCCCGACCTTCCCCTGACCGGGCAACTGACGCTGGAAATTTCGACATCGACGATGCTGAGCCATCTGACCGCCGCCGGCCTGAAACCCACACCATGGGAGAAAGCTCTCGCCGCAGCGCCAATCGATATCGGCATCAAGGGGACAAGCCTGGGCATGGACGGCCTGCCGCTTGCCGTCGATACATCGCTGGCGGTACGCGTTGAAACGGACGGCAATCGCAAGGCCATGCGATTTGTCGAACCGTTGACGGTGATGGCCGAGGCCGGCCATACAGACCAACCGATCTACCGCACTGTTCTGCCGTATCTCGACAATCGCTACGGCGGTCCGCTGCAGGTCGACTTCGGCAAGGCCGGTGAAATCGGCCTGTGGGTTCTGCAAAAACCCGACGGACAGGTCAGCATCGAAACCGGTCTGACGACCGCTTTCAGGGGTGGTGGCATCGCGCCGGTCCGGATGGATCTGAACGCCATCGGCGCGATAACGCCCGGCTCTCCCGAAGCGGCGCTGTTCGACGTGTGGGAGTTTCGCGCCATCATCGACGACTGGCGGTCTTCCGCCGGCGAAATCGGCAATACCGTTCTGTCCGTTTCCGCCACCGGCAGCGCCGATGATTTCGACGGAACCGCCATCCTGAAAGCCGACGTGACCGCCGACTGGCCGGATACGGACCTTGCCTTCGATGTCAGGACCGGCACCCGCCTTTCCTTTCGGCGGCAGAACGGCGGCATCCAGTTCGGCATCGCCGATTGCGGCGATATCGATGTTCACTCCCTCAGCGTCGCCGGTTATGTGCTGCTGTCGAAAGACAAGACCTTCTGCCTGCAAACGCCGAAACCGGTGACGCTGCGCCAGGCAACGCCGTCATCGGCATACGCGCCGGTTTCCGGCACGCTCAGGCTGGTTCTGCCTTCCAATCTGCTGCGGCTGCGGCTACCCGACAGGCAGCGCATCGCCCTCGGTGGAAAAGGATCGGCCATCGACCTGACGATGACGCCACCCGGTTCCGGCGAAACCGCGCCGACGGCCGATCTGGCGCTGAAGCTGGCCTACCTTTACATGACCGCCCCGAAACTCGCCGCAGGCGATATCGCCTTTTCATACAAAGGCGATACGGGCGCGCAACAGGCGACCGTCGGGTTAACCGTCGGACGGCTGGAGAGCCTGGAAAAACCGGCCCTGTTCGCACCGGCGACGCTAGAAAGCTCGGCGGAGGTCAACGGCGACACCATAGACCACAAGGGAGCGTTGCGGCTTGTATCCGGCGATGCGCGCGTCGAGTACGAAATCTCCCACGACCGGGACCTTGCGTCCGGTACGGGCCTGATCCGCCCGATCCCCCTCCAGTTCGGACCGGAGACTGTTTCCATCGATGATGTTTCGCCGTTTCTCGGCACACTGTTCAAAGCGCTTTCAGGGACCCTGCTGGGGGCAGCGAATATCCGTTGGGACGATGAGGCATTCTGTATCGACGGCGATACCATCCTGCAGCGGTTCGGCCTGTCGCCGTATCTGGCGCCGGGAGGCGACGCCATCATCGCCGATGGCGGACAACTGGCGGGCCGGGCGGCAATATGCCAACACAAAGACGGCACACAGACATCGAACGGCGAACTGCTTGTCGAAAACCTCAACATTCGATACGGCGCGCTTGAACTTCTGCGGATGAACACCTTGCTGAAGCTGCCGGAAGTCATTCCGACCCTGCGCACGGACCCGGTGCAGCCGTTTTCGATCGCGGTGGCGAATATCGGCGTGCCGCTGACATCGGGCGCGGGCGTGCTGACCATCAATGCGCCGGATTCCCTCGATATCGACGATTTCGGCTTCGACTGGGCCGGCGGACGGATTTCTTCCGGTCCGATCGCCGTTCGTGACGGCACCGTCGCCGGCGGCCTGCGGTTCGACCTTTCGGATATCGATCTGACACGGCTTGTCGAGCTTCTGCAGCTTGGCGACGACATCGAGGCGGAAGGAACGGTTGGCGGCGGCCTGACCGTCGCCTTCGAGAACGGCCAACCGGGCCGGATCGATGGCTCTCTGGCGTCGCAGGGGAAAGGCGTGCTTCGCTACAGGGGCGGCGATTTCGGCACGGACGCGGCGTCATCCCTGCTGACCCAGGCGCTGTCGAATTTCCGGTATGACAGGATCGAGGTTTCCGTTGCAGGCACCGCGACGGACGAAGCAAAAATCACGTTGCATCTTGTTGGCAAGAACCCTGACCTGCATGATGGGCATCCGCTCGACCTGGAGGTATCCGTCAACGGACGGCTGGCGTCGTTGTTCAAGGACAGTCTCGGTGCGTATCAGGTACCGTCGCAGATAAAGGAAAGAATGCTTGGCTATGGTCAGTAGAATGCACCCTGCAAGACGGTATCTGTGTCTGGCCGGCCTCTGCGCCGGGCTGCTGGCGGCGAGCGCCTGTTCGCCCACCGTGAAGATCGAAGCGCCGAGCGAACCGATCTACCTGAAAATCGACGTGAACATCAAACAGGAAGTCCTGCTGAAGGTGCAGGACGACGTGCAGGACATTTCCGTCACGCCGGCCATTCCGCTCGCCAAACGGGCCGGCTGGATCGGCGAACGTCTCGACGGTTATCTGGGTCTGGTGCAGGACGACACGCCCGCCGATATTCAGGATCTGGTTCTGTCGGCGAACGAGGACCGTCGGGCCCGCTATCAGCAGATTGCCGAGCGACACAATACCAAGGTCGAACTGGTTGAAGTCGTGGCCGGCAAGAAGTTTATCGAGGAAAGCGCGCCCGGTGAATTCGTTCAGCAGACCGACGGCACCTGGGAACGGAAATAGGACAGCGGATTTCGGCCGGACCGATCAGGTTTTCGGGAAGAACACGATCTGTTCGACAACGCCGGTATCCTTCTCGAAATACAGGATGGCGTTGTAGTCGTCAGCCGGCGAGAAGGTGACCTCTTCCTTGATGATGCCCAGCAGGTACAGGAACACGTCGATCAATGCGCCGACGATGGCCCGGGACCGTTCGTCATCCTGCTTCACGACAGGCGCCGCCTTCACATAACCGCCGTTTTCCTTCACCCGTGACAGCCACCGGTCTAGCTGCTCGGGAATTTCCGTCAGCGATACCCCTTCCGGCGTCAGCAGCACGACTTCCGAACCGTCGGCCTGCCGCAGCTTCTGGGACATGTCCCAGTCGAAGGTAAAGCTTTCCTCATAGACGATCGGTTCGACCGTGACAGCGGCTTCCTGCGTCTTTGCAATATCCTCGATGATGGCTTCTTCGGGCGGATCGGACGCATCCGCCTCGATATTCTGCGCCACCGCTTCCGCACTTGCATCCGCTTCGGCTGTTTCCGCAGCAGCCTGTTCGGTTGTTGCGGCATCCACAGTCGGCGAAGCCTTGTCGGCGCCGGTTTGCTGGCAGGCGGCGGCAAACATCAGAAAAGCAACCCAGGCGGCTTTTCGCATCATGATCGTTCTCCAGCCGCCCGAGGGATCAGTTGTCGGTGCCAAGATTGATTATCTGCACCCGCCGGTTCACCGCGGCGTTCGGGGCTTGTGTGTCGAACAAGGCCTGTTCGCCGAAACCCTGCGATATCAGTCGGCTTCCGGAGGCCGGGAACCGGGCGGCAAGATAAAATTTCACCGCTTCCGCCCGCCGTTCGGACAGGCTTTGATTATAGGATGCCGACCCCGATGCATCGGTGTGGCCGGCAATCAGGAACCGGTACGACGACAGTTCTTCGCTGCTGATCGCCTCACCCAGCAGTTCCAGCTTCTTTCTGGCGTCGGGTGTCAGGTTAAACGAGTTCAGCTCGAACTGGATACGCAGGTTGATCGAAGGCACGACCGTGGCGACTTCGGCAGCCGGTTCCGTTGAGGATTCTGTTTCGACCGCGACCGTTTCGGTGGCAGGCTCTGTGGTTTCCGATGTTTCCGTTGCCTGCGCCGCGCCGCTGTCTTCCGCCGCTTCCGGTTCCGGCATCACCACTTTCGCGCCCCGGGTGATAACCAGAGACCGGGTTGTGGACGATGCCGCAGGGGCGTCTCCCTTGAACTGCAACTGATTGATAATGCTGCGTGTCGTGCTCGGCTCGTCTAACTGGTCTGATGTTTCCTGCGCCGAAACGGTGACCGGCGGCAGCCACAGCAGAAGACACGTTCCAAACAGTGAAAGGCGTTGCGTCAGGTTCTTCATCAATCGCACCTGCTTCATCATTTTTCTATTCGACCGTCGTCAAGTATACAGCTTTTCCCGCGACATTCCCAATGATCCGCTTTCCGACACTGGTCAGGATGCCTTTGCGGAATCGCGTCAGATAGGCGCGTTCTTCTTCGATAATCTCGAAATCCTCATCGAAAAGCGGCAACCGGCTGGCAATGGCGACAATCATCTCGTCGCCGAAAGGCGGCTGGACATAGAACCGGGGTTTCTTCGGGTCGAGGCCGAATTTCACCACCGAATTCGCCGGTACCGGGGTATCGCCGCCACCCTTCACGAAATGGACGGCATCGCCCCCGGCCTGCAGATAGGTGACATACAGGTAGGCGTCGAAATCCGGGGCCGTTACTTCAATGACCAGTTCGTCCTCGTCATGGAAGGTCGACTGCGCTTCCAGCCCGGCCGAAAGCACCCGCACGTCCAGCCCCTGTGCCGCGGCGAGCGGGCTTGAGAAGGTCGACAGGGCTTCGCATTGCGGCCACGGGCGGACATCGATGTCCAGTGTCGCCCCGGCGCCGTCGGGATGGTTCGAAATCAGCGTCTGCAGGGCAGTCAGGTCTTCCTGCTGTGCGACATAGCCGGACAGGCCGTCGAATTTTCTGTCCTTCAGCCGACGGGTCAGGCCGAAACATTCGAAGCCGCCGATTGTGTCGCGAATCTGCGTCGAAAGGTCTGCAACGGCTTCCGGTTCGGGCTGCGTCTCGGCTTCGGGCTCGGGTTCCACAACCGGTTCGGGCTCGGGCTCCGGTTCGACGGCGGGCTTGGGCTCAACAACCGGTTCGGCATCGGTTTCCGCCTGCGGGTCGACCGCGGCCACGGTATCCGGCTCGGCCGGTTCAACGGTTTCGGCAACCGGTATTTTCGTTTCGGGCACATCGATGACAAAAGCGGAATCGATGTTGCTCATCAGCGCTTCATAGCTGATCCAGCCAAACCCGCCATCGGCCCAGTCCGCACCCCAGGAATTGAAGAACTTGAACGCCTGGCGTTCCTCGTCGTACCCGGCCAGAACAACCGCATGACCCTGGAAGGGCTGGTTCTGATCGACCACGATATTGTAGATGTCATCGCCTTCGAGTTCGTTCAGCGCCGCCGTCATGGTCATGCCGACCACGACCGGATCGCCGTAATACAGGCGTCCCTTGAGCTGGTCGGCGCTTTTGGTCGGCACCCGCCGCCACGAATTGATGCGGTATTCCGAGGCAAGATCGAACAGCGGCGTTTCCGACGGCTGTTCGCAAACATCGGGCGTATAGGGGAAATTCTCATAAGGAACCGTGCCGTTCGCCTTCAGGAACTTCAGGCCGGACGACACCGTCGCTCCGCTGCGGCAATCGTTCGGCCGTGACAGCACGCTGTTGTATACGAATGACGGACTGAACTTCTGCGGCGGCAGTCCGGCCAGAATGCGGCTGCGGTTTTCATAAAAACTGCGCAGGCCGTAACTGACGGCGAACCCGACACACGAGCCCTGATCGCCCTGATGCGCGGCAGGCGGAAAATACTTCGAAAGATCGACTTTTTTCGGCAGGAAATTCCGGAAAGCCGGCACCGCCGGAAAGGACCGGTAGGTTTCCGGCTGTTCCAGCACCAGGCCGGTTCCCTCTGCGTCGGCTGCGTTGGGGGCGATTGCACCCGTAACGGCGATGGAAACGCCAAGCAGGCACCCCAGAAGTCCCTGCCGACCGCGGCTTTTTGAAAAAAGCATGCTCACTTGTGAATAAACCGCGCCTGCATCACACGCCCGGTATCTTCATGATAGTCAAGCTGCACGTCGTAGGCTTTTGCCGGTTCCAGCTTTTCCTTGTACTCGTAGGCTTCATGCGCCTTGGTGGCGACATCGATCAGGATGCCGACGATGCCGCGCGACCGCTCCTCGCCCTGTTCCACCACCGGAAAGGCGCTCACCTGACCGCCGCTGTCCTTGACCGTGGATAACCACGGGTCCAGCCTTTTCGGCAAATCGTTCAGCGTGGTCCGGCCCGGAAACTCAATCACTACTTCTTCCGCCTGCGATGCCAGGCTGGCCGAAAGATCGTCGTCGAAACCGGTCAGATCCAGGAACACCAGATTGACTTTTTCACCGGTGGACGCTTCGGCGACCTGTGCGCCGGTTCCGGCATCTTCCTGTTCGGTCACGGCGGCGGCGTCGGTTGATGAAGCGGGAGGCTCCGCATCCTGCGAAGCCGTCTGATTACAAGCGGCAACAGCAAATGTCGCCACGGCCAGGGCCAGGGCCAGAAGATTGAGTTTCATCGTCTTCCTTTTCGCAAACCTGATCGGAATCCTCTCACTATGGCCATGTTACCCGTGGCTGCGCAACGATCAAGCGCGTTTAACGGTTTTACCGGCACCGGCCTAACCATAGATAAACCAGAATTCTTATTTATTTTCAATCAGTTGCCTGATTACGCGTCCTCGAAGAAAACCCGGTCATGCTTCAGCGGGTTGTCGGGATCGGACGGCGCATCGAGTTCCCTTGCATATCGGTGGCCTGAATAGACGGCTGCGGCGATGATCGCCGGCGCATCGCAGTCGCCGATGCGTTTCACCGACCGGGGTGCGCCCTCGACTTTGCTGTCGGTTAACGCGGCAAGCTGTCTGAATAGGGAATCATTCGGTGTGCGGGCGGTTACCAGAACCGCCGCACCGGCCTTCACGAGGGTTTCCCTGCCGGAATAGGTACAGGAAAGCCGCGCTTCGGCGCCGTCAAACCCAAGCAGATTGTGGGAAACGAAAACGTCGACGCCGATTTCCGCCAGCCGGGTTCGGGCGCGCCATCTGTCCATCGTGTACTCACCCCATTCGGACACAGAATCCGCAGGCGTTACCAGCGTAACCGGCACCCCGGTTTTGCGGATCAGCTCCGCCATTACAGAACCCATGTAGTAGTGGTCGTCGTCGAATACCACGGTCGGCCCCTCCGGCACACGGCCATCCATGATATCGTCCGGCGTAAACAGACATCGCGAGTCCGCATTTAATGACACACCTTGCGGATTGGCGGCGCCGAAGCCGTCGGAACGCCAGCGCGATCCGGTTGCAACCGCGACATGATCGGCGCCGACCGCCAGCACGTCATCCACTGTCAGCTCGCTTTCCCGGAACTCTTCGACATTGGTCATCTTTTCGATCTGCTGGACACGGTAATCGCGAACCCTGATCCATTCGGCGAGACCCGGCAGTTTCGCCTCTCGCGCTACCCTGCCGCCGAGATCGCGGGTGGCTTCCGCCAGCATGACGTCGTATCCCCGCTTGCCCAGGGCCTGGGCCGCTTCCAGCCCGGCCGGCCCTGCCCCGACAATCAGCACGCGGGAATCGGATCCTTTTTTGCCGATATGTTCCGGGTGCCAGCCGCGCCGCCATTCCTCGCTCATCGCCGGGTTCTGGGTGCAGCGGATGGGCACACCCTTGCCGTCGCCGGTATAGCAGATGTTGCAGCCGATACATTCCCTGATGTCTTCCAGCCGGCCTTCCTCGATTTTCTTCGGCAGGAACGGGTCTGCAATCGATGGCCGCGCCGCCCCGATGAAATCGAGAATCCCGCGTTTGATCTGGCTGGCCATCATGTCCGGCGAGGTGAACCGGCCGACTGAAACGACGGGCTTGCTGGTCAGAGACTTGATTTCGGCAATATAGGGTTCCAGCGCACCCTGCGGCACGAACCGCGACAGCCCCATTTCCAGTGAGTAGTCGTTGACATTGATGTCCCACAAATCTGGCAGTTCACCCAGAATACCGAACAAGTCGTGCGTTTCGCCCGGCATCGGATTGCCGTCGCCGCCGTCATAACCGCCATTGGTTTCAGCAGAAAACCGCACCGCCACGGCCATCGTATCGCCGACGGCCTCTTTCGTGTCCTCGATGATTTCGCGGATCAGACGAACCCGGTTTTCCAGCGACCCACCGTATTCGTCGGACCGCGTGTTGTGCACGGTCGACAGGAACTGCGACAGCAGGTAACCGTGCGTCGCGTAGACATAAGCGATGTCGAACCCTGCCTTTTTCGCCCGCAGGGCGGCATTGCGGTGCCAGCGCCGGACTTCCCTGATATCGGCCAGGTCCATCGCCCGTGTCTGGAACGGGTTGCCGGCAAGGTTCGGCATGCTGGTAACGCCGAGCGCGACTTCCCGCGTGCCGAGATTGGGCATCCGCGCACCGCCAAGGCACAATTCTACGCCTGCCAGCGCGCCATGGGCATGCACCTTTTCGGTCATCAGGCTATGCGATTTGATATCGCCGTCATCCCACAGGGAAGCCGACGGATACGGCGTGTCGTCGCAGGCCGGATGAACGGAACAGTATTCCGTATTGACGACGGCCCAGCCGCCTTCCGCTTTGACCTCGCGCAATCCCGCCAGGGTGCGCGGACGTTCCCAGCCGCTGCCGGTGCAGTGCGGCACCTGATAGAAGCGGTTTTTCGCCGTAACCGGACCGATCTTTACCGGTTCGAACAGGATATCGTAACGCGGATCTCTCGACATTTTTCAAGTTCTCTCATGACTTCGTTTTAAGACCGCATCGCTTGCTGTCGCTTTGCGCTTCCGGAAAGTCAAAATGTTTCGGGAACACACTTGCGAGATAGACACCAATGTCCGACCTCGCTTCATCCGGCGTTGTCCAGTCCGGATACATCAACAGACTGAGCCATTGCCCGTCGATCAGCGCTTCCAGACTTCTCGCCGCCGCACCCGGTGTGATACTCCGATACTTTCCCTCTGCAATGATTTTTTCACACAACCGATGTATTTCGACATATCTCTGTTCATCATGCGCGTTGTATATCTTCAGATAACTTGGCCGATATTTGGCCTGCCCCCAGAAGGCGAACCAGACGGCAAGCTTCCTTGGCGAACAGATTTTCGGATCGAAATCGGCGCTTAACATGGCGGAAAGCTGAGCGGCCGAATTATCCGGCGCTTCCTGCATCGCCTTGTGCCAGAATTCATAATGCTCGTTCGCAAGATATTCCAGGGTCTGATTGTAGAGCGCTTCCTTGCTGTCAAAGTAGAAGTTCACCACGCCGTGAGATAGTTTCGCACCCTTTGTTACGGTGGTAAGCGTCGTACCGGAAAAACCCCGTTTGGAAATTGAATCGATAGTGGCATTGATCAACTGCTGGCGCCTCGCCTCCCTGGCGGCGACACGACTTCCGCCGGTACTGTTCGATACTGTCTGTCTCATTTAGCCATCCCAAGAAACTCGGACATGTTTTGTGCCGGATACATATTTACCCGGATTCTGGGTGCAGGTAACCGAAACAGCAAGCCAGTCTGATATTAGGAGCCCGAAGCCGGCGTTTGCATATTGCGGCGTACGGTATTTTTTCTGACTGTTCAATCATTTTTTGTTTACTATTTTGACTGGTCAGATAATTATGTGTTTATGGACATTAGAAAAAACGGGCTTACCGGATCAATTCCCGAGGCAAACTTCGCCTGCATTGGCTCATTAACCCACTAGCTCTGGGGAACCGAATGAACAATAAGCTGAAAATTCATTCCGTTCCGGCTTCAACCTCAGCTTGATCACGGTTGGAAGGAAAAGCAGATGAAAGCGAACAGACTATCCCGCAGATCAGTTCTTACCGGCATGGCAGCGTTAACAGCCTTGCCGGGATGGGCGCATTCGGCACCGACAAACCCGGATGTCGTGATTGTTGGGGCCGGTTCCGCCGGGCTGTCGGCAGCCCGCGCCTTGATCGCCAAGGGAGTGACGGTGACCGTTCTCGAGGCTGCAGGCCGGATCGGCGGACGCGCCTATACGGAATCCGATACCTTTGGCGTCCCTTTCGATCATGGTTGTTCATGGCTGATGGGACCGGGCGACCTTGACTATGTTCGAATGGCCAAGGAATGGGACTACACCCTGCACAACCACCGAAGCCCCGGCGAAGCCCTGTTCGTCGGAAACAGGCGGGCAACCAGCGCAGAAAGCCGCAAGATTAACGCCGCCTATCCCGCTATAGAGAACGCAGCTTACGCCGCAGGCGCAAAGGGACTGGATGTACCAGCAGCGTCTGTGATTCCCGAAGACCTGGACTATGCCGGCATCGCCCAGACCTGGACCGGCCCGATGGATTGGGGCGTAGATTATGCAGACCTGTCCACCATGGATATATATTCGTACGGAGAGATCGGCGCGAACTATCTGATCAAGGAAGGCTACGGAACCCTCGTTGCGCAGATGGGTAAAGATATACCGGTGCAACTCAACACGCCTGTAACAGAAATCGACTGGAGCGGTGACGGCGTATCGGTTCGGACCAATGCCGGCACGATTCGGGCAAAGGCGTGTATCGTTACCGTGTCGCCGGGGGTCCTCAATGCAGGCAAAATCAAATTCACGCCGACGCTGCCGGCATGGAAGCTACAAGCTGCCGAGAATGTCCCCATGGGCCTACTCGCGAAGATTACCCTTCAATTTGACGGCGAACGGTTTGGGCTATCCCCGAATGATTTCCTTACCTACGCCGTGCCGAACGAGATGCCGGCCGAAGCATGCTATTTCCTGACATATCCATTTTCCTTCGACTACATGGTGGGGTTTGTCGGCGGGTCTTTCGGATGGGATATCTCGGCAAAGGGCACCGATGTCGCCGTCGACTTTGCGCTCGGTGAACTCAAAAAGGTTCTCGGCAACGACGTGCAAAAACATTTTGTTAAAGGTCATCTCACCGACTGGGCTGAAAACCCGTTGACCCTCGGCGCGTACGCTTCTGCGAAGCCGGGCCACTTCGATGCCCGGGCCGATCTGGGGAAACCGGTCGGTGACCGCATATTCTTTGCCGGAGACTCCGTCGCCGTTCCCTACGTTTCCTTGTGCGGCGGGGCCTATATCAGCGGACAGTCAACTGCAGAAACCGTGGCCAGGACCATCACCTGATACCGGGTGTTCAGACGTTTTCGTCGCCACGCAGAAACACGGCAAGGACACAGCCGTTTTCGGAATAGGACGAATGTATGGTGCCTGAGCGAAGACAGACCAGATCGCCGATCTTGTATTCATAACCGTCATGGTCCTTGAGGTCGCCGTCGATCAGCAGGAATTCCTCGTCACCAACATGCCGGTGCGGCACCGTCCACTGGCCGGGGCTCATGCGGTAGACATGAAATCCGTATCCTGTCTTGCCGCCGTTTACCTGCAGCACCTCGCCATCCGTCTTGCCGTCCGGCGTAACGAACGGCACGTAGGGTGAGGTTTTGATATTCGCAACCAGCCGGTCAGCGTCCTTAACCTTTTCCATGGCCTCAACCTTCTGTTTTCCGGCGATCACCCGTCGCGTTCGCCCGGCCCGCGATATTGCCTGTATTTTTGCTGCGTCGCTATATGATCGGCAACATGTTTCGCGTCGTGCCACACGCCCCAGATGAAAGAAGACCCCCGGCGCGACTGCCAGGGCAGACCGAGAAAATAGACGCCGGGTTCGAAAGAGACGCCGCGCTGATGCTTCGGCTTTCCCTTCTCGTCGAACGTATCGACCTTCAGCCAGCCGTAATCGACCGTAAAGCCGGTCGCCCAGATGATCGAGGTAATGCCGGCTTTCGCCAGATCGAGTTCGAGAACAGGATTTTTGATGCAATCCGGGTCCGGCGCGATCACCCGGGCTTCAGGTTCTTCCGGCAGGTCCAGCCCGTTGCGGGCCACATAGGCATCGGCTTCATCAAGGATCGACAGATAGTTCGCATCCCCCTGCGCGATATTGGCGGCGAGATCCGGCGCGAAATGCATCACACCATGCCGATACGATTTCGTCAGGCCGACAAGGGTCATGCCCTGTTCCGCAAACCGCCGAAAATCCACCGTTTTGCCGCCATGTGCGCCGCTGACCGCGATCGTCACATGTTCCCTGCCCGGCTCCATGGCGGCGGCATCCCATTTGCCCAGAACCCCCAGCCACCAGCAGAAATCCCGGTTGCGGTAACTGCGCGGCGGGCGGTCATGCGACCCGACGGAAAGATAGACCTTCCGGCCCGCCTGCATCAGTTCATCGGCGATCTGCGACCCTGACGATCCCGCGCCGACCACCAGCACCGCGCCGTCCGGCAACTGGCCGGGATTGCGGTACGAACTTGAATGCATCTGCAGGATACCGGCATCCTCCGGCACCAGCGACGGATAGACCGGATGCTGGAACGGCCCGGTCGCCGCGATCACATTATCGGTTTCGATTGTCCCCTGCGATGTTTCGACGTGGAAGCCGGGCCGCCCGACATTCCGGCGAACCTCCTTCACCTCGACACCGCACCGGATCGGCGCTTTGATCATGTCGGCATAGGCAACGAAATAGTCCGCTACCTCTTCCTTGCCGGGAAAGGCGTCGGGACCAGAGTCGGGAAACTCCATGCCGGGAAACCTGTCGTGCCAGGCCGGTCCGTTGGCGACCAGCGAATCCCACCGTTCCGACCGCCAGCGTTCGGCGATGCGGTGCCGCTCCAGCACAAGATGAGGCACCCCGTTTTTGCCGAGATGCTCGCTCGCCGCCAGGCCCGCCTGCCCGCCGCCGACAACCAGCGCCTCGATTTTTTCAGATGTCATGGCCAGCGTCCTTTTCCGGTTCCGGCAGTCGACTGTTTCAAGTAATCGGAACCGCAAGGTAGGAGGCTTGTCTGATTAAGAAAAACATTTTTTATCGAAGCGTTGCTTGCGTAGATCCGAACCATTGAAAGTGGCGCGGACATCACTATCGAAATCTTCGCGGGACCGGCGGAAAGCTGTTTTCTTCGTCTTCGGCTTTGCTCATAGTGTCGCCAGCCACGTTCAATCAGCGCCTTCTACAGCGGGAGACCACCCAGATGAAAGCAGCCGTATGCCGCGCCTTCGGCGAACCGTTGACGATCGAAGATATCGAGATCGCCGATCCGCAGTTGAACGAGTTGAAAATCAAGATTTCAGCCGTGGCGATCTGCCATTCCGACATTCACTATGCCGAGGGCGCATGGGGTGGACCCCTGCCCGCCGTCTACGGCCATGAAGCGGCCGGCATCGTGGAAAAGGTTGGACCCGGCGTCAAAGATCTGCAACAAGGCGATTTCGTTGTCATCACGCTGATCCGCGCCTGCGGCCATTGTTATCACTGCGCCCGGGGCAACCGGACAATCTGCGAGCATGAATTCTCACGCGACGGAAGCGGTGCGCTGAGCACGCCCGACGGAGCGCCCGTCGAACAGAGCATGAAAACCGGGGCCTTCGCCGAATACGTTCTGGTCGACCGTTCGCAGGTTGCAAAAATCCCGTCCGATATTCCACGGGAATCGGCCTCGCTGCTGGGCTGCGGCGTGATTACCGGCCTCGGCGCGGTAACGAACACCGCGAAAATTCCCGCCCGCTGCTCTGTCGCCGTCATCGGCACCGGCGGGGTCGGGCTGAATTCCATTCAGGGCGCACGGCTTGCCGGCGCACGCACCATCGTCGCGATGGACCTCGTGGAATCGAAACGCAAGACGGCCCTGGATTTCGGAGCAACCCATGCCGTCGACCCGTCCGCCAATGACGCGAAGGAGCAGGTGCTGGCAGCGACCGACGGGCGCGGTGCGGATTATGTCTTCGTGACGGTCGGCGCGACGCGGGCCTACCAGCAATCGATCTCGTTTCTCGCACCTGGCGGGTCGGTGGTGTATGTCGGCATGCCCGCCGTCGGCGAGACGATCGATATCGAACCCCTCAATATCGCCGGCTACGGCCAGTCGATACGCGGCAGCCTGATGGGGTCTACCCATGTACAGCAGGATATTCCGGCTTTGGCCGACCTGTACAGGCAGGGCCGGCTGAAACTGGACGAGCTGGTGTCGAACACCTATCCGCTGGACCGGATCAACGAGGCGATTGCCGAAGTAAAGAAGGGTGAGGTTCTGCGCAACGTCATCGTTTTCGACTGAGCGGACGCTTCCGGGGAAACCATCGCTAGCAGATCGCCCGCGGGTTCTTTAACCTTTAAAGCGGTTGAATGAGGCGCTTCTTCTCATCAACGGCTTACCCGGCGTAACCGCATTGTCTGCTGACCGATGGATCTGACAAACGAACTTATCATTCTCGGCGCGGGACTGATCCTGGTCAGCATCCTTGCGGGAATTCTGTCCAACCGGTTCGGCGCACCGCTGCTTCTGGTATTCCTGGTTCTTGGCATGCTTGCGGGCGAGGACGGACCCGGTGGAATCGATTTCGACGATTTCGAAGCCACCTATCTGGTCGGCAGCATCGCCCTGGCCATCATTCTGTTCGATGGCGGTCTGCGCACCCGCTGGCGGGATCTTAAGAGCGTATCGGTTTCCGCCTCGGTTCTGGCATCGATCGGCGTCTTCATCACCGCCGCCGTGACCGGCGTGGCTGCACGGTTTCTGCTGGGCGTGGGGTGGCTTGAGGGCATTCTTGTCGGTTCGATCGTTGCGTCTACCGATGCCGCCGCCGTTTTCCTGCTGCTTTCCGGCCGTGGATACAGGCTCCGCGACCGTCTTCGCACAATTCTGGAAGCCGAAGCCGGGCTGAACGATCCGATGGCCGTTCTTCTGACCGTTACCTGTGTGGGTTTGCTGATCGGAACCCAAACGGACCTGACCTTCGATACCGTTGCGATGGTTAGCGGACAGTTCGTCACTCAGATCGCCGGCGGCCTGCTGGTCGGGGCTGTCGGAGGCGGCCTGTTGCTGATTCTAATCAACCGGCTGAATATCGCTTCCGGCCTGTATCCGATATTCGCCGCATCCGGCGCGTTGCTGCTTTTTGCCGGCGCCCAGGAAGCGGGGGCGAGCGGTTTTCTTGCCGTCTATATCGCGGGTCTGGTCGTCGGCAACCGGCGGCACAAGGCCACCCTGCTGATCAACCGGTTTCAGGACGGGCTGGCGTGGCTCAGCCAGATCGTCATGTTTCTTATTCTGGGGCTTCTGGTGACGCCGAGCGCGCTTAGTTTCGCTATCCTTCCCGCACTCGGCATCGCCTTCACCCTGATCTTTATCGCCCGCCCTGTCGCCGTCATGATCTGCCTTCCGGTCTTCCGTTACGACTTCAGGGAAAGTCTCTTCGTTTCCTGGGTCGGGTTGCGGGGCGCCGTACCGATTTTTCTGGGAACGATCCCTGTTCTCGCCGGCGTCGAGAACGCCGAAACCTATTTCAGCGTCATTTACATCATCGTGCTGGCATCGCTGTTGGTCCAGGGGTGGACGATTGGAACTGTTGGCCGGCGTCTGGGGGTACTGTTGCCGCCGCGATCGCCGGAGCCGCCACGAGTCGAGATCGATCTGCCGTCGGATGCCGGGCGGGACATGGCGGCCTATACCGTGCAACCCAACAGTTGGGCGCTGCGCCGAACGATCGCCCGCATGCCGATACCGGACGATGTGGATATCATATCCGTTATTCGTGACGGCAAACTTCACAAACCCGAACAGCTTGAGCACTTATCCGCAGGCGACGATGTTCTGGTCATGACCCCGACCGACCAGCTTCCTCTGCTCGACCGCCTGTTCGGAACACGCAAGCCCCGGTCGTCCGATGCGGACCTGCTTGGCGAATTCTCGTTTGAGGGTGAAACAGAAACCGGTTCAATCGCCGATGCCTATGAATTCTGGGTCCCCCAAAACCAGCGCGCCGTTCCAGTCGCCGACTTCCTTCACCGGCACCTGTTCGGCCCCCCCGGTCCCGGCCAACGGATCAGGCTTGGACCGGTCGAACTCATTGTCGGACAGGTATCGGACGGAAAGATCATACGGGTTCACGTCGAACTCGACCCTGCGCCCGGATGGTCATGGCATCGCCTAGATATCGTCTATGTTTTGATAAAGAGTATGTTTTTCAAACAGCAGAAAAAGCCGGACGCAAATCCCTGAAAATGCCGGGGCAAGATCGCCGGACCCGGCTCACCGGAGAAAACGGGCATAAAGGCTGTAGGCAACCATCAGCCCGAGACCGGCCGGCACGGCAAAGCCTAACGGAAACGAAAGCAGGTAGGCAGTGAAGCCGGCGATGCCGGCCCAGACCAGCGGCACCACCAGCGCCACCAGCGGCGGGTTGCGCATCGTCAGCACCAGGCCGGCGATGACGAGCGCGGTCGCGTCGGGCGTCGTGCCGGGAAACGCCGCCGTCAGAAACCCGTCGCCCGAGACGATCTGAACCAGGGCCGGGTGCAGAACAAGGCCGTAGACGGCAATGGCCAGCCCGGCAAGCTGCCGCGCCGGCGGCGCATCGAACAGGTCCGACGCCCTGCCGCTAGCGGCCAGCCACAACAGCAGCAGCCCCTGCGCGATCCAGAGACCGCCATAGACCGGGGCAGTAAAGTTCAGGCTCGCCATCAGGATCATCTGATGGACCCCGCCGACGAACAGGGAACACAGCGCAAGCCCGGCCATGATCAACCGTTTCACGGCGATGTGCCGCGCGACGGATGGCATCGCCGCGACCGCAGTGCCGGCAAAGCAGATGGCTGCGCCCGTGACAACGAAGACAAGATAGTCGCGGTTGTAGCCACCGATCAGCGTTGTATAGACTTCGCGGTCATAGGGAAGTTCCATCGTAATGACCGCTACAGCGACTGCACGTAGTCGGCCATGCGGCGGCGCATGTCTTCATCCGGCAGTCGGCCAAAGGCGGCGCCCATGTTTTCGTCCATATGCGCGGTGACGGAGGTTGCGGGAATGGCGCAGGTGACGGCCGGGTGCGAGATGATGAACTTCAGGAAGAACTGCGCCCAGTTGGTCGCATCGAATTCTGAAATCCAGTCCGGCAGTTTTTCGTCCTGGTACCGGTTGAACAGATCCTTGCGCCGGAACGGCCGGTTCGCGATGACGCCGATGCCGCGTTCCATGGCCAACGGCAGCAGCCGCGATTCCGCCTGCCGGTCGAGGATGTTGTAGGTAAGCTGCACGAAGTCGATATCCTGCGTGCTCATGATCTCTTCCATTTCGCGATGGCGGCCGCCATGCGACGTGGTAACGCCGATATAGCGGACGCGGCCATCGGCCTTCGCCTGCTGCAGCACGGGCAGATGTTCTTCCCAATCCACAAGATTGTGAATCTGCATGAGATCGAAGGTGTCGACGCCCCAGAGCGCCCGCGACTGTTCGAATTCGGACAGGGTCTCGCCGCCGACCGGCGTCCAAATCTTGGTGGCGGACAGCAGCCCGCTTGTATCCGGCAGCCGGGCCCGGCACCAGCCGATCACCGCCTCGGCCGTGCCGTACATCGGCGAGCTGTCGACCAAGCCGCCGCCATGGCGCAGGAAGGTGGCCAGAACGTCGAGCCGGTCCTGCCGCAACGCCGTGCTGTCGCCGACATTGAATTCTATCCAGGTTCCCATGCCGATGGCGGGAATCCGCTCGCCTGTTCGCGGGATCGTTTTGGTAATCCGTTCCCCGCCGGCGGCAAGGGCGTTTAAAGGCAACGCCGCCGAAAGCGCGGCCGCGCCCGTCGTCGCCAGCAGCCGGCGCCGGCCGACCGGATACGCTGTGGAAAGGTTGTTCTTCATCCCGATAAACTTATTGCTGCGCCGGGCGTCTTCAAGGGCCGCCGTTTCGCGCAGTCCGGCGCGCCCGTCAGTCCGGAACCACCTTACCGGGATTCATGATGCCTTTCGGGTCGAATACGGCCTTGATGCCGCGCATCAGGTCAATCTCGGCAGGGTCTGTCGTGTCCGCCAGCCGCTGGCGATAGCTCATGCCAATCCCGTGTTCGGCGGTGATGCTGCCATCGAGATCCATGACGATGGCGTCGATGATGCCATCGATCGCGGTCGAGGCGTCGCGATAGGCCTCGTCCGTCTCGAACCGGTCGGGCGGAAACAGCACGACGATGTGCATGTTGCCATCGCCGAGATGCGCCACGCACAGCACCCGGCAATCCGGGAAATGCTGTGAAATGTCGGCCCGCGCCCGGTCGGCGAAAACGCCCTGCCGGTCCAGCGGCACGGAACTGTCGTGCGACATGTTCGGCCCGGCATAACGGATCGCGTCGGACACCGCGTGACGCAGATGCCAGAAATCCTCGGCCTGCGCCTGGCTCTGGGCGATCACCGCATCGGACAGGAAGCCCTGCTCGAACGCGGCTTCCAGTGTCGATTCGAGAATGCCGTTGAGGTCGGAATCCGGGTTGGAATCCGTGACTTCAACCAGCAGATTCCACACCGGCGGCTCGGCGAAGGGCGAGCGCGTGCCGTCAACATTTTCCAGAACGACATCCATGTAGTCGGCATGGGTAATCTCGAAACTTGTCACACGTTCGCCGAACGCCCCGCGCATCAGATGCAGGATGGACAAAGCGTCGTCGACCGAAGCAACGCCGAGCATGGCGGTTGCAACGGATTTGGGGGCGGGAAACAGCTTCAGCACCACACCGGTGATGATACCGAGCGTGCCTTCCGACCCGACAAACAGTTCGCGAAGATTGTAACCCGTATTGTCCTTGCGCAACCGGGAGAGACCGTTGAGGATTTTTCCCGACGGCAGCACGACTTCCAGCCCGAGCACCAGGTCGCGCATGACACCGTAGCGCAGGGCGGTCACCCCGCCGGCATTGGTCGCGACGTTTCCGCCGATCTGACAACTGCCCCAGGCGCTGATATTGAGCGGAAACAGGCGGTCGGCGTCCGCCGCAATCCGGTGAATATCCTGCAGAACGCACCCGGCATCGACGGTCATCGTATCGTCAGCCAGCGACAGGTCCCGCACCCGGTTCATCCGCTTCAGACCGATAACGACGCCGGGCGGCGTGCCCAGCCCGATAGCGCCGCCGACGAGGCCCGTATTGCCGCCCATCGGCGTGACAGGCACCGCATGTTCGTTGCACAAAGCCACGACACGCGAGACCTCTTCGGTCGATCCAGGCAGCACCACACAACGCGCCTGTCCCTGATAGCTGCGCCGGACATCGACGAGGAAAGGGGCCATATCGCCGGCCTCGACGATCATGTTGCGGTCGCCGACAATTTCTCGAAGCGAATCCACGAAATTCGTATTGGTTGTCAGGTCGTCTGGCACGTCGCCCTCGAGGATTGCGGGTTTCAAGGCTCAGGAAAAGGATGCATCACCGGGCGTCATGTGTAAATCAGTAGAGCCTACCGACCCTGTTTTCTGACGACGGAGACGATATATGCCCGCCACCCCCGCGCTTCGCGGCCTTCTGCCGGCCTGCCCGACCGCCACCGCCCCTGACGGCGCTGTCGACCGGGACGCAATGAAAAGGCTGGTGCGCTACATGCTCGACGAGGGCGCGGGCGGTCTGGTGCCGCTGGGCGGTACCGGCGAATACACGTCGTTTTCACGGCCGAAGCGGAACGCCGCTTTAGAGGCCTGCGTCGAGGCCGCTTCCGGCCGCGCGCCGGTCGTCGCCGGCGTTCTTTCCGCCGGGTTCGGCGACGCCTGCGAGGCGGCGGCGGATTTTCTTTCTATCGGGGCCGACGCGATCATGCTGATCCCGCCCTACTATGCGAAAACCGGCCAGCAGGGCGTAACGGACTATTTCCGGAAAGTGCGGGATACGGTCGACATTCCCATCGTTCTCTACGACAACCCGGTGCGAAGCCGCATCGTCCTTTCGCCGGAAACCATCGCCGCGCTGGCGCAGGACGGAACCGTCATCGGCATGAAGGCGTCCAACACGGATATCTATCATTTCGATCTGCTGATGCAGCAGGTCGGGCCGGACTTTCAGATGCTGAGCGGCTACGACACCCTGTTCGCGCAGCAGGTTTCGATGGGGGCCCGCGGCGGGGTTCTGACATCGGCCGTGCTCGTTCCCGGTGTCTGGAACCGGGTGCAACAGCATGCGGAAGCGGGCCGGTTCGCCGAGGCGCTGGCCCTGCAGCGCAAGCTCTGCCCGCTGATGAACGCGCTGTTCGCGGAAGAAAACCCCGCGCCCCTGCGCGCGGCGCTCAGCATGATCGGCCTGGAAACCGGCGAATGCCTGCCGCCGCTGAAACCGGCTTCGGCGCCGTTGATAGCGCAACTCCGCGGCATCCTCGCCGACCTGCACGGCGACGGCATCCTGTCGATGCCGCCGCTTTAGGTACGGTCTAGACGATTTCAACCAGTTCGAGATCGAAGGTCAGGTTCTGGCCCGCGAGCGGGTGATTGGCGTCGACGGTGACCTTTTCTTCCGTGGTCTCGACGATGGTCAGCAGCATCGGGCTGCCGTCGGGGGCCTGGGCCTGAAGCTGCATGCCCACGGCCGGTTCGATCTCCTTCGGCAGGACGGCGCGCTCCAGCTCCTGGATCATTTCGTCCCGGCGTTCGCCATAGGCTTCTTCGGGCGGCAGCGTCACGGATGTCGTGCCGCCGGGCTCCAGCCCGACCACGCCGTTCTCGACGCCCGGCAGGATCTCGCCGCCGCCGATGGTGAACTCCATCGGGTCACGCCCCTGCGAGCTGTCGAACTCGCTACCGTCGTCGAGACGCCCGGTGTAATGTACCTTGACGTGATCGCCGGCCTTGGCTTCAGCCATATTGATGTCTCCTTCTGTGGATCGTTACGGGTCTGACCGGCACACCAATTTTGCATCCGGCGGGGCGCACAAAGCTGCGCATAACCCATTTGAATAAAGCACCTTGATGCTCTCAGGCGGCTCTGCCTGAACTCTGGTTGACCCGGACCGTAACAGCCGTGCCCCCGGCTGAAAAGTCGGCCCCGCGAAAAAATTCCGGAGTGTTGCCAGTGCACCGGCACACTGCCTATACCGATGTCGGCATGAAAGCCTGCAATGAGGCTATCGCCCCGTCGGCCTGCCGATATGGCATGTCGGCGGCCCGGATTTGGACTGCCTAAAAATGGATTTCTATAAATTTGGACCGTGTCGGAAAGATCGGTCCATTTACAATAAATAAGAGCATGATGTTAAAATAGTTGCACGTACTTACCCACAATTCTTTATCTAATTGGCAAGCATCGTGCCGTAGCACTGCTTCCTACATTGAAGTTCTATTGAGTTAATCTAGCCCAAGGGGATTTTCTTCAATAGTGCTTATAGCAGTACTCCCGCCCTTCGCTTTCGAAATAGATCTAAATGTGCGAATGAGATGCGTATGAAATGACTACAAAAGAAGTCAGCTACCACTGGCCAAGAAACTTTTCTATGGCATTGCGAACTGTTTCGTGCGGGCCGTCTCGCCCTTGCTGATCTAGACGTGTCCTTAGCCGATCCTCAAAACCGTCAAAAGTAATCATGCGCTCTATGGTGGACCTGTCTGTTGTATAGTGACCTCCATGTGTCATTAGTACGAAACCGTCCAACCCACGATCATCCGAGATTAATGTGTCAATCTTAGCACGGCATTTGTCATCCCAGACGCCAACGCTCAACATGATAAAAACTGGCTGAAGCGTCCACAGTTTAGGCAGCCAATCTTTTGAGAGATGAAGCTGTTTATATTGATCCGCTAATTCTATTGAGAGCTTCTTTGCTTGGTTTGCGTCATACAATACTGCTTTGCCGCCGCGTTGTTCACAGTCAAACAAGCCATGATACCACATCATACTCCGGACTATATTTGGAACAATAGAAACGTCCTGATTTTCCAGTAGCGCAGAAAAGATAGTTTGGCCGTATGATTTGAACTCATCATTTTCTAAAACTCCCCGATCAAACATAACCGAAAACGCTCTGACATAGTCCCGCATAGGAGAGAACTCGCGCCACCAGTCAGATGATGGTTTTTTACAGAAATCCGATATAGCCAGCCAAAGAGATAAATGATCCGTGTCGAACGGTTCGGTATAAATATCCTCAATGCGATCAATGAAGGCACCAACCGAGCCTGTGTCGAACTTCGCCATCAGCTCCTGTAGCTTTTCAGATCGTTCTTTTGCCAGGAAGCGAATGATCGTTTCACGTGGTATCGTGCCAGGAACAAGGCCACGTCTTAGCGCTGTGAGAAGAGGGCGACGATAACATACACAATCATGACCAGGAGTAAGCTTATCTGTTCTGTCACTGAACAATGGAAAAAGGTGTTCGAACAGTCTCGCCAGCGCTTCGTAATCGGAAGTTGATCTCGCAGTTCCATCTTTATTACCAATAACCCGAGACAGCAATTCAACCTTCGGCGCTTTGTCACTCATTAGCTCAAACATATGCTCGTATTCGCCAACTGGATTTTCGACAACCCGGTCCGGACTACGTCGAATTGTGTCAGCGATATCTGGTGCCTTTACTTCCAAAACGGCAATTCCGATCATATCAGCCCAGTTAACTTCGTCACCGACCATCCCCGAAAGCGCATGAAAAGTACCGACCAACCTCTTCACATCTCGAGGTGTTTTAATCAACTTGGGTACTAATATTCCAATAAGGCGTAAGTATCTCTCATTCTCCTCCCATCCATCAGGAAGCGAAGTATCCGTCCGAACAGAGTTTAATTCTGCTTCAAGCAATAGGCGTATCTCTTCGTCAAATAGAATTGGCAACGCTACCTGTAGCTGGATAATTTTCTCGAGATATGCCCTACCGCGTTCCGCGTTGTCATTTCCAAGAGCTTCACAGACCCTTTGCGCGTCATATGCGATCAGGTATGAAATATTTGGCAAATCCATAACAGACCGAACGAGACGAGCGACGGCCTGAACTTCTGCATCTTCTGTCCTGTCGAGTTCGTCAATCAGCACCACAATTGGCATATTCAGGTCATCAATTGCCTCAATGAGTTGTTTCCGCAACTCTGGAAGGCTTCGCTCTCGATTGGCAAATTTATCTGCTGAGCTAACTAGCCCCCCAAACAAACTTCCCAATCCGGGGGCTACGAAATTACCAATTGGCGTTACAACAGCACCGTAAGATTGTGCTGCCTTGATCAACTTCTTTGCACCGGACTTTATGCCTTTGTTTGCGTTCAGGGTGCCAACAAGTTCACCGAAAAACTGCGAGATAAGTTCCTCATGGCCGGAAACAAGCCAAGGGTCAAACCGCACAACAATAATTCCTTGCTCGCCGTACATTGTTTTCAATGTGGCATCAGTCATGTTCAATATAGATGATTTACCACTACCCCACGGCCCCGTTAGCCCAATGACTATGCCTGTCGCTTGTTTATATTTTGGATTTACGACGGCGTCACACAATCGATTTACGAACCGCCCACGATCAAGCTGATCATCTTCCGGGCCGGTAACAGGGCGTTCAAGGTCAGGTTGATTCTCGGGCTGGTCAGACATGGTGTTTCCTAAGATGCTTCTTAGTTCCCATCACGTCAGATGACGGTAGATTCGCCAAGTTATCAAGGATTTCAACCTTAAGTCCAAAGTTGGCTTGTTTCTATCGTTGCTATCCATCAATTCGAAATTTGAGAATGCGGAAGTCTTCGCCACATCTAACCTCATAAAGCATTGCTGCATTAACAAATTGCGAAATGGCATCGTTTTGCAGTGTGTCCCCGTTCACCCCTCGGCGAAGCCGGCGATCACATTCGCTACGTTCGTGCCGAGCGCACTCATCGCGTAGCCGCCCTCCATGATGAAGTGTGTGGGTAGATCGATGCCACGAATTTTCCGACCGATGTCGAAGTAGTCGGGACTTTGCAACGCGAAACCGCCGACCGGATCATCGACAAAGGTATCGACGCCGAGGGAGACCACAAGAACGTCCGGGTCGTATGTTTCGATCCGGCTTATCGCAGTCGCCAGTGAACGGCCCCATACCTCGTAGGTTGTCCCCAAAGGCATCGGGAGGTTCAAGTTGAAGCCTTCGCCGTCAGCTTTTCCGGTTTCGGATGCGTAACCGAGCAGGAACGGATACTCATCCTCCGGCCGGCAATGCAGAGACGCAAAGAACACGTCGGACCGGTCGTAAAAAATAGACTGACTGCCGTTGCCATGGTGATAGTCGATGTCGAGAATGGCCACCCGCTTCGCGCCGCCGTTCAGGTGCGCCTGTGCCGCAATCGCCGCGTTGTTCATGTAACAATAGCCACCGGCAAGATCACGAGACGCATGATGTCCGGGCGGGCGGCAGAGCGAGAAGACGGCGCGCTCCCCTTGCTGCACAAGGTCGACGCCCGTCAGCGCAACATCCTTTGCCGAACTGATCGCGCGCCAGGTTCCCTCAACAAAGGGCACGCATACATCGAACGTGTAGCAACTCAGCATCGAGTGGACCGACTCGTTCGGCGCCTGGTTCATGCCGCGCATGCCGAACGTGTAGGCCGTCGCAAACCCGCCCGGCCCGATTGTCTTTTCCCATAACGGGTAACAACGCTCGAGGAAACTCACGAAAGCGGGGTCGTGAATCTGGTGCGCAACCTCCAGACCGTAGGGCGATGGCGCAACAACGTCCTCGAAACCAGCCTTTGCCAGGGCGTTCATGATCATGTCCATGCGTTCAGGAGACTCGGACATCGGGATCAACTGATCGTACCGCATCTCCTTGGCGCCGGCATGACCTCTGTGATCGTCAGAGTAAATCAGCTTCATCTGGTATTCCTTCTCCGATAACGTCCGATGTCTTTATCTTTATGCCCGGGTTCACTTCTTCCTCCGCGCATAAACGTTATCGACTGGCGTTTTTCAGCAGAGCCTCACGAAGACTATCCCGGTCGGACGAATAGTCCCGGGTGATGTTCGGTGATCGCTGGCACGATGCCCAATCCGGGTCCGCAAGCAGCGGGGCGTCTGTCGCCGCCGGCAGTTCTCGTCCCCTGATCAGATCCGAAGCGCGTTCGGCTGTCACAAGGGTCGGCGCATTCAGATCGCCGGCCGTTGCCTGCGGCAGAACGGAACTGTCTACAACGCGCAGACCGTCCATGCCCTTCAGCTTCATCGTGCGAGGATCGACAACCGCCTCGTCGTCAACACCCATCCGGCAGGTGCCGCATGGATGATAAGCGCTTTCAACCTTGTCCTTGATGAACCGATCAATCGCTTCGTCATCCTGACAGTCATCGCCGGGCGCCAGTTCCCTGCCTCTATACGGATCGAACGCCGGTTGCGCGAAAATCTCGCGCGTGAAACGGATGCAGGCGCGCATCTCGAGCCAGTCGTCTTCATGGGTCATGTAGTTGAACCGCACACGCGGCAAATCCGCCGGGTCTGCGCTGCGAAGCTTTACCCATCCCCGGCTCTTCGACCGCTTCGTACCGACATGAACCTGGAACCCGTGCCCCTTCGCCAATGACTGGCCGTCATAGGAAATTGCGATGGGAAGAAAATGATACTGTATGTCCGGATAGACGATTCCGGCCCGGCTTCGGATATGACCGCCACTTTCAAAATGATTGGTTGCGCCAAGTCCCGTCCTGGTCAGCATCCACTGCGCGCCGATCAACGCCTTGCCGAGAAGGCTCATGTGAGGATACAGCGAAACCGGCTTTGTGCATTCCTGCTGTAGATAGACCTCAAGATGATCCATGAGGTTACCACCGACCTGTTCCCGATCCAGGACGACATCGATGCCCTGATCACGCAGTTCGCTCGCCGGACCAATGCCCGACCGCTTCAGAATTGTCGGCGACATGATCGATCCCGCGCTCAGGATCATGTCTTTTGACGCCCGCGCCAGCGATTTGACACCCTTTCTGGAAAACGCGACGCCAACAGCACGACGGCCTTCGAAGATAATTCGGTCGACCAGAGCGTGCGAGACAACCGTAACGTTGCCCCGCTTCACCGCCGGATACAGATACCCGACCGCGGCACTGGACCGTTTTCCGTTGCCCACGGACATTTCCATGGGACCCATGCCTTCATGCTGCCGCTCGTTCATGTTCCGGCTGACCGCGTATCCTGCCTGCTTTCCGGCCTCGACGAATGCGCCGAACAACGGGTTTCGTTCCGAACCGCGCGTAACGGAGATCGGCCCGTCGGTACCCCTCAAGGGGCCGCCGCCACGAACGTTCTCAAGCCTCTGGAAATACGGAAGCACGTTTGCCCAGTGCCATCCTTCCGCGCCGCGCGCCGACCACAGTTCGTAGTCCATCGGATTGCCGCGCACCCAGCACATGCCATTGATGGACGACGAACCGCCCATTCCCTTGCCGCGCGGCAGGTTCATGACACGTCCGTCCAGCCCGGGCTCCGGTTCCGTCTTCATGCCCCAGTTGAATCGCTCGGTGTTCATGGGGATCGAGAGGGCGGCCGGCATCTTGACGATCAGCGCATCGTCGCTGCCGCCGGCTTCCAGAACAAGTATCCTGACCCCCGGATCCTCACCCAACCGGTTGGCGAGCACGCATCCTGCCGATCCGGCACCGACGATCACGTAGTCGAATGTGCCGTATTCCCGCAGTGAAACAGTATCGTTCATGAGATTTCCGTCCGCCAAGTTTCCATCAGTCGACCATCACGTAGTATTTCAGCATCGGTTCCTTCTGCATCCAGACACCGCGAAAGCCCTTCGGGACGAGAAACGCATCGCCCTTTTTGTAGGTTTCCGAGAACTCTTCGTTCGTGAGCGTGACCGACCCTTCGAGCACGTACATGAACTCGGTGCAGGGGTAGCTCTCATAAAACTCCGTATACGGCGTGGAGCGCCAGAGCCCGGCCCGGATACCGGAGGTTTCATTCTTAAAGTATTCGTGATCCAGACCCATCGGCTGATCGGATCGCAGTTCCGCCGTTTCCAGCGCGATATCGGGCATCTCGGTCCAACCGTTGGGCCCCTGCGGGGAGAATCTTACTGGATTGTTCATGGGTTGCTCCTTGTCAAAATGGTGTCGCTGGCAAAAGCGTCCGGCGAAGATATGAAACTTCGCTGGCAAACCAAAATGACTAATATTACGTTCAGGTAACTTCAGGTTACGGTAAGGAAAGCCTCATGCTGCCTCTTACGGCGCTCCGCGCCTTCGATCTCGTTGCGAGGACAGGCACGTTCACCGACGCTGCGCACGCGTTGAACGTCACGCGACCGGCCATAAGCAAACAGATCAAACACCTTGAATCCCTGCTTGGCGTTCCCCTCATCATCCGCACGCGCCCCAGGATCATCCTGACAAGCGAAGGGTCGGAACTGGCCACCGCGCTCGTTCAGTCCTTCGATCTGATATCGGCGACGACCCAGCGTCTGATCGACAACGCCAACCGGCCGGAAACGGTGCGCGTCCTTGTCGACCGTGATTTCGCATCATCCTGGCTGGCAGAGAGGATCGGCGCCTTCCTCATCGAACATCCCGGCATCTCGGTGGAAATAACCGCGGAACGCAACGGAATGATGCGGATGGACGAAAACTTCTCCTTCCGCATTTTCTACGGGCCGGAAGGGTGTTTTTCGAGCGACAGGATCGAAGAGACGTTCCTTTGCGACTGGATCGACATCCCCCTCTGTACGGCGGAATATGCCGCCGAACACATAATTGACGGCCGGTTTTCGCCGACGGCCCATTTCCTCAATGACAAGAACTATGCCCCCTGGGACGCATGGTTTCAGCGCTCGGGCATCGAAAGGCCCGCCGGGTCGGTCGAGCATACGCAGTTTAACGAAACGACGCTGTGCCTGTCGGCCACTTTGGCCGGATCGGGGATTACGATCGGCGATTGTTTGCTCTGCCTGTATGCGATCGAGCAAGGCCAGTTGATCGCGCCTTTCAGGCTGGGAATTCGTAGTGAGGAGCGCTACTCGATTTGCCACAGGAAGAACGATACGCTCACCAGAGCCGAGACCGTGTTCCGGGACTGGCTGCGAGACGCAATCGCACTGTATCAGGACCGGGTCGAGCAGGTGGTCTCCAGACTGGGCATCGAGGTTGCAGACGCCCGGTGTGATGCGCCCTGACGTGATCGCCGGCCTGGGCTTCAGCCGTATTGGCTATTACTTCCTTGGATCGTTGCGGGTCTGCCTGAACTCTGGTTGATCCGGACCGCAACAGCCATACTCCCGGCTGGAAAGGCGGCCGCGTGAAAAAATCAGAAGCGTTGTCAGAGACCCGCCTCATGGCGGAAATCAATGCCGCGTTCATGCTACAGGTCCGCGACATTCCGCTGAGACAGCAGCAGCGAACAGGTAAGTGGTGGAAGCAGGGGCCGACCGTACATTTCGACGCAGCAAAGCCCGGCAAAGGCATCAAGCAGGCGGTTACCGCCAGGGTCGGTGATGTGGAAACCTATCACCGCCGGAAATCATCCGGTTTCTCATCTCGCTTCAGTCAAGCTGCCTAAAATGAGGGAACGGATAGAATAAATGATCGTGATCCCACTGGTCCCGTTGGTCGTTGCACAACATCCGATGGATCTCTCGTGAATTGTTTATGCCCAGTCTCGGCATACGTATTTGACCTCGGTAAATGCCTCCAGACCAAGCCGCGACCCCTCGCGCTCAAGGCCTGATTGTTTCATGCCGCCAAACGGGATCGGTGCGCCTGTGACCTTGGTGCGGTTGACGGCGATCATACCGAAATGCAACGCCCGGCTGGCGCGGTAGATGCGCCGCGGGTCCTGTGTGTGCAGATAGGCGACGAGACCGTATTCGCCGTCATTGGCGCGGCTGAGTGCCTCTTCTTCGCTATCGAAGGCGGCAATGGCTGCGACCGGCCCGAAGGTCTCCTCGCGCATGATCAGCGCATCGGCAGGAACCTCGGCCAGCACTGTCGGTTCGAAGAACAATTCGCCGGCTGAATGGCGCTTGCCACCTGTGAGCAATCTCGCGCCTTTCGCCATCGCATCGGCGACATGTTCTTCCTGCTTGGCAACGGCCTTTTCATTCATCAGCGGGCCGATATCGGGATCGTCCATGCCAATTCCAACCGTCAGACGGGATGTGGCTTTGGCGAATTCCTTGCAGAAGCGGTCGTAGACACTGCGCTCGATCAAAAACCGGTTGGCGCCAAGGCAGTCCTGCCCCGATGTTGCGAATTTGGCCTTAATCGCCTCGTCGACGGCCTGGTCGAAATCCGCATCGGCAAACAGCACAAACGGCGCGTGCCCGCCAAGTTCAAGAACCAGACGTTTGACGGTTCCGGCGGCCTGGGAATAGAGCAGCTTGCCGATCCCCGTTGACCCGGTAAAGGAGACAGCGCGGACACGTTTGTCTTCCATCCACGGCTCCACGACAACCGGAGCGATACCAGTCACGACATTGAAGACGCCGGCCGGGAATCCTGCCCGTTCGGCCAGTTCTGCCAGCGCCAATGCCGAATAGGGAGTTTCGGCGGAGGGGTGTGCGACAACCGTGCAGCCAGCCGCCAGCGCGGCCCCCGCCTTGCGCGTCAGCATCGCGGAGGGGAAGTTCCATGGCGTGATCAGCGCCGCAACACCAACCGGTTCACGCCAGACCTCGACTTCGGCATCCGGCAGATGTGATGTGACGCTTTCGATATTCGGGCGTTTGGCTTCTTCGGCGTAAAACTCGATAAATGACGCGCCATAATCGATCTCGCCGCGCGCCTCGGATACCGGCTTGCCCTGCTCGAGGGTCATGATATGGGCAAGATCTTCCTTGTGGGCAATCATGAGTTCGAACCAGCGGCGCAGGATTGCGGAACGCTGTTGCGGTAATAGCCCGGCCCAGGATCCGAAAGCTTCCTGCGCCGCATCGACAGCTCTTGCACTATCTGCGGATGACAGGCTTGCAACTTCACCAAGAAACGAACCGTCAGCGGGGTTGGTTACAGCGATTGTGTCTGCACTGGCTCCCGCCGTCCATTTGCCGCCGACATAGGATAAACTGCGCAACAGGGCTGGATCGGAAATATTGAACTGCGTGGAGGCGGAATTTTCGCGTGTCTTGGTCATTGGGTACCTACCTCAGAGAAATCGGTGGGAAAACCGCGGTCGGTCATCGCTTCTCTCCGTTGTTGGGTCAAGCCTACCTAAGGGAAATGGATAGGGAAACCACGGCGAACCAATTCGGCTCGACTGTGCGGTGTCAAACGAGCATTCTCATGACTGTTCATCCGGGCCTCCTGGATCGTCTATAATCTCGCAATTCCAGCTTCCATCGGATCGTCCGGATGAACAACCTGTTGAAACATCGCAACTCCGGTCGACACGTTCCGTCGACAGTTTCGGCTGGTTCGGCTCCGTGGTCATGCTATGTGCGGTGATGCGGCAACAAGACCCCTGCCGGATTGTGAAGAAGAACATCACGGGCGGGAGCCCAGGCACGGCACGTTCGGAGCATGCCCTCTCCGTGAAAGGCTTGCCCGGTTTGCTCAGGCCGCCGTTCCGGAGCGCAATCCGTCCTCAGCCGCCGCGGTGGGAACCAGCGCCTTGAGCAGTTCGGCCATCTTCAGAATGCCCACCTGCCTGCCGTCGCGCATGACGCAATAGGTCAGGTCCGCCTGTCCCTCGGAGCGGGCGATCACCGATTCGAGGTTGTCGTCCCAGTCGACCTCGCCGGCCACGGTCTCGGGCCTGCGGTCCGTCTTCTCCATAACCGAGCGCACGCGCAAGACACGGGCGCGGTTGATGTCGGAAATGAAGTCCACGATGTAGGGATCGTTCGGCTTCATCAGAATATGTTGCGGCTCGCCCTGCTGGACGACATGACCTTCCTTGAGGATAACCAGGTGGTCGGCCAGCTTGAGCGCCTCGTCCAGGTCATGCGATATGAAGACAACGGTCTTCTTCAACTCGTCCTGAAGCTCCAGCAGCAGGTCCTGCATATCGGTGCGGATCAGCGGGTCGAGCGCCGAGAAGGCTTCGTCCATGAGCATCACCGGCGAGTTGGAGGTTAGGGCTCGGGCGATACCCACACGCTGCTGCATGCCGCCCGATAGCTGGTGCGGGAACTGATCGCCCAACCCCTGCAAACCGACGCGGTCCAGCCACTTATGGGCTTCGCTCTCGAATTCCGACCGGGGCACGCCACGCACGTCCAGCGCCATGCCCGCGTTTTCCAGCACCGTGCGGTGAGGCAGCAGCGCGAAGTGCTGGAACACCATCGACATCTCTTCGCGGCGCATGCGGCGCAATTCCTTGTCGCTGACATCGACAACGTTCACGCTGTCCAGCTCGATTTTGCCCGAGGTCGGTTCGATCAGACGGTTGAGGTGACGGATCAGGGTCGATTTGCCCGATCCCGACAGCCCCATCATCACCGTGATGTCGCTTTCCTTGATGTCGACGTTGATGTTGTTGAGCCCGAGCACGTGGCGGTGCGTCTCCAGCAGTTCCTTCTTGCTCATGCCAGCCTTGACTTCATCCAGCACGCTGGCGGGATCGGGCCCGAATATCTTGTAGAGTTCGCGGATCGCGATCTTGGTTTTCTTTTCGGATGCGGTCATGGGTCAGCCTTTTTTCTGCGCAGCGTTGACGCGCTCGAGAGCGGCTTTCGTTGTGCGATCCAGAACCACCGCCAGCAGCACGATGCCCAGCCCTGAGACAAGGCCGACGCCCAGTTCAAGATTGTTGATGCCGCGCAGCACTAAAACGCCAAGACCCGGCGCCGAGACCAGTGAGGCGATGACGACCATGGCGAGGCTCATCATGATGGTCTGATTCACGCCCGCCATGATATTGGGCAACGCCAACGGAATCTGTACGCCGTAGAGTTTCTGCCGGTCGGTCATGCCGAAGGCTTCGGCGGCTTCGATGACCGACTCGTCGACCATGCGGATGCCGAGGTCAGTCAGCCGGATCACTGGCACGATGGCGTAGAGGATGATCGCGATCCCGTAGAGCTTGGGCTCGGTCACCGAGAACAGGAAGATCAGCGGGATCAGATAAACGAAGGGCGGCAGGGTCTGGAGCATGTCCAGGACCGGGATCGTTCCCGCCCGCAACCTGTCGGATCGGGACATGGCGATGCCTACGGGTACCCCGATGAGTACGCAGAGGAAGGCGCAGACCATGATGATCGCCAACGTCTGCATCGCGTAGCTGTAGTAGTCTATGAAGGCCAGGCCGCCGATGCTGATCGCCACGAAAGCCAGCAGGCGCCAGGACCTGGAGACCATCCAGACGATGGCCACAAGTAGCGGTATGACGATCCACCACGGCGTGTTCAGGATGCCGTAGAGCGCGCCCTCCAGCATCCACGACAGCGGCTGCGTGATCGGGTCCAGTACGACGCTGATCGAATCCTTGACGGCAAGAAAGCCGTTTTCCAGCCCCAGTGTCACATTGCGCGATTGCGGAAAGGCCGCACAGGCCTCGTTGAGGGCGTCCATCGACGGGAACGGAAGGTCCCAGATCGAGGTCGAGACCTCCTCGCCGGAGCTCTGCGCGACGAGCGCCTCCATGGACATCGGCGCGGCGCCGTCAGCACCAGCCTCGCACCACTTCTCGAGCCCCAGGGCCCGGAAAACGAAATCATAAGTCGCCATGTTTTCACTCATTTCAGCGCCCGGGCCGGTTCGGACCACACAGCGCGTAAAGATAACGGGGCCAACATTGCGTCAGCCCCGTCATCATTTTCGAGCGTTTTACTGCTCCAGAAGCGCCACGAGGTTGCTGCGCGCCCTGTCGTTCAACCAGCCTTCCCACTCGTTCTGGAAGTTGGTCAGATAGTAGACAGCGGCCTCATCAGCCGAGGCGTTGTTCTCGTCCTTCCAGGCAAGCACGCCGCTCATGTCCGATGTCTCGAAGGTCATGTTCTGCAGGAACTCGAACACTTCCGGGTTGGTTTCCTGGAAGGTGCTGGTGGTGACCGTCCAGATCGGCGCTGCCGGGAAGTCAGACACGCCGGGATTTTCGATGTCGGGGTTGGCGTTGCGGGCGTGGATATCTTCGTCGATCCCGCCCAGGTCAACCTTGGTCATGTCGTACTTGCCCAGCGGTACGGTTGGGCCCCAGTAGTAGCCGAACCACGGCTCTTCGTTCAGGACCGCGTCAGCCATAGAAGTGGCCAGCACCTGTCCGGAGCCCGCGTTGAAGACCTCGATGCCATGGCCTTCAAGGTCCAGCGCGGCCGACAGGTTGTCGCTGACAACGCGGCAGCCCCAGCCCTCGGGGCAGTTGTAAAAGCGCCCGCCCACAAGCTCGGGATTTTCCAGTATACCCTCGATAGTGGTCAGTTCCGGGTGTTTCTCGGCCAGATAGGTGGGAATCCACCAGCCTTCGACCCCGCCGGGGTTAAGCACCGGCGCCGCTTCTACGACCTTGCCGGCATCCTTCAGCTCGGTGTAGGTGTCGCCGGTTGAGTTCAACCACAACTCCGTCACGATGTCGGGCTCGCCGTTCTCGGCGACCGACGTGACGGCCGGAACGGTATCGGAGGAGACCACGCTGACTTCGCAACCGTAGCCCTGCCCCATAATGAACGAGGCGACGCTGGTCACGACCTGGGCCGAGGCCCAGTTCATTTCGGTGATCGATACTTCGCCACATTCGCCGGATTGAGCCTGGGCGGCCATGGGCGCGACAAGGGCGCCAGCGGCAAACGCGCCGGCTGCCACGATAATCGGTAACTTTTTCATGCGTCAGTCCTTTCGGTTTTTAAACATCTTCCATCCTTTCGCGTGGCGAAAGGGTGCAAACCATCGGGTTCGGTATCGGGAAGCTTCATGGTTTTGATACAACATCGACCTGTGTCGGCCATATTGTAGGAAAACCTGGTATGGCAGCGTTTCAAGATTGAATGCCATATGTGGGGATGTAGCCAGGCGACTTGAGGATTTCAACCCCGCCCCGAGAATCACGGCGTGGCGTGAAGCCGCTGCATCTTGCAAAGCGACACGATCCCGACCGGATCCGACACCACCCGCGCCGCGTCGGCGGCGCAAACCGACGAACAAAGTGTTGATCCACTCCGACCAGGGCTCGCAGTTTACCAGCATGGACTGGGCGTCGTTCCTGAAGGCCCACAACCTAGAACATTCCATGAGACGCCGCGGGAACTGCCACGATAACGCCGTCGCCGAAAGCTTCTTCAACCTGCTCAAGCGAGAACGAATACGGCGCCGCACCTACAAGACCCGTGACGAAGCACGGCAGGATGTGTTCGACTACATCGAGATGTTCTACAACCCGAAGCGTAACCGTGTGAGAAACGGGATGTTGTCGCCTGCCGAATACGAACGGCAGCAGAAAACGAGAACCGAGGGTGTCTAGTAAACTCGGGGCACCTCAATAAGCAAGATAGCAAAGCGAATGGATAAGCTTAGGATGCCTAGTGGTGCCAAAGAAACACTCCTGTACACAGGATTCATCATGGTCGCTTACGAGCTAGTAAGAGGAATGATCGTGGAACCAATCAGGCTTTTTTACAAAGACTCTAAGTTCCAAAATGGCATGCCATTCAATTCCTACGAAAATGACGTGCTAGCCCTGCACAAGAATGAGTTCGAAGCATGCCTTCTATACCTCAAGGACCACATGGAGGCACTCGATTCTGCCGATATCCTGAACGTCCAAGCGCTACGTAAACACCGTAATGACCTCGCGCATAATCTTCCCAGATTAATCGGCATGCTGGATATCACCGAGAACCAAACAATGCTCACCAAGGTTACAGAAACTCTATACAAGCTGAGTAAGTATAGAGCTTATATGGAGATCGGTTGTGATCCTGATTGCAGGGAAATTGACTGGGACGGCGAGGTCAAGGGATATGAGTTCTTGATGTTCGAACAGGTCGTCAATGCCATTCGTGAGTTGAACTTGCACTTGTCTGATCCCTAGACAACCATCGAGAAAGCTGAACGAAGCCAAAACGAAAGTGTCAAACCGGACGGATGGCAGTGTAAAGCCCGGTTTATGGGTATGACTTTGAATGGGAAATGTGTTAGTATTATAGCGTTGATTTTGTTGAAGAAAGTGGCGGAGAGACCGGGACTCGAACCCGGGCATCGGTATGACCCGATGACGGATTAGCAATCCGCTGCATTACCACTCTGCCACCTCTCCGCATTCCGGCCGGTCCGTCGCATCACTGCCCGACGACCCGTCGGCTTCGTGGTCAAGCCGCGTTTCGTAACGCCCGCTGTGGCCCGTGTCAATCAACGTGTTGCGGATTCTCCTCCCGGAATCGGCGATGCACAAGATCGGCCACCATCAGGTCCATATGCGCGCCGCCACCGTTCTTGAAAAGCGTGATTTCCGACGCGTCGCGGGGCGGCCTCCCGGCCGTCGACAGGGCGTACAAATCCGCCCTCACGTCGGAGTCCGCGATGCTGCCGTTGGCCAGCGGAATCAGGAAATCGCCGGTCGAGGCGACGGTGTTGGCGTGGTTGTCGATATAGAGCGAGGCCCGCTGCATGGCGGCGTCGTCGGCTTCGCGCATGTCGGGTAGGTAGGCGCCGATGAGGTCGAGATGCTGGCCCGGCCGCAGCCAGTCACCAAGGATCACCGGCTCAACGGCCCGTGTGGCGCAGGAGACGATATCCGCCCTGCCCGTTGCCGCCTCAAGATCAGCGGCCGCTTCAACCGAAACACCGTCCAGCATCGCCCGCAGCCGATCAACGCTGTCGCGCAACCGCCCCTGATCGCGATTCCAGACCAGCACGGTATCGATTGTCGGAAATAGGGCCGGATAGGCCTGCGCGGCGGTAATGCCGATAACGCCCGCCCCGACGATCAGCAGGGTCTTCGGATTTTCCGGCGCCAGATACGTCGCGCCCAGCAGGCTGTCGCCGACGGTTTTCCAGCGGGTCAGCGACGCGCCGTCGATGATGGCCTTCGGGTGGCCGTCATCGGCATCGTACAGAATGACGACGCCCTGCACGGTTTCCACCGGCGGGGTGTTTTCGGGAAACAGCGAGCAGGATTTGACCGCCGCGCCCAGCCCGTCGATCCAGGCCGACAGGTTCATGATCGAATTGACGCCGTATTCGTTATGCGACGATTTCACCGGCCCGGGCGGCAACCGGTGACCCGCCGCCAGCGCCTCGGTCACGGACGGCCAGTCGAGCAGCGCATCGACGGCCGCGCCGTCGATGATGCAGGGCGGTTCCGGCTGCATGCCTGTCGCCATCACGGCCTCGGCAAGACGTAGTCGGGGTTCGGCACCAGCACGCCTTTCTGAACCGCCGGCCGGTCGGCGATTTCATTGTACCAGCGCAGAACGTTGGGAAAGTCGTTCAGGTCGATATTCTGCCACGGATGCCGCGCCGCCCAGGGGAAGGTTGCGATATCGGCGATCGAATAGTCGCCGGCCAGATAGCCGGCCTCGCCAAGCCGTTTGTCGAGAACGCCGTAGAGCCGTTTCGCCTCGCCGGTATAGCGGTTTTTCGCATAGTCAGAGACATCAGGGTTGAATTGGTAGAAGTGGTGCGCCTGGCCCAGCATCGGGCCGAATCCGCCCATCTGCCACATCAGCCATTCCATGCAGCGCCAGTACGGTTCGCCGTCCGGCACCAGAAACCGCCCGGTCTTGCGCGCCAGATAGATCAGGATCGCGCCGGATTCCATCAGGGCCAGGCCGTTGTCGCGGTCGACGATGGCCGGGATCTTGTTGTTCGGGCTGATTTTCAGAAAATCCGACGCGAACTGGTCGTCTTTCGTGATATCGATCTTGTGAACGTCGTAGTCGAGACCGACCTCTTCAAGCATGATCGACGCCTTGTAGCCGTTCGGTGTTGAAAAGGTATAAAGGTCTATTGTCGTCATTCCTGCTCTCTCCATTAACTGCAAACGACAAGTGTTATCATACGCGACCCGACGCAAAAACCGGCCAGTTCCGGATGCAACCCAGCCATGCAGAAAGTGGACATTCCAGACCGGGCTTGTTATCTGGCATCTATCCGGACCGCGTGCGTACCGGAATCAAACAGGCAAGCGGCCTTTATCCTAACCTGGCAGACAAAGTTCGATGCAGAATCAATCGACCGGCGCGTTGGTGAAACGGCTCTGGCGGGATTACATGAAAGGGTATATCCGTTTCATCATCCCGGCCGCCATCCTGCTGCTTCTGGGCGGCCTTACGACCGGCGCGCAGGCCTGGCTTATCCAGCCCGCCATCGACAAGGCGCTGATCCACGGCGACGACTTTTACATCTACGCCGCGCCGATCGCCATTCTTCTGGTGTCGTCGTTCAAGGGCTTCGCCAATTACGGCCAGGCCGTGCTGATGAACAAGATGGGCTTCCGGCTGATCGCGCAAATGCAGTCGGACATGATGAGAAGCGTGTTGCGGGCCGACCTTGCCCGGCTGTACCAGGACGGCACCGACCAGCTTGTCAGCCGGTTCGTCGCCGACAGCTACGTGCTGCGGGACGCGGTCGTGAAGTCGATCACCGGCATGGTGCGCGATTTCGTCGTGCTGGTCTTCATGGTCGGCCTGATGTTTTACCAGAACTGGCAGCTTGCCTGCCTGGTCTTCGCCGTGTTCCCGATTTCCGTCCTGCCCATCGTTATCCTCGGCAAGAAACTGCGCCGGGTTTCGAAAGCGCAGCAGGAACGCACCGCCAGCATGCTGGGTCTGGTCGCCGACCGGTTGCGCGGCATCAAGCTGGTGAAATCCTACTGCGCTGAACCGCACGCCCAGGAACGGTCGGACGACCTGTTCGGCCGGCTGGCGGCGATCCACCTGAAAGCCGTCGAGGTTCGGTCGCGCAGCTACCCGATCATGGAAACGCTGGGCGGCATCGCAGTGGCCACGCTGATCATCTTCGGGTCGATCCAGGTCGCCGACGGCGATGCAACGCCGGGCGAGATTATGTCATTTCTGGCAGCGCTGATGTTCGCCTATCAGCCGATGCGCAGCATCGCCACCCTGAACGCCAGCCTGCAGCAGGGCCTTGCCGGCGCGACGCGCGTGTTCGAAGCCATCGACATCAAGCCGACGATCCACGAACGGCAGGGGTCGAAACCGCTGGCTGTTTCGGACGGCGCGGTCAGTTTCGAGAATGTCGATTTCGCCTATGGCGACCGCCCGGTCCTGCAGGGCTTGAGCCTTGAGGTTCCCGCAGGCAGCCGGGTCGCACTGGTCGGGCCGTCCGGCGCCGGCAAGACGACGATTTTCAACCTTCTGATGCGGCTGTACGAACCGACATCCGGCACCATCCGCATCGACGGCCAGCCGATCAACGATGTGACGGTGCCGTCCTTGCGTGGCGCAATCGCGCTGGTCAGTCAGGAAGCGACGATCTTCAACGAAACCGTGGCCGCCAATATCGCCTTTGCCGAACGGGACCCGGACATGGAACGCGTGCATGCCGCCGCCGAAATGGCCGAGGCGGATGACTTCATCCGCAATCTGGACGACGGCTACGACACGGTGCTCGGCGAAATGGGCGTCAAACTTTCCGGCGGACAGCGGCAGCGTCTGGCCATCGCCCGCGCGATCTACAAGGACGCGCCGATCCTGCTGCTGGACGAGGCGACCTCGGCGCTGGATGCGGAAACCGAAAAACTGATCCAGCAGGCGCTGGAACGGCTGATGCAGGGCCGCACCGTGCTGATGATCGCGCACCGCCTCTCGACGGTCGTCGAGGCCGACACCATCCACGTAATTGAAGACGGGCGGCTGGTCGAATCCGGCACGCACGATGACCTGATCGCCAACGATCACCTGTATGCAAAACTCTACAAGGTTGTCTGACAACGGTCAGCTCGCCGTGAAAGCTGCCTTCATATCGGCGATCAGATCGTCGGCGTCCTCGATACCGGCCGACAGGCGCAGCATGTCTTCCGGCACTTCGGTTTCCGGCGGCTCGATGGAATGCCGGTGTTCGACCAGCGTTTCCGTGCCGCCGAGAGACGTCGCCCGCTTGATCACCGTCAGCCTGCCGCAAAAACCCAGCGCCGCCTGCCGCCCGCCGGCCAGATGAAACGACAGCATGCCGCCGAAGCCGCCGGCCATTTGCCGTTTCGCGATGGCGTGGCCCGGATCGTCCTCGAGACCGGGATAGCGGACAGCCGAAACTTCGGGTCTGGATTTCAAAAACCGCGCAAGCGCCATCGCATTGTCGCATTGCCGCGCCACCCGCAGATGCAGGGTCTTCATGCCGCGCGTCAGCAGATAGGCGTCCAGCGCGCCCAGCACCGGCCCGGCCAGCGCCCGGTGCAAGACGATACGCCGCCAGTAGGGGGTGTCTTCCCGACAGGCCAGCATGCCCGCCAGCACATCGGAATGACCGTTCAGATATTTGGTCGCCGAATGACACACCAGATCCGCGCCCAAAGCCAGGGGCCGGGTCAGGATCGGCGTCGCCGATGTGGAATCCACGGCAAGGGCCGCACCGGCGGCATGGGCAAGGTCGGCCGCCGCCGCGATATCGGTGACGATCCATGTCGGGTTCGACGGCGTCTCGATCCAGACCAGTTTCGTCTTTCCGGGTTTCAGGGCGGCCTGCAGCGCCGCCATATCGCCAGGCGGCACGAAATCGATCTTAATTCCCCAGGCCGGTGGAAATTCCTTCAGCCAACTGACCATGCCGTGATACATGCTGGCAGGCGCGACCGCGTGGTCGCCGGATTTCAGCGCATGGAACGGTGCGGTGCAGGCCGCCAGCCCCGACCCGAAGCTCAGCGCGGCAGCAGCCCCTTCCAGCGCCGACAGCATCGCTTCGGCCTGCAACACCGCCTTGCCGTCCGGCCGCGCATAGGACCGGCCATCGGGCAGTTCATAGGCTTCGTTTCTGGCATAGGTCGTCGTCAGGTGAACCGGCGGCACAACAGCCCCTGTCGCCTCGTCTTCCCATCCCAGACCCTGGGCGAGAACCGTATCCGGGTGCAGTTTTCCGTCGTCAGCCATTCAGGTATCGTCGTCGGTATTGCGTTGAAAAAGCTTGATTTCCGGCCGCTTGAAAAACGGCAGCAGCACCGCGCCCGCGATCAGCCCGCCGACATGCGCCAGCCAGGCGACATTTGCGCCCTCGACCTTCTGGTCGGTTCCGATGAAAACATTGTAGAACTGGAGGCCGATCCAGCAGCCGACGAAAACCCAGACCGGCAGCTTCAGCGGAATCGCGCCGAACGCCAGCCCCCACAGCTTGACCCGGGGATGAAGCGCCAGATACGCAACGATAACGCCCGATACCGCCCCGCTCGCGCCGACCAGCGGCTGCACCGACGAATTGTCGCCGGTCACATACAGCAGCGTCGCCAGTACCCCGCACAGCAGATAGAAAATCAGAAACTGCCAGTGTCCCATCGCATCTTCCACCATCGCGCCGAAGACATACAGAAACACCATATTCGTCGTCAGGTGCCACCAGCCGCCATGCACGAACAGGCTGCTCAGCAGGGTCAGTGTCGGCGGGAACGGGTTTATAGCGGGATCGACCGTGTGTTCGCCCAATACAACGGAGGGAATGGCGCCATACTGGAAAATAAAGGTGACAAACTGCGGCGGCATCAGATTCGCCTGATAAAAAAAGACGATAACGCAGAAGCAGATTATCCCCGCCGTAACAAGCTGGAAGGGAATCCGCTTCAGTACCTGTCCGTGATGCAACGGAATGAACACGCCCGTCAGCCTCGCTGGTTATCCTGTAGCGCCCGAATCATGGCTATAATCGGCATAAATAACAATCATTCAGAATGATCGCCTTTCGGGTATACTGACTTTCAGGATGTGCTGAAACAGGAGAAGGAGACCCTTGATGCTGTATTCATTCGCCGATGTGGAAGCCGACGACCTGGCTGCGATAAAAGCAGCCGAAAATGAAATCGGTACGCCGCTGCTGGCCATGCAGCCCGTGGATTTAAGCCCCGCGCCGCTCGATACGAAAAAACTGCAGAAACTGAAATCGCTTGAAGACCGACTGGGCGTTGTCCTGGTCGCCGTAAAGCACTGACCGGCCCGTCAGCCTTCAAGTTTTGATTTCAGCAGGTCATTGACCGATTTGGGGTTGGCCTTGCCCTGCGTCGCCTTCATGACCTGACCGACGAACCAGCCCATCAGACCGGTCTTGCCGCTTCTGTAAGTTTCCACCTGACCCGGGTTGTCAGCGATGATCTGATCGACAATTGCTTCGATTTCGCCGGTATCGGTGATCTGTTTCAGACCCTTTTCCTCGACTATCGCGCCCGGATCCTTCGACGTTTCGAACATTTCGTCGAATACATCCTTGGCGATCTTGCCGGAAATCGTGTCGTCCTTGATAAGATGCACCAGTTCGCCGATCTGCCGGGCCGAGACCGGGCTGTCGGACAGGGTCTTGCCGGCCTTGTTCAACCGGCCGAACAGTTCCACCGACAACCAGTTCGCCGCCAGTTTCGCATCGCCGGCAACCTTGGCCGCCTCCTCGAAATAGGCCGCCGTTTCGGTTTCCGCCACCAGCACGCCGGCATCATAGGTGCTGAGGCCATAGTCCTTGATGAAACGTGCTTTTTTCTCGTCAGGCAGCTCGGGGAGGCTGGCCTCGCATTCGTCGACAAAGGCCTGTTCCAGAACCAGCGGCAAAAGGTCCGGATCGGGGAAATAACGGTAATCGTGCGCGTCTTCCTTCGACCGCATCGACCGGGTTTCGCCCTTGACCGGATCGAACAGTCGGGTCTCCTGCACGATTTCGCCGCCGTCCTCGATCACCTCGATCTGACGGCGGGCCTCGATTTCAACGGCCTGCCGGACAAACCGGATCGAATTGATGTTTTTCAGTTCCGTACGCGTACCGTATTCGTCACCGGGTTTGCGGACGGAAACGTTCACGTCAGCCCGCATCGAGCCTTCCGCCATGTTGCCGTCGCAGGACTCAATGCATCGGACAATCGACCGGATTTTGGTGACATAGGCCGCCGCTTCGTCGGGCGAGCGCATGTCCGGCTTCGAGACAATTTCCATCAGCGCGATGCCGCACCGGTTGAGATCGATATAGGACTTCGACGGGTGCTGGTCGTGCAGCGACTTCCCCGCATCCTGCTCCAGATGCAGACGCTCGATGCCGATCGGCTTGGTTTCGCCGTTTTCGATATCGATCAGAATTTCGCCCTCGCCGACAATCGGCTCCTCGTATTGCGAAATCTGATAGCCCTGCGGCAGATCGGCATAGAAATAGTTCTTGCGGGCGAAAACCGAGCGCGGATTGATTTGCGCATGCAACGCCAGACCGGTGCGAACCACCTGCCGGACGCATTCTTCATTGATGACCGGCAGCATACCGGGCATCGCTGCATCAACCAGGCTGACCTGTTCGTTCGGACCGGCGCCGAATTCAGTCGACGCGCCGGAAAACAGTTTCGACTTCGAGGTTACCTGGGCATGCACTTCAAGGCCGATCACGACCTCCCAGGCCCCTGTTTCGCCTTCTAGCGTGTAACTCATCTCATGCCTCTTGCGCTTCGATCACGCTGCCGATGCGGATCAGATTGCCATTCGAATCCCACAGATAAAATTCCCTCATGCCCCAGGGCCGGTCTTCCGGCGCACCGCTGATGCGGGCGAAATCAGTCTCACCCGGTTTCAGGGTCGGCCGAACAGGCAGAAACGACCATTGTTCATGATACTTGTCCACGTCTCCGACCTGAAAATAACACCCGGATGCTTCGCAGATCGAGCGGTCTGCGCAAGGCCAGAAATGCAGTTCGAGTTTGCCTCTGGTGAGGCCGAGAAAACTGGCGTCATGGTAAAAGACGGTAAACCCGAGCGATTCATAAAACGACCGGGTTTCGGCCAGATCAACCGACGGCAGCATCGGCACGGCATAATCGGCGGAAGTAGCTGACATATCCGCATCACCCCGCAAGAAACGAGGGCGCAGCAGAAAATCCGGCCGACTTTTCCATGACATCGCCGACCCGCAATACCGTCTCCTCGTCGAACGGACGGCCGATGAGCTGCAGGCCCAGCGGCAACCCGTCGCCATTCAGACCCGCCGGAACGGATATCGCCGGCAATCCCGCCAGGGACGCCGGGGTCGTGAACACATCGTTGAGATACATCTGGATCGGATCGTCCTGCTTTTCGTCGAATCCGAAAGCCGCGTTCGGCGAGGTCGGGGCCAGCAGAACATCGCAGCTATCCCAGGCCGCCTTGAAATCCTGCGCGATCCGGGTCCGTACCTTTTGAGCCTTCAGATAGTAGGCGTCGTAGTAACCGGCCGACAGAACATAGGTGCCGATCAGCACCCGGCGCTGAACTTCCGCACCGAACCCCTCGGCGCGGGTGTTGCGGTACATCTCGTTCAGATCCTCGCCGTCGACCCTGAGCCCGTAGCGGACACCGTCATAGCGGGCCAGGTTGGATGACGCTTCAGCCGGTGCAACGATATAATAGGCCGGCAGGGCGTGTTTCGTGTTCGGCAATGAAACATCGACGATCTGCGCGCCGGCATCCTTCAGCCAGTCAATCCCCTGCTGCCACAAAGCCTCGATTTCCTTCGGCATGCCATCGAGCCGGTATTCCTTCGGAATGCCGACTTTCAGGCCCTTGATGTCGCCGGTCAGCGCCGCTTCGAAATCCGGCACCGGAACGTCCGCACTGGTCGAATCCTTCGGGTCGTGCCCCGCCATCGCGACGAGCATCAGGGCCGCGTCCCGCACCGTGCGGGTCATCGGGCCGGCCTGGTCGAGCGACGAGGCGAAGGCGACGATCCCCCAGCGCGAGCAGCGCCCGTAGGTTGGCTTGAAACCGACAATGCCGGTGAAACTGGCGGGTTGGCGGATTGAGCCGCCGGTATCCGTCCCCGTTGCGGCCAGGGCCGCATGCGCGGCGACCGCCGCGGCGGACCCGCCGGAGGAGCCGCCCGGGACCAGCTTCTTGTCCGGTGCGCCCGTCGATTTCCAGGGGTTTTCGACCGGTCCGAAATAGGACGACAGGTTGGACGACCCCATGGCGAATTCGTCGAGATTCGTCTTGCCCAGCATGACCGCGCCGGCGTCCCACAGTTTGGCGCTGACCGTGGATTCGTATTCCGGCTTGAAGCCTTCGAGGATATGCGACCCGGCCGTGGTCTGGACGCCGTTGGTGCAGAACAGATCCTTCATGCCGATCGGCAGGCCTTCCATCGCCCCGGCATCGCCTGTCGCGATGCGCGCATCGCTGGCCTTCGCCATTTCAAGCGCCTGTTCCGGCGTTTCGACGATAAAGGCGTTCAGATGCCGGGCGGCTGCCACGGCGTCATTGTAGGCCGTTGCAAGTTCGACGGCGGAGATATCCCGCGACGCCAGTTTGTCACGGGCTTCGGTGAGCGAGAGCGACAGCAGATCAGACATCTTTTGGACTCCTACTCGACGACTTTGGGCACGACATAGAAGCCGAGTTCGGTCTGCGGTCCGTTCGACAGAACCCGTTCGGGGTAGCCGCCGTCGGTCACTTCGTCGGGCCGTCGCGGGGCTTTCATGTCGACAACCGACGTCATCGGTTCGACGCCATCGGTATCGACCGCTTCCAGTTGTTCGACCCAGCCGATTATCTGGTTCAATTCGCCAACGAGCGATTCCGCCCGTTCATCGGAAACCCTGATCCGCGCAAGGTTCGCAACCTTCGCAACCGTATCTTTGTCGAGCGCCATGCCGACCCCTTCGCTGATTTAACAGACTGTGCAGGAATGCCCCGGAAAACGGCGGCGAAGCTAACACCGGGCGCGGCAACCGGCAAGGCCGGCAGCCGCCATCCCCGGGCGAAAACGTCACAAGGACTGCAAAACGTCGGTTAGGGCCTCGGCGAATATTTCCCGTTCGCCGGGTCGGCCGATTGTAACCCGGATACACCGGTTGAGCGGTTCGACGCCGGGCATGCGAATGAAAACACCCATTTCCGCCAACCCCTGCAGCGCCGCCGTTGCGCGGTCATTCGATCCGAGATCGATCGCCACGAAATTCGTCGCCGACGGCAGCGCCCGCAGACCCAGACGTTCCGCCAGGTCGTATGTTTCCTGCCGTCCGGCTTCGACTTCGGCAACCACGCGGGCAATAAAGTCGGTATCGTTCAGCGATGCCAGCGCCGCCGCCTGCGCCAGCCGGTTCATCGCAAAATGATTCCGCACCTTGCCGAGGCCGGTTATCAGATCGGCGTGGCCGATGGCATAGGCAACCCGCATGCCCGCCATGCCGTGCGCCTTGGAAAAGGTTCGCATGACCAGCACATTGGGGTTGGCGGTATCGATTGGCGGCGATGTCCCTTCCGGCGCGAAATCGATATAGGCTTCATCCAGTATCAGCAGGCAGTGATCCGGCACGGCGCCGATCAGCGCCTGAATTCTGGCCGCATCGTGCCAGGTGCCCATCGGGTTGTCCGGGTTGGACAGATACATCAACTGCGCGCCGGTTTCGCGCACCTTTTCCAGCAAGGCGTCAGGGTCTTCGTGGTCGTCGCGATACGGCACGGTCAAAAGGTCGCCGCCAAACCCGGCGGCGTGGTAGTTAAAGGTCGGATACGCGCCGAGTGACGTCACCACCGGCGTACCGGGATCGACAATCATCCGCACCGTATAGCCGAGAAGGGCGTCCATCCCTTCACCGACCATGACGTTTTCCATGCCGACGCCGTGTTTTCGGGCCAGCGCCTTCCTCAGGTCATGACTTTCCGGATCGCCGTACCACGACGCCCGTTCCAGTTCGGCCAGCACGGCGGCTTTCGCTTTCGGCGACATGCCGAACGCGCTTTCATTCGCGCCGAGCCGGGCGCGAAACGACCTGCCCGACCGGCGTTCGAGCGTTTCCGGCCCGACGAAGGGAATAACCGCCGGCAGGCTGGCGACAACAGGTGTGAACGGTATCGTCATTCTGTCCAGAACGGTCCTTGTCCGAGTTCGAGATGTTTCGCCAGGAAAGCCGTGATTTCTGCGAGCGATTGCCGGGCTTCAGGCACATCGGGATAGAATTCGAAGACATGCCACATGCCTTCCCAGAGGTGTAATGTCACATCCACGCCGGCCAGTCGCATGGATGTAGACAGCCGGGCGCAGTCGCCGGAAAGATAATCCCGCGTGCCGGTGGTAATCAGCGTCGGTGGAAAGCCCGGCCCGAAATCGGCATAGACCGGTGAAATGCCGGGATCTTTAAGATCGCGCCCGTTCGCATAGGCCAATGCCGCCGGCGTGACACGACCCAAAGCCGGGTCCAGACCGTCAAGTACGGTCCGGCTGTCCGACAGATCGGCCAGATCGACCCACGGCGACAGCAACGCCGTCGCCTGCGGCATCGCCTCTCCGGCATCGCGAATCGCCAGCAGCATCGACGTTGCGAGGTTTCCACCGGCGGATTCGCCGACAACCGCCAGCCGCGACGGCTCATAGGTTTCAAGCAGGCCCCGGTAGCTTGCCAGACCGTCTTCATGCGCCGCCGGATACGGATGTTCCGGCGTCAGCCGGTAATGCGGGGCGAACACGGTCACGCCCAGCTTCGATGCAAGCGTCGCCGAAATCGGCAGATCCTCGAACGGCGATCCGGTGATATAACCGCCGCCGTAGAAATACAGGACGGCGTGACGCACCGAGCGGCGTTCCGATTCCTTCGGATGCACCGCCATGGCCGGTACGCCGTTAATGGCGGTTTCCTCCAGCCGCACCCCGGTCTGTTCCAGCACCTGTTTCGCCGCCGGTTCGAATTCGGCGCGAACGGTTTTGCGAATATCGCTGATCGTGGTCTTGTCCACGGCAGCGTAGTCCAGCGATGCGGGCGCTGCCTCGTATACGGCGCGGGCTTCGGCGCTGATCGTCTTCGGGATCGGTCGGGGACTGTTTGCCATCGGGGAAATTACCTGTCTGTAGCGAGGTTTATTCTAACGTTAGCGGTATTCCGGTATCGAACCAGAAATTTTACATTGGCGGCAAGTGCGTATTTCTAGATAACGTCCTGATCATGCTGGTTGATCTTCACGACATGCCCGGAAACACACGCCTGCTGGGTCTTGACCTGGGGTCGAAAACAATCGGCATCGCCGTATCCGATCCCGGCTGGTCGATCGCCAGTCCCGTCGAAACGATTCGCCGCACCAAGTTTACAAAGGACGCAGAGGCGCTCGAAGCGATAATCGGCGACAAGAAAGCCGGCGGCCTGATTCTTGGGCTGCCCGTCAACATGGACGGGTCGGAAGGACCGCGCTGCCAGTCGACCCGACAGTTCGTGCAGAACCTGTTCGGCCGGGGCCTCGATCTGCCTGTCGCCTTCTGGGATGAGCGGCTGTCGACCAGCGCCGTCGAAAAGTTTCTGGTCAACGAAGCCGACATGACCCGTAAACGCCGTGGCGAAGTGGTCGACAAGATGGCGGCGGCCTATATTCTCCAAGGCGCGCTTGATGCCCTGAAACACGGCCAATACCGGCTTTAAATTTCATTCCGTACCGCTTGGACTGCGCCGGACCGGGCCCGGAGCGATAAAACAGCGAACAATGTCGCTCGAACAGGATACGATATGCATACCATGACTGCATCGACGCTCTTGCATCGTTATTTCACCGCTCGACCTCCCCGGAAATTCTGGGAGGCATTCGCGGTTGCCGTCATTCTTGTCTGCCTTGACGCACCGGCATCGGCGAATGGCGGTTTGACATCCGCCGTCCAGGAGGCGCTGCAGAACCGAAGCCTAGCCCTGACTACCACGCACACACGGGAATTCTACACGTTACGCCACGGGGAACCGGCATGGCGTGACGACAACGGATGGAAAGATCATGCGCTGTCAGCGCTTGACGTTCTGCGGAACGCGGATATCGAAGGCTTGCGCCCGTCCGACTATCCAGCCACCCAAATGACGCTCGAAAACGAACCCGCTGATCCGGAAGCCATCGCCATGCAGGATGTGCTGCTGACGGATTCTGTTCTGTCGTTCATCCGGCATCTTAGAATCGGTCGCGTCGCGCCTGCCGATGTCGAGTCCGATATCCACATGGCGCCGCCGTCATTCGATTCGATCTCGGCTCTCAATGCGGGGCTTGAATCGAACGACTTCCCGGCCTGGATCGCCAGTCTGACGCCCGCTAACAAGGAGTATACCCGGCTGAAAAAGGCGCTGGCTGATTACCGCAAGACGGTATCCACCGGGGTCTGGCCGATCCTGCCTGAAGGCAAAAAATTCGAACCGGGATCGACCGGTCCGAGGGTCCGCATCCTGCGCCGTCAGCTCGTTCTGCATGGCCTGCTGACGGCAGACCTTTTCGGCGGTGCTGACTTCGACGAGGATGTCGTTGCGGCTGTAAAGGCCTTTCAGGAACGGCTGGGGCTCGACCCGGACGGCATTGTCGGGCCGATCACCCGGCAGGCCCTGAATGTGTCCAACCAGAACAGAATTCTGCAGATCGAACTCAATATGGAACGGGCGCGCTGGCTGAGCCCGGAAAAACACGAACGGTATGTCTACGTAAACCTCGCGAATTTCAAACTGACCGCTTATGCCAATGATGTTCCGGTTCTTGAATCCGCCATCATTATCGGGCGGGATGCCAGGAAAACGCCGGTGTTCAGCGACCGGATCGTCAATCTGGTGCTGGCGCCGACCTGGACAGTGACGCCGCGGATCGCCCGGCTCGACCTGCTGCCGAAACTGCAGAATGACCCGGGTTACCTGAAGACAAAGGGCATCCGGGTTTTCAGCGACTGGAGCGCCGATGCGGTGGAAGTCGATCAGACGACAATCGACTGGGCGAACATGCGGCCGAACGCCATTCCGTTCAAGTTCCGGCAGGATCCCGGGCCGCTGAATGCGCTCGGCGGCGTGCGGTTTTCGCTGACCAACGATTTTTTCATTTATCTGCACGACACGCCCGACCGGAACCTGTTCCACAAATCGCGGCGATCGTTCAGTTCCGGCTGCATCCGGGTGAAGGAAGTGCTGGCGCTCGCTATGTTCGCGTTGAACGGCGACGCGAACTGGCCGGTTGACCGGGTTCAGACGGCGATGGAAGCGCCGGAATCCAGGATCGTGAAACTGTCAAATCCGCTGCCCGTGCTGATCACATATTCCACCGCCTGGGTTGACGATTCCGGATTACTTCAGTTTCGGGATGATGTATACGGGCGTGACAAGCGGCTTTCACAAAAACTGGGACTGTCTTCGCAATAGAAGGATTTCGTGTATGGACGATCAGGTTCGTCATATAGGTGCGCACGGCGTTTCCCGGCGTCGGCTGCTTCACAGCAGCGCAGTCGGCGTCGTCGGACTTCTCGTGTCGCCGAGCCTCGCGCTGGCCAATACCGAGAAAACCAGGACACTCGCCTTCCACAACCTGCATACGGGTGAGAGCCTGAAGGCGGCATTCTGGGAAAACGGCGCGCCTGTGAAAACCGGTCTTCAGGAGATCAACGAAATTCTTCGCGATTTCCGTACCGGTGAAGTGATCGACATGGATATCGCTCTGATGCATCTGCTGCACAAGCTGCGAACCAAGGTACATTCCCGCCAGTCGTTCAATGTCATTTCCGGGTACCGGTCGCCAGCGACGAACGCTAAACTGCGCGAAAAAAGCAACGGCGTGGCCAAGAAGAGTTTTCACATGCGCGGCATGGCCATCGACATTTCGCTGCAGGGATGCGATCTGCATGAATTGCGCGATGCGGCGCGGGAACTGCACCTGGGCGGTGTCGGTTTTTATCCGAAATCGGGCTTCATCCACGTCGATACCGGCCGGCCGCGTTACTGGTCGTAGGCCGGTTTCCGCTAACGGCGATAGGCGAAGGATTTACCGAACCGCCAGATCAGATAATCGCCGCAGGTTGTCGGTTCTGCCGCCCCTTCCGTATCCGGCGAACCGGCGCCGAACACGTTGTGCGCGTCGATCACCGTTTCCGGGTTCGGATCGTAGGCCAGCACCAGCGACAGGCGTTCGCGCCCCGACGCATTGACCACCCGGTGGGGCGTCGACCGATAGCGGCCGTTGGTCCATCGGCCGAGCAGATCGCCGACATTGACCACCAAAGTCCCCGGAATCGGCGGCGCGGTCACCCAGTCGCCGTTGATATCCTGCACCTGCAAGCCGCCGACATCATCCTGGCACAGAACCGTCAGGACCCCGAAATCGGTATGCGGGCCGACGCCGAATCTGTCCGCGTCCTTCGCCACATCCTGCGGCGGATAATAGGTGAAGGAGGCGCGGCTGAGCGGTCTGTCGGTCGTCGTCATGAAGAAGTCATCGGCAAGGCCTAGGCCGACCGCAAAACCTTTCATCAGATGATAGGCAACGCCATGCGCGGCGTTGAAATATGCCAGCGCGGATGCTCGAAACGCCGGCATGTCGGCCGGCCAGTTGTTCCGGCCACGCAAAGCATGATCTTCCGGCACGCTGCCGTCTTCTTCCTCGAAGCCCCAGACGAAGCTCTCCTTGAGGTCCGGCTTCACGTCGTCCTGCATTACGGCGTCCCCGATTTTCAGGAAACCCCGGTGCTTTTCGGTAATGGCCGATTGCAGCTTTTCTTCCGTCGGCCGGTGAAAGAAGTCCAGCGCGTCGGTCCGCGCCTTGTCCAGCAGCGTCTGGTCGATGCCGTGATTTTTCACATAGATGAAGCCGACATCCCGGCTGGCCCTGTGCAGTTGCACCGCAACGCCCGCCACATCCGATCCATCCCGCAACGGACCGATGTCGATGACGGGAATAGCAGTTGCATCCGTCTGTTTCGCCGCTTGCAGTATCGCATTCATTGCCTGTTCTCCGAATAGACATGCGCCTCGGCCTCGTCGGGGCCGACATAGTACCCGACGATATCGCCTTCCAGTGATACGCCCAGACCGTTCAGCAGTCTGTTTGCATAGTTGAAGTAAGCACAGACCTGATTGATTTCCAGAATTTCTCCGTCGTCATAGCCGGCATTCCTGAGGGCGTCGACATCGGCCTTTTCCATCCCGCCGGGCGATACGGTGAGCTTGCGCGCATAGCGAAGCGCGGCCAGTTCGGCCCCGTCGAATGCGTCTTCCGGCCGGTCGCTGTCCAGAGCCGCCCTGATCGCCGCAGCGCGATCCTTGTCGCCGATCAGGTGGGCTGCATTCGCCCAGTGATTGGTCAGACTGTAGGCGCAGTCGTTCAGGATCGACGTATAGGACGCGATAACCTCCTGCAGCCACATCGGCACGGTATTGGCGTCGTCGTGCAGGGCCGCCTTGTACAGCGTCTGATGCCCCCGCATCGTGTTCGGCCGCAGCGAATGAACGCGCATGACATTTCCCACCGTGCCGGATGGCGCTCTCGCCGCGTCCAGCGCATCCAGTAAATCGGGGGAAGCATCCTTGTCCCCGATCATTTTTATCCACGCCGCCATGGCTCGTCACTTTCCACAAAATCTGTTGTTGGCACGCGACTTCACACGTTTCGGACTTGTGCCTGCAAGCGGAAAACCTACTTTACCCCGATGACAAAGCCAACGCCCCCGAATAACGGCGGAACGACCACGCTGCCGCCGAGCCGGCAAGCTGCCGTCGCCGGGGCATTGCCATCCGGGTCGCCCCCCGCCCCGAAAGGGCGGCTGACCACTGGGCCGGTTCTCGATCATCTGAAGACGATGACGATCCCGATGATATGGGCGCTGTTGTCGATGATGCTGTTCAACGTCGCCGACACGTTTTTCGTCGGCCAGCTTGGCACCGACCAGCTCGCCGCGATGAGCTTCACGTTTCCCGTCATCATGGTGTTTTTCTCGATCGGCATCGGGCTCGGCGCCGGCGCGTCCTCGGCCGTCGCCCGCGCCATCGGCGAAGGCGACCAGGCGAAAGTCCGCCGTCTTGCGACAAATGGAATTCTGCTGACCCTGGTCATCGTGATTATCGGTTGTGCCGTCGGTATTTTCACCATCGACCCGCTGTTCCGGGCGCTCGGGGCCACGGAAGCGCAATTGCCGTATATCCGCGACTACATGACGATCTGGTATCTCGGTTTCGGGCTGCTGATCCTGCCGATGGTCGGCAACGGCGCGATCCGGGCCAGCGGCGACAGCAAGTTTCCCAGCATCATCATGATGGTGGCGGCCGCCGTGAACATCATTCTCGATCCCATCCTTATTTTCGGACTGTGGGGATTTCCGCGTCTGGAACTGGAAGGGGCGGCCATCGCGACGGTCTGCGCCCGCGGCATGACGCTGGTGGCCAGCGTGGCCGTCCTGCATTTCCGGGAACGCATGCTGACACGCCATATCGGCACGCAATCCGAAATCTGGCAGGCCTGGAAAACGGTATTGCATATCGGCCTGCCTGCGTCTTTCACCAACATGATCAATCCGGCCGCCCTGGGAGTCGTCACGGCGTTGATCGCGGTCCACGGACCGGAAGCTGTCGCCGCTTTCGGTGTCGGCACGCGCATCGAAGCCCTCGGTATGGTCGCCCTGTTCGCGATGTCGGCGGTCGTCGGTCCGATCGCCGGGCAGAACTGGGGCGCGGGACAGATCGAGCGTGTCCATGAACTGGTTCAGCTGATGATCGTGTTTTCGATTGTCTACGGACTTGGCGTCGCGGCGGTTTATGCCGTTGCCGGCCCCGTCATTGCGCCGTGGTTCGCCGATAACCCGGCAGTATACGAGATCACCACCCTGTATCTGTGGATCGTGCCGATCAGCCTGATGGGACATGGCATCCTGATAAACGTCTGCGCCCTGTTCAACGGTATCGGCAAACCGGTATCATCCATCGTTCTAACGGTGATCCGGATGGGCGTGCTTTATCTGCCGCTCGCGGCCCTTCTCTCGCCGCTCTACGGACCCGTCGGCATATTTTCGGCCGCCCTGATTGCGAATCTGGGAGTCGGCGTTACCGCCGCCGTCTGGGTCAACCTTCGAATGCGCCAGGTTCAAATACCGCAGGTTTCCTGATTTTTTCAGCAAGGCGATGTTTCAGATTGCCAATACCGCCCGCAGGGTTATAGTGCCGGCTCGATGGTAAACGCCCTCGAAAAAGCCCCCTTCTCTCACGAGCATATTCTCGGCATCGACGGGCTGTCGCCTGACGATATCACAACCATACTCGATCTCGCCGACACCTATGTCGAACAGAGCCGTCAGGCCGACAAGACGACGGATATTCTGCACGGTCGCACGCTGATCAATCTTTTCTTTGAAAATTCGACCCGCACGCGCACCTCGTTCGAGCTGGCGGCGAAACGGCTTGGCGCCGATGTCATCAACATGTCGGTCGCTACCAGCGCCATCAAGAAGGGCGAAACGCTGATCGACACCGCGATGACGCTGAACGCCATGCATGCCGATGTGCTGGTCGTGCGGCACGGCGATTCCGGGGCGGTTCAACTGCTGGCGCAAAAGGTCAACTGCGCCGTCATCAATGCGGGCGACGGTCGTCACGAACACCCGACCCAGGCCCTGCTGGACGCCCTGACCATCCGCCGGCGGAAAGGCCGGCTGCACGATTTGACCGTCGCGATTTCCGGCGACATCGCACATAGCCGCGTCGCCCGGTCCAACATCAAGCTACTGAACCTGATGGGCGCCCGGGTGCGGCTGATCGCGCCGCCGACCCTGCTGCCGACCGGCGTCGACAAAATGGGCGTCGAGGTGTTTACCGACATGGAAAAGGGCCTGCGGGACTGCGACATCGTGATGATGCTGCGGCTTCAGCTTGAACGTATGCAGGGATCGTTCGTGCCGTCGATCCGCGAATATTTCCGGTATTTCGGCCTCGATCGCGAAAAGCTCGGCCACGCCAAGCCTGATGCCCTGGTGATGCATCCCGGGCCGATGAACCGGGGTGTGGAGATCGACTCCGAACTCGCCGACGACCTGGATCGCTCGGTGATCCGCGAACAGGTTGAAATGGGGGTCGCCGCCCGCATGGCATGCCTCGATATCCTGACCCGCAATCAGTCGAGGGCATCGTGATGGCGGGTCGGGTCGCCTATCTGAACGCCCGGCTGCTCGATCCGGTTTCCGGGCTCGACACCAAGGGAGCGCTGCTGGTCGAGGATGGCCGTATCGCCGATTTCGGCCCGACCCTGTTCCGCGACGGCGCACCGTCCGTCCGCCAGGTGGTCGACTGCGACGGCGCCTGCCTCGCGCCCGGCCTGTTCGATATTCGGGCGCAGTTGCGCGAACCGGGACAGGAGCATCTTGAAACGCTGGACAGCGCCGGCGATGCGGCCCTTGCCGGCGGCGTGACGCGAATCGCCTGTCTGCCGAACACCGACCCGATCATCGACGATGTGCCGGTGGTGGAATTCATCGCCCGCCGGGCCCGCGAGGTCCGCAAGGCGAAAGTGCATTGCCACGCCGCGCTGACCCGCGGATTTCTGGGCCGTGAAATCACCGAAATCGGCCTGATGAAAGAGGCCGGCGTTCTGGCCTTCACCGATGCCATCACCGCCACGGCGGACGCAAAGGTGCTGAGCCGCGCCCTTTCCTACGCGAAGGCGTTCGACGCTCTGGTCATGCAGCACCCCGAAGAACCGTCGCTTTCAAGCGGCGGCATGATGAACAAGGGCTTTCTTGCCAGTGAACTGGGATTGGCGGGTATTCCTACTGAAGCGGAAACAATCATGGTCGAACGGGACCTGCGGCTTGTCGCGATGACGGGCGGCCGGTTCCACTTCTCGCATGTTACGACGGGCAGCGCGCTGGACGCCATCCGCAAGGCGAAGAAGGCAGGTCTTGCGGTGACATGCGATACCGCCCCGCACTACTTCGCCCTGAATGAAAGCGCGGTCGGCGACTATCGCACGTTTGCGAAAGTATCGCCGCCGCTGCGTTCGGAAGACGACAGGCAGGCGGTTGTCGAAGCGATCAAGGACGGCACCATCGACGTTATCGCCAGCGATCACGCGCCGCATGACCAGGATTCGAAACGGCTGCCGTTTTCGCAGGCCTCGTTCGGCGTCGTCGGGCTGGAAAGCCTGCTGCCGCTTGTCCTTGAATTGTACCATGCCGGCCACCTGTCCCTGCTCGACGTCCTCGCAAAGGTAACCAGTGCGCCGACCGGTCTTATGGAACTGAACGGCGGCTGCCTGCGCAAGGGCGCGCCGGCGGATCTGGTGCTGTTCGACCCGGATCTCGAATGGACGATCCGGGAATCGACCCTGCACAGCAAATCGAAAAACACGGCCTTCGACGGCCGCAAGGTCAAGGGTCGGGTTCTGCGCACCATCGTCGATGGCCGCACCATGTATACCGACACGCCTGCCGCCCAGACCGCATCATGAATGCGGTGCTGGAAAATCCGCAGGTTCTTTTTCCTGTCATTGTCATTTGCGGGTATCTGCTCGGCTCCATCCCGTTCGGTCTGGTTCTGTGCCGGTTATGCGGCTACGGCGACATCCGGAAAATCGGGTCAGGGAATATCGGCGCGACGAACGTTCTACGAACCGGCAACAAACCCCTCGCGCTTGCGACGCTTGTACTGGATATCGGCAAGGGTGCGGCGGCTGTTTTCGCGGTGCGCGCGGTCGTCGGTTTCGATGACAGCGGCCTGTTACCCGGCGGCGTCGCCGGGACGGCCGCCGTGATCGGCCACAATTTTCCGGTCTGGCTGAAGTTCCAGGGCGGCAAGGGTGTCGCGACGACGCTCGGCACCATGCTCGCGGCCTTCTGGCCGGCCGGCGCGACAGCGATTGCCGTCTGGCTCGTCGTTGCCGGCGTGTTCCGGTACTCCTCACTGGCCGGGATGCTGTCGCTTTTCGCACCGCCGATCGTGTTCTGGTATCACGATCTGCCTGTCTGCGCCGCGATCGCCGCGTTTCTGACTGTTCTTATCTGTCTACGCCATCACCAGAACATCCAGCGGCTGCTGAACGGAACCGAAACGAAAATCGGCAGGAAATCATAACTCTCAGAACGAGAACCGATTGCTTGACGGTTGCATTTCGCCCCATCACTATAAATCTATGCGCGCAACCGAAAACGAGCCAAGCGGGTCTGACATACTGGACAGGCTTCGCCTGATCCGGTCGGAAAATGTCGGGCCGGTAACCTACCGGCAGCTTCTGCATCGCTACGGGACGGCGGCGGAGGCGCTAAAGGCCCTGCCGATGCTGGCGCGCCGGGGTGGCCGCCGCAGCATACGGGTGGCCGGCCTGGACGAAGCCGAAAGCGAGCGGGATGCTTTATCGAAAGCCGGCGGCTTTTTTCTTTTCGACGGCACGCCGCCCTACCCGGTCCTGCTGTCGGCGACGGAGGATGCGCCGCCGGTGCTGAGCGCCATCGGGCAATCAGCCCCCCTCGCCCTGCCCTGCCTCGCCATTGTCGGCGGACGCAATGCGTCATTACACGGTCGCGCCTTCGCATCCGATCTCGCTGCGGCTCTCGGCGATGCCGGCTTTGCTGTTGCGTCTGGCATGGCGCGCGGCATCGACGCCGCCGCCCATGCCGGATCGATACGTACCGGCACGATCGCCGTTCTGGCGGGCGGGGTCGACCACATCTATCCGGCCGAGAATGCCGATCTGTATCGGCAACTGGCTAAGGACGGCCTGATCGTTTCGGAAATGCCGTTCGGCATGCAGCCGAAAGCACAGCATTTTCCGAGGCGGAACCGGATCATCTCCGGCCTTGCGCAGGGCGTCGTGGTCATCGAAGCGCGCCGGAAATCCGGCTCGCTGATCACCGCGCGTTTCGCGGCGGACCAGGGCCGCGAGGTTTTCGCCGTTCCGGGTTTTCCGCAGGATCCCCGCGCCCAGGGCGGCAACGATCTTATCAGGACCGGTGCGGCTTTGGTTCAGTCCGCCGACGACGTGCTCGCCGAACTGTTGGAAAGCGGGCTCGGCGAACCGGACGCGCCCGGCTGGGAGACGGAGGCCGAAATCCAGCCATCCGAATCCGAACTGGAGGCCGTTCGTACCGCCCTGCTTGAAGGGCTGAATGCGGTTCCCTTGCCACTCGATACCGTTTTGCGGTCCGTCGACGCCCCGCACGGCGCCGTGCATCTTGTGCTGCTTGAACTGGAACTGGCGGGACGCATCGCCAGACATCCGGGCGGACGGTTTTCCCTGGTACCCGGCATTTCCTGACAATTTGTTCTATTCGTGCTGGACGATGCCCCGGCGAATCCCCAAAGGTATGCTGTGTAGAGGGCGGAAATCCAACAAACCGTGCGATTCGCAGTATAGCGGGTTGTGACAAGGATCACTGCCAACGGCGCAAAGAGTATGTATGATACCTGCTATGATAGGGTAAAAAGGGCCTGAATTTTGTCGACGTCATCGCATGAAAAGCTATTGAAGCTTGCGCATCAACGCGCGATTGACGGCAAGGGCGGTCTGGCGGCCTCCGTTGCGAAACTATGCCTCGACACGCGCGCCGACCTTTCCCCTGAAGAGCTCGAACTTACATACGAAATCCTCAGAAAACTGATCAATCAGGTCGAGGTTCAGATCCGGCGGTATATTGCGGATTACCTTGCGGAGCGCGCCGATGTACCGGCCGACCTTCTCACCTTCCTTACCCACGACGTCATTAACGTCGCCTATCCCATGCTGGTTCATTCGCGACAGTTGAGCGACGACGATCTGATCGAGATCAGCACGTCGAAGGGGCAGCCCCATGCCGTCGCCATTGCGAAACGCGCCGAACTGTCGGCGGACGTTACCCGGCATCTGGTCGATACCGGCGATACGGAAGTGCTGATGCAGCTTCTGAAAAACTTCTCGGCGACAATCGATATCGACTCCTTCGCAAAGATAGCCGTTGCCTCGGCAACCGAACAGAAGCTGCAGACGCCGCTGGTACAACGGCGGGATCTGCCGCCGGAACTGGCGAAGAAAATCTATACCTGGGTCGGTGAATCCCTGCGGACTTATATTCTCGAGCATTTCGAAATCAGCAGCAAGACGCTGGACGATGCGGTTACCGACGCAATCGACCGTATTCTGGAATCCGACGATGACCCCGGCATGTGGGAAGACCCCAGCCGCATCGGCTACGGTCAGCGGCTGATCGGGGCGCTGGATTCGGAAGGCGATGTCGGCTTTGTGAACAAGTTCGCTGAAATCAGCGGCGTCGACCGGCGGCTCGTATCCCAACTGTTTGATGACGGGTCGGGCGAAAATCTGGCCATCGCCTGCAAGGCGTATGAGGTATCGAAGGATGACTTCAACGCGATTGCCGGCGGCTATTTCAGCACGGAGCGTCTGGGCAAGGGCGCCGGAAGCCCCGCCTCCGTCATGAAGTTCTACAACCGGCTGGATCTTGCGGGCGCACGGATGGTTGTCCGGCGCTGGCGGGATGCTCGTCAGACACTGGACAGCTAGTCGTTTCTTCTTCCGGACCGGATACAAAAGCGCAATCGCCATTGTCCGACGATTGTTTGAAAAACGCATCCGTGACCACACCTCTTGTTGACGCAATGGGCCAAGCCATGCCAGTTACGGTCGGCGTAACCGGCGTGGATCAATCGAAAACCGGTTGCTGACAGCCGAAACAGAACAGGGATTACCAAGGCATGGGCGCCGCGAACGTCGTTATCGTCGAATCGCCAGCGAAGGCCAAAACGATCAACAAGTATCTTGGCGACGGGTATGAAGTTCTCGCCAGTTTCGGCCATATCCGCGATCTGCCGCCGAAAGACGGTTCCGTCCGCCCGGACGATGATTTTTCCATGTCCTGGGAGGTCGACGGCCGCAGCAAGAAGCGGATGGACGACATTGCGAAAGCGATCAAGGGCGCGGACAATCTGATACTGGCGACCGACCCGGACAGGGAAGGCGAGGCGATTTCCTGGCATGTCCAGGAAGAACTGGCGCGCCGGAAAGCGCTGAACGGGCTGAATGTCAGCCGCGTCGTGTTTCACGAAATCACCAAACGCGCCGTTCTCGAGGCGATGGCGCATCCGCGCGATCTGAACCGCGAGCTGATCGACGCCTATCTCGCCCGCCGGGCGCTGGACTATCTGGTCGGATTCACCCTGTCGCCGGTTTTGTGGCGTAAGCTGCCCGGCGCAAAATCCGCCGGCCGCGTGCAGTCCGTCGCCCTGCGGCTGATCTGCGAACGCGAAGCTGAAATCGAAGCCTTCCGGGCCGAGGAATACTGGTCGGTCGAAGCCGGGATGACGACGACGCGCGGTGACGCCTTCAGCGCGCGCCTGATCCATCTCGACGGCGCGAAGCTCGACAAGTTTACGCTCGGCAACGAAGCGAAGGCGCAGGCCGCCGTCGCAACGGCCCAGGCGAAACGCTACGACGTCCGGCAGATCGAACGAAAGACCCAAAACAGAAACCCCGCCCCGCCCTTCACGACGTCGACGCTGCAACAGGAAGCCAGCCGAAAGCTCGGCTTCGGCACGTCGCGCACGATGCAACTGGCGCAGAAACTGTATGAAGGGATCGATCTGGGTGGCGAGACCGTCGGCCTGATCACCTATATGCGGACCGACAGCACGACGCTGAGCGGCGAAGCGATTTCCGGTTGCCGGCAGATGATCTCCCAGCATTTCGGCGACGAATATCTGCCGTCCAGTCCGCGCCAGTACAAGACAAAGGCGAAGAATGCCCAGGAAGCGCACGAAGCGGTGCGGCCGACCGACCTGTTTCGCCACCCGTCGCAGGTCGCGCATCGCCTGGACGGCGACATGCTGCGCCTGTACGAGCTGATCTGGAAACGCACGACGGCTTCGCAGATGGCCGCCGCCGTCATCGACCGCGTCGCCGTCGATCTGGTCAGCAACGATGGTCAGGTGACGTTCCGGGCGAACGGCTCCGTCGTAAAATTCGACGGGTTCCTGAAACTGTATTTCGAAGATACTGACGATATGCCGGCCGACGCCGAAGACGGCGACAAGCGCCTACCCGTGATGAACGAAGGCGAAGACGCCGCTGTCGAGACCATTACGCCGAACCAGCATTTCACCCAGCCGCCGCCCCGGTATTCGGAAGCCAGTCTGGTCAAGAAGATGGAAGAACTGGGAATCGGCCGGCCATCGACCTATGCGTCGATCCTGAAGGTTCTGCAGGACCGCGACTATGTCGTGCTGGACAAGAAGCGTTTCGTCCCGAGGGACCGTGGCCGTCTGGTCGTGTCCTTCCTGTCGAGTTTCTTCGACAAGTACTTTGAATACGGTTTTACGGCAGATCTGGAAGAACAGCTCGATGCGGTATCCAACGGTGACGTCGACTGGAAGAAAGTGCTTCGGGATTTCTGGGGCCAGTTCAACGAGATCATCGATCAGACAATGCAGTTGTCCGGCGTCGATGTCCGCGATGCGCTCGACCGCGATCTCGGGGCGCATTTCTTCGCCATGGACGAAAACGGCAGCACGGAAACCGCCCGGATATGCCCGAACTGCAGCGGCGGCCGGCTGGGGCTGAACTTCGGCCGCTACGGCGCGTTCATCGCCTGTTCGAACTATCCGGAATGCCGCTATACCCGGCAGTTGGGCGAAGAAGCCAGCGACGACGATACGGAACCGTATCCCAAGATACTCGGAACGCATCCTGAAACCGGCGAAGACGTCACATTGCGCAAGGGCCCGTACGGACTTTACGTGCAGCTTGGCGAGCAGGCGGAAAAGGAAAAGGGCAAGAAAGCGCCGCCCAAGCCGAAACGGGCATCGTTGCTGAAGGGCATGTCGGCCTCTGACGTCGATCTGGCCCTGGCGCTGAAACTGCTGGCGCTGCCGCGCGATATCGGCCCCCATCCGGAATCCGGCGAGTTGATCCAGGCCGGCGTCGGCCGGTACGGTCCGTTCCTGAAACACGGCACCGCCTATACCTCATTACCGGAGGAAGACAGCGTTCTGGACATCGGCATGAACCGGGCGATGGAAGTGCTGGCAACGGCGAAACCGAAGGCGCGCGGCGGGTCATCCCGGCAACTGGGCGAACATCCGGATGATGGCAAAGTCGTCAGTCAGGGCGCCGGAAGGTTCGGCCCCTATGTCAAACACGGCAAGCTGTATGCCTCGTTGCCGCGGGATGTCGATCCCGCAACGGTAACACTGGACGAAGCCGTCAGGCTGCTGGCCGAAAAGGCCGCCAAGGCCGGCGTCAAGAAGCCGGCAGCCAAGAAAACGTCTGCCAAGAAGGCATCTGCGAAAAAAGGCCGCGCGAAAAAATCTAAGGCGAAAAAAGCTGCCGCCAGGAAGCCTTCCGGTTCAACCGAGCAGCGCTTCGACGCTGCGGACTGATCGGTGGCAAAGAAACCCAAGTCAAAAAAACCGTCAGAAGGGTTTCCCACACGGGAACAGGTCGTCGCCTTCATCCTGGAAAGCGACAAGCCCGTGGGCAAGCGCGAGATCGGCCGTCATTTCGGCATCAAGGGCAACCAGCGTATCGAGCTGAAAGCGCTGCTGCGCGAGCTTGAACGCGAAGGCGATATCGACCGTGGAAAATCGCGAAAACTGGCCCCCAAAGGCGCACTGCCGGAAGTCGCCGTCCTGCGTGTTTCCGGCCGTAACGACGATGGAGATCTGGTAGCGGAAGCAACCGGCGACAACGCCGCCATCGACGCCGAGATCATTGTCGTTCCGTCCGGCCGCCGGACCACGCCGCCGAAAGACGGCGACCGTGTCCTTGCCCGGTTGAAGCGCACCGGCGGCAACAGTTACGAAGCCTCGCCGATCCGCATACTGAAGCCGGGGCCGGAAACGGTGCTCGCGGTGGCCCAGCGCATCGGCAAACACTGGCGGCTGGCATCGACGGACCGTAAAAACGACCGGGAATACCGTTTCACCGGCCCGGTAAGCGAAACCCTGGCGGATGGCGATCTTGTCCTGATCCGCCCGCATTCCGCCGGACCTGCACGGTCGGGAAACCGCGACAACGATGCCGATTTTATCGAACGGATCGGCCGGCTGGACGAACCGAAATCGTTCAGCCTGATCGCGATCCATCAGAACGGCATTCCCGTCGATTTTCCCGACGCCGCCCAGACCGAGGCGGACAGGCTGCAAGCCGCCGGAATGGAAAGCTTTCGCGAAGACCTGCGGTCCCTGCCGCTGGTAACGATTGACGGCGCCGATGCCCGCGATTTCGACGATGCGGTGCATGCCGAAAAGGATACATCGGACGGCAATGCCGGCGGCTTCGTGCTGACCGTGGCGATTGCCGATGTCGCCTACTATGTCCGGCCCGGCAGCCCGCTGGACAAGGCCGCGCAGGTTCGCGGCAATTCCTGTTATTTTCCTGATCGCGTCGTTCCGATGCTGCCGGAACGCCTGTCCAACGACCTGTGCTCGCTGCGCCCGGACGAAGACCGGGCCTGCCTGGCCGTCAGAATGCGGATCGACGCCAGGGGCAAACTTCTCGGCCACCGGTTCAGCCGGGCGCTGATGCGGTCGGCCGCCCGCCTGACCTACGAACAGGTTCAGGCAGCCCGTAACGGAATTGTCGACGACCGAATGGAGCCTCTGACCGAAACAGTGATCGCCCCGCTCTACGAGGCCTTCGCATTGCTTGACGAGGCCCGCAAACGGCGCGGCACGCTGGATCTCGACCTTCCGGAAAAACAGGTCGTCATCGGCGAGAACGGCAAGGTCGCCGAAATCATCCCCCGTGAGCGGCTGGACAGCCACCGGCTGATCGAGGAATTCATGATCCTCGCCAATGTCGCCGCGGCGGAGGCGCTGGAAAAGAAACGCCGGCCGGTAATGTACCGAATTCACGAAAGCCCGCCGCTGGACAAGCTGGAGGGGCTGCGTGAAACCCTGGCGTCGCTCGGCTACGGCCTGGCCAAGGGCGCGGTAATGAAACCGGCCCTGTTGACCGGCATTCTTCATCAGGCCTCGGGGTCGACAAGCGCGCAGATTGTTTCTCAGATCATTCTGCGGGCGCAGGCACAGGCGGTTTACGCGCCGGAAAACCTCGGCCATTTCGGCTTGTCGCTGCCGAAATACGCCCACTTTACCTCACCGATCCGCCGGTATGCCGACCTTCTGGTTCACCGCAGCCTGATTGAGGCGTTCGGGCTCGGCCCCGGCGGTCTGACCCCGGATCAGGCGACGGCGTTTCCCGAACTGGGCGAGACGATATCGTCAACCGAACGGCGCGCCATCGCCGCCGAACGAAACGCCATGGAGCGGTATCTGACAGCCTATATGTCGGACCGCATCGGCCACGAATACAAAGCGAGAATAACCGGCGCGCAACGGTTCGGCCTGTTCGTTTCTATCGACGGCATCGGCGCCGAGGGACTGGTGCCGATCGAGACGCTATTACCGTCGGACTATTACAGGCACGACGAAGTGCACCATCGCCTGGTCGGCGACAAGACCGGCCATGCCTATACGCTGGGCGATCCCGTGGACGTGCGGCTGGCCGAAGCAAACACGATTACCGGCAGTCTTCAGTTTACCGTTCTTTCGGGCGGCCGCGTACTGAGCAGCAAGGAAAGAAAGGCAACCGCGGATCAGATTCGCAAGGCGCGACGCGGTGGCGGCAACAAGCCGTTCCGGCGTTACGGTGCCCGTTCGGGAAAAGGCCGATAGCGTCACAGGCGATAACCGACTAGTGTTCAGCAACGTTCCGCAGGAGTCAGTACGCAACAATGCCTCGCCGTTTCCGAAAGTTTTCCGGTTTTCTCGAACACTTCCTCATCGCCATCTGCGCCGTTGCGCTTGTTTCCGCGTGTGCGACCCAGGAAAACCCGGAAGATCATGCGTTCAATGCGATGACGCAGGAAATGTTCCGCGCGATGCTGTCGGATATCCAGGGTATTTACCTCGAGGTCGAGGATCTTTCCGATCTGACCCTGTACGGCCTGGATGCTTTGGGCGATCTGGATCCGGCCATCGCGATAACGGAAACCGACACGGAAATCCGGCTGGAAAGCAACGGCGTGCTTGTTGCGAAAGCGCCTGTTTCCGCGGAAGACGATGTCGATACATGGTCGCGGAACGCCACCCTTTTGACCGGCGCCATGCGTGAGGTATCGCCGCAAATAAAGGCCGAAACGCCGGATATGCTGTATCAGCGGATGTTTTCGACAATTGCGGACCGGCTGGACAGATACTCCCGTTATGCCGGCCCGGAAGACGCCCAGGCCAATCGTGAGAACCGCGAAGGATTTGGCGGGATCGGCGTGTCGATAAAGGAAGACCCGGATGGCGTCATCATCTCGACCGTCGAGGTCGACAGGCCGGCCGCCGCGGCGGGCTTGCTGGTGGGCGACAGAATCGTCGCGATCGACGGGAAATCGATTGGCGGGCAGTCGTTGCGCCGGGTCATCCGGATCCTGCGCGGGCCGATCAACGCAACTGTCGTTCTGACGATCCTGCGGGATGGATTGGCCGATCCGTTCGATATCACCGTCGGCCGCACCAAAATCGTTCCGAACACGGTGGTCTATGAACGGCAGGGCAAAACCGCCATCATCAGGATTTCCGGCTTCAACGACCGGACGGGTATTCGCGTCGCGGAAGCCGTCGCCCGGGCGAAGAACGATGACACCGGACCGCCGGACGGCCTGATACTCGATCTGCGCGGCAACCCCGGCGGCCTGCTGGAACGCGCTGTCGATGTAGCCGACCTGTTTCTGGCCGAAGGACTGGTTTCGAAAACGCTGGGCCGGCACCCCCGGTCGCTGCAACGGTTCGAAGCCCAGCCCGGCGACATCGCGCGCGGGCTGCGCATCGCGGTTCTGACCAACGGGGCCAGCGCATCGGCCGCCGAAGTTCTCGCCGCAGCGATGCAGGATCATGGCAGGGCCGTGATCGTCGGCGCATCCACATTCGGCAAGGGGACCGTGCAGACGGTTTTACCGTTACCGAACCAGGGGGAATTCATTTTGACCTGGGCGCGGCTTCTGGCGCCGAGCGGCTACGCCCTGCATGACCTTGGCGTCATGCCGACCGTATGCGTGCTGGATGACGTCACGCCGGATATCCTGCTGAAACAGATCCTGATCGACGATCCGCTGACAACCCTACACAATCTGTCTCTTCGACGACGGACCGGGCCAAACGATGACGCCGGGCACAAGCAGGTTCTCGCCACCTGTCCGTGGGAACCGTCGGTCAATCCGAAATCGGTGGAAGATATTGCGCAATATCTGGTCGAAAACCCGTATCTGTACACGAAAGCGATTGAAATCGGCCTTCCACCGGCAAGCTGAAAGTCTTTCCCGATTATGCCTTCTCCCGTTACGCCCCGCCCGTCCGCCAGCCTGATACTTCTGCGCGACACGGCCGACATTCCCTGTGTGCTGATGGGAACACGGCACCGGTCGATGCGGTTCATGCCGGGATATCTGGTGTTTCCCGGCGGCACGGTCGATCAGGAAGACATCGATATCGCCGGAGGGCTTGCGGTTCATCCGAACACGAAACCCGGCCTGTCCCGGAATGCCGTTATTGAAGACGGACGCGCCTATCTGTGGACCGCGATTCGCGAAACCGCGGAGGAAACCGGCCTGCTTCTCGGGAATGAGGGCGATTGGGATGTCGAAACCGACGAACCGACCGCCCACCGCTTCCGGGAAGCGACAATAACGCCGGCGACGGAAAAGCTGGGACTCGTCGGTCGGGCCATCACACCGGAATCGTCGCCCATTCGGTTCGACGCCCTGTTCTTTCTGGCCCGTGGCGAAACCATGACCGGCGACATTACGCCCAATGACGAGCTTGAGGACGTCGCCTGGCTACGCGTCGACCTTGCACTGGCGGCGGATGAAATGGCCGATGTGACCCGGTTCATGCTGACCCGGGCGCTGATCGCGTGGTCTCAGCGCCGGCCTTTCGAACCGGTCGACATCGCCGTGCCGACCTATACCTACGATGCGTCGGAAACGCCGATCCTGCGGCATGAGGATGCCAGAATCGAACGGCTGCGCGACGCTGCTTCCGATTAAACGTGAACCGCTCTAACGCCTGAAGAACCATGTTGACTTCCCCGGCGCGGTTCGTATTGTGCGCGCGATCAGGTGCGGGCTGACTTCGGTCGCCTGCCCCATGGAAACAGTTTAAAGCAGACAGCGGTTTAAAGGATAGAGCGATGGCGAAGCCAGCTACCCTCGCAATCAAGTTGGTCAGTTCGGCCGGTACAGGTCATTTCTACGTGACCAAGAAGAACCCGCGGACCCTGACCGAAAAGCTTGAGTTCAAGAAATACGATCCGGTTGTGCGCAAGCACGTCGTGTACAAGGAATCCAAGATGAAGTGATCCTGACGGATCGTTTCGCGAAAAATCTAAAGGCCGCTTCCGGGAAGCGGCCTTTTCTGTTGCGGTCGTTGTGTTGATGCCGTTACGACGCGTTTCGCACCTTGCGCATCGACCATGCGCCGCGACAGCGACTGGAAGTCCAGGTTCCCTCGGCATTGAGTTCCGAGAACGTCCCCTCCAGATCGGCGAAACTTCTCGATCCTCTGGAAGCGGTTCCGGTGAAGGCGCCCCCTTCTTTTATGAAACCGCTGATCGTGCTGCGTGAATCGGAATCCTGCCAGGATACATCGCCATCGACATCGCCCTGCGATATATCTGCCCGTACACCGCCGCGCCTCACGCAGGTGTTTTCGCCGGACGAGAAGGTAAACCGGCCGGCCCATACGCCGTCGAACTCATCAGTGCCGCCGGTCAGAGCGCCAAGCGACACGCATCCGGTCAGTACGGCACAGGCAAGCAATATACCGGGAAACAACCTGAAGAACCTGATCACTGACTTCATCGCGTCTTACCTCGTGGTTTCTTGTCTTCCGGGGCGTACGGATTTTTACCCTTTCGCATATGGAGTCTAATCGGTATGCCCGGCAGGTCAAAATCCTCGCGCAACCGGTTGCTCAGGTAACGCATGTAGGAATCCGGCAACGCCTCGGGAATCGACGTGAAAACAACGAAAGTGGGCGGCCGGGTTTTCGCCTGAGTCATGTAGCGGAGTTTAACGCGGCGACCCTTCGCCAGCGGCGGCGGATGTTCCGCCGTAATGCCGGCCAGCCAGTTGTTGAGTTTCGACGTCGAAACCCGCTTGTTCCAGGTATCGAAAGTGCGCAGCACGGCATCGAGCAACCGGTCCAGCTTGTCGCCGCGCAAGGCCGACACCGTGACCACGGGAATTCCACGCGCCTGGGGCAGCGACTTTTCGATACGGTCCCGCAACAGTTGAAGCTGTTTCGGCTTGTCCTCGACCGCATCCCATTTATTGGCCGCGATCAGCAGCGCCCGCCCCTCTTCGACAACCTGTCGGGCAATCGTCAGATCCTGTTTTTCGAGCATGTCGTTCGCATCGAGAACAAGGACCACAACCTGGGCGAAGCGGATCGTCCGCATCGAATCTGCGGCGGACAACCTTTCGACTTTCCGGGAAATCCGCGCCTTCTTGCGCAGACCCGCCGTATCGGAAAGCCTGATGTCGCGCCCCTTCCACTGCCAGTCAATCGCGATGGAATCGCGGGTGATGCCGGCTTCGGGGCCCGTCAGCAGCCGTTCCTCGCCGATCAGTCGGTTTATCAGCGTCGATTTGCCGACATTCGGGCGCCCAACAATCGCCAACTGAATCGGCAGGCTGGGAATCGGCGTCTGCAAGTCGTCTTCATCGTCGTCGGTACCGTCATCCGGTGTCCGGATGGAAAAATCGACCGTGTTCTGGAACTCGGCATCGAACACCGACCGGTCTTTCGATGAACCGACAATGGCATCGTACAGATCCGTTATGCCGTCGCCGTGTTCCGCCGAAATCGGGACGGGGTCGCCAAGCCCCAGCTTGTAGGCTTCCAGCATGCCCGGCATGCCGGCAGCGCCTTCGCATTTGTTCGCGACCAGTATCACCGGCCGGCCGCATTTGCGGATCGTTTCGGCGAAGATTTCATCGTCGGTGGTGATGCCGGCACGGGCATCGATGACGAACATCACGGCGTCGGCGTCGCCCAAGGCCCGTTCGGTCTGGGCAGTCATCCGGCCGGCGAGACTGCCCGGTTCCGCTGTTTCCAGCCCGGCCGTATCGAAAACGTTGAAATGCAGATCGGCCAGTTGCGCCGCACCTTCCCGGCGGTCGCGCGTCACCCCCGGCACATCGTCGACAAGCGCCAGCCGCTTACCGACCAGGCGGTTGAAGAGCGTCGACTTACCGACGTTCGGACGACCGGCAATTGCGATTGTGAAGGGCATCTATTAACAAATCCCGCGGTCAGCGATATGCGCGCAGCCGGCCGCCATCGGTTTGGATGTAAAGCGTTCCATTCGCCACGATCGGTGCAACGCTGACCGGGTCGTCGACATCGATCTGCCCCAGTGGATCGCCGGTGTAAGGCGACACCGCCAGAACCTGACCAAGGTTGTTCGCCACCAGCAGACGGTCGCCCGCCAGCACGGGGCCAACCCAGTTTATCGCGCCCGACCTGTCTTCCGGATCTTCGTAGGCGGGCAACCGAGTCAGCCACCGGACACGCCCGCCACGGCGGGTCAGTGCGGCAAGATAGTTGTCGATGGTGACGACATAGATGAATTCACCGGCGACCCAGGGCTGGTTCAATCCGCCGATCCGGCGGTCCCAGGACCGGATACCGGTATTCAGGTCGATCGCCACCATCCGGCCGGCATGGCTGATCGCCACGACCAGGCCGCGGTCGACAACCGGAAGGCCGCGAATATCGGCCAAAGACGACAGGGCATCGGACCGGCGGGCGCTGGTAAGGCTGTCGGACCAGCTTACCCGGCCATTTTCGAGCCGGATGGCGTAGAGTTCACCGGAAGAATACGGGATGATAACGGTTTTCTCGAATGCGGCGGGGCTTGCGCCGCCAAGAAGCCCGGCATTTTCCGCAAAGCCGGCATGGTTCCATCTGACAATGCCGGTCACCGCATCGAACGCCACCGTCTGGTTATCGATGCTGACGGCGATCACCGTACCGTCGAGCACTGTCGGCGCGGCCCGCGCCGGCCCGGTCAGCGGCGCGCGCCACAATTCATCGCCCGATCGGGCATCGAGCGTTATCAACTGGGCATAGCCGGTGCTGACGAACAGTCGCCCGTCTTCGTATGCGATGCCGCCACCGAACGCCTCGTCATCTTCATCGGGAAACCCGATCTCGTGCTGCCAGACCGATTTACCGGTTTCGGCGTCGAACGCGCGGACTTCGAAATCGCGATCCAGGGTGTAGATCAGCCCATCGGCGACGATGGGGGTCGCCAGAATTCGCTGATCGCCTGCGGACCCGGCACCGAAACTGACCTCCCACAACTCCGAAATGGCTTCGGGAAGCTCCAGATGATGCATCGCATGATCGGGAAATCCGCCTGCCTGAGGCCAGGCTTCGTTGACGTAGGGCTTCGGCAGAAGAACCGACAGGTCCGACAGTCGGGGATCCGGATCGAGGTCGGATTCCTGCAGCATCACCGCAATCCGCTCGCCCGGCAGCGGCGGCGCTTCATCCTCGCCGAACCAGCTATCGCATCCCGGCAATGCGGCAATGATGCCGATCCCCAGGATTGCCCTGCAAATACCAACGTGCAGCTTCATATCCTATAAATTCCAGTCGCTGGATCACTCGCAGCCGTTAGAAAACTATCCGCCGATCGCAGCCAGTATTTCGGCCGCACGGCCTCTCGCACCCTGCGGCGCGGTCAAATCGTCGGTGATTCGCGTCAGATGCGCACGCGCTTCGTCCAGTTTGCCGGCTTCGAGTGCGATGGAAGCCGCGACCTCACGCGCCGTATACCGGAACGGTCGGCCGTCTTCGGCAAGCGGCGCCAGTCGGTCCAGAAGACCCTCGGTATTGCCTGTTTCCGCACGGCGCATGATCAGCAGGACAGTCGCCAGGTCGCGGTACACGTCATCAATGCCGGCGGTCGCCGCGATTTTTTCGTAATCCGCAATCGCCCCTTCCGCATCGCCTTCCTCAGCCTTCAGCGCGGCGGCCTGGAAATGCATCAGCAACTTGTAGCCGTCGCTCGCGTCTTCCGCCGATGTCGTCAACTGGTTGACGGCGCCGTTCGCATCGCCCTCGGCGGCGATGTCCAGTGCGATTGCGTAGGCCGTCGCATCTTCCTGCCGCTTCTTCGCTTCCCAGTACTTCCAGCCCTGAAAGCCCCCGATTGCGATGACAACGGCGAGCACGACGGCGACAATGGCCGTTCCGTGTTTGCGCCAGATGACTTTTAGCTGGTCTTGACGAAGCTCTTCGTCGATTTCCCGAAGAATTTCGGCCATGGTCAGGCCTCCTGCCTAGCGATACAATTCGTGAACCATACATCTCGGGTTTGTTTAGATATATCGGCGGCCTATCGCAAGCAGGGCTTTGTCAAAGCGGGTCTGAAGACAGGCCGCAACTGGCATGAAATGTGCTTATTCTTCCGGCAAACAACATTCGTTGGTGAGACCAGACATGATCCGTTCCAGATTGTTATCCGCCATCGGTTGGCCGGTTCCGTTACCGGGACGGCTTCGGCCGGTCGCAGTCGCGCTTGCAGCAGGCCTGTCGCTGGCGGCCTGCAGCGGCGTCAGCGCGCCCCTGATTGCGCTTGGCGGCGCAACGGCCACGACGATCAACACCGACAAGCTTCCGACAGACCATATTGCCGACTATATCACCGGCCAGGACTGCAACAGCGTGCGGCAGTCGCGGGATGGCGGACCATTGTGCCGGCCGTATGAAATGGGCGTGATCGAGGAGCCCCGGTACTGCTACAAATCCCTGGGCACCATTACCTGCTACACCGAACCCGACCCCTACCGGGACGGGCGATACTACGTCCAGTAGCCCAGAACCCGACCGTCGCGGGCAACTTTTTGTGACATTTCTGTTGCCGTCGGCAGGTTTCGTGGGTGTAATGCTTTCAGGCACGGCACTCAGCACGGGCGTACATGACGAACCTGATCGATCTGGTCGAATTTCGCCGTAAGTCAAAAGGCAAACGCGTCGCCTTTGATCGCGTTGAACTCAGATTGTTGCTGAATGTTTATTCCAAGCGGGTCATGACCGGAGAATGGCGCGACTACGCCATCGACCAGCATGGCTCGGTCGCCGTGTTTTCGGTGTTCCGGAACAGTTTCGACGTTCCGGCTTTTTCCGTCGCAAAGCGCAATAACGGCAAGACCAACGAATATGTCGTGCTGTCCGGCCGTCGGACCCTGAAGCGCGGTCAGGACTTGCGCGAGGTTCTGACCCTGTTCGATAAACCACTCTGGGTGATTGCTCAAAAGTCCTGATTTTTCAATCGTCTGCGACTCCATCCCTGACATTCACAGCAAAACCGCATCTCTTCTATTGACTTGCCGCCGAACATTAAAGAGAACATATATGGTACAAATAGAGAGAAACGATGGGCCGGATCAAACAGCAGGACTTGTCGAAGCGGGATCACCGGCGGCGGGCGACCTGCGTCGGCGATCTGCTGGCGGATGCGATTCCGATTTTCTGCTGGTGCAACCGGTGCGGCCACAGTTCGAGCATTCCGCCGGATCTGATCGTGGCGGAAGCCGGGCCGATGGTGCCGGTGCCGGATATCGGCCAGCATCTCAGATGCAGCGGATGCGGATCGAAGGATATATCGACGCGGCCGGAATGGCCAACGCTGGGCCAGGTGACCCGGCACGGCTGACCGGCCGGCGATCAATAGGGATCGACGGCGCGTCGAATCGCCCTACAAATTATTCAGCAATTTCCACCGCTTGGTCTTATGTCGGCCATTCAATCGACAAATTCCTGAGAAATTCTGAAAAACAGGGTTGAGCCCGGCTAGCTCACCCGATATTGTGTATGTCTGGCGAGGCAAACACTATATATATTGTATTTGGGTACCTATAGTAGGTTTATGGCGTTTTAGCCATATCAGGGGCATCGAATACACGGACCAATAGGGGACGAGACAGCCATGGAATGGACCGAAGAACGGGTTGAAACGTTAAAAGGGTTGTGGAAAAGCGGCTATACGGCGCGGCAGATCGCCGATCGTCTGGGCGGTGTCACACGAAATGCGGTGATCGGAAAAGCGCACCGGATGGGCCTTTCCTCGAAACCGCAGACGATCAAACGGCATGACATGCCGATGGACCTCAACCGTAGCGAGCGGACCTGCCAGTGGCCGATGGGCCATCCCGGCCAGGACGAGTTCAAGTTCTGCGGCGAATCCGCCGTGCCGGGCAAACCCTATTGCACGAAACACTGCGATGTCGCCTATCGCCGACGGACCGAAGAAGCGACGGCGAAGAAAACAGCGGCTGCCTGAGCACCCTGACGCGACAGCAATCGCAAATCATGCGATACTGACAGGCGGCGGCGAACAGCCCCGCCTGTTTTCGTTTCAACGGGGAGGCTGTCTCGGCCCATGCACAAGCTTAGCCTGATCACCGGAGCCGACAGCCGGCTATTCGGCAATCTCTGCATGCTTCTGCAATCGATGCACGAACATGACCCTGACACCCCTGTACATGTCTGCGATTTCGGGTTCGATGCCGTTCACCGCGATTTCCTGAATGCGCTGGGCCTGCTGCTGGCAAAGCCGGACCACCTGAAAGACCGCCGCCACCCCTGGTATGCCAAGGCCGCGATGGTCGATTTTCTGCCGGCCCGCCCGGAAACCGACGGATCGGACGGTTTCGTCTGGATCGACGCCGATATCGTCGCCGAACGGCCGGTCGCCGCTGCAATAGAAGCGCTTGCCGACGATTTGCTTCGGACCGATTGCGCGGCTGCCTTGTGTCCGGATGCGAATGGCGTCGATCTCGACGGCTTCATTTCGGACTGGGAAAAACGCGGCGAAGACCTTTCCGCCTTCAAGACCCTTCTGTCCGCCCATTCGGTCGCCGGTACAGCCCCGTATCTGAATACAGGGTTCGTGATCGTGGCGGACCTGGCGATCGCGCGCGCCTGGCGCGACCTGACCCTGCGGCAGCGCGACTGGCTGCTGTTCGAACAGAACTGCTTCAACGTTCTCGCCCATGCCGACCCGGACAGGATCCGCCTGCTCGACACAGCGGAGTGGAACGCGCACGGACCTTTGCTCGACACAGCGGGGCTTAACGACGATCCGGTGAAGCTGATCCACACCACGTCGAACGGCGAGCGTCATGTCGACGGCGACATTCGCTACGGCCTGCGCGGATATGCGACGACCGGAAACCTGAAACTGTTCCTGCGGGAAGACCTGCGCAACCGGCAACTGACCCTGTTGCAGGGTTTTCTGGACCGGCATTTCGACCTGCTGACCGAAACCGGCGTGCTTACCGCGCCGAAGCCGTAGAACGCAGATAGCCTTCGAAATAGGCGATTGTTTTCCGCAAGCCGTCATCCAGACCGATGGTCGGCTCCCACCCGAGAACCGACCGGGCGCGGTCGATATTCGGGCAACGGCGCACCGGATCGTTTTCCGGCAGCGGGTTGAAGGTCAGGGACGAGGATGAGCCGGTCAGATCGATAATCCGCTCGGCCAGTTGCCGCACCGTGATTTCGTGCGGGTTGCCGAGATTGATCGGGCCGACCGCCCCCTCCTCGCCGCTTTCCATCATCGAGAGGATACCGGTTACCAGATCGTCGACATAGCAGAACGACCGGGTCTGATCGCCTTCGCCCTGGATAGTAATGGGCCGGTTCTGCAAAGCCTGCAGGATGAAGGTGGATACGACACGCCCGTCATCGGGGTGCATGTTCGGGCCGTAGGTATTGAAGATGCGCGCCACCCGGACGGCGAGTCCGTTCTGACGGTGATAATCGAAGCACAGGGTTTCCGCACAGCGTTTGCCTTCATCGTAACAGGCGCGCGGCCCGATGGTTGTGACATTACCGAAATAATCTTCCTGCTGCGGGTGCACGTTCGGGTCGCCGTAGATCTCGCTGGTCGACGCCTGGAACATCTTCGCCTTGCAGCGTTTGGCGAGCCCCAGCATGTTGATCGCGCCGACGACGCTGGTCTTCGTCGTCTGCACCGGATCGCGCTGGTAATGGATCGGCGAGGCCGGACAGGCCATGTTGTAGATTTCATCCGCCTCGACATACAGCGGGAAGGTAATGTCGTGACGCACGAGTTCGAACCGCGGTTCGTCCAGCAGGGGGGCGACCAGCGACCGCCGACCGGTATAGAAATTGTCGACGCACAAAACCTCGTCGCCCCGGTTCAGCAGGGCCGCGCACAGGTGAGAGCCCAGGAAACCCGCGCCCCCCGTCACCACAACACGGCGCGCAACCGGCGACAGCCCGGTTTCGAAATCAAAATGGCCGACCGTACGCTTTTTCACCCGCAAAACCCCTGGAAACAGCACTGTTTAATGACAATCCGGCCCGCCGCCGGACCTGTATGATCTTGTAAGCAGATTCGATGCCAAACGAACCAGAATAGAATGGCTTTACCGGGCGACAGGTCACTAAAAAGGGATTAGGCCTTGTTCGCATCTGCAAAATGCCTATGCTTGGAGACAGATCGGAATTCACAGAATTCTCATTGTGCGCAAACCTGTAACATCCCCGATGTAGGTTACGCCTAAAATCGCGTCGCCCTGAGCGATGCTGAATCAAATCCAGCCAATGCTGCAGAAGGAGTCAAAAATGACCGCCGTTGCGGAACGAGTGAAATCAACTGAAACTGTTGCCGACCGCCTGATACAGGCCCGTGAAAATATCGGCCTTGCGCCGGAAACCGTTGCGCAGCTCATCGGCGTGACGGCGGAAACGTATCGAGCCTGGGAAAGCGGTGAAAAGGAACCGCGGGCAAATCGGTTGGTCAATCTCGCCGGCGTTCTGCGGGTCTCGGCCTACTGGATTCTGGACGGCGGCGACGGTGAATTCAGCATTGACCAGAATTGTTCCGCCACGGATTCCCTGCGCGGCCAGATCGCCAGCACCCGGACCAAACTTCAGGAAATTTCCGATATTCTGAACGACATGGAAGACCGGCTTGAAGAACACCTGTCGCAGAAACACGGCGACTAGCGCAGAAGCCGGGAACCCGCTAAATTGCGGCCATGCCACAGTGGCCGCGTCTTCCCCACCCTGAACTTGCCTACGATGCGGGCGGCGCGCCCGCGTCGCAGCACTTCAACGACATTTATTTCAATCCCGCCGACGGTATCGCCGAGTCGGAGTACGTCTTTCTGACCGGCATCGGCGCGCCCGAATGCTGGCGGAACAGACAGACCTTCACAATCGGCGAAACCGGCTTCGGCACCGGGCTGAACTTTCTGCTCGCCTGGGCGATGTGGAAACGCACAGCCCCCGCCGGCTCGGTTCTGAACTATATCGCGGTCGAGGGTTATCCTTTGGACCGCGACCAGCTTCGCACGGCCTTGCAGCCCTTTACCGATCTTTCGCCGCTGACCAATGGCCTGCTTGATGCCTATCCGGTCCGGCATGGCGGATTTCATCGTCTTAACTTTGAGGACGGGCGCGTCACCCTGACGCTGCTGTTCGGCGATGTAGAATTAATGCTGAACAGACTGACAGGTCGCATCGACACCTGGTTTCTGGATGGATTTGCACCTTCCAGAAACCCTGCAATGTGGTCCGATGCTGTGCTTGCCCGTATTGCCGGTCTTTCCGCACCCGATGCGGCTTTCGCGACATTTACCGCAGCCGGCCATGTCCGGCGCGGATTGCAGGCAGCCGGTTTCAGCGTCTCGAAGACGCCGGGCTTCGGCCGCAAAAAGGAACGTCTTGTCGGCAGGCTGGACCGCCAGCCGATTGAACCGGACCCGCACTGGTCGACCCCGCCGCCATCGCTTGCGACCGGATCGCGTATCGCGGTCATCGGTTCGGGAATCGCCGGCTCATCGGCGGCGTATTCGTTACGGACCAGAGGGTTCGACGTAACTGTATTCGACGACAGCGGAACCCCCGGCGGCGGCATGACGGGAAATCCGGCGGTTATTCTCTCCCCCAAACCGCCGGCGGAAGGCAGCCTCGCCGGACGCCTGAACGCCGTCGCCTTCATCGACTCGATCAGGCGCTATGAGGCGTTGCACGCGCGGACAGGCGATATCTGGGTCGGCCCGCGCGGCGTCGATGCGCTTTCCACAAGCCCGCCCGCTGCGGACCGCCGGGCCAGGGCCCTGGCGGCGCTGGGGTGGCCGAAATCGATTGCCTGCATGGTCGACGATCCTGCCCTGTCCCCCTTCCCGATCGCCCGGTTCGCACAAAGCGGCTGTATCGACCCCGTCGCCGCCTGCCGCGCCCTGAATCCCGATGTGCGCGCGGCCACTGTCGCCCGGATCGACGAAACGGACGCGGGTTGGCGTCTGATTGATGGCGATGGCCGGACGGTCTGGTCGGGTGATGCGGTTATCGTCGCCGCCGGCGCCTATTCAACCCGGCTGGCCGAGTTGGCACAGACGCCGCTCTACACCAACCGCGGCCAGGTCAGCCTGATCCATCCGGACAGTCTGCCGGGCGTACCGGAAAACGGTTTCAGTTTCGACGGCTATCTCAGCCCGGCGGTGACAGTGAATGGCAGAACCCTCCGTGTCCTGGGGTCCAGCTTCGCAGGCTGGCGAGACCTTGCCGATCGGGACTGGCGTACTACCAGCGAGACCGATCATGACGTCTGCCTCAACGCCCTGCATCAGGCCATCGCCCGGCCTCGTCCGATGTCCGTGCAACCCGCCGATCTCTGGGCCGGCCTGCGCGCCGCGCCGCCGGACCGGGCGCCGCTGGTCGGCGCCGTCTGCAATGAAACGGAATTTCTGGAACGATACGCCGATTTACGGAACGGCAAGGATCCGGCCGCGAACCCGCCATATCGAGAGGGTCTATACATTCTCGCCGGTCTGGGCGCCCGCGGCTACCAGTTGGGGCCGTTACTGGGCGATGTGATCGCCGATCTGATCGCCGGTACGCCGCCGGCATTGGAAAAAGACGTGCTGGAGGCGATCAATCCCGCCCGTTTTCTGGCGCGCGGCCTGAAACGGGGCGATAGTTCATTCGAAAACGATGCCGCCGCTGAATGATCGTCTTCGGCTTGCGTTACGTATAAATATGCAGGAGGCTTGACTATGATGAAAAAACTGCACGCCGCCGCCGTTTTCGCAACCGGCATGGTTGTCGCGACTGTCCTGTACGCTATCGGCGGGCCCTTCGCCGATGAAGCCGTCGCCGCTGAAGCCGGCTCGGCCCATCGCTTCAGTTTCAATGCGATAGACGGCCAGCCGATGCCGATGTCGACCTTCGACGGCAAGACCGTTCTCGTCGTCAATACGGCGTCATTCTGCGGCTACACCCGCCAGTACGAAGGCCTGCAGCAACTTTACGAGACTTATGAGAGCAGAGGCTTCGTGGTTCTGGGCGTGCCGTCGAACGATTTCGGCAGCCAGGAACCGGGAACCGAAGCGGAGATAAAGCAGTTCTGCGAGATCAATTTCGCGATCACCTTTCCGATGACCGAAAAACAGGTTGTCAGGGGCGCCGGCGCCCATCCGTTTTTCGAATGGGCGAACCGCGCTCTTGGTTCAAAAGCGGTGCCGCGCTGGAATTTTCACAAGATCCTGATCGGGCCGGACGGATCGGCGCTGGCGAGCTGGCCGACCGCGACAGAACCGTCAGACGACAGCATCGTCAGCACGATTGAGGCGAACCTGCCCGGTTAGACGATCTGGCAGGCTTCGCCAAATTCGAACCGGGGCGAGCGGGGATGCAGGCGGTCAGGGTTTCCGTAACCCAGATTGCACAGGAAATTCGACTTGTAGGTCGTGCCTGCGAAGAACGCCTCATCGACTTTCGCGTTGTCAAAACCCGACATCGGGCCGCAATCCAGACCCAGCGACCGCGCCGCCATAATCAGATAGGCGCCCTGCAGGGTGCCGTTGCGGAAAGCCGTCTTTTCAATCAGCGCATCGTTGCCCTCGAACCAGGACTTCGCATCGGTCGGCGGATACAGTTTCGGCAGATGATCGTGGAACCGCATGTCGTGACCGATAATGACCGTAACCGGAGCGCTCATTGTCTGGCGCACATTGCCTTCCATCAGGGCCGGCATCAGCCGCGCCTTGGCTTCGGGCGACCGGACAAAGACAAACCGGCCCGGGCTGCAATTGGCCGATGTCGGCGGCAGGGCCAGCAAGCGGTGCAGTTCGGTCAGCACATCGTCGCCAACCGATTTCCCTTCCTGCCAGTAGCTGAAGGTGCGTGCATCGTCGAACACCTGCCGAATTGCCGCATTTTCGATTTTCGCCATACCTTAGATCCTCTCTTTTTCCAAAGCCCGTTTGTCGTGCGGGCTTTCGTGTACGATAATCCTGAAGGCGGTGTAGTCGCCGGGACTGACTTCCTCAAATTACGCTTGATGGATTTCTGGTGATCGGTCGACGGAACCGTTCCATCAGTCCGGGTATTTCCGACAGACAGTCTGTCCTGAAAAACCGGGGATTATCAATTTTACCGTCAAAAAGCTCATGCACAGCCGTGAACTGATACGGCACCTGCACGGCAAAGCCGCCCAGATCCAGCACCGGTTCGATATCGCTCGGAATGGAGTTGCCGACCATCAGGAAGCGGGACGGGTCGACAGAATGGCGTTTCAGCACCGCCGCATAGGACTTTTCGTCCTTTTCACTTAACACTTCGACGCCGTCGAAATAATCGGCAAGACCTGACTTATCCACCTTGTTGGTCTGGTCCAGCAGGTCGCCCTTGGTAATCAGCAGAAGCGTGTGGCGCCGCTTCAGGTTGGCCAATACGGTTTCCGCATGCGGCATCAGGGTCAGCGGCGACTTCAGCATCCGCTTCCCCATGGAGATGATTTCGTGAATTTCCGCTGACGTGACGGCGCCCTTCGACATGGTGATCGCGGTTTCAATCATCGAAAGGGTAAACCCCTTGATGCCGTAACCGAAAACTTTCACGTTCTCCACCTCGATTTCATGAAGATGGTTCTGAACGGCATCGTCGGCGGCGTATCGCCGCATCATTTCGGCCAGCCGGGTCTGTGTTTCCTGAAACATGTTCTCGGTATGCCACAACGTGTCATCCGCATCGAAACCGATCGTATCAATTTCTGTATTAATCTGCGTCATCGTATAGCCGTTCATAAACGATGGGGCCCGGTTCAACGCCTGCACCGATCTTGATCGCTTTCGTAATCACCGTGGACGCCGCCTCGGCCTGCGCTTCGGTGGCGGCATGCACGAAAGCAAGCGGTTCGTCAGGCGATGTTTCCTCGCCTATCGCACAAAAACGGGAAAAACCGACTCTGGTATCGATTGCGTCATCGATCCGCTTGCGACCGCCTCCAAGCTCTACAACGGCAAGCCCGACAAGCCGTGCATCGACACCGGTTACCTTACCCGTCCGGCTCGGAAAGACCGGTCTGACCACCGGCGCGTCGTCAAACACACCGTCGCTGTCATTCACTATATCGGCAGGACCGCCCAAGGCCGCAACCATTCGTGAAAATCTTTCGGCGGCGGCGCCAGATTGCAGCGCGTCACGGGCCTTTTCAACGCCGCCTTGCGGACTTTCCGCAATTTTTCCCAGCACCAGCATTTCCGCAGAGAGCTGCGTCGTCAGATCGAGCAGACGCGAATCCTGTTGTTTGCCGGTCAGGAAATCGATGGCCTCGCCGACCTCAAGCGCATTGCCAACCGTATGGCCCAGCACCTGGTTCATGTCGGTAATCATCGCAACCGTCGGCATACCGGCCCTGTTGGCGACCGACACGATGCTCTGCGCCAGTTCCCGCGCCATCGAGTAGTCCGTGGCGAATGCGCCGGTTCCGGTTTTCACATCCATCACCAGGCCACCCAGACCGGCAGCGAGTTTCTTCGACAGGATCGACGCGGTAATGAGTGGTATCGATTCAACTGTCGCGGTAACATCGCGTACGGCATAGAAACGGCGGTCGGCCGGGGCCAGTTCGGCGGTCTGGCCGATGATCGCGCAGCCGGCCTTGCGCACGACCCGGCGGAACTGGTCGGAATCCGGCGATGTCTCGTAGCCCGGTATGGAGTCCAGCTTGTCCAGCGTACCGCCCGTATGGCCGAGGCCGCGCCCGGAGATCATCGGAACGTAGCCGCCGCAGGCCGCGACGATCGGCGCGACGATCAGGCTCACCTTGTCGCCGACACCGCCGGTCGAGTGCTTGTCCAGCACCGGTCCGTCAAGATCGAGATCATCCCAGGTCAGGGTATCGCCGGAATCGACCATTGAACGGGTCATATACACCCGTTCCTGCATCGTCATGCCGCGAAAGAACACCGCCATGGCAAAGGCGGCGATCTGCCCTTCCGACAGACTGCCGTCGGCCAGACCGGCCACCATGAATCCGATTTCCTTTTCGGACAGTTCCGCACCGTCCCGTTTGCGGCGAATGACTTCCTGCGGCAGCATGATCCTAGTACCCGTCTGTGGTGGAGGAAACGGCGGATCCGGAAAGCCGCGCCAGAACATCGTCGAGCAACCCGCTTGCGCCGATGCGGAAATGACCGGGGCCGGCCCAGTCGGGGCCGAAGATTTCGTCCGCCGCCGCGAAGTAGCGCATCGCGGTCGGAACATCGCGTATGCCGCCCGCCGCCTTGAAACCGCCATGACCGGTTTCGCGAATGACCTGTAGCATGATCCGCGCCGCCGACACCGTTGCCGAAACCGGCGCCTTGCCTGTCGACGTCTTGATGAAATCCGCGCCTTCGTCGAGCGCCAGCCGCGAAGCATCCGCGATTATCAGCGGATCGTCCAGCGTTCCGGTTTCGAGGATCACCTTCAGCACCGTCGCACCGTGACAGGCGCGCCTGCAATAGCGCAGAAAGTCGACGACCGCTTTCCGGTCGCCATACAGAAATTCCGTATAGGGAAAGACGACATCGACCTCGTCTCCGCCACTTTCGAGAATGACTTCGATATCCTTCAGTGCGGCCACCGTGTCATTCCCGCCATCCGGGAAATTGGCGACACCGGCAACGCGAACCGTCGTGCGGTCGAGATACCGCGTCGCCCGCGCCACGAATTCCGGCCAGACGCACACCGCCGCCACCCGGCCCCGCGCATCTTCCAGCGCCCGGCGGCACAGATCGTCGACCGTGCTCTCCGTATCGCTGTCTCCGAGACTGGTCAGGTCCATCGCCTGCAGAACGCGTTCGGGATCTGACATCATGCCTCGACCTCCTTCAGCGCCGGCATGAATTGGCGCAGCAGTTTGACCCCGGTTGCCAGCGCCTCGGCGGCAACCCGCTGAACGTCGTCATGAAGCAGGGGCTTGTCCGCGAGACCGGCCGCCGCGTTGGTGGCGATCGACAGCGCCGCAACCCGCAACCCCATGCGCCGCGCCAGAATGGTTTCTGACACGGTGGACATGCCGACCAGATCCGCGCCGATTACCGACGCCATGCGGATTTCAGCCGGGGTTTCGTAGTTCGGCCCGGTGAAACAGGCGAAGACGCCGGTTGGCACCGTAACCCGCACCCGGTCCGCTGCGGCCAGCATCAACTGCTGCAACGCGGGGTCGTAAGCATCGGTAAGATCGACGAACGGATCGTCAAAATACGGCTCGTCGGACAACGGGCTTACGCCGGACAGATTGATGTGATCGGTAACCATAACGATCGACCCGGCGGGAATGGCCGGGTTGACCGCGCCCGACGCATTGGTCAGCAGCAGGGTCTTGCAGCCCAGCGCCTGCAGAACGGCAACAGGCAGGGTCATGTGATGATGATCGAGATCTTCATAGAAATGCTTGCGGCCGCACAACACGGCGACCGGACACCCGTAGAGATCGCCGATTACCAGCCGGCCGGCATGACCGGCAACGCCCGGAGACGGAAATCCGGGAATCTCAGAATAGGGGATGACCACGGGGTCGGTCACATCGTCCGCCACCGGCGCCCAACCAGACCCCAGCACAATTCCGGTCAGTGGGTGCGATTTTGTCTTTCCGGCGATACTATTGACCGCAGAAACCACATCTTTGTGATCCATTTTCCCCCTCAATCCGTATCGTTTGCGTGTTTTTATTGAAGTGAACCGCCAGAAACGCCATTTATACCCAAGTCAGAAGTCCAGAAAGCCGCATGTTCCGGTTCGTTCGCTGGCAGACCTGACCAACATGCAAGTACAGTAACGCAATTGGATTGCATTTAGGAGTTTCCATGTCGCCAGCACAGTTCGAGATGGTGAAGCAGTTCGACGAAGAGCGAAAGGCCGCAAAAGACCGCCGCCCCAGCAAGGAAGAGGCGCTGAAAGCGGTGCGGACTCTGCTTGCCTATTCCGGTGACGATCCTGATCGCGAAGGGCTTCTGGAAACGCCGGATCGCGTTGTCCGGTCGTGGGACGAATTCTTCGCCGGATACTTCGACGATCCGGTTGAAATTCTGGCCCGGACGTTCGAGGAAACCGACGGCTATGACGAGATGGTCATTCTGAAGGAAATTCCCTTCAACAGCCATTGCGAACACCATATCCGCCCGATCATCGGCGTGGCCCATATCGCCTATCTGCCGAACCGTCGGGTTGTCGGCATATCGAAACTGGCGCGCCTGCTGGAAGTCTTCGCGAAGCGGCTGCAGATACAGGAAAAGATGACGGCCCAGATCGCCAACACGATCAACGATGTGCTGCAGCCGCGCGGTGTCGGCGTGGTGATCGAAGCCGCCCATGAATGCATGACAACGCGCGGCGTCAACAAACAGGGCGTCACCATGGTGACCAGCACCCTGCTCGGCGAATTCAAGGCAGACCCGAAAACCCGCAACGAATTCATGCGACTGATCGGCAAGAACTAGGAGCCAACGCTCAATTTGCCGACAGGCGCCCTTAGGCGCCTGTACGTATAAGCACTTGGTTTTCTTAGACGGCTCTGGCCAAGAACTTGGTTTGGTTCTGCTGACCAGAGGCCCTTGGTAGGGTCTTAACGAGGATGACATGAGCAGAGCCTCTGCAAAATCATGTATGGATTTAGAGGTGTTTTGTCAAGGTTGATAAGCCCAACCCGTGCAACACGCATCGTTTAACGACGGTGAAGAGCGCATCATCCAAAACCGACGTTTGGTATATCCGGTCTCCGTTTTTATCCTTGCCAAGGCGCAGCAAATCGACGCGATGGAAACCTACCGCGTTGACCATGTCACCCTTAATCCATCGTGGTCGATTCCCCCATTTCTCAGGCAGAGCGAATGGAACATCTATTTGCTGATGAAACGGAAGAATATTATCAGGTTCGGTCAAACTAAGAGGAACTACCGTAACCAACTTCACCCGTGCCTTGATGTCAGGCGACAGCACCACAGCTAACCGGATTTTATCCATTTCCGGATTTTTAAAGCCGTTATTGTAGTCAACAGTAACGATGGATCCACGCGGCGGGTGAAATCTGATTGGCATAAGCTAGTCGGCAACCCTGTTCATATCTTCAAACAGGTAAGGGGCCACAGAAACGGCTTTTTAGCCAGTATAAGTATATCGATAATACAACTAAACTATTTTCAGGCAACTGAGGCCGGCTCGAGATTCGCGCCGCACAGCACGACGCCGACCTTGGCGTCCGGCGGCGGTTGATACGCACCCGACAGCAGTCCGGCGAGCGTCGTTGCCGCCCCGGTTTCAACCGCGATGCGCAATCTGTCCCAAAGTAGCTTCTGGGCTTCGACAATCGCTTCTTCGGGAACGGTCACAACGTTGTCGACATAGGCTTCCGCATAGGGATACATCAGCGAACCGACCTGTTTCGCGCCAAGCGAATCCGCCGCACAGCCGCTGACCGCAACATCCACCGGTTGACCGGCCGCCATCGCGGCATCAAGGGCATTGCAGGTTTCCGGCTCAACGCCGATCAGCCGAAATTCGCCCCGGCACCAGGCCGCCATGCCGCCGATCAGTCCGCCGCCGCCGACCGACACCATGATCGTATCGACGGACGGGATCTGCGCCGTGAAATCCAGCGCGACCGTCCCCTGCCCGTTCAGTATTTCCGGTTGGTCGTAGGGATGCAGGAAAAGCGCGCCGGTTTCCTGCTGGCGGGCGATGCAAGCCTCCAGCGCTTCCGCGAAGACCGACCCAATCACATTCACCGTCGCCCCGTAGGCTTCCAGTCGTCTGATTTTCGCTTTCGACGCCAGTTCCGGCACGAAAATCTCGGCGTTGTGACCCAGTTTTCTGGCGGCAAAGGCGACCGCCGCCCCATGATTGCCGCCCGACGCCGCGATCACGCCGGCTTCGGGAACCGGACGCGACAGCATCGCATTGAACGCACCCCGCGCCTTGAACGACCCGGAATGCTGCATGTACTCGAGCTTCAGAACGACCGGGCGGTCCGGCAGCAGGTCGCCGGCCTGGATTTCCATAAACGGCGTGCGGCGGATATGCGGGCCGATCCGCGCCCCGGCCATCATGATCGTGTCGCGGTTGACGATATCTGTCGATGACGATGTCATATGCCGTCCTGACCGGCTGTTGCGGCCTGCGCCGCCCTGATGACCGGATCGATAAGCTCTTCGCCGGTGCACCAGGACGTCACCATGCGATAACAGTCAGGGCCGAATTCCGGCCAGCTTTTCAGATCAATACCGCTTGCGCGCATTTTGGCCGCCGCTGCATCGGGAATACGCACGAATATCTCGTTGGCCTCGACCGGATAGGCCATGGAAATACCTTCGCAGGCCTCCAACGCGTCCGACAACCGTCGCGCCGTCGCATTGGCATGAGCGGCGTTTCTGCGCCAGACATCGTCGGTCATCATCGCTTCGAGCTGAGCCGACAGAAAGCGTTGTTTCGAAAACTGATGGCCCGACCGCTTGCGCCGGAAAATGAACTCCTGCGCTTTCTCCTTGTCGAAGAACACCACCGCTTCCGCAGCCAGCGCGCCGTTTTTCGTTGCACCGAAGGTCACCACATCGACGCCGGCCCGCCACGACATGTCGGCCGCCGAACAATCGAGACTGACCATGGCGTTGCAGAAGCGCGCGCCGTCGAGATGTAAGGCAAGGCCGTTGGATTTCGCAAAGCCGCCAATCGCTTCGATTTCCGCCAGCGCATAGACCGTGCCGCCTTCGGTAGCCTGGGTAATCGATACCATTGACGGCTGTGCATGGTGAAAGCTGGTCGACCAGCCCCGCGCATGCGCCGCCTCCAGGCTTTCGAGTGTCAGCTTCGTGCCTTCCGAGGTGACGGGTACCAGCTTCGCGCCGCCGGTAAACATTTCAGGGCCGTTGCATTCGTCGACCATGATATGCGCCGCGCCGTGACAGTAGACAGCGCCAAAGGGCGGCGTGTAACAGGAAATCGCCAGTGAATTCGCAGCCGTGCCGGTCGCAACGGGAAAGGCGAAAACCTCGCGTTCGAAAAATTCGGAAAACAGGGCATCGACGCGTTTGGTGATGTCATCGGCGCCGTAGGAACCGGCGGACCCCTCATTGCAACGAATGATGTGTTCGAGAATTTCAGGCGAAGCGCCCACGGTATTGTCTGAATCAAGGCTCATTGATGGATTCCGGATATGGGTTATTTGAGGGTAATCGTTCCCAGGCGGGTACCGCTGGACAGATCCACCACGATCAGGCTGGCGCCACCGCCCAGAACGGAAACCGAAATGACCAGCCTGTCGCCCTGAATCTTGTAGTCGGTGATCTGCGATCCGGCCGGCAGGTCGATATCGATATCGCCGAACGCGGCCGTCGCCGGTGCGGCCGGCGCAGTTGGTGCATCCTGTCCGGTTTGCGTTTCGACGGATGTGTCCTTATGCAGGCCCACGGAAAGACCGTAGACCAGAAACGCCATGCCGGCGACGATAAGGATGCCCATGACAATCACCGCCGCTTTCAGCGTGCCGAAGTTCATAGCATACTCCTACAGGGCTTCCATGGGCCGAAAAGAAACGGGTCGAGGTACAGTGTGGTAGGCATGGACGATAACACCAACGCATCGGATACACCGCTTACGCATAGCCTTATTGTGCCGGAGGCTCAAGCAGGAGAGCGCCTGGACAGATTTCTGGCATCCGGCATTTCAACACTGTCGCGAAGCCGGATAAAAGCGCTCATCCTAGACGGTCTGGTGCAGATTGACGGCGACCCGGATGTCACCCCGTCTGACAAGGTCCGGGCCGGGGAAACTGTCGAACTGGAAGTGCCCCCTGTTATCGACCTTGCGCTGACACCCGAACCGATGGATCTGGCGATCGCCTACGAAGACGACGATCTGATCGTTGTCGACAAACCGGCCGGGCTGGTGATGCATCCGGGCGCCGGGAATGAAACCGGCACGCTGGTTCAGGGCCTGCTGGCGCATTGCGGCGACAACCTGTCCGGCATCGGCGGGGTTCGGCGTCCGGGCATCGTCCACCGGATCGACAAGGGAACCAGCGGCCTTGTCGTCATCGCCAAGAACGACGCCGCGCATGAAGGGTTGTCACGCCAGTTCGCCGATCATTCCATTGAACGGGTGTACAAGGCGGTGTGTTTCGGCGTTGCGCCGCTGAAGGCCAGAATCGAGGCCAATATCGGGCGCGACCCGAACGACCGCAAAAAGATGGCAATCCGGCCCACCGGCCAGGGCAAGAAAGCGGTCACGCATCTGTCCAGACTGGCGCAGTACGGACGCGCGGCCAGCCTGGTCGAATGCCGGCTTGAAACCGGGCGAACGCATCAGATCCGCGTGCATCTGGCGGCGCAGGGATTTCCGCTGATCGGCGATCCTGTCTATACGCGCGTCACCGCCGCGCGGCTGCGCCCCTTCCCGCAGGCCGCCAGAGACATTATCGACGGGTTGGGCCGGCAGGCGCTGCACGCGCAGGTTCTCGGTTTCGCGCATCCGGTGACCGGAAAGGCGCTGCGCTTTGAATCGGACCTCCCGGATGACCTGAAAGCGCTGATTTTGGTGACCGAAACCATTGAAATATAGGCTTTTAGCACCCACTTGTTCAATTAGGGAACAGTTGAATTGCCGTCTTTCGGTCTGTTCAGCGGTTGGGGTGTGCCATATTCTGGTCAAAATTAACTGCTAGTTTCCTGACGATACGGTCGGCGGGTTCGCCCTGCCGGCAAAATACCTGGCACGGAGTCTGAGAATCGACATGGCAAGCACCGGAAATCTTCCTGCAATTGGCGCCGAGGGCAACCTGCAACGGTACCTGAACCAGATTCGGGAATTCCCGATGCTGGAACAGGAACAGGAATACATGCTGGCGAAAAGCTGGCGTGAGCATGGCGACCGCGATGCAGCCCACCAGCTTGTGACGAGCCACCTGCGCCTTGTCGCGAAAATCGCGATGGGATACCGCGGTTACGGCCTGCCGGTGAACGAACTGATTTCCGAAGGCAATATCGGCATGATGCAGGCCGTCAAGCGGTTCGACCCGGAACGCGGTTTCCGCCTTGCGACCTACGCCATGTGGTGGATCCGCGCCGCCATTCAGGAATACATCCTGCATTCGTGGTCGCTCGTGAAAATGGGCACGACCGCCTCGCAGAAGAAGCTGTTCTTCAACCTGCGCAAGCTGAAGGGCAAGCTGCAGGCGTTCGAGGAGGGCGATCTGTCACCGGAAAATGTCGAGAAAATCGCCACCGAACTGAATGTGCCGGAACAGGATGTCGTGTCGATGAACCGTCGTCTGGCCGGCGCCGACAATTCGCTGAACGCGCCGCTGAAGGCGGATGGCGACGGCGAATGGCAGGACTGGCTGGAAGACGATTCCGATTCCCAGGAAGAGTTGCTGGCGGAAAGCGAGGAGCTGGATATCCGGCGCGAGCTTCTGACCGATGCGATGAAGACGCTGAACGACCGCGAACGCCGCATTCTGACCGAACGCCGGCTGAAGGACGACCCGAAGACCCTGGAAGACCTGAGCCAGGAATTCGGCGTCAGCCGCGAGCGGGTGCGTCAGATCGAGGTTCGCGCGTTCGAAAAACTGCAGAAATCCATGCGCAACGCCGCCATGGAAAAGAAACTGCAGATCGCCCCGGCCGAATAATCCTGTAACAAACCCTTTCGCCGGCAACGGTTACGCCGGTGGAAGGTTGGTGTATGCTCCCGTGAAATCGTCTTTCACGGGAGTTTTTCATGAGCGTTCGCCGTCACAACATCACCATTCCCCGCCTGTCCGCTGAAACGCTGGAAGAATGGCGCAAAATTCCGGCGGCGGTCGCCTCCGATTGTCTGGGCCGGTTTCAGGCGATGGCGGCGGCGATCAAACCACTCTCGCCGGATATGACCATTGTCGGTCAGGCCCGCACCGTCGAATGCATGGTTGCCGATAACAGCGCCCTGCATGGCGCAATCGGCTGCTGCGAACGCGGCGATATTCTGGTCGCCAATGCCCAGCGGCTGGAAGACATCGCGATCTGGGGCGGCCTGATGACGCGCGCCGCCGTCGAACACGGCGTCGGCGGGCTGATCGTCGATGGCGCGGTGCGGGATTCCGCCGAAATCATCGAGGCCGGCTTCCCGTGCTTTTCGCGGGCGGTTGTGCCGCGCGGACCGCATAAAGGGTTCGGCGGCATCATCGACGGCACGATTTCCTGCGGCGGTCTTTCGGTATCGCCGGGCGATCTGATCATCGGCGACGCCGACGGCGTGACGGTGGTTCCCTTTGCCAGAGTTGAAGAAACGCTAGCCGCCGCGAAGGAAAAACTCGCCATGGAAGAACGGGTGCTGGCCAGCCTTGCCAAAGGCGGGTCGCTGGCCGAGGCCTATGGCGTCCCCGAAGTCACGCTGATTGACTAGATCGGATTCGAGGAAGCGCGAACAAATTCTAGCGGGCCGCCGCCGCCTTTTTCGGCGGCGTATCTTCTTCGCCGTCGCCTTCCGTGTCCGTCTCGTCGGGTGTTGCCGCATCGTTGCCGGATTCCGCGCCCTCTTTCTGGCCGGCCGGTTTCGGGTCGTCCGTTTCCATGCTGGGGGCCGATGACTTCACCTGTTCACCCCATTCCTTGACCAGTTCGCGCTGCTCTTTCTGCAACTGCTTCAGTTTCATGTCGTTCGCGACCGTCAGATAGGCGTATACGACCGGCGGCGCGGCGAAGTAGAATATCCAGCCCACGGCGGCGCAGCCCAGCATGATCAGCCAGTTGGTGGGCTGCGATATAAGCTCAAGCGCCTGCTGCCATGTATTGTTGCCCCAGATATCGAAGCCGACGATCATCACGCCTGCGAAGTTCATATACCCGACCGTTCTGGCCGCGTAGCGCTCCCGCCTTGTATCGATGATATAGGCGACGAAGGTCGGAACCATACCCGCAAGCGCGACGATCAACAGGGGATAGGCGACGTAGACGATCAGCGGCGCCAGCACCCAGGCAAAAAGCTGCAGCTTCTTGTTTCTGCCCTTCTTCGCTTCGGGTTTGGCGGCCGCGGCCTTTTTTGTCGGTTTTTTCGCCATCGCCGGTTACACCAGTGACACAACGACATAGGCCATGAAACCGATCATGGCGACGATGCTTGCAACGCCGGTGGACAGCATGCCGCCCTGGTCGGATGCAATTTTCTTCTGGTTCTTCATATCCCGTTTCAGCTTGATCGTCTCGCGGATCGACCGCGCATAGCTCACGCAACTGCGCCGGAAGCCATTCTGGTCGATTTCCAGTTCACGGCGGTTGTCGAGGATCTGCAGCAACGGCTCGAGCCGGCCCTGTTTGGCCAGCCCCTGAAGCTGTTCTGAAATGCGCTTGCGGGTTTTTCTCGAATAGAACCGTTCGATGGCCGGCTGCAGCAGGTCGACCGACCTGGCGCACAATGCGGGAAAGGTTTCCTTCCGTGCGAGCGATTCCTGCAGGTTCGCCAGAATTCGCACCTGGGCGATAGCGCTGATCGCCAGATCGTCGTCTTCATAGTCCCGCAATTCGTTGCCGATACCGCGTTTGAAATGCGTCGAAATGAAAGCCGCGACATCGCGGTCGAGAAACCGCTGCACCTCCTCTCCCTGTTCGGTCGCCAGAAGTTCCATCGCGGGCAGAAAATGATCGATCGTGGCGACAAAGTCGCGTTCGAAGATTTGCGACCGGCAGGGCGTCGACGGGTTCAGTTCATACATCACCCGTTCGATGCCGTTGCCCAGACCATGCCGCGCCATGGTTGCGCGCATCCGGTCAAGCCGGGTGAGAAAGGGCAGCAGGGCCGAATGCGTTTTCGTCTGCTGTTCGCACCAGAAATGCGGCAGGCCGGCATTGATGACCTGGGCGAACAACTGGCGCGCCTCCTGATCTTCGTAATGCAACGCCAGAAACGAGGAAATGCCGTCGACCGTGCAGGCCAGCCCCTTGTACCGGATCGGTCCCTGCGGATCGAGCGCGGTGATCACCCGGGCGATCAGCCTGTCTTCGTTGTCCGACCCGTCTGTCAGCGCCAGCTTCGCCTGGTTGACGGCCTCGACCCGCGATTCTTCCGAAAGGCTGCGCCGAAGCCAGCCGTCGAGACTGCCGTCCTTGATCGGCTTCGCCGCCTGCGCCCAGTTATGGAACATGGCATGCGCCAGCTCCCGCGCGGTCAGATAATCCTCGTCGCAGAAATGAAACCCGCGCGACGCCTTGGTCGGCATCACCTGCTGTTTCGGCGACAGCCGGCGACCGCTGATCCACAGGGAGACATCTTCCAGCGTCCAGCGCTCCATGTCATCGTCATTCAGCAGGCCGCGAAGCGGTTCCATCAAGGTCAGGGAAATGCGCGCCTGCTGCGTCAGCATGGCATACGAGCCCATCGCGACTTTCTGGCGGATTATTTCCTCGTCCGTCAGATCCCGGCAGGGAACCTTGCCGGTCAGCAGCGACACGATCATCACGCCGAAGGCGTACATATCATTCGTTGCGAAACCCTCGCCGCGTCCGGCGGGCGTCGACGCCCCGTCCCGCAGCGTTTCGAAGACGGTCGGCTGGGTCATACCGGCCGGCGCGCTGAAACATTCGCTGATGATGGTGCCGGTTTCGGGATCGTCCGCCAGATAGATGTTATCGGGGCGAATGCCGCGGTGAATGATGCCGACCGCATGAAGTTCGCGCAAAGCCGTGACCATCGGCTGGATAAAACACCGCATGACCTGTTCTTCGTGGATCGGCTTGTTATCGTCCTGCAGGCTATTGAAGTATTTTTGGCCCAGCGGCTGCTCGACGATAATGACGGGGCAGCGGCGGCCTTCCGGCGGCCAGTCCACCACCGCCCAGTCGACCACTTTCTGGACATTGCGGTGGTCAATGCGGTGAATCATCGATATCGCGTCGAGGCGCGGCGGCATCTTCGGATCGCAGATCAGGGCATAGATCGACCGGCGCGAATCGCGCCGCGCAACGGCCCTGTACGCAACCGCGGGCGCGGCATCGAATTGCGGCATCGGGACGCTGGTGTCGATATCGTACCGGCCCTTGACCGTAACGATACCGCCGCCGCCATTGGCAGAGTCCGCAGGCGTTGCTTCGCCACCTTGAATTTTCAGCGCCATATCCTGCGTTCTCGCAGTGAATAAGTATCAACGTTCCGGCAGCAAGCACTATGCCAGCCAACCGGAGGTTACACCATATACTGATTCAGAAAGGCTCGCGTGCCCCGCACTAGCCCTTGAACGGGTCTTTGACCAGAATCGTATCTTCCCGCTCTGGGCTGGTCGACAGCAGGGCGACCGGCGTTTCAATCAGTTCCTCAATGCGCCGGATATACTTGATGGCGGTCGCCGGCAAATCCGCCCAGCTCCGCGCGCCGTAGGTGCTCTCCGACCACCCTTCCAGGGTTTCGTATACCGGTTCCGCCCGCGCCTGCAGGCTCGATTGGGCCGGCAGATGATCGTATTCGCTGCCGTCGATGCGATACCCCGTGCAGATCTTGATCTCATCGAACCCGTCGAGAACGTCCAGCTTGGTCAGCGCGATGCCGTCCATGCCGGCGCAGGTCGTCGCCTGGCGGACGAGCGCGGCGTCGAACCAGCCGCAGCGTCGTTTTCTGCCCGTAACGGTGCCGAATTCGCGCCCGCGCTGGCCAAGACGCTCGCCGATATCGTCCTGCAGTTCCGACGGAAACGGGCCGGAGCCGACCCGTGTCGTGTAGGCCTTCGTAATACCCAGGACATAGTGAAGGCTGCGCGGCCCGGCGCCGGAGCCCGTGCTCGCCTGGCCCGGACCGGTATTCGACGAGGTTACAAACGGGTAGGTGCCATGATCGACATCCAGCATGATGCCCTGCGCCCCTTCGAACAGGATGCGCTTGTCGTTGTTGCGCTGTTCTTCCAGGGTTTTCCAGACCACGCCGGCATAGGGCGTCAGGCGCGGCGCCAGATCGTGCAGATCGGCCAGAAGCGATTCCGCCTGAACCGGCTCTTCCCCCAGGCCTTCGAGAAGGATGTTGTGATGCGCCACCAGCGCCTCAACCAGCGCCGGCAGGGAATCCGGGTCGCCGAGATCGCACACCCTTATCGCCCGCCGCGCCACCTTGTCTTCATAAGCCGGTCCGATGCCGCGGCCGGTCGTGCCGATCTTGCCGGCACCGCGCAGCTTTTCGCGGGCCCGATCCTGGGCCTGGTGAACCGGCAGGATAAGCGCCGCATTCTCGGCGATCATCAGGTTCTTAGGGCTGATCGACACACCATCCGCCGTCAGCCGCTCGATCTCCTCAAGCAGCGCCCACGGGTCGATGACAACGCCGTTGCCGATAATCGACAGCTTGCCCTGCCGGACGATACCGGACGGCAGCAGGCTGAGCTTGTAGGTCTTGCCGTCGATAACCAGCGTATGACCCGCATTGTGGCCGCCCTGAAACCGGCAGACGACATCCGCCCGGGCGGACAGCCAGTCGACGATCTTGCCCTTGCCCTCGTCGCCCCACTGCGACCCGATAACGACCACATTCGTCAAGATGCTTCCCCTTTGCCTTCGTAAGCCTGTTCCAGACGCACGGCCACGCCGTCCTTGTAGATATGACTGCAGCGCAGATCGCGCGCTTCGCGTTCGGCATCGCCGCCGGCATTCAGCGAGGCGACCACGACCCAACCGGCCGCCCGCAATTCACGGCGAATGGCGGACGAAACGTCGGCCGCGACCAGCACGCTGTTGACGTCCTGCGGCTCCGGCAGCCCCCGTAAAACAGTATCCAGATACAGAGTAAACCCGGTCGCCGTATCGTCGCTGAACACCGACCGGTAGCGGCCGCCCCGGCCCAGTTCACCGCGAATCCCGGCGCCAAATATCGTGAAACTGAGGCCGGTCTGGTATTCGAATCCGCGATGTTCGACCGGATCGACGGTCAGCGACAGATCCGGCAGGGCTTCGCGGACCAGCCCGACGACCTCGACCAGACGGTCGCGTTCAGCGGCCGCGTCATCGGGAAGCGCGATGCCGGACAGCGTATCGAGCGCCTGATCGACCCGGCCCGTCGACCGCAGCAGATCTTCAAGAACCCGCGCGCCCTGCCCGGCGATCTCGGACACGGCATTAAGGTCTTTCCGGTCCAGCGCGGCGCGCGCCTCGGCATAGTCGACCGAATAGTCGCGGCACACAGACTGTACGACCGTCGGCAGGTTCAGATCGACGCTGAGATTCCTGACCCCCGCCTTCGTCAGCGCATCGACCGCCAGAATGACCATTTCCGCATCGGCCAATGCCGAATCGCTGCCGATCAGCTCGCATCCGACCTGGCGGAACTGGCGTTCCGGCCGCAATTGCGACCCTTTGATGCGCAGAACGCTGCCGTTATAGGAAAGCCGCAACGGCCGGGGTGTTTTTTTGAGGCGTGTCGCCGCAATGCGTTCTACCTGCGGTGTGATATCGGCGCGAATACCCATCATGCGCTGGCTGACGGGGTCCATCAGCCGGAAGGTCGATTGCGACGTCGCCGCGCCGACACCGTCGAGCAGGTTTTCCTCGAATTCCAGCAGCGGCGGATCGACCCGCTGGTAGCCATATCCGCGAAACGCGCCCAGCAGCGTTTCCACCAGATGCGCTTCCTGGTCCGCATAGGGCGGAAGGCCGTCACGCAGGCCGATCGGCAGCAAGGATTTTTGCGCACTGTTGCTCATGTCGATTTCGCAGAATTGTTAAGTTTGCATGCTCCGGAACCGGAGTTTAGGTACAGGTTTTGACCCTGTACGGCAAGCAATCCTGCGGGGGTGGACGGTTCAGGCGGCCCGGCGTTCCAGACGCAGGGATTCCGCCCGCAGACGTGCGGCTTCCGCGTCTTCCTTCTGGCCGCACCCGTCCATCGCCCGGGCCGTCAACAGCCAGTTCTGCGGGCTTGTCGGCTTGAGCTGGGTGCGTTCCGACGCCAGCGCCCGGGCCAGTTCGTGCCGCCCGGCGCGCAAAGCCGATTCGATCAGCGTCAGGTGGATAACATCGCGCTGCGCATGCGATCCGCCGAGAAAGGCCGTGCGATAGCGGATCGGATAGAGCTGGTCGACAACCGCATCGTAGTCGCCCTTTGCGAAGGCGCAGATGGCCCGGCAGAACGGCAGGCCGACCTCGCGGGTCATCGCGACATTGCAGTCGGCCTCGGTGGAAACGTAGCGTTCGTTGGCGTTCAGCACCTTGTCGGCCAGATCCATCCGGCCGTCGGCGACGAAGGTCATCATCGCGTGAACGTCGTTGAAAGCGTACAGCGTGTCTTCCGCCGCGTGCTCCCATTTGTCGGAAAGCTTGTTCCAGCGATCGCCGGTATCGACGCCCAGCAGCGTCAGCCGCCATAGCAGGGCCGCGGAATCGAGCTCCTCGTAAATATCGCCGCTCTGTTCCTGGCTGCGCAGGGCGTGATCGTAGATTTCGAAGACCTTGTCGTACTGACACAGATCGAGATGAAACAGCGACAGGTGCCAGTACAGATGATTGCGGAAATTGCCGTGCGCCCAGTCATCAAGCCGGCTGGTCAGCAGATGGATGCCGCCTTCCTGCCGCCCCATCATTTCCAGCACATGAGCGACCGCGTGAATAGAATAGGCGTCGGTCGGATCCATCGCCAGCGCCCGGCGCCCGGCTTCTTCCGCCCGCATGTAGTCGCCGCATTCCTCCAGGCCGAAGGCATGGAACCCGAGAACGAAATTGTAGCCCGGCACGGTTTCGTTCCAGGCGTGCAGCACCCGGGCGATCCGGTCACGCTGGTTCACGGTATCGCCCAGCAACACGTCGGAAAGATGCGCCAGTTGCAGCGCCAGCAGATCGCGCGGCCAGGATATCAGAACCTCGTCCCACGCCTCGACCGCACCGATGAAGTTGCCATCGACCCAGGCGCGCACCGCCTTGATATGGCCGCGTTCGCGTTCGTTCGCGAAGGGCCAGAGCGTTTCGGCCTTTTCAACAGCGCCCAGCATGTCCTTGTAGATGCGGGTTTCCATCGCCTGGGTCAGCACGGCCGCCTTGAACACATGCCCCATCACGAAGGATGGATAGTCCCGCAGCACGGCGTCGATCCGGGCAACGGGATCGCCGCGCATCCGCAACAGGTCGCCATGCGCGTCTTCCAGTCCGTCAATTGCCGCACGGCTGTCGGTTGAAAGCGGCAGTTCCCGACAATCTGTCAAAGGCATCGCCATCTCACTTGCGTTACGCGTGAAACCACATTCTGACAGGGATAGTAGCCGGGAAACCCTGCTCTCGCCAAATCACACTTGCGGGAGACACGCGTTAACGACGTCGGACGGCATGCAGACTAGAAGCGCAGCCGTTTGGCCTGTTTCACATGCTTCAGCCCGCAGATCGCCTTGAAAACGTCATCGGGAATAGGTTGGTCGAGCTGTATCAGCGCAATCGCATCGCCGCCGGAACTGGCCCGGCCGAGATGGAAGGTTGCGATGTTCAGCCCCTTTTCACCGAAAAGCGTCCCCAGCGCACCGATGAAACCGGGCTGGTCCTCGTTCGTGACGTACAGCATGTTCGGCGTGAGTTCCGCCTCGATCTCGATCCCTTTGATCAGCACAATCCGCGGTTTGGTACCGCCGAACAGCGTTCCCGCAATCGATCGTGTGAAACGTTCGGTTTCGATGGTCAGACGGATCATCGTCTGGTAATCGCCGGTCCGGTCGTGCTTGACCTCGCTGACGTCGATGCCGCGATCGCGCGCCACAACCGGCGCATTGACCATGTTCACCGTATCGGAAAACGGCTTCAGCAGACCCGCCAGCGCCGCCTGCACAAGCGGTCTGACATTCAGCCGCGCGACCGCGCCTTCGAATTCGATGGTTACACACTTGATGCCTGTTTCCGTCACCTGCCCGGCGAAGGAGCCGAGCTGTTCCGCTAGAACCATATACGGTTTCAGCTTCGGCGCGTCCTCGGCGGAAACCGACGGCATGTTCAAAGCGTTGGTGACCGCGCCGGTCAGCAGAAAATCGGACATCTGTTCCGCAACCTGCACCGCGACATTTTCCTGAGCCTCCTCTGTCGCCGCGCCGAGATGCGGCGTCGCCACGATATCGGGCCGCCCGAACAAAGGGTTTTCGCGCGCCGGTTCCTCGGTAAACACATCCAGTGCCGCGCCGGCGACATGGCCGCTTTCCAGCGCCGCCAGCAGATCCGCCTCGTTGACGATGCCGCCGCGCGCGCAGTTGATGATGCGCACGCCTGGCCTGGTCTTCGCCAGAGCCGCAGCGTCGATCAGATTACGCGTGCTGTCAGTCAGCGGCGTGTGAACGGTGATAAAATCGGCTACAGCCAGCAATCCGTCGAGATCCTTCTTTTCGACCCCCATTTCAACCGCCCGTTCAGGCGACAGGAACGGGTCGAAAGCGACGACCTTCATCTTCAGCCCCTGGGCGCGATCAGCCACGATGGCGCCGATATTGCCGGCGCCGACCAGCCCCAGCGTCTTGCCGGAAACCTCAACGCCCATGAAGCGCGATTTCTCCCACTTCCCGGCCTGGGTGGATTCGTTGGCTAGCGGAATCTGGCGCGCCATCGCCATCATCATGGCGATTGCATGTTCGGCCGTCGTGATGGAATTGCCGAACGGCGTGTTCATCACAACGACGCCACGGGCTGTCGCCGCATCGCAATCGACATTGTCGACGCCGATACCGGCGCGGCCGACCACTTTCAGGTTTTCCGCTTTTTCCAGAACGTCAGCGGTGACCTTCGTCGCCGACCGGATCGCCAGTCCGTCGTATTCCGCGATGCAGGCCAGCAGATCGTCGGCGGAAAGACCCGGCTTGAAATCGACCTCGATACCGCGCTCGCGGAAAATCGCCACCGCCCGTTCGGAAAGTTTGTCCGAAATCAGAACCTTAACCATTACACTTGGACCTTTACCTGTTCGTATGCCCAGTCAATCCAGGGCAGGAGTGCCTTGATGTCTTCCGGCATGACCGTCGGGCCACCCCAGATTCGCAGCCCGGGCGGTGCATCCCGATACCCGTTGATATCGAACGCGACACCGGTTTCCTCCAGCAGTTTCGCAATCCGTTTCGGCCCGTCATCGGGGATGCCGTTCAGCCGAAGGCAGATCGATGTCGACGAGCGGCATGCCGGATCGACGGCGAGAAAGTCGACCCAGGATCTTTCCGACACCCAGGTGGATACCGCACCAAGACATTCCCGCGATCGTGTTATTGCAGCCTTGTAGCCGCCATGAGCCCGAATCCAGTTCAACGCGTCCAGCACGTCCTCGACGCATAACATGGACGGTGTATTGATGGTTTCGCCCTTGAAGATTCCCTCGATCAGCTTGCCGGATTTCGTCATCCGGAAAATCTTCGGCAGCGGCCAGGGCGGCGTATAGGATTCCAGCCGTTTGACTGCACGCGGCGACAGAACGATCATCCCGTGCGCCCCTTCTCCGCCCAGCGCTTTCTGCCACGACCAAGTCGTGACATCCAGTTTCTGCCATGGCAGCGGCATTGCGAAAGCCGCTGAGGTGGCGTCGCAGATGGTCAGTCCGGCGCGATCGTCGCTGATCCAGTCTCCGTTCGGGACGCAGACGCCACTTGTCGTTCCGTTCCATGTAAAGACGACATCACGGTCGAAATCGACAGACCCGAGATTCGGCAGCGCACCGTACTCGGCTTCCAGAACCCGGCAGTCCGACAATTTCAGTTGCTTTGTGACATCCGAAACCCAGCCCGCGCCGAAACTTTCCCAGGCAAGAAGATCGACGCCTCTGGCGCCCAGCATCGACCACATCGCCATTTCAACGGCGCCGGTATCCGACGCCGGCACGATGCCGATCCTGTAGGAATCGGGAATGCCGAGACTCGTTCTCGTTTCCTCGATAACCGCCAGCAGCCTCGCCTTGCCTTCAGCCGACCGGTGCGACCGTCCCAGCACGGCTTTCGACAAAGTATCGGGAGACCAGCCGGGTCGCTTGGCGCAGGGGCCGGATGAAAAGTACGGACGGTTCGGTCGAATAGCAGGCCTACCATGCGATCCGGTGGCGGTATTATTCACAACGCAATGTCCCCAGAAAACGTGGCTATGACTGACGGCCGGCACGGTATCGCTGCACTGCAACAAGGTCAACGGCGAACTGTCGCAAAATCGTTACAAATAGCCTCTATGGCGAAACCGGCCGCGATTACCGGCGCAGGCTCAAAACAGGGTAACGGTCGCACCCTTACGAAAGAAAATACCGTCGATCTGCAACTGCCGCCGCAGATCGGCCGAAAAGCTCGTTTCCGAGAGGATATAGGGTTCGAAACCCTGCGAATCGACCAGAGACAGGATATCGAGATACGATGCCTCGCCGTCATACAGCGGCAGCAGCGACATTTCGACCTGCAGACCGGTTATCTTCCTGAAGGTTTCCGTCGCCCCCTGAAGCACTTTCAGGTCGTATCCCTGGGTGTCGATTTTCAGGAAAACCCGGTCATCAGGCCGGGCGTATTCGTCATATATATCGTCCAGCCGCTTTATCGGGGTCGGGTGCTCGCCGACAATCCTGGTCTTGCGGAACGCGGCATGCATTGATGCATTGGCCGGCATGATGCTGCTGACATCACTGGCTTCGCTTTCGCGTATCGTCGTTTCGCCTTCCGCGTCGCCGATGGCCATGCGCGGCGCGATCTGCCATTTCGGGTCGGCTGCGGCTTTATCGGTCAGGGTCGCATGCGCGCCGGGCAACGGTTCGAAACTGACGATCCGCCCGGTATAACCGACCGACCGGAACAGGTCGTGCGACTGTCCGACATTCGCACCGACATCCAGGATCAGGGTCAGTTTCTGGTCGCGCAGTACGGCCCCCAGCTTTTCCGGGGGCGATTTCGGACGACGGCGCACCTTGTTGATGATGCGGCGTATCCAGTACCACCGTTCGATCTGATCGATATCCATGGCGAAAGCTTTGTCGGTTAGAATCCGTAGTACCAGGGGGCGAATGCTGAGAAGGCCAGCCAGCACACAATCAATAACGGTGAACCGACCTTAACAAAATCGAAAAATTTGTATGACCCCGGCCCCATCACCAGCAGATTCGTCTGGTAACCGACAGGGCTGGCGAAAGAACAGTTCGCCGCGAAAATGACGGCAACGGCAAAGGCTTCGGCAGGCACATTCAATCCATGCGCCACGGCAACCGCAATCGGCGTGAACAGAACCGCGGTCGCCTTCGTCGACAGCACATTCGCCAGAACGGCGACAAGCAGGAAAAAGGCGCTTAGAACGCCAGCCGGTCCGATATCGCCGATCAGGTAAAGCATCAGATCGGACAGAAACAGGGCGCCGCCGGTTTCCTGCATCGCCGACCCGAGCGCGAAAGCCGCCGCGATCAGAAAGATGATCTTGCCGTCAATCGCCCGAATCGCTTCAGCCGCAGTAATACAGCGCGACAGCACCATCATCACAGCACCCGCCAGCGCCGCAATTTCCGTCGGCAGAAGTCCTGTGGCGGCGAGCCCGACGACGATTCCGAAGATGCCGACAGCCCGCACCGCCAGATGGGTCCTGGCCAGGTTTTCGGCCGACCACTCCATCGCCAGAACGTTCTTGTTTTGCCGCAGCGCCTTGATGTGGTTCCGGCGACCCTGAATAAGCAGGATGTCGCCGGCCTCAATCTGTATTTCCGATATCGGCTTGCGCAGCATGCGCGTACGCCGCTCAATCCCGACGGCGACACACCGGCCAAGGGCGTCGTCGTCGATTTCACCCAGTCTCCGCCCGACCAGATTGCTCGACGGCGTCACCATGACTTCGGCCATCGACTGGCTGCCCCGGCGCCAGAACCGGTCATCGGGGTCATCGTCGGTATCGGCGGCCGCCGATCTGGGGTGCAATTGCGTCGGGTCATCGCGAACCGCTTCCACCAGGCTGTCGCGCGTCGCGGCAACCAGCAGTCTGTCGCCGGCCACTAGCGCAATTTCGTCGAAGGGCGGTAAAAGCGTATGTTCCCTTCGGTATATTGACAGCACGGTCACATCCTTGATGTCCGGAAAAAAACCGGCAACGGCGCGCATGCCGTCAAACCGGCTGCCTTCGGTAACCGCCAGTTCCGCCGTGAAATGCTTGCCGCTGCCGCCGTCATCCACATCGTTCGGTTTCCGTTCCGGCAGCAGACGCGGCGCGATGAAGATCAGGTAGGCCATACCGACGGCGGCGATTACCAGCCCCGGGATCGTGAACGAGAAAAAGCCGATCCGGGCCTCGCCCAATTCGACAAGCTCGTTGGCCACCAGCAGATTGGTCGACGATCCGATGAGGGTGGTCATACCGCCGAGGATCGCGGCATAGGACAACGGCATCATGTACCTGCTGGACGGCCGCCCCGACTGGTTGGCCAGCGACTGCATGATCGGGATGAAAATAACGACGACCGGAATGTTGTTCAGCAGCGCCGACGTGAACAGAACCACTATAAGCGCAATTGAAGCCGCCGCTCCGGGACTTCCTTTCGCCGCCGCATGAACAAGAACCGCGACGCGATCCAGCACGCCGGTTTTCGACAGCCCTTCGCCCAGCACGAGAAGCGCCAGCACCGTCAGCAGAGCCGGACTCGCAAAACCGGCCAGCAAAACCGTTGCTGACAGGTCGTTCCGGCCATTGTCGCCGATAACCGGTGAAAAATGGAAAAAGATCAGTAACAGACAGATTGCGCCAAAGGACGTTACTTCAAGCGGCAGTTTCTCCGTCGCATAGAACGCCAGCGTAAACACGATGATGGCGAAAACGGCCATCATCTGGAACGTAATTTCGATTTCCATTCAGTCGGCCGGCCCCCACACCATTCGTCCTGCAACACTCTATCTCGTCGCAGTGACGCGTCGAGTGCAAGCTGAATCACCAATTTTCCAGATGTTGTCAGGAACCGAAAGCGGCGCCACAGCCCGGTTCGGGCCAGCACCGCACCGTCATCCGTTACCGTTCGGAGCCGCTCTGATTCTGGCTGAAACTTGAACCGCTGGAGTCGCCCGAGCCACTGGATACGCCACCGGCACCGCTGCTCCCGTTACCGCCACCGTTTCCGCCGCCGTCATTTCCGCCGCCGCCGTCATTTCCGCCGCCGCCGCCATTTCCGCCGCCGCCGTTTCCGCCGCCGCCGTTTCCGCCGCCGCCGTTTCCACCGCCGCCGTTTCCACCGCCGCCGCCGTTTCCACCGCCGCCGCCGCCGTTTCCACCGCCGCCGCCGCCGTTTCCACCGCCGCCGTTTCCGCCGCCGCCGCCGTTTCCACCGCCGCCGCCGTTTCCACCGCCGCCGCCGTTTCCGCCGCCGTCACCACCGTTTCCACCGCTATTACCGCCGCCGCCATTGCCGCCGCCATTGCCGCCGCCGCCACCCTGTGCGCCGGAACGGCCGCCATTACCATTGCCTTTTGCAAATGCGGCAGAAAAAGTGGAAGAATCGGTTGAAAGATTTACCGCAACAGGACCAGCGAAGGTAAATAACCCCGCCAGCGCCACTGCTCCCAGCAGCGTTTTTCGTCTGTTTATGTAAATCAAACTCGACACGATGTTATTAAACTCTTCAGTGAAACCGGATAACCCAAGGCGTCTTCATGTACCCTTTTACTAGGAACAATGTCGGAATACTGTGTTCAACGTCACACATACTCTGGTTTTGTGCCTGGCGTTGCCGAACCTGGGAATGTTTGAATCCGACACAACGAACCGAAGCGCCGCAGTATACACTGCAAACCAAATGTTAACAACCAGACACAATGACAAGAAAACGTCGATAGACACGACCGGTTAAATTTGTGGTGATGTACGAAACCGCAAGGATATAGTCGGCATTTTATACCGGCAAACAGTGCTATTTTTCGAGTTCAGGGACTCGGCAGAGGGTAATTTGGATCAACAAAAGTCATTCAAGCAGCAATTGATCCGCGACTTCATGATGCCGTTTACCCTCGTTCTGGTCATCAGCATTGTTATTATTGGCGGTCTGGTTGCGCTATCGAAGCGCAGTCAGGAGCAGGTTGCGGAAGACAGTTCGCTTCACCTTGCGCGGTCTGTCCTGGAGGATATCGAGCGCCGGTTGGCCGATCAGCTTCTCGATTACAGCTATTGGGATCAAGCGGTCGAAAATCTCGTTACGCATTTCAATGCAAACTGGGCCGACAACAATGTCGGCATATACATGAACCAGCGCTTCGATATTTCGTCGAGTTATGTCCTGGACGGCGATAACATCGCCATCTACGGGATGAAGGACGGCAACCGAACCAGCGAGAACCCCTTCGAAAGGTTTCAGGGAGGGCTGGAAGACATTGTAAAGAGAGCCCGCCTTACGAACCCGACCGAACCGCCGGTTACCGCTTCCGGTTATGTTACGGATGGCAACGATATTCATATTGCTGCGGCCAGTGTATTGACCCGCTTTCCGGAAACCGAAGACGAGTCGGAAATCATCGCCACAGATTCCGTGCTTATCTATGTCCGGTCCTTCAACAAGCGGCTGCTGGCGGAACTGTCCCACAATTACCTTCTCAACGATCTGCGGACCATTACGGATGCCGAAAACATCGCCACGGTTGGTCTGCCGCTCTTCGCTGACAATGGAATGCCGATCGGGTTTCTGACCTGGCGGCTCGATTCGCCGGCGCGGAAGATGATGACCTGGCTGCTGCCGTTGATTGTCGTCGTCATGATGGTGTTCGCCGCGACGTCCTACATATTCTTCAAACGCATGCAGCGGACGGCCGAAACCCTTTATCAGGCGAAAGAAGAGGCGGAATCCGCCAGCAAGCAGAAATCGAAGTTTCTTTCATCCATGAGCCATGAGTTCCGAACGCCTCTGAACGCGATTCTCGGTTTCAGCGATCTGATGCGAAAACAGAAGTTCGGACCGCTCGGCTCGGAACGGTACGAAGAATACGCCGAATTCGTCCATAGCAGCGGTCAGCATATGCTCACCCTGGTGAACGATGTGCTGGATATGGCGGCTATTGAAGCCGGGCGGCATCCGATCATCAAGGAGCCTGTCCACATTCATCCCATGATTGAAAAATGCATTCAAACCGTGCGGCCTATGGCTGACGAAAAGAGCCTTATGCTGAACACAGCCTTTCCGGAAAATCTACCCAGAATCGTTGTCGACAGACGATCATTCATTCAGATCGTGCTTAACGCACTCTCGAATGCGATCAAGTTTACCAAGCATGACGGTCACATTTCGATTTCCGCAAACTTCAGCGATGACTCCGTGACGATCGTTATCGTCGATACCGGAATCGGCATTCCGGCACATATTATTCCCCACATCACGAAACCCTTCGCGCAGGGGCATTCAAATTCGAATGTTACGCAGGATGGCACCGGCCTCGGGCTTTCCATCGCGAAATCGCTTATCGATGCGAATGAAGGGATATTGGCGATTGAAAGCGAAGTCGGTACGGGGACGTCGCTGTATATAACCTTTCCTGCCGAAAGGCAGAACGCGCCGGCCTGATTGCCGAATCAGCCGATATTTCAGCGGTGCCTGAACAATTCCGCGGCAAGCGCCCTGATCTCGGCCGCGGCAACGCTTCTCGGCTTGCTTTCGACAGCCGTCAGTCCTTCCGCCATGGATTCCGCGAAGGCGACCCGATTGCCTATCGTGGCAGCCGCCACGGCCACGCCGAGACCGTTCAGCCGCTCGACCATGCGCGCCGTCAGGCTCGCCCGGGGCGGCACCCGGTTCAGTACCGCCATAACAGAGGATTTTTCCTTTTCCGCCATATCCAGCGTCGGACGCGTGGCCCAGATATCCATCGGACTGGGTTGTGTCGGCACGACCACAAGATCGGCTGCGCGCACCGCAATCTTGGATTCGGTTTCGGCATGCGGCGGGCTGTCGATAATGACGATATCGTGGTCCCGGCACACGGAATCCACGGTGTTTTTAGTGCGCCAGCCGGTGACGGCGTGAAACGTGATGCCCGTTTTATCCGGTGACAGCGTTTCCTTTCGCGTTTCGTACCAGGCGCTTAGACTGCCCTGCGGATCGATATCGATCAGTGCCACCGACTTTTTCTGACGCGACCAGAAAACAGCCAGATGTGCGGCAAGGGTAGACTTCCCCGCCCCGCCCTTCTGCTGGGCTACTGTGATTACCCGACCGACCATCGTAGACCTCTTTCAACACGTCATTGTTGCGCTGCAATATCGCACTCGCAGCATTCCGGTGCAAGGTGTCATTGGCGAGCATCCTTGCGGCCTGCGTGCGAAAATGCTGAATACCGTTTCATGACCAGTCAGCATGACAATATCGCCAGAATGGACAAGACCGGTATCGACCGGGCGGCACATTTGCTGCAGCAAGGCGATGTCGTCGCCTTCCCGACGGAAACGGTATACGGCCTTGGCGCCGACGCAACCAATGACATGGCGGTCGCGCGAATATACGACGTGAAACAACGCCCGCAATTCAATCCGCTGATCGTTCATTTCCGGTCGGCCGACGATGTATGGACTGAAGCTCACTCAACGGCAACGGCGAAAAAACTGGCGGCGGCTTTCTGGCCCGGCCCGCTGACGCTCGTTCTCAAAAAATCAGAAACCTGCCGACTTTCGCCACTGGTCAGCGCGGGACTCGACAGCGTCGCTGTCAGGGTGCCGGCCCACGCCGGCGCACAAGCGCTGCTGCAGGCCGCCGGACTTCCGATCGCGGCCCCCAGCGCCAACAGGTCGGGCGCCATATCGCCAACCAGTGCGGAACATGTCGCCGCCAGCCTCGGAAACCGGGTTCCGCTGATTCTCGATGGTGGCTCCTGCAGCGTCGGTCTGGAATCGACAATCGTCGATGTTACCGGCGTTACACCCGTCCTGCTCAGACCCGGCGGCGTGCCGGTGGAAGCGCTGGAAGACGCCGCCGGTCGCATCGCACTCGCCGGACCGACGGATACCGATGCGCCGCAGGCCCCGGGACAACTGCTTAGTCACTATGCGCCGAACGCCGGTATCCGCCTGATGGCGACGGATATCCGCGAAGGTGAACTGCTGCTGGGTTTCGGCGCGGCGTCAGACGCAATGCTTAATCTCAGCCCGACGGGCGATCTGCTGGAAGCGGCGGCGAACCTTTTCGCCATGCTGCACGCGCTCGATTCGATGCACCCTCAATGCATCGCCGTATCGCCAATTCCGGATACCGGCCTTGGCATGGCCATCAACGACCGCCTGCAGCGTGCCGCCGCTCCCCGGCAGGACGCAACGTTAAACCGGCGCGGATAACGAACGATTTATTGACGGCAGGCTTGCGGTTCTCCCGCCACCCCCTACTTTACCCTCTGGTTCAGGCAGGTGGAACCGATCAATCGGGCGCACGGTTCGCGTGGGCGTTCAGGTAGGCTTCCAAGTCCCGTTGCGAGACCCGCCAGTCGCGCCCGAATTTGATAGCGCGGAGTTGTCCATCGTTGATCCATGAACGAACAGTGCTCTCGCGCACCTTCAAGAGTTTGGCGACCTCATGCACGGTCAGCAGGGGTTTCGACAGCATAGTCTTTCGATCCGGCGCATAGACGCAATACTGCAGCATTCGTTATTTAGCATCTGTATCATTTTATGTCTATACATTGACCTTTTTATATTTATGTATATTTTTAGTACTGTTTCGATATGTTTAAATCGTCATGGTCATTTTGATGACTGATGACCCCATGTGCCCGCTTCATTGCGCTGCGACCTGTCGTTAGGAAATTTTTCGGTCATGCTCTCGGCTGTGCTTTCAACGTTCGTCCTGGCCCTCCTCGCGCCGACAGTCCGACGCGTTGCCGGTCCCGCGACAGGTTGGTTGTTGGCGTTGCTACCCGCGTTGCTGACAATATACTTCGCCAGCTTCCTGGCGCCGATTTCATCGGGTGAGCCGATCCGTTTCTCGACCCCATGGGTGCCCGCGCTCGACATTCACCTATCGTTCTATGTGGATGGGTTAAGTCTGTTGTTCGCTTTGCTAATCAGCGGCATCGGTACCTTCATCGTCATTTATGCGGCGGCTTATCTGGCGAACCATGCAGATCTCGGCCGATTCCTCATGTTCATACTGATGTTCATGGGCTCAATGCTGGGGCTTGTGCTGGCTGACAACGTTGTCACGCTGTTTGTCTTCTGGGAGTTGACGTCGATCACTTCCTTCTTGCTCATCGGTTTCAACCATGAGAGCCAACGGTCTCGCCGGGCGGCCCTGCAAGCGCTTGTGGTCACCGGCGGAGGCGGTCTGGCGCTGTTGGCGGGCCTTCTGTTGATGGCACAGGCGGGTGGCGCCATGGAACTTTCCACTCTGCTGCAAAGCGGCGATTTGTTACGCAACCATCCTTACTACATGGCGATCCTGGTCCTGGTGTTGATCGGAGCCTTCACGAAGTCGGCTCAGGCGCCCTTTCATTTCTGGCTACCCAACGCCATGGAAGCGCCAACGCCGGTCAGCGCCTATCTGCATTCCGCCACTATGGTTAAGGCGGGCGTCTATCTTCTCGCACGCGTAAACCCTGGACTCGGGGGCACAGAGGTGTGGCAAACGGTGCTGGTGGTGTTCGGCGCGACGACGTTCCTGCTGGGCGCAATCTTGGCTCTCCGCAACACCGACCTGAAGCTTATGTTGGCCCAGACCACTGTCGCCAGTCTGGGTTTGCTGGTTTTTCTGATCGGGCTGGGGCACGAATTGGCGCTCGAGGCTGCGATGACATACCTCTTAGCTCACTCACTGTTCAAGGGTGCCCTGTTCATGGCCGCCGGTTGCGTCGATCATGGCACCGGCACACGGGAGGTCTGGCAACTGTCCGGCCTGCGTGGCGCAATGCCCATTACCTTCGCGGCGGCGGCGCTGGCGGCGCTGTCCATGTCAGGCCTGCCACCCTTTATCGGCTTTATCGCCAAGGAGTTCGTCTACAAGGGTACGGCTGGTGAAGTCTGGCCCGTCCTCATCACCTTCGTTGCTGTTATGGGCAATGCGTTGATGTTTGCGGTCGCCTTTCTGATCGGTTTCAAACCGTTCCTCGGCAAGCCTTCGGAAACCCCGAAACATCCGCATGAAGGCGGACCAGGCCTCTGGCTCGGCCCGGTGACACTGGCGGTCCTGGGCCTGCTGGCGGGTGTGATCAGCGGTGTGCCTGAGAAGCTGTTGGTGGGGCCTGCAGTATGGGCGGTCGGTGGCGTACAGGTCCCGGTCGATCTATATCTTTGGGGCGGCTTCAAGAAGCCGCTTTTCCTGAGCATGGCAACCATTGCACTCGGAGTGTTGCTGTTGTGGAAAGCGCGCGCAATCAGTAACGCCATGGCAGCCGCCTTTGACAAGCTTTGGGGGCCCGATCGAGGCTATGACCAGTTTCTCGACGCGCTGGTTGGGACAGCCCGGTTCGTGACGGCGAGACTCCATACCGGAACTCTTCGACACTACCTTCTGGTTACGATGACAGTCGTAGCGATCGCCCTGATCACGCCGATGATCGTGATGGGCGACATGTCAATCTCCGTCACTTTGCCGCAGTCTGATTTCTATGTATGGGGAATTGCGTTGTTAGCTCTGGCGGGCGGCTTCGCCATCGCCATTGCACGATCGCGGCTGATCAGCATCCTTTCCATGGGTGTGCTCGGCATGGCGGTTGCGTTGATCTTCGTGTTGTTCAGTGCGCCGGACCTCGCCTTTACCCAGTTGATGGTGGAAACCTTGTCGGTCGTCATCCTGGCGCTCGTCATCATGCGGTTGCCGATCTACCGTTCAGACTGGCGCGGTTGGCCGGGGGCTACCCGGGATATCGGCGTCGCGGTAACCGCCGGGACGGGTTTGTCCCTCCTGCTATTGTCAATCACTGACCGACCTCTCGATTTGACCCTGAGCGAGTATTTTGCCGCACGCAGCTACACGGAAGCCTATGGCCGCAATATCGTGAACGTGATCTTGGTCGACTTCCGCGCCCTCGATACATTCGGAGAGATCGCCGTCGTCGTTATCGCCGGTGTCGCCGTTCTAAGCTTGCTGGCGTTGGGCGGCCGGCGCATTACTCAGGCGGCTATGGCAGCCGAGCCGCCGCTCTCTTCTTCCCAACGGATTGACGGCACCAATAGCGAAAAGGATGTCCGATGAACTCTCTCATCCTCAGGACGGCGACGCCCTTTTTGGTCGGCCTGACAGTGCTGTTTTCGATCTTTGTGCTGCTGCGCGGACACAACGTGCCGGGCGGCGGCTTTATCGGCGGCCTGGTCGGCGCGTCGGCTTTCGCGATTTACACCATCAACGAAGGGGTTGCGGCGACCCGCCGCGCATTGGTCGCCCACCCGATCGCAATTGCCGGCTTTGGACTTCTTGTCGCAGGCCTGAGCGGAGTTGCCTCTCTGATTTTTGGGGACGCCTTCATGACCGGTCAGTGGTGGTTCCCGGCCTTCGCCCCGGACTTCAAATACCTGTCGACTGTCGTGCTCTTCGATGTCGGGGTTTATCTCGTCGTTGTCGGTACTATCGTCGCCATCATCATGGCGCTGGAGGAAAGCAAGTAGATGGAATTTGCGTTCTCCATCGTCGTTGGGATTCTGTTCGCCGTCAGCATCTATCTGTTAACGTCGCGAATCCTGATCCGTCTACTGCTGGGCATTTTCGTGCTGGGCAATGCAACCCATCTGTTGATCTTCGTTGCGGGCCGATTGATGCGGAATGCGCCGCCATTGATTCCCGAAGGGCTTGAGGTCGCGGATACGGTGATCGCCAATCCCTTGCCTCAAGCGCTGATCCTGACGGCGATCGTGATCAGCTTCTCGCTGTTCTCCTTCCTTCTCGTGCTGGCGTTTCGTACGAATCAGTCTCTAGGCACGGTAGACACCGACGAGATGCGCGACGCTGAACCGATGACCGGACCTGCAGTCCTGAGAGGCAGCGATGTTTGAGAGCGCTGCCTGGCTCATCGTATGGCCGCTTGTCATCCCGATTCTGGGGGCTGCCCTCTCGGCGGCAGCCTGGGGCCGTGTGCAGCTACAATCGTTCATCGGGATCGCTGGTCTCGGCGCCCAGTGCGTCGCCAGCATCGCCCTGTTAACCCATGTCTGGGACCATGGTGTCGTCGCCATGTCGATGGGCGGCTGGCAGGCTCCGTTCGGTATCGCACTGGCGGCCGATACGCTTGGTGCTGGGCTAACCGTGGTCGGCAGCATCGTCGGTCTGATCGTTGCCGTTCACGGCATTGGTTCGACGGAAGTTGAGCTTCGTCGGGCCGGATTCATTCCTTTGCTGCTTGCCTTGATGGCCGGAGTCGCTGGTGCGTTTCTGACCAGCGATATCTTCAATCTCTATGTCTGGTTCGAAGTCACATTGATCTCGTCCTTCGGTCTCATCGTTCTCGGCGGCCGGCGCGAGCAGATTGACAGTACGGTCAAGTATGCATTCCTCAATCTGATTGCGACGACGTTGCTGTTGATCGCGATCGCCCTGCTGTACGGCCTGACAGGCACTCTCAACATGGCCGATCTGTCCGGCAAGGTGGCAACACTGCCGCAAGACTCGACGCTGGAGACCGTGGCCTTGTTGTTCCTTGTCTCGCTCGGGATGAAGGCGGCCCTGTTTCCCGTCTACTTCTGGTTGCCGGCAGCCTACCACACGCCTCTCCCGTCGGTCTCCGCTATCTTCGCGGCGCTGTTGACCAAGGTCGGCGTTTACTCGCTGATCCGCGTGTTCTCCTTGGTTTTCCCCGATAGCGGTGACATGGCTCGGGATGCCATGATCTGGATTGCCGTCGCGACCATGGTGCTTGGTGCGCTGGGAACCCTGGCTGAGTCGGATATTCGCCGTTTCGTCTCCTTCACCATAGTGAGCGGCGTCGGGGTCATGGCCGGCGGTTTGGCTTTGGGCACCGAGGCGGCGTTTCTTGGCACGATCTTCTACTTCGTTCACTCGATCATCATTTCGGCCGGGCTGTTCATCGCCGCCGGCATGATCGCTGTGGCTGGCAAGACGATGAGGATCGAGGAGCTTGCGGGCCTCTACAAGCGCGCACCTTTTCTGGCTGTCGCTTTCCTGATCGTCGGCCTCTCGCTTGCCGGCGTGCCGCCCCTCGCCGGGTTCTGGCCGAAGGTTTTTCTGGTTCAGGCGGGCCACGAAGCCGGATCGACTATTCTTGTCGCCGGTATTCTGCTTTCCGGCTTCCTGACTCTGGTCGCCGTTGGCCGGGTTTTTGCCTTGGTCTTCTGGCGCGCGGACGAGGATGAAACGCCGGTAAAGGAGGCGGGACCGCTGGTGAAAGGAAGTCTTGGTGCTTTTGCCGTCATGACGATCATCATCGGTCTCTATTCCGCCCCGGTGGTGGAGATGTCCAGCCGGTCTGCCGAAGAGCTTTTAAGCCCCAATGCCTACATCAGTACGGTTCTCGGCAAGCCGATGGCAGAGATCGCCGATGTCAAGGAGGCGACGCAATGAACCTTCTGCTGCTCAACTTGTTCCTGGCCCTGATTTGGGGGGCGGTCACAGCGAGTTTCGCGCCAGGCAATCTGCTTTTTGGTTTCATTCTCGGTTTCTTCTCGTTGTGGCTGGTTCGTGAGCGGGTTGATCGTCATAATTTCTATCGCCCGGTCCGCATGGTCCGACTGATCTGGGAGTTTCTCAAAGAGCTGTGCCTGTCGTCCTACCGGGTGGCACGGGACACGCTAAGCCCGCGGATGACTTTTAAACCGGCAATCATCGCGCTGCCGTTAGACCTGGACAAGGATTCGGAAATATTGTTGCTGGCCAACTTGATCAGCCTCACGCCCGGCACCCTGAGCATCGATGTATCGAGCGACAAGTCGACCCTCTACATCCATGCCATGGATATCGAAGACCCGGAAGAATTACGCCGTGAGATCAAGGACGGGTTCGAGCACTTGATCAAGGATGCAATGGAGTAGAGTAATGGAAGCGCTTGGTCAGGCTTTTCTCGAGTTCGCAATTACGGTTGCCTTTGGCTGTCTATTGGCGGCTTTTGCATTTACGGTTTATCGGCTGATGCGCGGCCCCAGCTTTGCCGACCGTGTTCTGGCCCTGGACTTTCTGATGCTCATCGGCATCGGTTTCATTACCGTTCAGGCGGTAGTCTCCAGCGAGTACAGTTTTATCGACGTGGCAATCGCCATGGCCTTGGTCGGCTTCCTCGCAATCGTGGCGTTTGCACGCTACATCCATCGAGCCGCGCAAATCACCGGTTCCGAGCCGAATGACAAGCCGGAAGAAGTCGCGGGAATGGAGGTGGCTGAAATAGAACCGTCAAAACTTTCGGGGCAGGGAGACAAGCCATGATCGACCTGATCGCGGGGGTGTTGATCCTGATCGGTGCAGTGTTCTCTCTTATTGCCGGGATCGGATTGTTTCGATTGCCGGACATCTATATTCGCATGCACGCGGCGACCAAGGCCGGCACCTTGGGCGCCGGGCTGATGCTGCTGGCGGCCGGCGTTCACTCCGAGGAACTGGAAATCATCGCCTGGGTGCTTTCGGGGATCATCTTTCTGATGATTACGGCACCGATCGGCGCGCATCTTCTCGGCCGTGCGGCTTACCTTGCCGGGGTACCGATGTGGTCGCAGACAAAAGGCGATGCGCTGGCCGGGAAGTATGACAGTCGGAGCGATTTCCTGGAAGGGTCCGACCCAAACAGATAGACGTTCCCAGGGAGAGGCAGTCCGCCAAGCTGTGTTCTGAGGAATTCCTGACTACGTGGGGCTGGAAATCAAACGCGAGATCATGCAGGGCGGTCTATCGAAAAAACCCAAGGCGGCATTGCCAGTTGTTGCGGCAGTTGGCGGCACAATCAGGAATCGCCAAACGCCCTGACGGCGCGTCGTGGATGCAGATTTACGGTGTTGCCTGTCTGTGCGGGATCGGGTTCACAATGAGCCTGTTTATCAGCAATCTGGCCTTCACCGACCCCGAATACGGTTCGGCGATCAGGCTCGGCGTCCTGTCGGGCTCGGCGTCCATGTCGGTAATCGGATTTCTGGTGCTTCGGTTCTGCCCGACGACGACCGGAAAGCAGACGGCATAGGAACACGGATCGGATAAGGCGGCCGGCCGGGCAGAAAAATCGGCGCGAACCGTCTTACACCGTTCCTGTTCTTGCACCGTTACAGGCTGCATCGTACACAGTTGCGTATGAGCAACCTTGACCACCGCACATCGGCAAAGGCATCGGTGCAAAACGCTGTCGCCGAAATCAAATCCGCCCTCGACCCGGATGCGTGGTCGACCGATCCCGGTGTCATAGACCCGCTGATGGTCGACAGCAGAAACATTTATCATGGCAAATGCGCCCTGCTGGCCAGGCCCGCAACGGTCGAAGACGTAGCCAAAGTCGTGAAGATCTGCGCCGCCAACAAGGTTTCGATCGTGCCGCAAGGCGGCAACACGGGACGCGTCGGCGGCGCAACGCCGGATGCGAGCGGCAATCAGATCGCCCTGTCGCTGACACGAATGAATCGTATCAGGGCCGTCGACCCGGCGGATTATTCGATAACGGTCGAGGCCGGCTGCATCCTGCAGGATGTACAGCATGCCGCGTCGGAAGCGGACCGCCTTTTCCCGCTGAGTCTCGGCGCGGAAGGGTCCTGCACCATCGGCGGCAACATCGCCTCCAATGCCGGCGGCATCAACGTCCTGCGATACGGCAATACGAGGGACCTCGTTCTGGGGCTTGAAGCGGTTCTGCCTGACGGCGAAATCTGGAACGGCCTGAATTCGCTGCGCAAGAACAATGCCGGCTACGATCTGAAACAGCTTCTGATCGGCTCTGAAGGCACGCTGGGAATCATCACCGCCGCAACCCTGAAGCTGTTTCCCAAACTAAACGAACACGCCACCGCCTTCTGCGCGCTGGCCTCGCTGGACGGATGTCTCGACCTGCTTGAACGGGCCCGCACGGCGAGCGGCGACGGCCTTGTCAGTTTTGAACTTCTAGCGGGAATCACGCTGGAAACCGCTTTCGAACACGTGCCTGCGGCCAAACGGCCGATGAGCGATATCGCGGAATGGAGCGTGCTTCTGGAATTCGGCGGCTCGGGAAACGACGGGGCTATGCAGGCAGCGATGGCAGGGATGCTGGAAAGCGCCTTCGAGGACGGACTGGTCGCCGACGCCGCCATCGCCCAGTCCGAACAGCAGCGCAAGGATATCTGGTTTCTGCGCGAAGCGATCGTCGACGCCCAGCTCAAATCAGGCCCATCGACCAAGCACGATATTTCCGTGCCGGTAAGTCTGGTTCCCGCCTTTCTGCGTAATGCCGCTGCTGCGCTGGATGACTATATGCCAGGTGTTCAGCCCTATCCATTCGGTCATGTCGGCGACGGAAACCTGCACTACAACGTGACAGCGCCACCCGGCATGACAGCCGATGCGTTCGAAGATGAAATCGACGCCATCCACGGAATCGTCCATGACATAACGGCAAAATTCGGCGGGTCGTTCAGCGCGGAACACGGGGTCGGACAGAGCAAACGCGGTGAAATGCTGCGCTACAAATCGGCGACGGAGCTGTCGCTGATGCGAAAGTTAAAGGACGCGATAGACCCGTCAGGTCTCTTTAATCCAGGTAAAGTACTGTAAAAGCAAATAAGGGTATGAAAACGGCATGACCGGATATTCCGCGCCACTAACCGACCTTAAATTCCTGTTCGATGATTTCGGGCTCGGCAGTTCCTTGCAGGGGTTGGCCCCCTACAAGGACATCGACGCGGACTATCTGGATCCGATTTTCGAGGAAGCGGGGAAATTCGCCGCGGAAGTGCTGGCGCCGATCAACGAGTCCGGCGACCGGCAAGGATCGACGATTGAAAACGGCGCCGTGAGGACGCCGGATGGATGGAAGGAGGCGTATGACGCCTTTGTGGAGGGAGGCTGGTGCGGTCTGCCTTTCGATGAGGATATCGGCGGGATGGCGCTGCCCTGGACCGTCGCGATTGCGGTCGGCGAAATGTGGCATGCCGCGAATCTGTCCTGGGGATTGTGGCCGCTGCTGACGCAAGGAGCCATCGAGGCCCTTCATTCGCACGGCTCGGACGAGCTGAAACGGCTGTATCTGCCGAAGCTGGTTTCCGGCGAATGGACCGGAACGATGAATCTGACGGAACCGCAGGCGGGGTCCGATCTCGCCCTGCTCAAAACCAGGGCGACGCCGGAAGGCGACCATTACCGCATCAAGGGCCAGAAGATTTTCATCACCTACGGCGAACACGACATGTCGGAAAACATCTGTCATCTGGTGTTGGCCCGTCTGCCGGATGCGCCGGCCGGAACGCGCGGCATATCGCTTTTTCTGGTTCCGAAATACATCGCCAATGACGATGGAACGCCCGGCCGGCGCAATGATCTTCGATGCGTCTCTCTCGAACGCAAACTGGGCATTCATGGCAGCCCGACCTGCGTGATGGCCTATGGAGACAACGACGGGGCGATCGGATATCTGGTCGGCGACGAGAACAAGGGGCTGACCTGCATGTTCACGATGATGAACAACGCCCGCCTGACGGTTGCCTCGCAAGGCCTCGCCATCGCCGAACGCACCTACCAGCAGGCGCGCCTGTATGCGCAGGAAAGAATACAGGGAATAGCGCCCGGCGGCGACGCGTCGGGGCCGATTGCCCGGCATCCCGATATCCGCCGGATGCTGCTGACCATGCGATCCACAATCGAGGCGATGCGGTCGCTGATTCTCGACACGATGGTATCGGTGGATACCAGCAAGCATCATGGCGACGACGCAACGCGCGCCTACGCCAGCCGCCGGGTCGACCTTCTGACCCCGGTCATCAAGGGCTGGCTGACGGATCAATCAGTGGCGATCAGTTCACTGGGCGTTCAGATTCATGGCGGCATGGGATTCATCGAGGAAACCGGCGCCGCCCAGTATTACCGGGATTCACGCATCCTGCCGATTTACGAAGGAACGAACGGCATACAGGCCGCCGATCTTGTCGGCCGCAAAATTCTGCGCGATGACGGCGTGGCGGTCTGGGAGTATTTCGACGAGCTGAATGCGCTGGTGAACGGCCTTAACCCGATTGTCGATCCGGAAATTTCCATCATCAGAAAATATCTCGCCCTGAGCATCGATACGCTGGAGACGGCGACGGAATGGATCCTGTCGGAAGGCAAGCACAACACCGCAGCCATTCAGGCGGCATCGACGCCGTACCTCACCCTGTTCGGCATAACAGCCGGAGGATCGATGATGGCGCGGATGGCGAAATGCGCCTTCGATATCCTCGAAAGCGAAAAAGGCGCCGGCGGGAACGAAAATGTGCTGCGGCAGAAAGTGACCACGGCGCGGTTTTTCGCCGAGAACATCCTGTCGACCGGTCCCGGCATGCTGCCGTCGATCTGCGAGGGTCACAACACCGTTATGAGACTTGCCGATTCCGATCTTTAAAAGCACTCTACGGCAATGGGAAAGCATTCCTCCATAGCTGGCGGTCTGCTTTTGTGCGGTCTCGTCCTCGTCACCGCCTTAAACGCCGGCGGCATCCGCGCGAAGGCAAGCGACGACGGCCCGGCAAGATGCGGATCGGTCGATCTTGTTCTGGTGATGGACACCACATTCAGTCTCGCCGGTTCAATCAGTGAAATGAAAAAGCAGGCGCAGGACATTCTGGATGTTCTGCAACGCGTTTCAGGCGGCGATTTCCGGATCGGTCTGATCAGTTTCGACGACAGCGTGGTGGTTCGGCTGGACCTGGACGCCCTGCCCGACATCGAAACCAAGTCAAGCATGGTAAAAGCCGAAATCAACCACCTGTCGGCCTATGGCGGCCGGTCCGGCCCTGAAGCATCCGACGAGGCGTTGAACGCCGCAATCAACAGCCTGCCGGCGGCCGGCCGCCAGCAGAAGGGAGATTTTAACGGAGAGTGGATCGCCGACAGCCGGATCCTCATCCTTATCACCGACAACAAGCCCGGCGGCTTCGACGACACGTACATACAGGGAATTGACGACCTGCACGCGTACCGGGTCGCGTTATCGGCCCAGCGGAAGAACATTCATATTTCGGCGATTTACGTGCCGACATCCGGGTCGTATTTCGGCGTCGACCCGGAAGTTTCGTCGATCATGCGGACCTATGCCGCAGAAACCGGCGGTCTGTACGTCGAAACGCAGACACGCGGTACAGGGACCGCAGCAGCCGTGGCCTCGATTATCGAGACCTGCGGCGAAAACCAGCTATTCTGAGAATGCCGGACGGCGAATCGCTGCTTACGCGGCGACAGCGACCAGATCGGACTGGTTGCCGAAAAGAGCGTCATAGGCCTTGCGGTCATAGAAACGCAGGCACAGCGTCGCGAAGTCGCGGACCGGCAGGCCATAGATTCCGGCCAGCGTGCGGTACATCGAGGAGGGAACCGCGCGGCGGCCGTTTTCGATATCCAGAACCCACTGGCGGGACGGCGCACCGGCCTGTTCGGCCAGTTCGGCTTCTGTTATCTCGCATTGCAGCCGCAGGGATTGCAGGTTCTGCCCGGCTTCGGCCCAAGGCCCTTGTGTCGTTTGCATTGTCTTACTCCGTCTTGATCTGTCTACAGCACCACATAAGGCGCAAATTAATCTTTTCAATTCCGTTACATAGCAGATTGCTGCATTGCACAAATAATGCCAGTGCAAGTTTTGCAGGGCGGGCATGCAGCAAACTGGACGCTGGATTGAATGGGTGAAGAACGCCGGCACCCGGTAGTGGCTGACATTCAGCGAATGCGGTCGGCCACCTTGCGAAGCGACCCTTCCGCCGACGGCAACGCGGCCAGATCGGTCCACATTTCACAGGCAGTCGCGCCGGAAGCCGGATGCCGCCAGCCAGGCCAGACCTGCGACAGGGGTTGCAGCACGAACGGGCGTTCATGCATGCGCGGATGCGGGATCTCCAACGTTTCTTCCGTTATCACCTGATCGTCGTAGATGATGATGTCGAGATCGATCAGGCGCGGACCGTTCCGTATGCTGGCTTCCCGGCCAAGATCGTTTTCCAGTGCTTTCAGGGCCGAAAGCAGGGCCGGCGGCGTCAGCGAGGTATTTCCGACGACAACGGAATTCATGAAAGTTGCCTGGTCTTCGACATACATCGGATCGGATTCGTAGACCGGCGCTTCCCAGACATCCTCAACGATAGTTCGCTCTTCCAGCGCCTCGACCGCGGTTCTGAGATTTTGCCGCCTGTCGCCGATATTCGACCCGAGCGCCAGGGCCACTTTCGCCATCGTTGCCCCCAATTGAATTAAACGCCGGTGGCCATGATCGCGCGGGTCATCGTGACAACGCGCTTCATCGCCCGGACATCGTGAACGCGGACGATATCCGCCCCCTTCATCGTGGCGACGGCGATTGTCGCGGCGGTTCCTTCCAGCCTGTCGGTCGACGAAACATCGAGAATCCGTCCGATGAATCCCTTTCTGCTGGGCCCGAGCAGAATGGGATAGCCGAGCGTCCGCAGCCGGTCAGCCTGAGAGATCAGCATCATGTTCTGTTCATCGGTCTTGCCGAAACCGATACCGGGATCGAGTATGATCTTTTCCTTCGCGATCCCCGCCGCTTCCGCCGACGCTGCAAGATCCTGCAGTTCAACGAGAATTTCATCCATGAAGTTTTCGTAATCCGGCGCGACATACGCGCCGCCCAGGCGCTCGTCGATGATCGTGTCGGACGGTTTCGACCGGTTATGCATCAGCACGGCGGGCGCGCCGGTGTCGGCCATCGCCGACAGCATGTCGGGATCGGCAAGACCGCCCCAGACATCGTTGATGATCGCCGCCCCCGCCGCGACGGCCTTTCTGGCGACCGACGCCTTGTAGGTATCGACCGAAAGCACGACGCCGGGAAAGTCACGGCAGATCGCCTTGATAACCGGGCCGATTCTTCGCCATTCCGTTTCGGCATCGATCGGGGTTGCGCCGGGCCGCGTGCTCTCGCCGCCGATATCCAGAATGTCGGCCCCGTCGGCCAGAAACCGTTCGGCCTGCCGCAACGACTGTTCGACGGCCATGTCTGAGGAATCGACCTGGGACAGGCCGTCACCGGAAAACGAATCCGGCGTTACGTTGAGTATCCCCATGACCGCCGGGGTTTCGGATAAAAAGGATAGTGGCATTGTCGACGCCCGATGCAGATTGTCCTGAAAACAGCACTGTTTACGCATCCCCGTTTTTGCATGCGGCAAAAGGCTTGTCCAACGCTTGATGCCGTACGACCGGCGCCGGGTGCAGGCGGTGGCGAGACCGGAATCATGCAAGATGTTCTGCAAAGCAACGGCTGACGCCCTAAATATGGTGTTTTCCTTTGATTTGGCTCGCGAATCTGATTGGTTGAACGTGATTAATCAGGCGAATGGCGGGCGTCGTGGATACAACAGATCAAATCAAATCCGATTCCAGCAGAACTCGGTCGTTCTGGATTCAGGGCCGGTCCGGTCCGCACTGGCAGAATCTTGAAAACATTGCCGATGCCCAGGCGGCGATTTTGCGCCTTGGCGACCTGGTCTCTCAGGACCGCTACGACGAGCTGAAACTGCTGGAATCGCAGTTCTCGCCGATTACCGGCGAAACCGACTACCTGCATATCGTGACAATCCGGGATGGTCAGGTGCTTGAAAAACCCGATCCGGGTGCGCCCGTCCAGCAGGAAATCACGAACGAGATCGTCGTGCCGGATGGCCAGATGGCCTTGTGGGAACCGGAAGACGATACCGAAGAAAACCGGCAGGAAGACTTCTGGAAAATCGACCCCGGCCGGACGGATGAACCGGACACGGCAGAGCCGGAATCGCATCATGCCGAGCCGTTTCTGGACATATCCCGTGGAGCGGCCGAACCGGACGGGCGGGGAAACCGGGACTTGGACGATCATGCGAAAACGCAAGGTCCGCAGCAGGATATTGCCTCTTTGGTGGCCGGATTGACGAAACGGCGGTCGGACAGACAGGCCGAAAAGCAGGTTCCGAACCGCCGCCGGGCCGATGCCAGACAAAAGCAGGTAAGCCGGGGCGTGCTGCTGAGCGGCGCTCTGGCCGGTGCGTTCTCGATCGGCCTCGCCATCGCGGCGATGAACCCGCAGAGCGCGTCGTCGATATTCGAAATTCTGATGCACGGACCGTCAATCGCACCGTCTTCACAGCCCGATGTTATTCCTGACATTGCAACGGCCATTACAGGCAATAACCCGCAGATCACCCGCCAGGCCCTGCTTGCCGGCGCCGACCCGAACCAGCGCGACGCCGAAGGCACGCCGCTGTTGTTGAAGGCGGCGCGGCACGGTCTGCCAATGACGGTTAACCTGCTGTTGCAGGCCGGGGCAGACCCGGCAACGCCGATGGCGGAAGGACGGAGCGTGCTTCATCTGACCGCCGCCGAAGGACTGGCGGAACCGCTGAAGCTGATGCTGCGCGCCGGTGCGGAACCCGACCTGCCGGGCGGCGTACACGGATGCCTCACACCCCTCGGCCTCGCGGCGGCCAACGGACGGGTGCGGGCGGTCGGCGTTCTGACTGAATTCAACGCATCGCTGGACCCGCTTCCGGGATGCGATATCAGCCCGATCGAACTGGCGGCGGCCTACCCGATCGTCCGGTCGCGTCTGGAAGCCGCGGCAGCGGCGAGACGCAAAACCGCAGTCGCGGAGGTCGGGGCTAAAGAGACGCCGACAGCGACCACGCCGCTGCCGATTTCTCTCGACGTACCGGAACGGTCCGTGCCGCAGGAAAAGCCGGAGCTGGTGGCGCTGACCCTGCCCCAGGTCATCGATTTTACAGATCTGGAGCCGAACGCGCCGATTGTTGAAAACATCATTCAGCCTGAACGGACAGTTCTGCCGGAACCGGTCGATCTGGCGTCCAACGCGCCGGAATCGACGCTGGAAGTCGCCGCCCTGACCTCAACGGGGACCGGCGATTCGCCGCGCGCACCGGTGAGGCCGGCTCTGGATCCCGATCCGGTCGCCGAAATCGACAACAGCGCAATTACCGAAGATATCCGGCTGGATGCTGAAATTGCGCGGCTGATCGAGGAAGAAAGCCCGGATAAACTGCGAACCCTGCTCGACACGCATGGCGACGCCGTCGATCTGGCGTCTCTAGAAATTCCGGTCTTGCACGAGCAGGACGTGTCCTTCCGGAATCCGGTCGACTACGCTGTACTGTCGGGCAAGCTGAGCCACGCGCAAACGCTGATCGATGCCGGCGGCAAGGCCGGCAGGACGCTGCTGCATGACATCGTCGACCGGCAGAATCAGGGGAAGTTTCATCCCGCGCTTCATTTCCTGCTGAAAAACAGCACGAACGCCAATGAGATTATCGATGGCGTAACGCCGCTGATGCGGGCCGCTAGAAATGACGACGATCGGACAACGACCATGCTGCTGGCCTATGGCGCGGACCCGAAAGTCGTTTCCGATACCGGGATGAAAGCCGCCGATTTCGCCGCCGAAAGCAAGTCCGTCGATATCCAGGAAAAGCTGGTGATCGCCGAAGCGGCCGATGACTACAAACCGCTGATGTTCGGGCTGTCCTGGTACGACACGCTGGACAAGGTCAAGCCCCGCACCGAAGCCTGCAAACCGGTCTCCGACGGCTTTGTCGCCTGCAAGCTGGCCGTACCCTCGTGGCTGAACGACACCAGCGCGGTAATCGCGCAATTCGACACTCATAACGACGACCGTCTGGTCGCGCTGCAGATCGACAGCGCGCTCTACAGCAACGAGCTTGAAGCCCGAAAGGGCTTCGACGACGCGGTGGCGAAGATCAACGGCATGGTGCCTGCCGGTCAGCAGGGATTTTCCGTACGCGAGCTGGCCCAGGGCATGCCGTATTTCGAAAGTCTGAAACCGACGGTGAACGCCAGCAACGATTACCATTACTGGCCAGACGATGACCGCAGCAAACCGGTCTATCTGCATCTGAAAATGATCGGCTATTCGACGCGCCAGGGCTTCCACCGCCTGATCATCGGAAACCCGTTTCGCATCGGGTAAATCGCCGGTTTCAATCTTGCCAGCCGGGACGGTATGCCTTCTAAAGGCAGGATGAAAACCGTAACCTTCGGCGTTGTGCTGGCATTGCTGTCGGCAGCGCTGTTTTCCGTCAACACGCCGATCGCCGCTTATGGTCAGGCACAGGGCGGCGATGCCTTGGTCTTCACCCTGGTCCGCGGCGCTTCGACCGCACTCGTATCCGGCGGACTGGCGCTGTTGATCGGCGCGTCCTTTCGCGTCCCGCGCCGCCACTGGCCGGCCTTGGCGGTGATGGTGATCGCCATTTCGCTGCAGGGCATGTGCTATCTGACATCCGTCGGCTACATACCGGTCGGTCTCGCGGCTTTGCTGTTCTACATGCATCCGATACTGGTCGCGCTGCTGACAACCGTTCTGAAACAGGGGCCGACGGCCAGCCGCGGACAATGGTTTTGCTTTCTGGCGGCCTTCACCGGTCTCGGGCTGGCGCTGGGGCCGGAAGTCGGCGGTCTCGACTGGCGCGGCGTCGCACTGGCGTTCGCGGCGGCACTTACCGTTGCGGTCTATCTGGTCGCGGCAAGGTCGAGCATTGGCGAGGTTTCGTTTCTGGCGCTTTCCTTCTACGGCAGCGCCGGCACCGCCCTTTTCAGCTTCGCGGCCATCCTGTTTCTAAGGCAGTCGCTTTCCTCTTTCGAGCACAGCGTGTTGACCTGGCCAACTCTCGGTATCGCGGTGATATTCCCCGCAGCCTATCTGGTGCAGCTTCTGGCGCTGAAGGCGATCGACACGAAAACACTGGCGATCCTGTTCAATATCGAACCTGTTCTGTCGATCGCCATCGCGGCCCTGTTTCTGAACGAAACCCTGTCCCTGCCGCAAGCCATCGGCGCGCTGATCGTCGTCGTCGCCCTGTCGGCCTATGCGCGGCTGGCGAACCGGGCCGCATCACTGCGACGCCCAGCATAGCCGCATCGCCGATGCCTCTTCCTGGGCCCTATGCCGACCGGAACCGCTGCCGCAGCAGACGACCGGTTTCAATCGTCGAGACGGTGTTCAGCGGAAATTCCAGCACGACATGCATGAAGCTGAGGAGCAGCAGAACCTTGAAGCCTGTCTGATAGTCGATGACATAAACGAGAATGGATGCCGCATAGACGGTGCAGACGACGGCCAGAACCGGCTTCGGCACCTGATGCCATTTGATGACTTCGGTTTTACTGAACCAGTTCAGGTAATGGTAGGTGTTCACGAAGGCGACGAAGCCGATCAGATTGCGGCTGAAACCGTCATCCAGATTAACCTGAAACAGGTCGAACAACCCTTCGTACATGCCGCGCAGCAGGCGAACGTTCTCCAGCCCGTATGCCGTCACGCCGGTGCTGAAATCGATCGGCATGAAGAATGTCGCGCTGCACAGGGCCAGTGCGCCTAGTGTCGCGAACCCGTACCCGCTGTTGTTGCGCAAGGCCCCCAGCAACAGGAAGATCGATGTAAAGACGACGATGTGAATCATGTTGGGCAGGAAGACGAACAGCCAGGTAACCGGCGTGTCGAAGGCGACCAGCAGAATGGCCAGCGAACTGAGCGAGACAGTGCTGGCGATGCGCCATAACCAGTTGTCTGTCAGGGCCATGCTTACCGCCAGGAAAAACGCGACGATCAGGACAATGTACTGAAGCCCCAGATCGAAACTTACAAAGACGATCAAGGCAAGCGCCGCCAGAAAAATGAAGTCCCACCGAGCCTTGGTGTAGTACTGGCGTTCGTGCAGCCATGCCATTTCGGTCAGGTAATGCGCCGGACCGACAAAGGCATAGAAAATGACCAGAAGTTCAATCGGCGCGATATGGGCAACCAGAAAGGAAACGAGCACAAGCCCGAAGTTTACCTGATCAATCTGCCTGACGCTGCCCACGTCCAAGTCACACCCAAAGACCTACCGCTCAATTGCGGTATTAGAAGATTTCACGAATGCCGGGCAGAATGCGACTAGAAATCGTAGCGGATGTTGAAGCCCGCATTCCAGTTATCGGTATCTTCGCGAAACGTCACAATGCCAAGCTCGCCCGACAGGGTCAGATTTTCCGTCAGGGCATGGTCGACACCGCCGGTCAGGCGCACCTGATACCGGGAGTCTACCTGCTGGTTCACAAGGCCAGACGCACCGACGACACCACGGCCCAGGCCGATTTCGCGATCGGTGCCGAAGTATTCAAGCACCGCACCGCCGTTCAGCACCGTCGCATTATCGTAAAGATGGCTTGCCTGACCGCCGATGGAATACTGGGTCGTGTTCGCATCCGTTCCGTTGACGGTCGCCCCACTGATTTCATCCGTGGTCGACCCGAAATTGGACAATGTGCGCGATACGCCGGCCTGATACGTGACGATCAGATCATCCGCATAGGGTTGAACATAGTAGCCGTTGACCGCGCCGTACCGGTTGTTGGCCTTCTGCTTGAAAATCGTTGCCGCATTCCCGAAACCGACCGTTCTGACCCGGTCCCGGGTAATACCGATCGACGCGTCGAAATAGATGTTTTCATTCAGAATATACGCGCCGTACAACGTGCCGCTGGTCGATGTCGTGTCGATATCGGTTGTCTGAACGCCGACGGCGAACTTCGTCTTGTTTTCGGTCTCGGACGACGAACGGCCAACCGCAACGCCGAGAAGAATATCATCGGTAATGAATTTATCGGCGCCGACGATACCGGAGGAAATGCTGGTTTCAGCCTCGAAGTCGGTCTGGATCATCCGCAGGAATTCATGCGAGCCATTGAACCAGACGCCAACACCCTCGAAAAAATCGGCGGATTCGTCTGTACCCGTAATCTGGTTTTCCGATGCCACATTTGTCGGCGCGGCGCCGGTATCGAAATTGAACCAGCCGAAGCCGCTCAGCAGGATGACCTTCACTGCCTGACCGGCCCGGGACGCCACCGTACGGATTGTCCCGGCCGTTTCCGCAACCGCCGCTTCTTCAGCACTTTCCTGCGCCGCCGCGTTTTCATCTTCCGGAAAAATCTGCGCTGAAGCCATCGACGGCGCAAACGCGCCGACAAGCGCAAGAATAGCGAAAATTCCAAGTATACGGTTCATCAGAAAGCCCCGGGACACCCAACTCGTTCATTCAAGGGTCATACATTCCCGATTCACAGGTGAAAACGCACGCAAAAAACGCCGAATTCAGGCAATTTTCCGAGATTTCCCCGCCTGTGTTGCTTCACTGCAACATCGTTTTACGCAGCGTTTACCGAACGGAAATCCCGATCCTGCAATAGTTTTGAATAAATGCTCCGTTCACGATGCTGCCGTAAAGAGTTACACTGATCCCCGAATTCGACGGATTTATCGATTGGACACAGGAAACATGGCGGAAAATCAGGGCGTTACCGGAAAAACCAGAAACTGCATCAACCTTCCGGTTTTCATGGCGGCGGCGCTGTTCATCGTGGGTTCCGTACTGTCGGCAGCGCCGGCCGATGCACAATTGCAGTTAAACACCATCAAGCGCGCGATCCAGAAGAATGTCCAACTGGCTGTCACACGACAGCAACTAAAACTTCGGATCGAACAAAGCGCCGGACCCGTTCGCGCCATCGATATCAACGCCGACGGTCAATATCTGGCGACGATCTCGGATGATCTTCGCCCCCGGATCTGGGATCTGAAAGAAGGCCGTCAGATCGATCGGCTGGACTCCATCGGCTCCGCCAACCCCGCGATTCAGTTTACGCCCGACGGTCAGAGCGTCGCATTTTTCGATTCGTCCGCACGCCTGAACATCCGGGACGTCGCCAGTGGCGACACCCGGTACATCGCCACCAACAGCACCCTGCCTACGTCCTTTTCCTTCAGTCCGGACGGCACAAGTATAGTGATCGGCGACGATGGCGGGGCGATTCACCTGGTATCGATTACCGACAGCCAGCAGATCCGTTCCTTCGCCGGGAACGGCAAACCGGTGTCCACCGTCGAAATCGGTTCTACCGGCCAGTTCATTCTGGCTGCGGATGTTACCGGCCTTGTCCAGATCGTTGAAACATCGTCAGGCGCTGTCGTACGCGAATTTCAGGCGACGCAGGGGACGTTGAACGACATTCACTTCGGAGTCGATGAAACGGAATTCTTCACCGCCGACAGCGACGGCAGGCTTGTACACTGGCGGGTCGACAGCGATTCACCGGTGGAAGTCTACAAGGGGGCGGAACGCGGTCTCGTTTCGCTGGCTTTCAGTGTCGAAGGCCGCAGCGTCGCGGCTGTGGAGGACCAGAAGAGACTTCTGATCTGGGATTACGGCAAGCCAGACGAACCGAGAATCGTCGAAGCCCACCCGGAAGGGATCGTCAAGGTGCGTTTCGATTCCAGCCCGGGGCGTCTGGTCACCACCGGCGCCGAAGGCGTAACGAAGTTCTGGAATGTCGATACGGGCGAGCACATCGTCTCGCTGATATCCACAGAACACGGCTGGGCGGTCGTCGATGCCGACGGCCGGTTCGACGGCTCGTCGCGCGCCCTTTCGAACCTTGCCTGGGTTGGCGATACCGTGGACCTGCCCATCGACAACTTCACCGACCAGTATTACGAGCCGGATCTGCTGCAGAAAAAGCGGCTGGGCATCGGTACGCTGCTGACCGCCGGATCGGCCTCGCTGGCGGAAGGCATACTGCCGCCGCCGGTATCCGAAGTCGACGTACCGCCCACCCTGAAACTCGATCAGCTTGAACCGATTGAAATCAAGGTGACCGCAAGAGGCGAAGGCGGCGGCGTAACGATCGTCAACCTGTTCCACAACACCAAGCTTGTCAGCACGGGCAGCATCACCAATCGGGAAGAGGACGAAGACGACGGCAAGCAGATTGTCGAAGTCACCTACAAAATCCGTCCGATTGCCGGACGCAATATATTCCACGCCAATGCCGCGAGCTCTGAAGCCATTCTGGGCAACACGACCCAGGTCGTTTCGAACGTGACCGCGCCGCCGCACGCGCCGAACCTGCATGTTTTGACGATCGGCCTGAACGAATATCTCGATCCGGAACTGAAGCTGAACTACGCCATTCCCGATGCGCGCGGCATTCAGGAAGCGATGAAATCCGCTTATTCCGGCCTGTTCGCGGAGATCAAGTTCTATGAATTGTTTAATGAAAAGGCGACGCGCCGGGGGGTGACCGCAGCTTTGGACAAGTTCAAGGATACGTCGCCGGAAGATGTCGTGCTGATCTACTATGCGGGCCATGGCGAAGCCTCGCCGGACGAGTTCTTTTTCGTCACCTACGAATTTGAGCTTCCCCTGTCGGTAAACCGGCTGGAAAGGAGGGCGCTGTCGGCAACGAAAATCAAGGAAATGATACAGGATATCGGCGCCCGGCGGGTGATTCTGCTGATCGACGCCTGCAAGTCAGGGACCGCGGTGGCGGGCTTCGAGGACCAGGTCGACCGGCGCGTCCTGCGCCAGATGGGCCAGTCCGTCGGTCTGCATATCGTATCGGCGACAGCCAAGCAGCAGTTCGCGGTTGAGCTGCAGGATCTGGGGCACGGCGTGTTCACCTACAGCCTAATTCAGGCGATGTCGGGGAAAGCGGATGACGAGCCTCGGGACGGCAACCTGACAGTTCGGGAAGTCGTGCGGTATTCGGAAGATTCCGTGCCCGATCTCAGTCAGAAATACGCTCAATATCAGCACTGGCCGCTGGCCTATTCCCGCGGTCTCGATTTTACGCTCAGCAAGACCGGTCAGACCCAGTAGACTGTTGTATTATTGCGGTTCGAGACGATCCGCCTCGGACAGAAGGTCCGTCGCGTTGCGTCGGGCCGCCGCTAGGGCTTCCTGCCTGGACATGCCGGGCCGAAGCCCCGGGTGATAGTGCAACCGGACGAACAGCCTGTCGCGCGGCGAGGCCGTCACGGCCGCAGACCCGCTGCTGAAGACCGATTCCGGGCCGAAGGAGCCGTCATTCGGCAGCCCCATCGCCTGCACCAGTTCCTCCGCCATGCAGTGCGTCTGTAGGGCCGGGGTATGATAGGCCGGGACAACAACGGACCCCCTCAGAATACAACCGTTGACTTCCGTACTGATCTCGAAAAAACAGGTCGCCTTTTTCATGCGGCGACGGCTGTACCGGTCATGCGGGAAGGTTTCATCGACGATCCTGTCTCTTTCAATCGTCGTCGCCGGGGTTTTAACCACAAGCGACGCCATTGCCGGATCGCCGGGCATCGTCAGCGACAGGCCTTCGGTTCCCGCCAGCCAGTCGAGCGTTTCGGCAGCGGACGCCGCAGCCGCATCCGGCAGCGACTCCGGCAGATATACCGATACCGGCCGGCACCAGCGCATCAGTTTTCGATCCTGAAACGAGGCGCCCTCTTCGTAAAAGGCGACCGTGGCATAGTCTTTCAGAAAGGCGTCCGCCGGAGCCAATGGCGTAATTTCTTGTAATGCAGAACAGCCATGCAAAAACGGCAGGGCAAGGCCGAAAAGGCATAACTGACTAACAGACAAGGAAAATTTCATGGAATTGTTTCTCTTCAGTCAAATTTAGTCGTTTCGTTTCGATATCGTAACGTTATTTTCTTTGCATTTCTATGACAAATGGCCTATCTAAAGAGCCAGTTATTGGGCCCTTGGGGCCCGTTTTCGTGGGTTCTGTCAATCAGCAATGAAACACTCCGTTAGCGTCAGTGTGGACGCAAGGCGCGGTCGTGACGCTGAGAGACATGACTAAAGCTTATAGTGAGAGGACGATATCGATGAGCGACTCGGAAAAAAACAAAAAGCCGCAGTCGGATCGCAAATACGTTGCGAAGCCGCGCAAATGCCTGATGTGCCGTACGGAATTCACAAGTTCCTGGCCGGGCGAGCGTGTGTGTTCAAACTGCAAGCAGACCAGTGCATGGAACGATTCATCGCTGGCAGCCTAAGCAGACGCATCGTCGTTTGAGTGATCGCTGTGAATTTGGAAAAAGGGGCAGGTTTCTGCCCCTTTTTCTTTGCCCTGCATCAGGCTGATCCGAGATCGTCCAAGCCGATCCGGCCGGTCATCAGATACCATGCAATGCCGGTATATTCCTTCAGGATTTTCCGCCAGATCGAAAACGCCGATACCGACGGGATAAAGTCCGAGCCATCTGTGTCCATGGGTTCGTCTACCCCCACAGGTCCGACCGTTTCAACACCCTGGGAGCGAAACATCGCGACGGCCCGCAGCAGATGCGTATCGGATGTGACCAGCAGAATGCGGGACCAATCGTTCTGCCGCAGGATTTCCGCTGTATTGACGGCGTTTTCGTAAGTATTCAACGACCTGGTTTCCAGAATCGCCATGTCCGGGAAGTCGTATTGCGACGCCAGAACTTCGGCTTCCGGTGGCTGGTCGGGAACCGGGCCTCCACCGGACAGGATAACCGGAAGCTCCAGGGCCACAGCCAAAGCCTTGCCGGCCGCACCGCGCCGCGCGGATTGCCGGGTCAGCCAGTATCCGCCCTGATTGTCGACGTAAACGCCGCCGCCAAGCACAACGATGGCGTCATAATCCGACCCTGTCAGACGTTCGGTATCGACTTCCGTGAGACGCAGCGGCAGGGACGCCAGATTAGCGACAACGGGGATCGACATGATTAGCAGCAAAAGGCCCAGCCGCGCGAACCAGACCCGCCCTCTGGGAAAGAGACAGAACGGCAGGACAACCGCCATCAGGAGCAACAGAATATCCGGCGGCATCAGTTGATAGGCGACGTCTCGAAGAATGGATTCGCTTTCCATCGGCTAGTCCCGCGGTCCGTCGAAGGAAAATCCGTGCGCCAGCAGGCGCGGCACATCGAAAACCGCGCCAAGCACATCCGGATCCGCCGTATCGACAAATACCAGCGTTTCTTCGGGCGCGCCCGCATTTCCCGAAAACTCCTGAATGACCTGACGGCACGCCCCGCACGGCATCCGGCCGGACAGCGGTCCGTCGAGGGATGCCGGCGCGGATACTGCCAGATACCGGATTGTCCTGAACCCCACTGTCACAGCCGTTGAAATGCACGACCGTTCCGCACAGACCGTCAGGCCATAACTGCCGTTCTCGACATTGACGCCGGACCTGATTTCCTGTGCCGGGTCGTCCGCCATGACCACCGCCGCACCGACATGAAATCCGGAATACGGGGCATAGGCGCCGGACGCCGCCCGCCGCGCCGCTTCCATGCACGCGCCAACTTTGGCCGGGTCGATCGTTACCGTTTTTGCTTCAATCGCCTGGCCTGGCAGCACGATCTTCCCGGCATCCGTTTCGATTACCGTATCGGGTATCCGTAGCGGCGGCAGGTCGATGTCGAGCGAATTGGTCATCCTTGCGCATTTCCTCAGCAGGGCGTTGATGGTAACAGATACCGGTATCTGACACCGTTAACGGACACAGGAAAAGCGACAATCATGGCTCAAAGGTTTGATCTGCTCTTGAAAGGCGGTACTGCAATCACACCCGGCGGCGCGGTCGACGCCGATATCGGCGTCGAAAACGGAAAGATCACCGCCATCGGTTCGCTGGCGGACTCAGCCGCCGAAACCGTGCAATGTAGCGGTCTGACAATCCTGCCGGGCATGATCGACAGCCAGGTTCATTTTCGCGAACCGGGTCCCGAACATAAGGAAAACCTTGAAAGCGGGTCGCGGGCGGCGGCGCTTGGCGGCATCACGGCGTTTTTTGAAATGCCGAACACCAACCCGCTGACCATCGACGAGCCGGCCTTTACTGACAAGCTGACCCGGGCGAAAGACAGATGCTGGACCGATTATGCCTTCTATCTCGGCGGATCGGCGGCGAACACGCACGAACTGGCAAGACTGGAAAATATGCCCGGTTGTTGTGGCGTGAAGATTTTCATGGGGGCGTCGACGGGCGACCTGCTGTCGGCGGACGACGATACGATACGGGACATCTTCAGAAACGGGAAAAGGGTCGTCGCCGTACATGCGGAAGACAATGACCGGCTGAACGATCGCAAGTCGATGCTGACGGACGGCGTTTCGGTACATATGCATCCGGAATGGCGGGATGTGGAGGTCTGCCGGCTGGCGACGGAACGGGTCCTGCGGCTGGCGCAGGAAACCGGCCGCCGGGTGCATGTTCTGCATATCACCACGGGACAGGAAATGGACCTGCTGGCGCAAAACAAGGACATCGCCTCGGTGGAAGCGACGCCGCAGCACCTGACCTTCGCCGCGCCCGACTGCTACAACGAAATCGGCACCCGGGCGCAGATGAACCCGCCCATCCGCGATGCCGCCCAGCGCGCTGCTTTGTGGAAGGCGCTGGCCGCCGGCATCGTCGATATCATCGGCTCCGACCACGCGCCGCATACTTTGGAGGAAAAAGCGCAGCCCTATCCGAAAAGCCCGAGCGGCATGCCCGGCGTGCAGACGCTGATCCCGATCATGCTGAATCATGTCGCCGCCGGGCGATTGACGCTGGAGCGGCTGGTCGATCTGTGCGCCTACGGCCCGGCGCGGGTTTTCAGGATACAGGGCAAGGGCCGGCTGGCCGTCGGCTACGACGCTGATTTCACGATTGTCGACCTCAACCGCACCGAAACCATCACCGATGCGTGGTCGGCCAGTAAAAGCGGCTGGACCCCCTATGACGGGATGAAGGTGACGGGGTGGCCGGTCGGCACGATCATTCGCGGCAACGTGGTCATGCAGGACGGCGAATTGATCGGCAAGGCTATTGGGAAGCCGGTGCGGTTTCACGAAACCATGCGCGAAGCAGGATGAACCGGCCTTACCTGTTCCGTTTGTCCCACGACCGGGCGGTGGTGTATCCCAGATATCCCGCCCCGAACAGAGCATATAGACTGTCGGGAATGGCGGCCAGCCAGCCGTTGAATCCCTGTATGACCGCTTCCGCTATGTCCGGTTTGAAGGCAAACAGAAACCCCATGGGGATCGCTGACAGGATCATCGCATACATGCAATAGAGGAAAGACGGGCGGGCGCGGCTGGTCCACGGGTCCTGCGATTGCGCTTCCGCAATGATTGCGGAAAGCCGCACCTGCAGATCCTGCAGCTTTCCCTTCTGTTCCAGGTCCAGAAGCCTTGCCCTGGCCGAAGTCTTTTCCTCCTCGGTCTCGAACAGATTGTCGATCAGTTCCGACGCCAATGGCGCAAGCGCACCGAGTATTTGTATCATCGTTCGCCTCCTCACGCCGCGCAGGCAAGCAGAATGCCGTCGTCGATCAGCGCTTTCTCATACGGCACCGCGCCATTCTCGTGCCGGATAATGCCCAGAACCATCAATCCGAATTCCTGCGGCCGGTCACGCAGGGCGATCGGCGCATCGGGCGCAACGCCCGTCAGCGCGGCAAGGTGGGCGATATAGGCTTGCGTATCGTTTTCAACCGGCGGCGCCCATCTTTCCACCATCTGCCGGAGGGTTCGAAGCCCGTACTTTTCCTGATAGGTCAGCAAGGTCCGCGCCAGCGCCCGGATACCGTAGACCGGATGTTCGAAAGCAACGAAGTCGTTGTCGGTCTGGTCCCGCGCCATGCCACGCCATCTATCGGATGAATGCCGCAGATTACCCGGATTGTGATTTCGGAGTCCCCTTGGCGTCGTCATTCGCTATCTCCTGTCAGTGTTGCCATCGGGCCGCGCCTTCGGGCTCAAGCGTCTGAACCCGCTCTTTCATTTCTCGCAGCCGCGGCCATATCGAATCGAATTGCTTTTCGTGCCGGTCGACCCGTTCGGAAAGAGAGCTGATTTCCAGACCGGCACGATTGCGTTCCGCGAGCTGGATTCGGATATCCGTCATCAGGCTCCGGATGGCCGAGAACTCGACTGCGACCTGGCTTTGCAGCTTTTCGATATTGCGCTGGTTCTGAAGCGCCTTTTCGGCAACGGAATTCAACCGCTCGTCTATGGTTCGGGTCGTGCCGTATAGGGTTACAGCGCCCACGATGCCGGCGGTTACCGCGACTTCCAGAATTCGTGGAATGGAAAAGCCCCTTCCCTGCAGATCGTTGCCATTCATCATGCCGTTACTGCCCCGGCCAGCCAGCGGTAAGGTCGATCTCCCGCAGCGCAACCGCCGTTGTCGCGGCGTCAATCGCCGAGCCTAGGGCCGCGTCATTGCTCCATGCATTCGCCACGTGGTCCTCGACTGCGATGAAGAGCGCCTGCGCGGTTGGCAGATCGGCCTCGATGATCGCGCCGGACCGGGTGCACACCGACTGGGTGCCGCCGACACGCTCCAGCCGGCGGACCAAAGCCGCGACTTCCTGCTGGGCGCCCGGCCTGGTGTCGATTTCAACCGACTGTTTTCCCAGCGAAACGGTAACGCCGCTGTCGCGATATCTGACGAACGTCCGGGTCAGCGTCTGCCGCAGGCGAGCCTTTATATCCGCCACGTTGCGCGTCTGAGTGCCCAGGGTTCTGACCACGGCAGTTCCGTTCCAGACCGGGCCGGTGTCGGTAACGGTGTTGAAATCGTCGGGAGACGCACTTCCCTGAAGCGCTTCCTCGTAAACATTGAAGGCCATTTTCCCGGTCGCCGGCAGATGAAAAAAATCCCGGCTGAACCGGGTTTGAAAATCTTCTTCGATGAGGCCGAGAATGGGGCCGGGAGACGAGGCCAGAATAGCGCCGTCCCGGACATAGTGGTGATCTGTCATTGTTATGCTCCTGGTACCGGCGGCAGGTCGCCGCCGCCCGCCACGTCCGCCATGGCGATGAAGATATGCGTATTGCCGTTGGAATTAACGTCTGCGTCCGCGGTTCTGATCTTGAAGCCGCTAGAAAGAAAATCGACTCCCTTGCCCGTCGATTCCGCAGCCGTCTGGTCAAGAAAAAGATATTTGTCGACGGGGTTGGTCGGCGACCGCTCGGTGTCGTAGACGTGCCATTCATGGCCCGTTCCATCGAGCCGTTTCGTTAGCAACCAGCGCGGCTTGAACCCGCACGGAACATAAGGGCCGTCCGCATCAAGGTTGGCCGTGTAGGCGCTGACAAGGCACACGTCCGGCACGCTTCGGAAGCTGGCCATTACATAGTCTCTGCCGGACGCACATGATGCCGTCCCGACCGTCACGACAGACGATGTCGGTGCCGTATCGTTCCACCGCTGGGCGCCGCTTGCATTACTTTCTCCGGCATTGGTATTGATGTTTAGATAGTGTAATGTTGACGACAGGAAAGGTGACCAGACCTGCCAACTAAACGCACCGGTAATATCCTTTACGATGACAAGGTCGGGGCGCTCGGCCAATCCGTGGTTGATAGTTTCCGCCGACCCGGTCCCGCTGTATCGGACGAGCGACAGGTGTCCGGCCTGCGATATGGATAGCATGATGCTTATTGATCCTTCGTCATTCGCAACGTCGGTATCACCGGCCTTCCAGCCGAAGGCGATATAGGTGTCGGTATCGTTGTTGATTTCCTCATGGCTGCCTGTTGTAAAACCGTCCGCATCGAACGCCGACAAACCTTCGGTCAGGTTCACGGCGGCTGTATTTTCATTCGGCTGAAGCTGTTCGTGCCGGCCGGTTAGACGGTCATACCACTGACTATCATTTACCGCGCCGCGCTCTTTTGCAAAAACAATATCCGGCTGGAAACCCATACCAGTAATCGCGTGCCCGCCGGACCCGATAGCCACACCGTCGCCGGTATAGGTTACGGCATTGAAGTAATCGCACCCCTGATAGCTAGGCGTATCCCGGTTCGCGCTGTTAATGGGCTTCGCCCCCGTTGGCGGGGTTTCCGTCCAGGCGGATTCCGCAAACCGGAATGTACCGGTAATGTTGTTCGATGATCCGTCAAAGACCCCTAGAACGAAGTCCCCGGCAAGACCGGATACAACTTCGCCTTGGTCAACGCCATCAAGCCAGTAATTCAGCGCGCCTTCGTTCATCACGAAGCTGATAACGCTGGCGCTGGAACAAGAGCCGCCATAGGTCGTATTAGTGTTGTTGTTCCGTATCGTGCCGTTCGTACAGTAGCCGTAGGAATCGGCCGAAGCGGACGGGCCGCTAAGGCTCGAAACACCTTCGGTTGACATAACGAAAACGCCCATGTTCGTTGACGACAACGAAGACAAAACGACAAATTCGGCGTAGTGATGGCCCGACGCCGGAAAAGTCATATCCGTAAAGGACCATGCGGCGGTGCCTGTGCTGATAACCGTAAGGTTCCCATCGGAAAGCGTATGGCTTCCGCGATCCGGGTTTAGCGGCGTTAGGATCGGGTACGACAGCGATGGGGTGCTTTCCGACCCGTTCGCCGCGTGCGACATATTATTTGCTGTAAAGTTATTATTGTCGTTTGCGTCCGCGCCGTCGCCAATTTCGGAAGTCAGGCAAAACGAATTGCCGCCCGCCGTAGTCGCGTAACCGGCTAGAACGCTATCCGGGCGCGGTGTCCAGATTGTGCCGTTAGCACCCGCCACGAAGGCTTGGCCAAGGTCCGTTATGGCATAGTCGCCGTTCTGGATAGACACGCCATCAAGCGATGTTACTTGCGCAAGGTATCCGTCGTAATATGTTGCGCTTGTTTGCGTCCGCTTCCCGATTTCGTGAAGCGTGGCCTTGTTCCAGTTACAATCAACCCCGGCGCTGCTTTGGTCTTCCGTCTGATAAGCCGGTTCTTCGCCGTTGACGTATAGTTGGCCGTCGCCATCCTCATAGCTGAAAACAATGTGATACCAACCGGTGTCGCGATAAACGGCGCTTGTGTTTAGCTGCATTACTTCAACGCCGGAAACGTAATTAAGGACTAAAAGCGTATCGTCGGAATGAAACCGGATTTCAAATCTGTTGTTAGAATCCCCAGCCGCCGCGACCAGCGGGTTAACAGCGCCAAATTCCGTACGCCTTGCCCATAGGCTGATTATCAGCCGGTCACTGTTGCCCGCGCCGCCAAATGTTTTTGAAAGGCTGTCCGCCGAACCATCGAACCATGCGGACGCGCTTACCCGCGCCGGGTTAAACTTTTGCCCGTCTGCCAACAATGGATGATGAAGCATCACCCCACCTCGCTTGCCAAGGTGATCGTTACATTTGTGCCGTCACAAATGTATCCGAACAGATGCGTGCCGACGCCAAGCGAAGGGGTCGATCCTCCGGCGAATTCGACTTCCGAGCCGAAACTGATAGTATGGCCGCCGCTATTGATCAGCCGGATAAACCCCGACTGGCCGTCCGCCTCGTTGGTGAATTGCACCGTAACGTTCCCGCCTGGCGTGCATTTGAAATTCTGCCCGACATCCATGTCGAACGCTCCATCATTGTCCGTCACGAAGGGCGCGCGCTGTGATGCCGACCATGCCTGCACTGTGTCTGTCTTGGCGATATCCACATCGGCCGGCTCTGCCCCCAACGTTGTGCGAGCCGCTTCCGCATCGGAATCGTCGAGCAGGGTGGCGACAAAATCCGTGACCGATACAAGCGGAACATCGGCAGCAGCGATTGCCTGCGGTTCGCCTGTTGCCGGATCGAAGCCCAACAGAAGCCCCTTCCGCGCATCCACATTAGGCAGATCGCCGATAGCGCTTTCCGTAATCGGCGCTTTCAGCGCACGGTCCAGATTTTCCTTAACGGCGAGGATCTGCTGAACTGTCAGATCGACCATGCGTTCTATGGCCGACGGTTTGATGGTGCCGCCCGCCGGCAGGCTGGTGCCCTGGGTATTCGGCGGCGATAGGGTAAGCACAAGCCTGCTGCCAGTGGCGGGTGTATAGTCGGTCGGTGACGTCTGCACGGTTACAGCCCCGCCATCGTCCGATCCCGCGCCGCTGAGGGTGTATTCGGTTCCTTCCGTCCATTCCGTTTCGACAGAGTCCGAATCGACATGGGTTACCGTGACATGGCTGTTATCGAAAAACTTGAACGTCGTGTAGAACGTCGTCTGACTGCCATCGCCGTCATACGAGTGCTTGTTTATCACTGATGAAATCGTCATCGCGACCTCTCTTTCCTAAGTGCTGCGGATTGACGGCCACTAGCTGAACACATTGAAACTGTAATGACCTTTGAATTCTTCGAGCAGCGTCGTACCGGCATTGAAGACGGCCTTCGATGTCAGTTCCGATGCATTTCTGCGCGTTATCTGCGCCTGATGTTCCAGACTTCGGGCAGCCGTTTCGCCGTCAAGTCGGGTCAGCGCCTGCTGCAGGCTGTCCTCCGCCGCCAGATTCTGCTGCACAAGAAGGGCGGAACCGCTGCCGGTATCGGCACCGGCTGCTGTTTGGCCGGCGAGAACCCGGCTTCTGGCTTTTCTGTTTTCGGTGGCGACACGTCGTGCATTGATGTCGGCAAGTTGCCGTTTACGCTGAGCCTCCTGCTCGGCAAAAGAAGCTTGCCGGTTCGCCGTTTGCTGTTGTGCTTTCGCGCTGGCGATGGATGAAGCAGTGTTCAGTCCGAACAAGGCCAGCGATACAGGGTCGATACTCATTCCATAATCCTTGCTATTAGCCATTGATCCTGGGCATCGATACCGCTTTTCCGCATCAGCCCTTCGATTTCGAAACCGACAATCCGCGCCCAACGAAGGGCCTGTCTGTCATGCACGTCGACTGTTGATTCCAGGCGGCGAAGACCTGCCTGGTGCATCTCCACCCATATCCGCTTACGGATCACGCCGGTCAGCCCATGCACCGGAACGGCCCTGACATGATCGTCGAACATCGCCCAGCACACGGCATGGCCGGGCCGGAGGATGACGAAACCGCAGACGCCGAACAGGCGTTCAGCGTCGAGCAGGCTCCAGGCGTTTTCACAGAGGCTGACAGCGATGGCCGGCATATCGGGCTGCGCCATGAACCGTCCGGCAACCTGCCGCGTCGCCCGCGCGCCGACACGGTGAAGATCCGCCGGCCTTGCTTTTGAAACAACAAGGGCCATGCCGGCTACTTCACATCGTGGGTGCGCATTTCAGGCGCGATGGCAAGCACGGTGCACGGGCCGGGCGCATCGCCTTTCAGCACGATACGTGGGTCGCGGTCCCAACCGGCATCGAAGGGAATTTCAACCTCCGCGCTGGCCAGTGAAACCGGCGTGTCTTTCAAATCCGTTGCATCCCTGAGCACCAGAGCATTCAGACGGCCTTCATGCGGCCCGGCCAGAAGCGTGCCTTCTGCCGTGCTTTGCACGACAAGACGGATCGGCGACCGCGCCCGCTTGATCTTACCGACGCCGGTTCCGGCGCGCGCGCCGAATGGCAGTTTCAGGGATTTCCAATGGTGCGTGTAACCGAGGCCCAGCGTGACGCATCCTGCCTTGCCGTCCAGCGTCAGCGCGCCGTCCGATACCGTCCTGTCCGGCTGAATTGCTCCGTCGGCCCAGACCTTCACCGTCTGGCCTTCGAGATGCGACAGGCCCGATACGGACGCCACCTTCTTCCTGATTTCGCCGCCACCGGCATAAGCAATGAAGTTCAGTGCATCGACATCGGACCCGTCGAGATCCTTCAGGGCGAAGGTGGTACTGTCGGATACCGGTCCGACGATGAAACTTCCGCCGTTCAGCTCAGTCATTCCTTGCACCCGGGTTATCGTTATCTCGTCTCCTTCAGACAAATCATGCGCCACGACGGTTGTGATGACGGCCGGCGCGGCCTGTGTTACGGCGTTGATGGCAACCGGCTGATCGAAAGTCAGGCAGGAATCCGAATACACCGCCTCGGCAGGTAAGTCCTCGTTCTCGTCGAACCCTTTTTCCATCATTTCTATGTAGCGGCGGGTTTGGCCGTTAATTGTTCGTTTCACGATTACCCAGACTTCGTCGCGGCCGGTCGAATCCTTGAACTGATCCGCGCCCGCCGCGCCAGGTATCGCCGCGATGCTTTCCGCCACCGCCGCCCCACCACTGTAGGAACCTCCCAGACATTGCCTTGCCCAGCCGACCACCTGCTGGTCGGGTTGATAGGTAAGCGTTGCAAGCTGACCGTCGCTTCGGACGCACCAGACGACGCTGTCCGGCTCCTGCTGGTAGGTGGCTTCGATGACACCGCCCTGCAGGACATGCTCCGAAAGAACGGTCAGGTCGAAACTAGCGAAGCCTTCACCGCCATCGGATTCGATCGTGGAATTCAGCTCGAACAGCTTGCGCGCCGCGCGCTGCACGAAAAGCAGCCGATTGCGCGCCTCAAGCGGCTCAAGATCGGCACTGCCAAAGCTCGATTCCGGCTTGGTCGAGATATCGAGCGGGGTCAGGAAAGCGCCGTCCGACCGGACGCTCCATTCCTGCCCTACGGTACCGATAAGCAGCCGTTTCCGGGGTACCGCCCAGCGGATGCTGTTTACCTTTTTGGCGGCGAACCGGAAGTCGATTGCATCGGCATCGCCGACATTTTCCGATCCGTCGTCAATCGCGAAGTTTTCGATATCCGCCGATTTCGACAACCAGAATTTCTGCGGCTCGCTGGTCGTGCCCGACAAAAACAGGCGCTGTTCGTTGAAGGCGACGACCGACGGGTAACCGGTGGCGACGGACCAGTCGCCCAGCCGCCACTGCGTCTGCCCCGTGGTCGGAAAATTGTTGTCACCCTTGTGGTCCACCGTAATCGACGTGGCGCTCGCCACGGCGGTAATGACGCCCCAGCCCCATTTCGACCCGCTCGACTGTTTTATCCTGATCACCCGGCCCAGATCGGCAGCGGTGGAAAAACCCGCACCCCCGTTGATCCCGGTCTTCGCCGATGCCGTGACGGTGATCCCCAGACCGGACGCCGCACCGGGCGTCAGAGTCGTTGCGTTTGCGTTGACATCGCCAAAAGGCCCGTCGAGAAAAAGGACCTCTTCCAGAGACCACGTCGCATTGCCATACCGTTCCAGCCGATAGACCGGCGTTTCGCCGCCGGTCACGAAATACATCACATCGGCGGATTGGGCGTACCGTAACGAGGGAAGCTGCGCTTCCTGCCATGGAGTCGCAACTTCCAGAACGCTGTTGTCGATGAAGGATACATCGTCGATTTGAAGCGTCTTGCCTTTGCTATGAAGAAACTGGATGTAGAATGTTTCCGCATTCGGGGTAAAGGCGACACAGTGAAATCCAGTGCTGCATTCCTTGTCTTCGAGAATCTGCGTGCCTTCTGATGCCGTACCAATTCTGAGGTTCACCGTGTCACCGGCCGCGCCGTGAACCCGGAACCGCAGCACATGTTCAACAGCAGAGAAGAAAGAGGACACCGTTACATCCTGTTCGGCGTGGGCATCCGCTGTACCGTTTGATGTCAGCGACAGTCGGCCATTGGTCGAATCATGACCGATCGACGAACCGGAACCGGACCGGTCGTCCCAGTTCGTTATATCCGATGCGAATGAGCCGTTGGCGTTGGCGGCATCCGTATCCTCGACCTCCAACCGGCCCTGATTGCGGAAGAACCGCAGGGTACCCGGCCCCAGTTCGAGGATGTAGGCCTGAACAGTTGAAAACTCGAACGGGATCAGCCGGTGGCGACAAGTGCTGTCGGCCACTTCCGCGATGAACCGCGTGCCGGGCCGGCGACTCCACCCGCCCTGCGGCAGGCACAGGATGTTTTCGCAGATCGCGCCTGCGCCCTGGTATTTTTCGAAGGTAACGCGCGCCTCCATGCGTGGTGACAACTCACCGGCATTGAAGGCTTCAATATAGGGGTTTACGCGCGGCATGATCAGTACCTCACCGTGACCCAGTCAGACTCCGGTATCGAGCGCGGCGCGTCTTCCAGGGCATCTGCCGCTCTGGCCATCGGCAGCGCTTCACGGCGAAACTCCTCCTGCAGTGCCTCACGCAATACAGTGGACTCGGCAAGGTTGCCGGCCAGTTCCGCCGCGATGTGGATGGAAAGCGCGTGCCGGAAATCGGGCGGCATCATGTTCGGGTCGACAATGCGAGAAACATAAAGTAGGTAGACCGCACCGGCATCGGTCAGGATCTTCAGACCTTCCAGCCGATAAGCCGGCGGCGCGCCTTCCGACGTGTCGCGGTCGTATACTGCGACCGCACGAATAAAGTCCGACGGCAAGGCAAAGCGCCGGGCATAGCCGAAGGCGGGTCGGCCGGTTTCCAACGCCAGCTTCTGCCGCTTCAGGGCAAAGTTCCACGGATGACAGCGCAACAGATTGTCGCGCATATCGGCATAGATGGCGTTGCATTTGACCGCCTCGGGCTGGCTGTCGGTGAGATCGGTAATCGTAGGAGAACCGAGGCGGATCAATGCCTCGTTACAGATGCCGACAATCGTCGCCATGGCTGTTCCTTTCCTGGGAATGAATGTGTTTGGAAGGCGGGTTCGGGTCGCTACATGTCGGCGAGCGCCGTTTCCGCCTCCGCGCGGCTGGCAAAGCCGGTTTCCACCGGTTTACTGCCCCGGCAGATCGCCCAGCGGCCCCTGCCGCGGTGTTTCACCGACAGGTTTTCACGTTGTGAGGTCTGTTCGGGTTCGGTTTCTGCCAGTTCGACAAGCCCGTGTTCCACATGCAACAGAACGCCAGTCGGGTGGCGCCCGCCGGCGATGACCATCACATCGATATAACGTTTCACGACATGACGCGCCGTATCGGTTTCGACAATCCTGATTGTGTCTCCGGCGCGAAGCTGGTCGCGTACCGGTAGAAAGAAGTCGGGCCGAAGTACCTGCTCGATCGGTTGATTTGTATGGTAGGTGTAGCGCAGGGCGAATGGCACGGCTTCCGCCATGACCAGCCTGCCCGGTTCTGCACGGTCGGCGCTGTCGCGCCTGGCCTTCTGCACTGGCATTGCGGTTTCCACTGTCATCTTGTGTTGCTTAAAGGCGTGAATCGACAGCGCCCGGCACCGGATCATCGCCATAGATGCGGGCCAGCACGGCGCGTTCTTCGGCATCGAAACGACGGACACTCGCATCATCGCCGGCAGCGCGGGCCTCGTTTCTTTTTGCCCGCAGATGATCGGCCAGTTCCATCAGATTCGACCCTGATGATTCCATCATCCGGCCAAGCTCCATGCCGCCTTCGGTCGCCCGTTTGCCGATTTCCGACAGGCCACGCAGAAAGGCGGGATGGGAGCCGAGCAACGTGCCGTCCTTCAGTTCGATCTCAGCCAGATCGTCGGGAAAGAATTTTGCGCAGGCGGTATGGGCGTAGCGGGCGTTCAGGTTGAAGTCCTGGCCCCATTCCTGCCGAAGCCGGGTTTCGGCCTGTTCCGCCGCCTGCTGATGCAGACGATGGTTTTCCGCTGCCGTGCGTTCCTGAAGCGAGCCGCTGAAACCATTGAAGGCCGCATTCAGCGCCTTCGCCTGTTGCGCCGTGATACCGGTTTCATGAAAGGCTTCGGCCATGGCCACCTGAAACTCTCTGTCGAGCGGCGATGCTTCCGACCCGGTGGGCAGCTCGAACGCGTAACCGTCCCGCGTTTCGGGAATGCCGACCCGTTTCCGGTAGGCCAGGATTTCGTCTGCCGTGGCGTCCGGCCCCGGTGGTGTGACGGACTTGCTGAACCGGCGTTCCAGCTCGACATAAGACTTCAGCAAATCGCCCGGCTCTCTGAATTTTTCGGCCGATCGGCGCAGGGAAGCGTCTTCAATGGAGCTGTACCAGGGTGAACCGCTGTCTTCCGGCGGTGCAGGCATCGCGGGCGGCGCTTCCGATACGGGCGGGCTGGAAACGGAATCGGGATCAAGATCGTCTGGTTCGTAGGGCATTCGGGTTTCCTATTCGTCTGAAATGTCGGGATGGGGGAAAAGCGGCCGGGCCGGGTCCGGCGGGTCCGTGTACAGAAGGGCGGCAATGCGCCGGGCGATTTCCTGCCGGCCGGCCCAGCGCTGCAGTTCGTCCGATTGCGCCGGAGGCTGCACATCGAACGCGCCGCACCACCACAGGATAAGCGCCAGCGTCCGACGCGCGCCGGGGTCGCCACTGGCCAGAAACGTCCGTATCGCATCACGCTTTGCATCGCCGGCAGGGTACGGCCCCGCCGACAGCATCGGCAGAATTTCACTGCGGAGTTCAGACAGGTCCGGCGCAAGGCCATCGGTCGGCGAGCGCCGTCGGCCGGCAAGACTACGCCACAGGGTCAGGATCATCGGTCGTCTCCTTGCATCGGGTCGGGGTTAAGAGTTGAAGCGGCGGGTACAGCGCCGACGGTCTCCGACAGTGCGAGTCCGGCGAGACCGGCCCCTTGCGCTACTTCACCGCCGGCCTGCTTCATCAGGCTGGCGATATCCGCACCGCCGCGCAGCATCCGTTCCGCCGTCTGCATCCGCTGTTCGGCCTCACCCGCCTCAATCCGTGCGGCCCGCAGGGTTTCGACTGTTTCCTTGTCGTTCACTAGTTGCGTCGGCAGGTCTTCGGCATCGGCCTTGAAGCGCACCCATTCGTCGAGATTGACGATGTCCATCAACGCCGGCCTTTGCGCGCCGACTGCAAGGATGGCGTTGACCGTCTGATCGGCGGTTGCAGCTTCCACCTGCCGTTTCGCCCGTTCGATGGGGCTGGCGAAACGGAATCTGATACCGGCTTCGGCAAGGTCCGGCGGAATCGGCGGTAACGCCTGTCTTCCCTCCATTGTCGCCCGCAGCATGATGCGGAACACGCGCTCGACAACCGGCGCGGTATAGTCGGTCTCCAGCCGGCCGAAGACGGCGCCGATCTCGCGAACGAACTCTTCCCGCCGTTGAATCACTTCGGTCGCCGTCATACTCGGGCCGGGTACGGGAAGGTTCAGCACGTTGCGGAAGAACGCGCCAAACACCTGCTCGCGCAACGCCTTCTGTGCTTCGAGGCCAAGCGGCAGATTTGCGCGGCTGTCCATCTGGCGGATCGGATCGATTCCCAGATCGCGCCAAGCCTTGGCGTCGAAATAGGTGACGCCGCCGGGTCGGTTCTGGGCCTGATTGATGATCCCGTCGCTGGCGATCAGCCAGGGCGGGTCGACCGCCCGGTGCATCGCCTTCAACAGGGTCTTGCCCATCTGATTGAGGGTCTGCACATCCGGCAGGGCCAGCACGCCCGGGCCGCGCCCGTAGATTTCACCGGCCATCGTGTCCCAGCGCGGCACGGCATAGGGAAATTCGTGATAGCCGGATTCCCGCACCAGATGTTCGGATTGCACATCGATCACCACCTGGGCATAGGGAAAGGCGGTGTTGTCGCGTCGGCGCGGGTCGGCATCTGCCCGCGGACTGACTGCTTCCAGAAAAGTAAAGCGTTCGTCACCCTTGTCCCGGTCGATGGCCTGCCGCGTCTTTTCACCCAGATTGTCGCGGCCCCAACGCTCCGCCGCGACCAGCGCCGATAACTCCTCCTGCACATAAATCCGGTCGATTGCGCCGTCTGCGTTTTCCTCAATGAAGGCGGACCGCAGCGGCAGGCAGCGAAACAGCAGCCCCGACCGGTCCCGGCGTTCGCCGATATAGAGAATGCCGGTACCGAAGGTGACGAGGTCATCGTCGCATTCTCCCGACGCCTGCAGCCACCGCGCCTGCGGATTGTAGATCGCCCGGCGGATGGCTTCCTGCGCCTGGTCGAGCCACAGCCTGACCGGCTGTCTCTGCATCAGGCGTTCATCATCCACCACAAGATCGAACCAGGGGGAGGACTTCGGCTTCAGCATACCGTCGATAGAGGCAGCCAATCCCCGTTTCGCCTGGATCGGCGCGGTGTCGAAAATTCTGCCGGTTCGCTTTCCGCCTGACGGCGCAGCGGTATTGAATCCGCCCCGGCGCGGTGAAAGCAGTTCCGCGATTTCTTCCCACAAATGTTCGAAATCACGCCGTTTGTTGCGGATGCGGTCGAACCGCCCTAGCGTCTCCTTGACGGGGTCGCGACGCGGCGCGGATGACAGACCCCCGGCAGCCGGTGAAACCAACACGGATGGCTTCGTCTTTTCCTTTGTCTTTACAAGCAGGGAAACCATCGGTCAGCCTCCGCCGGAAAAGCCGCCGGAAGCGGATGAGGTGGACCCGTTCTGCCCGCCGATCTGGCCGAGCAGGGTCGGTTTTTTCGAATTGGAGGCGCCGACAACGCCCAGCCCGCCGGTCAATACCGTGCTGCTCAGGCCCCTGCGGCGGCGCGCGGCTTTTGCCGCGTCTTCCTTCGCGTTCTGTCGTTCCTCGTCATCGATATCGGGAAGCGGCGGCAGGGGCGGTGGTGGCGGTGGCGCCGAAGGTGCGAAAAATCCCATTTAGTTGATCCTTTCGGGTTGGTTCGGGTCGAGTGCTTTGACAAAGGCGGCGCCGGCATCCGCAAATCCGCATCGTCGGTAAAGATTACCGGCAACGCTGTCGTGGCGTGCGGATATCGACGCGCCGGCATTTGCAAAAATATGACTGCATCCCGCCTTCGCCGCCCAATCGGCCGTCGCCTGCATCAGCAGACGGCCGGCGGTAGAGCCACGCGCTAGCGGCAGAACGAACAGTTTCACGATGTAACAGAAGGGCCGTTCGGAAAATTCGTGCGAACAGACCAGCATGACCCCGCCAAGCGGAATGCCGTCGGCCTCGGCGATCAGAATGTCGCGCAAGGGATCGTTGATATAAGCCCAGAAGGTGCGCTGACTTGTCTGCGCATCGTAGAGGACGGGATATTGTGTTTCTTCTGAAAACAAACGCGCGCAGTCATGGCAGAAGCCGAGATCCGCCGGCGTCGCAGGTCTGATAATCATTGCATGGTCCTGTAACTGAATTCTCGCAGAGCCGATCAACAGTTGAATTGATCGACAGGGCGATACCCGTTAATATTGATCTTCTCTATGCAGGATCGACGGATCGATGGCGGTAGCAGAAGCGGCGAAGATCGTGTTCCAGACGGCCCTGGCCTCCACGCTGGAAGGTAAGGGGTTCAGACGCGTCTCCGATACGAACTATGTTCTCGAAGGCGACGGCATCGAATGGCGGGTCGTTTTCGGCCCGGAATACAGTGACGATCCCGGCACGTTTCGTGAAGAAACCGGAATCTACCTTCCTGAAATCGATGACCTGTACCAGCGCGCGTTTCCAAAAGCAGGCCCATGTTCCGGACCGCTCGCCATGACAAAATACCGGACGCATTGTGCTTTTGACATTGAAGGAGGGTTCAACGTAGCCGAAAGGAACAAGGGAAACGCTTCTCCGAAGTTTGACAATATCGAGCCCTGCTTTCGACGACAGAAAACAAGCTATGACCGCCGGGAGCACTGGGCGACCAGAGGCCACGATCTGGAAGCGTTGGGGCACCGGATCGACCGCTACTGGCGTGACTTTGTATGGCCCTACCTTGAGCCCCGGTTGTCGAAGGAGAGTGTTTTTGTGGCACCGAAAATCGAAGTCAAACCGTATGAAACCTATATTTTGCTGGAAGCGTGGGTCTGCGGCCATAGACAGTTTTCCATCGACGAGCTGAGACGCCGAAAAGAGCAGGCCAACCAGCCCGACGAGACCGTTCGGAAAATGTTACTGGCGCGCGCGAAGGAGCGTTATCCCAAATTCCACTGGCTGTTTCAGAAACCGACCGAGTCAGATGTTCAGCACTGGCAAAGGTATTTTGGCCGAAATGCAGCCAGAGCGGAACGTGTTGCAGATGTTCTTGGCGTAAAGCTGTAGTGCTATCAATTCCCTTTACTCTTCGTCGACTGGCCGTAATCCTGTCAACACCGCCTGTAACGTTATCGGATTATCTGCGCTACTAGCTTTTTGCGCAGCCATGATACGGTTGAAAACTACATCGGCAGATTGTCGATCCAGATATCCTCTTTCAACCGCGTCATCGAGCACTTTTGTCATACTCGTTTTAAGATTATCATAGGATATTTGATCAAGCCTCACACGAAGATTTCTTACTTTACCTATTGCGAAGTCCCGGTATTCATCCGCCATCAAGCCGGTCTCGTTGACAATGCTATCAAACTCCGCTTGTGCAAGGCTCAATGTTCCACCGCCGCTCTTAACTTCAATTGCCGTACCGCTCGAATCATCCACGGGTCGTAGTAGCCAGCCCTTGTAGTTTTCAGCACCATATCTCGTTGCTCCATCATAGATCCGACTAGGCCTTCTGCTGTTTTTCTTTGTTCTAGCAGCACGACTATCGAAACTTGTCTGAGGTCCGAAACCTGCTCTATCAAAATCTTGAATAACTTCGTTCTCCGCTGCCTCTCCTACACCGCCGTTAATTTTCAATCCAAGCACCTTGGGTTCGACATTGATCTTAACGCCATCGAACAGCGTATCTTGCTTCAACGCTGGATTTACCTTCGGATTGTTAAACTCCTTTTCGAATCTGGCGAGCCTGTTCTGTGCTATCAATTTTCCAACGAGACCGCGCTTCAGCAGCGGCAAGGCCAGCTTGGTCATCCTGCCAACCAACGGGACAGCGCCAGCAGCACCGAGCGCCGTAAATAACCCTGCCTCGGCCGCAGCATCCCAGTCGCCCGCTTCGATGGCCTTCACCATCGCATCGAAATTCTCGACAGCATCACGGGCCGAGCGGATTTCCCCGATTATGGGAAGCATATCCAGAAAGAGTTCCCGTGCGACGGCCATATCTTCCGACCGGTCGGGCGCGAAGCCGTTGATCAGCAACTGGCCGACTTCTTCCGACGTCGCGCCGTCAGCCTGCGCTTCCGCCACACCTTTCAGGATGGTCAATCGCTCCAGCTCGCCACGGCGTTCCGGACCCAGATAGTCCTTGCCTCTTCTGCGTGCAGCTCGCGCAAATGAGCTTTGGGATAGTTGCTGAAGGTCATTCAGACGCGCATCGATCTCGTCGAGATCCAGCGACCCCTCGGCCGTCTGGCGCAAGGCTTCCAGGAGAGCCGGGTCTTCCGCCGCCTCACCCGCCAGGCGCGCCGCGCCCGTGGAATCGAGATCGGACAGGATCGCATTTTCGCCGAACACCATCTTCGCCGTGTATTCCGACCCCTGCCTGACCGTTGCTTCACCGGTATCCGCTAGAGCGTCGAAATCGCTTTTTCCCCGTTCGAATACGGTATCCTGCGCATTGGACTGGATGATGCGGTCTTCCCGATTCTTTCGTGCTTCCCACATCGCGATATCTTCGCCGGCGCGCAGGTCCGGCCGGTCCGGTATCGTTCTGCGGTTTTGCGTCTTCTGCGGGTCAGGATCTGATATCGCAGACTGCTGTGTTTCTTCTGCCGTATCCTGTTTGGCTTCACCTACGCTCGGAACGGTTTGAGCTGCCGATGTTTCACCCTCTTGAGAAATGGAAATCGGCTCCGGCTTTACAGCAACCCCAAACTCACGAACCATTACCTCAGGGGAAGGGAACTGGTTTCCCAGCGGCACCGCGATCCCCTTCTGCCAGTCCATATGGCCGAGAACGGTTTCCATGTCGTCGTCCCATACCGGCACGAACCCAGGCGGGGTAAAAATGTCGTTGCCGTCGGAATCCTTGCCTATAACGTTGGCCAGTGAATCGTCCTCGCCTTTCGGGATGCGTCTGTATTCGGTCCGGTGGTCACGAAGCTGATTGCCAAGCGTTTCATAGCGCGGCGCATTGGCCTCGCGTTTCGGCAAAACCGGCCGACCGAGCGGGTTTTTCGGCTGGGGCAACGGATCGTTGGCGATCGCTTTCTGATAGGATTCGTTGTAGCTACCATCCATGTTCAGATAACCGCCAATCGCCTTGACTTCCGCGCTTCGGCGGCGACGGGCCCGGCGCGAACGGCCTTGTGGTTCCGGTGTCAGCACCGGCCAGTGGAAGATCATTTTGCTTTCCTTAGATTTGCATTTCGGCAAAAGAAAAGGCGGCCCGAAGGCCACCTTTTCGGTGCATAATATTGAAAGTTAAGTTCGCCGACATTAGCCAGGAAGCATTATGGCAGGTTGCAACCAACCGGCGCGTTACGCGGCGAAATTAGTCGTCTTCATAATCGCCATCATCTACGGCAACAGAGTAAACATGGTCGTCACGAAGCCAAACCATTAATCCCAATTCATAAAAATAGTGAATGGTCTCGTCGACCTCATCGACAACATTCTCTTCTACTTCGGTTTCATCCGGTGAAAGAGAAAGAGTGCTCGCAAGTTCACCCGACTTCAAACCTACGAGATTGATATCGTTGAACACAAGTTCATCATCGGTCAGAATGGACGCGACAATCACTCCTGTATCGTCCAAGTACACTGATAGTATGTCATCTTCATCCTCAAAACTTGGTTCATCAGGATGGTCGGTATTGAATTCCGATGGTGTCAGCAGACCTGTTTCAAGATGCTTGCTGATCGGATCGCCAAACCGGATAGGGCCAACCGATTTTTTCGGTATCCAGGTGGTGTCGATTGACATTATCTAGTTCCCTTTCATTTTCGCCCGTGCGTTTCGCCTTTATTCTTCTTTTCGGCGCTTCTGTTTATCCGTTTTCTTTTTTGTTTAAGCTTATTTCTCTCCCTCTTACGAGGCGCATTCTCAATAGCTTGCTTGAGTTCCTCTTCTCTCTTTCTGGCTTTCTCAAGGGCGCGGCCGCCGTCGCCATGCGGATCGTTCTTTCCGCTGTCCGTTGCCTTTTTACCGCCTTTACGTGCATCGCGCGATTCCTGGATCGTATCACTGACCGGGTCGTCAGGTCTATCGACGAAGGTGCCGGTCGGCTCATCCTGTGCCTCCGATCCACCTGACCCGTAAGGCGGAAGAATGTCCTCCCATTCCGGGATTTGTTCCAGAATCCATTTCTCAATCTGCTGCGCCTGTTCCATCGGGATGGTGCCGGGACCTTGCGGAAATTGTTCCCCTTCATTCGGCGGCTGTCCGGGAACCGCAGGCGGCGGCAAAGGCGGCGGCGGGAACGGTATCGCCTGGGCAATCTGCACGCCCGCCCTGGCAGGGTCTTCCGCCGCCATATCCTGTGCGGCAACCATCTCGTCGGATCCGGGGAAGGCATGGCCCAGCGGTACGGCGATGCCCTTCTGCCAGTCCATATGGCCGAGCAGCGTTTCCATGTCGTCGTCCCATACCGGTGCGAAACTGCGCGGGACGAGAATGTCACTGCCCTGTTCATCCGTGCCGACGATGTTGGCGAGCGAATCGTCTTCACCCTTGGGGATGCGTTTTCTGACCAGCGCGTTGTCGCGAAGCTGCTTGCCCAGTTTCTCGTAGCGCGGCGCATTGGCCTCGCGTTTCGGCAAGACCGGGCGGCCGAACGGGTTCACCGGTTGCGGCAACGAATCGTTGGCAATCGCCTTCTGGAAGCTTTCATTATAGGTGCCGTCAAGATTCAGATAACCGCCCATCGCCTTGTTTTCCGCACTTCGGCGGCGACGGGTCCGACGGGAATGGCCCTGCGGTTCCGGCGTCTGGGTCGGCCATTGAAATATCATTTTGCTTTCCTTGTTGGTCCGTTCCTTCAATTGTATGAAGGCTGGAATACGGTGAGGATATTGATGAACGAGACACGGGTGGAAACGGTTGTGTTCGGCGCCGGCATTGTCGGCACCTGTACGGCGCTGGAACTCGCCCGGCGCGGTAAATCCGTTCTGTTACTGGATCGACGGGAACCCGGCCGCGAAACCTCCTACGGGAACCTCGGCATCATCGCGGTCGGGTCGAACACGCCGATGAACAATGCCGGCCTGTGGGCGGACATGCCCGAGATCCTCGGCAACCGGTCAACCTATATTCGCTACAGCCTTCCCTATCTGCTGCGAAACCCCGGCTGGGTTCTGAACTTTCTTGCCGGCGCCCGCCGCGGCAGCGCATCCCGGCGCGCAGCCGCCTGGCACCCCCTGCTGGAAAAGGGGCGGGAGCGCCACCGGGCCTTGTCCGAAGAGGCCGCCGAGACAGTACGGGTACGCCGTGACGGCTGGTTCCATTTGTGCCGCGATGCATCTGCCCCCACAAAACTCGCAGAGAAAATCGCCATCATGAAGCGCTGCAATGTCGAACACGAAGTTGTCGATGCCGCGCGTATCGCCGAGCTAGAACCGGCCCTTGCCGGAAAATTTCTAAGCGGCGTCTGGGTCAAGGATGCCGATACCGTCGATGACCCCGGCGCCATGGTCGAGGCCTATGCCGGCGTGTTGAAAAAACTAGGCGGACAGGTCAGGCAGGCCTCCGTTCAAAGCCTTGCCGAGACGGCGGACGGCTGGATTGTCGAAACGGAAAGCGGGCCTGTCGAAGCAGACAATGTCGTCGTGGCGCTGGGGCCGTGGTCACGAAATCTGTTAGGCGGGATCGGCATAAAACTGCCGATGATGCATGAACGCGGCAGCCACCGCGAATTCGTGATCCCCGGCGATAAGCCGGCCCTGACACGGCCGGTCTATGATATTGACGGCGGATACGGCATTTCGCCAATGGCCGGGCGCTATCGCATTACCAGCGGCGTGTATCTGATGGATCAGGACGAACCGATGGGGCCCGTTCAACTCGATCTGGTTGAACCCCTGGCCCGGCAGGTGATGCCGATCGGCCAGCGCACCAACACACCGGACTGGTTCGGCGCCCGCCCGACCTTTGCAGATTGCCTGCCGGCGATCGGCCCGATGGCGCGCCGCGGGTTGTGGCTCGCCACCGGCCATCAGCATCTGGGTTTTTCGACCGGCCCGTCGACCGGCGAATTGCTGGCGCAGATGATGTGCGGCGAAACACCGGGCATTGATCCGACGCCGTTTTTGCCGAGCCGGTTCGGCCTGTAGCGAACCCGGCACATTACAACGGACTACAAATACCTCAGCGAATCGTAAGCATGCTCGACCACCGGCATGCGGGTGGCGTCGGGACGATGAACAGTTTCGGCGAATGTCAGCGCCAACGCGTCGCCCAGATCCGGCGAAAAGCCCAGGCGGTCCTTGATTGCTTCCTTCTTTTCGAGTTGCAGGCGCGACAGGCTGTCATAGGAAAACCCCGGCGCGCACAAGTGCTTCTGCCATTCTTCGCTGTCGGGAATATCGGCGCCGCCTTCGTCCGCGAACCAGTCCGCCATCTTGCCCCACATTTCCGCCCGTTTGTTGGCGTAGCTTTCGGCAAGACCGGCCTTCGACCCGAAATTGACCTTCCTGATGTTCCGGTGGCCAAGCTCTTCAAGCCGGTCGACACAGCCCGCCCCCGCCGTGGCGTCGACAAACACCACGGCCGGGTTGTGCAGATCGATCAGCCGCCCGAGGCGGCCTGCAATCTCCATTTCGTCGCCGGTATCCATCGTCACGTTGACCCGGTGTCCGGCGCAACGCCCCTGACGGTCAACAATACGTGTCTTGTCCGGCCCGCCGCGTGCGAGGTCGACGCCGAAGACTAGCGGCTGATGAGACTGATCCCCGACCGTCGCCTTACGCGCCGTCAGAACCAGTTCGCGGCGAATTAGGCTATCCACACCGCCGCCCTGGAAGGCTTCCTCCACCGTCGCCGGGTATTCCTGCCGGAACATCCAGCACGGCTCCGCCGGGTCGGCCAGACAGGCGCGGGCAAGATCGCGGTTCTTCGCAATAGCCCAGGCCAGTTGACCGGGTGACAGGCGGTGCATCGCCCCGTATTCAGCCCAGGCGGCCATCGGCACGACATCCTGCCCGGCCTTCGCGGTATAGGCCGCATGTGCAAACCACGGCATGAAGATCAGCCTGAACGCACTGTCGCCATCCAGAGCCGCCATACAGGCATCATGGAAAAACCCGCCGACACCGTTGGCCGTGGATTCGAGAATGATCTCGGTATCGTCTTCATCCGGCACAGCCTGAAGCACGCCGGCCATGTGCGTCGCCGCATTCGGCCAGAACGCCACCTCGGATCCGTGAAAAAGTTGCACTGTATCGGACCGCCCGGTCGCCTTGCCGCCTGCCGTCGCCATCAGGTAACCGCTGTCCAGCATGCCGAAAGTCAGCGAGCGCGCGTTAGCCGCACCTGTCGATGGCTTTACCAGATCGGGGCAATTTGCATGGAACCGTTCGATCATCCGGTACAGGTTGTCTGTCGCTTCCTGCCGGTGCGTCAGGACATAAGCCTTCATGCCGCGCTTGTGCGTGGCCCGCCAGTAGAACCGCGCGCCGACATAGGTCGAACAGCCCCATTGCCGGGCCTTCAGAATCAACATGCGCACGCGCCCATCCCGTTTTCGCTGTTCCTCGATAAGGGTATGAACCCGCCGCTGGGCGTCGTTCAGATTCAGCGGCGCGATACTGCCGTTCTTCTGCCTGATCTTCAGACATTTACCTGCATAGTGATTGAAATCGGATTTAAGCTGGCTACGGATTTGCCGTTCCCGGTCGTTGAGCATTGCCGCCGTCATTCCAGTTCATCCAGCAATTCATCATGCGACAGATGCCTGTCGGTCAGAACCGCCAGAGAGCTGGGCAGATCGGGCAGCGTTTTTTTCAGCAGTCCCAGGGCCGCCGTTACCTGCGTGTTCGTCAGCTCCGCCTTGCCCAGCACATGATCCTGCAACCGGGCTATCACCTGGTCAGCCTCTATCAGCGTCCGCATTTCCGATTGCGGACGGTCAGCGGGGTACGCCACCGTTTATTCTCCTGTAGGTTAGGTCGTGTTATCCGCCGTGCGGTATCAGCCCAGCCGGTCGTCGAAGTGATAGTGCGACAAACGTTCGATGCCGTCTTCGCTCACCAGATACTGGTTTTCCAGCTTCACGCCCTGCCCGCTGTTTTTCGAGCCGATATAGCTTTCCAGACAGATAACCATGCCGGGTTCGACATGGCCGTCAATCGGGTAGGGTTTGCCTTCCCGGCGATGCGGGATGTTCGGATATTCGCCGGACATTCCAAGGCCGTGACCGACACAGTAATACCGGCTGTCCTGATGCTCTTCGGGCACCGGCCATGCCTTGTCGGCCAGCTCTTCGAAGGCGATGCCAGGGCGCATGGCGTTTGCATTGGTTTCCAGTTGTTCCCGCGCCAGCCCGTAGAGCCGCCGCTGTTCGTCCGAGGGTTTCCCATCGCCGCACAGGAAACTGCGGGAGAAGTCGACCGCATACCCTTCATACCCCAGCGCATCCGTATCGAGACAGACAAGATCGCCCTTTTTCAGAATCCTCTCACTGCTTTCCTGAAAATACGGAAAAGTCCGTTCGCCGCTTTGAAACAGGCGGGTCGACACATACTGCCCTTCCTTCGCCATCAGGCCGAAATGATACACGGCCCAGACCTCGTTTTCACTGGCGCCTGGCTCGATACGGGCTTCCAGGGAATGTATGGCCTTGTGAACGCGGCGCATCGCCTCGCGCATGTAAGGCATTTCAATCGGCAGCTTGATCGTCCGCGCCGGCAGAAACGCAGCGTCTGAATCCGTCAGGATAAAACCTTGCGCCCGCAGGGCATCGATAGCTTCGAACGGAAACCGGTCGACGGCTATCCGGTCTATCGATTTGTCGATTGATCTGACCGTCGAGGCGATCTCTTCCGCGAACCGCTTTGCCGCGCCGCGCGGGTCGCCGTTGGAGGAAATCCGGCACAGGCCTTCGGCCGGTCTTACCTCGTCGATGGTCGGCAGACCGTCCGCCAGATGCTCGCAACCGAAGTATTCATACAGAATGGATGGGCCATCGGCGAACAGAAGCAGATACCGCGCCGGCGTGCGTTGTGTGAACAGGGTCATGTTCGACGCGCCGGTCGCATACAGAATGTTGTTCGGATCGAGGATCAGCACCACCGGCACACCGACCCGGCGCATCGTTTCGCGCAGCCGTTCCGCCCGCGCCTGAAACAGGGCGTGGCGACTGGCTTTCAGCGTCGCGGAATCCCAAACGGTATCATAAGTCAGTGCGTCCATTTACACCTCGTATCGGCAAGTCGGCTTCGCACGATACGCATAGCCGAGAACAAAAACTACAACTACATTCTCAGAAAGCCGTTTCGGTCGTGCAGGCGTCCGGCAGACGAAACGGGACGGCCCGAAGACCGCCCCGTCCGCTTTCGCCATCTAGCCGTCAACGGCGTAAACGACCGTCGTTTTGATCGTGCCGTTGATGGTGGCCCCTGCGGTCGTCAGCAGGATGCGTCTGGTATCGTCACCTGACGCATCCTCCGTCTGAACCTGGAAGTTCCGGCCACCGATAGCGCTCAACCGAAGCGTACCGGCGCTGGATGTCGATGATGCCGCGAAATAGCGCGCGGCCGTATCTGCATCGCCGCAGGCCAGTGTTGACGAGCTGCCGAGGGCATCGTGATCGACGATGATTTCCTTCACCTTCGCGCCGTTCGGCAGATAGGCGATGGCAATTGTCGAACTAGCGGTCAGGCCGGATGCCTCGTAGATATCGCTCTGAACCCGCAGATTGCCATCGTGATCCTTCACGTCCGGCAAAGTCGACGGGTCGTTGGCCAGCACCTTGGCGGTATTGTCTGCAACTGCTGCTGTCATGGTCAATCCCTCCTGTTAGCTGGTCGGCAGGCTGGCGGTATCGTCCAGCGAGCCCTCGATGACGCCCTGATCGTCGATCAGGCACGCGCCGCCGCCCACCATGTGGTTGACGAAGTACGCGGCCCGGTCGCCATGCCACGAGATGTCGACATCGACCTGTCCGTTCTGCGCGAACCCGACGGCGTTCTTGTGCCAGACGAAGACCTTGGCGGCATTGGTGCCGACACCGGTCAGACCGGTATGCATCACCCATTTCACGCCGAGCCACGCCCGGGTTTCCTGCGGCAGGGCGAAGGGAAGCTTCTGGTTGCCGACGAAATCGCCGGACGCGAATTCCTCGACCGTCAGCGCCAGCGCCCAGGCAGCCGGCGTCAGTGCGCCCCAGACCTGCCCGTCCTGCGGCACGTCGTTGGCCCACAGAGCCTGAACCATCGCCAGCATGCTGTTGCGCACCGTCGCCGCGGAGGTGACCGTCCACGAAACAGGTGTCTGGGATGTGGTATCGAGCTGATCGATGATCAGTTCGTCGATTTTACGGCCGATCGCATAGGCGCCGGAAACCGCAACCGCATTGCGCTCCTCCACCTCGGATTTCTGCAGATCCATCTTGTCTACCCAGTCGCCTGCGTAGAAATCCTGGATCGCACATTCGATGGCCGTGTGGTCCTGATTCATCGGTGAAACGACACCGTGCCGCGCCTTTGTCGATGCGGCGCCTTTCCCGATTTTCTGAAATGTCGTCGATTTTCCGACGACATTTTTCTGATGCCGTACGCCGTTCAGTAACAACGTGCCCATGCGTTGAAATTCGTCATGGACATCGCGTTCATACTGGCGAACGAAGCTGTTTGCGATATTTACGCTCATGGCGTTTCGCTCGTTTCCTTTCTGTCTGGATAATTTTGATGATGGGAACGGACGCGACGCGGCAGGCGGTTGGCCGTCACAAACTCCGCGACCAGGCGATAACGGTTCCCCGCATGCATCAATGGCACGGGACCGTGCGCCGGTGTCGGTTCGGGCCGCCGACAAGCCCGCGTCCTGATGACCATGAGCCGGCAGAGACAAGGCCTTGCCGGTTTTTCATGAATTCAATGAGAAAAAATAAATGCTGTTTGCCGGATGCCGGTCCTGTGTCGATGCCTGCAGGCGACGCTCTAGGCCGCCGGTCTGCTGCGAACCTGTCGCATGGCATCCCTCGGCGGCCAACCGGCCTCCACCAGACCGGTAAAAGCATCGAAAGCCGACCGGGCCTCGTCCGGCACCGCCAGTTCAAGGCCGTCGATTTCGCCGATCCGTCGCAGAAAGCCGGCGCAATCTCCGGCCTTGTCTTGCGGGCCCCGGATAACACAGCGCCACAACGGTTCAAGGCAGGGCGACGGCAGCCGCTTCGTCTGTTCGGCGAATGTCAACGTCATCCGGCCCTGTTCAAGCGGCATATCCGGATGGCACTTGCCGATCATCGCGTCGAAAGCCCGTTCAAGATTGGCGTCATGGTCGGGCAGAAGGTCTCCACCGTCAGCAATAATCTCCCGGACCCGGTCAATAGCGTCCGTGGCCTGTTTGTCAGTCTCCAATTTTTCGTCCAGCAATGCACGTAACTGCCGACGCAGTCCGGCAGACAGACCGCCCGTTTCGCCGGAGGCGGCATTGATCTCGACGTAGCCCGCTTCCCCCGTTTCGATACTGGTGCGCAGTTCCGTATACAACGCCGCCTGCTTTTTGACGGCGGCCACCGCTTCGGCCCGGTCAGCACTGGTTTTTAGACGACGCACATCGCGATCGTGCGCCGCGGCCGCCTTGCGGGCCTTCTTTTTCCAGGCGTCCTGGGTGGCGACATCCATGTCGGCAAAAGCACCTCGATCCAGCGCCTCGACGGCTTTGTGCGGATCATCGTCCAAAAGGCGGGTGAATTCCGCTTCCGCCAGATTTTTGTGAAACGTTTTTTTCAGATTGCTGCGAACGTTGAGCGGCAACGTGTCTGAGAATGCCTCGATCGCGTTCAGCCCGTCCTGCACCAGGCGATCCATTTCATCGCCGTCCTCTTCCCGGCTCAAAGCATCCGCAATACCAGCCAGAAGCGTGTTGAGGCGGGCGGTTGCCTGTTCTTTCTGAGTTTCCGCAAGGCGGGCGGTTAACGCGTCAATCCTGTTCTCGGCATGCGCACCGAATCGCGAGACGAAGGCGTCCTGTTCCGATACATCGTCGATAGTCCCGACCTGTTCATGCCGAATTCGGTCTACGGCCGTTTTCAGGCGGCTGCCTAGATCGTCGGTATCCGCCGACACCGGATCGGCCGATATTTCCTGCTCGATTCTCAGTAGCGCCGATTCCAGATCCTGACGCGCCCGGATCAAAGCCTCTATCGCCGACAGCGTCCGGCCGCCCTGCTGCAAAAGATTGTAGGCGGTCTCCGATCCGGGCCGATGCGCCGATGATGGCGACCTCCTTGCCAAAGAATCGGCGCCGTCCATCCCGGCCCTTCGGGTCAACTTGATCATCATCGCGGTCCTTTCCGATACCGGAGGTCGAAAAAAGACGGGCCGCCCGGTCAGAGGCAGCCCGTTTAACAGTTGAGGAGAGAAATGTCGGTCGTGAAGTATCCGGCAGTGTTCTGCGATCATGAAAAGAAGTAAGACCGCACGCTATCGGAAAGGTTCACCGGCTATCCTTCAGCGGCAAAATGCCGAAGCAGCCGAAGCCGGAAAATGCGACAAAAAATCCCGCCGATCACCAGATCGGCGGGTTGGGAGACTTATTTCCAGCTTATGATTTATATACCACTTTAATTGCACAATGTCAATTCTTTTTTTCCGTATTACGATCATTTAACCAGCCGGCGATATCCGCATATCTGTAGAGCCAGTTCGCCAGCAATCCTGTCACACAGCGGCCCACCGGCAGGCCATGGTCCCGTTCGAGTCTTGTTGGCGGCTGGTTTTCGCACACCACGCTGAGGACGAGAGACAAGGCATCCGTCCCCGGTATCGCCGCCTGCGTTTCCGTCGAAGCCGGACGCCCGGCCCGGTTGCGTTTAGGTCTGACGGGGGCGGCGGATGCTTCCTTCGCCCACAACCGGTACCGGTTTTCATAAGCGATCAGTTCCACATCCTTGAAACGGTCCAGCGGGTCGGAAAGGCGTCGAGACCGGTCAACCCGGGGCGATGTCAGACCGGCAGTATTGGTTGAAAGGTTTCTATCCAGGGCGATCCACAGGCGCCGTATTTCATCCGCAGCCTGCAGATGAACATCGTTCAGCCGGCCGTTCGCCGCGAGTTTTTCCAGAACATCGGCTCTCGGCGTGCAGCGCTTAGCAAGAAGCCCGGGCGTTGGGCCCGTGTCGTCCGGTCTGCCGGCCGCAATTCGGGCCATGCGGTCGACTTGAGCGGTAACGGAGGACGGATCGCCCGCCGGTCTCATTTCCGTCGGGCTGTTCAGCCGAAGAATATGCCTTCTCGCCGCTTCGGCCTGTCGCCATAACTGCTCCTTGTCGCGCTTTGGCAGGGCGTCGTATGCGGTTCGTCTGGCGGAAACGGCATGCAAAGTCCGGGCGAGACTTTCCAGCGTTCCCAGTCGAACCGGTACGGTCGGTGTTTTTATGGGCTTACGCACCATGGTCTCCCTCGGCATTGGTAAAACCCGGACAAAGCTTTGCGCCGGCAAGCCAGGCATCCCAGTCATCGTCCGGAAGATCGTCGACAAGTTCGGGCGGGTCTTTCGGCAATTCGACAAAGATTTCAGCCCGTCTACCGGGCTTCATCGTCGCCGGCGGCACGGGAAAATCCGGTTTTTTTGGTGATACGTATCGCATAAACGTATATATACGTATATTTAAATGATATGTCAACGTAGAAAACGTATACTTGCCGAGCCAATATAGGCGCTAAGGAGTAATCGTTTATGCAAACAGCAGAAATATCCGTTGCAGACATCCTGCGCGGCTTACGAAAACGCGCGGGACTGAGCATGGCGTCGCTGGCGCAGCTTGCCGGCTATAAGGGGGCATCAAGCCTTCAGCGCTATGAAAACCCGGAGCAGTTTCAGAAAAGGTTTCTGCCATACGATGTCGTCGAACGTCTGGCCGCCGCCCTTGTCGGGCGTGGACAGCCGCCGATAAGCCGGGCGGAAGTCTTCGCCATGGCGGGACCCATCGGGCAGGCCGCCTTTCCTCTCGACACAGCAACGACCTCCGCCCGGGAGCATGGCGCAACGCCGGCGCAACCGGCCGGCGCGAACGAAGCGGAGTTCGTGCCGGGTCTGGAGCCGCCCTCCCCCGCATCGATGACCAAGGATCTGCCGGTCATGGGCACAGCCGCAGGATCCGCCGGCGACGGCGCCGTACAGTTCGAAGGCGGGGTGATCGAGTTTGTGCGTCGCCCCCCCGCCCTTGTCTCGGTCAAGGACGCCTATGCGATTTATGTCGTCGGCAACAGCATGGAGCCGCGCCTGCAGGAAGGCTCTCTTCAGGTGGTTCATCCGCACCGCCGCCCGCGGCCAGGCGACGATGTCGTTTTGCAAATTCAACGCGCTGCGGATGTCGACCTGCAGGTTTATGTGAAACAACTGGACCGGATAACGGAAAACGCCGTCATCTGCCGCCATTACTGCAACACCGACGATGAACTGGTCTTCAACCGCGATACTGTCAGGGCCATGCACAAAATCCTGACGAATGAAGATCTGTTCGGGTTCTGAATAGGCGTCCCTGTCTGAAAATACGCGCTGTTTCGATTTTTTATTGACGTTTTTTGCGTAATATTGTATACACTACAACATGGCGCACGAGACTCTTCCCCGACCCGATTCGGCACTCAGGACATACGATGAATGGGAAAACGAAATGGAACGCCGTTTCGACGCAATGCCGGACTGGTGGTGGCGGGGCAGGATTCGCCGTCTGGCGGAATACGGATCTGTCATCTCGGGACAGATTCACCAGTCCAGAACCGGGAACAACGCCGGTATTTGACCGACTTCAACAGGTTTGGCTTGGCGACGGCGTCGTGCAGAATTGCATCAAATGTGTTTCTTATCGTCTCGTCATGGCTGCCGAAACGGTATATGTTTGCAACACTTGGAAAAATTTTTACGGATGAACCGGTTAACCGGTTTCATCGTTAAGCCTGACGATTTAGTATCGGGCCTGGAAAAGTTAGAGATACAGAGTCAGCCAAAATCATGAATTTTAGGTTTGATACAGGATTTCGATCCTTCTCGTCGGCTATTGTAGCCGCAGCGATCGCGCTGTGCGCCGCCACGACCGATGCGCGCGCTCAAGCGGCGGGTGAAGCGTCGAATACAGAGCTTCAGAAGGCGCTGGAATCCGCATCGCCGGATACCGCGCTTGCGGTCGCGCAGAAAGCAATTACGGAAGGCCGTTACGAGCAGGCTGTCGGTATACTGACGGGGCTGCTGCTGGGCGATCCGGAAAACGCGAGCCTGAAGCTGCTGATCGGCGATCTGTACAGCCGCATGGGCAGCTTCGCCCAGGCCCGGACCTATGTCGAGGGTGCTCTGGAATCGAATACGCTATCCGCCGACGAGACGCAGAACGCGCAGACAATTCTGGCCCTGATGGGCGGCGGCAAACCCGTTCGGGATGTATTCAGCCTGTCCGGGCGAATATCTTCCGGGCTGCGGTACCGGACGAATGCAACCGGCGGCACGACCAGCGCTGTGGTTATCATTAACGATCAGGTCGTCGCATCCAACAACAATGCCGAAAAGGAATCCGACACCGACTGGTATTTAAGCGGTTCGGCCCGTGCGGTTTATGTTCTCGATCCTGAAAGCAAACTGAATATGGATACCCGGGCTTTCATGCTCGCCAGAAAACAGTTTGCCGAAACCCAGAACGATCTGATTGTCGGAGAAGCCAGTCCGGGTCTGAGCATACCGCTCATTGTATCCCAGTCCTATGTCATGCAGGGACGCGGATATGGCATTCTCGGTTTCGCCGATCTGGATGGCGAACTGGCGCAGACGGTATACGGCGCCGGCGGCGAACTCAGGCATCAGCTCGGGAAAAGACTGCAGCTCACCCAGTCGCTGGAATTCCGTGAAGTCGATTACCGGGCGATTACCGGGCGGGCGACCATTGAGGAACTCGATGGCAGCGAAACACGCCTGACGCTCGGCGCCAGGTACCTGCTTACGGAAGATCTTGTCGCCGGACTGGATTATCGGCTGGGAGATCGCGACACCGTGACGATCGATCAAGACCGGGAACAGCACCGGATCGGCAGCAACCTGACCTACAGCTACGACACACCTTTCGAGCTGAGCAGCAACAGTTCCCGCATCCGCGGCGGTGTCAGTTATGTTGCCACGAATTTCGAAAACCCGGACAGGACGCTTTCGGCGGTGACAGAACGCGAAGACCGCGAGTGGCGACTCGACCTTTCGAACAATCTGGCGTTTCGCGACAACATGACGTTCGATGTCGCTGTCAGCCACAGCGAGCGGTCAAGCTCATTACCGAACTTCGAAACGGATAACACATCCCTGTCCGTTGGACTTTCGCTTAACTTCTAGAACGTGATCGACAAACAAAGAGATCCGACCTTATGAACCGCTTTCAACTTCTAGCCTCAGCCAGTTTTCTGACCTTTATCACCGGTCAAGGGTCTATGGCGGCCGATTCGGCCGATATCGCCGGCGCCGCCCTGACGGCAATACCGTCGATTCAGGCGGTACTGGGTGAAGCTGCGCCACGGTCCATTGCGGTCGGCAACAATATTTTCCGCAACGAATCCATCACCACCGGGCCGTCGGGCCACCTGCACATCCTTTTCAGGGATGAGTCGAACATGACGCTTGGCCCGAATGCCAAGCTGGTTATCGACGAGTTCATCTACGACCCTGATAGCGGTACCGGCAATGTGGTGTTGCAGCAGGCGGAAGGCATCATGCGGTTTGTCGGCGGCGCGATCAGCAAAACCGGTAATGTCACGATCAACACAACGGTCGGCACTATCGGCGTGCGCGGCGGCGTGGTGCTGGTTAATGCTCTTGATACCGGCGGCGTGCAGGTTTTCTTCGTGTTCGGCGACCAGGTGTCGTTCGACAGCGTCACAGGCGATAATCTCATTCTTAACGATATCGGATTTTCGTTTTCCGTCGATCCGAGCGGCGCGATTGGCGAACCGATCGAAATCAACCCGGATGAGTTGGGCGAAACGATGAACAGTCTCGAATCGCCCGACAGCACCGCCGTTCGCGTCAGTGTGCCGGACGCGGCATTGAGCAATCTTCAGGACAGGCTTGAACAGCAGTCGATCGACCCGGATACCGGACTGACCGGCGACCTCGGAGAGGTTGAACCGGTTACCATCGATGAACTGGAGACGATTCTGGGTCTTGATGTGCTTGAAGAACAGGCGATCCAGGAGGTCTTCGACGATCAGGCCGAGGAACTTGAAGACGACAACGTGGTTACCGGTTCGTAATCAGCCTTCGCCACGGCCTGTCACGGGCGTATAACCCCACTTCTGCATCATGGATCCGCACAGTCGGTTGAACTTGGCGTGACGCTCGGGCGTCCAGTCACGCCAGCGCTCAAGCGGGTTGAAATTTTCAGGCATGGGCTGCGGCCGGAAATCCACACGCCCGTCCTCTCCGCGAGGCAGAAAACTCGACCCGCGGACAATCGGATTTTCGATCAGGTCCATACATTCCGGCGCCATTGGCAGATTGAGCTTCTCGAGCAGCAGGCGAAGTTCATTTTCGGTATCGCTCGCCAGCCGCTCATACCGCACAAGGATATACTGATTGTCCCTTACCGCCTGCTGGTTTTCGGCCAGCAGCTCGGAAAGATACCGGATCGACTTGGCCCAACGGCCGGCAATGGATTCGAAACTGTGCGCCATTCCCCAATCGGTCTGGGCCCGCAGGTAACTCGCCACGACCGAGCGTGGATCGCGGATCATGATCAGCACCTGGCATCCCGGAAACAGGCGTAGCGCGACGTGCAGATCGCACAGTCTCGGTGTTTTAAGCAGCAGCCGTTCGGGCGAGTTACGCTGCCCGATATACTGCAACAGTGTGCTGCCGATGGCGCTCAGAAGGGCGTCCGGCGATGATTTTTCAGGGCCGAGGCTTTGCTTTGCCCGAATGCCATCCCATCTTTCGAACAGTGTTTCGGTGTAGAATCTCAGGCTGTCGGCATTCTGGAGCAGATAGTCTTCATGCAGGTCGGCGCGATAAACTTGCGGGTGCGAATCCAGTAGGAATTTACAGAATGTCGTGCCGCTGCGAGCCATCGGCGCGCAGATAATAATCGGGGCTCCCGGCTGCCGGCTTTGTTCAGTCATGACGATCTGCTTCCATTCGCCGGCCGGCCATTCTGACACGGCTCCAGACGATCGAGCGCCTGATCGAGCGCGCCGATAAACCGATGCCCTGTTTCGGTTTCCGATACGTCCCGAACGATATCGTGAAGGGTCTCGAGCGCGACAATCTCGACATTCGATGAAGACGCCACCTGCTTTTCGACCCGAACGATTGCACCGTTTCGGGCCAGGAGATTCAACAGAAGGTTCACGCAGAACCCTTTTTCCCTCTTCTTGGGGATTATGCCGGACCCGGTCAGCGCCTTTCGGGCTATCGCCACGGCCGACAGGCTGCGAAAGCTGCTATCCGTTAACAGGCGCAATGCGATGGACGCCTTATCGACCGGAAGCAGGCCCGGTATCTGATCGTTCAGCCCGCCATAGCTCATAAGCACGGATTGCGGACTGCAGGAAAACGCATACCGGTGCGCATCCAGCGCCCCGTCGGAAAACGTATCTCCCGCCTTGAGGAACAGAATCGCATTACCCACCAATACATTGATAGCATATTGTATCTGCTCGCCCGGGCTTTTGCCCTCTCGCATCGTCACGACGTGAACATTGAACGGCCAGTTCATGCCGGTAACCGTGTTCGGATCGACACGCGCCATGATATCCTTGGACACGACCACCGCGACATCGACCGGCGGGAGGCGTTGGGTGGCGGCGGAGTTAAGGCTTTTTTCAAGGTCGGCCGGCTTTTCGGTGCCCGTTACAACGAGGCTCATCGCGCGTTTCGGTATTGCAGAAAGCCATTTGTAAACCTGGTGACGCGCGGCCACCCCCAGCAGCCTATGGCGGACCACCTCGGTATAGGATGACTGCAGGTGCGAAAAATAGGGATGGCGCAAATACCGGCGCGTCAGGCTGTCCATTTCCCTGATGAGTTTGTTCAGGTCCATCGTCGTATTGCCTGTCCAGATACGATGCCGAACCAGGTTTTGCTTCACATGCACGAAACTGTCCGGCGCGCGAAGCCAGAGCCGGATATAGAAGTCGGAGTCCTCACCGATCTGCTTGCTTTCGTCGAACGGTCCGACTGCCCGGGCCGACCGCGTGCGGACAACAACGGAACTCATCGTGAAAGGCGGCGACATCAACCTGTCTTTCAGAGCATCGGGTTCCTTCGCGCCCACGGCATAGTCCAGCCGGTGTTCCGGAAACTCGAACCGGAAATCACTGTAAGCCAAAGTCGCCCCGGTAGCCGACCCGATCGCCGAGAGCATTGTCTGAAGAAACTCCGGTTCCCATAGGTCGTCGCTGTCCAGAAACGCGGCATAGGGCGTCGTAACCGCCGCCAGCCCCGTATTTGCCGCAGCGCCGACGCCTTTGTTGGAATCATGCCGCACAACCTGAACACGGTTGCCATAGGCCGAGGCAATTGCTTCAGCCACGCCGTCGGTCGATCCGTCGTCAACGACGACAACCGGTTGACCCGTCAGGGTTTGCCCAACAGCCGAACGGACAGCAGCCAGGGTATGATCCCGCCTGTTGTAGGTCCGGATGATTGTTGTGATTTGAGCTGTTTCCGACATCCCCGACACTTTTTCTGCTTGGCCTCGAAAACGGGCCTGTTTGAAAAACTATAGAGATGTGAAGGCGGCGTGGCAGCCCGGTTTGCGCGCCATTCGATGCAAATCGTCAGCTAAATTCAAAAATCCGGATAAATTTTCCGTGCAATTCCGAACGGACCTCAACCAGATGCCGGAAAATGGCGGTTTTGGGAGGAATGGTGCCCAGGGACAGAATTGAACTGCCGACACGCGGATTTTCAATCCGCTGCTCTACCAACTGAGCTACCTGGGCCCATTGAAACGATGACATGCTGCCTGCAGGCCATCGACTGGCAAGAGCGGTTGTTTATTCAAATACGCCGGACCTGTCCAGCCCGTAATTGCGTCAATCCCGACTGCCGGTCCGGAACCGGCGAAAACCGGCGATTCTGTCAGTTGTCGTTGTCGTGTGCGACCTGTTCTTCCTGTAGGTCTTCCTCGGACCAGTCATCGGGTTCTTCAACGGCAGGAATGGCGTACTGCCCGCCCAGCCATCTGTTCAGATCGATACTGGCGCAGCGTGAAGAACAGAAAGGGCGGTACTTCTCGACCTGCGGTTTACCGCAAATCGCACATTTTTTCTTCGGCGTATTGGTCATCGTTGCAGTGTAACGTCCCAACCCGGCGACGTCTGCACTTCCAGTGTCAGTTTCTGGCCGATGCGGGCTTCCGTTTCCTCTAATGCCGGTAGAAAGGCCGATTTCAGCAGTTCGATTACATCTGCCGGCGCGGTTACGACGGGCCGTCCCCCGCCCGTCATATGAACCAGTTTCCGCAGAATCGCCGCCGCATCCGCCGCCGGTAATGACCCGGCCGGCGATACAGGCGACAGAAGCTGTTCGGTCAGACCAGCACCCGTACGCTGGCGGGTAATCTCGACCAGCCCGGCCGCAGTCATGCCGAGCACATCGGTCGGCACGGACGCCGTGCGCAGATGCTTCCGCGTCGCATCGACAATCTTTTTCCGGTCTTCCTTGTTCCGCATCGAAACGAAATCCACGACAATCAGCCCGGACAGGTTTCTGAGCTCGATCTGCCGGGCGACTTCCGCCGCCGCGCGCAGGTTCAGCTTAACCGTGCCGGAAAACCCGTCCGGCGCCATCGCCGTATCGGCCAGATTGACATCGATGACGGTCATCGCTTCAACCGGGTCGATCGACAGGGATCCGCCGCCCGGAATCGGAACGACCCGGTCACAGAGCAACTCGATTTCCGCTTCGATACCGGCGGCAGCGAATATCGGGTCGCGCGGATCATGAAACAGAAGACCGTCCAGCAGATCCGGCCACTTCGTTTCGGCTGTCTTCTTCATGTCCGCAAAACAGCGCCGGTCATCGACCGCGCTACGGCCCGATGGCGGCGCGTCAAGCAACGCCAGTGTCAGCGCATCGGGCGCGGCCAGAAGCAGGCCGGGTTTTCCGGCCTTGTCGAACGCGACCTCCACAGCCTGCCATTGCCCGACCAATTCCTGGATTTCACGAGCAACGGCCGCATCTTCGGCGGCAACAGCCGGCCAGTTCACCATCAGGCCGCCGGAATGCGGCTTCGCCCCGACAGCAAGGATTTCAAGCTCGGCCCGGCGGCGGCCCTGCCCGCACCGGCGGTCGAGCGTAACGCCACCGCCTTTCGGATAGTACGACACGTAGCGGCCCCTGAGGACCGGCCTGGTATTGATCGCGACACCCTTCAGCGCGTCCGAGGCCCGGGTAATCTGCACCGTAAGCAACTGCCCTTCCGACAGACCCTTGGGATATTTCGGCAGGAAGGCGTCGCCGAGGGCCGGGGCGCCCAGATCGACAAACGCGCCCGCCGTCGATTTCTCGATCTTCTTCACCCGCGCCCGATAAATCGCGCCGACCGGACTTTTGTTATCGATCCGGTCGATCCGTAACCGCCGCAGCAGCCCGTCGTCATCGACAAGCGCCACACGGGTTTCGGCGGGAGAAACTTCAATCAGCGTGTCCCAGTCTTCCTCGTGATCGCTCATTTCAGATAACCCGCGCCGATCAGCATCTGCCGGACATCGAAAAGCGGCAGACCGACCACATTCGAATACGACCCGTTGATAAACCGGATCAGCCCTTCAGAAGCGCCCTGAATGGCATACCCGCCGGCTTTCCCCGACCATTCGCCGGATTCAATCATTGCGTCGATTTCCTTAACCTCCAGGCGTTTGAAAGCGACCGCCGTTTGCACCAGCCGGGTCGATACCTTGCCATCCGGGCTGATAAGACAAACGCCGCCATAAACCCGGTGCCGCCTGCCGGACAGAAGGTTCAGACAGGCCCGTGCCGTTGCCGGGTCTTCCGCCTTCGGCAGAATCCGGCGTCCGACAGATACCACGGTATCGCCCGCCAGCACATAAGCGTCCTGATGCTGTTGCGCAACAGGCCGGGCCTTTTCCGTCGCCATTCGCTCCGCATACGGGCCGGGCAGTTCCCGGTCCAGCACCGTTTCGTCGATATCCGCCGGACAGACGGCGTCCGGTTCGATGCCGATCTGCGTCAGCAGATCGACCCGGCGCGGGCTGGCCGAGGCCAGAACCAATCGGGCGGCCATCACCTACAAATCCCCGAACTGGGTGGTGATACGCTTGCGCAACTGATCGCGCACCTGACGATACGCATCGAGCCGGATATCCCGGCTGCCTTCCACGATGGAGGGGTCGAATGTGTTCCAGAATTCGACATCGCAGGCCATCGTACGGGTCATTTCCACGGCGTGGTGCTGCGCTTCCGGCGACAGGGCGACAATGAGATCAAAATAGGAATCCTCCATTTCATCGAATGTCTTCGGATTGTGGTTCGACATGTCGATGCCGATTTCGGACATCACCTCGACCATGAAACCGTCCAGCTCGCCTTTTCGGGCGCCCGCTGAATCCACATAGATTTTCGTTCCCTTGAGAGACTTGAGAATCCCCTCTGCCATCGCGGAGCGAATGGAATTCATCGTACAACAGAACAGGACGGCATCAGGATCAGCGCCGAACATTAGGCCGTCCTTTCCTGCATTGTTTTCGCCCCGCCTCTCTCCCTTTCAAGACTGACTAGCTGCGAATGTGCAGGACGCAGACAATCGTGAACAGGCGCCGCGCGGTCGCCTTGTCCATTTCGATCTTGTCCTTAAGCCGTTCGCGCAGAAGGTCGGACCCTTCATTATGCAGGCCCCGCCGCGCCATATCGATTGTCTCGATCTGGCTGGGCGACAGTTTCTTGATGGCGTCGTAATAACTTTCGCAAATCTGGAAATAGTCGCGGATCAACCGGCGGAACGGCGTCAGCAGAAGCTGGAACGTCTTGATTTCCTGGTCGCCGGTTTCGTCGTAGACGCCGAAGATCAGGCGCTTGCCGTCACCATCGATGCCCAGGAACACGCTGTATGGTCCCTCCGGTCCGTTGACCAGCATGAAGCGGTTCATGTCCAGCAAATCGTACATCGCGACAGCGCGTTCGTGTTCGATTTCGGGACTGCGCTTGACGACGTTTTTCTCGTCCAGCTTCATATCGACGATGCGATGATTTTCACCGAAATCTACCATTGCGCTATCCCCTGCCGTCCGTTCTCAAGCCCGTGCCGAACCCGGTTGTCAGCCGTTACTGTTCATCGACCGGCATATTCAGTCGTATTGCGATTGACTTGCCGTGCGCCTGCAACCCTTCAACACCTGCAAGGGTTACAGCAGCCGGACCGATTTTTGAAAGACTATCGGAATCGCAGGCAACAAGCGAGGTCCGCTTCATAAAATCGAGCACGCCCAGACCGCTTGAAAACCGGGCCGAGCGGGACGTCGGCAGAACATGGTTCGGCCCCGCGATATAGTCGCCGATTGCTTCCGGCGTAAAGCGTCCCAGAAAGATGGCGCCGGCATTGCGCACCCTGTCGGCCAATGCCTGCGGATCGGCGACAGCGAGTTCCAGATGTTCCGGGGCGATCCGGTCGATCAGCGAAACCGCCGCGTCAAAATCAGGCACGACGATAACCGCCCCGTGCTCGTTCCAGCTTTTCTGTGCGATCTCCCGCCGGGGCAGCATCGCCAGTTGCCGGTCGACGGCGTCCGCCACCCGGTCGACGAAAGCCGCATCGTCCGTGATCAGGATCGATTGCGCGCTGGTATCGTGTTCGGCCTGCGACAGCAGATCGACCGCCATCCAGTCCGGGTCGTTTTCCGCATCGGCGACCAGCAGAATTTCCGATGGCCCGGCAATCATATCGATGCCGACGATGCCGAACACACGTCGCTTCGCCGCCGCGACATAGGCATTGCCCGGCCCGACGATCTTGTCAACCGGCGCGATTGTCGCCGTTCCGTAGGCCAGCGCGCCGACCGCCTGCGCCCCGCCGATGCGGTACACCTCGTCGACGCCGGAAATTTTCGCCGCCGCCAACACCAGCGGGTTCAAAACGCCGTCAGGCGACGGCACGACCATCACCAATCTGTCGACTCCCGCAACCTTGGCCGGAACGGCGTTCATCAGCACCGAGCTGGGATAAGCCGCCAGACCGCCCGGCACATACAGCCCCGCCGCTTCGACCGCGTTCCAGCGCGACCCCAGGCGAACTCCCTGCTCGTCTGTCCATTCGAACCCTTCCGGGCGCATCCGGTCGTGATAGGCGCGAATGCGTTCCGCCGCCATTTCCAGCGCCGCCAGTGCTTTCGGGTCGCAGGCCGCAACGGCCGCGTCCAGTTCCGTTTCCGTCACCTGCATACCGTCGGCAGTCAGGTCCAGCCGGTCGAACTTTTTCGTGTAGTCCAGCACCGCCGCGTCACCGCGGGTCCGCACGTCTTTCAGAATATCGGAGACAACCGCATCGACATCGTCTTCCATCTCGCGCTTGGCGACCAGAAACGAGGAAAACGCCGACTCGAAACCGGAGTCGCTGCTGTTAAGTCTTAGCGGCACTGGCGACCTCCTGGAAGCGTGCGATCCAGCCGTCGATTTCCTCCGGCCGCGTCTTCAGGGCCGTCCGGTTGACGATAAGGCGGCTCGTCACCTCGGCAATCGTCTCGATCTCGACAAGCCCGTTGTCCTTCAGGGTCCGGCCGGTCGAAACCAGGTCGACGATCCGGCGGCACAGGCCCATGCCCGGGGCAAGCTCCATCGCGCCGTTCAGCTTGATGCATTCGGCCTGCACGCCGCGCGCCGCGAAATACTTGCGGGTCACCTCGGGATACTTGGTGGCGACACGGATATGGCTCCATTTCGACGGGTCGTCGTCCTCGCTCAGTTCCGCCGGCTCCGCCACCGACAGGCGGCAGTGGCCGATGCCCAGATCGACCGGGGCGTAGATTTCCGAATAGTCGAATTCCATCAGCACATCGTTGCCGGCGACGCCCAGATGGGCCGCACCGAAGGCGACGAAGGTCGCGACGTCGAACGAGCGCACGCGAATGATGTCCAGGTTCGGCACGTTGGTGGTGAAGCGAAGCTGGCGGCTTTTGCTGTCGTCAAAGGCCGCCTCCGGCTCGATCCCCACATGGCGGACCAGCGGCATCACTTCTTCGAGGATGCGCCCTTTGGGCAGGGCCAGGACGAGCTTTTCATTCGCGTTCATGATCGTTTTCCGTCGCGGTCAATCGGGAGCTTGCGGCGCATACATAATGCCATTCGCGCCAGGATGCCAGGAAACAAACCCCGGAAATCTCCGGTTCTCGCTCATTCGCACCCGCCGGGACGGGCGATCGCCCCCTGCCGCCATCGGCCCGAAAAGCGCCGTTCCCCGCGGGAACAAAGGCATGGTAGATTACCGGCATGTCCAGGTCATCGACATTCCGGACGGCCCAGAATCTCCTGGTGCCGGGCCTTTGCTTCGCGGCGGTTCTTTTATGGCTGTCGGCGGTTGCAAACGCCACACCTTGGAACGGCGAGGCCGTCCAGACCAGCGCCCCGCTGTCCCTGCCGGAAAACCCGGACCTGAGCGTCAGGGAGAAACGCGAGGCCCTGCTTCGCCGGGCCCTGGGCCGCGTCGCAACAAGCGCCCAGTCCCTGGAATCACTGACGGACCTGGATGGCTCTTTGGCACTTCCCGCCATGATGCCGACCTTCGCGCCGGCGGACAGCCAGGGCCCTAACCTGACGGCAGCCAACCGACAGACATGGTGGCTCTCGCCGACAGGCGGGGTCCAATCCCGCGCGCCGCCGCCGAGCACCTGACCGCACTGCGGCGAACGCCGCATAAAGCTCCACCTTTACACTCTGCGGCCGCTTAGGCCGCCTCAGGCATGACGGAAACCGGCCCTGCCCTGGCCCCCCGCCTGTGGCGACGATCCAGTTCCATCGTCGTGCCGTCACGAGATACGAAAGAATGACCATGTCTCCCATTTATTCAATTGCCCTGGAAACCACTGCCATGATCGCTTTGTTGGCTCTGATTCTGGCTGGGGCCCTTCTCATGCGATACGTCAACCGTTCAACTCGGCAGAAGCGCGAAGCCATCGACTCCCTGCTGGCCATCGCCATCGGGGTCGCCGTCCTGATCGCCATCGGCTTGGAGGTCGACGCCCTGATCCGGGCCGGCCTGGACAGCGAGTTGGCGACCTTGGCCGCCCCGGTCGTTTGCGCGGCGGCAGCCAAGATCATCTGGCACGGCGGCCATTGCCGCGAGCGCCTGGCAATGGCCGAAGCGGGGCTTGCGCCGTTCGGTCGCCTGACCAATATCCCCCGACAGGTCCCCGAACCGGCGCAAGAGCCGAACGCAGGATGACGCTCCGCCAACGACGTCACCTTTATTAGGGACGATTCGATTGACCAGGCACGGATCCGGACGTCGTCCGTTTCACGTCAGGCTGGCGATGAAGCGGACGACGTCCGGGAACAGGATGTCCGATGCCTCCAAATGCGGGCTATGGCCGCACCCGGGCAGGATCAATTCCCGCGCCGGGCCGGCAACCCCGGCCGCAATGGCCCGGACCTGGGCGGCCGTGCCGTATTGATCGTCCGCCCCCTGCACCACCAGGACCGGGCAGGTCACGTCGGCAAGGCAGGCCTCGACGTTCCAGGCGCGGAATTCCTCGGTCAGCCAGGTGTCGTTCCAGCCGAAAAAGGCCGTATCCACGTTGTCGCCGTGATACCGCCGCAGGCGGTCGCGCAGGGCCGTTTCCTGCCAGGCTTTCCGCGCCTCTCGGATGCCCCGGACGGTCACGGCCTCGTTGAACACATGGGCGGCCATGGTCACCACGCCGCGGATGCGCGGATCGCGGCCCGCCGCCATGAGCGCGATGGTGCCGCCGTCGGAATGGCCGATCAGCACCGCCTTCTCAATGCCGGCGGCATCCAGCACGGCAGGCAGAACTTCATAGGCTTCCGGCGCGTGGTAATCCGCCTTGCGCGGCAGGGAGATGCCCTCGGACCGCCCATAGCCCGCCCGTGAATAGGCGAAGGCAGGCAATCCGGTCATATCCGCAAGGGTTTCCGGCACATCGCGCCACATGTCGACGCAGCCGAGGCCTTCGTGCAGGAACACCAGCGCCGCGCCGCCGGATGCCGGCGGCCCGCCCCACCAGGCATATTCCAGACGCCGGCCGGCGGCATGGAGGGATTGGGTCGCGTCGTTCAACGGCACCTGATCCGCACCAGCATCTTCCCTACAGCTTGCCCGTCATCTGGTCGGCGCCGTGGTACAGCACCTGGCGCACGGCTTCGGCCGCGCGGGCGTGGTAGGCGACGGTTTCCGGGGCCATGTCGGCCTTGACCCGGGGGGTGTGTTCGAAGTGATTGAAGCGATCCCGGCCGCGCACCAGGGCGGCGGAATCCCATTGTCCGACGCTCTGCATGGCCTTGGCCGGCATGTAATGGAACGAAATGCCGATCCGCCGGTCCCCGGACAGGTTCGGGCCGGAAGCATGGGCCAGGCGGATATTGTGCAGGGACATCTGTCCGGGCCTGAGCGGCATGGCCACCGCCTTGCTTTCGTCGATGCCCTGGGTGATTTCCTGACCCCGGGTCAGCATGTTGTGCTCGTGATAGAGATCTTCGTGCTTGAGAGGCGGGCCCAGATGGGTGCCGGGCAGGACGCGCATGCATCCGGCCTGCTCGCTCGCTTCCGACAGCGCCAACCAGGCCGTCACCACCTCGCCGCCCGCGAGGCCCCAATAGTTGGAATCCTGATGCCAGGAAACGTATTGCCCGGAGCCGGCTTCCTTGGTCCAGCTGAGGGTGTTCCAGCACAGGATGTCGGGCCCCAAGATGTCCTCCATCATGTCGACGATGCGGGCGTCATGGACCAGATCGTCCAGCCATTTGAACAAAAGGTGTGTCTTGTTGCGCTGCAGACCGTTGAGGGGGGCGCCCTGGGACCCCTCGAAGGCCTCGATCCTGGCGCGCAGGTCATGCGCCTCCGCCGCCGACAGCACGTCGACGGGCGTGTAATAACCGTCTTCCTTGAATTGCCTCAGGGCTTCTGGGCTGAGAACCTTCACCATGGCGTATCCTCCCGGTTTTCCGGGAAGGATACTAAAAGCCTTAGACCCCCGCCACCCGGGCGATGTCGGCGCCGCAGGCGGCCAGCTTTTCCTCCAGCCGCTCATAGCCGCGGTCCAGGTGATAGACCCGGTTGACCTGGGTTTCGCCCTCCGCCGCCAATCCCGCCAGCACCAGCGACACCGACGCCCGCAGGTCCGTCGCCATGACCGGCGCCCCCGACAGCTTCTTGACGCCGCGCACGATGGCCGACGCCCCGTGCACATTGATGTCAGCGCCCATGCGGCACAGTTCGGGGACATGCATGAAACGGTTTTCGAAAATGGTTTCCGTGATCATGGCGGCCCCCGTGGCTACGGTCATCATGGCCATGATCTGAGCCTGCATGTCGGTCGGGAACCCGGGAAAGGGTTCGGTCATGCTGTCGACGCCGCGCAGTTCGCAATTGGCGCGGTTGACCTTGAGCCCGTCCTTGGTTTCCGTCACCTCGACCCCGGCACGTTCCAGCAGGTCGATGACGCTTTCGATCAGGTCGGCGCGGGTGTTGGTCAGGGTCAGTTCCCCCCCCGTGATCGCGGCGGCGGCGGCATAGGTGCCGGTTTCGATGCGGTCCGGCAGGACCCGGTGACGGGTGCCGGACAACTGGTCCACGCCGGTGATCCGCAGGGTGTCCGTGCCGATGCCGGTGATCTTGGCGCCCATTTCCGTCAGGCAGTTGGCCAGGTCCGTGATCTCGGGCTCGCGCGCCGCATTGGCAATGACCGTGTCGCCCTTCGCCAGGGTCGCCGCCATCAGGGCGTTTTCCGTGGCCCCGACGGAAACCTTGGAAAACAGGATGTGCCCCCCGGTCAGGCCGCCCGGCGCGGTCGCCTGGATGTAGCCTTCCTTCAATTCGATCTCCGCGCCCAGCGCCTCCAGCGCCTTCAGATGCAGGTCCACGGGCCGGGTGCCGATGGCGCAGCCGCCCGGCATGGACACGCGGGCCTTGCCGGCGCGGGCCAAAAGCGGACCCATGACGACGACCGACGCCCGCATCTTGCGCACCAGATCGTAGGGGGCTTCCGTCGCCGCGATCTTGCGCGCCTGCAGGCGCACCACGGGCTCGTTGCTGGTATCGTCGACCGTGCGCGTCAACTCCACGCCCAGTTCGCCCAACAGGCTGCCCATGGTCGTCAGGTCGGCAAGGACGGGCATGTTGGTGAATTCGAGGGGATCCTCGGTCAACAGGGAGACGGCCATCAAGGGCAGGGCCGCGTTCTTCGCCCCCCCGATGGCGATGGTGCCGTTCAAGGGGCGGCCGCCCCGGATGCGAATACTGTCCATGA
>JAVKBW010000088.1:0-401 GCA_040222995.1 Alphaproteobacteria bacterium | reverse complement strand
GCCATCTCCTCGGTCTCGGCCATCTCTTCGGATGCCATTTCCTCGGCGGGCGCTTCCTCGGTCTCGATCATCGGGCCCTCGGTCGACAGCGACTCGGCCGAGAGCGCCGTTTCCGGCGGAACCACCTCGGTCTCCTCGGCCGTCTCGTCCGACGCCATTTCCTCGGTCTCGGCCATCTCTTCGGACGCCATCTCCTCGGCGGGCGCTTCCTCGGTCTCGATCATCGGACCTTCGGTCGACAGCGATTCGGCCGAAAGCGCGGTTTCCGGCGGAACCACCTCGGTCTCCTCGGCGGTCTCGTCCGACGCCATCTCCTCGGTCTCGGCCATCTCTCCGGATGCCGTTTCCTCGGCCGGAGCCTCTTCTTCCTCCATCGCCGCGGCGTCGGCCGCAGCCATGAT
>JAVKBW010000087.1:0-350681 GCA_040222995.1 Alphaproteobacteria bacterium | reverse complement strand
CGCGGCACCCGGACACAATAATAACGACAGGAAGGGTACCCCGTGCTTGAAATTGAATCGCTGCGCCAGCAGGCCATGCTGGATACCGGGCTGGAGGATTTTGGCGATCCCGCTTTTTACGAGGCATTGGAGCGGCTGCTGAACGCGCTGCTGACCGAGGCGCGGCTTAACGACTTTGGCCGGCTCAGGGCGGAGATGACGATCCTGGCCGGGCTCAGCAAGCGCCTGCAGATCCAGGACTACCTGGCGGCCCACCCGGAGGTCGCGGACGAACCGGTGCGCCAGCCAGTGTTTATTGTCGGCCTGCCCCGCACCGGTACCACTGCCCTGCACCATCTGCTGAACCAGGACCCGCGCAACCGCACCCTGCGCCTGTGGGAGGCCCAGAACCCGGTGCCGCCGCCGGAGACCGCTACCTATACCACGGACCCGCGTATCGCGGCGCAGGCAGAGAGCGTGGCGTTGACCGAGAGCTTCCTGCCCGGTTTCAAGCGCACCCACCTGATCGATGCCCAGGAGCCGGATGAGTGCTACATGCTGCTCAACCGCAACTTCATGTCGGTGGAATATCCGGCGCTGTTCCACATCCCCAGCTATGCCAACTGGTTCTACGCCAACCTCTGCCGCTCCGACAGCTACGATTATCACCGGCGCCAGCTGCAGCTGCTGCAGTCGCGCCACCCCGGCAGCTGGGTATTGAAGGCACCCTTCCATCAGCTGGGTTTGCGGGAGATTCTGCGGGTGTACCCGGATGCCATTATTCTCCAGACCCACCGGGCGCCCATGGCCTTCGTCGCCTCCGGCTGCAGCTTCAGTGAAGTCCTGCGGCGCAGTGGCAGCGATGTGGTTGACCGGGCGGAGATCGGCCGCGACTGGATGAACATGCTGATCGCCTATACACGCACCTTCGAGGCCGACCGGGCGGCGCTGGAACCTGCCCACCCGGGCCAGTTTATCGACCTGCACCACGATGATTTCCTGCGCGATCCCTGGCCGGTGCTGGAACGGGTCTATGCCCTGCGTGACATGCCGTTCGAGACCGGAGCGCGTGCGCGCATGCAGCGCTGGCTGGACGCCAACCCCCGTGGGCAACACGGCGAACACCGCTATCGCCTGCAGGATTACAGTATTGAACGCAGTGAGGTAGAGGCCCTGTTCGGGGACTACACCCGCCGCTACGGCCTGAACATGGATGAGGAGAGAGCAGCATGAACGAGCCCAAAACCGCGGAGCAGCGCGTCCTGGATGGCAGCGCCTGGAGTGACTTCTGCGATGCCCTGAAAGAAGCGGGGCAGCTGGTGGAGGCGGAGCTGGCGCCGCAGAACGCCTTCGATCGCGCCGAGGGCTATCGCTACCTGTCGCGCATGCTGCGCGCGGGCCTGGAGAGTTTTTTGGAAGCGGGCGACCCGCTGTTCCCCGAACTGCGCTGCCCGGCCCACGAGACCATCAAGCTGGGGGCAGACAATCCCGACAACCACTACCAGACCGCCAGTATCGACCCCAACCACGACTACCGCATCACCGGTACCCGCGGCACGGTCGACTACCTCGGTTTTGGCACCGTCATCAACCGCTACAGCAGCGGTGGCGGTATGAAGACCGACGGCTGGCTGGATTCCCGCGATCTGGAGCTGAACCCCGACGGCACCCTGGAGATTATCGTCAGCCAGACCCGGCAGCCCGGCAACTGGCTGCCCATGGGGCCGGAGAGCAATTCCCTCAACGTGCGCCAGACCTTCCAGGACCGGCGCCGGGAAACGAAAGCGGAAATCCGCATCGAGCGCATCGGTGCCGAGCAGGAGAGGCCGGCACCGCTGACGCCCGAGAAGCTGGACCGGGCCCTGCAGGGCGCGGTGCAGTTCATGCGCAATACCACCGGCTTGTTCGAAGGCTGGGCCGAGAGCTTCCTGCCCACCGTGAACCAGGTGGCGGCCGCGGACCAGGCCTTCTGCCAGGCGATCGGCGGCGACCCTAACATCTACTATTTCCACAGCAGCTGGGAGCTGGCGGAGGATGAGGCGCTGCTGATACATGCCCCCGAAGTGCCCGCCTGCCAGACCTGGAATTTCGTGTTGCAGAACTGGTGGATGGAATCCCTGGACTATCGCTATCACCAGATCCACTTCAACAAGCACACGGCCCGCTATGAGGCGGACGGCAGCGTGGTGATCGTGGTCGCGCACCAGAAGCCGCCCCAAACCAACTGGGTGGAGACCGCCGGCCACCAGCGCGGCACCCTGTGCTGGCGCTGGATCGGCGCCAGCGAACATCCGCCGGTGCATGCCCGGGTGGTGAAATTCAGCGAGCTCGACAGCGTCTGAGCGGGGCGGACCCGCTCAGGACGGCTCCTGGCCCAGTGGCAGGGCCGTCTCCAGCTTGATTTCCCGCAGGGCGATGTTGGACTTGATCTGGGAAATCCAGGGAATCCCGAACAGGAAGCCCTCCAGAAAGGCGTCGAACGTCGCGATATTCTCGGTGACCACCCGGAGGATGAAATCCGCGTCCCCGGTGGTGACGAAACACTCCATGACTTCCGGTCGCTGGCGCACCGCCGCTTCGAACTCCGCGGTACTCTCCCGCACGTGGCGTGCCAGGGTGATGTGAATAAAGGCGCAGAGACTGAGATTGACCTTGTCCCGGTTCAGCAGCGCTGTGTAGCGCTCGATTACCCCACTGTCCTCCAGCCCTTTCATGCGCCGCCAGCAGGCGGCCGGGGAAATGCCGACGTCCGCCGCCAGCTGCTGGTTGCTGATGCGCCCGTCGCGCTGCAGGGCCTGCAGTATCCGGATATCGATGCGATCCATGGTTCTTGATCCAGGTCGGAATAATATTCCCAATATGATCAAAAATCGGAAGAAATATCCACAAATCTCGGTTCTCGTTAAATAAATAGAAAGCACATTTCCAGGCGCAGGTACTACAGTTAGAGCAATCGTACCCACTGGATTAGACCCATGAACCAGCCCGTGATCGCTCCGCCCCTGGATACCTACGAGCTGCAGGATCGCTACCGGCGCGAGACCGGGCGCGTGTTCCTGACCGGCACCCAGGCCCTGGTGAGGCTGCCCATGCTGCAGCGGGCACTGGATCGCCGCCGGGGGCTGAACACCGCGGGTTTCATCTCCGGTTATCGCGGTTCACCGCTGGGGGCCTACGACCAGGAGCTGTGGCGGGCGGAGCGCTTCCTGCGCGACTGCGATATCCAGTTCCTGCCGGCCATCAACGAGGACCTGGCGGCGACCGCGATTCTCGGCACCCAGCAGGTGGAAACCGATCCCGCGCGCGAGGTCGACGGGGTATTCTCGATCTGGTATGGCAAGGGGCCGGGGGTGGACCGCTCCGGCGACGCACTCAAGCACGGCAATGCCTACGGCAGCTCCCCCCACGGCGGCGTGCTGGTGATCGCCGGCGACGATCATGGCTGCGTGTCCTCCAGCATGTCCCACCAGTCGGATGTCGCCTTCATGGCGTATTTCATGCCCACTCTGAACCCGGCCTCGGTGGCGGAATATATCGAGTACGGCCTGTACGGTTTCGCCCTCTCCCGCTATTCGGGCACCTGGGTCGGTTTCAAGGCCATATCCGAAACCGTGGAGAGCGCCGCCTCGGTGGCACTGGACTACAGCCGTGAATTCAACACACCAGAGGATTACCAGGCGCCGGACTATGGCCTCCACTACCGCTGGCCGGATCTGCCGGGGCCCCAGGTGGAAGCGCGCATGGTGGCGAAGCTGGAGGCCGTGCGGGCCTTCGCCCGGGCCAACCCGATCGATCGGGCGATCTACAATATCCCGGATGCCCGGTTCGGCATCATCACCACCGGCAAGGGCCACCTGGACCTGATGGAGGCGCTGCGGCTGCTGGGTATCGACGAGGCGCGAGCCCGCGAACTCGGCATCGACATCTACAAGGTGGGCATGGTCTGGCCGCTGGAGACCCGGGGTGCCCGGGCCTTCCTGCGCGGCAAGGACGAGGTGCTGGTAGTGGAGGAAAAGCGCGGCATCATCGAAAGCGAGCTTAAGGAGGCGCTGTACGATTACCAGAGCGACAAGCCCAGCCGGATGGTGGGCAAGTACGACGAGGAGGGGCGGCCGCTGGTGCCCTGGACCGGCGAACTGAGCCCGGCCCTGCTGGCGCCCATCGTCGCCGCCCGCATTACCCACGAGTACCCCGAGGTGCGCTTCGACGAGCAACTCGCGGCCCTGCGGGCGCGGCAGGTGGTGATCAGCGTGCCCACCGACGTCAAGCGTACCCCCTATTTCTGCGCCGGCTGCCCCCACAACACCTCCACCCGGGTGCCCGAGGGCAGCAAGGCGCTGGCGGGTATCGGCTGCCACTTCATGGCCTCGTGGATGGACCGCAATACCGAGTCCCTGATCCAGATGGGCGGCGAGGGGGTGAACTGGGTCGGCAAGTCCCGCTTTACCGGCGACGGCCACGTGTTCCAGAACCTGGGCGAGGGCACCTACTTCCACTCCGGCTACATGGCAATCCGCCAGGCGGTGGCGGCGGGTACCAACATCACCTACAAGATCCTGTTCAACGACGCCGTCGCGCTGACCGGCGGCCAGCCGATGGATGGCGGGCTGACCGTGCCGGCCATCGCCCACCAGCTTGTCGGCGAAGGCGCGGCGAAAATCGTCGTCGTCGCGGAGGAGCCGGAGAAATACGGGTCCGGCGCGATGCTGCCTAGCGGCACGGAAATCCACCATCGCGACGATCTCGACGCCGTGCAGCGCACTCTGCGCACGGTGGCGGGGGTCAGCGTGCTGATCTACGACCAGACCTGCGCGGCGGAGAAACGCCGGCGGCGCAAGCGCAACGCCTATCCCGATCCGCCGAAGCGCGCCTTCATCAACAAGGCGGTTTGCGAAGGCTGCGGCGATTGTTCGGCAAAATCGAACTGCCTGTCGGTCGTGCCGGTGGAAACGACGCTGGGCCGCAAGCGGGAAATCGACCAGTCCGCCTGCAACAAGGACTTTTCCTGCATCAAGGGTTTCTGCCCCAGTTTCGTGACCGTGCATGGCGGCGGGCTGCGCAAGCCGCAACCCGCCGGTAACGGAAACAGCGCCGATTTCGACGCTATCCCGGAACCGCATCGCGCAGACTGTACCGAAAGACCCTACAACATACTGGTGACCGGCGTCGGCGGCACCGGCGTGCTGACCATCGGCAATGTGCTGGGCATGGCGGCGCATCTGGAAGGCAAAGGCTGTACGGTGCTCGATATGTCGGGTCTGGCGCAGAAATTCGGCCCGGTGATGAGCCATGTGCGGATCGGCCGCGATCCGTCGGCGATGAGCGCCATCAGCATCGCTGTCGGATCGAGCGACCTTCTGCTGGGCTGCGATATCGTGGTCGGCGCGGGCAAAGCGGCGGTAACGCGTCTGTCGCCGGGCCGCAGCCGCGCCGTGGTGAATACGCATCCGTCGATCACCGGCGACTTCACCCGCAATCCCGATCTGACTTTTCCTGCCGACGATCTGCGCCGGGTGCTTGAAACGGCGGTCGGGCCGGACGCCGCCACCTTCATCGACAGCACCCGTATCGCAACCGCCCTGACGGGCGACGCCATCGCCGCCAACCTGTTTCTGCTGGGGATCGCCTACCAGAAAGGCCTGGTGCCGGTTTCCGGCGCGGCGATCGACCGGGCTATCGAACTGAACGGCGTGGCCATCGACATGAACCAGTCGGCTTTCCGCTGGGGGCGGCTTGCCGTGCACGACCCGGCCCTTATCGAACAGGCCGCGCCAGCACCCGCCGCCGCGACCGAACCGCGCCTGGACGAAATCGTCCGCGACCGGATCGAAGACCTGAAAGCCTATCAGGACGACGCCTATGCCAGACGCTACAAGGATCTGGTTGTACGCGTACAGAAGGCCGAGTCCGTCGTTGCACCGCAATCGGAAACACTGTCGACCGCCGTTGCGCGCGCCTACCACAAACTGCTCGCGTACAAGGACGAATACGAGGTGGCGCGGCTGTATACCGACGGCAGGTTCGACCGCGACCTGCGACGCCAGTTCGACGGCGACTACAAACTGCGATTCCACCTTGCGCCGCCGCTGCTGACCCGGATCGACCCGGAAACCGGCGAGCGCAACAAACGGGCGTTCGGGCCCTGGATTCTGCCTGTCTTCAGGTTGCTGGCGTCAATGAAGGGTCTGCGCGGGTCACGCTGGGATGTGTTCGGTTATCAGGCCGAACGCCGTATGGAACGGCAGTTGATCGCCGACTACGACGCGCTAATCGAAAAGCTGCTGGACGGTCTGACGCGCGAAAACCTGCCGGTTGCGACAGAGCTTGCCGGTCTGCCGCTAAAACAGCGCGGTTTCGGTCATATAAAAGAGAGAGCGGTCAGCGAAACGGAAGCGGAGAAAAAGCGGCTTCTGGCCCGTTTCGAGGCGCCGTCGTCTCAAACGATCGCGTCCGCGGCGGAATAGCCGACAGGCAAATCCGGGCGATTATTCCATCCCGAGAGCAGCGAGGTAGGTTTCCAGCAGGGCCTCTTCCTCGCGCCGCTGATCGGTATCCATTTTGCGGAGCCGAACAATCTTGCGCATCGTCTTGACGTCGAACCCCTGGCCCTTGGCCTCGGCGTATATTTCCTTCATGTCGTCGGCCAGCGCCTGGCGTTCTTCTTCCAGCCGTTCGATGCGTTCGACGAACGACCGCAGCCGGTCGGCGGTAACGCCGGACGCGCCCGTTGTCTGCAGGCTTTCCGGCTGGCCCGGACGCCCCCCGAGATCGGCGGGAGGATCGGTCATCTGGTCGTCTGCGAGATCGGACATGGCGTCTGCTTTCCTAGTCGGTGTTGCGCGGGAGGGCGGACCTTAGCGGCGGCGGACCCGCCCCGCAAGAACCGCGTTGGCTGCCGTCAGGTCTTGGGGTGGCTGGCCTCGAACGCCGCTTTCTGTTCCGGCGACGCTTCCGACTGATACAGCTTTTTCCACTCGTCGAACGGCATGCCGTAGATAATTTCCCGTGTCTCGTCCTTGCCGAGATCGATGCCGTGTTCAGCGGCCGCCTCGCCGTACCAGCGCGACAGGCAGTTGCGGCAAAAACCGGACAGGTTCATCAGATCGATATTCTGAACATCGGTGCGTTCACGCAGATGCTCGACAAGCCTGCGGAAGGCCGCCGCTTCCAGTTCGGTCTGCGTTTTCGGGTCGATATCGGTCATGTTTCCCTCCTGACTTTTATGGCTGTTGCCCTGTATCCGAGATGGGGCCGGAAGCCGGATTTATCCAGTCCCCGTTTACAGACCGCGCACGGTTTCAGAGATCAGCCAGTCAACCACGGTTTCCAGCGCCTGCTCATGGGTTGCGCCGGACTCCATCGTCTGTTGGTAGATTTTTTTCTGCCGGTGGGCGCTTGTGCCGTCGTTGACGATGGTGCGGGCGTGCGCCGCTTCGTCGATGCAGTCCAGCCGCTGGAAATCCTCGTGGCACAGGGTGAAAAGCTCTTCCAGCAACTGATCGTACGGCACGATGCGGCCGCAGCCGAAATCGATCAGCCCGCCATCGATGCCGTAGCGCTGCGCCCGCCAGCGGTTTTCGACGATCAGCATGTTGGAGTATTCGCGCCATTTCTGGTTGGCGCGGCGCAGCCGGATCAGCATGGAGATCAGGCCCGCATACAGGGCTGCGACGGCGATACCGTCGTCGATATTGGTGCAGATATCGGCGATCCGCATCTCCAGCGTCGGGAAATGATGATGCGGGCGGATATCCCACCAGATTTTCGATGCGTTCTCGATCACCCCGACATCGGTCAGGATTCGGATATGCCTTTCGTACTCGCTCCAGCTATCGAACCGCTCCGGCAGACCGGTGCGCGGCAGTTCATCGAAAATCGCCAGCCGGTAGCACATCAGGCCGGTATCCTTGCCGGACCAGAACGGCGACGAGGTTGTCAGCGCCAGCAGATGCGGAAGGAAATAGGTGATCTGGGGCAGCAGATCGACCCGCAGATCGTCGCTTTCGATGCCGACATGGACATGCATGCCGCAGATCAGCAGGCGGTGCGCCACCGTCTGCATATCGTTGGCCAGCAGGTTATAGCGTTCCTTGTCTGTATGGGCGATATCGCGCCAGTTCGCCATCGGATGGGTCGATGCGGCAATCGGCGCAAGGCCGTATTCGCCGGCCGCCTGGGCCACCGCCCGCCGCAGGGACCCGAGATTTTTGCGGGTTTCCTTGACCGACTGGCAGACCGACGTGCCGACTTCCACCTGCACTGACAGGAATTCCGGTGTGGCGAAACCGATACTGTCATCCACCAGATCCGTCACCCGGTCGATGACCGCCTGCCGGCGTTTGGCATCGGACGGCAGTTGCCGGGTTTCGGGATCGACCAGAAGGTATTCCTCCTCGATCCCCATCGTCAGGGTTTCGGCCTTGTCCGTCATTAAAGCGGGCCTTTCGAAGACAGCGGATGAAACAGGCATAACTGGCCGGGTTCCGCGAGGGCCGGGGTCAACGCACGGGCAAGAATGCCGGCAAACCGTTTCTGGCCCGCCGGATCGGCGATCATGTCCTGCCGCACCTCGAACAGCACATTCGGCAATCCGGCCGGCAGCGCGTGGGTTTCGATGGTAAAACCGTAGGCGTCGAGACCTGAATAGGGCTGATTTTCGCCGATAGTCAGGTCCGGGTTCTGAGCCCGCAAAAGACGGATCACCGAGGCCGACAGGCGGTCGTCTTCATTGAAAAGGACGCCGATATGCCATGGCCTTTTGCGGCCGCGCATCTGATCCGTACAGGAGTGGACCGAGACGATCGCCGGCGCATCGACATGGCGGCGCTTGGCCGTTATCGCCCGCGTAACTTCGGCATGATAGGTCTCGTGCAGCGCCTGTTCGCGCAGGCGTCGCGCCTCCGATTCCAGCCGCCTGTTGCCGGGAATCACGACGCCGTCGCTGATTTCGCGGATGCAGGTGAAATCGTCAACCGGCCGGTTCAGGTCAATCACCAGCCGCGAATATCCGGCCAGAACCGCCGGCATGTCTAGACTTTCGCTGAGCCGCGCCGCCACGCCGGCTGCGCCGATATCGTAAGCGATATGGCGGTCGAGCGTATTGTCCATCAGCCCCAGGCGGCCGAGCGACCGCGGCACCGCGTTACTGGCGTGGTCGCAGACGATAACGCCCGGCGCCACCCCTTCGGGATTGATCGAAACGAACGGGCCGGGTTCATCCTTGCCAAGCAGGCCGGCGGCCTGTCGCTGCACCTGCGACCGTCGGGAAACGGATGCGGATAGCGACGCCTCGTTCATCTTTTGCCCTCAACTTTTGAAATCTTCCGCCGAAACGGGTACACCCAGCACCGACTCACGGTTATCATGACTTCTGATACGCCTTTTGCAAGGGACTGCCCACGATGACACGCCCGATTTCGGAACAGGACCGCGAACGCCTCCGCAAGGTGGTCGGCGTGATGCGGTCTGCCACGATCGAAGGCGAAAAGGCCGCGGCGACAAAAGCGGCGGAACGGATCGCCGAGTCACTCGGCATGTCTCTCGCCGAAGCCATCGATGAAGTGTTCGATCACGTCGGCCGTCCATCCTATGACGAACGACAGGCGCAGCGGCAGGAAACCATGGCCTGGGCCGCCAGTATGGTGCGGATGACCGAAGCCTACGAGCAGTCGGAAAAATACCGCTACATGATGGCGAAACAGGAAGCGATGCGGCGCGGGCTTGAAGAAGGCGGCGTGAAACCCGAACGCATCGCCCCGAAGGCGGCAAGGCGCTATATACCCGGCAAGCAGGACGAATTCAGGCTGATCGCCGGTCTGTTGCGCGAAGGCTGTTCCCTGCGGCGTACCGCCGAAGTTGTCGGTGTCAGTACAAATGCTGTCGCGCGGGTATGGTTACTTATTCGCGACGAACGTGCAGCATGACGGCACGCTGAAAATGTATAACATCGCGGGAAATCCTGTCTGATGCTCCGACTGCACCGGACATCCCGACGGAAAATGCGCGTTTAGAGCGGTTCACGTTTAGTCGGAATCGCGTCGACGGAACCGGTTTGCGGCGTCGCTATGAACGAGGACGAAGAACATGCCGGGGCATATTCGAGAACGAGTGAAGACGCGACGCCGCAAAACGGCCCGTCCCGTACGGGTTGGCCTGCGCCGGGCGCCTGGTTCGTTGCGCGTCTCGCCTGATGCGCACGGCATCGCGCTTCGGCGCGCGCCTGCCATCCATCCCGGCGCAGCGCCAACGACGCTGCTTCCGATTAAACGTGAAACGCCCTAAGGACGGAAAATGGAAGCGGATCACGGGGGTGCAACCGGGCGGGAAACCCTTTCTGACAAGGTCGCCGCCAGAATTCTGCGCCAGATCGTTTCAGGCGAACTGGCTCCTGGCGCCCGGCTGCCGGCAGAACGCCGCCTTTCGGAAGAGCTTGGCGTCAGCCGGGTTTCGGTTCGCGCCGGTTTGCAGAAACTGAAGGCGCAGGGGCTTTTGCAGTCGGTTCAGGGCGGTGGAACATCGGTCGCCGCTCCGATGATCGGCAATGGCGATCCTGCCCTGCTGGCCCTCGCCAAGGTTGACCGGGCCAGCCTTGTCGATCTGGTGGACCTGCGCAGCGCGCTGGAAGTCTGGGCCGCCAGGCGGGCGGCGCAAAAGGCCGATGCGCATGATATCGCAGCAATCTACAACGAAATCGAAAAGATGCGCGACGGCCGTGAAAACAAGGCAAAGGCCGACTTCGATTTTCATCTGTCGGTCGCGCGCGCCTCCGGTAGCCCGATTTACCGGCATCTGCTGGGCATCATCCGGTCGACTGTGCTGGAAATGCTGACCTACAACCGGTTCGAACTGTTCGGCAAGGCCGAGCACGATGCGGCCATTCTGATGCAGCACGAAGCCGTCGCCGAAGCAATTGCGGTGCATGACCCGGACGCGGCGGAAGCCGCCATGCGCGCCCATCTGAACTGGGTACGCCAACACTACATAAATGCAGGGCTGGCGGACTAGCGCCTGTCAGGCACCTGGCCCGAACCGGTTTTCCATATCCTTCCGCGCGGCAATCGCCGGATCGCCTGAATCGAAATCGACATCCTGCCACGAAACCGTCTGTCCGGCCGGCACAGCGCGCTTTATCTTCAGGCCATGGGCAAGGCCGATCGGCAGGGCGTTTTCGTGCTGCGACCGGGCCGAGGGGACTACCTTGCCGCCGACCGTTTCGCCGCCTTCCCCGTCGAGAACCTCCCCGACATTCAGGTCGCGTTTGGCGACGGCGACAACATCGCCGTTCCAGCCACGGGTCGCACCGGTCGGCCGGCCGGCAATCGCCGCCGACAGAACGGAATAACCGACTTCCAGGCCGATCAGATGGAACGGTTTGTACATCGCGGCATAACGGCCGGAGGAATCGGTGTTCATGCCGTATTGCCGGAAACAGTCGGCGGCATAGTCGTTCGGCGCTTCGAACACGACATAAACGCCCCATCGCAGATCGTTGTGAACCGGCCGCCCGTCACGTTCCAGACAGGAAACCACCTCGACCATACCCTTGCCGGCCAGCACGCCGCCTTCGTCGGCGGGTTTCAGAATTTGCGCCAGATGATCGGTGCCGCAGGGCGGGAACAGCAGCCCGTCTTCCGGCGGGGTCAGACCGGTGGCGTTCGCCACCGCCGCCATTTCCAGCGCCGACTTGGTACCGTCGAGAAAGGAATTGAACATCTTGCTGTTCATGCCGGCGGCTGCCGCCTGTTCCGCCGTCAAACCGTAATAGTCCCATACCGTATCGGGGGTCGATGTCGTGTAAATCGGAAGGTACTTTGTGCCCTTGCCGGCGGCGACAACGGAAAAGCCGCAGGACCGCGCCCATTCCACCATCTCGCAGATCAGGGCCGGCTGGTCGCCATAGGCCATCGAATAGACGACGCCGGCGCTTTTCGCCTCTTCGGCCAGCAGGGGGCCGGCGAGAACGTCGGCCTCGACATTCACCATCACGATATGCTTGCCGTTGGCGAAGGCCATGCGGGCGTGACGAATGCCGATTGCCGGCAGGCCCGTCGCCTCAATCACCACATCGATATCGTCGCGCTGCAGGGTTTTTTCCGCATCGTCTGAAATATGGGTTGCGGCGATCCGCTCCTCGCTCCAGTTAACCGATCTGCAGGCCGCCCGCGCCCGTTCCGGGTCGAGATCGACAATCGCGGTAACCGTCAGGCCCGGCGTGGTCGGCGCCTGAGATAAAAACATGGTGCCGAATTTTCCGGCGCCGATAAGCGCAACGCGCACTGGCGTGTCGGATTCAGCCCGTTTAAGCAGATCCTGATAGAGATACATTCCGATTTCCTTTTTGGTTTCAGCACGAAGCTAAGGAGCAGAGGAACGATCGTCAAACATCGGGTACGATTTCAATGGCGTCTTCGATTTGGCCGTGATACCGCAGATATATGAATAGCGAGAACTACACGGAAACGACGCCGACCATCCCCCGCACACAGGTTTGGCCTATCGCCCTGATCACCATAACGATCAGCGGCTTTTCCTATTCGCTGGGCCTTACCTATACGGTTATCAGTCTGGTGCTGGAGTCGCGCGGCTATAACGAAAGCCAGATCGGCCTGAACGGCACCTTGTCGGGTCTCGGCATATTCGTTTCCTCGATGCTGGTGCCGAAACTGGCGGGATGGATCGGCTACCGTAAGCTGGTCATCGCCTCGGCGCTGGGATCGGCGGTGCTGATTATCCTTCTGCCGGTGTTCGATTCTTTTGTGTTCTGGTGTTTTGCACGGTTCGGCATGGGCTTCCTCGTGACCGGTATTTTCGTCGGCGGCGAGGCCTGGCTGAACGAAATGTCGGAAGACAGGTATCGCGGTCGGGTGATGGGTATCTACGCCATGGTAACGGCGGGCGGTTTCGCGGCCGGCCCTTTCACGGTGGGTCTTGTCGGCATCGATTCCTTTCTGCCGTTTGCGATCTGTGCCGGGGTTCTGGTTATCTGCGCGCTGTCGGTCACCCCGCTTTCCGGCAGTGACGTGAAACCGAGCGATCACCTTACCCTGACACAGTCGATCATGAACCTGCCCAAGGTTGCAGCCCTGATCCCGACCCTGACTTTCGCCATTCTGACAATGGCGTATTTCGAGGCCGCATCCCATTCGCTGATGCCCGCCTACTTCAGCAGTCTCGATTTCGACGATACGAAGATCGGCCTGTTTATCGGCCTTCTGTTTATTGGCGCGATTCCGGCGATGCCGCTGGTCGGCTGGCTGGGCGACCGATTCGATTCCAGAGACATGCTGACCGTCATGACGGTGCTGTCGCTCGGCTTATGCCTGCTGTTTCCGGCAATCGATTTCAGATCCTGGGCCGTCTATCCGTTTCTGACGGCTTTGGGCGCGGTTATTTTCGGCACCTACACACTGGCGCTGACGGAAATGGGCAACCGCTTCAAAGGCGCGGCGCTGATTGCCGCCATGTCGGGGGCGAGCATCGCGTGGGGCATCGGATCGACAGTCGGGCCCTATACATCCGGCTGGGCGATGAAGCAGTTCGGCAACAACGCCCTGCCGATGTCCTTCGCCATAATCTACAGCGTCCTGCTGCTGATTGCCCTGTACCGCCGCAAAGCGCCGAAGAAAGTCATCAAATCCTAGGGTCGACCGTGGCGAATGTTACGCCCGCAACGGCCGATACTTGATTCGATGCGGCTGTGCGGCCTCCGCACCCAGCCGGGCGATCTTGTCAGCCTCGTAATCCTCGTAATTGCCTTCGAACCAGACGACCTGGCTGTCGCCCTCAAAGGCCAGGATATGGGTCGCAATACGGTCGAGGAACCAGCGGTCGTGGCTGATCACCACCGCACACCCGGCAAAACTCAGCAGCGCCTCTTCAAGCGCCCGCAAGGTATCGATATCGAGATCGTTGGTCGGCTCGTCGAGCAGCAGCACATTCGCGCCGGATTTCAGCATCTTCGCCAGATGCACCCGGTTGCGCTCGCCGCCGGAAAGCTGGCCGACTTTCTTCTGCTGGTCGCCGCCCTTGAAGTTGAACGCCCCGACATAGGCGCGGGACGGTGTTTTCCGCTTGCCCAGCTCGATCATATCCTGACCGTCGGAAATTTCCTCCCACACCGTGGCGTTCGAGGCCAGGGCATCGCGGCTCTGGTCGACATAGCCCAGCTTGACCGTTTCGCCGATCCGCAATTCACCCGAATCCGGCGTTTCGCTACCGGTAATCATGCGAAACAGCGTGGTCTTGCCGGCCCCGTTCGGTCCGATGATGCCGACAATGCCGCCAGGCGGCAGTTTGAACGACAGATCGTCGATCAGCAGTTTGTTGCCGAACGCCTTGCGAACATTGTTCGCCTCGATCACCAGATCGCCGAGGCGCGGCCCGGCGGGAATGACGATCTGCGCTGTTTCCGGTGCGGTATCGGCCGCCTGTTGCAGCAGTTCCTCATAGGCCCGGATACGTGCTTTCGACTTCGCCTGCCGCGCCCGCTGGCTCTGGCCGACCCATTCACGTTCGCTGGCGATGGTGCGCATCCGCGCCGCTTCCTCGCGGCCTTCCTGCTTGAGGCGTTTTTCCTTCTGTTCCAGCCACGAGGTGTAATTACCCTCATAGGGAATGCCGCGGCCGCGATCGAGTTCCAGAATCCAGCCTGTGACGTTGTCCAGGAAGTAGCGGTCGTGCGTCACCATGACGACGGTGCCGGCATAGTCGCCGAGGAATTTCTGCAGCCAGGCCACGGATTCCGCATCCAGATGGTTGGTCGGTTCGTCGAGCAGCAGCATGTCGGGCGCCGACAGCAGCAGCTTGCACAGCGCGACCCGTCGCTTTTCCCCGCCCGAAAGCGGGCCGATTTTCGATTCGCCCGGCGGGCAGCGCAGCGCGTCCATGGCGACCTCGACCGTGCGGTCCAGATCCCAGGCGTCGGCGGCGTCGATCTTTTCCTGCAGTTCCGACTGTTCGTTGATGAGGTTCATCATCTCGTCATCGTCGGTGACCTCGCCCAGCTTCATCGACACTTCGTTGAAGCGGTCAACGATCTGCTTGATTTCGCCCAGCCCGTCCATGACGTTTTCCGCCACGGTCCTGTTTTCATCCAGTTGCGGCTCCTGCTGCAGGTAGCCAACCTTGATTCCGTCCGCCGACCAGGCCTCGCCGTTATATTCCGTATCCACCCCCGCCATGATACGCAGCAAGGTCGACTTGCCGGCGCCGTTATACCCGAGCACGCCGATTTTCGCGCCAGGCAGGAACTGCAATGTGATGTTCTTCAGAACTTCCTTGCCGCCCGGGTAGCTTTTGGAAAGCTGCCGCATGCCGTAAACGTACTGATAGGTCGCCATTGAGAGGGTGTTTCCTTGTTCGAGTGTTACCGGCGCGGTTCTAGCCGAACAGCGGTCGGCGATCAATCCGCGGGTCATGCTTTGGCCGGTCCGGCGGGATATAAATCAGATATATTGTCAAATCGGAATTCATGCTTAAATAAGACAGTATGAAAGAAACAGCTAAATATCCCATCGGACAGGCCGTGCGACACAAACGTTTCGGGTTTCGCGGCGTTATTTTCGATGTCGATCCGGAGTTTTCAAATTCCGAGGAGTGGTACGATTCCATTCCGGCGGAAATCCGTCCCCGGAAAGACCAGCCGTATTACCATCTTTTTGCGGAAAACCACGACAAAACGCCGTATATCGCCTATGTCTCGGAACAGAACCTCGTGCCTGACGATCCGGAAGAGCCGATCGATCATCCCGGTATCGAGGCCTATTTCAGCGGCCAGAACGACGGCGTGTTCGTGCCGCGCGTGAAACCGCACTGACACCCGATTTTACGGTGCAGACCGCACCGGACATTCAGTCCTGATAACGATCAACCCTCCGCCGGCGATCAGCATGGCGCCGGCGATCAGGTGTAACGACATCGCATCGCCCCAGAACAGAACGCCGAACAGCATCGCCCAGAGGATGGTTGCATATTCGAACGGCGCGATTGCCGATACCGGCGCCCGGCAATAGGCCGCCGTCACCAGAAAATGACCGGCAAGGGCGACTGCCGCCAGCCCGACATATATCCCCATATCCGAAAGCAACACGGTTTCCCACGACCAGGGCGCGATGGCGGTGCAGGTGGCCGTGATCGCGATGTTGAAATAGAGAACAAGCCGGATCGTCGGTTCCGTGTCGCCAAGCCAGCGGTTGAACAGACCGATTGATGCATAGGCGCAACTGCCGACGAACACATACAGCGACCCGACTTGAAACGCCTCGGTACCCGGCCGCATCGCAATGCCGACCCCCAGAAACCCGACAGCAACCGCGATCCACCGGGCCCGGCCGACCCGCTCGCGCAGCAACAGCGCGGACGCCGCCGTCATCAGCAAGGGCGCAGAGAAGAAGATCACCACCGCGTCCGCCAGGGGAATCTCCCGGACACCGAGAAAAAAGCAGACGGTAGCGACTATCCCCGCCGCCGCGCGCACCAGGTTGCCGACCGGGCGGGTCGTTCGCATCACCGCACCGCCACCGCGCAACAGCGCCATGCTCAGCAGTACCGGCACGATGATCCAGCCGCGGATGGCCAGCATCTGGAATACCGGCACGCCGTCTTCCAGGATCGCCTTGCCGATGCCATCCATGCCGGCGAGCGCAACCGTGCCGACCAGAATCAGCCCGATCCCAACCGTTGCATCTGGCTGGCGCTTGTCGGAAGAAACCTTTGGGTGTGTATTTTTTATGTCCATACACGTTAGTATGGCACCATGTGTTAATCATACCAAATGGTTTTGACAATATATTGTCAAATTACAATACGAATAAGAATTTTCTGGTAATTTCAGGCAAACGGATCGCGATGCCCCGGCCGCGCTGTGCGGATGGCCCGGCTGAGCAGGATCACCGGCAAAACACCGGCGGCGACGATCGTCAGCGCGCCAAGGGCGCTTTCCGCCAGCAGTTCATCGCTGGCAAACTGGTAAACATGGGTCGCCAGCGTATCGAAATTGAACGGGCGCAGAATCAGGGTCGCCGGCAGTTCCTTCATCGAATCGACAAAAACCAGAACCGCGCCGCCGAGAATGCCGCCGCGGATCAGCGGCAGGTGGACCAGTTTCAGCGTCGACAGCGGACCGTGGCCGAGAATCCGGGAGGCATCGTCCATGCTTTTCGTCACCTTGCCGAGACTGGCGTCGATTCCGCCATAGGCGACCGCCAGAAACCGCACCACATAGGCAAAGATAACGGCGAACGCCGTACCGGATAGAATCAGGCCGGTCGAAATCCCGAAACTTTCACGCATCGCGGCGTCGACTGAGTTATCGAGCGCGGCGAACGGCACCAGCACGCCGACCGCCAGCACCGCGCCGGGTACGGCATAACCGACACTGGACAACCGCACCGCCATGCGCAGCATCGGGCCGCCGTTGAGGCGCACGGCATAGGCCAGGAACAGCCCGATCATGACCGCCATGCCGGCGGCGGTGGACGATAGAAGCAGGCTGTTGCGGACATAAATCAGATAGTCGCCGGACCAGCTTTCCTGAAAATGATCGATGGCATAGCCGGCCAGAATGGCGGCGGGCAGCACAAAGCCGAAGACAATCGGCACCGCGCAGACAACAATGGCGGCTATCCGCCGAACGCCGTTCAGCGGATAGCCCGGCAGCGCCTGATAGCGGTTCGTTGTCTGGTGGAACCGTTGCCGCCGCCGCGACGACCGTTCGATCCACAGCAAACCGATCACGAAGACAAGCATGACCAGCGATATCTGCGCCGCACCGCCGGTATTGCCCATCAGCAGCCAGACTTCGAATACACCCGCCGTCAGCGTATGAATGCCGAAATAGTCGATGGTGCCGAAATCGTTCAGCGTCTCCATCAGGGCAAGCGCCGTGCCCGCAACCAGCGCCGGCCTTGCCAGCGGCAGCGCTACGGTGAAGAAACAGCGCCACGGCCCCCGTCCCAGCACCCTTCCCGCTTCCAGAACGCAGACCGACTGCTGCAGAAACGCGGCCCGGGTCAGCATGTAGACATAGGGATAAAGGACCAGCGACATTACGGTGATCGCACCGCCATGAGTCCGGATCGACGGAAACCAGTAGTCGGATTTCAGGGACCAGCCGAAAGCATCCCGCAAGGCCCCCTGCACCGGCCCGGCGAATTCCAGCAGATCGGTATAGACATAGGCGACAACATAGGCCGGCATCGCCAGCGGCAGCACCAGGGCCCACTCGAAAAACCGCCGGAAGGGAAACCGGCACATCGTCACCAGCCAGGCCGTGACGACGCCGCCGAAGACCGTGCCGGCGCCGACCCCCAGCATCAGCAGCAGCGTGTTGCTGACATAGCGCGGCAGGATCGTATCCAGCAGATGCGGCCAGATGTTTTCGGTCGGGTTGAAGGCGATCCAGATAATTGCGATGACCGGCATCAGCACCAGAACCGCGACGACCATTGCCCCGACCAGCCAGAACGACCCGCCGCGCCAGCGCGAAACCGCCCCGCCCCGGGATGCGGCGCCAGGATCCGTTGCCGGTATCACGCTTTCCATATTGCCCCGGCCATCATATCCGACCCGTCGGTTTCATAATCGCCAACGGCCGGTCGCGGGTCTCCGCGACCGGCCGCAGCGCCGGACAGACCGTGTCGAACGAGACTATTCGTTATATCCGACTTCATTCACCAGTTTCGTTGCGTCGTTGCTGTTCTCGGCGATTGTCGCCAGATTCAGGGAATCGGTCTTAAACGTTCCCCAGGATTTCAGCAATCCCGACCACGCCACACCCGGCTTGACCGGATATTCGTGATTAAGTTCGGCATACATTTCCTGCGCCATATCACCGGTCAGGAATTCCATCAACGCGATGGCGTTATCCTTGTTCGGCGCAGCCTTGGTCAGCGCAACACCGGAAACATTTACATGCGTGCCGCGGTTATCCTGGTTCGGGAAAACCAGATAAACCGATTCAGCCCAGGCGCGCTGCTCTTCGTCTTCCAGCATCTTGCCCATGTAGTAGTGGTTGCCGACGGCAAGATCGCATTCGCCTTCCTTGATCGCCTTGACCTGGGCCCGGTCATTGCCTTCGGGCTTGCGGGCGAGGTTGCCTTTTACCCCTTCAAGCCAGGCTTTCGCGTCGGCGCGGCCATGGTGTTCGATCATCGAGCTGATCAGCGCAATATTGTAGACATGCGTACCGCTGCGGGTGCAGATCTTGCCTTCCCATTTTGCATCGGCAAGGTCTTCGTAATTCTTGATCGTCCCGACCGGCACCCGGTCTTTCGACGCATAAATGATGCGGGCGCGGGTTGTCAGGGCGAACCAGTTGCCATCAGGATCGCGCAGGTTCGACGGAATGTTCGATTCCAGTACATTGTTATTGATCGGCTGAGTCAGTCCGGCATCCTGCAGTGCTTTCAGGCGAGAAATATCGACGGTAAGCATCAGGTCGGCCGGGCTGTTGGCCCCTTCCTGCTTTAACCGTTCGACCAGACCTTCCTTGGCGAAGACGACATTGACCTCAATGCCGGTTTCCTTAGTGAATTCCTCGAACATCGGCTCGATCAGAAACGGCTGACGGTACGAGTAGACATTTACTTCGTCGGCCTGTGCCTGTGCCGACATCAGCACACCGGCAGCCAAGCCTGCCGCTGCTGCGAGTTTAAGACCGAAATTTACGGATTTTCCGTTCGTCATTGGGGTTCCTTCTCCTGACAATTTGATTATCTGACGTACCCCTATCATCGACCCGTATGTGATTGCAAATCATTCTCATTATCGCACGATCACAGATTTGTGATGTGAGCTTTCCGGCCGTTATAGAGATTTAAGGAAAGCGATCAGATCGTCACGATCCTGACCCGGCAGCACAAAAAAGGCATCCCGCGCGGCAAGCGCCTCGCCGCCATGCCAGAGGATCGCTTCCTTCAACGTCCGCGCACGCCCGTCATGAAGATACGCGGCAGGTTCGGAATCACCGGTTCCGCGGCCAAGGCCCCATAACGGCGGTGTCCGCCATTCCCAGGTTTCGGCCTGGAACGTGCGCCGGCCGTCATCCAGTTCATCCCCCATGTCATGCAGCAGCAGATCGGTGTACGGATAGATATCGACCGCCGCCAGATAGGGTGCGCCCGGCACCGCGGCGGCGGTAGTCATGCGTTCGCGATGGCATGCGTTACAACCGACCTCCCGAAACAGGCTTTGTCCTCGAAGGACCGCCGGATCGTTCTCGTTGCGGCGGATCGGTCTTTGCAGGGCGGTAACGAAAGAGGTCAAATCCCGCAGCACGCCATCGGCCAGATCGGCCCGGCCGGTGACGGCTTGCGACAGACATTCCAACTGTGTCGGTGCGCAGGGTTCCTCGGGATACAGTGACGATGTCAAACCCATAAATGTTCGGGCCGAGCCGGCGACGGCGGATGCAAGACTGCTGTGCCCCGCTTTCCATCCGAACCGGCCGAGCGCCGGGCTGCCGGATGCCGGGTCCATTACGCCGTTCGGCCGGCCGGAAACGCCGTCGCCGTTAAGATCGTCCGGGTCTGCCCAGGACAGGATTTCAATATCGGGAACCGATTCCAGCAGTCCAAGGCCCGGCAGCGCCGGTGCGATACGCAATGACAGGCCGGCCGGCGTCGGTCCGTAATTCGGCCGGACGAGGGTTACTTTCGGAACGCGCAGAGAAAAAGTTTCGCCATCCAGGAATTCCCCCTTGCCGACCTCCCAGACAATCGAGACATCGCCTTCATGCGGCAACGGCGGCGCCGACCGTGTATTGATTTCCTCGCCATAGGCAAGATGCGGCTCGGCGACAAAAACAGCGCCACCGATCAGAGCTGTATCCGGTGGGTCGGGAAGCTTGCCACGTCCTGTATCCTGGTGGCAGGCGCTGCAGGCGCTGCGCATATAGAGCGGGCCGAGACCGCCGCCGGGCAGACCTTCCGCCGGCACCGGCAGAAACCGGAGATCGAAAAGACGCCGGCCGCGTTCGGCCTCTCCGCGCTGCCGTTCCGTCAGGCCGTCGGACAGCAGGCCCTTCGGCTGAACCGTCTGCGCCAACGCGTGTTGTATCGACGGAATTACCGCAACCGAGAACGCCAGAAGAACCAGCACAATTCCCGGTATCGACACTATGTGAAGTCGTTTCATGATGCCGCAAACATGGTTAGGGTCAGCTCATGTGTGGAATAACCGGCTTCATAGATCAAGCGGCTTCGATGCCCGGCGGCGTGCTCGACAATACGGTCGGTGCGATGGCCGACCGGTTGCAGCATCGCGGACCCGACGACCGCGGGGTTTGGAGCGATCAGGAAAGCGGTATCGCGCTCGGTTTCCGCCGGCTGGCGATCATCGATCTGACACAGACCGGTCACCAGCCGATGCTGTCTGCGGATGGCCGGTTCGTCATCGTTTTCAACGGCGAGATATACAATTTCCGCGAACTGCGCACGGAACTGAAGGATCTTGGCAGGCAGTTTCGCGGTGGATCCGACACCGAAGTCATGCTGGAAGGGTTCTGCGAATGGGGCGTTGAGGAAACGCTGCGGAAACTGATCGGCATGTTCGCCATCGCCTTGTGGGACCGCCGGGAAAGAAGGCTGTGGCTGGCCCGTGACCGGCTGGGCATCAAACCGCTGTATTACGCCCGGGAAGGTAACCTGTTTCTGTTCGGGTCCGAGTTGAAGGCGCTGCACGCGCATCCGGACTGGCAGCCGAAACTCGACCGCAATGCGCTCGGCCAGTATCTGCGGTACAACTACGTGCCGGAGCCGGCGACCATCTTTCGTGCGACTCGCAAACTGCCGCCGGGCACCCTGCTGCGTCTTGACGCCGGCGCGGCGGAACCGGTGATTTCCCGATACTGGGATTTTCGGGCCGTGGTCGGCCAGCCGCGTATCGACCGTTCCGATGCGGATGCCGTTGCGGAGGCGGAAACCCTGCTGGTCGACGCCGTGTCGCGTCGCATGGTCGCCGACGTACCGCTGGGGGCATTGCTGTCCGGCGGCATCGATTCCAGTCTTGTCACGGCACTGATGCAGGCCGCCAGCGACAAACCGGTACGGACCTTCACGGTCGGCTTCGATACAGACGGCTATAACGAGGCGCGCGCAGCCGCCGCCGTGGCCCGGCATCTGGGTACCGAACATACCGAAATGATGCTGTCGCCTGAAACCGCGCGGGATCTGATTCCCGACCTCCCGTATTATTTCGACGAACCTTTCGCTGACAGTTCCGCCCTGCCGACCTGGCTGGTCAGCCGGATGGCGCGCGATCATGTCACCGTCGCCCTGTCCGGCGATGGCGGTGACGAAACATTTTTCGGCTATAACAGATACCGGGCCGCACCTGCTTTATGGGAAAAAGCGCAGCGGCTGCCCGGTTTCGCCCGAAAGGCCGGCGGCGCGATCCTCGAAACCGTACCGACCGCCGCCTGGGACGGGCTGGCCGGATTGCTGCCGAAAAGCCGGCGGCCGCAACTGGCCGGCGACAAGGCGCACAAACTGGCGCGGCTGGCCGGCGCCGCATCCCCCGACGACGTTTATCTGTCGCTCGTCAGCCACTGGCAGGCGGCGGAACGCATGGCGGGCGGCGGCGAACCGGCGGCGCTGCCGTTTACGCCCGCCGACCTGCCCGATTTCACCGAACGCATGGCGGCCTGCGATACGATGACCTATCTGCCCGGCGATATCCTGACCAAGGTCGACCGGGCCAGCATGGCGACCAGCCTGGAAGCGCGCGTGCCGCTGCTGGATCACCGTGTCGTCGAATTTGCATGGTCGCTGCCGCAGCATCAGAAGATAAGGAACGGCAACGGCAAGTGGATCCTGCGTCAGGTGCTGGGCCGGCATGTGCCGGCAGCGTTGACCGATCGGCCCAAGGCCGGCTTCGCCGTGCCGCTGGCGGCGTGGTTGCGCGGCCCTGTCCGCGACTGGGCGGCGGCGCTTCTGGACCCGGCCCGGCTTAAGGGTCAGGGCTGGATCGACCCCGCCCCGGTGGCGTCGGCATGGCGGGAACACCTCGACGGCAAAGGCAATCATGCCGAACCGCTTTGGAACATTTGCATGCTGCAGGCCTGGGCAGATCGCTGGAAGGTCGATTGAAAGCGCCACAATGTGTCTCTAAAGCGATAGTGCGCTGCAATATTTCCCTCTTAATTTTCGACTCCCCGTTGCAAACCGGTACGGGGTAACTGTTTTGAAGGGTTAAGGGGCAGATGGAAAAGTTTCACAAAACCGTCGGCGACGCCGAAGCACTGAAAGCGCGCCTGATCGAGCGCTTCTCTGTCCTCAATACAGCCTCCGGCGCCGACCCGGGGGTAAACCCCGTGCGCCAACTGGCCCTGGAACTGACGCAGTCGCTCGATTCAGGCGACGCCTTTTTCAGCAGCATGGAAGACCTGCTGCAGCTCATCTCTGCACAGTCGATGGAACGCCGCGCCAGAAATCTGCGCGACTATATCGGCGATGTCGACCCAAGCGCCAATCTTGGTGCGCTGAAGGTGCTGTTCGACGGGTTGACGAAAAAGCGAAACGGCAAGCCGGTGCCGTTCGACGAGTTTCAGCAGATTGTCGAGAACCCGGTTTTCGGCATCGTTCTGACCGCGCATCCGACCTTCGGTCTGCGCCGCGATCTGCGCCGGGCGATGTGCGAGCTGGCGGCGGGCGAAACCGCCGGCGGCGCGCCGCTCGATGACGAAGCCTGCGAGGAACGGATATCCCTCGCCCGCGCTCTTGAACACGGGCCTGACCGCCCGGTCACGCTGGACATGGAACACGACCAGGCGGAAGAGGCGATCAGCGCGATTCAGAAGTCGTTGTCCACCGCCGTCACCTCGTTGATCAATTCCGCCGCCCAGGCCTATCCGGACGAATGGCGGCAGCTACGCCCGCGGTTGCTGACCGTTGCAAGCTGGGTCGGTTACGATATCGACGGACGCACCGATATTGGCTGGATGTCGATGATGCGAAAGCGGGTGCAGGTTCGCCGCGAACAATTGTCTCGGTATCTGACCGAGCTGCGCGCGATTGCCGAAAGCACACCGGAAGAAGACCCGGCCTTCGACCATGTCGCCGCGGCGCAGCGGGTACTGGAATCGGCCCTGTCTTCGGCCGAACGCGAAGCCCCGTTATTCGATATCGACAGCGACGACACCGAATCCCTCAAGAAAATGGCGAAGCAGCTTCATCAGGGCGGCAAACAGCGCATTACCTCGCCCCGGCGGATCGAGGAGCACCTTGAAAAAGCCGTGAACGAGGCCCGCAACGTAACGCTCGCGAAGCGGCTTCTGGCGCTGCGGGCGTCGATCGCCACGTTCGGCTTCGGCACCGCGCATGTGCATGTCCGGCTGAACGCGTTGCAGCTTCACAACGCCATCGCCCGCGCCATCGGCATGGAAGGTGCGCCGGAAGACCCGGGCAGCCGTCGCCGCTACATGGCCAGCCTGACCGAGGAAATGGAGACCCTGAAGCCGGTCGCCATCAACTGGGGCTCGCTGATGACCGAACGAACGACCGCGCGGCGGCTGTTCATGGTCGTCCGGCAGATACTGCACTATGCCGATGACGAAACGCCGGTGCGGTTCCTGATCGCGGAATCCGACACCTCGTTTACCGTGCTGGCGGCGATCTACTTCGCCCGCCTGTTCGGGGTAGAAAGCCGGATCGATATTTCACCGCTGTTCGAAACGCCGGTGGCGATGGAACGCGGATCGGACATCATCGCCGAGCTTCTGGATAATCCGCATTACCGCACCTACATCGAAGGCCGCGGACGGCTGTGCATCCAGACCGGGTTTTCCGATGCCGGCCGGTATCTCGGCCAGCCTGCGGCTTCGCTGGCGGTCGAACGTCTGCATATCAAACTGGCGAAACTGCTGGAGACGCGCGGCATCAAAAACGTGGAAGTCGTGATTTTCGATACCCACGGCGAATCCATCGGCCGGGGCGCGCACCCGACGAGCCTCAGTCACCGGTTCAGCCATCTGGCGTCGCCGGCATCGCGGTCATCGTACCGTCAGGCCGGTATTCCGCTGAAGCAGGAAATAAGTTTCCAGGGTGGCGACGGGTATTGTTTCTTCGCCACACCCCGGTTGGCCTTCGCGACCATAAGGCAGATCCTGGCGCACGCCCTGACACCGCCACCGCTGAAAGTCACAGACCCGTTCTACAGCGACCCCGACCATACGCTGGAATTCTTCCTGACCATTACCAGATTCCACGAAATGCTGATGGAAGACCCGGATTACGGCGCGCTTGTCGGCGCGTTCGGCGTTAACATGATCCCACCGATGGGCTCGCGGAACGTCAAGCGGCAGCACGAAGTGTCGCGCGGCATCGACCGTACCCATCCGTCGCAGATCCGGGCGATACCGCATAACGCGATCCTGCATCAGATCGGCTGGCTGGCGAACACCGTGGGCGGCGTCGGCACGGCTATCGAACGCAACCGCGCCTGGTTCACCGATATCTGCCCGAAATCCGACCGCATGAAGCAGATCATCAAGATGGTGTCGCATGCGGCGGGCCTTGGCAGTATCGAGGTGATGCTGGCCTATTCCCGGCTGTTCGCGCCGAATTACTGGCTGTCGCTGGCCGTGGCGGAACCGCCGTCGTCATCCCGCGACCGGCTGCGCAGTCTTGCCCAGTTCCTCGACGATCACCGGCAGCATGAACGGATGAGCCGTATCGCCCGGCTGCTGATTCAGGATTACATCGATTTCCAGGAAGGCGTCGGGGCGCTGGAGGAAAAAGCCGACGAAGTAACGGCGAGGCACGAGGAATCGAAAATACAGGACATCATCCTGCTGCATGCGATCCGGATTTCGGCGATCCAGCAACTGTTTCTGCTGGCGGCGCGGATACCGCGGTTTTCCAGCCGTATGGATTTTACCCGCGATGACGCGGTACAACATATCCTGATGCTGGATGTACCCGATACGGTTCATGAACTGCGCCGCGTGTTCCCGGCCGAACCGGACACATTCGATGCCTCCGATTTCGGTGAACCGGCAACCTACAACCATGACGGCACGCAAGGATACGCAGTGGAGCACGAACGCATTTTCAATCCGATGGAACGGTATTTCTCGCTGATCCAGCGGGTATCGACGGCGATTGCCTATAATGTCGGGGCGCATGGATAATGCCCGGCATGCCATGACCCTTGCCGGCAAAACGATTCTGTTCCTGGTCAGCGAGGACTGGTATTTCTGTTCGCACCGGTTGCGGCTGGCCCGCGCCGCGAAGCAGGCTGGCGCTGATGTCGCCGTCGCCTGCCGGGTGCGCGACCATGGCGCGGCGATAGAGGCTGAGGGTTTCCATCTGTATCCGTTGCCGTTCGACCGGTCGCGCCGCAACGTGTTCGCCGATCTGGCGACGCTGCTGAAAATCCGGAAGCTGTATACCGATTTGCAGCCGGATATTGTCCACCAGGTCGCCATGAAACCGGTTTTGTACGGATCGATCGCCGCCTGGCTGTCCGGCGTTCCTGCCGTGGTCAACGCGCTGGGCGGACTGGGCTATCTGTTCATCAACCGGTCGCTGCCGGTCCGGGTCGCCAGAGCGGGCCTCGGCCTGCTGTTCCGCGTCCTGCTGAACCGGCGAAACAGCCTGCTGATCGTGCAGAACCCCGACGACGCCGCCCTGTTTGAAAACCGTATCGGCATCGACGCAAGCAGGATACGGATCATCCGGGGCGCCGGGGTCGACACGGTGCGGTTTGCGCCGGGGGACGAACCGGTACCGCCACCGGTCATTGCGCTGTGCGTCAGCCGGATGCTGTGGGACAAGGGTATCGGCGAACTGGTCGAGGCGGCGCGGTTGCTGAAAACGAAAGGCGTACCTTTACGCGTCAGACTGGCCGGGCCGCGCGACGACAACCCGGCATCAATCCCGCAATCGACGATGGACGCCTGGGCCGCGGAGGATGTCGTCGATATCCTCGGGCCCCGCACCGATATCGCCGACCTGTATCGCGAGACGCATATCGCCGTGCTGCCGTCCTACCGGGAAGGCCTGCCGAAATCGCTGCTGGAAGCCGCCGCCTGCGGCAAGCCGATGGTCGCCACCGACGTTCCGGGCTGCCGGGAAGTCTGTCGCAACGGTGAAACCGGGCTGTCGGTGCCGGCGCGCGCTGTCGAACCGCTTGCCGATGCGCTGGAACGGCTCGCCACGGATGCGGATTTGCGAAAAGCCCTGGGCGCGGCGGCGCGCCGGGCGGCGGAAACCGAATTCGCGGAAGACATCATCCACGACCAGACCCTGCGGGCATACGGGGATGCGCTAGACTGACAGCCCCGCCTGCATGCGAAGCTGCGATTTGGTGTCGTCTTCGCCCGCCGGCAGAACGAAACGGCTGAACGAATAGCCGTCGCCGGCTTCAAGCCCGCGGATTTTCATCGGCTTTTCTTTCATGCGTTCGGCATTGACCATGTTCAGGAAACACATCTGATCGACGAACCAGCTACTGCCGGTCAGCATCGATTGCAGAAGACGCTGGAAGTCGTCGGCGAACCGGCGGGCTTGCGGGCCGGTGCGAAACCGGATCACGGCGGCATGGTGGCGCAGCCACGGCATTACGGTCGGCATCGCGAAGTAACCGACATCCGCATCGCCCATGGCGTCCAGCGCCGTTTCGATATCCATCAGCGCTTCCAGATCGATATCCAGCATCAGGATTTCCGATCCGTACCGGTCGATAAGACCGGGCAGATGGAAGAAGCGGTTCGACGCATAGTAAGGGCTTGTGAGGTAGGTTTCCTGTTCCTCAATGCTGAACTGGCGATCCGGCGCGGACGCGCTTTCCATCCAAAGCTGCTGGTCAGCCGTCGGATTCACCACATGAAGGTGGATCGGCCCCAGCGTACCGGCAACGGCGAAAAACCGGTCCGCAAAGGCGGCGAAGTAGCGGGAATCGCAACTGGCGAACACCCAGCGGTCCGACGCCGCCGGCGTGGCTTTTCCGACCGGGATCGGTGCGGGAATCTGCAGCGCGTTCGGCTTTCCGAGACGTTCTGAGACATCCTGTGGCGGCAGGGCCATCCTTGCGAAGACAGGCGCCTTGATGAGATGCGGTGTCGTTTCAAACGGCGCCGGGGTTTCTGCGATATAGGTCGCCGCCGCGTTCAAGGTTGCCGCACCAGCCACCGGGTCGTCATGGCAAAGCCGGATACAACCGGCGAAGAACCGCATCACAGCGCCCGTCTCGTCATCGGGGCAATGGTCGGCGAAAGCCACAATGCGGTCGCGCAGCAGCTTGTTGCCGTGCAGATCGCTGTCGAACAGGGACCTGAACAGAATTTCCGCCGCGTCGCCGTATTGCGCCTGTCGGTAGCCGAAGGCCTGCTGCAGATGCGCCGGCGCGCCATGCGCCGCAATCATCAGGCCCAGATGCCGCCAGGCGGCGGTATCGTCGGGATCGCGCCGGACAGCGTCGAGGGCGTGGGTCAGATCAGGGTGCGCGGTCATAAAGAACGCCTAGCACGATTTGCCGTCAGTCCGGAAATATCCGTTTCGCCTGTTCGCGCGGATGCCCGGCAGACGGTTTGAGCGGATGATATCCCGCACCGCGATGGCCGTCCGGTGCGATCTTCATGTCCGGCGGAAGTGCTGCGCGCCGGTCGTAGATCGGCTTTTTGACCTCATCCGCATTGGCAATGGCGGTGTGGAAGTTTTCGCCCGAGGCCAATGTGTCCAGAAGACCGGACGCATCCTCGATGGTTCGGGCGACGATATGGGTGACGATGCCCTCGCGCTGCAGTTTGCCGGTCACCCGCATCATCCGCGCCGGCAGGATCATCCGCCGGTAGCGTTCGAACGCATCGGCCCAGACGATGATGTTCGACCAGCCGGTTTCATCCTCCAGCGTCACGAATACCACGCCGCGGGCGCTGCCGGGGCGCTGCCGCACCAGAACCAGACCGCCGACGGTCACCGTTGCGCCATCCTTCAGGGTCAGCAGATCGGCGGCTTTCGTATCGTCCGGGAAATACCCCCGCAGCAGCCGCATCGGATGATCCTTCAGCGACAGGCGCAGAGCCGAATAATCCAGCACCACGTCTTCCCCCGGCGTCGCTTCCGGCAGCGTGACCGCCGGTTCCGCGCCCTGGTCCTCTTCGCCCATCGCCTCGAACAGGGGCAGCGGCGCATCGCCGCCGACCGCCTGCGCCGCCCACAGGGCCTGCCGCCGGGTCAGCCCCATCGAACCGTAGGCGTCCGCTCTGGCGAGAACGGCGAGCGCCCGCTTGCCGATAGCCGCCCGCCGCCACAGATCCAGCGGCTGGCTGTAGCCGTTGCCGCGCGCCGCCACCACCCAGTCGGCGTCATCTCGCGCCAGCCCCTTGATCTGCCGCAGGCCGAGCCGGATGGCGAACCCGCCCTTGCAGGATGAGGCTTCCAGCGTGTTGTCCCAGTCGGACGCGTTGACATCGGCGGGGCGGATTTCGACGCCGTGATCGGCAGCGTCGCGAACGATCTGGGCCGGCGCGTAGAACCCCATCGGCTGGCTGTTCAGCAGGGCGCAGGCGAAAGCGGCCGGGTAATGGCATTTCATCCAGGCCGACACATAGACCAGCAGGGCGAAACTGGCGGCGTGGGATTCCGGAAAGCCGTATTCGCCGAAGCCTTCGATCTGCCGGAAGCAGCGTTCCGCGAAATCCGCCTCGTAGCCGCGCGCCACCATGCCGTCGATCATCTTTTCCCGAAAGGTGTGAATCGTGCCGGTATGGCGGAATGTCGCCATGGCGCGGCGCAGCCGGTCAGCCTCCGCCGGCGTGAACCCTGCGGCGACAATCGCGATCTTCATCGCCTGTTCCTGAAACAGCGGCACGCCGAGGGTTTTGCCGAGCACTTCGCGCAGCTCCTCCGACGGGTATTCGACATATTCCTCGCCGTTACGGCGGCGCAGATAGGGATGCACCATGTCGCCCTGGATCGGGCCGGGCCGGACAATCGCCACCTCGATAACCAGATCGTAGAAATCACGCGGCTTCATACGCGGCAGGAAGGCCATCTGGGCCCGGCTTTCGACCTGGAACACACCCAGCGAATCCGCCCGGCACAGCATGTCGTATGTCGCCTTGTCGAAGGACGGCAGGCTGGCCAGGTCGAGATCCCGCCCGTAATGCGACCGCAGCAGATCGAAGCCGCGGCGCAGGCAGCTCAGCATGCCGAGCGCCAGCACATCGACCTTCAGGATGCCCAGCGCGTCGAGATCGTCCTTGTCCCACTGCACGACCGTGCGGTCGGCCATCGCGGCGTTTTCCACCGGGCAGAGTTCGTCCAGCCGCCCCCTTGTGATGACGAAACCGCCGACATGCTGCGACAGGTGGCGGGGAAAGCCGATCGCCTGGTTGATCAGCACCAGCGTCTGGCGCAGGCGTTTGTCCTTCGGGTTCAGGCCGAGATGCCGCAGATCGTCATCGCTGACCGCCTCGCCCGACCAGCCCCAGATCTGGCCGGCCAGCAGCGACAGGGTGTCGTTGTCCAGCCCCATCGCCTTGCCGACATCGCGCACCGCGCCGCGCGCCCGGTAGCGGATGACCGTCGCCGCCAGCCCGGCCCGGTGGCGGCCGTACTTTTCGTAGATGTACTGGATCACCTCTTCCCGCCGCTCATGTTCGAAATCGACATCGATATCCGGCGGCTCGTCACGTTCGCTTGAAATGAAGCGCTCGAACAGAAGATCCAGTTTCGACGGATCGACGGCGGTTATTCCCAGACAATAGCAGACAGCCGAATTCGCCGCCGAGCCCCGCCCCTGACACAGGATGCCTTTCGACCGGGCATAGCGCACCATGTCGTAGACCGTCAGAAAGTAGGCCGCATAGTTTAATTCACCGATCAGTGACAATTCATGCTCGACCTGCTCCCTGACCCTGGCGGGAACGCCGCCGGGGAACCGGTTCGCCGCCCCTTCCCGGGTCAAATTCTCCAGCGATTCCTGCGCGCCGAGACCGGGCAGCAGCACTTCGTCGGGGTAGTCGTAGGCCAGTTCGTCGAGCGAAAAAGTACAGGTGTCGGCGATCTCGGCTGTCGCCGCCAGCGCGTCGTCATACCCCTCGAACAGATCCGCCATCTGCGCCGGGGATTTCAGATGCCGTTCGGCGTTGCTGTGCAGGGCGGTTCCCGCCGTATCGATGGTCACGCCTTTGCGGATGCAGACCAGCACATCGGCCAAAGGCCGCCGCGCCTGTGTGTGCATGATGACGTCATTCACCGCGACCGGCCGCAGGCCCGTCTGCCGCGCCAGATCGTGCAGCTCTGCGATGCGACCGCGGTCGTCGCCGCGCAACAGGTTCGATACCGCCAGCCAGGCCGTGCCGGGAAACGCCGCCGCCAGCGTGCGAAGCCGCGTCGCCGCCTCGTCTTCCGGCAACCGGTCATCCGGCAGGGCGATGACGGTAAAGGCCTGGCCCGCCTCGGCCAGCAGATCGTCCGGCGTCAGCAGGCAGGACCCCTTTTCGGCCCGCCGCCGCCCGGTGGTGATCAGCCGCGACAGCCGGGCATAGGCCGCCCGGTCGCGGGGATAGACGATCACGCTGCCGTCCGCGCCGCCATCCGCATCGGTGAAATCCAGCCGCGCGCCGACCAGCAGGCGGACACCGTGTTCCTTCGCCGCCTTGTGCGCCCGCACCACCCCGGCCAGCGTGTTGCGGTCGGCGACGCCCAGAGCGGCAAGGCCCAGAACCTTCGCCTGCAGCACCAGTTCATCGGCATGGCTGGCCCCTTCCAGAAACGAGAAGTTGGTCAGGCATTGCAATTCGGCATAGTCAGGCATGGTTCAATCATATTTGTTCTTTATATGTTCTTTTTATAGATAGACAAAAGAATTCTCAACCTTCTTGAGAATACATAAAGTGCCATAAAGATTCAGATAAGGCGCGCGTAGCTAGATTTTAAACGCGCGGTGACTGTCAGATTGGTAACGCCTCAGTACATATTGCGCTTCTTATCTTTCAAGAATTTAGCCCTCTTAGCCTCATTCCACATACCCATTTTCGATGCCAGCTTAAAGCTTTGGATCATTGAATAGATAAAGATAAAACTAAGTACAGCAGTTGTGAAAATTGCGAATTCTCGTGAACCCACAATCGACTCCAACAAGTTAAAAGAAAACGTTGATAAAAACACAGCCAGCACTGAAACAAACATATGCTTTTTATACAGTCGATACTCTTCAGTGGCTTTTAGTTTCGCCATCTGATCGCTAGAGGATTCGAACTTTTTAGTGGCTCTACTCATTAAACAAAATACTATTCTACTTTGTATTTAGTGTGAAGTAGCAAATTTATACTTTTACATTTAGGCATGTAATCATGGATTCCTTTGAAACAAACGAATCAGACAGCACAAAAAAGCCCTCTCCGTTGCGGCGGAAAGGGCGTCAGGTTTGGGGATATTTACAGCAGGCGCATGGCCGTTTCGAAGCCGTAGGCGCCGATCAGCGAGCCGGTCACGGCGAGGCCGATATACATCAGGAAAACCGGCAGCCGAACCAGCGCATAGACCGCGACCGACGCATAAGGGTTTGCGATTGGTCAATCAAACAAAACCTCGATCCTTGATGCCTGCTATTCCTGTTTCAGTTCGCGGTCGATATACCGGCGGCAGGTTTCAATGGCCTGGGCAGGCGAGGAAATCTTGTCGTGAATCGACATGCCGAGCCATAACCCATCGCTGAGAACGATGAACCCCAACGTGGCGCGGCGGGTATCGATGGTAACCCCCAGTTCTACAGACGCCCCGTCAAACAGTGCCTCGACCCGCTGGATATAGCCCTTGTAGAGGTCGCGGTTGACGCTTCTGACAGCCGCATTGAACCGCACTTCATGCCAGAAGGCGAGAAAGGCATTGCAGTTCCGTTCGGTAAACACCCTATCCGAGAACAGGTTGACGGGAAGCGCATGCAACCGGTCATAGGCTTTCGGACTGCTTTCCGCGATACGTTCGGCGACTTCATCCGCAAGGGAATCATAGAGGTGGCGCAGCGACGCGGCCACCAGATCCTCTTTATGCGGATAATAGTGATTGATCAGTCCGCGCGACGCCCCGGCGGCTTCGCAGATTGTTTTCACCGTGGTCCCGCCGACCCCGAATTCAGCCATCGACTGGATGCAGCCTTCAATCAGACTCAGCCGACGGAACTCATTGATTTCCGGCAGCGTCTTCGGCCGTGCCGGCCGCTCGGCCCCGGTTTTCGATATGTTTTTATCAATCGCCATACCCATCGGTCGTACCGGTGACTCGGTCAATAGGCAAGAGGACGCTCACAGGAAACGAAGAGCCATGTCGAAGCCGTAGGCGCCGATCAGCGACCCTGTAACGGCAAGGCCGATATACAGCAGAAACACCGGCACCCGGACCAGCGCATAGACCGCGACCGAGGCATAGAGGCTGGTGATGCCGCCGGCGACAAGGAAGCCCATCGCCGCGCCTGGCGTCATGCCGAGATCCATCAGCCCGCGCACCATCGGCAACGAGGCGTAGCCGTCGAGATAGATCGGTGCGCCGACCAGCACCGCCACGGGGATCGCCCAGGCGTTGTCCGCCCCGACAAGGCCGGCAATCCATTCCGGCGGCAACCAGGACGTGATCAGGCTTTCGACAAGGAAGGCGATTGCCAGCCACTTGATCATCAGCGTCAGCGACGCCAACGCATCGTCACGGAACATCCGGCGGCGCGAAGCATCCTTCCAGAAGGTCCAGCGCAGACCCGCCGGCTCGCAGGTATCGCCGCATCCACCGGGTATTGCGCCAAGACCCGCCTTCAGCGGTCGGCCGATAAGGCCCGACCGGGTGACAAGAATCATGACGGCCCCGCCGAGAAGCCCGACAAAGACGGCGATGAGCGTTTTGCCGATGGCCATGTCGATGCCCAGCGTGCCGGCGGTGATCGCCAGCATGGCCGGGTCGGTGATCGGCGAGGACAACCAGAACGCCATCACCGGCGCGAGCGGCACACCCGCCGATAACAGGCCTGCGATAATCGGCAGCACGCCGATGCCGCAAATCGGCGTTATCGCGCCGAACAGCGACGCCGCGACGATCATCGCGGTCATCCGACCTTCGAACAGACGGTGCAGTAGCCCGTCTGCACCGCTGGCCCGGATCGACGCTGTCGCCAGCACCGCGAAACCGATGACCGGCGTCATCGCCAGCATGTTGTCGAGAACAAACCACAGGCTGATTCCAGCCTGTTCGGGGTAGGTCAGCACCAGCCCGGCAAGAACAAGGATCAGCAGAGGCCATTTCCAGCCGCCCCCGCAAAACCGCTCAGCGGCAATATCCAGATCGATGTCATTCATCATGTTTCTCCTGATTGATCCGAGATATGACATCGACCTTGATATGATACTAACGAATACTTTATATATCATACATCAGTATTTTTGATGGATAACGGAACCATGCTCGACAGCGATCTGCTCTGCACTTTTCTATCGATTGCCGAAACCGGCAGCTTTTCGCGCGCCGCCGACCGCATGGGCCGCACCCAATCCGCCATCAGCATGCAGGTGAAACGGCTGGAAGACTTTTCCGGCCGACCGCTGTTCAAACGGCTGCCGCGCGGTGTCCGCCTGACCGAGGCGGGAGAAGCGTTGATGCCGGAGGCGCGCCGGGTCATCCGGTCGCTGGAAATCGCGACACGGCAGTTGCAGGACAGGCCGATGTCCGGCGCCATCACGGTCGGTATCTCGGAGGATTACAGCACGCCCCTGCTCTCTCCGACGCTGGCCCGGTTCGCTGATCTGCACCCGAATGTCAGCATCACCGTGCGCAGCGAAGCCGGCCCGGTGATCGAAGACGCCTTCGACGCCGGCGATATTGATCTGGCGGTCATCGCCATCGACAGCGGTGCGCCGACCGGAGAACTGCTGTATCAGGATTCAACCGACTGGGTCGTCTCGAAAAGCCACCGTCTGGAAGACCGCAACCCGGTGCCGATCGCCGTGTTCGACGAAGACTGCTGGTGGCGCGACGCGGCGCTGAAAAGCCTGCAGGCGCGCGGCAAATCCTATCGCATCGCGTTTTCCAGCCGCAGCCTTGCCGGCATCCAGGCCGCCGTGCGGTCCGGCCTCGCCATCGGCACAATGGGCCGCAGCACCGCGCCGCCGGATACCCGCCTGCTTGGCCCGGAAGACGGTTTTGACCCGCTGCCACCGGCGAGCATCGTCCTGAAGCGCCACGACGGCGACCCCTCACCGGCTGTCGCCGGCATGGCGGCTGCCCTTCGCGAAGCCTGTACAAATGTCGCCGGGGGGCGATAATCGACCCTGTTGCAACTTTCAGGGATCGATATTGCCATGCACTACTGTCGCACCGTCAGCCTTCTCGCCGTCCTTTTTCTGCTTTGCAGCCCTGCAATGGCGACGGCGCAATCAAGCTGGTCAGACCCCGATGGAAGCGGAATTACCCCTGCCGCCGCCGGCACAGACGGCGAGCGGATGCAGGCGATGATCGACGCGCTTATGAAGGAACTCGACCGCGGCGAAAAGGAACGGCTGATTGATCCATGGTTTCTGCGTGACCTGCGCGGCGTTATCAACCGGTATAATTTTCCCTGGGGCAAACCGGTTCTGAGCGACAGGTTTGACGGCAAGGGCCCGCCGCCCGATCCACCGTGGAAAGTGACCGCCGGAGAATTCCTGATCGACTGGCGGTACGGCTTCCGGTCTGTCATCGACAAGAACCGAGCTGCGTCATCGACATCATCCGGCAACAGCAGTTCCGGCAGCAAAAGCGACGCCGCCAAGCAGTTGCTTGGTGCCTTGTTGCAAGGAGCCCTGGGTGGGTCGTCCTCAGGATCGGAAAGCAACAGCCAGACCAGAACCGAACCGGCGCCGACCTTTGCCGCAATTCAGAAAGCCGCAACCATTCCAAACGCGTTTGCCATCGATATCCTGATTTCAAGCCGTCCGCTTGATTCCGGACCGTCGGACGGGTTTGAATTCGGCCCGTATCAGGGCAGCAATGCCGGTACAGGTTATCGCCTGTCCTATATTGCGGCACAGGGTGGCGATGCCGGAGAACTCCACCTGTTGCGCTTGTCGAGCCGGGGCGTCACGATCGTCGATCGAACCACACAACCCGTCACGATTGGAAACACCCCGCCCAGCCGCATCATCTGGACCAGAAACGGTCAGGGCCGGATGCAGGTGAAAGTCGACGGCACGACGGCAATCGACGTCGTCGACAGGGGGTTCAAGGATCCGTTCAGCGGATTTGCTCTGCTTAACCGGGGCGGCGATATCGCCCTGCAGGAGATCACGATCAGCGGCGCGGGGAGCTGACGATTCGGATCCCGGCCAGATGAGCGCGACCCGACCGTAAAAAGCTAAACCACGACCCGTTCGCGTTTGAAGATATCGGTATCTTCGCCTTCCGCCTCGTGGCGTCGGGCGGCGAGGTGGCCTGAATGGACGGCCGCGGCGACCGGGCCGGGCGCGAAGGCATCGCCGATCAGCTTCAAGGTTTCAATGCCGGCGTGCTCAAGTTTCTTCGGGTCCGATTTCAAATGACGATAGATGTCATCGTGCGGTTCGCGTTCGGTGACCATCACAACGGCATCGGCCGCGACGCTTTCCTGCTTGCCGGTAAAGGTGCATTCCAGGGTAACGCTTCCTTCATCCAGGAACGCCAGTTCGCGGTTCACCTTGAGGTCGACGCCAAGATCGAGAAGCTTCTTCTGTACATGCCGATGATCCATCGTCTGCTTCGTCCAGGACGAGGCGACGGCATCGCCGGTAACCAGCGTCACCTGACAGCCGTCTTCGGCCAGCTTTTCCGCCAGCACGCCGCCCAGATAGTAGTTGTCGTCATCGTACAGCACGACCTTGCCCGACACTTTTGCGCCCAGCGCGATATCGTCCGGCGTGAATACCGGCAGATGGTTCAACCCCGGTACCGGTTCGCGCAGGGTAGAGCCGATGCCGTCCGCCCGCCAGGTCGACCCCGTGGCGAGATAGACATGCGGGATGCCGAATTCCAGAATCTGGTCCGCCGTCAGCGGGCTGTCGAGATAGATATCGACATTCGGCTGCACCTGCAGCCAGTTCACGCGATAGTCACGCACCCGGATATAGGAAGACAGGCCGGGCAGCTTCGATTCCTTCAGGACGCGCCCGCCGAGCTCCTCCGTTGCTTCCGCCAGGGTGACCTGATAGCCGCGCTTCGCCAGTTGCATGGCGCATTCCAGACCGGCCGGGCCGCCGCCGACCACCAGCACGGAATCGTCGGTTACTTTCGGTTCTATCTTTTCCGGATGCCAGCCGCGCCGCCACTCCTCGCCCATTGTCGGGTTCTGGGTACAGCGGATCGGAATGGCGAAATTATCGCCAGTGACACAGATGTTGCAGCCAATGCATTCGCGGATATCCTCAATCCGCCCTTCCTCGATCTTCTTCGGCAGGAACGGATCGGCAATGGACGGCCGGGCCGACCCGATCATGTCCAGCACGCCGCGTTTGATCTGGCTGACCATCGCATCGGCGCTGGTGAACCGCCCCACGCCGACGACAGGTTTGGAGGTGATGGTTTTTACGAAAGCGGTATACTTTTCCTGATAGCCTTCGGTCGGCGCGAACCGGGCGGTTTGCGAATCGTTCGACCAGTCGCTGACATTCACGTCCCACAAATCCGGCATTTCACCGAGAATTTCCAGAACTTCCTTGCCCTCGACCTCCGAGGTGATGCCCTCCGGGCCGATCAGCTCATCGACCGCGAACCGGATGGCGATGCCGCAGGTATCGCCGACAGCGTCGATCGTATCTTCCAGAACTTCCCGGAACAGGCGGATGCGGTTTTCGATGCTGCCGCCGTATTCGTCGGTGCGGTGGTTATACTGTCGAGACAGGAAATGCTGCAGGATGGTCAGGTTGTGCCCGGCATAAACGTAGACGATGTCGTAGCCGGCCTTTTTCGACCGGATGGCGGCATCGCGGTAAGTGCGCCGTAATTCCTTGATATCCTCATAATCCAGCGCCCGCGCCTGCAGGGATTCCGTGTTGCCGATGGCGATGTTGCTGGGCGCCCAGGCGGGAATCCGGCTGTAGCGGTTCTGGGTCGACGGTCCCTGATGCACCAGTTCAATGCCGGCAAGCGAGCCGTGTTCGTGAATCGCATCGCAGGTCATCGCGTGATAGGCGATGTCATCGTCATCCCACAGACGGCCTTCGCAGAACGGTTCGGTTTCCGTGTTCGGATGGATTTCCACTTCCTCGGTGCAGACGACGCCCCAGCCGCCTTCCGCCTTGATACCCCGCATCGCCGCCAGCGCACGCGGCCGGCGATGGCCCATGCCGTTGCAGTGCGGCACCTGGTAGAACCGGTTCGGTGCGGTGACCGGGCCGATTTTCACGGGTTCGAAAAGGATGTCGTAACGGGGGTCGCGGGTCATGAATGTCACTCACTTGTTCTGAAGGAGCCGCATTCTGCCGGGCCGAAATCCGCGAGGCAATCCGAATCCGACCGCGATCAATGCGCGCATCGCCATGGTTTTCTTCATGCGCGAGTCTCTCTAGGTTCGCTTCACCGTTTCAACCGGCTGACGCATTGAAACAAGGACTGACGAAAAAGGCTGGCACATGGAGCCGTATCTCGGCATTGACTGGGGCATTGCGAATTATTACGGCTGGGGCGTGTTCGGCTACAACCTCTGTGCCGAACTCGCCGGCGACCGCAACCGGCCCACCGTGCCGGTACCGTTGTCATCCGTCGCCGATACGACGATGAACCCGGCGCAACTCGCCCGGCTGAAGCCCCTTCTGGCCGAAGCGGAACGGTTCCGTGCGCTGCCGGCAGACGGTTCAGGGGTCACACATTGTCCTGACATGTGCCTGTTGAAGGCCCTTGGCAACGACCTGACCCCGCTGCACATCGAACGGCAGTATCGGGGCGATCGGACGATCGGCTTCGTGTTTCTGGAAAACACCAATCTTTCCGCCGCAGCGATGCAGCGGGCCCGGACGCTGGATATGGTGATCGCCGGCTCAACCTGGAACGCCCGCATACTGCAGGCGAAGGGCTTGTCCGATGTCCGTTGCGCGCTGCAGGGGATCGATACGGCCCTGTTCCGGCCGCGCTCGACGAAGCGATTGTTCGGCGACCGCTTCACGGTGTTTTCCGGCGGCAAGCTGGAATACCGCAAGGGGCAGGATATCGTGCTGGCGGCCTGGAAGAAATTCCACGCCGCCCATCCTGATTCCGTTCTGGTGACGGCGTGGCACAATGTCTGGCCGGAAACGGCACGCAGCATCGCCGCCTCGCCCCATATCGACCACGCGCCGGAAACCGGCCCGGACAACCGGCTGAAGATCGTCGACTGGGCGGAGGCAAACGGCGCTGCGCCCGGCTCCGTCATCGATCTCGGCATTGTCGCGAACGAGGAAACGCCGAACCTGATGCGGGCAATCGACATCGCCGTTTTCCCCAACCGTTGTGAAGGCGGCACCAATCTGGTCGCCATGGAAACCATGGCGAGCGGTGTGCCGTGTATACTTTCCGCCAATACGGGCCATCTCGACCTGATCGGCGACGGCGCGCACTGCCTTCCGCTGACGCATCAGCGGCAGGTCATCCCGCCCGAACCGGATGTCGGCGTGGAAGGCTGGGGCGAAAGCAGCGTGGACGACGTTGTTGCGGCGCTTGAACACGCCTGCGAAAATCACGATGCCACGAAAAAGATGGGGTTACAGGCGGCGATAGGCATGAAGGACTGGAGTTGGAAGAACAGGATACGGCAGTTGATGGATATCCTGACCGGCGTAAAGTCCTAACCTTTATTGGCGCCCCTCAGATAATCCGAAATCAGGCACAGCATTTCGAACATCAGCACGGTGCCGGTCAGACCGGTGATCTGGTTCGGGTTGTCGGCCGTCGGCATCGGGCAGACGACTCGACTTCTGCCATGGGCATTCTGATGCAAAATGAGCATAAAACAGCACCATTAGCATTAGGTTTGCGTAATGGTCACAGTCTCCGGATTGCGCATAGCATGTTTGGAACAGGAGTGGCTTTCAATAATAATGATTTCCCCAACCCGCCCCTCCATAAGCCTTGGAGAGCAAAATGAACAGGAACGACAACTCATCACAATTGAACTGGCTCGGCGCCCGTCTGACACAGGGCGCCATCAGCCGACGGGAGTTCACAGGTCGTGCCATGGCGCTTGGCGTGTCCTCCATTCTGGCCAGCACAATGGCTGCGAAGGCCTTGCAGGCAGCGCCGCCGAAAAGAGGCGGCAAAATGACTCTTGCGATGAGCCATGGCGGAACGTCAGATACACTTGATCCGGCACTCGTTTCGAACGGATTTGAATGGACCGCGATATACGGCATCGCCAACACGCTGACCGAAGTTGCGCCGGATGGGAAACTGGTTCCCAGTCTCGCGGAAAGCTGGGAATCGTCTTCGGACGCCAAATCCTGGTCATTCAAACTTCGTAAAGGCGTAGAGTTCCATGATGGCCGGTCGCTGACAACCAAGGATGTCGTTGCCAACATAAACTACCATACGAAGGAAGACTCGAAATCCGCAGTCAGCAGTATTCTCAGTCAGATTGAGGAAATGAACGTCGATGGCGCGCATTCAATTACTTTCAAGCTGAAGGCAGGAAACGCCGATTTTCCAAGTATTCTTAGCTCCGCGAACACCTGTATTTTCCCGGCCATATCCGATGACGATATTGACTGGCGCGGCTTTGTCGGCACTGGAGGCTATAGTCTCAAGGATTTCGAGCCCGGTGTCCGGGCCAACTTCCAGCGCAATCCCAACTATTGGAAAGAAGGCCGTGCGCATGCCGATCAGGTAGAACTGCTTTCTATCGTCGATCCAAATGCCCGGACAAGCGCCCTGTTAAGCGGCCAGGTAGATGCCATAGACCAGGTAGATTCAAAAACGGCCAAACTGCTGGAGAAGAAACCCGGTATCCAGGTCGAGGAGTATACCGGGCCATTGCACTATGCCTATTCCATGTTCACCCAGACCGCACCATACAACAGCAACAATGTTCGCATGGCTCTGAAACTCGGCATCGATCGCGACGCCTTCCTGACGTATATCCTGCAGGGCCGGGGCACGAAGGGAAATGACCACCCGATCGGTCCATCCTATGAATATCATGCCGCTGATTTGGAGCAGACACCCTTCGATCCGGACAAAGCGAAGTGGCATCTGAAACAGGAAGGCCTTGAAAGCGTAGATGTCGCGCTCAGCACCGCCGAGGCAGCCTTTGCCGGCGCTGTGGATGCTGCTGTCCTGTATCAGGAGTCCTGCAAGAAGAGCGGTATCAACCTCGCGATCGAACGGGAGTCCAGCGACGGATACTGGTCGAATGTGTGGCTCAAGAAGCCATTCGTCGCCTTGTACTGGGGCGGCTACCAAGTCGCGGATACGATGCTGACCACAGCATACGACGTCAACGCACCGTGGAATGACACGCAGTGGGACCATCCCCGGTTCCAGAAACTTCTGGTTGAGGCGCGCGCCGAACTGGACAAAGGCAAGCGTGGGGAAATGTATTACGAAATGCAGAAAATCCTGCGAGATGAGGGGGGTATCGTCGTGCCTGCTTTCGCCAACGCCGTCACAGCGAAGACCGATAAGGTTGCCCATGGCGATCATGTCTCAGCGCTGAAGGCCTTCGATGGTCGACGTATCATTGAACGCTGGTGGGTAGCGTAACATCACGCACCAAGCATAAAATGATGCCTGAAACTGTTGCGAAAGCCCGGCGTCTCCATCCGAGAAACCGGGCTTTTCAATCTGACAGCCAGGACCATTCAGGTTCGACATTCAAAATTCCATAATGCCGGACAAGACCAACCGGCCGGAAAAGAGTTGCACCGGACAGAACAGGCGATCTTCCGCCGGGCCCAAGTGCATGCCTTTCAGGGGGAGTCAGTAAACGTGCGCATTGCCATAGGCGGGTTTCATCACGAAACAAATACATTCTCGATGGAACCGGCGACATTCGACCGCTTTATCCGGGCTGACGGCTGGCCCGGGATTGTGCGTGGTGACGAGATGTTCACGACGCTCAAAGGTTATAATATGGCGGCGGCCGGCATGATCGAGGCTTGCAATGAGCAGGGCCGGGAGATCGTTCCGTTATCGTGGTGCAATGCCAGCCCGTGCGGCCGTGTGACGTCGGACGCGTTCGAAAAGATTTCGGAAATTCTGCTGGACGACCTGATACGGGCCGGGCCGATTGATGGCTTGTTGCTCGATCTTCACGGCGCGATGGTTACCGAGCAATACGAAGATGGCGAGGGCGAATTCCTGCGTCGGGTCCGAACAATAACCGGCCCTGATCTGCCTATCGTCATCAGCCTCGATTTTCATGCAAACCTGACAGACGACATGGTGAATTTTACCGACCAGCTTCTGATCTACCGAACCTATCCGCATATCGACATGGCCGAGACCGGGCGCAAATCCGCTTTTCAAATCGCCCGCCACATCGACCGCGGCGGCCCCTGCTACAAGGCGTTTCGACGCCTGCCCTTTCTGGTTCCGAATACTGTCGGCTGTACAATGATCGGCCCATCCAAGGCAGCGTTCGAGTATATGGCGGCGCTGGAACGGTTACCCGATATCGAACATGTCTCCATGGCGTTCGGTTTCAACCCGTCAGATGTGCCGCATTGCGGACCATCGATCATCGCATACGGCGCAAATCAGGATGCCGCCGACCGGACAGCGGATAATCTTTACACTTACATGGTGGACAGGGAAAATCAGTTCGTTGCCGATTTGTGGACGGTGGAAGATGCAGTACAACATGCCATTTCAACCGCCCCCGGCCTGGACCGGCCGATCATACTGGCGGATGTTCAGGACAATGCAGGCGGTGGCACGAGCAGCGATACCACATGGATCCTGGAATCGCTGGTCCGACATGACGTTGCCGATGCCGTCATCGGTATTTTCTGCGACCCCGCCGCCGCTGCCGCCGCCCATGAAGCTGGGATCGGCAAGGACATCTCGATCGGCCTTGGCGGCAAGTCAGGTCTGGCCGGTCACCAACCATTTGAGGCCCGCTATCGTGTCGAGGCCGTCAGCAACGGCAGTTTTCTGTGCAAGGGCGACTATTTCAACGGCAGCCGGATGGAGCTGGGACCGATGGCAGTGCTGCGCCTTGGCGGTATCAGAATTGTTGTGTCCACGAATCCGGAACAGGCTGCCGACCAGGCGATGTTCACGCATCTGGGGATCGATCCGGCCCGGCATTCCATCGTCGTTCTTAAAAGCAGCGTCCACTACCGTGCTGAATTTCAACCCATCTCGGCGCAGATCATCGAAGTCATCGCACCGGCGCAAAACGTTGCCGATAATCGTCTGCTGGATTACAGAAATCTTAGAAAAGGCCTGCGCATCATGCCTGGCGGGCCGGTACATGAACCGCTATAACCACGGTGCGAACAAAGATCGATCAGGACATCGAATAAGGCGTAAAATGGTTTGGGCCTGAATGACTGTTATCAATAGCATCCAGAATGATCTGTGGCACTTCGCCTTTTTTGGCATCAAGCAGGCCGCATTGACGATAGTTCTGACGCCACGTGCTTAACGGACTAACTCTTTCCAGATAAGTTCGCGCGCAACACGGCGTGCGCTGCTGGTTTGCAGCAACGCCCAGACTCATGCCGGTCATAACGTTTATCTGGCCGGAAAAATCCGGATACAGGATCGTCTGGGTCAGATCGAGTGTGCGGTCGCGCTGATGATCATGCATGAATATCCTGTCGCCGAACATCACCGCAATGCCGCTGTACCGGTGCAGGGTTTGGCAAGACTGTCCCGGCGCGCCGATCCTTACCATCCTGTTGAATTCGACGATACCGTCGTGTTCCTCGAATCTGACCAGCAAACGCAAAACCGACCCTGGTTTGGCGAATGAGTAATAGTATTCGAAAAAAGTTCCCTGCACTTCCAGAATTCTTTTGTCGCTGGACCGAATAATATGGGAAATACACTCAGTCAGACGCCGATCGCGGAAGTTCCCGGAGACACCCCGGATAGCGATCAGCGATTCAAACTCGGCTGCCGGAAGCAGGATTTCATAATGCTCCACACCGAAATAGTCGCAGATTTTACGCATCAGGGAATCGCGAGGGGAAGACGCGCCGGAAAGATATCGGTTAAACTGGCTTCTGTTTATTCCCAGATCGCGGCAAACAAGCGAAATTGATTCCTTGTAACTACAAAGAAATCGCAAATTGTGAGGGAAGTTTGAGCCAGCCATCCACTTGACGTTTTTTTATGCTTTAATCGCACCAATATGCACAACAACCTATTCCAATACAATCTCCATCGCCGGGGTAAACACCCTCTAATTTTTAGCAGCTACCCACTATGGCTACGCAGGTAGTCCGAAATCAGGCACAGCATTTCAAACATCAGCACGGTGCCGGTGAGGCCGGTGATCTGGTTCGGGTTGTCGACCGTCGGCATCGGGCAGACGACATCCGCGCCGACGATGTTGCAACCGCGCAGCCCGTGCAGGATTTGCACCGCTTCATACGTGCGCAGGCCCCGATAACCGGCTTCAAGATTGGCGACGCCCGGCGCATCGCACGGGTCGAGCGCATCAAGGTCGAAGGTGATGTAGACCGGGTTGTCGCCGATCTTTTCGCGCATGATGCGCACGGTTTCCTCAATCCCGATCTGCACGATCTCGTCGGTCGGCAGGACCCGGTAGCCGGTATCGCTTTCCGACGGATCGTTGCGCGGTTTCATCGGGTTGCCGCGAATGCCGAGCTGGACCGACCGCGTCGGGTCGACATGGCCTTCGTTCACCGTATAGGCCGCCCAGTGCGCCGCCGACCGCACCGCACCGAGCCAGTGCGGCATGTGGTCGTAGTCGTCGCGATGCGCGTCGAAATGCACCAGCGAGAGTTTCTTGCCGCCGGCGATCTTTCCGTTCTCGCCGCCCAGCGCCTTCAGGATCGGCCCGGTCACCGCGTGGTCGCCGCCGATGGAAACCGGCCGTGTGCCGGCGTCGTCCAGCAGTTCGTAAAAGTCCTGAATGTGCTCGACGGAAATCTCGTTGTTGTTGGCCTGCGGCAGCGGCACGTCGCCCAGATCGTGGATGGCGTGTTCTTCCCACGGGATCAGGTGGAACGCCTGATGCGCCCGGCGCAACCGGCCCGATACATTGCGGATCTGGCGCGGCCCCAGATGCTGGTCGCGCTCGGTCGACCCGTTGCCGGTGGAATGCGGAATGCCGACCAGTCCGATATCGCACTGCGCCGGATCTTCGTTATGCGGACATTTGAAGAAGGTCGGCACGCCCCACCAGTACCAGTTCTGCATTTCCCTGCGGCGGGCTTCCATTTCTTCCGGGCTGACGGCCATTTTTCATACTCCCCTGGCTGATTACCGGTTTATTCTAGCCGTTCCCGTCCCCGCGCTGATAGTGCGGCGGCGCGAAAACGACGGATTTTTCCCGCAGGGCCTGATTATCGCTGTCACCGCAGACCGTCATGCAATTGAGGATCAGCTTGCCGGCCTCGGTTTGCAACCAGAACCAGTTCGCCACTTCGTCCGCCGTCGCCTGATGCGACCCCGGCTGTGCGGTCGCGGCCTCGTAATAAAAGGCTTTCAGATCCTCCACCGCGAGGCGCACGGATTCCCCAAGATCCACATCGTCGCGCGGATTGTCGGAAACCTCTCCGTCGCCGATCCGGATCAGCAGATCGGTAATACTGTCGATTGGCAGGCCGGACGACCCGACCGTGGTGCGGCCGCGCCGTTCGAGACCGAGATCGTACCACGTGCGCAGTTCCTGCATTTCCCGGCGCAGGCGTTCTGTAACCGTATCTTCCGCCTCAGGTGACGGGAAACTGACCGGGCAGACCCAGCCGCCGGCTTCCTCGACCGTGCCCGGCGCATCATCAGGAAAATCGTCGAGAACCGGGCCCGACCCTCGTTCCGCCAGGCCCAGCACCGCGCGTAGCACCCGTTTCTGGAAGGCCATGTCATCCGGCGCGCCGAACGGCCGTCCCATCGGGAACGGCACCCACAGGGCGCGCGGCGGGCGCATCGGTTCGGTCTGTTCGCGGACCAGCGATATCAGCACCGTCGTCAGCCCCTCTTCCTCGATCGTTCTGGCAAGCCCGCACACGGCGCGCGTACAGAACGGTCAAACGGGGGCGAGCAGAACCGTGTTGACGCAGTCGGCCTTCATCAGGCCGGCAAGCTGGCGCGCCCTTTCCTCCATATCGTCCGGATGGGTCGCCCCCATGAAGGAATAGTGATAGCCGGCGACCGAGGCGATCTCGCCCTCTGCCGCCATTTCCTGCAAGCGCTGCAACGGCAGCACCACGTTGATATCCTGCTGGAAGCCGGACCGGTCGAAATCGCTGGAGATATGGCTCATCAGAATGGTTGCGGGATCGACATCGCCGGGGATGACCCGGTAATCGTCGGAATCGAAATCGAACGGCCGGTCGCCCGCCCGCTGCAACCCGGCGGTCGAAACGATGGCGACACGCTGTTCGGCCATCGGCACGCCCGGCGTCCACGGCGTATCGGTATGGGTCGGCACTTCGCAACGTTGCACAAGCGCACGCAACGCATCCGGCAGATCGGTCAGTCGAACCAAGATTCGGTCTCCTTCACATAGAAACAGACCGGCATGGTCGCGCGAAGCGGCCCGCCCGGTCAATGCCGCGATGGAGAGGAAACCTGTGGCTGACACAATCGTTACTGCTGCGCTTGCGCCACCGTCGCCAGAAGATAGATTTGCCGGCGGAGAGGCAACCCGTCCGGTGATGGGCGCGGGCTTCAAACCCGTTGGGGCGCGCGGATTGCGGGCCCGGTAGGTTCGACTCCTGCCCTCTCCGCCATTTTCCTGTCCATAGCTGTTCAGCATTGCCTACTCCGGTAACAAATATCCTTTTCTAGCAATGGGATACTTTCTTCCCGTGTTTGCGCAACTCCACTTGCATCTACCTCAATCTGAATTATATTTGTGGGTATTATTGTGGGTGTAAGAGATGAGCAGTCAAATCAACAAGCTGTCTCCACGGGACGTAGCGACGAAGAAAAAGCCAGGTCGGTATGCAGATGGTGGCAACCTGTATCTTCAGATCAGCCGCCAGGGAACCAAGGCCTGGTTGTTTCGTTACATGCTCGATGGCCGGGCTCGGCAGATGGGCCTGGGATCGGTCAACACACGCTCCCTTGCCGAAGCACGCAGTGAAGCGCGCCGTTGCCGACAGCTTCTGCTGGAAGGCATCGACCCTATCGAAGAGCGTAAGCAGCGGTTGGCGAGCAGACGGTCAAAACAGAGCCTGATTACCTTCGAGGAATGCGCTGAAAAATTCATACGGTCCCAGGAAGCCGGCTGGAACAATATCAAACACGGCAAACAGTGGCGCAGCACACTGGAAAACTACGTCTATCCCATCTTCGGCAAGAAGCCGGTTCAGGATATAGAAACACAGGACATTCTGGCGGTTCTTGAACCGATCTGGTTTGAAAAGACAGAGACAGCGACACGGGTCAGGGGGCGAATCGAGGCGATCCTGGATTCTGCGACCGTGCAGAAGTACCGGCAGGGGGAAAACCCGGCACGCTGGAAAGGACATTTGGACAAGCTCTTGCCGTCAAAGTCGAAAATACAGGCGGTCACGCATCTGAATGCGATGCCATGGCAGGATGTTCCGCCAATGATGAAACAACTTGGCAGGCAGGAAGGGATTGCAGCGCTTGGTCTGCGCTTTCTGATCCTGACTGCCACACGAACCGGTGAAGTGCTGCTGGCTACCTGGGATGAGATTGATGAAGCTGAAAGCGTCTGGATCATTCCGGGTAAGCGGATGAAGGCCGGCAAGGAGCATCGCATCCCGCTGTCCAAACACGCTGTGACAATCCTGAAAGAAGCCAGAAAGCACAGTACGTCGGACTACATTTTCCCCGGCCAGCGGAAGAACCGCCCTTTAAGCAATATGGCGTTCCTGCAGCTTTTGAAGCGTATGAAACGACTGGATGTGACGGTGCATGGTTTCCGGTCATCGTTTCGCGACTGGGTGGCAGAGACAACGCCCTATCCCAATGAGGTCGCCGAAATGGCGCTGGCCCATGCTGTATCCAGTCAGGTCGAAGCCGCCTATCGACGCGGTGATCTGCTGGAAAAACGTCGCCAGATGATGGAAGATTGGGCCAACTTCTGTATGGAATAACAATGGCTACTCAATCGCAAGATTTTATTATTCCAGTCGACTGGAATGTCTCGGCCATAAATCGACGTGAGTTTAAGCAAGGATATGACCTCCTTCGGCAGGAATATCCAATTCATAAGATTATGGATTTCTATAGAGGATACCCAGGGTTCGGTGTGGAAAACCCCGTGGTTTTGAATAAGAAAAATCTCTCCATGGCAAAAGACGCGCTGAAGAAGCACGAAGAGGATGGGTCGGCTATTCCAGTCAATCCCATGATAACTCTGCGCGCGATCACCAGCACCCTACTGGATAGTCGACGTTTGAAGCTGGAGGAAGATCTTAAATTAAAGCCAGGCCGTCCAGTAAATGGGCCAGGGATGAAAATCGCCGAAGACATGGCCGTACGCTATAGATTGGCGGTGGAGCAGGGCCAGATTCCAGACCATCATCCCATAAAAACTATCTGTGACGCTCTGAAGTATGGGCCACGTGAGAATACCGAGCTTAGTGAAAAGACTATTCAAGAATGGGTGAAAAGCCGACGGCCTCAACTTAAAAAATTGCCAGGTTGGACTGAGCCAGATTACCGGTTGTTGTTGAAGCAGGCAGGCCAGCGATACACCTTGGGACGAGAGGGGCCTATTTAAACCGGCATTAAAAACGGGCTCACGAACTATTCGCCAATCGACTACCTAAGCGTCAGACGGATGCGCAGCATCGTGTATCTTCACTGACAGCGAAGGAGAGTCAGATGGCAGTTAGTTCCGATTTTATCCCCTTGTGCATGAGCCTTCACGACGTGGCCCATGTGACGGGAATTTCACGTGCAAAACTCTATCAACTGATCAAGGCAGGCGACCTCAAGGCCTGCAAGATCGGCACGCGAACCGTTATTCGTCGCGCAGACCTGGACACATTTCTGTCTGGTCTTCAGCAGCTGAACAACTGATCCCCAAAAAAACTTCCTGGCCATAGTACCAAAGCGCGCTTCATGCGCGCGTCGAGGCACCAGGGAAACAGGCGTGTTCTGCCAAAGACCCGATAGAGGAATGCCCGGAACCGCCTTTGCACTGAATGAGGTTTTTGATGCTTAGAGATACCTATTCGCAAGAGGTCTGTAATGAAGGCACGTGATATCATTATTGCGAATGGCGGCAAATGGTATGGCTGCTACGGCATGATGCGGTGTCCGGTCCATGACGACCGGAACCCTTCCCTGAAAGTGTCAGACGGGCCAAACGGCGTAAACGTCCATTGCTTTGCCGGTTGCGATTGGCAGGACGTAAGAGCGGCTCTGGGCCTGGACAGTGACAGCCCGAAGGCTGTCTATTACCAAAGACCTGCTTCGACAACCGGACATGCCGAGAAAAGGCGGAAGCATAGTTGCCAGGCCACTTCAATTTGGGCCGAGTCTGTTCCGGTAGGTGACACCCCGGCAGAGGTCTACCTGAGGAAAAGGGGCTTAACAGGACCGTTCCAGCCAACCAGCCTCCGGTTTAATCCCGGCCTGCGTCACAAGAACGGCAAAAACTACCCCGCTCTGGTTTGTGGAATTACGATCTGGCCGTCAGACACCGTGACCGCCATCCAACGGCTTTACCTGACACCGCATTGCTGCAAGGCAGATGTGGACCCTGTCCGCATGATGCTTGGCAGCGTCGCTGGCGGCGCAGTCAGGCTGGGTCCTGTAGAAGATACACTGATCATCGCAGAAGGTGTGGAGACCGCCCTTTCTGTTCAGCAGGCATTGGGAAATTCGGCATGGGCGGCGCTGTCGGCAAACAACATGGAACGGCTTGTCCTTCCTGATCTGCCTCTGGCGAGGACCATCATCATTGCCGCAGACAACGATGAGAGTGGAACGGGTCAGCAGGCAGCCTGGAACGCATCCGTCAAATGGCCGGACCGTACTGTGCGTATCATGACACCATCCAAACCGGGCGACTGGAACGATGTCCTCCGGAAGGGAGGTGCGTTGCAATGAACGAAGCTGAAATCAAGAAGGCCGCAGAAAGAGCTGAACAAGGCAGTAATGAGACCACCACCATCATCGAACTGTCGAAGCTGAACCCATTTGAATACGACCGTAACCGAAAACCGGCTGCAGAGGCGCTAGGTATAAAGGTAAGCACGCTGGATCAGGAAGTCAGAAAATGCCGTGCGGATGTACAGGTAGAGGCAGGGCAGGGTAAGGCACTGACATGGGAGGAACCAGAGCCATGGCACACGCCCGTTAGCGGTCCCCAATTGCTTGACGATATCACGGACTTCATCCTTCAATTTGTCGTTCTTGATGAAAAGGACGCCCATGCGGCAGCTTTGTGGGTGATGATGACGTGGTTGCATGATCGGCTGGAAGTAGCGCCCTTCCTGAACATAACATCGGCAACAAAGCGATGCGGTAAATCGACATTCCTTGATGTCCTGGAAGCACTTGTTCGTAACCCAATGCCGGTATCCGGTCGGATCACGTCGGCAGCATTGTTTAGATCAATCGAGTTGTATACGCCGACACTGCTGTTGGATGAGGTTGACACTTTCTTTCGGGATGATCCTGAATTGCGCGGCGTTATCAATGGGTCGCAGCGTCGGTCCGGTGCATGGACGTTGCGCTGTGTAGGCGAAGACAATGAACCACGTCGGTTTGCAACCTTCTGCCCCAAGGCCCTGGTCGGGATTGGTGGCCTTCCTGATACCGTAACCGACCGGTCAATCGTCATCCGGCTGGAACGACGACCCCACAACGCGAATACAACGAACTGGCGCGATAGAAATCAACAGCAGTTAAAGGATCTCCAGCGTCGGATCGTCCGCTGGATCGTGGACAATACCGGTAAGGTTCTTGTTGCCACCCGTTCTGTTGAGTTTCCGAATGGGCTGGATGATCGTGCACAGGATTCCTGGGAAGCCTTGCTGGCTGTTTCGAGCGTTGCCGGTGGCGATTGGATCGGCAAAGGAAAAGCTGCCTGCACACACGCTTGTTTGAACCAGCAAGACAAGGAATCGTCGAGGGAACTCATACTTGCTGATATCAAGGAGGTGTTTGAATCCGAACATAACCCGGATGCGTTGGAAACGAGCAAAATCATTCGATATCTCAACAATCGAGAAGACAGACCCTGGTGCGAATGGGCACGCGGCAAGGAACTTACATCCCATGGCCTTGCAAAAATGTTGAAACCCTTTGCGATTACGCCTGGCACAGTCCGTCTCGCTAACAATCGAACGGCCAAAGGATACAAGCGGTCTTCGTTTGAAAAAGTGTGGGAGATGTACCTGCCGGGTGACGAAAGCGTAACAACGTCACAACCTGCATAAAACTGCCAAAAACTGGAAAAAAGAAACGTCACAACAGAAAGTCTTGTGACGAATGTAAAATCGCCGTATCCCGCAGTGCGCCTTGATTGTGACGGTGTTACGGATACAGACTCCCTGTACCATGCAGACGAGGTTTGATTGATGGATATAGGTGCAAAACCAACTAGACAGATCGTGTTGAAGCTCTCAAATCTGACAATTTTTCCAGGAATTACAAAAAATAGCCAAAGCATCGGATAACCCAAACTAACAACCTGAAGGTCGGAGATTCTAATACTCACCTTGAAATCCATAATATTAATGGATTCGGCCATAATCGGTTAAGCCGTAAGTTCTTTCTGGGAGCAAAATGGAAGCAATTTGATGTAAAATTTTACCACTATAGGATGAAAGTGAAACCACAAATCTGAAAGTCTGCTGAACTTTTTGAACAGATGATCCTCAGAGTAAGCTAGTAACCCTGCTTAAGGTCCGATGCAGTACTATCAAATGACCCAAACTCGTCTCGGTTTACCGACTTATTTGAAGGCTTATGCAGCAGAAAGACGCTGCCATTCATGGAGTGCAGCTTAGCGATTTCTTAGTAAACATCTGTCGAAATTAGGTGGCATTGGTGGCTAAAGTGGTTGGTTGCGGATAAAAGGATGGGAGTTGCTTCTACAAACTTTGAAGCTGGCGAAATATATGCATTGCGCATACTCGTCGCCGAAAAGACTAGTGAGAATACTCCGCTCGGTGTAAAAAACATCATCCCGTTTCCTGGCGATAAACATTCCAAAATTTGCTGTTTGTAGTCCTGTAATAGAGCAATAACCCACTTACAAAAATTCCTAGGATACCGTGTCTCTTCATAGTTTTTACTCAAAATCGCACGGGTGCATTTCTGTCACAACGCTTGATGACATAAGATAACGGCACTACCCCTTCGTGATCCTCAGGTCGCCGAAAACAATGCATTTTGTCTTTGATCTGTAAGAAAACCTAGTTGAGAAGCCAAGGCCAGTTTGAATGATTCACAGAAGGATGTGTCCGCTTGTTGCGGATCACACGAGCAAATAAAGGGCCGAACCTGTTCCGCCAAAAACGGACCGTTTCATGAAACATGACGATACTGTGTTCATGCGGCAGGCCTTCCACATTACGAAGGGGAAAACGCAAAGCGAACGTGCTTCATCACAGTCAGGTGGACAATTTCAGGTGCCGTTTTGAAGTAAAAAGGGGCGAATATTTGGTCATCAACTGAGGCTAAACAGATACTATCACCGGCTCTAGCGAGTATCCTCTGACAATGCCGACAGGTTTGTACGAATCTAGAGGATGATTAAACATGTCGAACTCACCAACAAAATAGGAATCACAAGTGTCAATTAACCTGCAGCAATGCATGCCGATGACGGTAGTGCGATTATCTGATCACTGCACCGAATATTGGCGCAGCTTAACCCGTCTTTATGAGCAGGAACAACACGGGACAGTTCGTATATTCATGCCGTGCGTTTCGCGTTTATCCTGCTTATGGAGCGTTTAAAAAAGGAAAATACCATGACACCTGATACAAAAAAGACATCCGAGAAGATGATCTCCGTCAAAGCAGCCTGTGACAAGGCGCCTGTCGGCCCCAAGAAGGATGCAGCACACAAGCATTACCAGGCTGCTGAAAAGGCCCACACGGCAAAGAACGACGCAGACACGAACAAAGCACTTGATGCGGCGACGCACGCACTCGCCTAACATCACGCGCCTGCGATAACAGGGTGGCTGCCTTGCCGTAGTGTTTGGCAAGGCAGTTGCCTGATCGCACGATGAGCGGCGCTAACGGAGAAGCGGCCCATTCTGATTCAGATAATTCAGATCGAACCCTGCGAATTCCGTCCGGTCATCGAAGTATTCAAACGCCACAATGCCGTTTCTGGACGTGACCAACCCTTCTTCCCGCAATTGCCGCAAATTCCTGCTGACATGCGCAGCGCGCAGAGGCCGGGCGGCCCCATACCGTCAAGAGCAAGCCGGGCTTCCGGATATCAACAGGAAATGCGCCATGCGTTCGGCGCGCTAAATTCGGCGGGCCGGAGCGGCTGGCCGATCGGGCCGCTCCCTGGCGGCGTCAATCCGCCTTGCCGATGCCGGTCATTGAGTTTGAGGCATCATCCCTTCGTTTTCAGCACGATCCATCGCCAGGCGATCGATCCCGACCTTACCCGCCGGCAAAGTGTTTGGTGAAGGCTTCTGCGCGGTCAACTGTTTCGACGCCGGTGTGTTTATAGCCTTGTCACGTTCCAAAGCTGCGTCCAGTGCATTGGGGTCTATTGTCAACATTCGTGAAAGGCGCCCGTTCCCCGGGTCCATTGGAACAAAAAACAGGGTCTGGAACCTTCGATAAGCGGAAAATGACAGCCCTTCCAGCAGTTCTTCATCAGTTTCTGTTTCATATTTTCCAGCCGGAAACTGTTCTGTAATTCCAGGAAAAGTGAAGGGTCGATGGAAGACAACGGATTGTTTTGTTGTGCGCGTAGCCATTAACAATCTCCCTTGTACATCATTGTGGAGTAAAAAAACGGAGGGAGTTTTGCTCCCTCCGTTGAGTTCTGGCGGTTGAATTTAGTTTCTGTTGCAGGTCCATGCTACATCAGGTCGACGCCGACCCGACGGTTGCGTGCTTCACGAACGCCATCTTCGGTGGCGATCAACTGCTCTCCATCCTCGCCCAATGAAAGGATAGTAATTGTATCCGCCGGCACACCGTGCGTAACCAACAGTTTCTTGACGGACTCAGCCCGGGATTCAGACAGCTTCATATTGTATGCATTGCTTCCGGATGTATCGGTGTACCCGCTCACTTGAATAGTACGACCGGTGCCATTTACCTGTTTCATAAACGCGTCGATGATCACGGATCCTTCAGACGTTATCTCTGACTTGTCCCAGTCGAAGAATACAAGATAGGTCGGTAGCTTCGGCTCTGTCGGAGCGGCCTTCACGACCTGTACAACTGGTTCTTCAACCTTCGCTACCGGCTCAGGCGCCATTGCAAGATCGGTCGCGGCCATTGCGGCGTAGAACCCGTCCTTGCAGGCGGCGATATCGGCTACCTGCCAGCCTTCTTCCTGCTGTTCGACCCAGCAATCGAAATTGGACTGCGCACTGGCGGTATTTTTCGGTGCTGCGCGCGCTGCGCCGTTTTCCAGCGCTGCGACCAGGCGACGGCGCGCTTCACGCAGTTCTGCCTTTTCCGTATCGCCATCGATCGATCGTGATTTCATATCGTCAGGCCAGGGTGGATTGCCATTGGCCGAAGCCAGTGCCTTGTCGGCATAAAGAATTGCATCCGACCAATCATGCATCTCGTACGCTTCGAAATTTGAAAATTCACGGTAGTTTCTGGCCAGTTCATGATTGAAATCATTGCCTGAAAAATCGGTTTCGTTTGCTTGCGGGACATGTGACGTTCCGCATGCACTCAAGACCATGGCCGATACGGCAAGTATGCCGAGCTTTTGCGTCTGGGACAGATATTTCATCTGTACATCCTTTCAAAAATGTATCGGATTCTTCGCCGAAAGGGGTTATTCGCCGACCGGGTGGAAGCCAACAAAGAGATAAGCAGCATGTGTGCTGCAGTTCATGTTCAGGCCTGGTCGCTACGTGTCCGGGAACACGGGTCTTTATCTGCTGCGACCCCGACATTCTATGGGACAGACTGTTGCAGTTCTGTTTCCTAACTTACCAGCAGATTGCATTGCGGTGGTAGCTTCGGAATCTACTTACAGCGGTACATGCTTATCGGTGGCAGCGCCAACCCACCCGGGACCGGGCCGGATTGCGGAACCACTCTGTGGCGACGCCGCAGACCGGTTCCATCGACGCGATTCCCACTATTTGTGACTGGCTGCAGTCAATCAGATCAGGCCCACAAGCCGAGCCACTGTCTATGATGCTTTGGATGCAAGGCGGGCCTGATTTTCGTTTTGTTGACGTGCCATTTCATAAGTATTGTTCCGGATATACCGGTCTTCGTATGCCTGCGTGATCGTTCGCAAGGGCTTCAACAGATACGGACTGACATACAAACTGTAAGCCGAAGCCTCCATCGTGTTGTCGTTCTCATCCATAACAAACCTCCCTTGTGGCGATTCTGGGTATTTCGCCTGACACGATCTTCGTGTCCAAAACCCGATATGCGGTGAAATGGACATCATTGCGCAGGGTGAAAGTGCCTGACGATCCGACTCTGTCGGCGAGTCTGTACTCGCACCAGCGAAACCAGGCCGGATTGCGATCAAGAACACGGTGATCGCTGCGCATCCAATGCCGCCCCTTCAACGCAATACGACTGTTGACTGCAGTTGTTCAGGGCAAGAGTGACAATAGCCGCGGCCAAGATGCAGCAGTAGACTCGGAAACTACCTAACAAGGACATGCATTGCGAGATGAACGAGCCCGGGCCGGATCGGCTGGCCGGTCGGCCCGCCTCTGCGGCATCAATCCGTCTTGCCGATGCACAGGCATCGCCTCCGGTGAATTTCCCGGCTTTGACACGCCGAACCGGTCAGCAAAAACTCTCTTTGCTTATGAGTCTGCGGTCTGGTCATTCCATTGCCGCGGCCCGGTCACGGGGCCTTCCGGCAGGTTGTCGATTGCGGCGGAAGCCAGCCGCGCCAAGGCCGGTATGGATTTGGTTCCGGTCTTTTTCATGATTGCGGCGCGGTGGTTCTCGACTGTCCGCTGACTGATGCCAAGATCGGTAGCAATGTTTTTGCTCGGGTGACCGGCCAGCACCAGATCCATAATCTGCCGCTGGCGCGACGTAAGGTTTGAAACCCGGTCCGCCGCCTTTTCCCGCCAGGCCGATAGAGCCGCTGTGTCACGCGATTGCGCGAGCGCGCGGTCGATGCATTTCACCAGTTTGTTGCTGCCGATCGGTTTCTCTATGAAATCCCGGGCGCCAGCCTTCATTGCCTGAACCGCGGTCCCGACATCGCCGTTGCCGGTAATCATGATGGCGGGAATGTTACTGCCTTCGGCCCTTAGCTTTTGCAGCAATTCGATCCCCTGCATACCAGGCAAGCGGCTGTCGATCAGCAGGCAGACATTAGGGCTCGGCCGATAAGCAGCAAGAAAATCCTCGCAATTGGAAAAGCTCTCGATTGCCCAGCCTTCCATATCCAGAATTTCCCGTATCGCTTCCCGGATCGCAGGATCGTCGTCCACCACATAGACCTTCGGTGAATCCGATATACCAGGCTTCGCTTTCGATTCGTCTTGAGAGAGGGCGATATCGCTTCCGGCCGTCAGCACAGAGGCAATGCTTTCAAGCAACGCGCCGGATTTGATGGGTTTGCTGAAGTAATGGCATTTCTGTTGAGCAAACTGCCGCAAGGTCTTCGTTGAGATATCGCCGGTCAGCATTATTGCAGGGATAAACGTGTCTTCCCGACTCTGTATTGCTGCGACCAGTTCAAGACCGTTCATACCACTCGGCAAGTTGAAATCCGCCAGAATAATGTCCGGCCGGTCTGTTGCCGTGAGTTCCATGGCATCGTCGGCAGTAGCTGCTGCAATCGTACGATATCCTTCGCTCTCAAGAAGAAATTCCAGCAGGTCGCGCACATCCGGGTCGTCCTCGACAACAAGCACGGTTGCGGCGGTTGCGGGTGCTTTCGGCGGTATGTCTTTCTCGCGACGCACGGTCTCCGACACAGCCGCACCATCCGATACCCGGGGAACGTCAATAGCGAAAACCGACCCTGTCTCCGGCAGCGAGTTTACCGCCAATGGATGATCCAATAACTCCCCCAGACGCTTCACGATGGCGAGCCCGAGGCCGAGACCGCGCTCCCGCTCCCGGGCATCGTTTCCGATCTGATGGTACTCCTCGAAAATTGCCGAAAACTGGTTCTTGTCGATCCCGATGCCGGTATCGAGAACCTCAATTCTCACTGTTTCCGCCCGGCGGCGGCATCCGAGCAACACTTTCCCGCTGCTGGTGTATTTCAATGCATTTGAGAGAAGATTGCGAATCATCTGCTCCAGCAGGCGCGGGTCGCTGTGAACGATCAAGCCACACGGCACAGTATGAAAAGCCAAACCCTTTGCTTTTGCATGATAGCCGAATTCATCCCGCATGCGCTCAATCAGGATGTTAATCGGGAAATCCTGCTTTTTGGCGCATAGCGTCCCGGCTTCAATCTCGTTTATGTCGAGCAACGCGTTCAGCATTCCGGACATGGCGCCCAGCGTCTCGTCCAGCCTTGCTATCAGTTTCTGTGCCGGCGCATCCTGTACGGTTCGGGCCAATATGCCCTGAATCAGCGCAAAGGTTTGCAGCGGTTGACGAAGGTCGTGGCTGGCCGCCGCGAGGAACCGGGTCTTCGCCATGTTCGCCCGATCCGCCCTGACCATCGCGGCGTTCAGCGTTTCAGCCACAATCTTCCGTTCGGTAATGTCGCTGAAAGTGATGACCACACCTTCGACACCGGCGCTTTCTGTTCGGTATGGCAGAATGCGGCGCAAATACCAGGTAGTGTCAGGAAAGAGAACCTCGCATTCCAGAACTGTATGGTTTCCAAGTACGGTCCGACTATCCCGTTGAAGTTCCGGGTCGCTTGCCGTCGCGCTGAGATCGGCGATCGGCCGGCCGATGTCGCCGGCAATAATATTCAAAAGCTTTTTTGCCGCCGGTGTGAAAAACCGGATGCACAGGTTGGTATCGAGGAACAGTGTTGCGACATTCGTGCTGTAGAGGATGTTTTGAAGGTCATCGGTGGTCGTGCGCTGCCGTTCCAGCGTTTCGTGCAACTGGCTGTTAAGGGCTGTCAGTTCTTCGTTCAGCGATTGCAGTTCTTCCTTCGATGTTTCGAGTTCCTCATTGGTTGATTGGTATTCCTCGTTGATCGACAGCGCTTCCTGATTGATGGACTTCTGTTCCTGGCTGGAGTTTTCGAGGTTCTGGATGGCGCCTTCCAGTTCCGTACGCGTCGCATCGAGTTCGCGTTCGAGTTCCGCGACTCTGGACAAATCCTCATCCGGTATCGGCAGCTTGCGGGCCGGATCCTGCCGGGGACGATCAAGGAAGCCGATCAGCAGCAGGTCCTCGCCTTCATTGTGGATGGGTTCTACTGCGATACTGAAACGGTCCGGTTCGCCGACCCGGTTGTCTCCGCCAACCTCGACCATGACGCGAATGTTCTTTTGCTTAGCCTGCTGGATGGCGGAGCGCAACTTGATGCGCAAGTCACGGCGAACCATGGCAAGCGCGTCATGCGTTGGATATCCCGGCGCCACATGCAGATATCGGTCGGTCGGTCCCAGCGTATACAGACATTCATTGTTGCTGTTCACCAGTATCGCCGCCGGCGCAAACTTCTCGAGAACAAGCCGCTGGCAGAGATCTGCAAGAACTTCCTGGCGTGAAGGCGCCGGCGTGGAGACGGGCCGGATTTGCGGTCGGGTGGTGTCACCCGTGGTCAGCGCAACACCGAATTCTCCCGGGCGCCGGCGCCCGATGTGGCGATAGATTCGGTGCGGCTTGGAAACGACACCAAACCGGTCGTCTTCCTTGCCAATCGTCTCGGAACTGCCAAGCATCAGAATTCCGCCATGGCGCAGGGCGAAATGAAACTGCGAAACGACTTGCGCCTGCGCTTCGGGTTTCAGGTAGATCAGCAGGTTCCGGCATGAAACCAGATCAAGACGCGAAAAGGGCGGATCGGCCAGCAAATCCTGTGCCGCAAACAGTATGGTATCGCGCAATTCCGGTAAAACTCTGTAACCCAGGTCTTCCAGCGAGAAGAACCGGGCAAGGCGCGCCGGGGAGATATCGCTTGCAATTGCTGCGGGGTACAGGCCTTCCCTGGCCTGGGAAATCGCGTCCTTGTCGATATCCGATGCAAAAATCTGCAACTTGATATTGGCGTTCATCTCTCTCATTTTTTCCCGGAATAGAATCGCCAGCGAGTAGGTTTCTTCACCCGTGCTGCATCCGGCAATCCAGATGCGGAGTGGCTGACCGGGTGTGGCGTTCGCAATGAGGTCGGGGATGACATTCTCGGCGAGAAACTCAAAGGCATCCGGATCCCGGAAAAAACCGGTGACGTGGATCAACAGATATTTCCGCAACAGATCCAGTTCTGCGGGGTGGTTCTGCAATAGGCTCGTATACCGAACAAAATCGCCGTCGCATCCTGCCATTCCCATGCGCCGTAAAATCCGTCGTTCCAGCGTGCCTGTTTTATAGAGGGCGAAATTGTGGGAAGTTTCGGCGCGAAGAAGATCGATAATACCGCGTAAGCCGGATTGGTTCTGGTCAGCAGACGGTGAATCACCCTTGCCTGATTCAGGATCGACTTGAACGCCCTGTTTGAGAAGGGCGGAGGCGATAGCCGCCAGTGGCGTCACTATCTGCACCAGCCCTGTTGCTATAGCGCTTCGCGGCATTCCGTCATAAGCGGCGTCATCCGGATCCTGTGCGATGACAAGGCCGCCGCTTTCGCTAACCGCCCTCAACCCGACACTGCCGTCGGCGCCGGTACCTGACAGCACAATACAGATCACCCGAGATCCATAATCCTCGGCCAGAGATTTGAGAAGAAAATCGAACGGCATGCGGGTGCCCTGCCGAACACCGGGCAGCGAGAGATGCATGGCGCCATCCTGGACGGCAAGATAATAGCCTGGCGGAATGACGTAGAAGTGGTTGGCCTGAACCTTCATGCCATGGGTTGCCTGGAGAACGGGCATGGCGGTCGATCCGGCCAGCAGGTCGACCATCATGCTTTTGTGAGTCGGATCGAGATGCTGGACCAGAATGAAAGCCATGCCTGTGTCAGGCGGCAGCGTACTCAGAAACTTCTTGCAGGCACTAAGGCCGCCTGCCGACGCGCCTATCCCGACAACGGGGAAAATCTCCTGTTGGTCGGGTGGGTTGTTCGCTTTCGGATCGGCTGTTGCATTCCGTGACGGACGCTTGCCAGACATGTGCCGGTTTCTTTCGGTTGCACGCTCCAACATGAGAACGAGCCTGAAACAGCATATACTACTAAGCCGCGAAGGTCCAATTGCGTGCCGATTTCGGGTCTGACGTTGGCAACCTTCGACCCACCTCAATCCATTCGTTGGGTCTGGTGAGGGGACACTGATTTCCTATTCAATATCATTGTCCGCAACAGTAGTTGACTGCAAATCCGTAAAACCAATCCGAACCGGCAAGTGACCAAATTGCAGCATTTGAGTAGATTCCGACTCTATGAATCCGTATCGGGCGGTAGCTAAAGTGCAAACTGTATCAGGGCCGTTCGATATTTGACGTGAACGTGCTGCGATACCTCGGGATTAACTGGGATTGCTCAGGAGAAACGCTCGTCAGGCTCCGCTGCGCCGTCATTACGGCGCCCCATCCAAGTATCGGAAGGAAAGTGGCGGTAACGCGACGGGCGTGCCCCAACTCCTGCTCTACCGCACGGGTGGGTATCTGGCCTCCTTTTGGATCGCGCAAGCAGGTGTGCCGCTGTCCCCCGCACCACCGCCTGTACAATCCCTGACCAAAAGGACGCATTACCCGTCCCAGTTGGTTCCGAGGTATCGCAATACGCTTTTTCGGTGTCAAAGAGTATCGATCCAGTCAATGAATAGGAAATAGCGCGCCGAAGAACCGGCCCAAACAGTAGCAGGCTATGTGACCATTTTTCACTCGTCGTAGGTGATTTCCGAACCTGCCCCTGCAACACGCTGCCTGATAAGATTGCCGCTATGGAAGCCCGTCAACTGCCTTGGGGCATGGGGGCTGCAATCAGCACTTAACCCATAATTTTATCGAATCATTCTGGAGGATCTGCGTTCGTGGAACGTGAACTTGTTTTGATTTTAAGGACGCTCAGACTGTCGCGAAACCGGGCGCCTGCCTGGCCGACAGTATCGGCTCACAGCGTGAGCAGGATTCAGCGTTCCTTTCCGGCTGGTTGCAGGCAGCTACCGCCACAAAGACATCTGCGGCGCCTAGATGCCGTTCCGCGGAAAACCGTCCGCCGAGCGAGTTGCTCACGAACACGGACTCCGGCACCGCCTCCGAAGCAGCGCTTTTATGCGTGTCGGTATTCAGTACCTCCCTACGAGGCAGCACAGTCGCACTGGCGACTCTACTCCTCGACAACACATAAAAGTAGGAAAAAGCAATGTCCATAAGCACCATCCTAATTATCGTTCTGCTGTTGATCCTGGTTGGCGTCCTGCCGACTTGGCCGCACAGCAGCAGTTGGGGGTACTACCCTAGCGGTGGACTGGTACTCATCCTTGTCATTGTTGTCGTTCTGATGATGCTTGGCCGAATTTAGTCCGGCTGCACCAATCTCCATGAGCATTACCGCTACAAGACAGGTTCAGTCATGACCATCACCAAGATCGATATCACGGTCGGGGTTCAGTGGGTCGAGGTTGAAGACGTCGGCTTGCGGTTGCTTTGCGGCTCTCCAGCCGATGTCGTCAAACATCTCATAAGGCGCGGCCTGATTTCACCCTCCGAAATTGACGGCGTACCCTTCGAGACCGGTCCAAACGCTATACTTCTTTCGGATATCATGTTGCAGGGCGGCGCCTTTGCGAACCTGGCCGAATTTCCGGTCCTGCAGATGCTGTACAGGCAGGGAATGATGCTTCCGGGCCATCCGAACAACACCGGGCAAAAGCCATTGCTGATCGGGCTGCCGGAGCAGATAGCCGCACAACTTGAATACATTCATCGCGGCAATTACGGCCTGACGTCCCGGGAAGAGCTTCTTGCCACCGGTATCGGAAACGCGGCCGCAGACGAGATGATGCGTATCAAGCTTCATTTCTCATTCGGCCGCATTCGGCCTACTGACGATCTCCTGGATTGCCTTGCCATTGGTGCAGGACGGACGGAAATCCGGGATGGTGCGTTTATTGTCAGGCAGGGACTCAACCGATACCGGATCGAGTATGGCGAGGACTTCGTTGAGGTTGATCTGAACCTGGCGCGCGGCGAGAGTTATGCGCCTGCCTATGTGCTGGGGATGCACAATGTGGAGCGGGACTACTTTTCCGTCATCCATACCGGCGAAGGCGATGGGTGGGACATAGATCGCCCCTGTATGGGCAGCATGCTGTCGTTTCAGGGCCGGCTTTATCTGATTGATGCCGGGCCCAATCTGGAAGCAATTCTTCACGCGCTCAGCCTCAGTGTGAACGAAATCGAAGGCATCTTTCATACCCACGGCCATGACGATCATTTTGCCGGCCTGACGACGCTGATGCAGTCCGACCATCCTCTGAAATACTTCGCGGTGCCCATGGTCCGCGCCGCGGTAACCAAAAAGTTTTCTGCGCTGCTTTCGGCGGACGAGCGGGAATTCGGTGCATGCTTCGACATCGTCGATCTTAAGCAAGACGACTGGAACGATCTGGACGGTCTCGAGGTGAGACCGATAATGTCGCCACATCCACTTGAAACCACAATCTTCCAGTTTCGCGCACTGGGCGCACAGGGTTATAAGTCTTACTCGCACCTGGCTGACATTTCATCGAACCGGGTTCTGGACGAGATGGCAGCCAGCACTGATGTTGCCACGGGAATATCCTCAGCAACTCGCAACAGCGTTGCTGCAACCTATCGAGAGTTCGCGCATCTCAAGAAAATCGATATCGGTGGTGGTTTGATTCACGGGGCCGCCAATGACTTTGCCGAAGACCCGTCGGATAAACTCGTGCTCTCGCATGTAGACCGACCGTTGAACAATGAAGAGCGGCTCATCGGTTCGGGTGCGGAGTTCGGCTCGGCTGACGTGTTGATTGCGGCGTCCCGGGACTATCTGCGCCGCATTGCCTTTGATTTTTTCAAGGGATACTTTCCGGACCAGCCGCCGGGACGTCTGCAGATACTGCTGAACAGCGACATCCGCACATACAACCCGCACGAAATCATAATGCGTGAAGGCGACAGGGTTGATAATCTGTTGCTCATCATTTCGGGAAATGCGGAGGCACTTTCATCAACATCACTGAAGCCGATCAGGCTTCCCGCCGGGACTTTACTGGGAGAAATCCCAATATTAAGAAATAGCGCATCCGATGCCACCTACCGAGCGAGCTGCTATCTTCAGGTGCTGGTCATTCCAGGCGCCCAGTACGCAGAGTTCATCACGCGATACAGTCACCGACTCCTTGTCGAGGACTACACCCGAAAGCGTGCCTGGCTGCGCACGACATGGGTGTTTGGCGACAGATTAGGGTCGACCGTCCACAACCGGATAGCCGCGGCCATGACCATGGTGACCATCGAGAAGGGTCTTGTTGAAGAAAATGAGGGGAACAGACGCCTGCTCCGGATAGTTGAAAGCGGTACATTGAACCGGTTTGTTGGCGGCAATGTTTTGGAAACACTCCGGTCCGGCGATTCTTTCAATGAAGAACGGTGTCTATTCGACACCGAGACCCAATACAGATTGCAAAGCATCGGTACGTCCACACTCTGGGAGATTCCTGCATCCGTCATTTCGAATATACCAATTGTTCGACAAAGATTTCGCGAAGATGTCCGCCGTCGGCTTCAATCGCTGCGAGACGCCATTGAATCAACTGGTACGGAAAAGCTGCCGATGAAACAGGTTTAGCTCTCCGGCACTGATCGTCTTCTGTGACCAGGAATATTTCGCCAATAGATCGGGCGAACGCTTGGGACGGGAACGCCTTTAACTTTTTCAATTGTCCTACAAGGAGTAAGTTCTATGAAAAAATCACTAACTTTCCCGCTCGCCATTGCGATGTTCGCAATGTTGGCCATTACCGCCTGTGCCGGTTCACGGACATCCGAGAGCACCGGAGAATATGTCGACAGTTCTGCACTCACAGTAAAGGTAAAGGCAGCGTTGGTTGAAGATACCGGCCTGAAGTCTTTTGAAATCGGCGTCGAAACATACAAGGATGCCGTTCAGCTCAGCGGTTTTGTCGATACCACTGCGCTAAAGGAAAAGGCGGGAATGGTTGCTGCTGGCGTTTCGGGTGTTCGGTCCGTGAAAAACAACATTGTTGTAAAATAGTGGTCATCTTACTTGCTTCCTGTGGTGGAGCGAGACGAGAATTCAAGCGACCAGCTTAACAATAGCCTAGATAGAGATGGAACCCATTCTTGGAGTGTGTTTCTGACTGATTCCCTTGTCCTCAATTTCCAATATTGAACGGGCAACAGGAATAATATCGAACGACATAATTAAATTGATGAAGGCACATGAAATGAAGCTGATTGCAAATCGTACTCGCACTGACTTTACCGCTGATCGCGGGGCGGCTGATGTAAAGAATCTCGGTGCTTTCGAATCGAGTCCGCTGTCCCGGAAGTTATCTGCATTTGTAGCGTTGTTGCCACAAGACAAGGTCATCCTGGAGCGGCTGCAACAGCGGTGCAAAACCTATGTCACGGGACGTGATATTGTGCATCAGGGACAGGCTGAGCGGGCGGCGTACATTCTGTCTGCAGGTTGGGTCTGCTCCTATAAGATTCTGCCAAATGGTGCGCGTCAGGTTATCGACTTTCAGATTCCGGGAGATTTTTTGGGTTTGCGCAGTATACTACTGCGCACCTCGGACTACAGCTTTGAGCCTATAGGGAATATTCAGGCCGCCGAAGTTGCAACAAGTGAGCTTATAGGAGTCTTTGCACAGTCGCCTCGCCTGGCGACAGCCATACTTTGGGCTATTTCACGGGATGAAGCGATGGTTGTCGAGCATCTGGTTTGTCTTGGACGCCGTGATGCAGAAGCACGAATGGCGCATCTGCTGCTTGAACTTGCCGCCCGTCTGGCACTGGTCGGCATGGCAAGCAGGGCCGGGTACTTCTGTCCGTTGACCCAGACACACATCGCCGATGCACTGGGCCTAAGTGCGGTGCATGTTAACCGTGTTCTCCGACAATTGCGTGAAAGCGGACTGGTCACGTTTCAAAACGGCAAGGTGACATTCGACAACTATGATGGATTGACCAACATTGCTGAATTCGATCCACAGTATCTGGATCAGATTGGCCCGCTTCTGAAGTGAGATAGCACAAAACAAGAAATGTGTTTTTGGCAAAGTATTCTATCTCTTGCTTTCAATGTCTCCTTTAACTGCTGGGACGAAGAATAAAGCAAAACCGCTAACATGCGTCAGTGCGGGCCGCAAATGACCTTGGTAGAGTACAGCGTAATCTACCGATTTTCGGAGTATCTTTGTGCATCCAGAAGCCAGAGATTTCCGATACCAGGGCGAACCCTAAAGACTTCACTTTCATAGAACTCGGATTTTTGTGTCCTCTTGCCGGACGGGCGGAAACGCGAACCGAACTAACTGGTTCAATTTTTAGCGCATGGGAGATAATTTATGCGTAATCTAAAGGTCGTTACTCTATTGGTCATCAGCTTGTCAGGCTTCACGATGACAGCTCAGGCAGCCAATCTTGAGATACTGTCCCTCGGGGCCAACGCAAGTCAGTTGCCAACAAGTTTCAATCCATCTCATCTCGCTGACATAAATAATTTTGCTCAAGCAGGAGGAGATTCAGTCATAGTCGGCGCCGGATCTCAAATCTCGGTTTTTACGGTCGCAAACAAGACGACCGCGAACGGTCTTGCTGTTACAAACGTTACGAACGGCAATGACAAACTTCGATTTACATACTTTGGTAAAGAGGCAGGTTTTGAAAACCTTGCCATAGTTTTCGATGGCGGTTTTGCAACTCTGTTTTCAGCCAGCAACAAACCGGACAATGGCTCAATCAGTGCTGAATTCACACTTAATCAGTTGGGGTTGAGCAATGGTGGGATGGTTCCCTTTTTGCTTAGAAGGCTAACCGGAGGCGTTTTGGACGCAAACAACAGCGGGTTAATAGCAGGAAATCTGTCCATTGGTTTCAGTCAATTGTTCACAAATTCCGATGGCGTAACCAACGGGTCGGTGCTTGCCCTTTTTGACGATGGCGGTGGCAGTCAAGACAGAGATTTTGATGACTTTGTTCTGGGCATTGGTGTTATCCCGGCAGCAATTCCCTTGCCAGCATCGATGTTGTTTCTCCTGACAGGTCTTTTTTGCTTCGGCATAGTATCGAAGAAGCGCGGACAATTCTTCCCTGCAATCTAGCCAATGACCTGCATTGCTTCGGTCGCATGTTGGCACCACTAAAATTCAAGTGGTGTTGACATGCGAAAAGTATAGAGAATTTGGTGTTGTAACATGTTTCGCACTGCACGTTTCGGACCTTTGATGAATATGTCGGCATTTCTGCACTCACGACGCTACGACAAGCGCGGAAATGGTATCACCCCCGGTGTTGCAGATATCAAATGCATCTCGAACAGGACGTAATGTGCTCGCGCATATTGCCTATGAACACGTGCTATAGCCTCGTTATGCTCCGTCATCAACAATGGAACTAATATAGTTAGTTGTCTTCCTAAGGGAATGTTTTTGACTGATCGTCAATCGACAGGATTTGATGATGAATTAGCGTAAACACTCGTCTAGCAGTCCTTATTGGAATGGTGATTGCAGGACAGTATCTTTAATTAATTTGAAGGTTAGTGTTAGCGGTGCGTCGAAAAGTCGGATCCGGCCCCCGGCTCCTGCCATTTTCCGCATAATGCGATGGTACCTACTAATCTTAAATTTGTTTTATCAGAAACTTCGCAGAACCTAAGCAGCATAGGATTGAGCATCGCCGGCCTGGTTCTTGTCGTTTTGGAATTAAAGTTGGACGTGTATTTGTGGGTTGAGTATCCTATTGCCCTTCTATCCATTGATTTACAACAACATGGAGCGGATGCCCTCTCCGCCACTTTATCGGTCTGCATTCCGAGTCGGATACAAGATATTACAGCGAAAGAGTTCGGAGGCGGCCGTCTATATGTTGAAAACGGTTTCGATGTGCCGTTTCAGCGAAGTTTTCGATACCGGCTTCAGCAAGTAACTGTTGACGCTATCGCTGTCGGCGCGACCCGTCACGCTGCCGTAAACCTTTCAAGATCGAATCTCCGATTTTTCTTCACCACATCTTCCAGCGTTCGGTCCCAGTCCAACCCGCACAGCAGTTCGATGCCGATCATCGGCAGTCCCTGTGTCAAAGATCTGCTGAAACTGCCACGGGCGAACACATCGAAGCCTTTGCGCCTTACCTGATCGACAAAGGCGCCTGCGGCATCGATAAACTTTTCGTCGTCGACACCGTCCTTGACCGTTAATCCGATTCTTGAAAACTTGTCCCGACCGAGCCTGTCAACCTTCAGGCCAACGTCATCGAATTGAATCCATACCTGATCGACAACGGTCCCCAGCAACTGCGCGAAGGCGTTCAACTGAATCGCCGAAAAATCGCTCGATGCGGAAACAAGATTGGCAACCAGTCTGTCATGAGGGCCGAGCTGTTTGAACAACTTGATCAGCGACGCCAGCACCGCTCTGCCACCGGCATGGGACTCCACCGACGCGACGTGTACGGGCACGACAAGGACAAGGCCGAATTCCCTGTCCACCCGCTTCCGCGCCTTGCCGACAGTATCGTATATGCGTGTATCGAGTTTGATGCTCAACGCGGAGCCAATACCGCGCCCGAAAAGATCGTCATCGAATACTAGCGACAGATTCTTCAGTTCCACAGCGGGCAGAACATGCACTGCGAAAACAGTCTTTCGCCTCAGATCCCAGACAGGCGTAAAGCAGATATCAACCTCATCAATCTTTTCCTCTATTTCCGCCTGTAACTTGGCCAGTTTTTCCGCCTTCTTTTCTTCACTGGCAACCGACCTGGCGACCTTGTCAAACTCGGTCGCAGGAACGACTATACCCGCCGAATCATCGTCTTTCCCGGGAGCGGTCTTCTTTTGCGTATTCCGCCATTCCGGCATCCCGCGAATTGCATTCCAGGCATCGTCCTTTCTCCAGCCCGGAGACGATTGTGTCAGAAGCTCGTCCGGTTCGGGTGTCTCCCCGGCTGATAGATCATCGATCCCGACCTCTGAACTACCCTCATCCGGCTCACGCAGAAAGGGGTCCATCAGGATTTTGAGCTGCTCCTCATTGTCAAAATGCCGAAAGCGAACGTCCTTTCCCTCTTCCGGTACGGCGGCTGAGAGCAGAAATCTCCATCTTGGCGAACCGATTTTTTCCGCCAGCTCATCCAGCCGATGTTTTGTCGCAAGGCAGGAAAGCATGCTGCCGGACGGCTCGAAAATGTCGCTGTAACGAAGGAAGAAGTCTCCGGCGGCGATACGTCGGACGAACCCGGCTTCCCCGCAGTCGTCTACAAGCAGGGAACTGACGCTGGCGGTTATCACTTCCCATTCGGCCGCATCTGCGCCCGCCGGATCGACAGCCTGAATCTCTACGAGAAAAGCGCGGCCGGCGACGAGAAGAGGGTCTTGCCTGGAAACATGCGTAAGCCGACTGCACAGTTCCTTCAGCTTTTGCTCTTTCGTATTGCCGACCGGAAAAGCTGCCGGATCGCGTGCGGCGGCGGGTGGCGCGCCCCGAAAACGTCTGTACAGTCTTTTGATAAATGACAGCATCCGGTTTTACTCTTGTAGCCAGATTTCCGCCTGTTTTTACGACCGCAATTTCCAGCAACTCGTGCGTTTTCCGCAATCGAACGGCAGTGGCGGCAAGTATCGCTGAATACCCTAAGTGCCGCAATTTTTTAACGCGCAACCGGTTCGACACGCCCGTAATAATAGACGTCAGACGAAGCCGCGCCGCGACAGGCGGTCGGGGGCGCGAACACTGTCGGGTCGGCACCGAAAAACCAGCCGACCAATTGGGCTGAAACAGGATCAGCCCGAAACCGGGTCGGATTGTCAGCCTTTAAATACATCCGCAGATGTATCGACGGCCTTCACTGTCGCCGCAACAATGAGATCCGCCTCTTCCGTCGTCAGACACAGTGGCGGGGCAAAACCCAGAATGTCTCCCTGCGGCATGGCCCGCGCAATAACATTCTCTTTCAGCAAGGCCGCCGAAAGCTGCGGCCCGACTTTCTGTGCCGGGTCAAAGAACGTGCGACTGGCCTTGTCTTTCACGAATTCGATGGCGCAGAGCAGACCTTCGCCGCGCACTTCGCCGACATGCGGATGATCCCCGAAGGCATCCTTCATGGCCGCATTGAAATAGGCGCCGGTCGATTTTGCATTCTCGACAAGTCCCAGTTTGTCGATCAGTTCCAGATTGGCGACCCCGGCCGCCGCACCGATCGGATGCGCCGAATAGGTCCAGCCATGGCCGATCGGACCGTTCTCATCGGTACCCTGTTCCAGCACCTTCCAGACACGATCGGAAATAATCGACCCGGACAGCGGCGCATAGGCCGATGTCAGGCCCTTGGCGATGGTGATGATATCGGACTCGATACCGTAGTGCGTCGACCCGAACATGCTGCCAAGCCGGCCGAATCCGGTGACGACTTCGTCGGCAATCAGCAGGATGTCGTGCTTATTCAGGATCGGCTGGATCGCTTCCCAGTATCCCTTCGGCGGCGGCACGATACCGCCGGTTCCGAGAACCGGTTCGCCGATGAAGGCGGCGATGGTGTCGGGTCCTTCCCGTTCGATCAACGCTTCCAGTTCCGACGCGCAATGGGCGACGAAATCGGATTCCGACATCGACCCGTCCTTGCGCTGAAGATAGTGCGGCGCAACCGTGTGCAGGATGCGATCCAGCGGCAGATCGAATTTTTTGTGAAACAGTTCAAGCCCGGTCAGCGATCCCGTTACCAGCCCCGACCCGTGATAGCCGCGCCAGCGCGAGACGATCTTCTTCTTTTCCGGACGGCCCAGGATGTTGTTGTAGTACCAGACCAGCTTGACGTTGGTTTCATTGGCGTCCGAACCGCCAAGACCGAAATAGACTTTCGACATGTTCGACGGCGCACGGTCCAAAACCATTTTCGACAATGTGATCGACGCTTCCGTGCCGTGCCCGACATAGGCGTGATAGTAGGCCAACTGCTTTGCCTGATCGGCGATCGCCTCGGCAATTTCCGGCCTGCCGTAACCGACATTGACGCAGTAAAGACCGGCAAATCCGTCCAGCAGACGATTGCCATCGCGGTCTTCGATATAAACCCCGGATCCGCCGGTTACGATGCGGCTGGGGCTTTCGCCCCGCGCATGCTGCGCCAGATGGGTTGACGGATGAAAAAAGTTCTGACGATCCCATTGGTCGAGCTGATCATTCTTAAGCATAGTAACCCCGTGAAATCTGGTTTTTCGGTTATGGTTACAACGCTGTAACGCGCCAGCCGTGCCGGGTCAAACCGTCTGCAGCCGGGCCTTTCAACCCATTTGATCTTTTTTTCAGTATCTGCAACACTTTAAACCATTCTCGCCTATAATCAGCCGATTACAAAACGTATCATCATCAATGGCGTGAACAGGAAAGTCTGGGAGACTGACAATATGACAAGTTCAAACGAAACTACGAATGTTGATACGCTTGCCGGCAAAGCTCTGGCCGGAACGATAAACAAGCGTCAATTCATGCAGGGCGCGATGGCGCTCGGCCTGACCGTCGCAGCGGCATCGACCGCCTGGACCACGAAAGTCGAAGCCGCAACCCCGAAAAAGGGCGGGCATTTCCGTGCCGCTCTCGATGACGGTAATACCACCGACACGTCTGACCCGGCCTTGTACGAAGGCCAGTATCAGATTTCAATGGGCTATACCCATCGAAGCTGGCTGACAGAAATCACGCCGGACAACGTGGTCGGCCCGGAACTGGCAACGGGCTGGGAAGCCTCTGCCGATGCTTCGACCTGGGTCTTCGACATCACCAAGGGCGCCGAATTTCACAACGGAAAGACACTGACGTCACAGGATGTCGTCCATTCGCTGAACTATCACCGCGACCCGGCCAGCAAGTCCGCCGGCGCGGCCCTGCTGACCGATGTCAAGGAAATCAAGGCAGACGGCCCGAACAAGGTCATCATCGCGCTGAACAATGGAAGCGCCGACCTTCCCTATGTGCTGACAGATTATCACTTTGCGATGCTTCCGTCGGACAGCGAAGGCAAGGTCGATACCAGCATCGGCGCAGGATCAGGCGCGTATATCTGCACCGCATTCGAACCCGGCGTGCGGTCTGATTTCGTGAAGAATCCGAACTACTACCGTGACAAGGGGCATTTCGACTCCGCAGAGATGCTGTCGATTTCCGACGTCAATGCACGGCAAAACGCGCTGTCTACCAATGAAATCGACATGATGATCGAGGTCGATATCAAAACTGCAGACTTGCTGGGCAGGAATCCAAATGTGAATGTCATCGAAGTCGCCAGCGGCACCTTCATTACCGCCGCCATGCATGTCGATGTCGCGCCGTTCGACAACAAGGATGTCCGGCTGGCGCTGAAATACGCCTTCCCGCGAGAAGAAGGCCTGAAAAAGATCCTTCGCGGGCATGGCACGCTCGGCAACGACCATCCGATCGCGCCGGTGATGCCTTACTGGGCCGATCTGGAACAGCGGACCTATGACCCGGATCGCGCCAGGGATCACTTGAAAGCAGCCGGTTTGAGCAGCCTGAAGGTTGATTTCTCGACTTCCGAAGTACCGATGCCGGGTGGTGTCGATCTGGCGATCCTTTACAAGGAACTGGCTTCCAAGGCGGGCATCGACCTCAACGTCATTCGTGAACCGAATGACGGCTACTGGTCGAATGTCTGGCTGCAAAAGCCGTTCTGCCTAGTCTCCTGGGGTCAGCGTCCGACGCCGGATGTTATTTTCTCGCTCGGTTACGCCGCCGGCGCCGACTGGAACGAATCGCACTTCGCCAATCCGCGGTTCAATGAACTGCTGGTTCTGGCGCGGGCCGAACTGGATCAGACCAAACGGGCGGAAATGTACAAGGAAATGCAGATGCTCGTTAAGGATGAAGGCGGCAACATCATTCCGTTCTTCCGCAACTACGTCTATGCAGCGCGGACCAATGTTCATGTACCTGAAAAACTCTCGGGTAACTAGGCGATGGACGGCAGCCGGGCCATCGAACGCTGGTGGTTTAAAGGCTGATCTTACGGGTTTAGTCTGTTAAGGGAGGTGCGGCGTTCGCCGCACCTCTTTTTTCCATAAGTGTTAGTGACCATGACAAACCCGCTTTTCGACGCTCTTTTCGCCCCGCATGCAAACAGCACCGCGACACTGCTGATCGACCCGGACGGGTTTGAAACGTCCTACCGCGACTTTCTGAACACTGCCGCTCGGATCGCCAACACCCTTGCCGAGGCCGGCCTTCAGCCTGGCGACCGGCTGGCGATGCAGGTTGCGAAATCACCGGCGGCGCTGGCCACCTATGTCGCCTGCGTGCAGGCCGGCGTGGTTCTCCTGCCGCTGAACACGGCCTATACGGCAACGGAGGTCGATTATTTCGTCGGCGATGCGGAACCGAAAATGCTGTTGTGCGATCCGGCACAGGAAGCATCCCTGAAACCGGTAGCCGATACCCGCAATGCCCGGCTGATGACGCTGGACGGTACAGGAGCGGGCAGCTTCGCCGACGCCTATGCCAATCAACCGGACAGGTTCGAAACCCGCGACCGGGGGCCGGACGATCTGGCCGCATTCCTGTATACGTCGGGAACGACGGGGCGGTCGAAAGGCGCGATGCTGACACAGAACAACCTGCTGTCGAACGCGCAGGCGCTGGTGGAGACCTGGCGCTTCACCGAAAATGATATCCTGCTGCACGCCCTGCCGATCTTTCATACGCACGGCCTGTTCGTCGCCAGCAACGTCACCTTTCTGGCCGGCGGATCGATGATCTTCCTGCCTGGGTTCAATACAGACCAGATGATCGCCTTTCTGCCCAAGGCGACGACAATGATGGGGGTGCCGACTTTCTATACGCGATTGCTTCAGGACGGTCGGCTGACCCGGGATCTTGTTTCCCATATCCGGCTGTTCGTGTCCGGCAGCGCGCCCTTGCTGGCCGAAACGCATACAGAATTCGAAAACCGCACCGGTCACCGGATTCTGGAACGCTACGGCATGACCGAAACCAGCATGATCACCTCCAACCCGTATGACAAAGATCGAAAACCCGGTGCCGTTGGCTCCGCCCTGCCCGGCATCGAAATTCGTGTTGCCGACCCGGAGACGGGTAAAGTTTTGCCCGGCGGTGAGATCGGTGTCGTCGAGGTGCGCGGGCCGAATGTCTTCCAAGGCTATTGGCGGATGCCGGAAAAGACCGCCGAGGAATTTCGCGCGGATGGTTTCTTCATTACAGGCGACCTGGGTTTCATCGACGAGGGCGGCTATCTGACGCTGGTCGGCCGCGGCAAGGACCTGATCATTTCCGGCGGCTACAACATCTATCCCAAGGAACTGGAATTGCTGCTGGACGAGTCGGACGGCGTGCTGGAATCCGCTGTCATCGGTGTGCCGCATCCGGATTTCGGTGAAGGGGTTGTCGGCGTGCTGGTGCCGATGCCCGACGGCGAAATCGACGAAGCGGCTATTCTTGCAGAGATCAAACCGAAGGTCGCTAAATTCAAGCAGCCGAAGGTTCTGTTCACCATAGACTCCCTGCCCCGCAACACGATGGGCAAGGTTCAGAAGAATATTCTGCGGGAAAAATACAAGAATACGTTCAAGGCGTCGTGACGGAAGCCGAACCGCCGCCTATGAGCTCAGGGTGCGGCGTACCGCGTCATGCCATCCATCAAGCCTGGCTTGACGTTCATCAGGATCCATCGACGGTGTGAACTGCCGGTCGAGTTTCCAGGATTTCGCAAAGCCGTCCTGGTCCGGCCAGACGCCGGCCTTGTACCCGGCAAGCCAAGCGGCGCCCAGAGCGGTCGTTTCCAGCACTTCCGGCCGGTCGACCGGCGCATCCAGCATGTCGGCGAGGCATTGCATGGTCCAGTCGCTGGCGACCATGCCGCCGTCGACGCGCAGGATCGTATTTTCCGCCTTTCCCCAGTCCGACTGCATCGCGCCCAGCAGGTCCGCCGTCTGGAAACAGACAGATTCCAGCGCCGCGCGGGTCAGTTCCGCCGGTCCGGTGGCGCGCGTCAGGCCGAACATCGCACCCCTTGCATTCGGGTCCCAGTGCGGCGCGCCGAGACCGGTAAAGGCCGGCACAAGATAAACGCCGGATTTCGGGTCGGCCTGTGCCGCGAGATCGCCCGAGCGGTCTGCCGACTCCAGAATGCCCAGCCCGTCGCGCAGCCACTGCACGGCCGCACCGGCAACGAAAATTGCGCCTTCGAGGGCATAGAAGGTCTGTCCGTCGAGCCGGTAGGCGATGGTTGTCAGCAGCCGGTTCTTCGAAACGACCGGCGACTGGCCGGTATTCATCAGGGCGAAGCATCCGGTACCGTAGGTGGATTTCATCATGCCCGGCTTGAAGCACGCCTGACCGACCGTCGCCGCCTGCTGGTCGCCCGCCACGCCGCAGATCGGCACGGAGAAGCCGACAACCTCCTTTTCCGTCACGCCGAAATCGTCGGCAGACTCCAGCACCTCCGGCATCATCGATTCCGGTATGCCGAACAGGGTCAGAAGGTCGTCGTCCCAGATGCCGTCAACGATATTGTAAAGCATGGTTCGAGCAGCATTGGTGGCGTCGGTGACATGTCGTTTGCCGTCAGTAAGTTTCCAGATCAGCCAGGTATCGACAGTGCCGAAAGCAAGATCGCCCGCTTCCGCGCTGTCACGCGCACCGGGCACGGTATCGAGAATCCAGGCGACTTTCGTGGCTGAAAAATACGGGTCCAGCAGCAGGCCCGTTTTCTTGCTGACCATGGCCTCGTGGCCTGCCTGTTTAAGGGCGGCGCATTTTTCAGCCGTCCGCCGGTCCTGCCAGACAATGGCGTTGTAGAGCGGCTCGCCGGTTTTGCGGTTCCAGACCAGGGTTGTTTCCCGTTGGTTGGTAATACCGATGGCGGCAATATCCTTCGCGCCAACGCCCGCCGTATCCATCGCCGTGTGGATGGTCTTAATCGTCGTGTCGATCAGATCCGCCGGCGCATGTTCCACCCAGCCGGATTTCGGGAAATGCTGTTCGAATTCAACCTGGCCGACGCCGCGAACCGCGAAGGCGTCATCGAACACGATGGACCGGGTCGAGCTTGTGCCCTGGTCAATCGCCAGTATGTTGCCGGTCATGCCACTCCCTCCCGCAAGCCGCTTTTATTGTATCGCGGTCTTGTCCTGCATGTAGTCCGCCAGGGCCGTCACATCTTCTTCCGACATGCCGAGGCCCAGTTTCGTCCGGCGCCACAGAACATCGTCTTCCGTCAGCGCCCATTCATGGCGGATCAGATACTTTATCTCAGCCTCGGACAAGTCCCGCCCGAAAACCCGGCCGAGGTCTTCCTTCGATCCGGCATCGCCGAGAACGGAATAGGTTCTGGTGCCGTACAATCGGACAAGACGATGTACCGTTGCCGACTCAAGGAATGGATAGCGCGACGAAATTTCCGCCGCCAGCGTCTTTACCCCGGTAGCCGGAAAGTCGCCGCCAGGCAGCGGTGCGGCATGGGTCCATGCCGGGCCGGGACGCCCGCCGAGCGCAGCGTTGATTTTCTCAAGCGCCGATTCCGCAAGCCGGCGATACGTGGTGATCTTGCCGCCAAAGATGTTCAGCCACGGACCGCCGGGCCCGTCTTCCTGAAGCTTCAGCACATAGTCGCGCGTTGCTTCCTGCGCCGCGCTGGCCCCGTCATCGAACAGGGGACGAACGCCGGAATAGGTCCAGACCACATCGTCCGGCGTTACCGGTTTCCTGAGATACGAGCTTATCGCGCCGCAGAGATAGGTGATCTCCTTATCGCTTGTTCTGGCAGTCGCCGGATCGCCCTCGAAATCCTGATCGGTGGTGCCGATCAGCGTGTAGTCGTTTTCATAGGGGATCGCGAAACAGATACGCCCGTCCTCGTTCTGGAAGATATAGCACCGGTCATGATCGAACAGGCGGGGCACGACGATATGACTGCCTTGTACAAGCCGAACCTTCCGGGCAGCGTTCGATCCCGACGCCGCAGAGATAACCCTGTCGACCCACGGACCGCTGGCATTGACGATCATTCTCGCCTGAACGGTCTGCGTCGACCCGTTCAGCGTATCGTAGACATCGACATGCCAGCAGCCGGATTCCCATCGAACATCGGTAACCTGCGACCGGGTCCGGATCACCGCTGACCGGTCCGCCGCGTCGCGGGCGTTCAGGACCACCAGACGCGCATCGTCGACCCAGCAGTCGGAATATTCGAAGCCTTTCTTGAGATCGGGATTCAGCCCGGCTCCGACCTCTTCCTTCGTCAGATCGAGGGTTTTCGTCGCGGGCAGGCGTTTCCTTCCGCCGATATGATCGTACAGGAACAGGCCCAGACGCAGCAGCCAGGCCGGGCGCAGCCCCTTGTGGTGCGGCAGCACGAACCGGAGGGGCCAGATGATATGCGGCGCGTTCGACCACAGAAGTTCGCGCTCTTCCAGCGCTTCGCGCACCAGCCGGAATTCGTAGAATTCCAGATAGCGCAAGCCGCCGTGAACAAGCTTCGTCGACAGCGATGACGTACCGCTGGCCAGATCGTTCATTTCCGCCAGATAGACAGAGTACCCGCGGCCGGCCGCATCTCTGGCGATACCGCAGCCGTTGATCCCGCCGCCGATGATGAAAAGGTCGTATGTCTGGTCGCGACCGCTCATTGCGGGTCCTGACCGGCCCTGTCCGCTTCGGCGACTTCGATCCGCGTATCGTTGAGGCGGCAGAGATCGACAATGGCGTCCGGTGGCTGACAATCCGTTACGAAAATATCGATATCGGACAGGTCGGCGATCCGGATCGGGGCCGACCGTTCGAATTTCATCGCATCGGAAACCAGGATCGTCTTTCGGGCGTGCCGGATGATTTCCTGCGCAACGCGAACTTCCCGGAAATCGAAATCCAGAATCGTACCGTCGGCATCGATCGCGGAAGCGCCGATCACCGCATAGTCGACCTTGAACTGGCGCATGAAGTCGACCGTCGCATCGCCGATGATGCCGCCGTCTGACTGGCGGACGACGCCGCCGGCGATGATGACTTCCACCGACCCCGCTTCGCGCAGGTCGTTTGCCGCATTGAGGTTGTTGGTGATGACCATCAGCCCTTCATGGCCCTTCAGCGCATGGGCCACCTGTTCCGTCGTGGTGCCGATATTCAGAATGATCGAGCTGTTGTCCGGGATGATCTGCGCCGCACGTTCGCCGATCCGGCGCTTTTCGTCTGCGGCAAGCTGCCGGCGCGACTGGTAGGCGACGTTCTGAACCCCTGCCGGGTATACGGCGCCGCCGTGAAACCGGTTCAAATACCCGCTGTCGCACAACTCGTTGAGGTCGCGACGGATGGTCTGGGGCGTCACGTCGAATTCCGCGGACAACCCCTCGACATCCACCCGCCCGGCACGGCGGGCCCTGTCGAGAATCTCTGTCTGTCGAGGGGAAACTTGGTTCATTGCCTTGCCGATCGCTGTTATTTCGCATGTGCGAAAAGCTGGTTTTACCAGAAAGAAGAAAAGAAACACCTGCTGTTATATACAATAATTTTCGCAATATTTTCGTTTTTGCAACAATATTTTCGACTTGACGTTCGTTTTTGTTCGTTTGATGATCGATTGTCATCTCACCTGGGAGGAACAAAAAAATGAGATATGGACTAGGAGCCACATCGGCGATAATCGCCTTTGTGGGTATGACCATAACGGCACAGGCCGATATGGCCGCCGCCGAAAAATGGATCAACGATGAATTTCAGCCGTCGGCGCTTTCGGAAGCGGAACAGAAAAGCGAAATGCAGTGGTTCATCGATGCCGCTGCGCCGTTCAAGGGAATGGAAATCAACGTTCTGTCGGAAACCATTCCGACCCACACCTATGAATCGCAGGTCCTGACCAAGGCGTTCGAGGAAATCACCGGCATCAAGGTCAACCATCAGCTTCTTGGCGAGGGCGAAGTCGTCCAGGCCGTGCAGACGCAGATGCAGACAAACCGCAACCTGTATGATGCCTATATCAACGACAGCGACCTGATCGGTACGCATTCGCGCCTGCAGCTCGCCATCAACCTGTCTGACTGGATGGCTGGCGAAGGGTCGGATGTCACCAACCCGATGCTGGATATCGACGACTTCATGGGCAAGTCGTTCACCACCGGCCCGGACGGCAAGCTGTATCAGCTTCCCGACCAGCAGTTCGCGAACCTGTACTGGTTCCGCAAGGACTGGTTCGACCGGGCCGACCTGCAGAAACAGTTCAAGGACATCTACGGCTACGACCTGGGCGTTCCGGTAAACTGGTCCGCCTATGAAGACATCGCAGAATTCTTCTCCGAGCACGTGAAGGAAATCGATGGCGTCCAGATTTACGGCCACATGGACTACGGCAAGCGTGCGCCTGATCTTGGCTGGCGGATGACCGATGCCTGGCTTTCGATGGCCGGCGCGGGATCGAAAGGCATTCCGAACGGTCAGCCAATCGACGAATGGGGCATCCGGATGGAAGCCGGAAGCTGCAACCCGGCTGGCGCATCCGTCACACGCGGCGGTGGCACCAACGGTCCGGCTGCGGTCTATGCGATCCGCAAATGGGACGAGTGGCTTCGGAAATATGCGCCTCCGGGCGCGGCCGACTACGACTTCTATCAGTCGCTGCCGGCGCTGAGCCAGGGTAACGTGGCGCAGCAGATCTTCTGGTACACGGCGTTCACCGCTTCAATGGTCGCGCCGAAATCGGAAGGCAACAACACGGTCGACGACAGCGGCACACCCCTGTGGCGCATGGCCCCGTCTCCGCACGGCCCGTACTGGGAAGAAGGCCAGAAGCTGGGTTATCAGGACGCCGGCTCGTGGACTTTCTTCAAGTCGACACCGGTCGATCGTCGCAAGGCCGCCTGGCTGTATGCGCAGTTCGTCGTCTCCAAAACGGTGGACGTCCGCAAGAGCCATGTCGGTCTGACATTCATTCGCGACAGTACGGTTCGCCATGAAAGTTTCACCGAACGAGCACCGAAACTGGGCGGTCTGGTGGAATTTTACCGCTCACCCGATCGGGTGCTGTGGAGCCCGACAGGCGTCAACGTTCCGGACTATCCGAAACTGGCGCAGTTGTGGTGGCAGAATATCGGTGACGTGAACTCGGGCACCTTCACCCCGCAGGAAGCCATGGATCGGCTGGCCGGTGAAATGGATCAGGTGATGGGCCGGATGCAACGGGCCGATGAAGCCAACAACACCTATGGCGGCTGCGGCCCCCGTCTGAACGAGGAAAAGGACGCCAGCGAGTGGATCGGCAAGGGCGGCGCAAAAGCCAAACTGTCGAATGAAAAGCCGCAGGGCGAAACCATCGCCTATGAAGAGCTCGTCAAACGCTGGTCGTCTAACTGACCGGGTTTGACAAACAGGTTCCTGCCGGTATCGGGGCGACGCATTAGCGTCGTCCCGAACGGTGGGGGTCATCTTTCCTTTTTCAGATTGTCTTAAAAATATCATGACGCTGGAACTCAAGCAGATTGCCAAGTCCGTCGGGTCCGAGGTGCATATTCACCCGACCGACCTGACGCTCGAGCCGGACGGGTTCAATATTCTTCTGGGCACAACACTGGCCGGCAAAACGACACTGATGCAGTTGATGGCGGGGCTGGACCGGCCGACCGGCGGGTCATTGCACTTCAACGGGAAAGACGTGACCGGCATACGGGTGCAGGACCGCAACGTGTCGATGGTGTACCAGCAGTTCATCAACTATCCGAACTATACCGTATTTGAAAACATTGCCTCGCCGCTGCGCGTCGCGCGCATGAACGAAGCCGATATCAAACGCAAGGTCGGCGAGATGGCGGATCTGCTGCGACTTTCGCCGATGCTTGACCGGCGTCCGTCCGAGCTGTCCGGCGGACAGCAACAGCGTACGGCGCTTGCACGCGCCCTGGTGAAGGCGTCCGATCTGGTGCTGCTGGACGAACCGCTCGCCAATCTCGATTTCAAACTGCGCGAGGAATTGCGTGAGGAATTGCCAAAGCTGTTCGCCGACCGCGGCTGCGTCGTTGTCTACGCAACGACCGAACCGACCGAAGCCCTGTTGCTGGGCGGCAGGACGGCGACCCTGCATGAAGGGCGCGTATCGCAATTCGGGCCGACCGGCGAGATCTACCGGCATCCCAATAGTCTAATCAGCGCGCAGGTGTTTTCAGAACCGCCGATGAATACGGCCGCCGTTCGCAAGACCGGCGATACGGTTAGTCTGGGCGGCATGGCGCAATGGTCGACCCCGGCCTATCTGACGGGCCGTCCCGATGGGGACTACCAGGTCGGCCTTCGTCCGCACCATGTGACGCCGAAACCGACCAATGACAACCCGGTCAAGGTATCCGGCGAGGTTCTGGTGACCGAAATCAGCGGATCGGAGAGCGTCGTTCATTTCCTGGTAGGTGAGAACGCCTGGGTGTCGCTGTCGCACGGCATTCACAGCTTCAATGTCGGTCAGAGGGCGGACCTGTACGCCGATGTCTCGAACGCATTCTATTTCACGCCGTCCGGCGATCTGATCGCGGCGTAAGGAAAATCCATGGCCCGTATCACCCTCGACGCGCTCCGGCATTCCTACGCAGCCGACCCGGCGACCGACGACGACTGGGCGCTGAAACAGGTCGATCTGACCTGGGACGACGGCGGCGCCTATGCGCTGCTGGGCCCGTCCGGCTGCGGCAAGACAACCATGCTGAACCTGATTTCCGGCCTGCTGAAACCGACTCAGGGCAGCATCCACTTCGATGACGAGGACGTCACCGCCCTGCCGCCGGACCAGCGCCATATCGCGCAGGTGTTCCAGTTTCCCGTCGTCTACGACACGATGACCGTTTACGACAATCTGGCCTTCCCTTTGCGCAACCGCGGCGTTGACGAAAAGACTGTCGACCAGCGGGTGCGTGAAGTGGCGACCTTCATCGACATGACCGACCGCCTGCAACAGCGCGCCAAGGGCCTGACCGCAGACGGCAAGCAGAAGATATCGCTGGGGCGCGGTCTGGTACGCACCGATGTCAACGTCATCATGTTCGACGAACCGCTGACCGTGATCGACCCGCATCTGAAATGGGAATTGCGGTCGAAACTGAAGGAACTGCACCAGCGCGTGCGGCTGACCATGATCTACGTCACGCACGACCAGACCGAGGCCCTGACCTTCGCGGATCAGGTGGTGGTGATGAACCTCGGAGAGATCGTGCAGGTCGGCACGCCGGTGGATCTTTTCGAAAAACCGCAGCACACCTTTGTCGGCCATTTCATCGGCTCGCCAGGGATGAACGTGCTGTCATGCGAAGTTTCGGGCGGCAAGGCGATGCTGGGGGGCATGCCTGTCGAAACCGAAAACACCGCCGACGCAACAGCCGGCAAGAAGCTGGAAATCGGCGTGCGGCCGGAATTCGTCCGTTTCGGAACGGGCGGGTTACCGGCCGCCATTATCAAAGTCAGCGATGCCGGACGGCACCGCATTGTGGAAACCCGCTGCGCCGACCAGACCGTGCGCCTGCTGGCGCCGGAAGGATCGGAGATTCCGAGCGACGGCGCGGAACTGATATTCGACACAAGTCATACAAGGCTTTACGCCGATGGCTGGATGGCGGGGGCCGGGCGATGAACAAGACCATCAACCAGAAAGCCTGGCTGTTCGTTCTGCCCGTGGTCCTGCTGGTGGCTTTCAATGCGATCATCCCGCTGATGACGGTGGTGAATTATTCGGTTCAGGAAACCTTCGGCGATAACACGTTCTTCTGGTCCGGTGTGTTGTGGTTCGAGCAGGTGCTGCAATCGGAGCGGTTTCACGATTCCCTGCTGCGCCAGTTGACCTTCACCTTCTCCATTCTCGCCATCGAGATCCCGCTCGGCATCGGTATTGCGCTTACCATGCCGCGCAAGGGGCCGTGGGTGCCGGTGTGCCTCGTGCTGATGGCCCTGCCGCTGCTGATTCCGTGGAACGTGGTCGGCGCGATGTGGAACATTTTCGCGCTGCCGGATATCGGCTTCCTCGGCTATGTGCTGAATTCCATCGGCTTCGACTACAACTTCACCCGCCAGATCGGCGATGCCTGGTTCACGCTGATCCTGATGGATGTGTGGCACTGGACCTCGCTTGTCGTGCTGCTTTCCTATGCCGGGCTTGTGTCGATATCGGACGCCTATTATCAGGCCGCGAAAATCGATGGCGCGGGGTCTTTCGCGATCTTCCGGCATATTCAGTTGCCGAAAATGAAACGGGTGCTGACCATCGCCGTGCTGCTGCGCTTCATGGACAGTTTCATGATCTATACCGAAGCGGTGGTGCTGACCGGCGGCGGCCCCGGCAATTCAACAACCCTGCTGTCGATCGATCTGGTGAAGATCGCTTTGGGCCAGTTCGATCTGGGGCCGGCGGCGGCGATGTCGCTGATCTACTTCCTGATCATCCTGCTGCTGAGCTGGGTGTTCTACACACTGATGATGCGGAACGAGGATCAATGAGATGAAACGCAGCGCCATCGTCCCGACCCTCTATATCGCGTTCCTGATGCTACCGATCTACTGGCTGATGAACATGTCGTTCAAGACGACAAATGAAATTCTCGGCGGATTCAGCCTGTATCCGCAGGAATTCACGCTGGAAAACTACATCACGATCTTCACGGACCCGACCTGGTATACCGGCTATCTGAACTCCATCGCCTATGTCGGGCTGAACACAGTGCTTTCTGTCGCCGTCGCCCTGCCTGCGGCCTACGCATTCAGCCGTTACCGGTTCATCGGTGACAAGCATCTGTTCTTCTGGTTGCTGACCAACCGGATGGCGCCGCCAGCGGTGTTCGCGCTGCCGTTCTTCCAGCTTTATTCCGCCGTCGGCCTGTTCGACACCCATATCGCGGTGGCGCTGGCGCATACATTGTTCAACATTCCGCTGGCGGTTTGGATTCTGGAAGGTTTCATGTCGGGCGTGCCGAAGGAACTGGACGAAACCGCCTATGTCGACGGTCATTCGTTCTGGGGCTTTTTCCTGAAAATCTTCATTCCGACCATCGCCGCCGGCATCGGCGTCGCCTGTTTCTTCTGTTTCATGTTTTCCTGGGTCGAACTGCTGCTGGCGAAAACGCTGACGGCAGTGGACGCCAAACCCATCGCCGCGACGATGACGCGAACGGCCAGTACATCCGGCTACGAACTCGGGTTATTGGCTGCAGCCGGAACACTGACCATCGTGCCGGGTGCATTCGTGATCTACTTCGTCCGCAACTACATCGCCAAGGGCTTCGCCCTGGGCCGGGTTTAGAGCGGGTCACGTTCAATTAGAAAGGGAGGAGGAGTTTTCATGTCGCTATCCTGGATGGCCTGGACCTGGCCGACCGCCGCGTTTTTCGCCTTCATTGCGGCCTGCCTGATTACCATGACCGTGCTTGAAATCCGGCGACCCGGCGGCGATGCGCGGCACGGCATTCTGGGTCTCGACACAACGCGGGGCGACCGTCTGTTCATCACGCTGCTGGGCAGCGCTTTCATCTTCCTCGCCTGGCTAGGGCTGGTCGGGACGCCGCTCTGGGGTCCGCTGGGAATCGCCCTCGTCTACGGGTTCCTCGTCTTCCGATATGCCTGACGGCAACGAAATCCCGACAAAACTTCTTCATAACTGATTTACATCAAAGCGGAATTTTCCCGCAGGCAGAGACTGCGCGGCAGTTGACGTCATTGCACAGAGGGGAATTATCGCCATGTTTTCAGCCAAACGGCTATTTACCGCCGCCATCGCTGCTGCTTGTCTTTCAACGCCGGCTGCAGCGGCCGACTTCAAGACCAAAGAGGCAGGCGACATTCTGCTGCGGCTGCGCGGCATCGCGGTGGTGCCCGATGAAACCAGCACGATCAGCGTGATCGGCGGCGATGTCGACGCCAGCAACGAGTATGTTCCCGAGCTCGATATCAGCTACTTCCTCACGAAAAACATCGCACTGGAACTGATCGCCGCGACGACCAAACATGACATGAAGGCGGACAATACCGCGCTCGGCACGGTCGATCTGGGCGATGTCGGGCTTTTACCGCCGACCCTGACCCTGCAATATCACTTTCTGGCGGACGACCGTTTCAGCCCCTATGTCGGCGCCGGGCTGAACTACATGCTGTTCTATAACGAGGACGCGCCGGGCGGCACCGTGACGTCCATCGATTACGAGAACGGTCTGGGCTATGCCCTGCAGGCCGGTTTCGACGTCGCCATCGAAGGCAACTGGTCGTTCAACGCCGACGTCAAGAAAGTGTTCTTCAACACCGATGTTTCGATTAATAACGGGGCAATCGCCGCCGATGTCGATCTCGACCCGTGGATCTTAGGCCTCGGAGTCGGTTATCGCTTCTGAGGTCTTTGCTTTCAGGCCCGGGCGAAGCCGTCCGTCCGGGCCTGACGGTGACCGGTTTTCGGGCGCCTGACCGTTCTGTTTTGAGTATCGCCGGTTTTTCCCTTATTAAATCGTCTGATACCGACGATGGGGAACGACATGCCGGTGATGCATGACTGAAGCGACACTGGACAACAACATCCTGCAAACCTGGATCGGCCGGCAGGAAACCGATACCGATATCATCCATACCCGCCAGGCCCGGCTGATGCAGGCCCTGCTGGATCACGATCCGGCATTGCAGGATGACGACCCGCTGCCGCCGCTGTGGCACTGGGTGTATTTTCCGGTTCCGGCCCAGCCCAGCCAAATGGGCCTGGACGGGCACCTCAAACTCGGCGGGTTTCTGCCGCCGGTCGATCTGCCACGGCGCATGTGGGCCGGCGGAAAGGTGACAATCGACTCGCCGGTGCTGCTTGGCGAAACCATCCGCCGGACATCGACCATCAAATCTGTCGAGGTGAAGAACGGACGGTCCGGCCAGTTGTGTTTCGTCACCGTGCAGCATGATTTCACCGGCGATGACGGCGCGATCCGGTTTTCCGAGCAGCACGATATTGTCTACCGCGACCAGCCCGCGCCCGACGCACCGCCGCCCAAACCGGTGCCACCGCCGCAGGACGCCGACTGGTCGGAAATTTTCACCCCGACATCCGTTCTGCTGTTCCGGTTTTCGGCCCTGACCTATAACGGCCACCGCATCCACTATGACCGCGATTATGCGCGAAACGAGGAAGGATATCCGGGTCTGGTCTTCCATGGCCCGTTGACGGTGACCCTGCTGACCGATCGCGCCATCGGCCGGATGCCGGGCCGGACACTGAAACACTTGTCCTATCGCGCGATGGCGCCTCTGTTCGATACGCACCCCTTCGCATTGAACGGCAAAAGCGACGACAGCGGCGACAGCATGCGGATCTGGGCCGAAACGCCGGACGGCGGCCTCGCCATGGATGTGACGGCAACCTTTGCTGCCGAGCTTCCTGAATGAACCAGGCGTTCTCCCGACTGCCCTCCGTCGATTCGGTGCTTCGCATGCCCGAAACCGACACGCTGATCGCAGTTTACGGAAGAACAGCCGTCACCAACGGTTTGCGCGAGATAATCGACCTGTACCGCCATCGGATCGGCGAGGCCAAGTCCGGCATCGGCATGACGGAAGCGGCCGTTCTTGACGATACCGCGCGCCTGCTGGACAGAAGGGCAGAGCTGCATCCGACACCTGTCTTCAATCTGACAGGCACGATATTGCATACCAATCTTGGCCGGGCGGTTCTGCCGGCGGAAGCCATCGAGGCGATGACGCGCACCGCCAGCCGGACAACGGCTCTGGAATTCGATCTCGCAACGGGCAAACGGGGAGACAGGGAAGGCTCGGTTGCCGAGCGGTTGCGACGGTTGACCGGCGCGCAGGATGCCACCTTCGTAAACAACAACGCCGCCGCTGTCTTGCTGGTGCTGAACAGTCTCGCCCTGCGCAAGGAAGTGCCGGTTTCGCGCGGCGAACTGATTGAAATCGGCGGGTCGTTCCGGATGCCGGATATCATGGCGCGGGCCGGCGCCAAGCTGGTTGAGGTCGGCACGACCAACCGCACCCACCTCTCCGACTTCGTATCCGCCATCGGCAGGCGCACCGGCGCGATCATGAAGGTGCATCCCAGTAACTACCGGATCGAGGGGTTCACCAAGACAGTATCCGATGCCGACCTTGCCTCGCTGGCAACGGCGCATAGCGTGCCGTTCATCAACGATCTCGGCAGCGGCGCGATGATCGACCTTGCCTCCTATGGTCTGCCGGCCGAAGAAACACCGATGCAGGCGCTGGCGAAAGGCGCGGATATCGTCACCTTCAGCGGCGACAAACTGCTGGGCGGTCCGCAGGTTGGGTTGATCGTCGGGCGTGCCGACCTGATCGCCAAGATCAAGCGCAATCCCCTGAAGCGGGCGCTTCGGCTCGACAAGGTGACCATGGCGGCGCTGGATGCGGTTCTGTCGCTGTATGAAAAGCCGGAGACGCTGCGGGACCGCCTGCCGACGCTGCGACTGCTGACCCGGCCGGTCGACGACATCGAAGCCCTGGCGGGCCGCCTGCTTCCGCGGATCGAAGCGGTTATGGGCCCGGACTGGCGGGTCGAACCGACTGCCTGCCGTAGTGAAATCGGCAGCGGCGCCCTGCCGGGCGATGGCGTCGACAGCGCGGGGCTGGCTATCAGCAGCTCGTCTAAAACAAAGACGGTGTCTCTGACCCGCTTGGCAAAGGCTTTCCGTGCCCTGCCCTGTCCGGTGATCGGACGGCTATCCGGCGACCGGCTTGTATTCGACATGCGGTGTCTTGACGACGAGGACGGGTTCGCCGCCCAGCTTTCATCACTCAGGGTCGGGGAATGATCGTCGCGACGGCCGGCCATGTCGATCATGGCAAGACATGCCTGATCCGCACCCTTACCGGCACCGATACAGACCGGCTGAACGTCGAAAAACAGCGCGGCCTTTCCATCGAGTTGGGGTTCGCTTACTGGTCTGCCGGTGACGGACGTCGTTTCGGATTCATCGACGTACCGGGCCACGCCCGGTTCCTGCCGGCCATGGTGGCAGGGATCGGCGGCATCGACGCCGCCGTGCTTGTTGTCGCCGCCGATGACGGGGTCATGCCACAGACCCGCGAACATCTTGCCGTTCTCGATTTTCTCGGCGTAACGCAGGGCGTGGTCGCCCTGACCAAATATGACGCAACAGACAAAGATACTGTGGACCGCATCGCAGGGGATATCGAGGAATTGCTGGCCGATACCGGGCTTTCCGGCAGCCCGATTGTTCCGGTTGATTCCGTTTCCGGCACCGGTTTCGACAACTTGCAAAAGGCGCTTACGGCCTTGCAACCGATTGCCCGGCAAAAAGATGCGCCGGCCCGGCTGGCGATCGACCGCGCGTTCCTGCTGAAAGGCGTCGGACTTGTCGCGACAGGCACCTTGCTTTCCGGGCGGTTCTCCGTCGGGGATACGGTGACAGTAACGCCAAGCGGACAAGCCGCCCGTATCCGTGGCCTGCATGCACAGAACGAACAAGTGGATGGAGCGAATGCCGGGCAAAGATGCGCCGTCAACCTGACCGGCCCCGGCATCGACACCGAAAGCGTGAAACGCGGCTGCTGGCTGGTCGGCAATGGCGGTGACAGCGTCACGAGTCGGTTCGATGCGACGATCAGGCTGGCGCCGGATGCAACCGCCATCAAACGGCGGGACCTGCCCGTTTATCTGCATATCGGCGCGGCGAAGACACCGGCCCGTCTGGTGCCGCTGGACCGAACGGGCCTGCCGCCGGGCGAAACCGCTTTGGCGCAGGTCGTCACTGATGAATCGGTCGACGTCGTCTGGAATGACCGATTCCTGCTGCGCAATCATGCCGGCACCCGAACCATCGCAGGCGGCCGTGTACTGACACCCTTCGGCGCAACAAGAGGACGGACGAAACCGGCGCATCTCAACCGGCTTGGCCTTCGCGAGCGGGAGGATTCAGCCGCCGTCATACAGGCACTGCTGAAAACGCCGCCTTATCATGTCGATCTTCATGAATTCGGTATTGAACGGAACTTACCGAAAGCTTCCATCGGCGACCTCGCGAACACAACGGATGCCACACGCTTCATCGCAAACAGCCGTCTTCACCTCGCCAATACCGCCTTCTGGAAAACAACAGAAGATCGGATACTGGAAACTCTGACGGACTGCCATGAGCAGGAACCGCACCGTCCGGGTCTGCCGGAAAAGGGCCTGCTGAAGCACCTCGGACCGGATGCACCGGACGCGGTCCTGTACAAGGCGCTGCTGGAAAAACTGACCGACGACAGGCGGATCGTATCCGTTGGCGGCATGATCCGTCTGCCGTCTTTCTCGGCAACTTTGTCACAGGAAGATGATGCGCTGTGGCTGCCGGCAAAGGCGATACTTGAGACTGCCGGCACACAGGCCCCGACACTGCATGAAATGGCGAAGAAAATGGAAGCGCCGGCCGATCTTCTGGCCGCCACCCTGAACCGCGCCGCAGCGCTCGGTCTCATCGTTCATGTTTCGAAAAACCGGTATCTTCTGCCGGAAACCCTTGCGGTGTTTCAATCCGTCATACCGGCTCTGGCCTCGGAGCAGCCTTGCGGCTTCGCCGTCACCGATTTCCGCGACCGGGTCGGGATCGGGCGGAATCTCGCCATCGATCTACTGGAATACATGGACCGGCAGGGCATCACCCGGCGGGACGGAAATATCAGAACGGCCGGTGCTAGCGAAGAATGACACGGGGCGATGTGCCGGACATCGGCTCGACCCGGCCGATAACCGCGGCTTGTCCGTCGCCCGCCGCCCGCAGCGCGGCGAGACAGGCATCGGCCCGGTCGGCCGGCACGCCCGCCAGCAGGCCGCCTGCCGTCTGCGGATCGCAAAGCAGATTTTCAACGGCTCCGAAATCTTCTCGCGGAATATCTGTCACCGTCGACAGTGTTTTCGCATTTGCCGGCGCGAGACTGCTTCGGTAGCCGTCGGAAAGAAGCTTGATCGCGCCGTCCAGCGCCGACAACGACGCGGCTTCCAGCACCGCATCGGCCTTCGATGCGTCCAGCATTTCCGCCAGATGCCCGGCCAGACCGAAGCCGGTGACATCGGTAAGCCCGGTAGCGCCGTATTCCTGAACTACGGCCATAGCAGGGGCGAGCGACCGGCTCATCGACGCCAGCGCGCCATCGATCCACCGCCCTCTGGCCTTTCCCTGCGCCGCCGCGGCGAAAATTACCCCGGTCCCCAGCGGCTTCGTCAGGATCAGCACATCGCCCGGGTTGAGACCGCCTTTTTCAATCGCCTTGCCCGGCTGCACAGCGCCGGTCACAGAAAAGCCCAGGGCCAGAGCATCGCCTTCCGTGCTGTGACCGCCCAGCAACCGCACGCCTTCGGCATTGAAGACGGTCATCGCGCCGCTGAGCAATTGAAACAGGTCGGACTCGGCGATATCCGCCGAGGCGCGGGGCACCGTCACGATCGCCAGAGCGGAGAGAGGCGTCGCCCCCATGGCATACAGATCGCCGAGCGCATGATTGGCGGCGATCCGGCCGAAGGCATACGGATCGTCGACGATGGCCGGAAAATGATCGACGCTGACCGCCAACTGCCGCCCCGCCGGCGGATCGAACACCGCCGCATCATCGCCGGTCATACCTTTCTGCATGACACCCAGGCGCTCAAGCGTCCGCGACAGGGCCGAGGCCGGCAGTTTCGAACCGCACCCGGCGCAATACATCGGATCAGCCGGTAAGTCCGGTAACCGATCAGACGGTTTGTCATTGGCCATTGCAGGAAAGACGGAAAACCGATCCATGAAGGCGCGGTCGATATGGTTCTTCCATCGCCAGACCCAGTCACCTTCGACAGCGAACGGTCCCTTGACCGCAACGGCATGCTGCCGGCCGGTCGCCAGAATGGTGAGAAAGTTTTTCTGCGGCCTGTACGGCGCTGGCGGCCGGTCGAGCAGAAGCCGGCGGAGGTTTTCAGCCAGAACCGGGCCCTGCCGGACGGCAAACACCCCTGCCTTCGGGCGCGGCGTTTCCGTCATCGTCGCGCAATCGCCGACCGCGAAGACATTGTCGAAGGGATGGCACTGCAGGGTAGGCCGGGTCGCGAGGAAGTTTCGTTTGTCGAGCTCAAGTCCGGTATCGGAAAACCAGTCCGGAGGCTTCGCCCCTGTGGTCCAGAATACATGACCCGCCGGATGGACAGTCCCGTCCGCAAGCTCCAACCGGTCTGCCGAAACCTTGGTGACCGCCTGCCCGGTCACGATACCGATCCCGAGGGATTGCAGATTGCGGCGAACCCGGTTTCGCGCGGTGGAAACAAAACCGGAAAGGATATCCGTCGAGGCTTCGAAAACGGTAACGGTCAGGTTCTTCCTGTCCCTGAACCGGTAGCGGATCGCCATCGCAAGCTCCAGCCCGCCGGCCCCCGCCCCGACAACCGCCAGGGTTTGCCTCTCAGATGACGCTTCCAGCGCCGCTTCGATACCGGCCCAACGATCCAGAAAGGCGGCGACCGGTTTCACCGGCAGAGCATGGTCCAGCGCGCCGGGTACGGTTTCGACCGGCGGCGAGGACCCGATATTCAGCGACACAATGTCGTAGCGGATGGCCGGTCTGTCCTTCAGGATCACGGTCTTTGCAACGGGATCCAGCCCGGTCACGTCAGCGCGCAGAAACCGGGCGCCGGCGAAACCGGTCAGTTTCGCGAGATCGATATGGGTATCGTCATATCGGTAATGACCGGCGATCAGGCCGGGCAGCATGCCGGAATAGGCGGTATGGGAGTCAGGCGAGATCAGGGTCAGACGGCAACCCTCTACAGGACGCATGCCGAAGGCGCGCAGAACGGCGATGTGGCTGTGGCCGCCGCCGACCAGCACCAGGTCTTTCAGGATCGGTGTGCCGCTATCGCGTTTCATTTTCTATTGCTAGGACGTCCCGACAAAAAGGAAAAGGCCACCCCGGCAGGGCGGCCTTCCCGATCACGTCATAGTGACGTCAAATTCGGCAGGTTATTTGTCGTTCTGCCTCTTGTAGGCATCCATTTCGTGCCGGCTGCCTATTACCAGGGCAAGCACACAACAAGCCGCCGCCACAACAACCCAGATAACTTCCCAGGATGTATTGGCGCCCATATAGATCGCGCCTTCGACACCATCCCAACTGCTAAAATGTGAACCCATTTCAGGTCTCCTTTCTTGCGTTCGTTATTCGGCCGGAGCCGGTGAGTTCGAAATTCCCTCCGGATAGGCTGAAATCGGCACTTTCGACGGGTCGAGCCCGGCGATTTCAGCCGCTTCACCGACCCGCAGCATGCCGCACATCTTGAGGATGAGCGATATGACATAGCCCGGGACGAAACCGACAAGCATGAAGACAACCGCACTGACCAACTGACCGACAAAGCTGATCTGTATCGCGCCTTCACCCAGAAGAGCGGGATAGCCACTGCCCCAGATACCCAGCATGACGACACCGTAGACACCGATCGTACCGTGAACGGTCACGGCGCCGACCGCATCGTCTATCCCGAATTTTTCCAGGAAGCCGGCGCAGGTCTTCATGATCGCACCGGCGCCGAAGGCGATTGCAAACGTCAGCGGCGGCCAGTAAATGTCCAGGCCGGACGCTGTCGCGATGATACCGCCCAGCGCAGCCGACATCATCCAGAACGGATCGCGGGTAAACGCCCAGGCGCCGATAATACCCCCGGCGAACGCCATCAGGATGTTAAAGGACAACGCGGACAGGTTTGTCGGCGTACCGTAGATCGTCGTGAACTGGGCAGCGGACCACGACCAGGCTTCGCCCGGCACGATAAGACAGGCCATCAGGAAGCCCCAGAAGCCGACAATGATCAGCATCAGACCTGTAATCAGGAACGGCACATTGTGCGCACTGAGCGCGTTCGCCGTGCCATCCGCGTTGAACTTGCCGATCCGCGGGCCGAGGTTGATCAGAACGCCGAGCGCGAAGAACCCGGCAACGGCATGCACAAGGCCGGCAGCGCCGAAGTCGTGCAGACCCCATTCGGTGACCAGCCAGCCATCGGCATGCCAGCCCCAGGCAGCGGCAAGAACCCAGGCGAATGAGCCCAGAACGATGGCCAGAATGACGAAGCCGACAACCTGAATCCGCTCAATCACCGCACCGGAGAAAATCGATGCCGTCGTGGCGGAGAACAGGGCGAAAGCCCCCCAGAAAACGCCGCTGGCGTTGTCGGAAACATTCGGCCCCATGTATTCAACCCAGGGCCAGGCAATCGCGGCGGCGTAATCGTAACCGCTTATTTCATTCGGACCGACACTCATCGTAAAGCCGGTCGGAAAGGCCCAATAGACAAACCAGCCAAAGAAATAGAACGTCGGCACGACGAAAGCGAAGGCCAGGATGTTCTTGATCCCGGATGCCAGAACGTTTTTCATCCGCGATGCGCCCATTTCATACGCCAGGAACCCGGCGTGAATGATGATCATCAGCGGGATACTCAGATAATAGTAAGTTTCCGCAAGTATCGTATTCGTACTCGCGGCTTTTGCTTCCAGCGCGGCGACCTGCGCTGTCAGAGCTGCAATTTCGGCTTCCATCTAGCCTCTCCCATCCCTCATTTTTGATTCAGACCGTACTCGACCAAAAAAACGACCACGCGATACCGCAATCGATGCGGATTACCGCGTGTTACCGTTTAGTGTCACTCTGACCAGCGGTTGCTGTAAAGAGTCTTGATCGGAAAATGTTCCTTTTAGCGAATGGAAAATTCCTCACATTAAACCAATTTCTCTATTTATATATTTGATAAATATGAGATTATTCCTATAAACCATGATTTTTTTGTGGAATAGGTATATTTACCGTTTTCCGGGCGGAAACGGACGGGTCGGCTGTGCCGCCGAATCAATCACCGGGCAGAAAAGCGGGAATTGCGCTGGCTTTTCCGTACGATTTATAGTCCTGTCCGAACTGGTTAACGGAACATATTTTCGGGATTGGGCCTGTCGCATGCTGGGAAATACCGAGCACCCGCATCGTTTCGCCCTGGTGAATGAACTGCATTCCCGGCAGTCGGAATCGTGCCTCGCGCCTGAATGCGTCACGCATTACGCCGTTCTTCGCGGCGAAGGCGGCATCGACGAAGACCGCAACCATGTCGCTTCCCTGTGCAAACGCTTCGGCGCCACGCCGCCGCCACCGGATTCCGCCCACTATTCTGTCGATCTGGGCAACACGCGGCTGAAGTGGGAACGCCATACGGAGTTCACGACCTATACGTTCTTCAAACGGCTTTCGGCGCATAGTTTTTTCGACACTGCCGCCGACAGCGATCTGCCGCAGGACTGGAAGGATGCAACGCCCGGCGAACTGATCGCCGCCATACACGTCACCATGCAGGATGCGGAAAGGCCGATGCCGACGAATGAAGAACTGAACAACATCTTCGTGCCTGACAGCATCGTCACTACACAGGTGTCCGGCGGCGGCGGACAGATCTGGACCGATTTCCGGCTGCACGGCGAAGGCTTCAGCCGCATTCTCATCCGCAACAGTTCCATGTCTCAACGCCGGCTCGGGCGGACCCTGCAACGTCTGCTGGAAATCGAAACCTATCGGTTGATGGCCTTGCTCGGCCTGCCTGTCGCCCGCGATGTCAGCCCCAAGCTTTCGCTGATCGACGGATCGCTGGCGCATCTGACCCTGGGGATGAACGGTTCGGCCGACAAGGAATCGGACGCCACCCTGCTGCGCCGGTTAACCCGCGTTTCCGGCGATATCGAAACCCTGTCGACCCAGACAGCCTACCGGTTCAGCGCAACCGCCGCCTACTACGCTTTGGTGCAGACCCGCGTGAAGGAATTGCGGGAAGACCGCGTTGAAGGAAACCAGACAATCCAGGAATTCATCGACCGGCGTCTGGCGCCGGCGGCGCGAACCTGCGATTCGGTCGCCACGCGTATCGGCGATCTGTCGCAGCGCGCCACGCGCGCCGCGAATTTACTACGCACGAGAGTCGATTTCGCACTGCAGGAACAAAACCAGCAATTGCTGGCGTCGATGGACAGGCGGGCCCGACTGCAGGTCAGACTGCAGCAGACCGTCGAAGGGCTTTCTGTCGCCGCTATCAGCTACTATGCCGTCGGCCTGATCGGCTATGTTGTCAAAGGCGGCGAGCACCTTTTGCCCGGTCTGGAATCGGCAACGGCGCTTGCCGTGGCAACACCCGTCGTCATTGCCATAATCTGGTTTTTATTGAGTCGCTTTCGACGGAAAGTTGAAGATTCTGACAGTTCCGGCTAGTCCGGCGCGGGTTGCCTCAGGGATTCCAGCAACACGGGCATACGGCTTTCCATTTCCTCTTTCGTGTACCCGCAAAAACCGATCAGCAGTCCGTGCTGTTTTTTACCTGCGCTGTACAAGCCCGACAATCGTTGCGTCATAATGCCGTCCGCAGCCAGCTTTTCCGAAACGGTGCGGTCATCGACACCCAAGGGCAGTGGCACAAGTATCTGCATCCCCGCCTGCTGGTCGATGATGCCGGAATTCGGGTCGAGCCCGGCTTTGAGCGCACCCAGAAGATATGCCCGGCGGTCAGCATAAACGCGTCGAACCCGCCGCAGGTGCCGGTAAAAGCCGCCGTCTTCCATGAACACGGCCAGTGGTCTTTGCGCCGCAATCGACGCTTTCGTCCCGAAAGCCGACAGTATCTCAGCAAAGGCTGGAATCATGTGTCTCGGCGCAACCAGAAAGCCGAGACGCAACCCGTCGGAGAATATCTTGGAAAAGCTGCCGATATAGATCGTGCGGCCGGCGCGGTCGAATCCGGCCAATGCCGGGATCGGCCGGCCCGCATAGCGGAACTCGCTGTCGTAGTCGTCTTCGACAATCCAGCCACCGGTTTCCTCCGCCCAGGCTATGAAGGCCTTGCGGTGCGCAGGCGACATCGCCCCGCCCATCGGAAACTGATAGGACGGCGTCAGTACAACCAGTTTCGGCGGCTCATTTTTTGAGGGCAGCCTGACCCCGTTCGGTTCCACGGCCAGCCATTGCGGCTTCAAGCCAAGGGATTCGACAAAGCGCCGCAACGGCTGATAGCCCGGATTCTCGAGACCGACGCTATCGCCATCTGATGTCAGGGCGCGGATGCAGATTTCAAGCGCATCGCCGGACCCCGCCGTTATCAACACCTGATCGGTCGTCGCCTCGACACCGCGCCAGTCGGCCAGATGGCGCACAATCGCCGCCCGAAGCCGGGGGTCGCCAAACGGATGCGGCGATCTGATAAGAGCCTGCGGGTCGGTACGGGCAACGCGCGCAACCGTCTGCGCCCAGCTTCGATATGGAAACAGCCGCATATCGGGCCGACCGGGCTGAAACGGCACCGGGCCTGATGCCGGCGTTGCTTCCGGTCCCGGCGAGAGCGGCGCGGCAATCGGCTTCGACAGGGCTTCCGTTTCGCCGATACTGCTGACGTATAGGCCCGATCCGCGACGCCCTTCCGCATACCCTTCCGCCACAAGCTGATCGTAGGCATTCACCACGGTCGACCGCGACAAACCGACTTCCTCAGCCAGAACGCGAGAGGGCGGCAAGGCTTCGCCGACCCCCACGACACCATCTTCAATGCGTTGCCGCAACGCCGCGTAAAGCTGCGCGAATACTGGCTGACGTGCGGACCGGTCGATCGAAAAGCCCAGCCAGGCTGTTGTAGAAATAGGTTTTGGACTGCTCATTTTATTCGCTGTTGGTCATTTCAGATAAACCAATAAACCGGCTACAAGCAGGATGGACAAGCCACGATTCTGCCGTCACCATCCGGCAATCAAAAACCGGGAGCGAATGATGCGTTTACTCGTTTTTCAACATATCGATTGCGAACATCCCGGATCCCTGCGCCGTTTTCTTGAACGGGACGGCATCGAATGGGATGCCGTTGAGCTGGATGCCGGCGAACAAATTCCCGATTTTGAATCGTATGATGCGCTTTGGGTCATGGGCGGGCCGATGGATGTCTGGGATGTCGAGGAACATCCCTGGCTGGTCGCCGAAAAGGCCGCGATACGCCACTGGGTGCGCGACCTGAAGCGGCCGTATCTGGGATTGTGTCTCGGTCATCAATTGCTGGCCGACGCTCTGGGCGGAACCTGCGGACCGCAACGCCCGCCGGAAATCGGCGTGCTGCAGATCGAGCTGACCGAAGCCGGCCTCGCCGATCCGCTGTTTGCCGGGTTGCCGAAAGTGCAGCCCTGCCTGCAATGGCATTCGGTTCAGGTATCGCAACCTCCCGAGGACACGACGGTCCTGGCCCGATCAGCGGATTGCCGCGTTCAGGCCATGCGGGTTGGTGAATGCGCCTGGTCGATGCAGTATCATGTCGAACTTGAACCTGACACGGTCGACAACTGGAGCATCATCCCCGCCTATCGCAACGCCCTGATGGCGACCATCGGCGAAACCGGTCTCGCCGGCATGAAAAAGTCATCGGATGCACTGATGGACGATTTTCTCGGCGCGGCGGAAACGCTTTACGGCAATTTCAGGAAGCTGGCGGGATAGCGCAGCCCAATCAAGGCCATTTCGTGGATTTAGGACCCGCCGGCTTGAAATAGCCTGAAGCCGGTCCCATCCTTTTCCTCAACAGAAAGTACACGCTGTCTATTCCGTATCAAGTCGGAAATGGCGACATATGCTGCATCAGGAAAGGCTTTGGAAAGCGCCATGTCCATAGCGATGATATGCGGCGTGGAAACGCCCGTAACCGGCGTTTCGCAGAAATCAGGACTTTCCGAAACAATCGTTCTATAACCAAAGCAGAACAACAAAGACTCGTCCGAGCAAGGGAGTGAAGAGTGAATTTCAAGAAAACAGTTAGCGGCATTCTCGTGACGGTCGGCCTGGCGTTTTCGCCGACGGCTTTTGCAGACCAGTTCATTACCGTCGGCACAGGCGGCGTCACCGGCGTTTACTATCCGACAGGCGGCGCGATCTGCCGGCTGGTGAACAAGGACCGTAAAACGCATGGCATCCGCTGTTCCGTCGAATCGACGGGGGGATCCGTTTATAACGGTCGCACGATCAGGCAGGGCGAACTGGACATCGGCATCATGCAGTCCGACGTTCAGGCGGAAGCCGTCTCCGGCACCGGCGCGTTCGAAGCCGACGATCCTTACACGGGTCTTCGGTCACTGTTTTCTGTTTATTCCGAGCCCTTGCATGTCATGGCGCGCGCCGATACCGGTATCGTCAATATCGACAGCATGAAGGGCAAAAAGGTCAATATCGGCAATCCCGGTTCCGGCACGCGCGGCCTTGCGGAAACGCTGCTCCAGTATTCCGGCATGACGCCGGACGATTTTGCGGTGGCAACCGAATTGAAATCCTCGGAACAGGCATCCGCACTGTGCGACGGCACGATCGACGCAGCGATCTGGGTCGCCGGCTTGCCGAACGGGTCTTCACAGGAAGCCACGTCATCCTGTAATGTACGGATACTGCCGCTGACCGGACCCGGCATCGACAAGCTGCTAGCGGAAAACCCTGCCTTTGCTCGCGCGACCATCCCCGGCGGTATGTATGCCGGAAACCCCACCGACATCGTTTCGTGGGGACCGAAGGCAACGGTCGTAACCTCGGACAAGCTTGATGACGATGTTGCATACGCAATCGTGAAAGCGATTTTCGACGACTTCTCGGACTTCAAAAAGCTGCATCCCGCCTTCGGTCCGCTGACCGAGAAAAAAATGATTTCTGAAGGGCTGACGGCGCCGTTGCATCCCGGAGCCGTCAAATACTACAAAGAGCGCGGGTGGATGTAGGCCTTAATGGCCGGACCGCTATCCCGGCGGTTTCGGCTATTTCCTGCGACACGATCAAACGTGAAGAATTTCCGAGGAGATTGCCGATATGATCGACATTTCCAACCCGTCCCATATTGAGCCACTGATTGGGGAAGCGCTGCCGGTCAGCGACTGGTTTACCATCGATCAGGAACAGGTGAACCGGTTTGCCGATGTCAGCGGCGACCATCAATGGATCCATGTCGATACCGAACGGGCGGCCAGGGAATCGCCTTACGGCCAGACCATCGTGCACGGCAATCTGTTGCTGCTCGTCGCGGCGGATATTTCCCGGACCACGCTGACCTTTTCCTATGCCAGCCGGCAGGTGAATTACGGTTTCGATTCCATCCGGTTTCTGACGCCGGTTCCGGTCGGGAACCGGGTGCGGCTTTCGCAGAATCTCACGAAACAGGAGCAGCGCAAGGACGGTTCCATCCGCCTAGCAACTACCTGGACGCTGGCGCTCGAAGGCGCTGAACGGCCTGCCCTCATTGCCCGGTCGATAAAGCTGGTTTATCCCTGATCGATTCCGGCCGGAATATTCAGAATCTTTTTTCTTCCTTTCCTTGCTTTGCCGAACAATGATGCGGCGTATAGGAGAAAAAAGAAATGACCAAACCTCTTGACGCTATTGACCGGAAGATATTGCGGGCACTCGTCGCCGATGCCCGTCTGACCAACAATCTTCTGGCGGAAAAAGTCGGCCTGTCGCCAAGCCCCTGCTGGCAGCGGGTCCGCCGGCTCGAAGCCGACGGCTACATAAGCGGGTATACAGCGTTGCTGGACCAGACGCTGCTCGGCGCATCCGAAACCGTCATCATCGAAGTGACGCTGGATCGGCATGACGATGAAATTCTCGAAAACTTCGGCGCCGTCATGGCGAATATGCCGGAAGTGCTGGAAGTCTACCTGACGACGGGTGAATACGATTACCTCATCAAGGTCGCCGTCGACGGCACCAAGGGATATGAGGAGTTTCTGCGCAAGAAGCTTTACAAGGTGCCGGGCATCCGACATTCCAGATCAAGCTTCACCTTACGCTGCCTGAAATACGCTTCTTCTATCGTGCCGTAAAAACAGGCATCGACACCTATTTACAGTAAACCATTCATCCCTGTATGGTTTCAAATTGCATCGGGCGTATCGCAACGCGCCTCACTTGGGGGAACTGGGACATGCTTATCAAGAACGGACAGATTATGGATGTTCTGACCGGCGACTATCACGCCCACGACATCCGTGTAACGGATGGACGGATTGCGGAAATCGGGCATGGTCTGGCGGCGGATGAGGACGACACGATCGATGCGGGCGGAGCCTACTTGCTGCCCGGTTTCGTCGATTGCCATGTCCATATCTGCGTGAACACGGAATCCGCCAACCCGAACAATCCGTGGCGCGACGCCCTGCCGGGCACGATCGCCGTCTGGGCCGCCCGCGCCGCCAAACGGATGCTTCATTGCGGCATCACCACCGCCCGCGAGGTCGGCGGCTGGGACTATCATGAAATCGCCGTGCGCAACGCAATCAATGCCGGCTGGATCAACGGGCCGCGCCTGTTCTGTGCCGGACGAATCCTGACCATGACCACGGCGTCGACACCGTATTTCAAGGGTATGTACGAGGAAGCCGACGGCGCGGACGCGGTACGCCACGCCGCGCGCAAACAGCTTGCCCAGGGGGCGGACCTGATCAAGGTCATGGCGTCGGGCGCGATCACCTCATCGGAATACGAAAGCGCGGACGCCATCCAGTACCGGCCGGACGAATTGCAGGCGGCGGTGGAAATCGCGACCGACAACTTCAAGCATGTCGCCGCCCACGCCCACTGTAACGCGGCGATCATGAATGCGGCGCGGGCCGGCTGCCGCACCGTGGAACACGCGGCGCTCGGCACCAGGGACGCCTTCGTCGTAATGAAGGAACACGGCACCATCCTGATTCCCACCCTGTGCACCATCAGCGCCATGTTCGCCGACGAAGCCTTCGCCGCGCGGGTACCGGACCACGTTCGCGCCGAATACGCCCGGGTGGAGGAAACCCGGATCGCGGCAATGAACGCGGCCCGCGAAGTCGGCGTAAAAATCGCCATGGGTACCGATGTCGGCACCCCGGCCAACCATGCCGGCGACAACATGCAGGAGCTGGAAGTGATGGTGAACAGCGCCGGTTTCTCGCCGCTAGAAGCCATCCATTCCGCAACCGTTAACGGCGCCGGCGTGGTCGATCAGGGCGACAGGCTTGGTCAGATCACCGAAGGCCGGCTGGCCGACATCATCGCCTGCAGGGAAGACCCGCTGAAGAACATTTCCGCCCTGCGCGATGTCTGTTTCGTGATGAAGGACGGCAAAGTGTTTCGCGACGACCACGGCTTCGGGCCGGGTGTCGTGCACGCCGGCCTCTAGCAGTCCGCTTGAGGGAGAAAATCATGTCCGCTTTCGGTGCTTTCGATCCGTCCGTCACTGTTCGCATGGTCGAAACCGCGAACACAAAAACCCGTGTCGCGCAGGTCGGCTCCGGTCCCGATATCGTCTGGATTCCGGGCGGCGACTCGCCCGCCGAAGCCTGGGCCGGGCAGATGATGCATTTTTCGGACAGATACCGCTGCACCTCCTACGATCCGCGCGGCGTCGGCGAAACCACCAGCGCACCGCCGCCCTGGACCATAAAGGATTTCGCGCGCGACTGCGCCGAGGTGATTGAGGCGACCTGCGATGCGCCTGTCATCCTGACCGGCCTGTCGATGGGCGGGCTGATTACGCAACAGGTCGCCATCGACTATCCGCATCTCGTCAAGCTGGCCATGCCGATGGGCACCGCCGCCTATATCGACGGCTTTACCCGCGACTGGATGCAGGCGGAGATCGATATCCGCAAGGACGGCATCGAGCTTCCCGATTACTTTCTGGCACCGCACTACGCGGTCTACGCCCTGCCGGCAAACGCGCTGCAGGACAAGGAATTGTGGGCGCGGATCAAGGAAGCCTACACCGCCCGCTTTGCCGGCCGCGACCCGAAAGACCTGATTGACCAGTGGGAAGCCTGTCTCGACATGGATTGCCGGGAAGACCTGAAAACCTGCCCGGTTCCGATCCACGCCATCGCCTTCGCTGAAGATATCCAGACGCCGCCGGCCATGGTGAAGGTGGTCGCCGATTGCGCGATGAACGGGCACTATCATGAGCTACCCGGCCTGGGCCATGTCTCGGCCACCCGGCACAAGCCGGATGTAGTGAACGGATTATTGGCCGAGATTATGGCGACGGTCGCCTAGATCGGCGCACGGTCTAGGACCATTCCTCTGCCATCCTCTTTCGGTAATCCTGCGCCGCGGCTTCATCCATTTCCTGGCCCGTGAAACAGCGGAAATAGGCTGTAAGAAAACTCATCCGGCGGTCCATCGGTTCCCGGATTTCCAGCGCATAGTAACTGACCTGGGTGAAATAGATCACCCGGGCGCGGATAAACGCTTCCGGGTCCTGATAGCCGAACCGCCGGAAGAACTGTGCAATGGTTTCGATCCGCCGATCGTCTTCCTCGACGATGATGGTGTGCACTTCTTCCGACCGGCGCGCCCAGTCGCGCATCGCCTGATCGAGTTTCGGATTGAACTGACCGTGATCGACCCAGACCGAAAACAGCCGCAGGATGCCTTCGGTCAGGGTTTCGGCGCTTTCAAGCGCATCGACCATCACGCCGGTATTGTGATTGCGCCAGGCGTCGATCAGCGCATCGACGAGATCGGTCCGGTCGGTGAAGTGCCAGTAGAAACTGCCCCGCGTGACCTCCATCCGCGTGGCGAGCCTTGTGATCTGCACGTCTTCGATGCCGGAATCGATCAGCACGGCGAGCGCGGTTTCCAGCCAGTCCTCGCGGGAATGGCGGCGGGGTTTCTCCGAACGCTCGGTCGATGCTGTCATAGTGTATGTTCCGGGCTGTACTGCTGCATTTCACAGCCTATTGCATGCCGCGCGAATGCTCCAGTTTTACCGGGACGGTCGGTTTCTACGCAGTCCCGAACGCCAACGCACCGGTTTCCAGCATCACATTGACGCCAAGACCAATCGCCAGGACTGCCGCGCCGATCGAAAGGCCGGTATGGGCGAGCCTGGCATGTTTTTCAATCGCGCCGAGGGGCCAGGCGGCGACAAAGCTGAGCGCCGCCATGCCGAGAATCGAGCCGAATCCGAACACGGCAACATAGGCGACCGCCAGCCACGGATCCTGCGTCGCCGCAACCGCCAGCGCGATCAGCCCCGCCGACCCGGCTGCGCCGTGAATCAGACCGATGAACAGCGCGCGAACAGGAAACCCCGTCGGGTGACGGTGAACATGCGGGTCGTTCGCGTGCGGCACATCCTGTCCTTCATGGCTGTGGGCATGCAGATGGGGCCGGCTGTCGTCATGCGCATGGACATGATAGTGGATGCGCTTCTTGCGCAGGCGGCGGATCACATCGACGCCCAGCAGAACAAGCATCACCCCAACTGCGAATTCAAGGCCGGCCGCCGCTCGGTCGGTCAGCGCCATGCCCAGCATGATGACGGCGGAGCAAATGGCAAAAAGGGTTATCGTATGGCCAAGGCCCCAAACGGCACCGCGCAGGGCGAGACCGCGCCGCGACGATTTTTCGTTCGCCGCCATTGCGCCGACGGCGGCCAGATGGTCGGCTTCCAGCGCATGCTGCATGCCGATCAGAAATCCCAACGCCAGAAACCCGCCCATTGACCCATACTCCCCACGACCTGAAGTTCAGTTACTTGTCGGCGATCCGGTATCCCTGTGGCAAGCCTTTTTCCGGCCCGTTCGGTCAGTCCGCATGGTACCCGTCTGGCACCACGATTGGACAGAACTGGTCCTGCGGTTCGACTCCCAATCCGGGCTATGAGTGGGGCAGATATATGCCAAGCCACGCGACCGTTTCCAACGCCATGGAAGCGGCATTGCTGAATGAGGAAACAAGAAATGAAAATGACAACCGAGGAAGCCTTCGTAAAAGTTCTGCAGATGCATGGAATCGAACATGCATTCGGCATCATCGGCTCGGCCATGATGCCGATTTCCGATCTGTTTCCTCAGGCCGGAATCAAGTTCTGGGACTGCGCGCATGAATGCAATGCCGGCATGTCCGCCGACGGCTATTCGCGTGCGACTGGCAAGATGGCGATGGCCGTGGCGCAGAACGGCCCCGGCATTACCAATTTCGTCACGCCGATCAAGACCGCCTACTGGAACCACACGCCGATGCTGCTGGTGACGCCGCAGGCCGCTAACAAGACCATCGGCCAGGGCGGTTTCCAGGAAGTCGAACAGATGGCCCTGTTCAAGGACATGGTGTGTTATCAGGAAGAAGTGCGCGACCCGACGCGGATGGCGGAAGTGCTGAACCGGGTGATCGAAAAAGCCTGGCGCGGCTCCGCCCCGGCGCAGATCAACGTGCCGCGTGACTACTTTACGCAGGTGGTCGATATCGAGCTGCCGCAGATCATCGACATTGAACGGTCGCCGGGCGGCAGGCAAGGCATCGATGCCGCCGCCGATTTGCTGTCGAACGCGAATTTCCCGGTCATCCTGAACGGCGCCGGCGTGATTCTCTCCGGCGCAATCCCCGCGTCGGTTTCGCTGGCCGAACGACTGTCCGCGCCGGTCTGCTGCAACTACCAGCACAACGACGCTTTCCCCGGCAGCCATCCGCTTGCCTGTGGCCCGCTTGGCTACAACGGGTCGAAAGCAGCGATGGAGATTATCGCAAAGGCCGATGTGGTGCTGGCGCTCGGCACACGGCTCAACCCGTTCTCGACCCTGCCCGGTTACGGCATCGACTACTGGCCGAAGACCGCGAAGATCATCCAGGTCGACATCAACGCCGACCGGATCGGCCTGACCAAGAAAGTCACGGTCGGCATTCAGGGCGATGCAAAACTGGTCGCCGAACAGATTTTCGACCGGCTGACCGCGACAGCCGGCGACGCCGGACGGTCAGACCGCGAGGCGCTGGTGCATCAGACAAAATCCGCCTGGCTGCAGGCCCTGTCGTCGATGGATCACGAAGATGACGACCCCGGCACGACCTGGAACGAACGCGCCCGCAACCGCGACCCGGAACGGATGAGCCCGCGCATGGCATGGCGCGCGATCCAGCAGTCGCTGCCGAAGGATGCCATCATTTCATCCGATATCGGCAACAACTGCGCCATCGGCAACGCCTATCCGAGCTTCGAGGAAGGCCGCAAATACCTCGCGCCCGGCCTGTTCGGCCCGTGCGGCTACGGCCTGCCCTCCATTCTGGGTGCGAAGATCGGTTGCCCTGATACGCCGGTGGTCGGGTTCGCCGGCGACGGCGCGTTCGGCATTTCGATGAATGAAATGACCGCCTGCGGCCGCGATGACTGGCCGCCGATCACCATGGTGATTTTTCGCAACTACCAGTGGGGCGCGGAAAAGCGCAACACGACGCTGTGGTTCGACGACAATTTCGTCGGCACCGAACTCAATCTCGATGTTCAATACGCCAAGATCGCCGATGCCTGCGGGCTGATCGGCGTGCAGGTCACCACCATGGCCGATCTGACCAAGGCGCTGGCCACCGCCGTTGAGGGACAGATGAAGCGCGGCGAAACAACCTTTATCGAAGTCATCCTGAACCAGGAACTGGGCGAGCCGTTCCGCCGCGACGCGATGAAAAAGCCGGTCGCGGTCGCCGGTATCGACCCGAACGACATGCGCCCGCAAAAAGGCGCGGCGTAACCCGACCCCGATGCCCGATGACCACGGCCTGCTGATTGTCAATGCCGGTTCATCCAGCATCAAGGCGGCCGTGTTTCCGGCGTCGGAAGGCGATGCGCCCCTGCTGACGGCCGCCGTCGAGCGGATCGGCAGTGACGATGCGTCGGCCCGCATCCGAGATGGCTCGGTCCATCCTGTCGAGGCGGGATCGCCCGATCCGAAAGACCTGCACAGTCATGTCGATGCCTGTTCCTGGTTGCTGACCAGACTGCAGGACCTGTCCGGGACGTTCCTCGCCGCCGGTCATCGCGTCGTGCATGGCGGATCGGATTTTATCGAACCGGTTCTTGTCGATGCGGATGTGCTGGCGAAGCTGGAAAGGCTGGCGCCACTGGCGCGAACGCATCAACCGCATAATCTGGCGGCAATCCGCGCCGTTGCGGATATCTTTCCCGATCTGCCGCAGATCGCCTGTTTCGATACCGCCTTCCACGCCACCATCCCGGCCAAAGCCCGCGTCATCGCCCTGCCGCAAAGCATTACCGAAAAGGGTGTGCGTCGATACGGATTCCACGGCCTGTCCTATCAGTGGATCGCCGCCCATCTTCCGCCAGCGGCGGCTGAGGGCAGAACCATCGTTGCCCATCTCGGCAACGGGGCAAGCCTGTGCGGCATGGTTGGCGGCATCAGCCGGGCCACAACGATGGGCTTCACTCCGCTGGATGGATTGGTGATGGGCGAACGCCCCGGCCTGACCGACCCTGGCGCCATCCTGTTTCTTTTCGAAGAACTGGGAATGACAGCGGGTGAGGTGCGCCGCATCCTGTTCAGGGAAAGCGGACTGAAAGGCATTTCCGGCCTGTCGAACGACATGCGGGTATTGATGACAAGCGAAACCCCCGCCGCAAAACTGGCCGTCGATGTCTACATCCATCGCATCATCCGCGAGATCGGCGCAATCGCAGCGGAAATCGGCGGCGTCGATGCGCTGGTTTTCACCGCCGGGATCGGCGAGAACGCCGCCGCCATTCGCGCGCGGGTGATCGAGGGGTGCGGGTGGCTGGGCTGCACGCTCGACGCGTCCGCGAACGAGAGGGCCGCGTGCTGCATATCAGGGGCCGACTCGAGGATGACCGCCCACATCATCCCCACCAACGAAGAAGCGGTGATCGCCAACGCGATGCGACGCCTGCTAAATTCCTAGCATCCTCACAAACCGGACCGTTCTATCGGTCAAGTTTGTTCGCAACATCCATGTTTTCATGAAGAACGCGAACAATCAGAATTCCGCTTTCATCAGCCAAAAAGACGATCAGGTGACTTTGGTATCGAAAGAGTCTGACCGGCGGAACGAACTCATCCCGCTCAACAGCCAGATTGGGATTGTCGGCCAGGAATTGTAATTGCGCATTCATGCCGGATAAATATTTTCGGCGCTGCGCTTTTCCCCATTTCTGTTGTGTATACCGGCCAATGTTTCGGATATCGTCCTGCGCCTTTTTGCTGACCCGATACCGGGCCATCAGGCGTCGTCGAGCTCTGCCTGAATCGCATCCATGCTGAAGCCCTCGGCAATACCGCTTTCCAGGCCTTCGGTTATCAATGCCTGCATCTGTTCAGTCCGGGCGCTGCGTTCCTGATCGCGCCGGATCAGATCGCGCACATAGTCACTGGCATTGCTGTAGCGTCCGGTACGCGCCTGCGATTCGACCCAGTGCTTCATCGGTTGGGGCAGGGAAACATTCATTGTGGCCATTGGTACCTCCTCTACGCCCATTGCATACCACATTATTGACAATCTTTGCCAACTATTCGATTAACCCTAAATTTCGTAGAGTTAGATACTGTCGATGACCAAGATTATACAGAAAGCAAAACGGCCCCCACTGCGTGAGGGCCGCCTGCTGGATTTTTGTCAGATCAGATTTCCGACAGCGTCTTTCTGAAGACGTCGATGATTTCGTCGATCTGGCTTTTCTCGACGATCAGCGACGGGGCGATGATCGCCGTGTCGCCGGTGAACTTGCAGTGGCAACCGTTCCAGAACAGTTTCTTCTGGGTTTCGTTGCCGCGAATGCCCGGCTTGCCTTCCATCGGATGCAGCTCGACGCCCGACATCATGCCGATGGCCCGCAGGTCTTTCACAACCGGCAGATCCTTCAGCGAGAAGATGGCATCGGCGAAGTAACCGGACAGGCTGGCGGCCCGTTCGAACAGGCCTTCATCTTCGTAGATCTGCAGGGTTGCGAGGCCGGCGGCGCAGGCGGCCGGATGACCGGAATAGGTATAGCCATGGAAGAATTCGATGGCGTTTTCCGGCGCTGCGTTGGTGACGGTTTCGTACACCGTATCCGTCGCCGCCACCGCGCCCATCGGGATCGCACCGTTGGTCAGCGCCTTCGCCATGGTCATGATATCCGGCATGACGCCGAACTTGTCCGCCGCGAACGGCGCGCCCAGCCGGCCGAAGCCGGTGATGACTTCATCAAAGACCAGCAGGATGCCGTGCTGATCGCAGATTTCACGCAGGCGTTCCAGATAGCCTTTCGGCGGGGCCAGCGTGCCGGTGGAGCCGGCAACCGGTTCCACGAACACAGCAGCGATGGTCGAGCCGCCATAGGTTTCGCAATGGCGCTGCAGATCGTTCGCCAGTTCCGCGCCGGTTTCCGGCTGGCCGTTGACGAAAAGTTCGTCCGCGTTCCAGGTGTGGCGGATCATCACGATATTCGGCATCACGACCGGGAAGGTTTCGCGGTTCTTGACCATGCCCGACAGCGACACACCGCCCATGTTGACGCCGTGATAGGCGCGTTCGCGAGATACGAACCGGATGCGCTGACCATCGCCGCGCGCGCGGTGATACGCCATCACCATCTTCAGCGCGGTGTCGATCGATTCCGACCCGGAATTGGTGAAGAACACATGATTGAACGGTTCCGGCAGCATGTTGGAAAGCTTGGCCGCCAGCGCAAAGGACGTCGGCTGACCGGTCTGGAACGGCGAGGTGTAGTCGTTCTGCAGCATCTGGGCATAAACCGCGTCGGCGATTTCGCGCCGGCCATGACCGGCCGCGACATTGAACAGGCCGGAACAGCCGTCGATCAGCTTGTCGCCGTTCTGGTTCCACAGATACATGCCTTCGCTTTTGGTGATCAGGCGGGGCGCGGCCTTGAAGTCGCGGTTCGCGGAAAACGGCATCCAGTGCTGTTCCAGCGAGTTGGTGGAGAACCGTTCCAGCGGTTTTGCGACGACATTCATAGCACTCATCCAATCGAGAAATTCAGGGAAACGCCCATCAGGGCGCACTGTGCCATATGAACCGAAAGCCGGCCCTTGCGATAGAGCCAGCCTGATCTGATAATAGAGCCAGATAGCTCGCTGTTTTCCCGGATATGGCCGGACAGGATAGAGATCGACAATGCGCTACAGTCTGTTTCACGTGGAACGCGACAAGGCGACCACCCTGCAATCGCAAATTCGCGAGATGCTGGTCTCGGCCATGCTGGCCGGGCAACTGCCGGCGAAATCTCCGGTGCCGTCGACCCGGGCGATGGCGAAACGGCTGGGCGTTTCCCGCAATACGGTGATGCTGGCCTATCAGGCCCTGGCCGTGGACGGCTTTCTGATCGCCAGGGAACGATCCGGCTTTTATGTCTCGGATAATGTCCGCAGTGGCATTTCGACTCAAACCGGCGACCGACCGCCGCCATCTGCGCCGCAAGGCAGACCTGTCGACTGGCAATCCAAGCTGCGCCTGAAACCGAGCCAGCAGACCAACATTTCAAAACCGCAGAACTGGCACGACTACAAATATCCGTTCATCTACGGTCAGGTCGATGCCAGGCTGTTTCCGATCGGCGCGTGGCGCGACTGCATGCGGCAGTCGATGAGCCTGAAATGGCTGGACGCCTGGACCGACGACCGGTTCAACGCCGACGATCCGATGTTGATAGAACAAATCCGCCAGCGCATTCTGACGCGGCGCGGGGTGATGGCGAAGCCGGAGGAAATTCTGGTCACGATGGGCGCGCAGAACGCGCTTTACCTGCTGTCGCATCTGCTGGTGCGCGACCATACCGCCGTCGCGGTAGAAGACCCCGGCTATCCTGATATCCGCAACATGTTTTCACTGCGCAGCGACGATATCAGGCCGATCCCGCTGGATGACGATGGATTAAGGGTCGATCTGCTGGGTGACTCGGAAATCGTCTATGTCACCCCAAGCCATCAGTATCCGACCAATGAAACGATGAGCCTTGCCCGACGGCGGGAACTGCTGGACTGGGCAAATAGGAATGACGCCCTGATCATAGAGGACGATTACGAATACGAAACGAACTACCGGGGCGAACCGACCGTTGCCCTGAAATCACTGGATGGCGCCGGACGGGTTCTGCATGTCGGCAGTCTGTCGAAATCGATGATGCCGGGCCTGCGCATGGGTTTCGTTGTCGGCCCGGTCGAGCTGATTGACGAATTGCGGGCAATGCGCCGGCTGATGTATCGCCACCCGCCCGGCAACAACCAGCGGGTCGTGGCTTTGTTCCTGTCGCTGGGCGGCCACGATTCACTGATCAACCATCTGCACCGCGCCTATCTGAAACGCTGGGAGGCGATGGGGCTGGCGCTGGTCGATCATTTCCCCGGCTGGTCGCAGGCACCGGTTTTCGGCGGCACATCGTTCTGGATCCGGGGACCGAAAGGGTTCGACGCAAGGATGCTGGCCGACGACGCCTTGAAGGAAGGCATTGTTATTGAACCCGGCGATATCTTCTTCGCCGTGCCGAACCGGCACCGGAATTACTTCCGGTTAGGATTCTCGTCGATCCCGGAGAACCTGATCGAGCCTGGCATCAGGCTTCTGGCGGAAATCGCCGACCGGCAACTGAAGAATCCAAAGACCCAGGTCGCGGAATAAAGCAGTCCGTGTTCAAGCGGAGGCCGCGGCCTTGTCGCCCCAGCCGATGGAGGCCCGTTCCCCCGGCTCGATCCAGCCGGCAAAGGCGAGGAACGGGCGACCGGTTGTCCGGATGGCGTGCATCTGCCAGGCGTCATGATACAAAAGATCGCCGGCTTCGACATCGAACCAGTCGCCTTCATCCAGCCGCCACTGCGCGCCCGGCGTCAGTACGAGATAGATTTCCTTCGGGCCATGCCGATGATCGGGATAGGTTACCTGCGGCCCCATCAGCATGATCCCGCCGCGCGGCGCGGCGCATTCGATCGGTCCATCCGGCCCGCCCATCGCGGCATAGGCATAGCCATCCAGCAGCGAGCGCGAACAGTTGGTTTCGTTGTAGCTGGGGTTCTGCGACCAGCGCAAAGCGGGCAGTGCGTCGGCAAGGTGGTCGGCGACCGACGCCGCCCTGTATTGCCGGGCGAGAGCGATTGCCTCGTCGACATGGCGCAACACAGGAAAATCAATTCCGAAGCGGGATTCCGGCGGTGCATCCGCCGTGCGGGCAACCGGTGGAACGAACGGCGGAACATCAATGCTGTTGCCGTTTATCTTGTCTTTCAGACCGGCGATATATAGCCAGATCGCATCAAAGGCGCCCCGCAGCGCATCCCTGTTGTCTTCCATCGTTGTCTCCCTTGTTCAAACAGCGACGACGCCGCTTTCATCCGCTTCCAGTCGGAACGCCGCCGCCATCAGCGCCTTTGTGTAGGCATTTTGCGGATCGTCGAATATCTGCTGCGCCGGGCCTTGTTCAACAACCCTGCCGTTGCGCATAACCATCACCGTGTCGGCCATCGCGCGCACGACCTTCAGATCGTGGCTGATGAACATATAGGCCAGCTTGTGCCGGGTCTGGATATCGCGCAGCAGATCGACGATTTGCGCCTGAACCGACATGTCCAGCGCCGAAGTCGGCTCGTCCAGCACGATGAAGCGCGGCTTCAGCACCAACGCCCGGGCGATGGCGATGCGTTGCCGCTGACCGCCGGAAAACTCGTGCGGATAGCGGTGCCGCACATCCGGGTCGAGATCGACTTCGCTCAATCCCTTAATGACAAGGTCTTCCCGTTCCGCTGCGTTGCCGCCGAGATCGTGAACTTTCAACCCTTCCTCGACGATCTCGCCAACCGACATGCGCGGGCTGAGCGACCCGTACGGATCCTGAAACACCACCTGCATCTGCCGTCGCAGCGGTTGCAGGTCGCTGCTTTTCATCGTGTCGATACTCTGGCCCTCGAATGCGATTGCACCGTCCGATTGCTGCAGGCGCAGCAGCGCCATGCCGAGCGTGGTCTTGCCGGAACCGGATTCACCGACCACGCCCAGGGTCTGGCCTTGCCTGATTTCGACATCGATACCGTCAACCGCCTTGATGTTATCCACCGTGCGCCGGAACAGCCCTTTCTTGATCGGGAACCAGACCTTGACGCCGTCGCCTTTCATGACGATGGGCGCACCAGGATCGTTCGGTGTTTTTGTGCCCGACGGTTGCGCCGCCAATAGCCTTTTTGTGTATTCATGCTCGGGAGTCTTGAAGACCGTCGCCGTTGCACCGATCTCAACAATCTCTCCATTGCGCATCACGGCCACGCGGTCAGATATTCTACGCACAATCCCCAGATCGTGGGTAATGAACAGGATCGCCATGCCGAATTTCTGCTGCAAGTCTTCCAGCAGTTTGAGGATTTGCGCCTGTATCGTGACATCCAAAGCCGTTGTCGGTTCGTCGGCGATCAGCAGGTCGGGTTCGTTGGCCAGCGCCATGGCGATCATCACCCGTTGCCGCTGCCCGCCGGATAGCTGATGCGGATACGAACCGAGCCGTTTTTCCGGGTCCTGGATGCCGACCAGATCGAGGAGTTCCAGCACTCGCGCACGCACCGCATTTCCGGTCAGGCCGCGATGCAGAATGAGGGCCTCGGCGATCTGCTTTTCGACCGCATGCAGCGGGTTCAGCGACGTCATCGGCTCCTGAAAGATCATCGATATCCGGTTGCCGCGCACCTTGCGCAAGGCCGGTTCGGCGGCACCCATCAGTTCGGTTCCGTCGAACCGGATCGAGCCGGACGGATGCCGCGCCGACGGATAGGGCAGCAATTGCAGGATCGATAGCGCCGTGACGGATTTGCCGGAACCGGATTCACCGACCAGCGCCAGGGTTTCACTCCGGTCGATTGCGAACGAGACATGGCTGACCGCCATCGCTTCGCCGCCGTCCGGCAGGGCGAAGGAAACCGACAGATCGTCCACTTCCAGTAAGGTTTCGGTCATATTGCTCTCATCCCGTCTTGCGCGGGTCGAACGCATCGCGCACCGCCTCGCCGATGAACACCAATAGCGACAGCAGCAACCCGATGCTGATAAAGGCCGTGATGCCCAGCCACGGCGCCTGCAGGTTTTCCTTGCCCTGTTTCAGCATCTCGCCCAGCGACGGCGAACCGGGCGGCAAGCCGAAACCCAGGAAATCCAGCGACGCCAGCGCAACCACCGACCCGCTGGTGATAAACGGCAGAAAGGTCAGGGTCGCCACCATTGCATTGGGCAGGATATGCCGGCGCATGATCACCCAGTCGGACACGCCCAGCGCCCGCGACGCCCTTACGAAATCGAAATTGCGGGCGCGCAGGGTTTCCGCCCGCACCAGCCCGACCAGACCCGTCCAACCGAACAGCACCATGATGCCCAGCAACCACCAGAAATTCGGCTGCACGATGGACGCCATGATGATCAACAGATACAGCACCGGCAGGCCGTTCCAGACTTCGATGACGCGCTGGCCGGCGAGGTCGGTCCAGCCCCCGAAAAATCCCTGCACCAGCCCGACGAAGATGCCGATCACCGATGTTGCGAAGGTCAGCGCCAGACCGAACAAAACGGAAATCCGAAAACCGTAAATCAGTCGCGCCGCAAGATCGCGGGCTTCGTCATCGGTGCCGAGCCAGTGATGCGAATCCGGCGGCGTGGGCGCAGGCCCGCCCAGATCACTGGACGGTGTATCGTAGCGGTACGGTATGAGCGGCCAGACCATCCAGCCCTGTTCCTGTATCAGGTCAACCACGGCCGGGTCGGTATAATCGGCCTCGGTTTCAAAAAACCCGCCATATTCAGTTTCCGCCACGGATTCGACCACGGGAAAGAAGTACCGGCCATCGTATTGCACAATCAGCGGCCGGTCGTTGGCGATGAAGTCCGCAAACAGGGAAATCAGAAACAGGATGAGGAAGATCCAGAACGACCACCAGCCGCGGCGGTTTTTGCGAAACCGGGCAAACCGACGGCGCATCACCGGGGTGATCTTTATCAGGCCCCCTGGTTTTAGTTTTCCAATCGCCGCATCAGCCATTGCGGGCCTCGAAATCGATGCGCGGATCGATAATCATGTACATCACATCGCCGATGATGTTCATCAGCAGACCCAGCAGGGTGAAAAAGTACAGGCTGGCGAACATCACCGGGTAGTCGCGGTCAAGCGCAGCCTCGAAGCCCAGCAGGCCCAGCCCGTCGAGCGAGAAAATCACCTCGATCAGCAGCGAGGAGGTAAACAGGATACTGACAAAGGCCGACGGAAACCCGGCGATCACGATCAGCATGGCGTTACGGAAGACATGCCCGTACAGAACCCGGCGTTCTTCCAGACCTTTCGCCCGCGCGGTCACGACATACTGTTTGTTGATTTCGTCAAGAAAGCTGTTCTTGGTCAGCATGGTCAGGGTGGCGAAACCGCCGATGACCATTGCCGTCACCGGCAGGACCATATGCCAGAGGTAATCGACGATCTGATCGAAAGTCGATAATTCGTCCCAGTTTTCCGACACCAGGCCCTTCAGCGGAAACCAGTCGAAATACCGCCCGCCGGCAAATACAACGATCAGCAGCACGGCGAACAGGAAACCCGGAATCGCATTGCCGACGATCACCAGGCCGCTGGTCCAGACATCGAAACGCGAACCGTCGCGAACGGCTTTCATGATGCCGAGCGGGATCGAGATCAGATAGACGATCAGCGTCGTCCAGATTCCCAGCGAAATCGAAACCGGCATCTTGTCCAGCACCAGATCGACGACTTTCTGGTCGCGGAAATAACTGGTGCCGAAATCGAAGGTCGCATAATTGCCCATCATCAAAAGGAAGCGTTCATGCGCCGGCTTGTCGAAGCCGAACTGCTTTTCCAGTTCCGCGATGAATTCAGGATCAAGGCCGCGCGAGCCGCGCGTCGCCGGATCGGTGCCTGTCCCCTGTGACGTGTTCGAATTTGTATCGGATGTGCCGAAATCGCCACTCGGGCCTGTGACCTGCGACAGGGCACCCGCCGCCTCGCCCTTGAGTTCAGCGATCAGCCGGTCAATCGGGCCGCCCGGCGCCGCCTGAATAATGATGAAGCTGATGGTCATGATCCCGACCAGGGTCGGGACGATCAGCAACAGGCGGCGGACGATATACGCTAGCATTCTACGTCTTTACCAGATGCCGGCGTCAGTTCCGACCCTTTTGCTGCAAGGCGGCATCCTTTTCCGGATCGATCCACCAGGCCGACGTATCGACGCCCTGCAGGGGGATCGGCTTGTCGGGCATGCCGAACCGGTTCCAATACGCAATCCGGTCGACATCGATGTGGAACATCGGGATAACGAACTGGTTCCACAGCAGCACCCGGTCAAGCGCGCGGGTCCGCTGCACAAGGCTTTCCCGGTCCGGCGCGGAAATCACCAATTCGATCAACTCGTCGATGGCCGGGTCACGAACGCCGATCAGATTGCGGCCACCCGGCCGGTCTGCCGTATCGGAACCCCAGAAATCGCGCTGTTCATTACCCGGCGACAGGGACTGGCCCCAGCCGGAAACGATCATGTCAAAATCGTAGCTTTCCAGACGGGATTCATACTGTGCATCCTCGACGGCGCGGATAGTCGCCTCGATGCCAAGCCGCTTCAGGCTGCGGACCAATGGCTGGGTATGCGGCACCAGCGATTCGCCACGCAGCATGATTTCGAACTCGAACGGTTCGCCGGTTTCGGCGTTCACAAGTTTCTTGTCTTTTACGACCCAACCGGCCTGCTGCAACAGTCCGTAGGCCTTGCGCAGGTTTTCCCGGTTATTGCCGGACCCGTCGGTCGTCGGCAGTTGGTAGGGTTCAGTGAAAACCTCTTCCGGAATCCGGCCGCGCAGGCCTTCCAGAATCTCAAGCTCCTCGCCCTGCGGCAGACCTGTCGAGGCGAGTTCGGAATTGGCGAAGTAACTTTCGGTGCGCGTGTAAGCGCCGTATGTGATATTGGCGTTAACCCATTCGAAATCCCAGGCCAGAATGATCGCCTCGCGCACCCGGACATCCTGAAACAGCGGATTACGAAGATTCATCACATAAGCCTGCATGCCGGCCGACCGGCCATGCGGAAACTTTTCCTTGATGATCCGTCCGTCTTTTATGGCGGGAATGTCATAGGCTGTAGCCCAGAACTTCGCGGTGTTTTCGGCGCGGATATCGATGTTTCCGGCCTTGAACGCTTCCAGCGCCACGGTTGGATCACGGTAGTATTCATAGCGAATGCGGTCGTAGTTATCGCGCCCCTTGTTCACCGGCAGATCGGCGCCCCAATAATCCTCCACCCGTTCCATCACCACGGCGCGGCCGGGATCGACCGACGCAATACGATAGGCGGCAGAGCCGAGCGGCGCATCAAGCGTGGTTTTCTCAAAGTCGCGGCCAGCCTCGGTCCAGTAATGTTTCGGCAGAACCGGCAACTGACCGAGGATCAACGCCAGTTCGGCATTATCGCCCGGCTTGAAATCGAAACGGACGGTGCGTTCATCGACAGCGACTACATTTTCCACATTGCCGTAATAATAGCGGTAAAAGGGACGCCCCTTGTCGCGCAGGTTTTCAAACGTCCAGATAACGTCTTCGGCGCGGATCGGATGACCGTCATGGAACCGCGCCTCTTCCCGCAATACGTACTGAACCCATGAATTGTCGTCCGGCACTTCGACGGTCTCCGCCAGCAGGCCGTATTGCGCAAAGATTTCATCCTGCGGGGAAGCCATCAGCGTATCGTAAATGGAACTCGACCCGGCGCCCGGGCTGCCCTTGATGATGAAGGGGTTGAGGCTGTCGAACGATCCCAGGGCCGCGAGCGTGACCGAGCCGCCTTTCGGCGCATCCGGGTTGACATAGTCAAAATGGGTGAAGTCGGGTCCGTATTTAAGGTCATGACCCAGCGCCAGACCGTGTACAGGCCCGCCCGTGCCTTTCAGTCCTTCAGCAAGAGCCGGCAGAATGCCGGAGGTTGCGATAGCGACCATACCGGCCAGAACCGGAACGAATTGGCGGCGGGACAAATACAGTTTCATGCAGACTTCCTTCCAGATCGACAGGGCGATGCCTTGAAAATGGGTGACGAGACCCCGGTTCGGCAAGCCCCGCCACGAATTTACCGTATTTGGTAACACAGTTATGAAGTGATCCCTCGCCATTAATGGCCGTCTTGCGTTTGTTCCGCCCGGCGATTCGATGATACCTGAAGGCCATATCGTGCCGCATCACGAAAATCGGGAGAACTGGCCGCATGTGGAGCCTGAACAAACCACGAAACATCGAAAAAACCGGCGATGACCGGCCGGTCGACACCCTGCTTGAATATGTCTGGCGGATGAGCGGCAAGCATCAGATATTCATCTGTCTGATCGCAGCAATCGTCGGTGCGTTGAGTATGGCGCCACTGGAACTTCAGCGGCGGATCGTCAACACGGCGGTCGAACAGGGCGATCTGGTGCTGCTGCTGAATCTGGGCGCTGTCTTCGCCGGCGTTCTGGTTCTGCAGGGCGGCCTGAAGTTTTTCCTTCGGATGTATCAGGGCTGGTTGAGTGAAAGCGCCATTCGATACTGCCGGGGGCATCTGGCGAGCCTGCGAAACGAATCGCAATCCAACAACGGCGAGAACGGGTCCCGGATTGCCGTGATCACCGCGGAGGTCGACAAGCTGGGCGGTTTCGTCGGCGAAGGCCTGTCACAGCCCATCGTCAATTCCGGAATGCTCATCGCCATTGCCATCTATATGCTGATTGTCGACCCCCTGGTCGCCGGGTTGAGCTTCCTGTTTCTCATTCCCCAGGCCGTGCTGGTGCCGGTTGTACAGAAATGGATCAACGCCCTGATCGAAAAGCGTCTATCGCTGATCAGGAACCTCAGCGACTCGCTCTCGAACGATCAGGACGAAAGCGGAGCGGGCAAGGAATACACGCTGATGGACAGTGTGTTTTCAAACCGTATGAAAACATTCCTGCTGAAATTCGCGATGAAGGCCATTATTAACTTTCTGAACGCAATGGCGCCGCTGACGGTGCTGGTCGTTGGCGGGTATTTCGTGGTGCAGGGCGAAACCGAAATAGGGATTGTCGTCGCCTTCATGTCGGGCTTCGACAAACTTTCCGACCCGGTGCGCGAGCTGATTTCATTTTACAGAATCGCCGCTCAGGCCGCCGTGCAGCACCGGATGATCGCCAAATGGATGTAGTTTTCAACCGCGTTTCACCGAATCCATGAACGACGCGATTTTTGCCCCGGGCATCGCCTGGCCGGCATAAGTGAAGGTGCCGCTATCCTTCACTTCCTGCGCGGCAGCATAGAAGCCGCCGAAAGCCGCGCGGGCGAACGATCCGCCGACACTGACCCGCGCTACGCCAGCATCCTGAAGTTCGGTCAGCGAATAGGTCGGACCCTTCAGGCCCATCACCACATTTACCGGTTTGTCGACCGAAGCGCAGACCGTGCGGATCGCCTCGATATCCGGCAGGCCCGGCGCATACAGCACATCCGCACCGGCTTCCGAAAACGCCTGCAGGCGGCGGATCGTGTCGTCCAGATCGGGCCGGCCATGCAGAAAATTCTCGGCCCTGGCGGTCAAAAGAAACGGCAGATCTGCCGCAGCTTCAACGGCAGCAGTAACCCTTTCCACCGCGTGGCTGAAATCGTAGATCGGTGTGTCCTTGTTGCCGGTCGCATCTTCGATGGACCCGCCGACAAGGCCGGTTCCGGATGCCAGACGGATGGTTTCGGCGCAGGTTTCCGGTTCCGCGCCGAAGCCGTTTTCCAGATCCGCGGAAACAGGCAGATTCGTCGCCTCGACGATTTCCCGGGCATTCTGCAACACCGTGTCGCGCGACACACAATCGGCGCCATCCAGATACCCCAGCGAAAACGCCAGACCGGCGCTGGTTGTCGCCAGCGCCTGAAACCCCATACCCGCCAGAATACGCGCGGTTCCGGCATTCCACGGGTTGGGAATCACGAAGGTTTTCCCGCCGTCATGCAGCGCCTTGAAGGCATCGTATTTTTCAGTCTGGTTCGGGCTGTCGCTCATGCGCCGAGTATAGCCGACGCATGGCCTGCGGCAAGTCAGGCCAGATCTGACGCCAGCGCCTTTCGGGTGGCTTCCGACAGCACCGTCAGATGGCCGTATTCCGGGTGCGTAAAGCCCGTCAGGACCTGCGTACCGTCCTTTTTGAACGCCGCCGCCTGCTCGTCGGTAAACGGAAAATGGATGAACTGAACCGACGACGCTTTGCCGTCCGCCGTCGTGCGGTCGACGTCTTCTTCCGGTACGCCTTTGACTTCGTGGTCGCCGAATTTCAGAATCGCCGTTTCCTCCACACCGCCCAGCCGCATCAGGAAGTTCTTGCGCCGGATCGGCTCGTCGATCTCGAACATCACGGTCGCGACCAGCTCGCGGCCCTTCGGGATCAGCGGGTTGTACGCGTACAGTTCGTCTGCAATCTGTTCCTCGCCGCCTTTCTCGATATACAGCATCTCGTGAATCTGATGCCACATCGTGTCGTAGCTTTCGAAATAACAGGTCGCCACCGGGCCGACTTCGACGCGCCGGTTCTTCTTGATCGCGACCATCTTCTGGCGCCGATCGCCGCGAATTTTCGTGTATTCCGCAACGTCCATGATATCGGCGCGCGTAATTTCGGTCTTGCGGTCCGTATTCGCCATTTCCATCCTCGTTATCCTTTCGGTTTTTCCTGCTGCAGGCCATAGGCTCGCGCAAACAGGATGACAGGGTGCGGCACGGTTTCAGGAAGACTGTCGCCGTCATTCGCCGCCCGTTCGACTCCCTGCGCGATATGCAGCCCAGCCAGCGGACATTCGCTGGCGACGTATCTGGTTTTGCCGCCATCCGCGGCCTGCCGGAAAACCGGCCGGCCGACTTTCATGCCGACTTCGAAATTCTCGGTCTTGATGCCCCACGATCCTCCGTGACCCGAGCACCGCTCGATCACCTTGAGATCGATATCGGGCACCAGTTTCATCATCTCGGCCGCTTTCTGGCCGACATTCTGGGCGCGGGCATGGCAGGCGATATGAAGCGCGACCTGGCCATCCAGTGCGCCGAGCCCATCCGCCAACCCTTCCTTCTTGGCAATCGTCACGATGTATTCGCTGATATCGAAGGCGGATTTCGCAAGACGCGCCACGTCCTCATCGTCCGGCAGGATCAAGGGCCATTCGAATTTCATCATCAGGGTGCAGCTCGGCACCAGCGATACGACGTCATAGCCTTTGTCGATATAGGGTTTGAAAGCCTGGGCGACAGATTTCGCCTTGCCGGCCACGCGGTCGATATCGCCCTGCTCCAGTTGCGGCATGCCGCAGCATTCAGGATAGGCGACTTCGCATTCGACGCCGTTTCGGGCCAGAACGGCACGCGCCGCTTCGCCGATTTCGGGGTTGTTATAGTTCGCGTAACAGGTCGCGTAGAAAACCACCTTCCGGCCATGAGCCGGCGCGTCCCTGTTAACCGGCACCGATGTGTCTTGCGCGCTTTTTTCAAACGTCTTGCCGGCATATTTTGGCAAAGCCGCTTCGTGATGAATATGGGCCGCCTTTTCCATCAGGCCACGGGTCAGCGTGTTGCCGCGTGCGGACGCCCAGTTGGCCAGCCCGGAGACTTTCGTCGCCAGCGCCCCGTTGCGGTCGGTTTCGGTGACCTGTTTTTCTATTCCGCCGGACAGGCCTTTTTTCTGCTCGATGGCGCGGTAGCGCAGCATCAGATGCGGGAAATCGAGATTGAATTCATGCGGCGGAACATACGGGCACTTCGTCATGAAACACATGTCGCAGAGCGTGCAGGCATCGACCACCGGCTTGAAGTCGTCGGACGACACCGTATCCAGTTCGCCGGAATCGGAATCGTCGATCAGATCGAACAGGCGGGGAAAACTGTCACAGAGGTTAAAGCAGCGCCGGCACCCATGACAGATATCGAAGACCCGCCGCAATTCTTCGTCCAGTTTCGCTTCGTCGTAGAAATCCGGATTCTTCCAGTCGATCGGATGACGTGTCGGTGCATCAAGGCTGCCTTCGCGCATGGCCCGCTCCTAAAAAACATCGGTTTTGTTTTTAGATAACGATCGCGCCGGGCCGGGCATCCTGAACAGTCCAGAAAAACCCGGCCCGGTACGATCAGAAGGTTCAGGCGTCCAGCGAATCGAAGGCCTTCTGGAAACGACCGGCATGGCTCTTTTCCGCTTTCGCGAGTGTTTCGAACCAGTCGGCGATTTCGTCGAACCCTTCTTCGCGCGCCGTACGCGCCATACCCGGATACATATCCGTGTATTCGTGGGTTTCGCCGGCAATTGCGGCTTTCAGGTTCAGGCCCGTATCGCCGATCGGCTCGCCCGTTGCCGGGTCGCCGGTTTCTTCAAGAAACTCCAGGTGACCGTGCGCATGACCGGTTTCGCCTTCGGCGGTCGACCGGAAAACAGCGGCAACGTCGTTATAGCCTTCAATATCGGCCTTCTGTGCGAAGTACAGATACCGGCGGTTCGCCTGGCTTTCACCGGCAAACGCTTCCTTCAGATTGTCTTCAGTTTTTGAACCTTTTAACGACATTTCACTCTCCTGAATTTCGTTTCTGATACGTTGGACGACCGGCCGGAACAGCCGTGTCCGACGCTTCAGAATATGGCGCAGGCGCAGTGAAACGTCAATTATTTTAGAACCATTCTAAAATAAAACTTTTTCGTTAGATGGGAAGTTGGGCGGAAACGCCCGGATCAGGCGCGTTTCGAGACGCGCACAACGACATCGACCCGGTCGATGGCCGTGCCTTCCGGCGGTACCGGCAACGATGACACCGAGACATCCGACAACGGAATGTCGCTCAGTTCGCCGTTATCGACATTGAAGAAATGGTGGTGGTTATCCACATTCGTATCGAAATACGACCGGCCCGGTTCGACCACGACTTCCCGCACCAGACCGGCATCGCGGAACTGGTTGAGCGTATTGTAAACCGTGGCCAGAGAAACCTTGATATCTTCGTCTCGCGCCTGCGCATGCAAAACTTCCGCCGTGACATGGCGGTCTTCGTGGTCAAAAAGAAGTTTGGCCAGCGCCATGCGCTGACGCGTCGGGCGCAGCCCGGCATCGCGCAGCAGATCAATCGATTTTGCAAAAGGTCTCATCGATAATTCTCCGATTCCTGATAGTATAATATATAATTGATCTTATCCAAAGGTCTAGCCCTTTTTTTGGAACGAGTAAAAACTGCAACAAACATTATCGCGCCGTTGCATGTGTCAGGACTTGAGGGAAGCATCCCGAATCCGTGTAAGAGCAGCGCATGGCCAAAGCAAAATCATCGAAACCCGGAACCAGCGCAAAAAAGCCGAAAGCAAAGGCCGCCAAAAAGCGGTCCGGCGCGGCGGCGAAACCGGTACCGGGCCGGTCGTGGCGCGGGCGGCTGATTCGCGGCGTCATCGCGATTTCGATCTGGGGCGTCATCGCGCTTGCGGGTCTGGTCGGGTACTTCGCCTGGGACATTGCCGATGTCGCGGATATCGATGCCGCCTCCATGCGCAAACCGGTTCTGACCGTGCTGGCGGCCGACGGGTCCGTTCTGACAAGGCAGGGCAGCGACTTTGGCGATCCGGTCACCATTGCCGGCCTGCCGCCCTATTTGCCGCAGGCTTTTCTGGCCATCGAAGACCGCCGCTTCTATGACCATCAGGGGCTGGACCCGATCGGTCTCGCCCGCGCGATCTGGGTAAATGTCACCGCCGGCGTGGTGCGCGAAGGCGGCAGCACCATAACCCAGCAGGTCGCCAAGAACCTGTTTCTAAGCCCGGATCGCACGCTCAAGCGCAAGGTACAGGAAGCGCTGCTGGCGTTCTGGATGGAAGCGACCTTCACGAAAGACCAGATTCTGGAAATCTACCTGAACAGAATCTATCTGGGGTCGGGCGCCTATGGAATAGACGCCGCGGCGCGGCGGTATTTTGACAAACCCGCCAGCAAGGTCGGGCTGTTTGAAGCGGCTGTTCTCGCCGGCCTTCCGAAAGCGCCCAGCCGTTACAACCCTGTCGCCAGTCCGGAACGCGCAACAACCCGGGCACGGCTGGTTCTGGCTGCGCTGGCGCAGACCGGTTGGGTCGACGCCGATAAAATCGACGCGGCCAAAAAACTAAAAGCCCGACCGCCGGCAACGCGTCCGGACAGCAACATCGTCCGCTATTACACGGACTGGATCACCAGCCGGGCGAGAGATCTGATCGGCGGCGTAGACCGGGATCTGGTGATCGAAACCACGCTGGAGCGCCGCATCCAGTCGGCTGCACAGACGGCGATCCGGTCCGGCATCGCAGACGGCAGGGACTATGCGGTCGGCAACGGCGCGCTGGTGGCGATGCGTCCGGATGGCGCGGTGGTTGCCATGGTCGGTGGATCGGACTGGAGCCGCTCGCCCTTCAACCGCGCTGTGCAGGCGCAGCGGCAACCCGGATCGACCTTCAAGCTGTTCGTCTATCTGGCCGGACTGGAATCAGGATTGACGCCCGACAGCATCGTCGACGCCAGCAAGCTGAATCTGGATGGCTGGGCGCCCCGGTCAGTCGCCAGCGAACAGACCGGCCCCGTCACCGTGCGCGAGGCGTTCGCCCGCTCGCTGAACCCCGCCGCCGTGCAGGTCGGCGAACTGGCCGGCCGCAAGTCTGTTGTCGCCGTCGCCCGCAGACTGGGCATCACCAGCCCGATGCGGCCGGACCGGTCGATCGCGCTGGGCGTTCATGAAGTCTCGTTGCTGGAACTGACCGGCGCCTATGCCGTGCTGGCCAACAGCGGAAACCAGACGACGCCTTACGGCATCCTGCGCATTCTGGATGGAAAGGGACAGGTTCTGTACCGGAAGCCCGGAACGACGGATGAACCGCTGATCGACTGGGATACGGCGGCGCGCCTTGACTCCATGCTTACTTCGGTTGTCAGCGGCGGCACCGGACGACGCGCGGCACTCGGAAACGAAGCGGCGGGCCATGTCGCCAGAGGCAAGACCGGCACGACACAGCTAAACCGCGATGCATGGTTTATCGGCTACACGCCGGGCCTGGTGGCCGGTGTCTGGTACGGTAATGACGATGCGTCGCGCATGGTGGGAAAAACCGGCGGCGTTTCCGGCGGCGGTCTGCCGGCGATCACCTGGCGGCGGTTCATGGAAAAAGCACTGGCAGGCGTTCCGATTTCTGACAGTCCGTACGCGCGCCGCCCGGCAACGGCCGTGTCGAACGACGGCGACAGTTTCAGTCTGTTCGGTCGTCCTGAAGGGTCCGACCGTTAGGTCAGGTCAGCTTGCGCCGGCGTCTTCAAGCAGCCTGACGATAGAACTGTCGCGACCTGTTCGCGCCCAGTCCAATGCCGTCCGGCCGGTGTAATCGGCGATATTCATATCCGGATTTGCCAGCAGAACTTCCTCCACCAGAAAGCGATCGTTTTTCCGAACCGCCAGCATGAGCGGCGTCATGCCCTGATTGTCCTGAACATTCGGATCGGCGCCGTTTTCAAGCAGCAGTATGGTTGCATCGACCGCGCCTGAGCGAATGGCCCAATGCAGCGCGGTGGCGCCGTTGACGTCTCTCTGCTCCCTTTGGACATCGTAGTCGAACAGAAGCTCCATGATATCGATATCGTTGCGCGATGCCGCGATCATCAACAGACTGCGGCCACTCGAATCCGAAACGCCGGTATTCGAGCCGCCGATCAGCAAAGACCGGAGAGCATCGAGATCGCCCGCTTCCACGGCTCTGGATTCCGCTGGCCGTGTATCAAGCAGGTTGTCGTTGGTCTGGGCTTTCGCGCCGGGCGAAAACAGAATCGCAAGGGCAAACAGCGCCACTAAAAATCTGAAAGGGTGCAAGACAGTCATCGCTCCGTTTCCGTCAGCCAGACTATGGCATCCGCTACAGTGGTGACAACCGGTTCCACATGCTGTTCCGGCCGTTCGATCATGACCACCGGTATGCCTGCTTCCCGTGCGGCGGTCAACTTGGCCGCCGTCGCCTCGCCGCCACTGTTCTTGGTCACCAGAACATCGATCCGATGCTGCTGCAGCAACGCCCGTTCATCTTCCAGATCGAACGGCCCGCGGCCGAGAATCATGACGATTTCCTCAAGCGGAACCGGTTCCGCCGGCGGATCGACAAGCCGCATGGCGATTTGCACGCCGTCGAGTCCCCGAAACGCCTGCAGTTCTTTCGTGCCGACCGTCAGAAAAGCGACCGACCCGACCTTCGGCAACAACGCCGCCGCCGCCGCGGCATCGGGAACGAGATGCCACCGGTCGCCGTCCTGCGCCCGCCAGGCCGGTCGGTCCAGCCGCAGATAGGGAAGACCGGTCCGGCGGCTGGCTTCGAAAGCCTGGCCGGTCATTTGCGCCGCGAACGGGTGGGTTGCATCGATAACGCAATCGACCGCCGTGTCTTGCAGATAGGAGACCAGACCGTCCGTTCCGCCGAAACCGCCGACCCGAACCTGCCCCGCCGGCTGGCGCGGTTCACCGGTCCGCCCGGCCAGGGCGGTGATAACGGCATAACGGTCGCCGGCCTGCGCGGCAACGGCATCGGCGAGGTCGTAGGCCTCGCCCGTCCCTCCGAGAATCAGGAGCCGGCGTTTTCCCGTTTCATCCGACATGAGCCAGTTCGTTTCCTTCCCGGTCGACAATCAGAACGTCCACCGATGTATCGCCTGACAACGTCGCCAGAGCGGTTTGCCGCGCCCGCGCCGCAACCGTTTCCGCCAGCGGCAAATCGCCGGCAAGCCCCAGGACTTCGGCCGCCGTATTCGCGTTTCGCGCCGCAGACACAAGATCGGGCGTTCCGCCGCATTCCGCAACCAGCGCCGCCAGTTTTTCGAAATCGACCTGACTGCGCGACGAATGCAGGTCGAGATTTCCCTGCGCCAGCTTCAGCATCTTGGCGAACCCGCCCGATAATGTCAGGCGCGGCACAGGATGACGGCGAAGGTATTTCAGCAATCCGCCGGCGAAATCGCCCATGTCCAGCAGCGCTTCCAGCGGCAGGTCGAATTTCTTCTGCACCGCTTCTTCCGACATGTTGCCTGTCGATCCGGCAACATGCGCAAACCCGCCTGCCCGCGCTACATCGATGCCGCGATGAATGGAATGAATCCAGGCCGAACAGGAAAACGGAACGACAATGCCGGTCGTGCCCAGTATCGAAAGACCGCCGACGATACCCAGACGCGGATTCCAGGTCTTTTTCGCAAGCGCCGCGCCGCCCGGCACGGAAACGGTAACACTGATGTCGTGCGGCAGACCGAACTGATCGGCGATTTCCGACAGGTTGGTTCGCATGATTTCACGCGGTTTCGGGTTGATAGCCGGTTCGCCCGGCGGAATGGGTAAACCCGGCTTCGTCACCATGCCGACCCCCTCACCCGCATGAAACGTGATGCCGGACCCCGCCGGCCCGCGCCGCACCGTCGACAGAATTGTTGCGCCATGGGTGATGTCGGGATCGTCGCCGGCATCCTTGATGACGCCGGCCCGCGCCGCATCCCCTTCCAGAAGGGTTTCGACAAGCGTGAAGACCGGCAATTCGCCGCGCGGCAGACGGATGGTTTCGGTTTCCGGGAACTGTCCGGATATCAGCGCGCGGAAGGCGCCGCAGGCCGCAGCGGTCGCGCAAGCGCCCGTCGTCCATCCACTGCGCAAAGGGCCATCCGGTTTTCTGGTCATTCCTGCAGCTTACGGGTTTTTCGATATTCGTCGAGGCGCTTCCGTGCGAAGAAGAGTCGCCTATTTGCTTTCCTAACCTGTTCTGCACGAATAGAATTTTCCGATGCGACACGATTTGTTCCAGACGGATGGTTTGATGCAGGATATGCCGGTTTTACAGCCCGGCTGGGTCTGGCTCGTCGGCGCGGGTCCGGGCGATCCGGGCCTGTTGACCCTGCACGCCGTCAACGCCTTGCGGCAGGCCGATACGGTTGTGTATGACGCGCTTGTCGATGACAGGATTCTGAACATGGCGGCGGACGGGGCGGAACGCATCTATGCCGGCAAGCGCGGCGGCCGTCCCTCGCCCAAACAGCGAGCCATTTCGGCCCGCCTCGTCGAACTGGCCCGCGCCGGCCGCAAGGTCGTGCGACTGAAAGGCGGCGACCCGTTCGTGTTCGGCCGCGGTGGTGAGGAAGCGCTGGAGCTGGTGCGCGCGAACGTGCCATTTCGTATCGTGCCAGGTATTACCGCAGGCATCGGCGGGCTGGCCTATGCTGGGATACCCGCAACCCACCGCGACACGAATTCCGCCGTTACCTTCATCACCGGTCATGACGTGACGGGCGACGTGCCGCATCATCTCGACTGGAACGCCATCGCCAGAGGCTCTCCCGTCATCATTCTCTACATGGCGCTGAAACATCTGGCCGGCATCGCCGACCTGTTGATCGGTGGCGGCAGACGCGCCGACGAACCGGTCGCCATCGTTTCGAAGGCGGCAACGGCAGACCAGAAAGTGCTGGTGACAACCCTGTCGGAAGCCGCCGATGCTGCACAGGACATCGACCCGCCGGCGATTGTCGCAATCGGTGAAATCGTCCGTCTGCGGACCGCGCTCGACTGGATCGGGCAGAGCCAGGGCGCGATCCCCGATCCCGACCCGCTTGGACTGTGGAATCCGTCCCAAAGCGAAACCGGCTAAGCCGGCGTCCTTTCTTCGATGGCGAAGACACCCCCCGGACTGATTATCGCCGCACCATCCAGCGGCAGCGGCAAAACGCTGATAACACTCGGTCTGCTGCGGCACTTTGCCCGATCCGGTGTAGCCATAGGGTCGGCCAAGGTCGGGCCCGACTACATCGACCCGTCCTTTCACACCGCCGCGACCGGCCGCCCCTGCTTCAATCTCGATCTCTGGGCGATGCGTCGGGAAACGATTCTGCACAACCTTTCCGCCGTTTCCGACGGCGCCGGTCTGGTGATAGCGGAAGGCGTCATGGGGTTGTTCGACGGCGCGGCCGATGGCAGGGGGTCGACGGCCGATCTGGCGGCGCTGACCGGCTGGCCCGTGGTGCTGGTGGTCGACGCCCGGTCGCAGGGGGCATCGGCGGCGGCGCTCGTCCGCGGTTTTGCAACCCATCGCGCGGATCTCAAACTCGCCGGCGTGATCTTCAACAAGGTCGGCACGAACAAACACCGCCAGATCATTGCTGACGCCATGGCATCGGCGCTGCCCGAAATCACCGTGCTCGGCTTTATTCCCCGCATTGCCGATATGGAAATACCGTCGCGCCATCTTGGCCTTGTGCAGGCGCGCGAGAAAACCGGCCTCAACGGTTTCATCGACACAGCCGCGGCGCTGATAGCACAGCATATTGACTGTTCTGCATTGCAGGCGCTGGCAAAACCGGCAGCGCTCGACACGGCAGCATCGACGCCTTTTCCACCGCCGGGGCAGCGTATCGCCGTGGCCGACGACATAGCCTTTGCCTTCGCCTATCCGCATATTCTGGAAGGCTGGCGGCGGGCCGGTGCGGAGATACTGCCGTTCTCGCCGCTGGCCGGCGATGCGCCGTCACCGGATGCCGACGCCGTCTATCTGCCGGGCGGATATCCTGAACTGCATGCCGGGACACTATCAGGGAATGCCCGCTTTCTGTCCGGTCTGCAGGACGCCGCTTCCGCCGCGAAACCGGTGATCGGCGAATGCGGCGGCTACATGGTGCTGGGCAACGGATTGATCGACGCTGATGGCGACCGATACGCCATGGCCGGTCTGCTGCCGGTCGAAACGAGCTTCGCCGACCGCAAACTGCATCTCGGCTACCGCCGGGCTATCACCCTGTGCGATTCCCCGTTCGGTCCGGCCGGAGAGCAAATCGCCGCCCACGAATTCCATTACGCGACGACGGTTTCCGAAGGGCCGGGCGAGAAACTGTTCGATACCCGTGATGCGGCCGGTTCCGCCACGGGCCCGACCGGTTTGCGCGCCGGATCCGTCGCCGGGTCTTTCCTGCATCTCATCGATTCAGCCGCATGACGACCGCACCCAATCCATTCTGGAAAACCAAACGGCTGGCCGATATGAGCCGCGAGGAATGGGAATCCCTGTGCGATGGTTGCGGCCAGTGCTGTCTGCACAAACTGGAGGACGCCAATTCCGGGGCCATCGCGATGACGGATGTCGCCTGCGAATTGCTGGATACGCATAGCTGCCGTTGCGGCGATTACGCTAACCGCAAAGACATCGTCGAGGATTGCGTGCAACTGACTCCGGCCACCGTGGGCAGGCTGCCCTGGTTGCCGGAAACCTGCGCCTATCTTCTAATCTGGCAAGGCAAGGACCTGCCGGACTGGCACCCCCTGGTTTCCGGCTCGCCCGACAGCGTGCACGAGGCCGGGATTTCAGTGCAGGACAAGGTCGTGTCGGAAACCTTCGTTGACGATCTAGAAGACCATGTCACGCGCTGGCTTGAGGAAAAAGTGAAGAACCGCCCGATCTGGCGTCTGGGAATGCCGCATGAACGAAACAGCCAGAAAACCCGTCGATAGGTTTTGGCATCTGCTGGCGAATCCGTGGAAAAGAAATGCCATGGCCGAAGCGGATCCGAAAACCGGTTTCACGATAACGCTGCCGGGCGGCGCGCTGCCGGTTGCCGTGCGCCGGCATCCGCAGGCGCGGCGCGTCAGCATCCGCATGGACCCGCGCGGCAACGGGGCGATCCTGACCCTGCCGCAATGGATGCCCCTGCGCGACGGCATGAATTTCGTTGAGCGGCACCGCGGCTGGCTGTCTGAAACCGCCGCAGGACGGCCCGCGCCCGTTCCCTTCGCACCCGGCGCGGTTATTCCCTTCCAGGATACAGAGCTTGTCATCGACCATGATGCAAACCGGCGCGGCCATGCCCGGATCGACGGTAACCGGTTGCGGGTCGGCGGCGACGAACCGCATCTCGCGCGGCGCGTCAGGGATGCCCTGAAGAAAGAAGCGCGGCGGGAATTCCGAACCCTCGTCACGGCCAAGGCCGGACTGATTGGCAAAAGGCCGGGTCGTATCTCGATCCGCGACCAGACCAGCCGCTGGGGAAGCTGCAGTTCCAACGGCGATCTGAATTTCAACTGGCGGCTGATCTGCGCCCCGGCCTTTGTCGCAGATTACGTCGTCGCCCATGAAGTCGCGCATCTGGTTTACATGGACCATTCGGCGGCCTTCTGGCGGCAGGTTGCGGCATTGACCGACCACCCCGAAACCGGCCGCACCTGGCTACGCGGGAACGGCGCGGGGCTGCACCGGATCGGGAGCGATGACTCCGTCGCCGTCTGACACCCCGATCCGCCTCGGCATTGCCATCGCCTTCATCACGATGGCGGTCGCCCTGGGGCCGATATCGACGGATCTGTATCTGCCGTCCCTGCCATCGATCGGGTCTTCCTTCGGGACGGATGCCGTTACCGTTCAACTAACCCTCAGCGTGTTCCTGATCGCTTTCGGTGTCAGCCAGCTTTTCTACGGGCCGCTGTCAGACCGGTTCGGCAGACGCCCTGCTCTATTGACGGGGCTGGCGATCTATACGACGGCCTCGCTTGCCTGCTGGATCGCGCCGACAATCGAAATTCTGATCGTCGCGCGGTTTTTCCAGGCATTGGGCGGGTGCGCCGGGCCGGTGATCGGACGAGCGGCGATCCGCGATGTCTACGGACGGGTAGAAGGCGCGCGTGTTCTCGCCTATGTGGCGACGGCGATGGCCTTGGCGCCCGCGGCCGGCCCGGTGCTGGGCGGCTTCCTGGAAGGCTGGTTCGGCTGGCGGGCGAATTTTCTGGTACTGACCCTGTTCGGCGGAATTGCTCTTGCGGGTATCTGGCTGAAACTGCCGGAGACAAACCGTCATATGACGCCGGATGCGACCAGACCGAAACGCATCTTTAGAAATTTCGGCGATTTTCTGGCCCATCCAACCTATCGGGCCTATGCGTTCGCCGGCGCCTTCAGTTATTGCGGCCTTTTCTGTTTCATCAGCGCATCGCCGCTGGTTTTCATCGATGCCTTCGGCGTGAAGCCGGAAATCTACGGTTTCTGTTTCGCCGCCATCGTTGTCGGCTACATGGCGGGAACCCAGTTCGGCGGACGGTTGGTGCGGCGTTTCGGGGTCGCGCCGATGACCCGTCTCGGCGCGTTCCTCAATCTGGTTGCAGGCGTGGCAATGACGGGTGTTGAACTTGCCGGGTTCGGGTCCGTCGCAACCGTCCTGCCGCTGATGGTTCTTTACATGATCGGTCTGGGCATCATGATGCCGAATGCGTTGGCCGGCTTGATGGCGCCGTTTCCGGAACGGGCCGGCGCGGCGACGGCGTTTCAGGGGTTTTCCCAGTTCGCCATGGCGGCGGTGGTTGGGATTGCCGTCACGGAGATGTATGATCGGTCGGCACTGCCGATGGCGATCGGAATCGCGGCAATGGGGTTGCTTGCCGTTGCATTCTGTTTTCGCCTGAGGGAAGAAGAATAGCGGAAAGCGGGAAGAGATGCAGGGCGGACACGATCTTGGCGGTATGGACGGTCTCGGACCGGTCGATCCGGAACCGGAATCCACCGAACCCGTTTTTCATGCCGATTGGGAAAAAGCGGTCTTCTGGCTGACACTTTCCTGCGGTTCGCTGGGCTTGTGGTCGCTGGACGCCTCTCGCCATGCGCGCGAACGGCAGCACCCCGCCGACTATCTTCGCAACAGCTATTACGAAAACTGGCTTGTCGGACTGGAAAAGCTATTGGCGGAAAATGGCGTTCTTTCCGCAGGCGATCCGCCAACAGAGCTGAAAGACCGAAAGCTGACCGCCGACCGCGTCGCATCCACCCTGCGCAAGGGCGGCCCATCGGCAATGCCCGAGGAAGCACAGTCGAAATTTTCAGCCGGCGACCGGGTGACGGTGACGCTCGACCATCCGGCCGGCCATACCCGGGTGCCCGGCTATCTGCGTGGCCGCACCGGCACCGTTGAAGCCGGGTGCGGATGGCATGTCTTTCCGGACCGCAGCGCCGAAGGCGAACGTATCGGGCAACCGCTGTACCGCGTCGTCTTTACTGCTGAATCGCTCTGGGGCGGCACGTCGAATACCCGCGATTCCGTCAGCGCCGATCTCTGGGAAAGCTATCTTCATCCTGTTTAGCAGAATAACCACAAATTTTTTCTGCCCCTGAATCAACATCTTACGCCGCGACCCAGCGCCAAATTTCCTAAAATTCGCCTTAAATCGCGTCTATGTGACACCAGTCACAGACGAAAACGTCGGGCATTTGTAATCTGACATTAGAGATTGAGGAGGCGACGATCATGGTAACAACCCAGACAGAAGACTCACCGAATACGGCGCGGAACGTTCTGATCGGTTTGATTTCAGGCATGGTTCTCGGCGCTGCGCTTATCGCCACCGAAGCCGCGACAGGCTTCGCGACAATGCTGGTATCGCTCTTCTAAAGGCGAACCGGCGGCTCCGGTTCCGGGCCGCTCTTTCAAAACTTGCTTGTATTTGCCGTTCAAGCATATGCCGGAAAGAGTTGGCCCGGGGCCTGCACACAAAACACGAAAGACCGGCTGCGACCCACGCCCTGACCCCTTTTGCACAACCACGATGCGAAACCGGGTGATGGCGCGGGCCGGAGCCTATTCAGGCAAATCACTAGACAGCTTTTTCCCGCAGCACATGGGTATGGTCGGCCGCATAGAGACGGCTGTCCTTGAACGCCACCCCTTCGCCCAGCACCCGGCCAACCAGAATAAGCGCCGTCCGCGTGATCTTCGCGGCTTTCGCCTTCGGCCTGATATCGCCCAGGGTTCCGGTGATGACCAGTTCATCCGGCCATGTCGCGCGATAGACGATCGCCACCGGACAGTCTTCGCCGTAATGCGGGGTCAGTTCGCGCACCACTTTCGCCAGATTGTTGATCGAAAGATGGATTGCCAGAGTCGCACCCGTGCGGCCGAGCGTATCCAGGTCTTCGCCTTCCGGCATGCCCGAGGCACGAACGGCGGTACGCGTCAGGATGATCGTCTGGGCGATTTCCGGCAGCGTCAGTTCGGTCTTCAAAAGCGCCGCCGCCGCCGCATAGGCGGAAACGCCGGGCGTGATCTCGTAGTCGATACCAAGTGTGTCGAGACGGCGGATCTGTTCCGCAATCGCGCCATATAGCGACGGGTCGCCGGAATGCACCCGGGTGACGTCCTCATCGCGGTCGCGCGCCGCTTCGATTTCAGCCATGATCTCATCCAGATGCATCGGCGCGGTATCGATCACCCGCGCGCCTTCGGGCGCTTCCGCTACAACCGCTTCCGGCACCAGAGACCCGGCATAGAGACAGACCGGGCAAGACTGGATGATCTTTAACCCACGCACCGTAATCAGATCGGGCGCGCCCGGCCCCGCGCCGATAAAGAATACTTTCATGCAGCCCCCTTTTTCGCCGACTTCTGGGCATAGCCGCGCGGTGTATAGACAAAAGTTCGACCCGCTACATCAACGCGCCGCGTTTCGGAATTGCCGATCACCACCAGCGACAGCATGTCGACGCTTTCCGTATCAAATTCCCCGATTGTCGTAATCTCGACATACTCTTCCGGCCTGCCGAGCGACCGGGCGATGGCGACGGGTGTATCCGCCGGCCGATGCCTGGCGATCCTGTCGCGCGCCTCGCCCAGAAGAGAGCGGCGGCGCAGGCTCTGCGGGTTGTAGAAGGCGGTTACGAAATCGGCTTCAGCCGCCGCATCCAGCCGTTTCAGAATAGCCTCGCGCGGCGTCAGCAGATCCGACAGCGAGATCAGGCAGAAATCGTGCCCCATCGGCGCGCCGAGCCTGGCCGAGGCCGCCTGAAAAGCCGACACACCGGGGCAGACAGAAACTTCGACGCCCCGCACGGCGCGGTCATCTGATTTTTCGAGCACTTCGAATACCAGCGTGGCGAGCGCGTAAATACCGGGGTCGCCTGAACAGACCAGCGCCACGGTCTTGCCGGTCGCCGCCGCTTCAAGCGCCAGCCGCACCCTGTCCTCCTCTGCCCCCAGCGGCGATTCAAGGCGCTCCTTGCCGGCGATCAGATCGCTGACAAGATCGAGATACAGGCCATAGCCGACCACCGTATCCGCCGCTTTCAGGGCTTTCACGCTTTCGCCTGTCCGCCAGGCGGCCTGACCCGGGCCGGTACCGACAACAAAAAGCCTGCCACTTGCCCTGCCCGATGCCGCGGCTTCGATGCGAGGCGCTTTCGCGATGGCGACGGTGACCTTGCCGATACGCTGCTTTTCAACAGCGAGCACAGCGTCCGGCCCCGCAAGAGCAAGCGCCGCTGCCTCCGCCACGCCATGACAGCCGATTTCCTGCAGCACCACGTCAGACGGGTTCTTAAGCCGTGGCGTTTCGGCTTCCAGAGCGTCCACCGTAAAGAAGCGGGCATCGCAGCCGAGTGACCGCGCCGCCGCCAGCACCGCCGGCTCATCCACTTTCAGATCGACCGATCCGACCGCAACCACGGACGAGGACGCATATCCCTGCGCCGTCAGAACCTGCTGGACCGCCGCAACGCCTTCGGCAGCCGGGATACCGCGTTCGCAGCCGACACCGACCGTAAGAACCGGCGGATGCAGCACCAGGGTTGCCGGCGGAATCGCGTTCAGGCGATCCGTTATCAGAACGGCTTGTTCGCCGCCGTCCGAGAACCGCTCCGGCGGCGGCCAGTCGCCCGGTCCGGCCTTATGTTTCAGCGCAACCTTTTCGCCCGCCAGCAACGCTGCCGTGACCGGCTTTATCATTTCAGGATTGGCGACGACCCAGCCCGACGGCGGATCGTCCAGCGCGAAACCGAGATCGATATCGCCGGCGGTCGTAACGGCAGCATGGCCGCCCGTTGCGGCTGCAATCTTCATTGCCAGACGGTTCGCACCGCGATGACCGCCCAGCAGCGGCACCACGCTCGCGCCATCCTGCGAGATCGCGATCACCGGTGGTTCATTGAATTTATCGCCCAGCAACAGCGCCAGAAGCCGCACCGGTATCGCCGCCGCCATGATCGCAACAACCGGCGTTCCTTCCAGATACTTTGCCTGCATCAGGGCCTGCACATCATCGAATGCCTGATCCAAACCGTCGGCGCGGCCGGTCTTTCCGAAAGTCACAGCGCCGGGAATAACTTCCTGCAGACGCTTCGCAAGGGCCGATCCTTCGGCGGTCAGAGCAATAATAGCGGTCATGACAGCCGCCACGCTTCACCACGCCGATGCACGATGACCATGGAAAAATACGGCGCTTTCATATCGGCCGGCATATTCGCCAGAGGTTCGACCACCTGTTTCTCCATCGTTGCATGCTGAACATAGCGGGCATGATCCAGAAGACCCAGACTTTCAAGCACCCGGCGGATTTTCGGCAGATGCCTTCCGACCTTGATGATCGCCGCCGCCTCGCAGTCGCGCAGCCGTTCGGTCAAAACGTCCTCCTCGAGCGGGCCGGGCAGCACCGTCAGCACGTCATTGCGCGACGCCAGCGGCACGCCCAGAGCGGCCGGCACCGCCGTCAGGCTGCTGACACCGGGCACGACTTCAACCTGATGGTTTTCCGACAGCCGGGCGAACAGATACATGAACGATCCGTAGAAAAACGGGTCGCCCTCGCACAGCACCGCGACATCCCTTCCGGCCGACAGATGACTGCCGATTTCAATAGCCGCCTGATCGTAAACATCCTGCGCCGGAAACCGCGATTCCACCATCGGCATGCGGATCGGAATTTCGATCCGGTCGTCCGGAATATGCGGTTCGGCTATCGCTCTGGCGGTCGATTCATCGTCCAGCGTTGCCGGCCATGCCAGAACCGGGCAGTCACGGATCAGGCGGTACGCCTTCAGCGTCAGCAATTCCGGATCGCCGGGTCCCACCCCGATCCCGTAGGCGGTTCCCCTAGTCATCGTCGAAGTCACCGTAATCGTCTTCAAGCAAGGTCGCGAATTCTGCCTTCAGCGCGTCCAGCGCCGGCGCGACCGTGTGGCAGTCAAGAAGCATCAGAAGATGTTCGAGCAGAATGAGCTTCTCCATCGCCTTGCCGATATGATCGATGATTTCCGCTTCAGGCAATGAATAGGCCGTCGCCAGCGTCGCCGGTATTTCCGCCGCCGTCACCAACGCCGTCGTGCCCGACCCGGCAAAAGCCGCATCGCCCAGGGCCTGCTTGACCGCCAGCGCCAGATCGGCGGAAGCCTGCCACAATTCCAGATCCTCGTATTGAGAACACAGACGGTCTTGCATCACTCGTACCCTTTAACCGCATGAAACTGGGTGACCGGCATCAGGGGCCGCCATCCATGATATGGCCCTACCGGTTCAAGGCGTGATACGGCTATTCTTGTCATCGCACCACCGATTTCCGTATGCAGTTGGGTAAGCGCCATTTCACCTTCGGCAGTAACCGCGTTGCACACCAGTCGACCGCCCGGCTTCAGCATATTCCAGCAGAGTTTCCCCATTCCCGGCGATGTGATGCCACCGCCGATGAAAACCGCATCCGGCGCCGACAGTCCGTCCAGCGCGTCCGGCGCATCGCCGTGAATCAGCCGCAGGGTCGGCACGCCAAGCGCCGATGCGTTGGCCGCGGCTTTCGCGATCCTGTCGGCGGACCGTTCGATGCCGATGGCCTTGCCGCCCAGCCGCATCCATTCAATGGCGACCGATCCTGCCCCGGCGCCGACATCCCACAGCAGCGCATTCGGTTGCGGGGCTAGAACCGCCAGCGTTGCCGCCCGCACTTCACGTTTCGTCATCTGGCCGTCATGGTCGAAGGCGTCATCCGGCAGACCGGCCGCCCGGCTGAAAACCCTTGCGTCCGGACCGGCGATGCATTCGACAGCGATGGTGTTGAGATCGCGGCATGTGCCGATGGACCATTCCGCCGCCGTGCCGGACAGGATCGCCTCGTCATCGCCGCCGAGATGCTCCATCACCCGGATTTCGCTTCCGCCGTATCCAGCGGTGCTGAGATGGGCCGCAACCTGGGCCGGCGTCGTTCCGTCTTCCGAAAGAACAAGCAGTCTGGCACCGGGCCTGACAAAAGCCGCCAGCATCGCCATGGGGCGTCCGTGCAGGGTGATCCGGTCGACATCCTCCAGCGGCCAGCCAAGGCGGGCTGCCGCCAGCGAGAAGGCCCCGACCGCCGGCAGAACCGTCACGGCATCCCGGCCGAACTCCCGCCCCAAAGTCACGCCGATGCCATAGCTCATCGGATCGCCGGTCGCCAGGACGACCAGCCGTTTGTCGCGCCGGGCCGCAATATCGGCCACCGTATCCTTCAGGGGCGATCGCCATGTCAGCCGTTCCGCCGTGTGGGTGTCGTCGATCATTGCCAGATGTCGGGCACCGCCGACCAGCACCTCTGCCGTATCGACAAGCGCACGGGCCGATGCCGTCAGGCCGGAGAGGCCATCTTCGCCGATCCCGATAATAGCGATCCTGTTCGTCGTTTCCGTCATGCCGCTTCCGACCCCGTTCCGGCCAGCGCATTGACCGCCGCCGCCGCCAGTGCACTTCCGCCGTCACGGCCCTGCAGGGTGATGTAGGGAATGTTCAGCCGATCAGCCGCGGCCGCTTCGACAAGCGCTGCTTTCGATTCAGCCGCGCCGACAAAGCCCACCGGAAACCCGAGAATCGCCGCCGGCTTCGGCCAGCCTTCATCGAGCCGCTCCAGCAGGTGAAACAACGCTGTCGGCGCATTCCCGATGGCGACAACAGCACCGTCCAGCCAGGGTTTCCACAATTCCACCGCGGCCGCCGATCTTGTGGTACCGAGACGCGAGGCGATGCCGGCGGTCGAACCGAAACCGAGTGTGCACAGAACATCCGATCCCAGCGGCAGGCGAGACCGTATAACGCCGTCCGCCACCATGCGAACATCGCACAATACGGGTTTTCCGGATTTCAGCGCCGTCGATGCGGCGGTTACGACAGCGTCGTCCCAGACCAGATTATCCGCGACAGCCGGCCGGCCGACCGAATGCACCAGCCGCAGGACCAGCGCGTACATGTCGACCGGAAACCGCGACAGGTCGGTCGCGGCCCGGCACAGGGCAAAACTTTCGGCGTAGATTGCCGACGGTTCACGAATGTAGTCGTAGCCGGTCATCGGATCGTCTGCCCCGTCAGCTTAATCCTGTTTCATCGACCGCGGCCCCAGCGGATGATCGGCATGCGGATAGGGGTGGTGGTGATGTCCGTGGTCGTGACCGTGGTCATGATCGTGGCTGTGACCATGCGCATGGTGATCATGATCGTGGCCATGCGCGCGATGACCGTGGTCGTGATCATGGTCATGGTCGTGATCGTGACTGTGCGGTTCAGCGTCGCCGGTGCCGATGCCTTCGACATGGTGGTGATGGCTTTCCTGCGCGAGACCGACTTCCGCCTCGAAACCCAGCACCTGCGTGCGGTACTTGCACATCTGGCAGTTCATGTTGTTCTTGCCGTCGACGATCTCCATCAGCCGGTCGGCAAAGGTATCCAGCACCCGGACATGATCGTTAAGGTACCCTGCCTTGACGAATTCGATCTCCGGATGCCGTTCCGCCACGATATCGGTGTAGTGGTAGATGCGGTCGATCAGAATACCGGTGAACAGGAAATACGGAAAAACGATAATGCGCTTGAAACCCAGTTTCGCGGCATGCTCCAGACCCGGTTCGACCAGCGGGAAGGTGACGCCGGAATAGCAGACTTCACCCCAGCCGAAGCCCATGCCTTCCCACAGCATCCGCATCACCTTGGAAACATTGGAATTCGCATCCGGGTCCGATGCGCCACGCCCGACCACCATCAGCAACGTGTCATGCATCGCAACGCTGTCGTCGCATCCGTCCAGCGCTTCCTGGATTCGGTCGCCGGCGGCCTGCAGCATTTTCAGATCGACCGCCAGTTCCCGCCCGTAGATGATTTTCATGCCGGGGTTGTTCGCCTGATAGGTGTTCAGCACCGACGGGATATCGTTTTTCGCGTGACCGGCCGCAAATAACATGCCCGGCACAGCCAGCACCCGCGTGCAACCTGCTTCGCGCAGCTTGTCCAGCCCGGTGCGGATGATCGGGGTCGCGAATTCAAGGAAACCGTATTCCACCGGATGATCGGCAAACCGGGCCTGAAGCCCTTCGGCAATCGCCTGAAATTCCGTCACGGCCGCTTCCGAGCGGCTGCCATGGCCGCAGACCATGATGCCGATTTTCTCGCCGGCGGCTTCGGGAATACGAAAAGTCTGGAAGCCCGGTTTTTCGGCCCGGGCGAGCGCTGCGTCAGACATATTTGCCCCTGTCCTAAATCTATCTCGGGTTCGAATGGTCGATCATCCCTGCCTGATTTGCCCCGGGCAGGCGGGTACGCATGCCGACAAACCTAAAGGAAGGGGACATTTTCGTAAAACGGATTCACGCCGGATTTTTGCGAGAACGCGCCTGATTGGCCTCAGCCGCGCGGGGCGTGCTTGTTGAGGATGCGTTGCAGGGTGCGGCGATGCATTTTCAGGCGCCGGGCGGTTTCGGAGACGTTGCGGTTGCACTGTTCGAATACCCGCTGAATGTGTTCCCAGCGCACCCGGTCGGCCGACATCGGGTCCTGCGGCGGTGACGGCAGCGGCGTTTCGTGATCCAGCAGGGCGGCGGCGATCTGGTCTGCATCGGCCGGTTTCGGCAGATAATCGACCGCGCCCGCCTTTATCGCCGAAACCGCGCTGGCGATATTGCCGTATCCGGTCAGCATCACAACGCGTGTGTCGGAGTCGCCCTGGGTCAGAACCTCGATAACTTCCATGCCGGTGCCGTCATCGAGACGAAGATCAACCAAAGCATGAGTGAAGCTTTCCCGCCCGAGCAGGGCTTTGGCATCGGCGACACTTTCCGCATCGGCCACGGTAAATCCGCGCTGTTCCATCGCCCGAACAAGACGCTGGCGCAGCGGCCGGTCATCATCGACGATCAGAAGACGTCGTGTTTGTGTTTCGGCCTTCGCCGTTTCGGCAGTCAGTGTATCCATTTCCGATACCTTTTTAGGCTTTGTTCGCAAGGCCGTCCATACGGAGAGGTATCCGCACTTGCACCATCGCGCCGGTCGGTTTCCTGTTTCTATACCTAACGCGCGCGCCGACCCGATCAAGTAACGTCTGCGCAATAAATATTCCCAGCCCCATATGACCCTGCTTTCCTGACTGCGTCGAAAGGTACGGTTCGCCGAGCGAATCCAGCAGCCAGACGGGAAAACCGGGACCATCGTCGGTAATCGTGATCGTCACATTGTCTTCTGTCCAGAATAGCGACATATCCACCCTTTTCCGGGCAAACTGACCGGCATTCTGAACCAGATTGCCCAGCCCGTGCAGCAGTTCCGGGCTACGCGCCAGCATGGGTTCCGGCCCGTCGGAGGTTTCATCGACCGTCAGCAGAAATTCCTTGTCTGCACCGATATGATTTTTCGCCGATTCCTCGGCCAGATCGGTCAGCGGCAGGATGTCATACGGCTGTCCGCCCTCGGTTTCCGGCCGCCGGGAAAGCGACTGCAGGATATCGCGACAGCGGTCCACCTGTTCGACAAGGTCCGTCAGATCCTGCTGCAACGGGTCGTCGGGCGGCAGTTCTTTCGGCAGATCCTTGGCGATCAGCGAGATTGTGTTCAATGGCGAGCCCAGTTCATGCGCCGCCGCCGCCGCCAGCCCGCCCAAGGCCGACAGCCGCTGTTCGCGTGCCAGCGCCGCTTCGGTTTCCGCCAGCGCCTGCTCGCGCCGACGGGATTCGTCAGCAACCGACCAGACGAAGGCCGCCATGAAAATCAGACTGACGGCCAAGGCGGTCCACAGCGCCAACCGGTAGATAATCGGCAGCTCAAGACTTTCGCTCCATGGCAACGGCTGATGAAACACCGCCAGCACAGAGATGCCGAACAGCGAGAAAATCGTCAGCATGATCGTCGCACCCCGTGACAGGATCGCGGCGGATACCGTGACCGGCACCAGAATCAACGGCGAAAACGGATTCGAAAGACCACCGGTGAAATACAAAAGCGCGCTGATCTCGGCCATGTCGAATGTCAGCAGACGGGCCGCGTGATAGTTCGGCAGTCTTGAGCGCCAGTGCCGGCCCCGGCTGAGCACCACATTGGAAATCGCCAGAGCGAATACGCAGATAAGGCATTCCCAGACCGGTAACGGATAGTCGAGAACGAACTGCACGATGCCCAGCGCCGTCAACTGGCCGCCAACCGCAACCCAGCGGATCATCGCCAGTGTTCTGCCGTTGATGCCGCCGGCGCGCCGAGTTTTCACCGCCGGCCGGATATCGGTGTGTTCCGACAATTCGGATGACGGTGAGGGTGTGTCGATCATACGGTCATCTCAAGCCGGGGAACGAGAGAAGGTCAAGACCATTGCTGTTTTCTCCGCCGGGCGCATAGTGCACGGTTGATTTCTGTGTCGGGATGGCAAACCGTGTTACCGTCCCACCGCACCGCCTGATCCATTCCGGAAGTTTATCATGGGCTTTTCCCTGCCGGTTCTCCACAGACAACCCTATATCGAGGCCGTGCTGCCGCGCCTGTGTCTGTGCGATATCGGCGCAGCCTTGCTGAGGGCCGAACCCCCGTCATACCTGCCTTTTATTGACGCCGGACTTGCGACCTTGATCGCCGCCGAACCGGACCAGAACGCTCTTCCGGCGCTGCGCGAAAAGTTTCCGCCGCCGCACCGGATTATCGACAGACCGATCGGACGCGGCGGTGCGGCCACACTTCACCTGACCAATACAGGGTATACAAGTTCGCTGTACGAACCGAACCTGGACCTGATGGAACGGTTTCAGGACCTTGCCGAACATTGTCAGGTCGTGGATCGCATTCCGGTCGAGACCGTCAGGCTTGACGACGTGCTGGACGGACAACAGCCGGATTTCCTGAAAATGGATGTGCAGGGCGCGGAGCTGGATGTCCTGACCGGCGCTGAAAAGGCGCTTGAAACCGTTCAGGTCGTGCAGACCGAGGTTGAATTCATCGAACTGTACAAGGGGCAGCCGCTGTTCGCGGACATCGATACCGCCATGCGCAAGGCCGGTTTCCAGTTTCATACCTTTCTCGGCTCGGCGACGCGCACCTACAAGCCGATCAGCCTGCCGAAGGGCGGGGCGCAGGGGGTCAAGCAGCTTCTGTGGGGCGAAGCCGTATATATTCGCAGTGTCGAGACCTGGACAGAGATGGAGACATCGTCGCTGATTAAAATGGCGGTGCTCCTGCAGGACCTGTATCAGTCCTTCGATGCCGTTGCCGCCATTCTCAGGACAATCGACGCGCGCGACGGCAGCGATTTCGCCAACCGGTTTTTCAACGCTCTCGCCGGCCGCTAGATCCTAAATGCGGCCGTCGGCGCGCAGTTTTGCTAGAGCCGTCGCTATTGCCGTGGCGTCTTCCAGCGCTTCATGGGCCTTGTACGCGAAATCGACCCCGGCCAGATTCGAAATCTCTGTCGACGAAATGCTGGCTTTGCCGGGAAACAGGGTCAGTAGCGCCGGCTGAATATCGAAAAACTTCCGGAAATTGAGCGGACACGGCAATCCATAGCAGGCAAAGGATTCGACAAACACATCGGCGTCGCCGCCATTCGCCAGAATAACGTCCGACGTTTCCGTAAACGTTTCGAAAACGGCAACCGCCCGGGGCAGCGGCACGCCTTTTTCTTCAAGATCGGCCTGGGTGATGCCGGTCAGCGCCACAAAATAGTCGGACAGAACCGGGTTCCTTTTCGGCAGGACCAGCACCTGAAAGCTGTCCAGAATGCCGAACGTAGCAGCGTCACAGCGAACCGCGCCGATTTCCACCAGTTCAGTGGTTTCCCACGGCTCGGACCAGTTGCGCGCCTGGCTGCCTTCCCAGGCGGTGAATTCGGTATCGAATATGGTGACGGTGCCGGATGTCGGCCAGTCTGACAGGATACGCGCCTGCGCTGTGCCGTCTTCGAAAACCATCAAACAGGAAGTAAACTAGAAGTCGACACAGCGGCCGGCACGTTCCCAGTCGCCGTAACGCGTTGGCTCAAGGCCTTTAGGGCCGCCAACCTCACGTTCGATCTCACCCCTGGCTTCCGCTTCGGCGCGCCATTTCATGCCTGCCATATCCGCCTTCAGTTCCGCCATTCGTCTACTGTCCTGGCCACGAATTTCCGGGTCGTAACCGGGCGGCAGCGCCTGCTTTTCCGCCGGTTCATCTGGTTTTTTCGATTTCTTAAAAATGCTCATACTATCAATATGGAGCAAGAATGTTGCGAAACCAAGTCATTGGTTAATGAAAGGTTAATCGGCAGCTTTTTAGGCAATTACCGGCATACTTTCGTATGGCGGAAGTTAAAACTGCGGTATTTTTTTATCTTCACAATCAGACACAGGATCGTCCCATGTCCAAACGACCAGTCACACTAACCAAATTCGCGATGCTCGGCTTCACGGCAATCAGTCTGTTCCTGTGGCCGGCAGTAACACCCCATTCGGTTGATATCGGCGGCAGTGCTTTCGCCAAGAACGGTAACGGCGGCGGCAATGGCGGCGGTAATGGTGGTGGTAACGGCGGCGGCAACGGTGGTGGTAACGGCGGCGGCAACGGTGGTGGAAACGGCGGCGGCAATGGCGGCGGCGGTGGCGCTGGCGGTGGCGGCGCTGGCGGTGGCAACGACGGTGGCGCTGGCGGTGGCGGCGCTGGCGGTGGCAACGACGGCGGTGGCGGCGATGGAGATGCAGGCGGCGCCGGGTCTCGGGGTCAATCAGCCAGCGGGAATCCGAATGCCGGTCCGGAAAACAACAGCGCTGCTAACGCGTCGGATACGGCCAAGGAAAATGCAGCAGAACACTCCGCCGTTGGTCGGGCGGCGGCCGCCGAGGCTGAACAGAATGATGGCGACGGAGACACCGCAGACAACGGTGACGGCTCGACCGATGACAGCGGAACCGGCGACGACACCGCAGATAATGGCGACGGATCGACCGACGATAGTGGAACCGGCGACGACACCGCAGATAACGGCGACGGATCTGTGGATGACGGCAACACGGAAACAGCCGACGCGTCCTGACGTCGCTTCACTGATATAGCCTGTTAAAGCGCGGGCCTGCTCTTGAAGGGGTGGGCCCGCGCCTTACATATACGCGGTCATGAACACATTGCGCACCTTCATGCTGATGGCCGTGATGACCGCCCTGCTGGTCGGCTGTGGCTATCTTGTCGGCGGCCAGACCGGCCTGCTCATCGCCCTGGCATTCGCCGTGGCGATGAATTTCTTTTCCTACTGGAATTCCGACAAGATCGTGCTGCGGATGTACCGGGCAAAGCAGGTCGACGCGAAAACCGCTCCCGGTTTTCACGGCATTGTCGAACAACTGGCGCGCCGCGCCGAATTGCCGATGCCCAAGGTCTATATTATCCAGAGCGACCAGCCGAACGCTTTCGCAACCGGGCGCAACCCGGAAAACGCGGCGGTGGCGGCAACCAGCGGCCTGCTGCGGCTGTTGAATGCGCAGGAACTGGCCGGCGTGATGGCGCATGAGCTGGCGCATGTGAAGAACCGCGACACACTGACGATGACGGTGACGGCGACCATCGCCGGTGCGATTTCGATGCTGGCCAACATGGCCCTGTTCACCGGCCTGTTCGGCGGCAACCGGCAAAGCCCGCTGGGCGGCCTAGGCGCAATCATCGTGATGATCCTCGGCCCGCTGGCGGCGATGCTGGTACAGATGGCGATCAGCCGGACCCGCGAATATTCCGCCGATAAAGCCGGCGCGGAAATCTGCGGCAACCCGTTGTGGCTGGCCTCGGCCCTGGAGAAACTGCAGCGCGGCGCGGACACCGTCGAAAATGCGCGCGCCGAGGACAACCCGGCGACGGCTCATATGTTCATCGTCAATCCTTTGCATACCAGGAAGATGGACAATCTGTTTTCGACCCACCCCAATACAAAAAACAGGGTCGAGGCGCTGCGCCGGATGGCGCAACAGATGGAATCCACAGGCGTAAAACCGGTCAGCCCGTGGGGCTGATCCTGCTCGCCAAGCGTGGTGCGACTGTCTAAGGTCGCCGCGATGACTGATACCGCTTCTACCAATACCGCCGATCCGGCCGCCGGTCTGCCCGCGCGCCGCGCCGCCCTGCACGTGCTGAACGCCGTGCTCGCAAAATCGCGCCCGCTCGACGAGGCGCTGGAAAACGACAAGATTCTGAAAACGTTGCCGAAACGCGATCGCGCCTTCGTGCGCCTTCTGACGGCGACAGCCTTGCGACGGCTCGGACAGATCGATGAAATCATCAACCGTTTCCTGACTCGTGAACCGACATCCAACAGCGTCGCGGTGAGAAACATTCTGCGGCTGGCGACGGTGCAGTTGCTGTTTCTGCAAACGCCTGCCCATGCCGCCGTCGCGACGGCTGTCGATCTGGCCGAGGCCGAACGCCTGACCCGCTACAAGGGGCTGATCAACGCCGTTCTGCGCAATGTGGTGAAAGCCGGCCCGGCGGCGCTGTCGCAGCAGGACCCGGCGCGGCTCAACACGCCGGACTGGCTGTGGGAGGCCTGGACAGCCACCTTCGGCGCGGCGGTAACGCGAGACATCGCTCTGGCGCATCTGACGGAAGCGCCGCTCGATCTGTCAGTGAAGGAGGAGCCGAAAATCTGGTCGGAGTCTCTGGGCGGGGTCGCCCTGCCCTGGGGCAGCGTGCGGCTGACGCAGGCAGGTGACATTCCGAAACTGTCGGGTTTCGATGATGGCGGCTGGTGGGTGCAGGACGCCGCCGCCGCCCTGCCGGCCCTGCTGCTGGGTGACATCGAAGGCAAGACTGTGGTCGACCTGTGCGCCGCGCCGGGCGGCAAGACGGCGCAGCTCGCCTCCGCCGGCGCGCATGTGATCGCCGTCGACCGGTCGGCCAGCCGGCTGAAACGCTTGAGCGAAAACATGGAACGTTTGTGGCTTCCGGTAGAGGTCGTCGTTTCTGACGCCCTGCAATGGCAACCGGATACGCCCGTCGATGCGGTGCTGATCGACGCGCCCTGTTCCGGCACAGGTACGCTTCGGCGCCATCCCGACATTGCACGGATCAAGTCCGGCGCGGACATCGAAAAGCTGGTGAATTTGCAGCAGAAACTGGTCGCACACGCTGCCTCGTTCGTGAAACCGGGCGGGTTGATTGTCTACGCCACCTGCTCGCTGCAGCCGGAGGAAGGTCCCGAGATCGTCAAAGCGGTACTGGACGCCGGTGTGCCACTGGAACCCGTTCCCGTCGAACCCGGCGACCTGCCCGGCCTCGGCGACAACGCCATCCGTGACGGCTGCCTGCGCACCCATCCGGGTCTGATGGCGCGCAGAGGCGGTCTGGACGGATTTTTCGCGGCCCGGTTCCGTCGGATATAATGAAAAGGCCCGGACAATGCCGGGCCTTTTGCAACACTGTTTCGGGTGACGGTTATTCGCGCATCGCACCGAAGATGCTGAGAATGTGGATGAACATCACCACGAAGCTGCCGTAAAGCTGCAGCGCGCCGAAGATGGCGAACCGCGAGATCACGTCCATGCCGTAATGTTCCTGGTACATGTTCTTGATCATCTGGGTTTCCCAGGCGGTGATGCCTGCGAACAGAAGCACCGTCACCAGCGACATGATGAAGGCGAATTCGCTGGAGCCGACAAAGAACGCATTGACCAGACCGGCGATGATGATGCCGATAACAGCCATCACAGCGAAGCGACCGAAACCGGACAGGTCTTTCTTCGTCGTGTAGCCGAACAGGCTCATGCCTGCGAACATGCCGGCGGTGATGAAGAATGCCCGGGCGATGTCGAGAATGCCGCCCGGCGTACCGAGGAAGGCATAGATCATCGGCGAGATCATCACGCCCCACATTGCACAGTAAACCCAGAAGAAGGCCTGTGCGCCGACCGTGCTTTTCATCGTGATGATTTTGGTGGACATAAAGCCCATGCCCAGCAGCGCAATAAACAGAACCCATTTCGCCGGGCCAACGGCCAGCGTGTACATCAGGTCCGGCATATTTGCCATTGTCAGCGTTACAACACCGGTCAGGGCAACGCCCATCGCCATGTAGTTGTAGACACTGAGCATGTACTTCCGCAGGCCTACATCGACATCCGCGCTTGCACCCTCGCGATATGTCGTTGCAGTCCTCGAACGAAGATTAATAGCCATCGGTAACTTGCCTCCTTGCTTTCCCTCTTTGGCCGCCCGGTTGGTCCGGTCTGGGCCCTTAACGCCACGTGCAGCTTATATGGTGTTGTTTTTAATGCAATTCAATCGCTTAAGCGACCTGAATCGTAAGCAAAACCGTCGATTCCAAGGGTCTTTACCGATCACGAAAGCGTTATTCGTTGCGTAACAGGGGGGCGGCCTTGCGTCCGAGCGCCACCCAGGTTCCCGCCAGACCGAGCCCGGTGGTGATCGCAACCGACAGCAGGACCGTCGAAATCAGCGCCATCGGCACGAATATCCAGTCCGCCCGCATGACGAAGGTGATTACGCCCCAGGCGGCGACGCTGCCGACAGCGGCGGCGATCAGCGCGGTGACGACGCCCATCAATCCGTATTCGATGAGGAACGCCACCGCGACATCCTTGCGGGTCGCGCCCAGCACCTTCAGCACGACGCTTTCATAGACCCGTCTGGCGTGCCCGGCGGCAATCGCCCCGGCCAGAACCAGCACCCCGGCGACAATCGCCACGGCGGCGATGGAGCGCACCGCGACCGCCAGGTTGCCGACGATTTCGTCGACGCCTTCCAGCACTTCCTTGACCCGCACCGACGAGACATTCGGAAACGCGTCAGTCACCAGAGCCTCCAGCGCCGGTTCCTGCGCCTCATCCAGATAGGCCGTCGCAATATAGGTCTGTGGCGCCTGCTCCATCAGGCCGGGCGAAAACACCATCACGAAATTGATGCCGAGCGAGGTCCAGTCGATTTTCCGCAGATTGGCGATCTCGGCGGTGAACCCGCGCCCCAGCAGGTTGACGGAAATCGTATCACCGACCTCCAGCCCGAAGGCTTTCGCCGCCGCCGCATCGAAACTGACCAGAGGGTCGCCCTTGTAGTCTTCGGGCCACCATTCGCCCGCCACGACTTCGCTGCCGGCTTCCGGTGGTTTCGGCGACCAGGTGAAACCCCGGTCGCCGCGCAGGATCCACGCGAAATCAGGGTCCGGTTCGATTTCCGAAACCGGCACGCCGTCCAGTGCCGTGATGCGGCCGCGCAGCATCGGCACGCGGTCCGACTTCGTCAGGGTCGGGAAATCGCCGACAAGCTCGTCAAAGGCTTCTGTCTGATCGGGCTGGATATCGATGAAATAGAAACCGGGCGCTTCGCCGCGCAGGGTATCGTTCAACTGGTTTGACAGGTTGCCCTCGATCAGCGCAACGGTAACCAGCACGGTCAGACCGAGCCCCAGGGACACGACGACACTGCCGGTCGGCGCGCCGGGCCGATGCAGGTTCGCGACCGCTAGCCGCATTTTTGCATTTCGAGACCGCGGCAGTTTTCGGGCCAGCGCCATCACGCCTTCCGCTGTCAGCCGGAAGGCCAGCAAGGCCGCCGCCGATCCGACAACGAAAATGCCGGCAATCTTCCAGTTATCCGCCGTCAGCACCGCCAACCCCGCCAGCACCAGCCCCGACGAGATCAAAAGGGCGATCACGCGCGGCCCGGGCCGGCCGGTGACCGGCGTCAGCAGGTCGCGGAACAGGGTCGCCGCCGGCACCGTCCGCGCCCGCGCCAGCGGCAGCAGGGCAAACAGGAAGGTCACGAGAAAGCCGAACACCGCCGCCATGACCAGCGTGTCCGGATAGATGCCGATCTGTGCGTCGATCGGCAGTCTGTCGGCTATGAACGGGGCCGCCGCGAGGGGGGCTACCGTGCCGATAACCAGTCCGGCCACGATGCCGACCGACGCAAGCAACATGACCTGAATAAGGTAGATGGAAAATATCGTCGACGACGGCGCGCCCAGGCATTTCAGCGTGGCGATTGTGCCCGTCCGCGCCTGCAGGAACGCCTTCACCGCATTGCCGACGCCGACGCCGCCGACCAGCAGCGCCGTCAGCCCGACCAGTGTCAGGAACATCGTTACCCGGTCGACGAACCGCTGAATGTTCGGCGCGGCGTTATCCAGTCCCCGGACCCGCCAGCCGGCCTCGGGAAAGCGTTCATGCAGCCGGTCGATCCACGCCGTCGGCGTCTCGCCGGCCGGCACGATAACCCTGTAATGATACTGGATCAGACTGCCCGGCTGTTCCAGCCCGGTCGCTGCAAGCGCCGCAGACGGCACGATCACGCGGGGACCGAGTTCAAAGGCCCGGGTGCTTTTATCCGGCTCCTCGACCAGGATATCCGAAACCGCGAAGGTTGCATCGCCGATACGGATTTCCGATCCGTTTTGCAGCCCGAGGCGCGGGATCAATCGCGACGAGACGACCGATCCCCAGGCATCGCCGGATTTCGCAAGGCGGTCCTGTATCGGTCCGCCGCTTTCCAGCACCACGTCGCCATGCAACGGATAGGCGGCATCGACGGCTTTCAGTTCGATCAGTTTACGGTCCTCGCCGTCGGCGCGGATCGCCATCGCCCGCATCGTGGCGACAGCGGAAAGGCGATCCGTGTTTTCCTGCAGCCAGGTAAGCTGTTCCTCCGTCGCCGCCCGGTGCGTCAGCCGCAGATCAACATCGCCGCCCAGCAAGGATTTTCCGTCCGCCCGCAGGCCTTCGAGAATGGCGGTCGAGACAGAGCCGACCCCGGCAATCGCCGCGACGCCCATCGCGAGACAGGCCAGAAACACCCGAAACCCCTTCAGTCCGCCACGCAGTTCACGCCCGGCATACCGGAAAGCGAGACCCAGCATCGCCGTTACTCCGCCGCTTTCGAGGCGTTTCCGTCTTCCTCGATGACACCGTCCGCCATATGCACTACCCGGTCGCAGCGTTCAGCCAGCGCCGGATCATGCGTAATCAGCATCAGGGTGGTGTTCGACCGGGCGGAAAGATCGAACATCAGGTCCATGATCGACCGGCCGGTCGCGCCGTCGAGGTTGCCGGTCGGTTCGTCCGCCAGCAGCAGTTTGGGTTCAGTCACAAAGGCGCGCGCGAGAGCGACCCGCTGTTGTTCCCCACCCGAAAGCTGGCCCGGATAATGGGTCAGGCGATGTCCGAGGCCGACGGCTTCCAACCCGGCTTCCGCCTTTTCGAACGCATCGCGCCGTCCCGCCAGTTCCAGCGGGATCGCGACGTTTTCGGTCGCCGTCATGGTCGGGACGAGGTGAAAGCTCTGAAAGACGATGCCGATGGAATCGCGACGGATCAGCGCCAGATCATCCTCGCTCATCGCTGCGAAATCCTTGCCAGCAATCTCGACCTTGCCGGATGTCGCGCGTTCAAGCCCGCCGATAATCATCAGCATCGATGTCTTGCCGGAGCCCGACGGGCCGACCACGCTGACGGTTTCGCCGTCCAGAACATCCAGATCGATGCCGCGCAATATATTGACCTCGCCGGCCTGCGACCCAAGTGTAAGGCGAACGTCTCGCAGTCGGATCATCGCATTCGGCATTTCATTCCTCGCTGGAAGGGCCATGACAATTCGTCTTCAAAACGGTATCGCGGCGCGGTTGTACGCAGGCTTTCGGGTATCGGTCCGAAAGACATATGGCTGTATGAGCCGCAGAATCAACGCTGCCGCGCTGATTTTAGCAATAATTGCAGGCAGTTCGGGGTCGGCACAGGCTGACAATTTCGTGATTCTGGGATTCGGCGACAGCCTGATGGCGGGATACGGCCTGTCGGAACAGGCGAGTTTCCCTGTTCAACTGGAAAAGGCACTGCAGGAAAACGGTCATGACGCGACTGTCGTCAATGCCGGTGTTTCCGGCGATACCAGCGCCGGCGGACGGTCGCGGATCGACTGGGCTTTGGCAGACAGTCCGGATATCGTTTTGCTCGAACTCGGCGCGAATGACGGACTGCGCGGTCTCGACCCGGCCCAGACAAAGGCCAATCTGGCAGATATGATCGAAAAATCGCAGAACGCAGGCGCGGTCGTTGTGCTCGCGGGAATGATGGCGCCGCGCAATCTCGGCCGGGACTATGCGGAAGAATTCGACGCCATGTATCCCGATCTGGCGGATTCTTTTCCCGATATATTGTTTTATTCTTTCTTTCTTCAGGGGGTTGCCGCAGACCCCGCGCTCAATCAGGCTGACGGCATTCACCCCAACCCGGCCGGCGTATCGGTAATCGTGCAAAACATACTGCCGACGATCGAACTGGCCCTCAAGCGAGCACAAGAGAAAAGCGAATGACGGATACAGCGGCCCCGAACGGCGTTTTTCGGAGCGGAATCGCCGCGGCGAGCGATTGGCAGGCGGCTATCGCGGATGTGCTGGTGCAACTGGGCGAACCGACCGCATCGCACAGGCTTGGTATTTTCTATGTCAGCCATCATTTCGCCTCGTCGCTGCAGCAAATTGAGGAATTTCTGCGTCAGACAACGGCTGTGCCGAGCTGGGTCGGCATGTCCGGTCACGGCGTTCTGGCCACGCAGAAGGAACATTTCGACGAACCGGCAATTGCAGCCATGCTGCTGCCGCTGGACGAGACCGGCTTCAAGGTGTTCTCCGGCGTTACCGACGATGCTGACCCTGCGGTGAACGGCGCATCGGAATGGCTGGAACAGGCCGTGATGCCGCTGGTGCTGATTCATGCGGACCCGGGCAACGAGCTTTTGCCGCCCCTGATCGAAGATATGGCGCTGGAAACAGGCGGCTTTCTGTTTGGAGGGCTCGGAGCGGCATCCGGCGCGGGTTCGTCCATCGTGAGCCATGCGGAACCGAAAGAAAACGAAATGAGCGGTGTGATGATTTCACCGCAGGCTGTCGAAATCGCAACCGGCCTCAGCCAGGGCTGTACGCCGATCGGACCGTCAAGGACAATTACATCCGCCGAAGATAACGTGATTTTCCAGATCGACGACCGGCCCGCTCTCGATGTGCTGAAAGAAGATATCGGCGAGCTTCTTTCCCGCGATCTACAGAAAATCGGCGGTTACATCTTTGCCGCCCTGCCAATCGAAGGGTCGGACACCCAGGACTATCTGGTGCGCAATATGGTCGGCGTCGACCCGCAGCATGGCGTTATCGCCATCGGCGCGGCTGTCGAAACCGGCGCCAGAATCATGTTCTGCCGCCGTGACCCGAAGGCCGCGATGGAAGACATGAACCGGATGCTGCTGGATATTAAAAAGCGCGTCGACGGAAAGCCCATCAAGGGCGGAATTTATATTTCCTGCGCCGCGCGCGGCCCCAACCAGTTTCCCAGGGACTGCACGGAAACCCATCTGATCGAGCAGACGCTTGGGTCCTTTCCCCTGATCGGGTTTTTCGCCAGCGGGGAAATCAGCAGAGACCGCCTATACGCCTATACCGGCGTTCTGGCACTATTTCTCTAATTCCCCGATTTCAGGAGCAAACATGGAACACAGACCTCTGGGTAGCACGGGCCTGACCGTCAGCAAAATCTGCCTCGGCACGATGACGTTCGGCGCACAGAATACGGAAGCCGAAGGCCACGAACAGATGGACTACGCCATCGAGCATGGCGTCAATATCTTCGACATGGCCGAAATGTATTCCGTGCCGGTGAAGCAGGAAACCTGGGGGCGAACCGAGGAAATCGTCGGAACCTGGCTGGCCGGCAGGAAAAAGCGCGACGACGTGATCATCGCCAGCAAGGTGGTCGGCCGGTCCGGCCGCTTTCCCTGGGCGCGGCCGCATCTGCACAACGGCGAAACGCGACTGGACAGGCAATCGATCCGCGAAGCCTGCGACGCCAGCCTGAAACGCCTGAAGACGGATTATATCGATCTGTACCAGTTGCACTGGCCCGACAGAGACACCAACACCTTCGGTCAGTTGAACTACGAACCGCCCGCCACCGACGATTCCGTCCCGCTGACCGAATCTCTCGGGACACTGGGGGAGCTGATTGATGAAGGGAAAATCCGTTTCGCTGCGGTATCGAATGAAACGCCCTGGGGCGTCATGGAATGCCTGCGCCTGGCTGAAGCGGAAGGGTTGCCTGTAATACATTCGATCCAGAATCCGTACAATCTGCTGATGCGCATGTACGAGATCGGGCTGTCGGAAGTCTCGATCAAAACCGGTGTCGGCTGCCTAGGCTATTCACCACTGGCGATGGGGGTGCTGAGCGGAAAGTACATGGATGGCAACATGCCGGCCGGGTCGCGCATGGCTTTGTTCGGTGACGAGTTTCCACGATACATGCAGCCGCTGGCGCAGCGGGAAACGGCGAAATACGTGGCGCTTGCCCGCAAGCACGGCCTCGACCCGACCATGTTCGCGCTCGCCTTCGTCAACGACCGCCCGTTCATGACATCGAACATTATCGGGGCGACCAGCATCGAACAGCTTGATGTCTGCCTGAAATCCGCCGATGTGACACTGAGCCCGGAAATATTGTCCGAAATCGATGAAATTCATCGCGAAACACCTATACCCTGCCAGGCGTGAATCGGTTAGGGTAATCGGACTGGGCGGAAAACCCTAGGGATTCCGCGCCTTTAGGCAAAGGAGGCTCGCCATGATCCGTCTTTTCGTTGCCCTGCCGATCCCCGATGACATTCGTTCCGACCTCTCCCGACTGGCCTGCGGCCTGCCCGGCGCCCGCTGGGTTTCGCCGGAAAACTACCATCTGACGCTGCGGTTTGTCGGCAACGTCGATACCGACATCGCCGAAGACGTAGACAACGCGCTATTACGAATCGATACGGAAGGTTTCACTGTCGATCTCGACAGCATCGGCTGGTTCGGCACCAAGAAAAAGCCGACGACCATCGTTGCAAAAGCCGCAAAAACGCCGGAGCTGCTGCACCTTCAACGCAAGATCGAATCGGCAATGGTGCGGATCGGCCTCGGTCCGGATGAACGCAAGTTCATGCCGCACATAACCCTGGGCCGGCTGAAAGGCGCATCGATGTACGACGTCGAGCAGTATTGCGCCGGCAAGACCGGCATGACGCTGCCGTCTTTCATGGTCCACGATTTTACGCTGTATTCCAGCTTTCTGTCGCAATCGGGCGCCATCTATACACCGGAAGCGGACTACTCTTTACGGCTTCCGGCTCCGCTCTCCTACGCGGCGGCCTGGAACAATGAACCGGAACAGGTCGGCAGAGCCTGAACCCGGCTTTCCGGTGACGACGGTCAGGGAAGCGACGCCAGGACTTTTTCAAACCAGGCGTTGCACCCGTCTTCGATCAGGTCCAGCACGTCGTCGAAATCCTGTTCGGTGCCGTAGTACGGGTCGGGCACGTCGTCGTTACGTCCCAGGGAATCAAGGAACAGGTGAATTTCACCTGCATCCGGTCCGGTGTGCTTTTTCAGGTAGTCGAGATGCGACCGGTCCATCGCCAGGATCAGGTCATTCTGCCAGAAATCATCGTCAGTGATTTTTCTGGCGCGCAGATGACGCATGTCGACACCACGGTCGCGCAGGCTTTCAATCGCCCGGGGATCGGGCGGTTTACCCTGATGCCAGTTCTCGATCCCGACGCTGTCCGTATAGATAAGATTTTCCAGCTTCGATCTGCGAACAAGATCCGCAAAAAACGCTTCGGCCGTCGGGGACCGGCAGATGTTTCCCGTGCAGACGAATAGAACGCGTTTCATAAGTGCCTCATTTTGCGCGTACGATTGTGCACCGATGTCGATACGTGAAACAATACATATAAAGATACAATGAATGGCGCGGAATGCTGACAGAAATGCAAAAGGACAACGATGCGCCCGCGATCGTGATTCTGACCGGCGCGGGAATTTCCAAGGAATCGGGTCTGGAAACCTTTCGTGATCCGGGCGGTATCTGGTCGCAGGTCAACCTTGAAGACGTCGCCACGCCGGAAGCCTTCGCCAGAGACCCGGCCGGCGTCCATGACTTCTACAACCATCGCCGACGGGGGCTTCTGGACCCCGCCATCAAACCGAATGCCGCGCATTTTGCTCTGGCCAGACTGGAACGCGAATGGAAAGGCAATGTCCTTCTGGTCACGCAGAATATCGACGACCTGCATGAACAGGCCGGGTCGACACAGTTGCTGCACATGCACGGCGAACTTCTGAAAGCGCTATGCGTAAATTGTAACGCCGTATGCGATCAGCGGGAGGAGGATCTGTCCGTCGAAATGGTTTGTCAGGCCTGTGGCGCACCCGGCGGGTTACGGCCGCAGGTCGTCTGGTTCGGTGAAATGCCGCTGCACATGGACGATATAGAAATCGCCCTGAAACATTGCGGGCTGTTCATTTCCATCGGCACCAGTGGTAATATCTATCCTGCCGCCGGTTTCGTGCATATGGCGGATATGGCCGGCTGCCCCCGCAAGATCGAACTGAATCTCGAACAATCGGAAGGCGCGCGAATCTTCACCGAAACGCACTACGGCCCGGCGACAGAAATTGTACCCGCCTTTGTCGAAACGCTGCTGGACGCACAATGACCGGACCTGATTTTGAATCCCTGTTATCCGACGTTCGGTCCTGCCGGATCTGCGATGCCCATTTGCCGCTGGGGCCACGTCCCGTCGTCAGGATGGCCCCGTCGGCGCGGCTGCTGATTATCGGCCAGGCACCGGGCACGCGGGTGCATGAAAGCGGTATTCCATGGGACGACAGAAGCGGCGACCGGCTGCGCGACTGGCTTTGCGTCGACAAGGAGACGTTTTATGACGAAACCCGTATCGCCATCATGCCGATGGGGTTCTGTTACCCCGGCGTCAACCCGAAAGGCGGCGACCTGCCACCACGCCCGGAATGCGCGCCGGCCTGGCACGACCGCTTGCGGGCGCATCTGCCGCATATCGAACTGACACTACTGGTCGGCTCCTATGCGCAATCCCGGTATCTGGGAAAAAACGCGAAAAAGACCATGACGGAAAATGTAAGATGCTTCCGGGATTATCTGGAAGACGGATTCTTTCCGACCCCCCACCCGTCCTGGCGCACCACAGGTTGGGCGAAAAAGAATCCGTGGTTCGAGTCCGACGTGCTGCCGGCGTTCAGAGAGAAGGTCAGACCGCTGCTGGTCTGATGCGTGGGTTAAGAAACGCCTGCATGTGGAAATCCGCCTGACCGGGGGGATAATGATAGTCCCGGCCAACCGGACAGGCTCGTCTCGCGCGACAGCCAAGCTCCATGCAATCCGCGCCTTCGGGTTTCGACAAATGCGCCGCACAGGACGGCACGTCATAACCTTCAGCCGAGAAAGCACCAACCGGGCAGGTCGACAGGCACGGCTTGTCCATGCAGGTATCGCACGGATTGGATTGTTCTTCGAATACAGGCAATTCCACCTTTTCGGAAAAAAGAACTGCGGCGCGGTAGGCATGCCACAAACCGTAACGCGGATGCATCAGCAACCCGATCGGCGACGGATAGACCGGCTCCGACCGCATCGCCCATTGCTGGAACGGATGATACGGCGGGCCATCGGACGGGTAGGCCGCCGATGCGCCCAGTTCTTCAGCGATCCGGTTGACGATGCGCTTGGTCCACCTATCGAGCGGATTCTTTTCGTCCCGCCGCTCGGCACGGAAATGGGTCCACAGATCCGGTCCGGCGTTGCCGACAAGCGCGATGGTCCCGACCGTCTCCGTCACCGTGTCGCCGGGCTGCGTGTGGAACGCCCCGCGCAGGATCAGACCGTGTTGCTGCAGGCCTTTCGCAAGCTGCGACAGCAGGTCTACCGCCATCTTTCCCGGGCCTTCTTCAGGCTTTGCGGCGGCATCCAGTTGGCCGGCGCCATTTCGAAACTGGCGAATTCGAACGCCGGCGCGACAGTGCAGCCGACCAGGGTCCAGTCGCCCAGGCTTTCCGCCGATTGCCAGCACATTTTCGGTACGACGATTTGCGGCCGCTGGCTGTTGGCGATATCGGGACCCAGAAAATGCGGCATCGGCGGCAGATCGGGATTGGCGATGGCGAGCCGCAACGGCGCACCGGCGTAATAGTGCCAGACTTCATCGGCATCCAGCACCCGGTGCCAATGCGACTTTTCCCCCGCCCGCAGCAGATAGTAAATCGCCGTGCAGGCCCCGCGCCCGCCGTCTTCCGCGACGTGACGGTAGGTTTCGCGAAACCGTCCGCCTTCAGGATGCGGTTCAAGTTTCAGAATCCTGATGATGTCATCTGCTGTCATGGTTTTCCCCGCACCGGTCCGGCAAGGAAATGCCCGGCCTAGAAACTGTCCTTGCGGGCGCGTACTTCGGCGAACACCGACACCGGGTCCGATCCGGCGAGTCCGACCGCCGCTGCAACAGCCGGGTCATCGGCGCGCAGGAACGGGTTGGTCGCTTTCTCCTCACCCAGAAGCGACGGCACGGTGCGTTCTCCACGGGCCCGCTTGTCGTCGATCTGCTGTTTGCGGTCGGCCAGATTTTCATTGGCCGGATCGACCGTAACGGCGAACCTGGCATTGGCCTGTGTATATTCATGGGCGCAGAAAACGCGCGCGCTGTCGGGCAGCGCCTTCAGCTTGCCCAGCGACACCCACATCTGCTGCGGCGTGCCTTCGAACAACCGGCCGCAGCCCAGTGCGAACAGGGTATCGCCGCAGAACAGGGCGTCCGAGCCGGCGAACCAGTAGGCGATGTGGCCGCGCGTATGGCCTGGCACGTCAAAAACTTCCGCCTCGGCGTTTCCGAATGTGTAGGTATCGCCGTCGCCGACTTCAATGTCGATGCCGGGAATACGCGCCGCATCCGCACGCGGGCCGACAATTGTGCAGCCGGTCGCCGCCTTGATTTCCTTGTTGCCGCCGACATGGTCGCCATGGTGATGGGTGTTCAGGATATGGGTGATTTTCCAACCAAGTTCCTTCGCGCGGGATAACACCGGTTCAGCGACCGCCGGATCGACCACCGCAACAGCGTTGGTTTCCGGCTCGCGCACCAGATAGATGTAATTGTCCGACAGGACGGCGATTTGTTCGATTTCAAGCATCTTTCTTTCCAATTCAGCTTCGGGAAGCCCGGCGTTTCGGAAAATCTCCGATTGCGCTAGTGTACCTATACTATGTGGACAGATGTCATCGATCTCAATGCCTTTTACCGATCGCGGCTCGGCGCGACGGCGCGCGGCCTGATTCAGCAGCGGATTCGCGCCCTGTGGCCCGATGTGCATGGCCTGTCGGTTGCGGGCCTCGGTTATGCGACGCCGTATCTGAAAGTGTTCCGGGGCGAGGCCGAACGCGTGCTGGCCGTCATGCCGGCCTATCAGGGCGTCACACCCTGGCCGCGGCAGGAAAAGTCGCTGGTCTGCCTGTCGGAGGAAACCCAGTTGCCGTTCGGCGATCTGTCGATCGACCGGCTTCTGGTGGTTCACATGCTGGAAAACACGGAACGGCTGCGCGACACCCTGCTGGAATCCTGGCGGGTGCTGAACGGCGTCGGCAAGCTGATTGTCGTGGTGCCGGCGCGGCGCGGCTTCTGGTCGCGCAACGAACGCACCCCGTTCGGGCACGGCAAGCCGTTTTCTCTGGCGCAGCTTACCCGCCTGCTGCGGGACACCAGTTTCGAGCCGGGCGAAGCCGTGCGGGCGCTTTACATGCCGCCGGTCCGCCGTCAGGCATGGTTGCCGTTCGCCGAGCCGGTGGAACGGATCGGGTCGCGAATGTTCAGCAGGTTCGGCGGCGTGCATATTCTGGAAGCGACGAAACAGGTTTACAGCGTTACCCCGGCAAAGCCGGTTCGCCGCCGGGTGCTGATTTCCCTGCCCACCGCCGTTAACGCGACACGGCAATCAATGTTCACCGCGCTGGACGACGACGCCGAAACACCGCCGGAGAAATCAGGCTGACCGGCAGCAGCGGCCCTATGGATAGGCGAATACCTTAAGCGACTTCAGCGGCACGCGTTCGTCCTTCATGACATTCGGGACCATTGCGTAGGTTCGGTCCAGATAGAACCGGTAGTAGATCAGCGCGGCCTGGAATTCAGATTCCATGTTGAATTGCGGATTCAGCAGGGTTTCATCAAGCGATATCGATTTAGACTGCGCCTCCGCCGCCATGCTGTCGACAAAGGCGTCGATTTCGGGAATGAAACTGGGCACCAGCCGAACCTCGCTGCGAAAATCCAGACCGCTGTCCGCGGTCGTGAAGAAGGCAAGATCGAGCGGCAGCGATAGCGCCCGCCGGTCGTCAAGTTCAGCCACGGCATAGAAATGGTCGCCGAGGTGGATGCTGTCGGCGACGGCCTGGGTGTTGTCCGGTTCATCGTCGTGCCAGACAAGCCGGCCCGGTTCGGCCGTGATGAACCGCATTTCCAGATACTGCATCGCCGACATCAGCTTCGCGACCACCTTCCCCTTTCCCAGCGCCTTCAGGGTTTCGTCGTTGAAGACGATGGAATAAACCGGCACGGCGTTGGTGTAGGCGAAACTGCAGACCTGAACGACGTTGTGGTTCTTGTCGATTATCAGATGGGTTGACCGGGTCATGCCCCAGAACCGATCGCCCTGCATCGAGACAATCGGCAGGTTGTAGCATTCGATGTAATCCGGCATGCCGCCCGACTTGCCGAACAGCGTCTGGTCGGGCTCCAGGAACACGCGCAGGCGGTGACCGTTTCGTATCTTCTCGGCCAGTTCGGGGTCGTGGATATGTCCGGTTGGGGCCATGGCGCGGTTTTCCGTCAGATACAGGAAGCAGGATCACCCTGTTGGTAGGCGGATTCGCCCATCCCTGCTAGAGCGGTTCACGCTTAATCGGAATCACGTCGACGGAACCTGTTTGCGACGTCGCTATGAACGAGGACAAAGGACATGCAAGAGCATATTCGAGAACGAGTGAAGACGCGACGCAGCGAAATGGCCCGTCCCGTACGGGTTGGCCTGCGCCGGGCGCCTGGTTCCTATTAAACGTGAAACGCTCTACAAACGAAAAGGGCCGCCCGGTAGGCGACCCTTTCCTGTGTTCATGCGAGACCGATTACCGGTTCTGGCGATGATCGATCAGGTCGTCGACCACGGACGGGTCGGCCAGGGTAGAAGTATCGCCCAGACTTCCGAAATCGTTCTCGGCGATCTTGCGAAGGATGCGCCGCATGATCTTGCCCGACCGGGTTTTCGGCAGGCCCGGCGACCACTGCAGCCAGTCCGGGCTGGCGATCGGACCGATTTCCTTGCGGACCCACTGCACCAGTTCCTTTTTCAGCGCGTCGGTCGCCTCGATACCGGCATTGAGGGTAACATAGGCATAGATGCCCTGACCCTTGATGTCGTGCGGCGCACCAACAACGGCGGCTTCGGCGACGCTTTCATGGGCCACCAGAGCGCTTTCCACCTCGGCGGTGCCCATCCGGTGACCGGAAACGTTGATGACATCATCGACCCGGCCGGTGATCCAGTAGTAGCCATCTTCGTCGCGGCGGCATCCGTCGCCGGTGAAATACTTGCCCTTGTAGGTCGAGAAATAGGTCTGTTCGAACCGTTCGTGATCGCCGTAGACCGTGCGCATCTGGCCCGGCCAGGAATCGGTGATGCACAGGTTTCCTTCCGTGGGACCTTCCTGCGGCTGGCCCTCGGCATCGACGATCTGTGGTTTGATGCCGAAGAACGGCCGGGTTGCGGAGCCGGGTTTTAGATCCGTCGCGCCCGGCAACGGCGTGATCAGAATGCCGCCGGTTTCGGTCTGCCACCAGGTATCGACGATCGGGCAGCGTTCATCGCCGACAACACGATAGTACCATTCCCATGCTTCCGGATTAATGGGTTCGCCGACCGACCCGAGTACGCGGATCGACGAACGGTTTGTCTTCTTTACCGGATCTTCGCCTTCCCGCATCAGCGCCCGGATCGCCGTCGGCGCTGTGTAGAACTGGTTCACCTTGTGCTTGTCGCAGACCTGCCAGAACCGCGACGAATCCGGATAATTCGGCACGCCCTCGAACATCAGGGTCGTCGCCCCGTTGGCAAGCGGCCCGTAGACGATATAGCTGTGCCCGGTGACCCAGCCGACATCCGCCGTGCACCAGTAGATATCGCCGTCGTGATAGTCGAAGACATATTTGTGGGTCATCGATGCATAGACCAGATAGCCGCCCGTCGTGTGCAGCACACCTTTCGGCTTACCGGTCGATCCGGATGTATAGAGGATGAACAGCGGATCTTCCGCGTTCATTTCCTCCGGCGGGCAATCGGCGGAAACCGCCCCGGTCGCTTCGTCATACCAGACATCACGACCGTCGACCCAGCCGATATCGCCGCCGGTGCGTTTGACAACGATAACGCCAGTAACCGACGGGCAATTCTCCAGCGCCTTGTCCGTATTCGCCTTCAGCGGAATTTTCCGGCCGCCGCGAACGCCTTCATCCGCCGTGATCACCAGCTTGCAGTCACTGTCCTGTATCCGGTTCGCCAGCGCATCGGGAGAAAACCCGCCGAAGACGATGGAATGAACGGCCCCGATCCGGGCGCAGGCCAGCATTGCATAGGCCGCTTCCAGCACCATCGGCATGTAGATGCACACGCGATCGCCTTTCCGCACGCCGCGTTCCTTCATCGCATTGGACAGCCGGCACACGGCTTCGTGCAGTTGCCGGTATGTCACTTTCTTATCGTCGGTCGGCTCGTCGCCTTCCCAGATGATCGCAACCTGGTCAGCCCGCTTTTCGAGATGGCGGTCGATGCAGTTCGCGGCGACATTCAGCGTACCGTCGTGGTACCACTTGATGCTGACGCCGGGGATGTTGAAATTGACGTCCTTTACCTTCGAATACGGCTTGATCCAGTCCACCCGCTTGCCGTGTTCGGCCCAGAAGCCTTCATTGTCTTCAACGGACTGCTTGTACATTGACAAGTACTGATCATTGGTGATCAGAGCGTTTTCGGACCATGACGGCTTAACCTTGTGAAGATGGACTTCTGACATTGCGTTTCCTCCCATGTATCGTTTTCAGCCGATCGAAACCGGCGCTTTGACAGTTATAATGCGTGCTGCGGCGCAAAATTCAACCGGGACCGACCCTAACCCGCCTGCAACAGATCATTCCTTGATCCAGCGCAAGCAGGAACGCCCGTTTCAAACCAGTTTTTCAGCAAAGAAATCGGCCACTTCCTGAATGGCTGCCCCAGCCTTGGGCATGTGTTCGACATACTGGATGAAACTGTGCAGCATCCCGTCGTGAATTCTGAGCCAAACAGGAACGCCAGCCGCCTGCAGCAATTCGGCGAAGGCCAGACTGTCATCCAGAACGGGGTCCAGCGCGCAGGCCATCACAAAGGCAGGCGGCAGGTTATCGAGATCATTCTGCAACAGATCGAAACCGGGATGCAGTCTGTCGCGCATCGGGTCGTCGAACAGGGCGTTGAGCCAGACGTCCCTGTCTGCCATGCCCATGCCCTCTTCCGGCCGCTGGTACATTCGCCACGATTGGGAATCCTGCAAGCCGACAGCCATATACAAAGGCGCTATCGCCTTGAATCCCGGGAGCACGCCCCTGTCGCGCAATTGCAGGGCGGCATAGAGCGTCATGTGGCCACCGGCGGAATCGCCGGCACATCCCATGCGCGTCGCATCGATTCCGAAGGCGTTGCCTTCCACCATCAGATGGCGGATCGCCGTAACCGAATCTTCCATCGGTACGGGAAACTTGGCCTCGGGCGCCAGGCGGTAATCGACGCCGACAACGCAACAGCCCGACCGACTGGCAAGTTCGCGCATCAGCCTGTCGTGCGTGTCGAGGTTTCCGACAATCCAGCCGCCGCCATGCAGATAGACAATTGCCGGCAGTGTTTCGGCTTCGGTCGGATAATAGAAACGAAGCGGGATATCATAGCCGTCTTCGGCATCGACCGTGGTGTTTCTAATCCGCGCCATTTCCGGGCCGCCGCGCCGCCAGTATTCCCGTCCCCGGTTATACACCACCCGCATGCCGTCGATATCGCCCGGCTCAGGCGGTGGGTCCGGCGGCGGGTTTTCCCGTGCCTCGATCTGCATGGCGTTCGCCATTTCCGGGTCAAGCAGCGGGATGATATCCACTCTCGTCATGACGGATCGGTTTTTCCCATCTTGCAGATCAGCTTCCAGTGCGCCGGTTCGATCGGCATCACTGACAGGCGGGATTGCTTGATAAGCGATATTTCCTGCAGTCGCGGTTCGGCCTTGATATCGGCCAGCGTGACCGGTTTTTCGAAGGGGCGGATCGCCTTGACGTCGACCATGCCGAAACGACCCGATGCATCGGTATCGTCCGGATAGTATTCGCGAACGACTTCCACGATTCCGACCACCTGCTTTTCATTCACCGAATGATAGAAGAACCCGCGGTCGCCGACTTTCATGGCCTTCATGTTGTTCGACGCCTGATAGTTTCGCACGCCGTCCCAGCAATCGCCCTTTGCGCCGGCCTTTACCTGATCGTCCCAGGACCATGCGCCGGGTTCGGATTTGAAAAGCCAATATTTCATCCATGTCTCCAATCGAAAGTCGGTTCACTCTCACGGTCAGGCCGGCGCCGGCCCGCCAAGGCCGGCCGCAAGATAACCGCGCATCGCGGCCGTCGCCAGCAGGATGGTGAACAGCAAATACGCCATCAGCCCGAGGCAGAGGGTCATCATATCCGCTCCCAGATCGAAGAAAAGCCCCAAGAGGAACGGCGACAGGGCGCTTGAAAACACCATCAGGGCGGAAGACATCGCCTTCAGCGAGCCGAGAAAGCGGGTACCGTAAATTTCGGCCCAGATCGCGCTGAACAGGGCATGCGACATGCCGGCGTTCAACCCGACCAGCACCATATACGGCCAGACCGTCCAGCTTGATCCGCCGACAATCAGTACAGCAACAGCGGCGATCAGCGGCAGAAGAAACCACGGCAGCAGCCGGACCGCGCCGACGCGATCGATCAGCGCGCCGCCGGCGACTGAAGACCCGATTGTTGCTGCACTGTAAGCGAAATAGGACGCGGCAAGCCCCTCCATCGTCCATCCCTGCAGCTCGACCAGATGAACCTGATGAAAAAACAGGCCGGTGAACACGAACGAAGGCGCCAGGATCGCCGGCAGGGCCAGATAGAACCGTCTGTCGCGCAAAACCCGGGCCCGGGTCCAGTCGGACATCTCGGTCAGGCCCGATGCAACCCTTGACCTTTCCTCGTCATCTAGGCGATTGCGGTAGGCCTGATCCCGCTCCCGGTGTCTGCGCAGAAGTATCAGGGCGGCGGGAACCAGAATCACGACAATGAAAGCCGCACAGAACAGCCAGGTCTGACGCCAGCCGACGGCGAAAATCATCGCAACGGCGATACTTGGAAACACCGCCTCGCCAAGCGGAAAACCCAACGCCGCCAGGCCGACCGCCTTGCCACGGCCGGGAAACACATAGCGGGCCATCGTCGTGCTGGAGGTATGGCTCAACAAACCTTGCCCGAACTGTCGAAGGCAGAAGACCACGGCAATCAGGGTTACGACCGATCCGGCCAGCGACATACCGACACAGGCCGCGGCGAGGCCAAGACAGATTGCGACCATGTAGATCCGCAGATCGATCTGGTCGATCATCTTGCCGGTCCAGATCAGGAAACCGGCGCTCGCCAGCGTTCCGGCAGAATAAACCGCCCCGAAATCACCGTGCGACAGGTCAAAGGTTTCCCGGATCTCCGCCCCGAACAGCGAGATGAAAAAGGTCTGGCCGAAGGCTGAGGAAAACGCCGCGAGCACACCAAAACAGATCAGCCGGCCGTTTATCGAGAGAAAGTTTCTGTAGGACTGCATCGGCTTTTCTATTTCGCACCGGCGCAATTGATACAGGTGCCGATCGCCGGATCGAGTTGAAGGCGTTTTCCCGGTATCGGTTCATCGCAGAGGCTGCAATAGCCGTAGTCGCCCTTTTCCAAACGATCCAGGGCGGCATCGATCCGCTGGATTTCCGCCTTGCGCCGGCGGTCCTGTTCCAGCGCCATCTGCTGGCCCTGCAATGCATCCATGCGCGATAAGCGTCCGACCATTGTCTGGTCCAGCTCGACCGTGGCGCGCGCGTCTCTCGACGTTTCGGTCAACCCCGCCAGTTCCGCGCGCCGGGCCGTCAGCGCGATTCCGAAAGCCTCGAGATCGATATCGTCGCGGCTTCCGGTCATGGCGTCGGGGGCGGCTTGTCGATGAGCGGATCATGGTCTTCGTCGATCTCGATAACCGGATCGAACCTGTCCGAATCGTCTGCCCTTTCCGGATCGTTCGTAGCGTCCTGATCTTCCAGAACCGAAAACCCGTACTCCTCATATTCGGCTTCCGGATTCAGCGCGACGCCCATCGCCGACGTGGTCATCGGCACGAAGTGCCCCTGTTCGCCGATCGGAACCGCCGTCCGCCGCGTCATCCGCCAGAAAGCGAAGGCTGCGATCAGGCCGGCCGAGGCCGCAACGGTCAGAAAGAACCCGGGCGGACCGAAAAGATCCATCGCATAGCCTGTCAGGCTCGGTCCGAGCATCGCGCCCAACCCGTTCGCCATCACCAGTGTAGCACTTGCCGCGACCATCTGGTTCGGCTCTAGAAAGTCGTTGGTATGGGCGATACACATGGAATAGAGCGGGAACAGAAACCCGCCAACCACAAGCCCGGACAGCAAAACCAGTATCGACATGTCGCCCGGAATGAACATACAGGCGAAAGCGATACCGGCCGAAATTATCGACACTGTGGCGATAACGGTCCGCCGGTCGAACCGGTCCGAAAAATGCCCCAGCGGCCAGGTCATAACGAACACGCCGACGAAAATGCCGCTCATGAAATAGGAGGCATCCGCAACCGTCAGGCCGAACTGGTAGACATAGACCGGCCCCATGCCCATCATCGCGCCCGCGCCCAGTCCGACCAGCAGCATGCCGATCAGACCGAGCGGTGAAATCCTGTACAGCTTTTTCAGTGAAATTGTCGACGGGGCGCTGAAATCCGGCGTTTTGGCGGCCGATACCAGAACGGGTATGACGGCGAGGGATACCAGCGCGCTGACCAATGTGAAAAGCTGGAAATCGGCCGGACTGTGGATGTTCAGCAACAGCGGACCCGCCCCCATGCCCAGGCTGGATACCAGCATGTAGATCGCCAGCAACTGTCCCCGGTTTTCATTTCCCGCGCGGTCGTTCAGCCAGCTTTCGACAACGATATAAAGCCCCGCATAGGACAATCCGGTGATAACGCGCATCAGAACCCATACCCAGGGTTCAACAAAGATCGGAAACACCAGAATGACCAGCGACGACAATGAGGCAAGCGCCCCGAACACACGCACATGGCCGACACGGCCCACCAGTTTCGGAACGATGATCGACCCCAGGAAAAACCCGAAGAAGTAACCGCCCATGATCAGGCCTGTCGTCGTGTTGTCGAACACTTCGAACTGCGCGCGAATCGACACAAGGCTGCCCTGCAACCCGTTGCCGAGCATGATCAGGCCGAGACCAAGGAACAAAGCCCAAGTTGATCGCAGTGCTTCAACCATGTGTCGTTTTCCCCAAAAACGATTCGCCCCGTCCGCCGTGCATGCCAGAAACGAGCCTCTGACGCGAGCCAAAAACGACGGAACGGCAAGGTTTAACGGCAGGCGTCTTGCGCCCGGCGTCGGGACGGACTACCTAAGCGTCATGGCCGATACGCACTCGAATCCGGTGAAAATAGCGCCGAGTATCCTGTCCGCCGATTTTGCAAAGTTGGGCGAGGAAATTCGCGCCATCGACTCCGCCGGCGCCGATTATATTCATATCGACGTGATGGACGGTCATTTCGTACCGAATCTGACCATCGGACCGCCGGTGGTGAAAGCCCTTCGCAAGCATTCGCAAAAGCCTTTCGACGTGCACCTGATGATCTCGCCCGCGGACCCGTTTCTCGATGATTTCGCGTCAGCCGGGGCCGATATCATCACCGTTCACCCGGAAGCGGGGCCACACATTCACCGGACCCTGCAGGCTATCCGGGGACTCGGCAAGAAAGCCGGAATATCCTTAAATCCGGGAACCCCGGTCGATGTTCTGGAACAGGTTGTCGATCTGGTCGATCTGGTACTTGTCATGACCGTCAATCCGGGTTTCGGCGGGCAGGCCTTTATCGAAACACAAATCCCGAAAATTGCCGCAATACGCGACATGATCGATCGTAGCGGCCGCGAGATCGACCTTGAAGTCGATGGCGGCATCAACCCGGACACCGCCAAACTGGCCATCGCCGCCGGCGCAAACGTTCTTGTTGCCGGCACAGCGACCTTTACCGGCGGCCCGGCCAGATATGCTGACAATATTCGCACCCTGAAGAACGAATAAGACCATGACAAAACCCGTATCCGCGGGATCGCCACCGTCGCCTTCGGCAACCGGTCTCTATTCCCGGCTTCGTTTTTATCTGACACGGGCATTTTGCGCCCTGCCCGGTTATACATTGACACTCGGCGACAAGGACCCCGGTTCTCCGGTTGTTCAGTTTCCCTCGCTTTGGGAGGGCGACCCGGACCGCGGCGCCGCAATCCGCGACGGTATCTTTCCTTTCGCGGGACAGGTGATCCGCCGGTCGTCGAATCCCTGGGATGCCGCCGATGCCGGCGAGGCGTGGCTGACCGCGCTGAACGGTTTTTCATGGCTGTCGGACCTGAAAGCATCTGAAAGCGATGCCGCCCGGCGGCGGGGTGTCGGGCTTATTCTGGACTGGATCGAACATAACGGAAAATGGTCGTCGCATGGCTGGAACGCCGCCACGCTGGGTACGCGGGTGACGAACTGGCTTATGCAGTATCCCGCCATTCTGCAGGGCGCGGATGAAATGACGCGCAGGCGGGTACGCCGCAGTCTCGCCCGGCAGGTCAGGCATCTCGACCGCATCGCCCTTCACGATTCCGACGGCGCAGCCCGTATTGTCGCCTTGAAGGGGCTGTTGTTCGCCGGCCTCGCGTTGCCGCTGTTCCGACGGTCGCTGCCGAGGTGGGGCGATCAGATGCAACGGGAGCTTAAGCGGCAGGTTTTACCCGATGGCGGCCATCTGGAACGGTGCCCCAGCGTGCTGATCAGCGTGCTGCGGCATGTCGTCGATTGCCGGAAGGCGTATCTTGCGGCAAAAGTCGAATGCCCGCCGGGTATTCAACAGACCATCGACCGTATGGCGCCGATGGCCAAAGCCTTTCAGTTTCCCGATGGCGGTCTGTGTCTGTTCAACGACAGCACTGAAGGAAATCCGGGCGAAATTAGCATCCTGCTGGCGGAAACGGGCGTTAATCCCAAGCCGATCCGCCGCGCGCCCTATACCGGGTTCGAAAGGATCGAAGCCGGACGGACGGTTATCATCATGGATACCGGTGCGCCCCCGGCGAAAGGGTTCGACCATCACGCCCATGCCGGTGCGCTGTCGTTCGAACTCGCCGTAGGACGGGAACGGATGATCGTGAACTGCGGCGCAGCCATCAGTGACGACGCCCTGTGGCGCGACGCCCAAAGGGCAACCGCGGCGCATTCGACCCTGAGTATTGCCGATACGAATTCCAGCGTGCTTACAAAGGACGGGGTTGGCGACAGGCGCGCCGTCGTGACCGTCGACCGCAACGAGCAGGACGATCAGGTCTGGATCGAAGCAAGCCACAGCGGATACGCCAGCCCGCTCGGCTACATTCACCGGCGCCGTCTGTTTGTATCCTCCAACGGCGAAGATATCAGGGGAGAGGACATCGTCGAACCGGTCAGCGTAGGCCAGGCCGTGACCCCCCGCCCCTTCGCCATCCGGTTTCATCTGCATCCGGGTGTCCGGTCGTCGCTGCTCGCCAACCACAGCGCCGCGCTTTTGCAACTGACAAGCGGGTCGGGCTGGCGATTCCGGTCCACAGGCGGGAACATCGCCCTTGAAGATACGATCTATCTAGGAAAAAGAGCCGAACCGCGCCGCAGTCAGCAGATAATCCTGAGCGGCGAAACAAGCGGCGAACCCGTTGCCATAAAGTGGGCCTTGCGACGGGAAGCGAAGCCGTAACGGCAATTCGGCAACTCGACCGATTTTCCTTCACCCATCGCGGCGATTCAGATAGCACAACAGAACTTATACCATCGGACCGGGTGAAATCCTGTGGCGAAACTGTTGACGTTCATGGCGTGAACGCTGTATGTTCACCGTATGAACGCAATTCCTGCGATCGGCTTGTTTTTCGCCACCAATCGACCGACGCGCACGACGTACCTGATTAGTTGTTGAGTGAAAGCGATGTCTGCGAACAGCAAGACCATGCAGCAGGATTCAGACCAGGATGGGCCGATCACCCTTGGTATCCTGAATGCTGTTCAGGACAACAGCGAACTGACGCAACGTTCCGTCGCAAGCGATCTCGGCATTGCCCTGGGTCTGGCGAATTCCTACCTGAAACGGTGCGTCCGTAAAGGCCTGGTAAAGATCAAGCAGGCGCCGGCCAATCGGTACAGTTACTATCTGACGCCAAAAGGCTTTGCCGAAAAATCACGGCTGACGGCCGACTATCTGACCCATTCCTTTACGTTTTACCGGCGAGCGCGAATTCAGTGCTCTGACCTGCTGGATAACGCCCGTGCGGAAGGGGCAAAAAAAATCGCGCTTTATCGGGTCAGCGACCTGGCTGAAATTATGGCCCTGTGTGCACTGGAGAGCGAAACCCCGCTTGAAGCCGTTATCGATTCCAGCGTCAGGATCGAACGGTTCTGCGGCCTTCCGATTGTCGATTCCCTGGACCGCCTCGAATCGATCGATGCCGTCATTATGTGCGACCTGCTGCGGCCCCAGCAAAGCTATGAAGCCCTGTTGGCGATGGCCGGGGATGCGCGCATTCTCTACCCGCCCCTGCTCGGCATCGCGGAACCGCGCGCCGCGTCGCGCTCTGACAAAGTCGCCAGCCGATGAAACGCTGGTTCGCCATTCATACCAAACCCGGCGGGGAACGGCTGGCCGAAGGCAATCTGCTGCGGCAGGGTTTCGAAGCCTATCTGCCCTTGCGGACCAAAACACGTCGGCGCGGACGGCGCGGCGTCTCGATCAAAACACCGCTGTTTCCCCGTTACATATTTGTCCGGATCGATCTGGACGAACAGCCGTGGCGCAAGATCAGCAACACTTTCGGTGTTGCCTATATCGTCTCGTTCGGCGGCAGGCCGGCGCCGTTGCAGGATAGTGTTATCGACGAGATAAAGGCGCGCGAGACAGACGACGGCGTTATCGACCTTTCGCAGTTGCAGACACTGACGCCGGGCGATGCGGTCAAGATCGCCGACGGAGCGTTCACCGACCGGACCGGCATCTTCCAGTGCGCTTCCGACAAGGACCGCGTTATTGTGCTGCTGAACCTGCTGGGCCGGCAAACCTCGGTCAAAGTCAGCCGGACGAACGTAATCGCCGCCGCCTGACGGTGATGGACCCCAACCTGTAACCCCGTTATAAGCCACCGGATGATGCTCGTTTCAGCCCTGCTCATTGGTGTTTTTGCGCTTTCCCTGGCCTCTACGGGATGGCTTTCGGCCTATTTGCGCCACCGTAAGGTCATGGATATTCCGGGCGAACGGTCCAGTCACGCCGTGGCCACACCGCGCGGCGGCGGCCTGGCGATTGTCGCCGGCGTTCTTGCCGGTACAGGCCTGTGCCTGCTGCTATCGATCCGGATCGACAACAGCATGCTGATGCTGCTTGCCGGTTCCGTCGTGCTGGCCGGTTTGTCCTGGGTTGACGATCTTAAATCCCTGCCGCCCGCCCTGCGGTTCGCCGCCCATGCCGTCATTGTGGCCCTGACGATTCCCCTTCTTGGCCTCGACGGGCCGGTTCTGCCGTTCGATCCGCCGATCTGGCTGGACCGTCTGCTGCTCGGTCTCGGATGGCTCGGGTTTCTGAACTTCTTCAATTTCATGGACGGCATTAACGGCATTTCGATTGTCGAAACGGCTGTAATCGGCGCCGGAATAATCGTTCTGCATGCTGTATTGGGAACAGTCGGAACAGACGATCTGGCGATTGCGATTCTTCTGGCCGCCGGAACCGGATTCGGATGGTGGAACTGGGGCGCCGGAAAGATTTTCATGGGCGATGTCGGCAGTGTGTTTCTGGGCTATCTGCTGGGCGGCTATCTGATCCTGCTGGCCGCCGACGGGTATCTGGCGGCGGCGCTGATCCTGCCCGCCTATTATCTGGCAGATGCAACCGTCACCCTGACCCGGCGGGCGCTTCGGGGCGAGCGTGTCTGGCAGGCCCACCGGCAGCATTTCTATCAGCGCGCCGTTCTCGCCGGCCGGTCTCACGCGACGGTCAGCATCGCCATTCTGCTGACCGGCGTGGTGTTGATCGCTCTGGCGGCTGCGTCGCTGTTTTTCCCGATACCGGCGCTTCTACTCGCCGTCTGCCTTGTTGCCGGTTTCTGCCTGTGGCTTCCGAGACCGGATGGTTACAATGCCGACTAAGCGAACCATTCTTGTCACCGGGCCGACAGGTTTCATCGGCCGTCGACTGGTGCAATGGCTGTCGGACAGGGGATTTGCCGTTCGACCGTTCGGCCGCGACAGGACCGGCGACCTGTCCGGCGATACGGACTGGCGGTCGGGACTGGACGGTGTCGATACGGTTATCCATCTGGCCGGTCGGGCGCATGTCATGAACGAAACCGAATCGGAAGCCGCGACCGTCTACAACCGGATTAACCGCGATGCGACGGAAGCGCTGGCCGAGCAGGCCGAAGCCGCAGGTGTTCGCCGGATCGTCTTTGTCAGCACATCGAAGGTCATGGGCGAAGCGGGCGGCCCTTTTTCCGCGCACGACACGCCGCAGCCCGGTGACCCCTACAGCCGGAGCAAACTGGATGCGGAAGCCGCAATCAGGCGCCGCGACGCCTTGCAATCCGTCATCATCCGGCCGCCTCTGGTCTATGGCCCGGGCGTAAAAGGGAACTTCATCGAGTTATTGAAGCTCGTCGACAAGGGCTTGCCTCTGCCGTTTTCGGCGATACACAACCGGCGCAGCCTGATCGGCCTTGGCAATTTGTGCGATGTTCTGATTGAAGCCATCGATTGTCCCGGCGGCGTTTACCTGCCGTCGGACGGTGAAACCCCGTCAACGCCGGAACTGATACGGCTGATTGCGCGTGCCCTTGGCCGAAAACAGATTATGCTGCCGGTACCCGTCCCGCTGCTGAAGGCAATCGGACGGCTCAGCGGTCGATCCGCGGTGATCGACCGGCTGACGGAAAGTTTCGTGGTCGATGGCGTAATGCCCGGCTGGACGCCGCAACGGACGATGGCGCAGGAATTGGCGGATACGGCACAATGGTTCCGAACCCGATAGCGGCTGACGGGTGGCTTGCCTGTCTCCCACGGCATCAGTAAGAACAGCCTATCATGGCTGCGCATTATCTATCCTTGAGCAGAGCGAGAATTACCTATCTGCATGACCTGATCATGGCGGCGGCGTCCTTCCCTGCCGCGCTGTATATCCGGACAGGTCAGGATTTTTCCTTCTATACGCGCGACTATCTGCTTGAAGGCACCATTGTTTTCACATTAATCGCGGCGATCACTTTCCGCTGGAGCCGGATGTACAGGGGGATCTGGCGGTATGCGTCGATTGACGATCTGCTGGCGATCACCAAGGCGGTTACGATAACCGTTCTGGCCTTTTTGCCACTACTGTTTCTGATGACGCGGCTGGACCTGTTTCCACGGTCTGTCCCGCTGATCCACTGGTTCCTGCTGTTATCGATGCTCGGCGGCCCCCGTTTTCTGTACCGCATCCTGAAAGATCGCAGGTTCGACCGGATTGCCGCCGCCGTTCGGCACCGGCGCATTCCCGTCCTGCTGATCGGCGCCGGCGATGAGGCGGAGCTGTTTTTACGCGAGCTGAAGCGGGACCGGGATGCGATGTACACCGTTGTCGGTATCGTCGACGAGAAAGGCAGCAGGGTCGGGCGCGATATTCACGGCGTAGCCGTCATCGGCGGGCTCGACCGGTTGCAGGAGTTGATCAATGGCGATGCTCTGACCGCGCCGCCGGAAAAACTGATCATCACCAAGGACAGGCTGGATGGCGCGCTTGTCGGAACGGTTATGGAGGTCGCGTCTGCGAACGGCCTGACGGTATCCCGCCTGCCCCGGCTGAGCGAACTGAAAGCAGGCGAAGGCGCGACGGAGGTAAGACCGATCGCCGTCGAGGACTTGCTGGGCCGGCCGCAGGTCCCGCTTGACCGAGAAGCGATCCGCAAAATCATCAAGGGTCGCCGCGTTCTGGTGACGGGGGCTGGCGGCACGATCGGATCGGAACTGACCCGGCAGATCGTCGCCCAGAACCCGGCCGCCATCGGTCTTCTGGATATATCCGAATTCCTGTTGTACGAAATCGACAGTGAAATTGCGGCAATCGGGCCAGAGATCGAACGCGAGACCATCCTGGGCGACGTCAAGGACCGCGACAGAATCGAATCCGCCTTCGCCGACTTCAGACCCGATATCGTTTTCCACGCCGCTGCGCTTAAACACGTGCCGATGGTTGAAGCCAACCCGATGGAAGGTATTCTGACCAATGTCGTCGGCACACGGGTCGTCGCCGATGCCTGCCGCGCCGCACAGGTCGGCTGCATGGTACAGATCTCAACCGACAAGGCGGTCAACCCGACCAATCTGATGGGCGCAACGAAACGCCTCGCGGAAGCCTATATCCAGGCGCAGGACATGAAGAACAACGGCAACGGCACACGGTTCGTGGCTGTCAGGTTCGGTAATGTTCTGGGGTCCACCGGGTCGGTCGTGCCGCTGTTTCAGCGCCAGTTGTCGCAGGGCGGGCCGCTGACCGTAACCCATCCGGAAATGACCCGCTATTTCATGACCGTCAAGGAAGCGGTGGAACTGGTGCTGCAATCGGCCACCGCAGCTTTGGATGACGCCCAGACGAAGGGCAAGATATTCGTTCTGGACATGGGCGATCCGGTGCGGATTGTCGATCTCGCCCGGCAAATGATAAGAATGGCCGGCCTGCGGCCGGATGAAGACATCCGGATAGACTTCGTCGGCCTGCGGCCGGGTGAAAAACTGTTTGAGGAATTGCTGCATTCCGACGAGACAATTGTCGCATCGGGTTATCCGGGTCTGAAGCTGGCGGCGCCGCGGGCGGGCGAACTGGAAGCGTTGGTCGCCTCTCTCAACGACCTGGAAGACAGCGCCCGCAGCCGGAACAGAAGCGCGGCGCTGGACCGGATTGTCGAACTTGTGCCGGAATACAAGCCGGATATCGGTATCGCATCCATCATTGCGGACGGAAAAAACACTCAAACCTAACGGATCATCTCTTTCTAGACCTGATCTTCAGCAAAAACGGGACAAAAGAATGACAGACAGAATGATCGCTCGGGCCCTGTTGTCCGTTTCCGACAAAACCGGGTTGATCCCTTTCGCGAAGGCGCTGGCGCGGCACAAGGTGCGGCTTATTTCGACCGGCGGAACGGCAAAGGCGATCAAGGATGCCGGCCTGGCTGTGATGGATGTTTCCACCCATACGGGTTTTCCGGAAATCATGGACGGAAGGGTAAAAACCCTGCACCCGACCGTTCACGGCGGCATTCTGGCCGACCGGGACGACCCGAAACATCAGGCGGCGATGGACGGGCACAATATCGTGCCAATCGACCTGGTTGTGGTGAACCTGTATCCGTTCGCGAAAACCATCGAAAGCCGCGCTGACTACGACACCTGTATCGAAAACATCGATATCGGCGGGCCGGCGATGATTCGAGCTGCCGCGAAAAATCACAAACATGTAACGGTCGTTACCGACCCCGGCGAATATCAGGACGTCATCGACGAGATGGACAAGCTGAAAGGCGCTATTTCCTTCGATTTTCGTCAGTACCTGGCCCGCGAGGCGTTCGCGCGGACGGCGTCCTACGATGCCGTGGTTACCGACTGGATCGCCAGACAGCGCGGCGAATCCTGGCCAAAACGGATGACCGTGACCGGCCGGAAACAGCAGGAACTTCGCTACGGCGAAAACCCGCACCAGCGCGCTGCCGTTTACCGGTACGCACCGCACCGGCCCGGCATTGCGACCGCGACTCAGTTACAGGGCAAGGAACTGAGCTACAACAACTATAACGATGCCGACGCCGCCTTGCGTGTAGCCGCAGACTTCGAGGAACCGGTCGTCGTCATCGTCAAACACGCCAATCCATGCGGTGTTGCGACCGGCAAGACGGTCGCCGAAGCCTGGCAGGCCGCCCATGACTGTGACCCGGTTTCGGCCTTCGGCGGCGTTGTCGCCCTGAACCAGACACTCGATACCGCGATCGCTGAAAAGCTGATCGGGCTGTTTCTGGAAGTCGTCGTCGCACCCAAATGCGACGAAGCAGCGCTGGAAATACTGGCCAAGAAGCCGAACCTGCGCGTTCTGACCACAACCGAAATGCCGAAAGTCAGTGCGCAGGACCTGCGAGTCGCGTCGATGACCGGCGGCCTGCTGATCCAGACCGAGGATGCCGAAAAGACCGAACGGGAAGACTGTACTGTCGTCACCAAAAAGCAACCGACGGACGACGAGTGGCGCGACCTGCTGTTTGCCTGGAAAATCGCAAAACACGTCAAATCGAACGCCATCGTCTATGCCCGCGGCAATGCAACCGTCGGCATCGGCGCCGGACAGATGAACCGTTTCGATTCATCGCGTATCGCGGCAAAGAAAGCATCCGAACAACAGGGCGTTGAAGGATCTGTTGTCGCTTCCGATGCGTTTTTCCCGTTTGCGGACGGATTGATTGCTGCCGTCGACGCCGGCGCGACCGCCGCGATCCAGCCGGGAGGCTCTATCAAGGACGAGGAAGTGATCGCCGCCGCGAACGAAGCCGGCATCGCCATGGTGTTCACCGGCAAACGCCACTTCCGTCACTAGAAGGCAAACAATGGTTCTGGAGGGAAAAACCGCGATCGTTACAGGTTCCAGTTCAGGAATCGGGCGGTCTATCGCCTGTCTGTTTGCGGCCGAAGGCGCATCCGTCGTGCTGGCGGATATTCGCGAGGATCCGAAAGAAGGCGGTAAAACCACACTGTCACAGATCGTCGAAGCGGGCGGCAACGCCATCTTCCGAAAAACCGATGTGTCAGATCCGGACCAGATGGACAGGCTCGTGCAGGATGCCGTCTCCAAATACGAACGGCTTGACGTTATGGTCAACAACGCCATGACCTTCGCCGGCAAACCGCTGCTTGAGACAAGTCTTGAGGATTGGAACCGGGTGCTGGCGGTGAATCTGACCGGCATGTTTCTGGGATGTCAGCACGCCGTACGGCAAATGCTGAAACAGGAGCCTGTGAACGATGTGCGAGGCCGGCTGGTCAACATCACCTCGCAGCACGGGATGATCGCCTCGCCGCAGGATTGTTCCTACGGCGTCAGCAAGGCCGGCGGGGTTTATCTGACGCGACAGATTGCCGCCGATTACGCCAAAGACCTGATCGTCTGCAACGCCGTTGCCCCAGGAAAAATCATCACCGGTGCACCGGATGCCGGTATCGATCCCGATACACTGGCCTATGCCCGCGCCCGGACGCCGATGCCGCGCTTCGGCCAACCGGACGATGTCGCCAAAGCGGCTTTGTTTCTGGCAAGCGACCAGGCGACCTTCATGACCGGAGTCAATCTGATGGTCGATGGCGGGTGGATGGCCGCCTGAAGGAGATACATTGACAGAAGTTTCAGGTCTATCGGTAATGCACGTCTTGTGATGTCCTATAAAAGGTATATCCGATGGCCCGCAAACCGAATATTCTCCTTATCGTCGCTGACCAGCTTGCGCCGCATTTTCTGCCTGTCTACGGCCACTCGGTTACCAAAACGCCGAACATCGACTGGATCGCAGAAAACGGTACGGTCTTCGATGCCGCCTACACCAACAGCCCGCTTTGCGTTCCCGCCCGCGCCGGCCTGTTTACCGGACAATTGCCGTCAAATGTCGGCAGCTACGACAGCGCCGGGGACTTTCCGTCAAGCACGCCGACCATGGGGCATTATCTGCGCAATCTCGGCTATCACACCTGCATCGCCGGCAAGTGCCATTTTATCGGTCCGGATCAGTTGCACGGGTTTGAAGACCGGACCACAACGGATATCTGCCCGGCGGAAATGATCTGGTATTCGCACTGGGACCGCGACGGAGAACGGACGCTGCCCTGGTATCATACGTTCGATAATGTGAAGAACGCCGGCATCGCGGAACGGTCGACCCAGCAGGACCACGATTTTTCAACCGCCTATACGGCTTCGCAATGGCTGTACGACTGGCGGCGCGGGCAGAACGACCGGCCGTTTTTCATGCATCTGTCCTTCACCCATCCGCACGACCCTTACGTGACGCCGCAGAAATACTGGGACAGGTTCCGCCACGATGATATCGACATGCCGGTGACCCCCTATATTCCGTTGGAAGAGCGCGACCCTTACAGCGCCTGGCTGTACCGCCACTACGACCGCAGCGAACTGGACGTTACCGACGACGATATCCGGCGATCCCGCCATGGCTACTACGGCAACATCGCGCTCGTAGACGATCTGATCGGATCGGTTTTCGAAACCCTTCGGTCGATGCGCGAAATGGACAACACGATCGTCCTGCTCACCGCCGACCACGGCGAGATGCTGGGCGAACGGGGGCAGTGGTACAAAATGTCGCCCTTCGAACGGTCCGCCCGTATTCCCATGATCATTTCCGTTCCGGGCATGGAGGGCGGCCGCCGCACCAGTCGCGCCACCTCGCAAATCGATCTTCTGCCGGCGCTTGTATCGCTGGCGACCGACAGGGCGAAAGATGCGCTGGTCACGCCGATAGACGGCGGCGACATGACCGGCCTGCTGCAAGGAGACGATCCGTCATGGCCGGACACGGCTGTCGTGGAACTGTTTTTCGAAGGTCTGACGCAACCGGCTGTCGCCTACCGGAAGGGTCGGTACAAATATGTCCGGATCAACGATACGGATGCGATGCTGTTCGATCTGGTTGACGACCCCGAGGAACAGACCGACCTGCGCAACAGTCCGGAGCATCGGGAAACCGTAACCGCCATGCAGGCCGACCTTGCCCATCTCTATGATTTCGACGCATTGCGCCGGGATATCGTCGCCACGCAGGACCGGCACGATTTGGTCTGCAAGGCGCTGGCGAAGGGCCGGCTGGAACGCTGGGCGTTTCAGCCGTTCACCGATGCCGGCAACCAGTACTACCGGACAACCAAGACCTGGCATGAACAAGAGGCGGCGGACTTTCTGCGGTTCGACCGATAAAGGCTGCGCCGGTCAGCCTTTCGCCGGATCGAAGCCACGAGCGATGATTTCCGCCTGCATTTCGGCAGCGCCTTCGAAAATGTTCAGGATACGCGCGTCGCACAGAACCCGCGAGATCGGGGTTTCCTGCGCATAGCCGATGCCGCCGTGAATCTGCAGGGCGTTATCCGCCGCCGACCACGAAAGACGCGCCGCCAGCAGCTTCGCCATGCCGGCTTCGACATCGCAGCGGCCGCCCTGGTCCTTCTTCCGCGCGGCCATGAAAGCCAGTTGTCGCACGGCCATGATTTCAACGATCATGCGGGCGAGTTTGCCGTAAATGCGTTCGAACTCGATAATCGGCCGGCCGAACTGCACGCGCGTTCCGGCAAAGCCGACGGCAAGGTCCAGCGCATTGCAGGCAACGCCCAGCGCCCGCGCCGCTGTCTGGATACGGGCGCTTTCGAACGTGTTCATCAACTGCCGGAAGCCCCGTCCCTCTTCCCCGCCCAGCACCGACGATGCGGGCACGGTGAAGCCGTCGAAGCCGATGTCGTATTCCTTCATGCCGCGATACCCCAGAACCGGTATTTCACCGCCCTGCATGCCGGGGTCAGGGAAAGGATTACCTGCAGTGCCGCGGGTCTTTTCCGCCAGAAACATCGTCAACCCGCGATACCCCGGTTCGTCCGGATCGGTTCGGGCCAGCAGGGTCATCAGATCGGATCGCGCTGCATGGGTTATCCATGTTTTGTTGCCGGTGATAATGTAGCTTTCGCCGTCGCGCCGCGCCCGGGTTTTCAGGCTTGCGAGATCCGAACCGGTATTCGGTTCGGTAAACACCGCCGTCGGCAGAATTTCGCCCGACGCGATCTTCGGCAGCAGGCGTGATTTCTGTTCTGCCGTGCCTGCGTTCTGAATCAGCTCGCCGGCGATTTCAGACCGCGTGCCCAGGCTGCCGACACCGATATAGCCGCGCGACAATTCCTCCGTCACCACGCACATGGCGAGTTTCCCGAGCCCGGTGCCGCCGTATTCCTCACGGATCGTCAGACCGAACACACCGAGTTCCGACAGTTTTTCAACCACCTCGTCGGGGATCAGCACATCCTGCAGATGCCACTGATGCGCGTGCGGCGTTACCTCGTTGCGGGTCCATTCCTCAAACTGGGATGCAATCGCGCCGAATGTTTCGTCCAGCCCCCGGTCGCCGAAATCCTGCCGGTTCATGCTTTCATCTACGATTTCCCTTGCAAGGCGCGATACCGGGAATGCCCGGAAGTAGGCGACCGCGCCGTCTTCCGCAAAAGCATCAGCCAGACGGCGGCACCGGTCGCCCGTGAGATCGAAATGTTCCGGCCGGATCACCTCGTCCTGACTCATGGCGATGCCATGTCGCAACTGACCGAGATAGTCGGCAAATGCAGAACGGGCAATCAGGCTTTCAAGCTGCAGAAAACGCCCCTCTTCCACCAGGCCTTCCGCCCATTCCAGAAGCGCACCAAGGGTTTCCACATAAGCCGCCATCCAGGCGTGACCGTGCCGAAGAAACTGCGCGTCCTTTCCCAAATCCATCGACATCAGGTGGTTACGGATACCGCCGACATAGGCCCGCGCCGCCATCGTGGCGTTGCGCATTTCCGATAACAGGATCTTCTGGTCACTGTCGGTCATTTACTTGTCCGTCCTGATCGAAAGATCATCCAGTACTGATGCAGTGTCGCCACCCACGGTCGATGCGGGACGGACCGGTTTCCGGCCTTCGCCGACAATGGTCAGAGGCGACCCGGTCGTACGGTATCTGCCGACGCCCGGCTGGTCTATTTCCTGAAACATCGGGTTGGCGAGAGATGCGCGCGGGTCTTCTTGCACCATCTGACGGAAGGTCTGATACGGCCCCCAAAGTACCCGGGCCTCGTCGAATAACCCTTTGATTTCACGCAGTGTTTTCGTATTCGACCAGGCAGACAGAACCACCAGAATATCATCGCGCGCGGCGTAGCGGTCGCCTTCCTGTGACAAATCCAGCGACGAAGCCGCCTCGATTTCAGCCATCGCTTTTGCTGTATCCGATACCTCGACAAGCGACCGCCATTGCCGGCCGGTAAAAGCCGCGACCATGACCTGCCGGCCATCCTTTGTCGGCAGGTTGTGACCGAAAGTGCCGTAAACATGATTGCCGAGGGCCGGCCGGTCGCGTTCCAGTACTTCTGCTTCCGTCATCAAACCGAGAGTGGAAACAAGTGAATAGGCGACATCCGACAGGGCCAGTCTGATTTCCCGCCCCTCACCGGTTTTCTGCCGATGCCGGTCGGCCGCCAGAATGGCCGTCGCCAGCGTAAGGCCGGCAACCGCATCCCAGGTCGGGATCATGTTGTTGACCGGATGGTCCGGCGTTGCGTGACCGGTTGCGAACGGAACGCCGACCGCCGAATTGACCGTATAGTCAACCGCCGCCGCTCCGTCATGATGGCCGGTAAGACTGACCATGATGAGATCGGGCCGTACCTGTTTCAGGGCATCGTATGTCAGCCAGTCGGGTCCGGTGAGATTGGTCAGCAGGATGCCGCCTTCATCGCCCGAACTCTTCAAAATCCGCCGGAAAACCTCGCGCTGGTCTTCTTCCTTCAGATTAAGCGCGACGGATCGCTTGCCCTTGTTCAGACCTGTCCAGTACAGGCTCGCGCCTTCATCGCTGAGCGGCCAGCGGTTGTAGTCGATGCCACCGCCGGGCGGATCGACCCGGATGACATCCGCCCCGAGTTGCGACAGTGTCAGTCCCGCCAGAGGCGCGGCGATGAAGGCCGAAAGCTCCACCACCCGCATGCCCTTAAGAATATCGTACATCAAATTCCTCGTCTTGATCCTGTCGCACAGGACTATTCGATACGCTGCCTGATTGAATATAAGAATTTTCGTCGCATAGTGGCGAGAATTTACGCATGCAGTTCGGGATCACGGGACACTCTTGGGCATTCACTAGAGAAAGACTGGACAGATGACGGACATACAATCCTATCAAATGCTGATCGACGGCGTCTGGGCGGATGCATCCGACGGCGGCATGTTCGACAGCGTCAATCCGGCAACCGGCAAGGTCTGGGCTCGTATACCCGAAGCGACAGGAGACGATGTCGACCGCGCCGTTCGCGCGGCGCACCATGCTTTCGACAAGGGGCCATGGTCGAAAATGACGCCGACCGAACGCGGCAAAATCCTGCGCCGGCTCGCTGAACTGCTGGCCGACAAGTCAGAGGATCTGGGCCGGACAGAGTCCATCGATTCCGGCAAGATGTTCAAGGAAACCCGTTGGCAGGCAAAGTATATCTCCGAGTTCTTCCAGTTCTATGCCGGATGCGCCGACAAGATTAGCGGCGAAACCCTGCCGATCGACAAGCCGGACCTGTTCGTTTTCACCAACCGCGAACCGCTCGGTGTCGTCGCTGCCGTTGTTCCCTGGAATTCGCAGCTTTTTCTGGTCGCCGTGAAAATCGGACCGGCATTGGCTGCCGGCAACACGGTGGTGCTGAAAGCGTCGGAACACGCATCCGCCGCGATGCTGGAATTCGGCGAATTGATTGAGGAGGCCGGATTCCCACCCGGCGTGGTGAATATCGTGACCGGACACGGCGACCCGTGCGGCAAGGCCCTGTCATCGCATCCGCTGGTCGCCCGCATCTCTTTCACCGGCGGGCCGAATGCGGCACGCCAAGTTCTCTACAACTCGGCTGAGAACTTCGCCGAGGTTTCGCTTGAACTGGGTGGCAAGTCGCCGTTTATCGTGTTCGACGACGCGAATATCGACAGCGCCGTGAATGCCTCCATTGCCGGCATCTTCGGTGCATCGGGCCAAAGCTGTGTCGCGGGGTCGCGTTTGTATCTCCAGGAAGGCATCGCCGAGGAATTTCTGGCGAAGATGACCGAGCAGGCAAACAAGATTCTGATCGGCGATCCGCTGGCCGAGGAAACCCAGATGGGGCCGCTCTGTACGACCGGCCAGCTCGACACGATCGAACGCGAACTGGCTAACGCGCAAACCGAAGGCGGCACCATTCTATGCGGCGGCAGTCGGCCCGACGGCATGGAAGGTCAATACTTCCAGCCGACCATTGTCTCCTGCCCGCGTCAGGACATGAAGATCGTCGATACTGAACTGTTCGGGCCGGTTTTGTGCGCCCTGACCTTCAAGGACGAAGAAGAGGTTATCGGCCTCGCCAACGATACGGTGCACGGGCTGGCCGCCGGGATATTCACGCGCGACAGCGCCCGGTCCTTGCGCATGGCGAAAGCCGTCCGGGCCGGTATTGTATGGGTGAACACCTACCGCGTGGTGTCGCCGATCGCTGAATTCGGCGGTTGCAAGGGGTCCGGCTACGGTCGGGAAAGCGGTTTCCAGGCGATGTACGACTATACGCGGCCGAAAACGGTTTGGATGAATACATCCGACGCCCCGATTGCCAACCCGTTCGTAATGCGCTGACGGATTTCAGTCGTCGGACGGGTTGACCGGTTATGCCGGTTCCTGCTGTGTGACGCAGTGAATGCCGCCGCCGTTTTCGTAGATGCGGTCAACGTTGAGGGCGACGATCTTTCGACCGGGATACAGCTTTGCAAGCCCGTCCATGGCCTTTTCATCGGCAGTCTGGTCGCCGAATTGCGGCGTATAGATCGCACCGTTACCGACATAGTAGTTCGCATAACTGCTGAAGAAGTCAGGGCGGGTTGATCGCACCTTTACGGCGTGAGGGATCTCGACGATTTCAAAGGATCGTCCTCGAGCGTCAGGTGTACGCCGAAGGATGTCTCTCGATTCCTGCAACGTGCGACCCCAGTCGGACCTATCGCCGGGATAGCCGCTGATCATCAGCAGGCCGGGCCGCACGAAACGGATTGATCCGTCGATATGACCGTCGGTGATTTCTTCGTCGCGAACGCCCGGAACCCAGATCACCTTTTCAACGCCGAGACACACTTTCAGTTCTGCTTCGATGTCTGCCTGCGTCAGGCCGGGGTTTCGATTATCGTTAACCCAGCAACTGTCTGTCAGGATCAGGGTTCCTTCGCCGTCGAATTCGATACCGCCGCCCTCGCCGCAGATACCGGCCTTGAAGTACGGTCGGCCAAGTAAATCTGCAATCGACGATGCAATGCGACGGTCAGCCTCATGCACCTGTTTGCCTCCCCAGCCGTTGTAGTTGAGGTCAAGCACCGCGCGGCGGCCATCGTCGGCATTGAGAAAGATCGGTCCGTTGTCGCGGGTCCACATATCGTCCGTCGGGATATCCACGATATCGACCTTAGGGCCGCAGAGCCGCCGGACAGTTTCATGATGGTCGCGCCCGGCCATCATGGTTACCGGTTCGTTTTCGGCAATTGCCGCGGCCAGCCTGCCCTGCGTTTCCAGCACGTCTTCATAATAGGCGAGCGATGAACCGTAGATGCCTTTCGTCGACGCCCAGGCCAGCCAGGTTCTGGCATGCGGGGCTTCTTCCGCCGGTGCAAAATACCCTTCATCGGAAGGTTTTTTCGCCAACCCTGTTTTGGAAACCGCCATTGCTGCCATCCCCGTTACAATAAATAGTCTGCGATTGATCATGAAAATCAGGTGTTATCCCGCCGGGGCTTCACGCCGTCCGGCCATCCTGCGTGCCAAGCGCGGCGTAGAGGTCCGGCCGACGGTCGCGATAAACACCCCAGTTTTCACGATAATCGCGCACCGCGTCCCGGTCGAATGTGTGAACGAGAACATCACGGTCCGTCTTGTTCGCTTCAGCGACTTTCACGCCCGTGTGATCGGCGATGAACGAGCTGCCATAAAAGGTTATTTCCAGCGACGGATCGTGCTTCGCATGCTCCGTGCCGATCCGGTTCGATGCCACGACCGGCATGATATTGGCGGCGGCGTGGCCGCACATCGCATTCTGCCAGTGCACAGACGAATCGATGTCGGGCGCGCCCGGCTCCGTTCCGATGGCGGTCGGATACATCAGAACTTCCGCACCGGCCAGCGCCATGCATCGCGCCGCTTCCGGGAACCACTGGTCCCAGCAGATCCCGGCGCCGATTTTTCCATAGGCCGTTTCCCAAACCTTGAAACCCGTATCACCCGGTGAAAAATACTGCTTTTCCTGATAACCGATGGAATTGGGAATGTGACTCTTCCGATAGACGCCAAGCAGCGCCCCATCGGCATCGATCATTGCCAGAGAATTGAAAAAGGCGTTGCCGGCGCGTTCGAACCAGCTTGCCGGCAGCACCACGCCGAGTTCCTTCGCCAGAGCCGCCGTATGCGCAATGACCGGGCTTTCCTCCAGCGTGGCGGCAAGCTTCAGATGCGATTGATGCTGTTCGATACAGAAATACGGTGTCGCAAACAGTTCCTGTATCAGGATTGCCTGCGCGCCCTGCCCGGCTGCTTCGCGGATCAGGGAATCGGCCTTGGCGAGGTTGTCCTCGATATCCCAGCTACACGCCATCTGGGTTGCCGCAACGGTAAGAATGGTCATGAAACCGGTCTCGCGGATGTGGATTGTTGTCAGGTCTACGGAAAATCATCCTCTTCCGAATGCTGCTTTTTTGCCAGCACAAAGCAATTCCCTACCCCGGTCGGCACGTTGCCGTGGCAAATTTGCGCCGCCCCGCACCGCCATCGGTCGCATCCCGTCAAACCCATGATTTTCGGACATTTTTTCTTGTTTTTCCTGCATCCGGGACTCGCTGTTCCGATGGTATTGGTGTTAAATAAAGAATTGAAAATTTTCTTTCAGAAAGGGGCATTCAGAATGGACAGGAACGCAGTAGAATATCCGAAACGGGATCGCAAACTGGACCCGGCGAAAACAGCCGTTCTTGTGGTCGATGCCCAGATGTCCGAATACAACGATAGGAAACGCGCGGAGAAACCGCACTATGTTGAAACCATCGACAAGCGTGCTCTGCCGGCGATCAAAAAGCTGATCGGCGCGTGCCGACCGCTCGGCGTCGAGATCGTCTACACCATGATTGAAAGTCTGACCAAGAATGGCCGCGACCGGTCACTGGACCACAAACTGTCGGGCATTCACGTAGCCAAGGGGTCGGAAGACGCCAGAATGATGCCCGGCATTGAACCGGGCGACGATGATATCGTTCTGCCGAAAACATCGTCCGGCGTGTTCAATTCGACAAACATCAACTATGTTTTACGCAATCTCGGAATTGAAAACGTAATCGTTGTCGGCTTCATCACCGATCAATGCGTCGACATGGCGGTGCGCGACGGTGCGGATCTCGGCTTCTATATGGTTTGCGCATCGGATGCCTGCGCCACCTACAGCGACGAGCGGCACGAAAACGCGCTGAAGGCGTTCGGCGGCTATTGCCGGGTTCAGACCAGCGACGAGATCATCGCGTCATTTGCCTGACAACCGTCAGGATTATTCGAACACCACCCGCGGGAAGTAAAACGAGACAATCCAGTTCGGTTGATCGACGATTTCGCTGATCCGCAAATCGCCGCAAACACTGCACAGCATATAGGCATCGACCGCATCGATGCCGTGGCGCTTGCTCAGCAGATCGACCATGCCGGACACGGCATCCTGCGCGCCCTTGAACAGATTTTCACCGACGCCGGTCGTAACGTCATAGCCGTTTGCATCGAGATGCCGGCTGACCGGGCCGTTTGTTCGGAACCTTGGAAAGGCCAGGTTTTCCTGCTTGACCAGATCGAATGTGAGAGTGACGGACATCGGGCTTTCAATCGCCGTGCCGCAGACTTCGCCGTCGCCCTGCGCCGCATGAGTATCGCCAACCGAAAACAGCGCGCCGGCGACTTCGACCGGAAGATACAGTTCGGTTCCCGTCGCCATGTCGCGAACATCCATGTTGCCACCGACCCGGCGCGGCGGCACGACGGAATGATGACCCGTTTCCGCCGGGGCAACACCGATAGTGCCGGTGAAAGGCTTTAACGGAATTTTCGCCGTGTCGCTCCACAGGGCCGGCGCAAGGCTAACCGCATCGTAAGTCCAGGTGATCAGCGACGGGTTCGTGAAATCGTCGGCAAGCAAACCGAAACCTGGGATGTTTGCGGTCCACCCCCATCCGGACGGTTTGAACCCCTCAATCGTCACCTTGAGACTGTCGCCGGGCTCCGCGCCGTCGATCAGCACCGGGCCTGTCACCGGGTTCACCTTGCCGAAATCGAGCGTTTCGACATCCTTGACCGTGGAATCGACGGAAAGCTGACCGCCGGACGCATCGATTGTCTCGAACTCGACCGTTTCGCCGGGCGCAACGGTCAGAACCGGCTCGATGCTGTTGTCCCATCCCAGATGGTGCTGATGGCTGTGGATCGTATGTCCGGCTTGCTTGCACATTTCCTTCTCCGCAGATTTCAGTCTGTTCGAGTCCGGCTCTCTACAGGCGCGGCGCAACCCGTTTCAGAATACCGCTGAGCAAATCGGCCCATTCCTGCTGACCGCTTTCATGTTCGATGTGATCGTTCCGCACTTCGAACAGCATGTTCGGTATGCCGCGTTTTTCACCGTGAACCGGAATCGTATAGTCCTCCTGATCGCACACACGATACGGTTCGTTGAATGTGGAATGCAAATGAGCCGCTTCAGATTGCAGTTCTTCCAGGACATAGTGCGACAGGGCCTCGTGTCGGTTGAAAAGCAGACCGACATCCCAGGGCCGTGGCGCGGGCTTCGCCTCCAGGCAGGGAGTAAAACTGTGCACGGCAATCAGCGACGTCGGCTTTCCTTCACCGAGACGGTCATCAAGAATTTTCGTGACGGCCTGATGATACGGAACATGGATACTGTTTATCCTCGCTTCCCGTTCAGCCGAGGTTAACCCCTGATTTCCGGGTATTTCGGTTCCATCGCTGACTTCCGGTATGAAATCGACGGCCTGATCTGGTCGGTTGCAGTCGATAACCAGACGCGAGTAGCCCTGCAGAACCAGTGGCGCATCCAGTATGGTCGCCATCATGCGGGACAGACCGTCGGCGCCGATATCCCATGCGATATGCCGTTCAAGATGCCGCACATCCAGCCCCAGATCGCCAAGCGCCCGAGGCATGATGTTGCTTGCATGTTCACAGGTCAGAACATACGGACCGGACCCGCCGGGATTGAATATCTCAACAGGTGACGGATCCGTCGCCGACAGGAAGCCGGTTTCCGGCGGGCTTCCGGCTTGTTCGCTCTGTCCCATCGGTCACACTTTTTCTTTTCCGATCGTTGCCGCCGGGATCAACCCGTTCGGCCGGACCAGCAAAATGGCAATCACCAGGCCAAGCGCCAAAGCTTCCTTGTAGGGCTGAATATTTTCCGGCAGATACGCGGCCAGATAAATTTCGATAAATCCAAGCGCAAACCCGCCGGCGACCGCGCCCGTAAGACTACCCAGGCCGCCGAGAATAGCGGCGATAAATGCCTTCAGTACTGGAACGAAACCCATATGCGGATCGACGGATGCCCGTTGCGCAACCCACAAAACCCCGGCTGCGCCCGCAAGCGCCCCTGAAATCGCGAACGCGCCTGCGATAATTGCATTCGCACGAACGCCCATCAGTCGGGCAACGGAGAAATCCTCGGCGGCGGCGCGCATCGCCATCCCAAGAATTGTTTTCCGCAGAAACCAGTTCAACGACACCAGAATGACCACCGTCAACGAGATTGACAGAATCTGGTTTATACCGATGGAGAGGTTTCCGAAATGCACGGAATGGGCAAAGACATCGGGCAGAATGACGGGTTTTGACCGGGTTGATATGAGGTTCTGAAACAGTGTCTGCAGAATGATCGCAACGGCAAAACTGGTTACCAGCATCGATGCCGGCGACCCGTTTCTGACCGGTCTGAAAGCAATGCGTTCCATCAGCACGGCAGCAACCGTGGCCACGACAACGGCCAGCGGCGCTGATATGTAAAAGGGCAGGCCAGCCAGACCGCAATACATCAGCGTGTAACCTGTAATCGTCATGAGTTCGCCATGGGCGAAGTTGATCATGCCCATGATCGAAAAGATGATCGCAAGCCCAAGAGCCAGCAGCGCGTAAGTGCCGCCAAGAGATATGGCGTTGACCGTCTGCTGGATGAAAATGCTTAACTCGCCGTCCATACCCGCCCCTTATCTATTCATGCCCGAGATAGGCCTGTTCGACGATGCTCGAAGAATTCAGTTGTTCGCTGGTACCGTCGGCCACGATGCTGCCGCTTGCCATCAGGTATCCCCTGTCGGCGACTTCCAGCGACATCGCAACATTCTGTTCCACAAGCAGGATCGTGATCCCCGCCGACCGCAATTCGACAATCTGATCGAAAATCGTATCGACAATCTGCGGCGCCAGACCCAGCGACGGCTCATCAAGCAACAGCAGACGGGGCGATGACATCAACGACCGCGCAATCGCCAGCATCTGTTGCTGTCCCCCCGAGAGGGTGCCTGCAATCTGGGTCCGGCGTTCCGCCAGAATCGGAAACAGGCTGAACATCTTTTGCAGATTGGACCCGCGCTGCGCCTTCGGATCGGCCAGCGGGAAGCTGCCAAGCAGCAGATTCTCTTCAACCGTCAGCGACCCGAAGACCCGGCGTCCTTCCGGCGTCAGGGTGATGCCCAATCGGACCAGAGATTCCGTCGGCTGGCCAACCAGGTCGTTTCCGGCAAAATTGACGCTGCCCTGAAACGCCGGCGCAAGCCCTACAATGGCGTTCAAAGTCGACGACTTGCCGGCGCCGTTCGCGCCGAGCAACGCGACGATTTCGCCTTCATTAATTGAAATATCGATGCCGCGAACGGCCTCCACGGCGCCATAACGCACGCGGAGACCTTTCACGTCGAGTAGAGTGGTCACAGTTCAATACTCATCAGGACACCATGACCTATTGCATGCGGGGGGCCGGAACCAGATCCGCGGTCGGCGACGGTTGCCCGACCAGTTCACGAGCACCATCTTTGACCCGGATCAGCGAAACCTGGCGGACCGGCATGCCGGACGTGCCCTTGTAGGTGATTGCGCTTGTTACGCCCTGAACGTTTTCAAGATTGGCAACGGCATCGCGAATGGCGACCGAGTCCGTGCTGCCTGCCGCCAGCACACCGGCTTCGATTACCTTCATGAGGTCATAGCCAATAGCCGCAAATACCGTTTCGGCCGGATGACCATAGACCTCTTCGAACTTTTTGTTAAAGGCTTCGAGCGCGCTACCCGGGGTCGCATGCCCGGCCGTCGAGAAAACGACGCCTTCGGCTGCTTCGCCAAGCGAGAAGGTTGTCGGCGAGTCGATACCGTCGCTGCCGATAACCTGCGCCGTCACGCCGGCCGAGCGCAACTGACGAATGAAAGCCGGGAAATCAGGCTCGTACGCAGCCGTCATGATTACATCGACCGGCGGGTTCATCGCCTTGATCTTGGTGACTTCAGCAGAAAAGTCCTGCTGCCCGATTACATAGGTCCCTTCGCCGGCAACCGTGCCGCCGAGTACTTTCCAGACATCGGAGAAATACAGCGGCAGGGTGGTGTACTGAGTGTCCGGCGAATACAGAATGTATGCATTCCGGAAACCCTGTCCGTATGCCCATTCGGCCGACACGGTTGCCTGCACATTGTCGCCCGGGAAGTTGGCGAACATGTAATCACCGCCCATCAGGGGCAAAGTCGGCGAAGACGCGCCCGGCGAGAATGCCGGCACCTTGGCGTCGGTTGCCAGCGCCGCCGCTGCAAAGGACGGATCGGCATCCGACGGCGTCACCAGAACATCGATGCCTTCGTCCAGCAGTTCCTGCGCCGCGATCGACGTTTGCGCCGCATCGGACCGTGTATCCTTGGAAATCGTCTTGACCATGATCTTGCCGCCGATACCGCCGGCTGCGTTGATTTCGTCAACCGCGATCTGGAAACCTTCGATAGCCGGACCGTCATACACGGCTAGGCCGCCGGTCTGCCCTGTTGCAAGACCGATCAGCAGCGTTTCATCCGCTGTCGCTGTCGACATCGACCCTGCGGCAATCAAAGCCGCGGCGCCTGCCGATATAGCCAGTTTCTTCAACATAAATCGTCTCCCATGTTTTAGGTTACTGCGTTTTCAGTTAAGTGCTTCGGCAACCTGCCGGCTGCCCTTATGGCCAAGATAGGCCTCGATCACTTGCGGATTCTTCTGAACCGCATGAGGCTCACCTTCGGCAATGACGCGTCCTTCGTTCAAAACGACGACACGCTCGCAAAGCCGCATAATCAGCGGCAAATCGTGATCGACGATCAGAATTCCCATGCCGAACCTGTCCCGCAGGGCTTTCAGGTCATCCATCAGTGCGTCCGTTTCCTCCCGGTTCATGCCCGCCGCCGGTTCATCAAGAAAAAGAAAGCGGGGTTCCAGCGCCAGCGCCCGGGCGATTTCGACTCGCCTCTGATTCCCGTAGGACAGCGTCGACGCCTGTGTATCGGCAACGTCCGTCAGATTCATTGCATCGATCGCCTGATCGACAACGAGATCGGTTTGATTTCTCGATTGCCTTGGCCATGCGTTCAGGGCCGCAACGGAAATGTTCTGGCGAACCGTAAGCGATGTGAACAGCCGGATATTCTGGAACGTCCGGCCTATTCCGAGTCCGGCGAGCTTGTGCGAAGACAGGCTGGACACGTCCTCCTCGTCGACGACCGTTTTCCCGTCGGTTGCCGGAAGAACACCGGACAGGACGTTCAGCAGAGTTGTCTTGCCGGATCCGTTGGGACCGATCAGCCCCACGATTTCACGGCTTTCCAGACTCATCGAAACGGAAGCGAGCGCGCGCAGCCCGCCAAAAGATTTCCCAATCGCACGGGCCTCCAGTTTGCCGTCGTTCTCGGGTGCAATCGCCGACGATGCATCCGCTTCCTTTTTCGGTTTGTACTTGAAAGCGTTTTTCAGCAGCGACTCATCCCATTCCAGACGATCCAGCAGACCGCCGCTTCTTTTCGCCATGACCAGCAGAATAATCAGGCCGATACCGATTTGCGTTGTGCCGAAAAGTTCCGGCGTCTGATACCCGAATATATCGACTCCGCTTTCGACCCGGCGAAGCAGCTCGGTCACGAGCGTGATCAGAACAGCCCCGGCAAGCGCCCCGCTGACCGTCGCCATGCCGCCGACAATCAGCATCGCCAACAGGGCGAATGTATCGACAAAGTAAAACTTCTTGACCGAAAACGCGCCGAGAAAATGCCCCAGCAATACGCCCGCAATTGCGACGACGCCGGCGCTGATGACCCAGGAAAGCAGGCGCTGCCGCCGCACGTCGACGCCCATGGCGCCGGCGGCGAGCTGGTCGTCCCGCGATGCCCGAAGTTTCAGGCCGAAAACGGAATCCTTGAAAACCCTGGCGACAATGATCGCCACAATCGCAAATATCGCAGCGACCGTTATGTCCGTCAGGCGCGGAACGCCGAAAAACGACTGGCTGCCGCGGGTGATATCACGGGCGCCGATGATGATGCCGTGCGCGATCACCAACAATCCCAACGTGGCGATGGTTGCCGCAGACCCATCGAGTTTGGAGATTACCATGCCAACGACCAGAGCGACCGCCATGACAAACAGAACCGTAATCAGTGTTGCCGTCAGAAGGTCGAAATTGGCTTCCGCCAGAAATGGCGGCAAATTGGCCAGGGTCACTTTTTTCATGGCGACCGGCATCGTCAGAATACCGGAGAGGTATGCGGCGATTCCCATGAAAGCCAGATGACCGAAGCTCAGGATACCGGAATTGCCTGTATATATGCCGATGCCGAGAACGGCGATCAAACTGATGAAGAACACGATCAGCATGCGTTCGATACCGCCGCCGATTGAACTCGCAATCAATGCGGACACAATCAGTAGCACAACATATCCTGTCGTCCCTACCAAAGTACGCGACATCAGGCCAGTCCCATCCTGAAAATCCTTTTCATAATTCCCCGGAAGTATTCAGCATCAAATAAATATTCCAAATCAACAAAAATCTTTTCATTTGATAAAATTTTTCCAGATTGGCAAAGTTCGCTGGCACAAATACTCTGAAAATCTACCGGTATGGATTTGATTGTCGATTTTGGAACAACCCGATGGCGCTAAAGGACGACCTGCACGGCAAACTCGATAGTTTGACCGCAGCCGAGCGGAAAGTCGCCACGGCGCTGCTTGCCGATTATCCATTCGCCGGCCTGATGACCGTCGTTGAACTCGCAGAAAGATCCAATGTCAGTTCCCAATCCATCCTTCGGCTGGTCGCCAAGCTGGACTTCCACGGCTATGGCGATTTTCAGCGCGCGCTGATCAGTGAAATCAAGAATGGATACAAGTCGCCGGTGACTTTGCGCGAATCCGTCAGTCCGCCTTTATGCAGCAGCCCGTCGCTGGCCGAGATAACCGACGTTACAGTGCGATCGATCCACGAAACCGTCGCCACCATGTCGGAAGCGCAGTTTGTCACCATTTGCGAAATGATTGCCGACACCAAACGGTCGGTTTTTCTGATTGGCGGCCGGATGTCCCACACGCTTGCCACCTTCCTGTTTCGACATCTACGGCAAATCAGGCCCAAGGTTTATCTGATACCCGAATACGAAGAGGAATGGCCGGAGTATCTGCTTCGGATGGGCAGAAGAGATATTGTACTGATGTTCGACTACCGACGATATCAGAAGGATCTCGAGCGCCTGGCGGAACGGGCTGTCACAGATCGCGGCGTCAATATTGTCCTGTTCACCGACAAATGGCTGTCGCCGGTGTCGAAACACAGCCATCACATCCTTGCTTCGAATGTCGAAGTCGGCACTCCGTGGGATACCAGCCTGCCCTTGCTGCTTGTCATCGAAGCAATCATCAACCGGGTTTCCGAACAGGACTGGAATGCGACCCGCAAGAGAATTCGGAACTGGGATGACCTGCGGTCACCCGCTGTCAGCAACGAGAAGATGGATTTCGATGAATCCTGAACACAAAACGAACGGAGAGGTTTGAACGATGAACCGCGAAGAGATCACCATGATCTGCTGCAGTGACTTGTCCGGCCATGTGAAAGGCAAGGCCTTTCCAACCTGCGATCTGGAAAAACGACGCGATCGCGGCATCGGGTGGGTCCCGACGAATGCCCAGATTACCACTTTCAATACGATTGCCGACACGCCGTTCGGCGCTCTGGGCGATCTGTTGCTTGTAGCTGATCCGCATGCGGAGGTTTCAGTCGATTTCGGCGACGGCTCCCCGCGAGAACATTTCTTCATGGGAAACATCCGGTATACGGATGGCTCCCCCTGGGAATGCTGCCTTCGGAGCATACTGCAAAAGGCGTTGAAAGCGTTGAAGGACGAGGCCGGACTGACGCTGTTCAGCGCGTTTGAAATGGAATTCCAGTTCCTTGACGACCTCGTCGACTACGGCCCCGGATTCGGGCTGATCGGGTTTCGTGAAAAGAAACTGTTCGGCGAAGTCTATCTCGCGGCTTTGCGCACCGCCGGTGTCGAACCCGATTCCTTCCTGAAGGAATGGGGCGAACAGCAATATGAAGTGACGATGCACCCACAGAACGGGATGCTGGCTGCGGATCACGCCGTTTACATGCGCGAACTCGCCCGTGCAACGTCACAGCGGCTGGACGACCCGATCACCTTCGCGCCTGTCCGCGCGCCGGATGCTGTCGGCAACGGGGTGCACATTCACATGAGTCTCTGGGACGATGACGGAAACCCGGCGACCTACCATCCCGATGGCCCCGGCGGACTGAGCGAACCGGCTCGGCATTTTGTTGCCGGCATCCTCAAACATCTGGCGACAATCATCGTCTTTACAGCGCCAAGCGCCGCCTCGTACGCCCGGCTGACGCCGCATCGCTGGAGCGCGGCTTACAACAATCTGGGTTACCGTGACCGAGAGGCGTCGGTTCGAATCTGCCCGGTGGCCGACCTGCCCGGACTGGATGTCGCCAAGCAATTCAATTTCGAGTTCCGGGCCGGCGATTCCTCCGCCAGTCCGTATCTGCAACTTGCCGCCATCGTTCTGGCGGGTCTGGACGGCATCAGAAACAAGCTGGAGCCGAGCCCGCCAACGCATGAAGATCTGTCGATTCTCAGCGAAGCCGATCTGACGGCGCGCGGCTATCATCGCCTGCCCACAACGCTGGAACTGGCGCTGGAACGGCTGGAGCAGGATTCGGTTGTCCGGTCCTGGTTCGACGACCCGTTTACCGAGGTCTATCTGAAGCACAAACGCGGTGAACTGGACTATCTGGCCGGAAAATCGCCGGAAGAAATCTGTTCCGCCTACGAAGCCGTTTACTGACAGGAAGTCCCCCATGACCACGCTTTACGAACGCGACGAAAAAGCAATCGCCAAGCTGCAGAAGCTGCGCTTCTGCCCGTTAGCCGTTACCGGTGGCGACGGATCGTATCTGATCGACGAAAGCGGCCGGCGCATTCTCGATCTGTCAGCCTCCTGGGGCGCCGCCGGCCTGGGCCATTCGCATCCCGCACTCGTGGCGGCGCTGCAGAAAGCCTCAAGCAATCAGGCAGGGGCCAGCATTCTTTCAGGCACGTCGGAAGCAACGGTATCGCTGGCCGAAAAGCTGCTGCAGAAGGTGCCCGGAGATGGCGACCGCCGGGTCTGGTTCGGTCATTCCGGCTCAGACGCGAACGAAACCATCGCGCGGGCCGTGGTTGCTTCGACAGGCAAACCGCGCCTGATAACATTCTCCGGCGCCTATCACGGCGGCACGGCCGGATCGATGGCGGTCTCCGGCCACAGTGTTCAGGCACACGCGGAGAAGGCCAGCGGGTTGATCCTGCTGCCCTATCCAGATCCCTACCGGCCCTACAAGGACGACCCGTCAGGCAATGCAATTCTGGCTGAATTGGCGCATCGCTTCGAAACCGATTGCCCGGCGGATGAAATCGCCGCGATCTTTATCGAACCCATCCAGTCGGATGGCGGCATGATCGTGCCGCCGGACGGGTTCATGAACAGACTGGCGGATATGTGCCAGTCGCGCGGCATTCTTGTCGTCTGCGACGAGGTCAAGGTCGGCCTCGGCCGCACCGGGCGGCTGCACTGTTACGAACATGACGGTTTCAAACCGGATATCGTGACCCTCGGGAAAGGCCTTGGCGGCGGCCTGCCGCTGTCGGCGGCCATCGGTCCGGCGTCCGTGTTCGATTTCGCGACATCGTTTTCGATGCAGACCCTGCACGGCAATCCGATCTGCACCACGGTCGGCCATGCCGTGCTGGATACGATTGAAAAAGACGGGCTGGTCGAAAACGCCCGCAAGGTTGGCGACGCCCTGCAACAGGGCTTGCGGACACTGATGCAGAAGCATGACCTGATCGGCAATGTTCGCGGCCGCGGGCTTGCAATTGGCGTTGAACTCGTGACATCCCGCCAGACTCGTGAACCCGCCGCAAAGGAAGCCGCGAAACTCGTTTACCGGTCCTTCGAGCTGGGATTGATCGCCTACTATGTCGGCATGAATTCGAACGTTATCGAAATGACGCCGCCATTGACCCTGACGATGACTGAGGTTGAGGAAGCGCTGTCCATCATGGACCGGGCAATCGACGATGTTGCAAAGGGCCGCGTCGATGACTCCGTTCTGGAAGGATTTGAGGGGTGGTGAGCGAAACCGGGCCGGCGCCTTTCCTGAATTTCTGGGAAAAAGCCGTTGCCGATCTGTACGGTAAGGCAGTGCGCCTGGAACAACTGGACGGCGAGTACGATCTGAACTTCCGGGCTGTTACCGACAACGGCGATCGGGCCATCCTGAAAGTCATGCGACCGGACTGCGAAAACTCTTTCGTCGATATGCTGTGCCGGGCATTGGAACATCTATCTGACCTGGCGCCAGATTTTCCCACCCCGAAGGTCATTCATACGGTAACCGGCAACCTCTATTCGGAATACCGTGACGAAAACGGCGATATCCGTCTGGTCTGGATGCTGTCACATCTGACCGGCATTCCTTACGGAGGCTTCAAGCCACAGACATCCGGTCTTGTCAGCGATCTGGGCCGACGCATCGGTGTGATGGACAAACTGCTAGCGTCCTTCGATCATCCCGGCCTCGACCGGGATATGAAGTGGGATCTGACCGCGGCTGACTGGATTACGACGCAAACCGGCATCGTTGACGATCCGGCGAGGCGGAAGATTGTCGAGGCGATCGCCGCACAGTTTGAAACCGTGCTGAAACCGGCTTTAAAGAAGCTGCCACGCACCGCAATACACAATGACGTTAATGACTATAACGTTCTTGTGGAGAACGCCCCCGATCAAACAGCCGTTGTTTCCGGTCTCATCGATTTCGGCGACATGCTGCGGGCGCCCCGAATCTGCGATCTCGCCATCGCCGGCGCCTATATCGTTCTTGACCAGCCGAGGCCGTTGCAGGCGCTTGCGGCCCTCGTCGCCGGATATCACCGGGAAAACCCGCTGACGGAGCAGGAACTTTCCCTGCTGTATCCGCTTGTGCTGACGCGTCTTGCGGTCAGCGTTATCAATTCGACACTCATGGCGCGTGAAAAACCGGACGATCCTTATGTTCTGATTTCCCAGGCGCCGGCATGGCGCTTTCTGGAGCAATCGGCGACGATTTCGGAAGACGAGGCGCTGGCGCGTCTTCGCGTCGCCTGCGGACTGCCGATCACCGCAGCATCCGATAATGTCGTTGCATGGCTGGATACGAATCGCGGTCGCTTCGCATCCGTACTGGGCGAGGACATGGCGGCATGGCCGACAGCCTCTTTGTCCGTCGCCGGATCAACCATGCCCCGCAATCCGCTGGACCTGACGGAACAGGAAGCCGCCTTTCTGACGGGCGTGGAGAAATCCGATGCTCGGGAAATCGGTTTCTATGCCGAACCCCGCCTGATCTATACAGGCGAGGGATTCCATGGCGGCGCGTACGAAGCCGATGACCGGCGCAGCATTCATATAGGCGCAGACCTGTTCGCGCCGTCCGGCACGGCTGTCCGTGCGCCGCTTGACGGTACGGTCCATGCCGTTACGAATTCACCCGACCGTTTCGACTATGGCGGGGTTGTCGTTCTCGGCCATGAAACACCTGAAGGCGACATATTCCGGACTTTGTACGGCCATCTCGACCCCGCTGTCACGGAAACGCTTGCCGTCGGCGACAGAATAACCGCCGGCACCGCTTTCGCGGCGCTTGGCACGCAGGCCGAGAATGGCGGATGGCAGCCGCATCTGCACTTACAACTTTCCGTCATGCCGGAAAATACGGATGCAATCTGGCCCGGTGTCGCGGATCCGGACGACATTGAATACGCTCTGGCTGCCTTTCCCAATCCAGCATCCTTGCTGAATCTGCCGAATGACCGTCTGTCCTATCAGCCGCTTCCCGAGCAGGATATCGTGCGCTACCGGCACGAACACTTCGCCGCTAACCTGAAACTTTCCTATCGGCGACCCTGCCTGTTTCTGCGTGGATGGCGTCACTACCTGTTCGATGAAATGGGCCGCTGTTATCTGGATGCCTACAACAACGTTCCGCATGTCGGCCATGCGCATCCGAGACTGCAGCAGCTCGCCTGCGAGCAACTCGGGCGATTGAACTCAAACACCCGCTATCTGCATCCGGCCCAGACCGCCTTTGCCGAAAAACTTCTGTCGAAAGTATCGGACCGGTACGAAGTCTGCTTCTTCGTCAATTCCGGCAGCGAGGCGAACGAACTGGCTCTGCGGCTGGCGCGCGCCGCTTCCGGCGGCAAGGACATGATCACGCCGGATCACGGCTATCACGGCATGACCACCGGTGCGATCGATATCAGCGCCTACAAGTTCAACAAGCCGAACGGGGTCGGACAGGCGGACTGGGTTCATCTTGTTTCCGTGCCCGATCCGTATCGCGGCGCACCGAAAACGGCGGAGGATTTCGCATCCGAGATCGACACGGCGATCGCCGCCGTGGAAAACCGCGGCGGCAAACTGGCCGGATTTATCGCCGAAACCTTCCCCAGTGTCGGCGGTCAGATCATCCCCCCGCGCGGGTATCTGAAATCGGTATACGAGAAAATCCGGGCCGCCGGCGGCATCTGTATCGCCGACGAGGTACAGACCGGTCTGGGACGGCTGGGCAGCCACTACTGGGCCTATGAAATTCAGGGTGCCGAACCCGATGTCATCGTGCTCGGCAAGCCGCTCGGAAACGGTCATCCGCTCGGTGCGGTCATAACCACCCGCGCCATCGCCGACGCCTTCGCAAACGGCATCGAATACTTTTCAACATTTGGCGGCAGCACGCTTTCCTGTATGATCGGGCGCGAGGTGCTTCAGATTGTCGATGACGAAGGCCTGCAGGACAATGCCCGCAACGTCGGCGGCGACCTGCTGCAGGGACTGGCCACACTAATGGACAAGCACCGTGTTATCGGCGACGTCAGGGGGCACGGCCTGTTCATCGGCTTCGATCTGGTCCGTGACCGCGAAACCAGGGAACCGGCCACCGATATTGCGGGCTATCTGGTCAACAGACTGCGCGAAAACCGGATTCTGGTCGGCACGGAAGGCCCGGCTGATAACATTCTGAAAATCAGGCCGCCGTTGACCATCGACAGTGTCAATGCCGGGATGATCGTCGAAAGAATCGATTCAATTTTGGGTGAGACGTTCTGCACAGTTTAAGTATACTACCGTTGGTGATACAGCATGTATTGAGAACGGCTGAATTACAGATTACCGAACGGGACGGCGATGCAGGAAAAACGCCAGGACATACACAATTCGACGGTACCGGCCCTGTGCCTGTCCTGTGAAGCGCGGCACAAGGGCCTTTGCGGTGCGCTGGAACCCGAGGAACTGTTGCGTCTCAGCCGGCATACGACAATCCGCCAGCATCCTGCGCGGTCGCAATTGGTAACCGAAGAAGAACCGGTTGATACCTACGCAAACGTGCTGAGCGGCGTCGTAAAACTGACGAAAACCCTTCAGGACGGACGACAGCAGATTGTCGGTCTGCAATTCGCGCCCGACTTCGTCGGCCGGCCGTTTCAACCTGAAAGCAAAGTCGGCGCGGAAGCCGCATCCGACGTAACCTTATGCTATTTCCCCCGTAAAGCGCTCGAATCCATGATGAAAGAACAGCCGGGACTCGAAAACCGGCTGTTGCGTCAGGCGCTGGGCGAACTGGACGAGGCGCGGGAACTGATGCTGACCCTGGGCCGCAAAACGGCTGAGGAAAAACTGGCTACTTTCCTGCATATGATCGCCCGGCACATCGATCCGTCCTCGAATCCGGATCAGAACAACGCCGTTACGTTCGATTTGCCCCTGACGCGTACGGATATTGCGGATTTCCTTGGCCTCACTGTTGAAACCGTCAGCCGCCAACTCACCAGATTGCGCAAGGCCGGGATCGTGATGGTTGAAAACAACCGACATTTCCATGTTCCCGACATGGCGCGACTGCAGGACATTTCCGGTGCATAGCGGCTTAGCCGTTTTCAGAGAAATCCGGCGATCTGCCCAGCAACCTGGCAACGGGCACGCACAGATAGTCGTGTTCGAATGCAACGTGACGCCTTAACTGACCGAAAAAACCGCGCAGCAGATATCCCGCCGTTTCCGCCTCCCGTACCGCCGGACCTTTCGACAGGACAATCATTGTGTCCCGTACTTCTTCTGCAAAACACTGGTCTTCAAGATGCTCTTCACACAGCCTTTCGATGACGCCGTTCAGCGTATCCGATTGACCGATCATCTCTCTCGCGACGTTGAAAAAGCAGGATTCCTCGAAGTGATGAGCGGCTTGAACGGTTTGAATCAGTTCTTCGGCGAGACACAGACATTCTCTTGTATCGGCCATGACGGGCAGCATGTCGGCGATCCGTTCAAGCTGATCGCACAAATCCAGCAGCGCCGTTGCATGCCCGATCATTTTATCGAGACAGTCGGCGTCGCTCATGCTCCCGGATTTGACCAGTTTCAGCCGTTTTGGCAGGTTAGCAGGGTCGGACGTCGGCATTGACTGACTTTCATTCGGTCACTCCGCCGCAAAGACGGGAGCAACCGTAAAACCGGGAATACTTGATTCGTATCAGACTGCCGTTCGTAAAACCGGTCCGCGTTGATCCAGGTCAAGGTTATTGTGTTAAAGTAAAGGCATGTAGAGGGGGCACAGTCGCCGTCGGGTGCTTCGTTGAAGCCGGTCGACGGCGTTTGTCCGTATTTGAATTACCGTGCGAGGGTGGAGTAAATGAAACATGCAACCCTGGTGATCGTGCTGGCGATTGCCGCGATCCTGGCCTTGATGGGCGCAGCCCTGGGTCGGGACGAGTTGTTTCAGGCGCATGCCTGGGTCGTCTTCCTGGTTCTTACCGTAACCGCCTTTGTCATGCTGAACCGCGCGCCACTGGCGGCGGCGGCAGACGAAAAAGCCATTCCGCTTCAGGAAGATGCCGATGCCGGGCCCGCCTACATAGACGGGCCGATCCGGTACGGTGCAATTGCCACGATTTTCTGGGGTATTGTCGGCTTTCTTGTGGGGATCCTGATCGCCGCGCAGCTCGCCTGGCCGGAATTGAATTTCGAACCCTACCTAAACTTCGGTCGTCTGCGGCCGATGCATACCTCCGCGGTAATTTTCGCCTTTGGCGGAAACGCGCTGATCTGTACCAGTTTCTGGGTCGTTCAGCGAACCAGCCGGCAAAAACTGTTCGGCGGGGATCTTGCCTGGTTCGTGTTCTGGGGATACCAGCTTTTCATCGTTCTGGCGGCGACAGGCTATCTGCTGGGCGTCACCCAGTCGCGGGAATATGCCGAACCGGAATGGTATGTCGATCTCTGGCTCACCCTGGTCTGGGTCGCCTATCTGGTGGTTTTCCTCGGCACGATCATGACGCGGCGGGAATCGCACATCTATGTGGCGAACTGGTTCTATCTGTCCTTCATCGTCACAATTGCGATGTTGCATGTCGTGAACAATCTGGCGATTCCGGTGTCGCTGCTCGGATCGAAGAGCTATTCCGCCTTTGCCGGCGTGCAGGATGCCCTGACTCAATGGTGGTACGGGCATAATGCCGTGGGCTTCTTCCTGACGGCAGGCTTTCTGGGCATGATGTACTATTTCATGCCGAAACAGGCCAACCGACCGGTCTATTCCTACCGGCTGTCCATCGTTCACTTCTGGTCGCTGATCTTCCTGTATATCTGGGCCGGTCCGCATCACCTGCACTACACTGCCCTGCCCGACTGGGCGCAGACCCTTGGCATGGTCTTTTCGATCATGCTGTGGATGCCGAGCTGGGGTGGCATGATCAACGGCCTGATGACCCTGTCAGGCGCATGGGACAAGGTTCGCACCGACCCGCTGATCCGGATGATGGTGCTGGCGCTCGCCTTCTATGGCATGTCGACCTTCGAAGGGCCGATGATGTCGATCAAATCCATCAATTCGCTCAGCCACTACACGGATTGGACGATCGGTCACGTGCATTCCGGCGCGCTGGGCTGGGTCGGCATGATCTCGTTCGCAGCGATATACTTTATGGTGCCGAAACTGTGGAACCGGGCGCAGCTCTATTCACTTCGGATGGTCAACTGGCACTTCTGGCTGGCGACTCTCGGTATCGTGGTTTACGCGGCAGTCATGTGGGTATCCGGGATCACGCAGGGCCTGATGTGGCGGGAATACGACTCGGAAGGGTTCCTGGTCTATTCCTTCGCGGAAACCGTGGCGGCGATGCATCCCTACTACGCATTGCGGGTCTTCGGCGGCGTTCTCTATCTGCTCGGCGCCCTGGTCATGGCCTACAACATCTATCAGACCATCCGGGGCAGGGTGCGGGATGAACAGCCGATCGTTTCACTCGCACCGCAACCGGCCGAATAGGAGGGCACAGAGATGTCGTTACTCGATAAACATTCAAGAGTAGAAACCAATGCGACCCTTTTGCTCGTGCTTTCCCTGCTGGTGGTGACAGTCGGCGGTATCGTCGAGATCGCACCCCTGTTCTACCTCGACAACACGATCGAGGAAGTCGACGGAGTGCGGCCCTACTCGCCGCTGGAGCTGAAAGGCCGCGATGTCTACGTCCGGGAAGGGTGCTACCTGTGCCACTCCCAGATGATCCGGCCGTTCCGGGACGAGGTTGAACGTTACGGCAACTACTCGCTGGCGGCGGAGTCGATGTACGACCATCCGTTCCAGTGGGGGTCGAAACGCACCGGGCCGGATCTGGCCCGGGTCGGCGGCCGGTATTCGAACGCCTGGCATGTCCAGCATCTGACCGATCCGCAATCCGTGGTGCCGGAATCCGTGATGCCGAAATACGGTTTTCTGCTGGATGCCGATCTCACATCCGACCTCACCGCGGACAGTCTCCTCGCCAACCGCGCGGTCGGCGTGCCCTATTCGGATGAGATGATCGAGAACGCCGAATCCGACCTGTTCGCACAGGCGACGCCTGACGCTGACTGGGACGGTGTTCTCGCCCGGTACCCGAAGGCTCTTGTCGGCGATTTCGACGGGAACCCTTCCCGGGTCACGGAAATGGATGCGCTGGTCGCATATCTTCAGATGCTGGGCACGCTGGTCGATTTCTCGACCTACCAGGCCGACGAAAACTACCGCTAACGGAGGGGATTATGGATTACAACGAATTCCGCCATTTCGCCGACAGTTGGGGCCTCGTCTATCTGTTCGTCCTGTTTACAGGCATTCTCGTCTACACCTTCTGGCCGGGCGGCAAGAAGAAAGCAAAGGATGCCGCTGAAATTCCGTTGAAAGGTGATTGACCGATGAGCGACGCCAACAAGAATATCGACGAGATCACTGGTGTTGAAACCACTGGTCACGTCTGGGACGGCATTCAGGAACTCAACAATCCGCTGCCGCGCTGGTGGCTGTGGATATTCTACGCCACCGTTGTCTTTGCAATCGGTTATGTCATTTACTATCCCGCGATACCGCTTATCGAAGATGCGACCAGCGGCATCAGCGGCTATTCAAGCCGGGCCAACGTGGAAGCAGACCTGCAGGCTGCGGCCGACGCCAATGCCGGCCTTGTTGCCCGTATCGCGGAAACCGATGTCGGCGATATTGCCGACGATGCGGAACTGCAGCGTTTTGCCACGGCCGGCGGCGCATCCGCGTACAAGGTGTACTGTTCGCAATGTCATGGCTCCGGCGCCCAGGGCGCGGAGGCCCAGGGGTATCCGAATCTGAACGACGATGCCTGGCTGTGGGGCGGAACGGTAGAGGACATCTACACCACCATCGCGCACGGCGTTCGCTACGAACAGGATGAAGACACGCGGTTTTCCGAAATGCCGGCCTTCGGACGCGACGGCATCCTTTCCGGAGACGAGATCAAGGCGCTGGCTCATTACGTCCGCTCCCTGTCGAATCTCGAACATAACGGGGAACTGGCGGCGTCGGCAGCTACGTTGTTTGCCGATAACTGCGCCGCCTGCCACGGCGAAGACGGTACCGGCATGCGTGAGGTGGGTGCGCCGAATCTGGCCGACGCCGTCTGGCACTACGGGCAGGAAACCTCACAGCTTATCGCACAGATCCGCAACCCGAAGCATGGCGTCATGCCGGCCTGGTATGATCGTCTGGGCGATGTCGAGGTGAAAAGGCTCGCCGTATACATCCATTCGCTTGGCGGGGGTGAATAGTATCCATGTCTGCATCCGAGGAACCGCTTGCCCCGCTGCACGATGTTGAGGCGGTAAACCGGCGCGACAAGCAACAACCACTCTACGCCGCTCGGAAAAAAATACATCCGAAGCGGGCCGAGGGCACGTTCCGCCGGTTTAAGTGGCTGATCATGGCGGTCACTCTCGGCATCTACTACATCACGCCATGGCTGCGCTGGGACAGGGGCGAATACGCCCCTGACCAGGCAGTGCTGATCGATCTGGTCAACCGCCGTTTCTATTTCTTCTTTATCGAAATCTGGCCGCAGGAATTCTATTATGTGGCCGGCATGCTGGTCATGGCCGGAATCGGCCTGTTTCTCGTAACCTCCTCCGTCGGACGCGCGTGGTGTGGCTATACCTGCCCGCAGACGGTCTGGGTCGATCTGTTTCTGGTCGTCGAACGGGCCGTAGAGGGCGAGCGCAACAAGCGCATCAAGCTCGACAAGGAACCCTGGACTGTTTCGAAAATCTCCAAACGGGTTGCAAAACACGCAATCTGGCTGCTGATCGCCCTGTCCACCGGCGGGGCCTGGATATTCTATTTCGCCGACGCGCCGACGCTGGCGATGAATTTCATTTCCGGCGACGCCGCCGGTATCGCCTACAGCACGGTCGGCGTGCTGACCTTCACCACCTATACATTGGGCGGTCTGATGCGGGAGCAGGTCTGCACCTATATGTGCCCCTGGCCCCGGATTCAGGGAGCGATGCTGGACGAACACTCGCTGACCGTCACCTATAACAACTGGCGCGGCGAACCGCGCAGCCGGCATCAGAAACGCTCGGCGGAAGAAGGAAAAGCGATCGGCGACTGCGTCGACTGCAATGCCTGTGTCGCCGTCTGCCCGATGGGAATCGATATCCGCGACGGTCAGCAACTGGAATGCATCACCTGCGCCCTGTGCATTGATGCCTGCGATTCGGTGATGGACAAACTGGGCCGGGAGCGGGGATTGATCTCCTACGCCACGCTGTCCGACTATAACCACAACATGCGTCTGGCGCTGAACGAAGATACCAGAAAAATAGAGCCCGACCGTGTGCGCAATGCCGACGGCAAACTATCGGACGCCGTGAAGCACACAACGGCGAAATCCATCCTGAGGCCGAGAACGCTGGCTTATTTTTCGGTCTGGGCGTTGATCGGGCTGGCGATGAGTTTTCATGTCGCCACGCGCGGTCGGCTCGATCTGAACATCCTGCATGACCGCAACCCATTGTATGTCACCCTTTCCAACGGTGACGTCCGCAACGGCTATACGGTGAAGGTTCTGAATATGATGCCCGAACCGCGAACCGTCCGCGTATCCCTGTCCGGCATACCGGGTGCGACGATGTCGATGCCCGATTCCGGCGATGACACAACGGATGTCCTTTATCTGGATGTGGAGCCCGACAAACTGCGCAGTCAGCGTATTTTTGTCCGGGCAGATCCGGAAACGCTGTCCGACAACGTTACGAACCTGACCTTCACCGTGCAGGATATCTTCGGCTCGGAACGGGCTGAATATGAGACACGCTTCGAGAAAGGGAACCGTTGACATGTTTGCTTCGATTCTCAGACCGACCCGGTTTACAGGCTGGCATATGGTTGGCGTTCTGGCGTTGTTTTTCGGCGTTACCATTTTCGTCAATGTCGTTCTCGCCGTTTTCGCCAGCGGTTCCTGGACCGGGCTTGTCGTGAAGAACTCCTATGTCGCGAGCCAGCACTACAACGAGCGCATCGCCAATGACGAATGGCAGGCCAGTCTCGGCTGGGTCGACAGCTTCACCTACGACAACGCAACCGTGTCGCTGACAGTCACCGATGCGGCAGGAAAACCGCTTGCGATCGATTCGGTAACCGCGGTATTGCGCCGACCCGCCGCCGAACAGCAGGACCACACGGTTCAGCTTGTTCGTTCCGCGCCGGAACGGTTCGACCTGCTTCACCCGCTTGCAACCGGGTTGTGGGCTGCCGATATCCGCATCAAACGGGCCGGTCAGCCTGACTGGATCAAACGGTACCGTTTCACCGTTTCTGCCGAGGAAACCGACCTGGAGGCGCTCGCGCAATGAGCTGCTGTCTTTCCGGACCGGCCGTTCAGCCTGATTCGATGCCTGCATCGGACGGGCATCCATCGCGCGACGAGGTGCTGTTCGCCAGCACCAATGCCGGCGACGGCCTTCTGGAAACGCATCTCTATCTGCCCGGCGTTCATTGTGGCGGCTGCATTGCCGCAATCGAAAAGGCAATGGCCGCGATTCCCGGCATTTTCCGGGCGCGGGTAAATCTTTCCGCCAAACGGCTGGTTATTCACTGGACGCGCGACGATGCCGACCCCGATGCGGTGTTCAATGCGCTCGACCGCCTCGGATATTCCGCTCATCTCGATGACGGCGCGGTCGCACGTAACGACAAGACCCTGCGAACGCTGTTCATATCTCTGGGCGTCGCCGGTTTTGCGGCGGCCAATGTCATGCTTCTGTCGGTTTCGATCTGGTCCGGCGCGGACGGATCGACGCGGGATCTGTTTCACTGGATATCCGCTCTGATCGCCATTCCCGCCGTCGGATATGCCGGCCAGCCGTTCTTCAGGCCAGCGCTTCGCGCATTGAAGGCGCGCCGTTTGACCATGGATGTGCCGATCTCGCTTGCCGTTGTGCTTGCTGTGGGCATGAGTGTTTATGAAACGCTGAACCACGGCGAAAACGCCTATTTCGATGCCTCTGTCACCCTGCTGTTTTTCCTGCTGATCGGCCGGGTGCTCGACCATGTGATGCGGGAACGGGCGCGCGGTGCCGTCGCCAGCCTGGGTCGACTGGCGCCCAGCGGCGCGACCGTCGTTGCGCCGGACGGTTCACGGGACTGGGTTCCGCTGGAAGACATCCGTCCCGGCATGACGGTTTTTGTTGCGTCCGGTCAGCGTCTGCCGGTGGACGGCACGGTCGTAACCGGCGGCGGCGATATCGACTGCTCCATTGCAACGGGTGAGAGCGATCCGCTGCCGGCGTTGCCGGGCAAAGCCTTTCCGGCCGGATCGATGGCTGTGGGTGCGCCTGTTACAGTACATGCGACGCGCACGGCCCAGCAGTCGTTTCTGTCGGAAATGGTCGCCATGCTGGAAGCTGCCGAAAGCGCAAAGCCAGCCTTCCGCCGATTATCCGACAAGGCCGCGGCGATCTATGCGCCGGCGGTTCATCTCGCTGCCCTCATGACCTTCATCGGCTGGGCCGTGGCGACCGGCGACTGGCACAAGGCGATTTATACGGCAATCGCTGTGCTGATTATCACCTGTCCCTGCGCGCTGGGCCTGGCGGTGCCGATCGTTCAGGTTGTCGCCGCAGGCAGGCTGGCCCGGCAGGGCATTCTGGTTAGCGACGGCGCGGCGCTGGAGAAACTGGCGGAAACCGACAAGGTCCTGTTTGACAAAACAGGCACCCTGACAACCGGTGAACCGGCTCTTCGCGGACTGGAAGATCACGATCCGTCGCTTCTCGCCCTGGCGGGGTCGCTGGCGGCGAACAGCCGGCACCCCTATTCCCGCGCCCTTGTCGCAGCGGTTGAAAATTCGGGGCTTACTCCCGACACCGCTTCGTGGGACAGCGTTGCCGAACAGCCGGGCCTTGGTGTTGAAGCCCGTCGCGGCGCAACGACCTATCGTCTGGGCAAGCCGGAATGGGCTGTGACCGATGGCACGAACGGTCAGTCGCATGGTGTGGTTTTCAGCCGCGACGGTCGGCTTATGGCCGATTTCCGGTTCGACGACACACTGCGCAACGAAGCCGCCGAAACCGTGACGTGGCTGGAAAAACAGGGCTTCGAGCCGGAAATCGTTTCGGGCGACACGTCTGAGAAGGTCCAACGGATTGCCGGGTTGCTGGGCGTTTCTGCGGCGCGGGGAGACCTCAGCCCGACGGACAAGATCGACCGCATCCGCGCCCTGCAGGCAAAAGGACATCGCGTGCTGATGGTCGGCGACGGCATTAATGACGCGCCGGCGCTGAATGCCGCCGACGCATCAATCGCCCCGTCGACGGCGGCGGATGTCGGCCGACGGGCGGCCGGGTTCGTGTTTCTGCATGACGGCCTGGATTCGGTTAAGGCGGCCATCACCGTATCGCGCCAGGCCCGTTCACTGATCCGTCAGAATTTCGCGCTGGCTGTTTTATACAATCTGATTGCCGTGCCTGTCGCCGTGGCCGGGCTGGCGACACCTTTGGTGGCCGCAATCGCCATGTCGGCTTCGTCCTTCCTGGTCGTCGCCAACGCGTTGCGGCTCAACCTATCCGGACCGCGCCGGACCCGGACGGCCGGCGAACAGGCGAAACAACCGCGCACCCGACACGCTTCATCGGTTCCCGTATCAGCGGGAGACACAATATGAACCACCTGATAATTCTGATCCCCGCCGCCCTGTTGCTGGGCTTTATCGGCCTGATGGCGTTCCTGTGGTCGCTGAAATCCGGTCAGTACGACGATCTGGACGGTGACGCCTGGCGCATTCTGGACGATGACGCGGACAAACCCGACGAGGCGCGCCGGTAGCGCCCTTCCCCCTAGACGCAATTCTGGCCGTTGAAAGAAAACAGGGCTGCGTCATTTTCTGAAACACAGCCCTGTTCGCAATTGTAATACGGTTCGATGCGGCTACTGCAGGTGATACACCTTATTCATGCCGTAGACCGGCGTCGGCAGCCCTTCCATCCGCGCTTTCAGTTGCAGCGAAAGAAACTGCGAGTAGTGACGCGACTGATGTAGGTTGCCGCCGTGGAACCACAGTCCCGGCTGCTGGGTCGGCTTCCACATGTTGCGCAATTCTCCTTCCCACGGACCCGGATCTTTTGTTGTGTCCGACCCGAGGCCCCAGCACTTGCCGACTCTGTCGGCAACGTCCTGACCCATCAGATCGGCGGCCCAGCCGTTCATGGAATTGTAGCCGGTGGCGTAGACGATGAGGTCTGCGTCCAGCTTCTCGCCGTTGTCCAGAACGATGCCGTTTTCCGTCACCTCGGTGATCTGGCCGTGCTTCAGCTTGACGCTTCCGTCGACAACCAGATCGCAGGCGCCGACATCGATATAGTAACCGGAGCCGCGACGCAGATACTTCATGAACAGGCCGCTTTCGTCGTCCCCGAAATCCAGCTCGAAGCCTGCCTTTTCCAGGCCTTCATACAGTTCGGCATCGTGTTCTCTGATCTGGGCGTAGAGCGGTTTATGGAACTCCGACAGAAGCCTATAGGGAACGGACGCGAAGGTCAGGTCGGCCTTGGCCGTGGTCATGCCGGCTTCCTTCGCTTCTTCCGAATACAGCGGCCCCATGCCCAGGGTCATCAGCGTTTCCGACTTCACGATATGGGTCGACGAACGCTGCACCATCGTTACATCGGCGCCGTTTTCCCAAAGCGCGGCGGCGATATCGTGCGCCGAATTGTTCGACCCGATAATGACCGCCTTTTTACCTTTGTAGGCGTCGGGCCCCGGATGTTTCGATGAGTGGTGTTGATCCCCTTTGAACTTGTCCATTCCCGGAAGGTCGGGGACGCGGGCCTTGCCCGACATGCCGGTCGCGAGAACAAGCTGTTTCGGCTTCAGCACGACTTCCTCGCCGTTGCGGTCAACCACGACTGTCCACTTGCCCGATTTTTCATCGTATGTGGCGGAGGTGCAATTGCTGCTGGACCAGTAGTTCAGTTCCATCACCCTGGTATACATTTCCAGCCAGTCGCCGATCTTGTCCTTCGGCGCAAAGACAGGCCAGTTGTCGGGGAACGGCAGATACGGCAGGTGGTCGTACCAGATCGGGTCATGCAGACAGAGCGACTTGTAACGCTTCCGCCAGCTATCGCCCGCCCGTTCGTTCCGTTCGATGATAATCGTCGGCACGCCAAGCTGACGCAAACGCGCGCCCATGGCGATACCGCCCTGGCCGCCGCCGACGATGACAACATAAGGCTGCTTGGAGTAACCGAGCGTCGCGAGTTCTTCCTCGCGTTCTTCCGCCCAGGTCTTGCGTTCCTTGATATGGCCGTGCGCCGTGCCCTTCAGGCGGCGTTTGCCAAGCGGCTCTTCGAAACCTTTCAGCGATTCCATTGTGGTCAGCAATGTCCAGATTTTACCGTCCTTGAGGCGGATATGGCCGTAGCCGCTTGCCAGGTCGGTTTCAAACCTGATCCAGGCACTGATGACGCCATCGGCCTCTTCGACTTCTTCTTCAGGATCCAGTTTCATGCCGGACGGCTTGATGCCTGCAAGTTGCGTGGAAAGCATGTCGCGAATCGCGTCACGCCCTTCCATCGTGTAGATATTCCACGTGAATGTAACCAGATCCCGCCAGTAACAGTCTTCCAGAAACAGTTTCGTGACACCGTCGATGTCGCCTGATTCCAGCGCTTTACTGAGATTATCCAATATGGTCGAAACCTGTTTTTCCATCGCTGCGTTACTCATCTGTTTTCTCCCTTGGAATAACCGAGCGGAATCCGATCCCTTTTCTTTGTCGTTTTGTTCCGGGAAAGGGCGGACTTGTATCTTTACGAATGCGCCGCGCCGGGTTGCCGGCGCGGCACCCCCGATCAAATCAGCGTTTCCTGAGGTTTCGCGGGATTGTACAACCTCATCGCGCCCGATTCCTTCGCTTCGTTATCGTAAACGGTGCCGTTTGGCGCCGACACGATTTCAAGCTGCAGCCCCCATGGCGCCATGAAATAGCACCAGGTAAGCCCGATATTCGGACCGGAATCGTACACCGTCGGTTCGCCGAGAACCTTGACGCCCTTTTCCTTCAGAAAAGCAATCGCGGCATCCATGTCATCGACATAGAAAGCGAAATGGTGGCCGCCGATATCGCTGTTCTTCGGCGGGGTCTGGTTCTGGTCAGGCGCGCTGTATTCGAACACTTCCAGGTTGGTGCCGTTACCGCACCGCATATACCGGAATTCCTTGATAACCGAGCGCGGATGAACATTCAGATGTTCTGTCATCCAGTCGCTGTCATCGACACGGAAATCCGTCGCGGCCGTATAGAGTGTTTTTGCACCCAGAATTTCCTCGAAGAACTTGCAGGCCTCGTCGAGATCCGGAACCGTGAAGCCGATGTGCTCCATTCCGCGCATTCCTGGCATTGGCATGATATTTTCCTCCTGTGTTATTTGCTGTTGTCGAGTTCACTCGAAATACTTGTTCGAGAAATTGGCGAGCTTGGCATAGGAGCCCTTCGCCATCGCTTCGTAGAAATCGCGATAGATTCCATGCTGTTCCTGATACAACTCGGACAGGTCGCGGTTCGGTTCGAACGATCGCTCCAACTTGACCATCGCATCCGTCGCTTCCTTGACGTCCGAGAATTCTTCAGCGCCAACCGCGCCGAGAATCGCCGCCCCGAGAACGGTACATTCCCTTTCCGATGTGACATGAACCTCGCGGCCGAAGATATCCGCCATGATCTGCACGAAACCGGGGCTTTTGGTGCCGCCGCCCGTCAGACGAAGCTCCGTCACGCCGCCTTCGATATCCGTATCGAAAGCATCCACCACCATTTTCATCTCGTGGGAGCACCCTTCGAGCATGGCTCGGATCATGTCTTCACGCGTGTGATGCGTGCCGAGGCCAAGAAACCCGCCTCGGGATACCGCGTCGTAGTATGGGGTGACCTGGCTGGACAGGAACGAATGGAACAGCAACCCGGATGCGCCGGGTTTGGCCGTTCCCGCCGCATCGACCATCACGGCAAACGGGCTCTTGCCCAGCTCGTGCGCTTTTTGAATATCATCGCTGCCCAGCGTGTCCCGCCACCATTTCAGGCAGGCCCCGAGGCAGAAAGCCGCGCCTTCGATATTCCAGTGATGCGGCACGCCGTGTCCACCCCACCACAGATTCCTGCCCTTGATGAGATCGACGGAATCGAGATGGGCCACCATCACCGCGGCCGTGCCGACAGTAAATTCCGCCAGCCCCTGGCGGATCACACCGGCGCCGATTGCCGCGCATTGCTGGTCGCCAGCGCCCCGGCACAGCTTAACGCCGACCGGAATACCCGTCGCCTGCGACGCTTCCTTCGAAACCGTTCCGACAAAGCCGGACGGAATACCGACAGGCGGCAGACGGCTGCGATCGATACCGATCAGATCGAGAATACGATCGGACCAGTCCAGTTTCGCGATCTCCATCATGCCGTTCAGCGTGAGCGATGCAGGATCGGTTTCCCACTTTTCCGCCCCCAGCCGGTGCAGAAAGTATTCCTGCCCATTTGCGAACCATGCGATCTGGTCGAAAAGTTCCGGCTTCTTGTCACGCAGCCAGGCGATTTTCGACGCCGTCCAGAGCGGGCTGAGCTGCATGCCTGTATGTTCGTGGTGTTCTTCCGGTGAAATCGATTTCGCAATTTCATCGGCCTGCTCGACGGCCCGGGAATCGTTCCAGACGATGCTCGGCGCCAGCGGCTTCTTGTCCTTGTTCAACAGGCAGACAGTGCCACGCTGACTGGAAAACCCGACGGATTTGTACGCGTCATCGGGCAGGTTCGCCTGCTTGATCGCTTCTTTCGACGCGTGACAGATGCCGCGCCAGACCGCCTCCAGATCCTGTTCGTTCCACCCGGACCGGGGCGCCATGGTCGGATATTCCTTATACCCGTGGCCAAGGCACTTGCCGCGGGTATCGAATATCATGACCGTGCAACCGGTTGTGCCGGCGTCGATGCCTATGAATGCCTTATCCATGTTTCTCCCCTTTGGTCTTTAGGTTCAGACTTTTGTCAAAGCGCCTGCATTTTTATCGGAGCGCCTTAATATTTCCTATACTTTTGCAATCCATTCGCTCAGCATTTTCAGAAACTTCAGGCGGCGGGACTTCATTGCATCATCCAGGCTTTCAAGGCTGCTTTCCTTGAGGGAAATGACGTCCTCGCTAAAACCAAGCGATCTTTCCGGAACAAGGGCAATGCGGGTATCGCCGTCGCCGTTCCAGTCCGCGTTCACTGAGAATCCGTAAGCCGCGACCTCGTCGTGCCAGGTCGCATCGAGCACAATCGACCGGCCGCCGAATTCAACCCGGACAAAGTTGTGAAAATCCATTACCGGTTCGCCGCGTATCATCTCGCGCAGTTCCGGCGACATACTGGAATGGGGCGGAATACCGGCCGAGAAATCTCCCTGCACCGTTTCGACTTTCGCATCGAAACCCATGTCTCGCAGGCGGTTCCGAAGAACAAGGTGCTTGCCCGTGCACGAGCCGGCGCGACGCGCCTCGATGACATCCGGATCCCGCACGCCGTCCGAAAGATATACGTACCGGCGCACGGTGTGAAAAGCGGTCACAATCTGTTCGATGTCAGACATCCGACTTGCTGGCAAACCTTCGTTCAGTCGCCCGGTCAAGGAGTGTGAAACGGCAGACAATCGGAAACTCCTTTCCTCGCATCCCTGAGTCAGATCATGGTATTGCCGGTACTGGCCGTGAACAGATGAGCATGACGCAGATCGAAAGTGACATAGCACTTTTCGTCAACCTTGCCGGGGAACGTCGGGTCCGTACGGACCCGGATGTGATCGCCGCCGCTGATGACATCGACGAGAAGATCGCTGCCCAGAAGCTGCCGTGAAAATACCTCGCCTTCGATTGCATCGTCGCTTGGCGTTACCGAAACCGTCAGATTCTCGGGCCTGATGCCGAACTTGAGCTCTTGTTCGTCGCCCTTTTGCACCGCTTGAGAAAGTTCTTCATTCAGAGCCACTTTAAATCCGTCATGCACAAGCGTCGTCTTCGCCCCTTCGTGCTCGATCCTGCACAGGATCAGGTTCATGGCGGGCTCTCCGACGAAACCGGCAACCCAGGCATTGACCGGGTTGGAGTAAATCTCCTCCGGCGTACCGTACTGCTGCAATACGCCTTCATGCATCACGGCGATCCGGTCGGCCATCGACAATGCTTCAAGCTGGTCGTGAGTCACATAAACCGTCGTTACGCCCAGATGCTGCTGCAGGTGCTTCAACTCGGACCGCATCCGCGCTCTCAACTTGGCGTCAAGGTGAGCAATCGGTTCGTCGAACAGATAGATCTGCGGCTGACGGACGATCACCCGGCCAATGGCCACGCGTTGTTTCTGGCCACCGCTCAGTTCCATCGGCTTCCGATCAAGCAGATGTTCAATCTCCAGCAGTTTCGCCGCTTCCATGACCCGCGCATCAATCTCCGAGCGCGCCACCTTGGCGAGTTTCAACGGATTACCGATGTTTTCTGCGACCGTCTTGTGCGGATAGAGAGCGTAGTTTTCAAAGACCATGGCGATATCGCGATCTTTCGGCGCCAGATCGTTGATCCGGCGATCGCCTAAAAATATGTCCCCGGCGGAAATATGTTCCAGGCCGGCCAGCATGCGCATGGTTGAAGACTTGCCGCAGCCGGACGGGCCCAGAACACACACGAACTCACCGTCTTTACATTCCAGGTTCAGATCTCGAACAGCGATGGTCTCGCGGTAGTATTTCCAGACATGATCTATAGTTAGCGCTACCATTTTTTCTCGACTCTTTTCGTAAGGCTTAATTCAAGATTCAACGGTTTACTCTTTAACCGCACCCATGGTCAGACCGGCGACCAGATATCGCCTGATCAGCAGGCCGAGGAACATCATCGGTGCTGTCGTAACCACGCCGGCAGCCATGATCTTGCCCCATTGCACGTTTTGCGGCTGGATGAGTTCCTTGGTTGCCGCAGGCAATGTTTTGGCTCCGCCGCTACCGATAATCGTGGCGAACAGAAAATCGTTCCACGCAAACAGAATACACAAAACAAGAAAAGCGCCGATGCCCGGTGCGACCAGCGGCAGAATCATCAGACTCGCCTGGAACCGCGTTGCCCCGTCACACTGTGCTGCTTCCTCGATCGCGTAAGGGACATTGTCGAAAAAGCCCTTCAGCATCCAGATCGCGAACGGCAGGTTGAACGTCGTATAGGCAAGAATAAGCCCCGGCAGCGTTCCAACCAGTTCGAGACCGCGGAAAATCGAGTACAGCGGCACGATCACAGCCACCACCGGCGCCATGCGCGTGGAGATAATCCAGAAAAACAGATCCTTCTTGCCGCGGAACTCGAACCGCGACATCGAATAGGCGCAAGACGTGCCGAGAACGACAGCGACGAGCGCCGATCCAACAGAAGCGACAAGGCTGTTCCGCAGGTAGGTACCGAAGGATTCTTCGGTAAACAGCGAAACATAGTGCTCGAATGTTGGCGAAAAATCGAAGAACAGCGACACACCGGCCCAGTCGCCGACGGCAGGCAAGGTAAAAGCCTGCAGCAGATCCTTCACGGAAGAGCCGATCATGATGACGAACGGCAGCAGGGTCCAGACGACATATACGATCAGAAAGATAATCGCCACGACAGAGAGAGCCCGGGACGTGGTGTTGTGGTACTTTACAATATCCTGAGACGCCATGACCTAGCCCTCTCCATTATTGTCGGAATCAGTCATCGCTTTCTTCTGCGCCGGGTCTTCCAGCACGCGAACCAGTACCAGGCCAAGGATAATTGTGACGAACAGCAGCGTGAATGCGATCGCAGCGCCACGACCCAGTTTGAAGAACTGGAACGACACATCGAACAAATAGACCGGCAGAATGCGCGTCGAGTTCCCCGGGCCGCCGCCTGTCATCGCCAGGATGTGATCGATAAAGCGGAAGTTGTCCATGAACCGCAACAGGATACCGATCAGCAGGAAGGGAATGATGTTCGGAAGAGAAACCGAGAAGAAATTCCGGATCGGTCCCGCGCCGTCGACCATATTCGCTTCCACCTGGTCGCGCGGCACCCTCTTCAGGCCTGCCAGCGCAATCAGCGTGATCAGCGGCGTCCACTGCCAGATATCGACAATGATGATCCCCCAGAGGGCGGTGTCGTAGTCGCCGAGAATGGAAGTGGAATCCAGTATGCCGAGGCTCTGGAACAGCCAGTGATACCAGCCGAATGTTCCGTTATAGAGATAGTACCAGAGCATGCCGGCAACAACAGGCGACATCATCATCGGCATCAGAATGACGGTGACGAGAACTTTTTCGAGCCTGTTGTTGTTAAGAATAACGGCCAGCAATACGCCGACAAGAATCTCGAAAGTCAGGCAGATGGCCGAATACTCGATAAGCATCAGCCAACCCTGAATATTTTTTTCGTCCGTAAAGAGTGCGGCGTAGTTTTTCAGACCGACCCATGTATCGGACCTGGCGCCTATCTTGTGCAGGCTCATATAAATAAGCCAGAAAAACGGATAAATGGTGATTGCGGCCAGCGTTACGATCGCCGGCAGCATCAAATACAGAAAATACCGCCGCTTGGGCGCAATATTCATTTCGTTCGGTACATAGTCGATCGTCCGCGCTGCGTAGACGTGGTCGTCTTCGCCGGTCACATACGATCTTGCTGCATCACTGGGCATTGCAATGACGGTCCGCTATCTGGAATCGAAGAAAAAAGAAACCTTGCCGGCCGGCAGACGCCGACCGGCAAGGGAGTTGCTGCTCAGGTCAAACGTCGTTCAGGTTGTCTACCTGTTCCTTGATCCGCAGGCACACTTCTTCAGCGGTCATGCGTCCAGCAAGGCAATTCTGGGTCTCGGCAGCGACGATGTTGTGATACTCGTTCGCTTCCGGGAATTTCGGTCCGAGCACGAAATGCGGATCCTTAATGCCGTAGTCGTAGACGGCATCGAAGGTAAGGGCATTCGGCATCGTCGTCGGACGCTGCCGTGCGGCCGTAACCTCCGGCATATCGAGAACCGATTTACGGGTCGGCGTACCACCGACACCGCTCAGCACGTCGAACTGGGTTTCACGCGAGGTTGCCCAGACCGAGAAGATGTAGGCGGCCCGCTTCAAGTCGTCGGATGCATTGCCGTTGATACCGATGCCGCCGATACCGCAGTTGGTACCGTTGACGGCTTCGCCACCGTTTACAATCCAGTCCGGCACGCCTTTCGGGCAGGCGCCGTAACCGGTCTTGCCGCCGGCTGCGACCGACGTTTCCGGGTTTTCCACAGACGCGGCGAATTCGTGATACTGAACCTGTATGGCGATCTGACCCGACTGGTAGACGGTGTTCAGTTCGAGCGTACCGTTGGCGAGGTTGTCCGGATGGCTTACATCGCCCAGAGCCTTCTGCTTTTCCATGATGAGAACCGACTGGTCGTCGCCCCATTTGGCCGGGCCAGGCTCACGCGAACCGAGTTTGTCGTCGATGTCGAAATCGGTCCACCGGCCGTTTGCGAACTGCAGCCGCTGGATATCGAGCTGCGTGGTCCATGCGAACGATCCGTTATGCTGGGCATACCCGTAAGGAACATCCTCACCCGCTTCCTTCAGCGCCTTGAAGAAGGTCGCAAAGTCGAGAACGTTCTGCCACGTCGTATCGTTTGTGTATTCCATACGATACCCGTATTCGGCCTCGAACTGTTTCGTGTACTTCTCGAACAGATCCTTGCGGTAGAAGGTGCAGGCAACGGCCGAATCGTATGGCAGCGCAATCAGACGGTCACGGTCATAGAACAGGCCGCAAACATCGGCGAAGTTGTCGAACCAGGCGTCACGGCCCATTCCTTCCGGATCCTGCGGCAGGGTGTCGTCACCCATCAGGGGCGTCAGGTCGGCGTAGTAGTCAGCGAACGGCGCGCCGATCGGCTTGTCCTGCACGTAGTTCAGCACGAAGTCGGAGTTGCCGCTTCTGAGATCGATCCCGACCTTCTGCTGCACGACGGGCAGGTTATCGGTGATGATTTCAACTTCGATGCCGGTCTTGTCGTAGAACGTCTTCATGTTATCGCGGATTGCGAAGGACGGCGGCGTGTTTTCGGACATGAAAACGAGCTTGGAGCCTTCGTACTGACGCCATTTCGCCTCGTCCGACGAAGCGGCGTAGGCGGGACGGCGGGAAATAACGCTGTTGAGGCCAACAGCGAGAGAACCGGCGCCCAGAGCAGTGGCTGCGCCACCGCCGAGTTCCAGAAACTTACGCCGGGATACCGGACGATAGATCGCGTTCTTTGGGATACTAAACATTTTTTCCTCCCTAATGCTTAGACATTTCAGCGTTTGAAATGGTTCTTTTCCAGCAGCATTCGGCAGATACATTTTTACGTTCCGCCGTTATGGTGGAAATTTTCAACAGAAAGAAACTGGTGTGTCAACTAGTAACAAGCGGGAATCGAAAAAAGATGAACCGTTTGCAGCGCAACGGCGCAGCCGCTTCCTTTGAAAAGGAAAATTTCCACGCACTGACCGCCGCAAGCAGAGTGGCTTTACTCTATCCCTTTGATTTTCAATATTGTTTGCGAAAGTCGCGCAACCCGGCCGGACAGCCAAAGCAGGATTCCAGTCCTGACTAGCACGGCAATCGTTACCCGTCTTACAGGCTGGAACCGCGCCCGTGTCAGGAGCGCATGTAATGTTTTTTGAGGCTTTCCGCCGTGGCATCCAGGCATTTCTGCGCCTCACCGCCGGATTGGAACAGGACGCCCAGATAAATCAGATAAATGATGTAGAGCTGGCAGATCCGGCCTTCCAGGTAGTCACCGTATAGCGGAACATCCGGCGCATCCGGTTTTGCCGTAACCAGCGAACACGCCCCCGATCTCGCCACGAGCGAGTTTGCATCGCTGGTGATGGCGATGGTTTTGGCGCCCTGTTCACCGGCCAGAATCAGCGACCGGGCGACCGTGTCCGTTGTGCCGGTGTGGGAAATTCCGAATACCGTGAAGGTTTCGTTCACGGTCGTAGCCTGGACAAGCTGTGAATACCCGTCGCGGTGAGCGGACGCCTGGATGCCCGCCTTCAACAGCAGATGGGCCGCCTCATCGCACACCGCAGCAGCCCCCCCGACACCGAAGAAAATAACTTTCTGCGCATTCAGAACATGGCTGACAGCTTCCTGAATATCGCCGAAATCCAGGGCTTTCTGCGTCTCGCCGATGCTCGAACTCAGCGCGCCGTAAAGCTTTCGGCTGACCTCGATAAGCGAATCGGTCTCCAGCATTGTGCCGGGAATATTGATGTACTTGTTGCCGACATTGAGCTCCGACGCCAGGGCAAGCTTGATTTCCGGATACCCTCTGTATCCGAGGGCGCGGGTAAAGCGGCTCACCGTCGCCTCGCTGACGCCAAGCGTTCGGGCGAAATCTGTAATCGACATATCGAGCAACTGATTGGAGTGGTCGCGAATATAGTTTGCAACGAGCTTTTCCGATTTTCTGAGCCCGTCATACCGTTCCTGAATGCGGTCTATTACGCCCAATTCCGGCATCATGTTCAAATCCACCATCATCTCCCCTGTCGGCTTTTTCTGCAGGCGGCGGACGTTTCATCCGTCTCATCGTACCGGTTTTGGCTACCATCCCCCATCCCGAAGGCATGCCGCAACCGATGGCACTATAAGCATGAATCTTTTCTTTTGTAAGTTTTTTCCAAATTGATACCGCAGCAAGGCGGCGGTTTGCAGGGACCATCATCTTAAGGCGGTTGGCAGGTTTTCCGGTCTGCACGCATTTACACCCCCGCAAAATATGTCAAAATATTTCAGGGAATTTCGCGGAGCATACACAAATACGTAATAATCACGCTTTTTCGACCTTTTTTTCCCCTGACAGCGGCGCCCGAAGAATAATAATTTTCAGAATTCAAATTATTTTTGCGCTAAAATGCCTCGAATCTCCTCCTGACGTTACAAAAATTTTCATTTTTTTTGTAATATTTTCATACACTTAACTTCTACTTTGGCTTGGCGTTTGTTTCAAGGCGCCATATTGTTGGAAATTATTTACATAATCGAGTTTGATGATATAGCTTACGCACTCAAACAGTCGGAACAAATCTCGACTGAAGATTGAAGAGGAGGAGTACCGTGACCCAGAAAGCGGCCACACGGCAACGCCAGAACGTACCACCGAAAGAGCTTTTAAAAGATCTGTTCACGACGGCCTATAAAATCAGGACCTTCGAAAGCGAAGGGATCAAACTTTACCGTCAGGGGCTGATCCGGGGTTACTTCCATCCCTATCTCGGGCAGGAAGGCATCGCGACCGGCGCCTGCGCGGCATTGGAAGATCGCGATTACATAGCCTCCACCCACCGCGGACACGGTCACTGCATCGCGCGAGGCGCCTCGATCGACAGGATGGTTGCCGAACTGCTTCAGAAGCGCACCGGTTACTGCAAGGGATATGGCGGGTCCATGCACATCGCCGATATCACGCAGAATAACCTCGGCGCAAACGGCATTGTCGGCGCCGGCACGCCGCTGGGCGTCGGCGCGGCCCTGGCCAATCAGGTGCGCGGGTCTGACGCGGTGACGGTGACATTCACAACCGACGGCGCGACCAACAACGGCACTTTCCTGGAGGCGCTGAACCTGGCGGCCATCTGGGACCTGAACTTCATTCTGATTATTGAAAACAACCAGTACGCCGTTTCTACAACAATTGAGGAATCAACCCGTGAAACCAATCTCTTCAAACGCGGTCAGGCCATAGGCGTCCACAGCGTTCAGATTGACGGAAACGATTCCCTGCTGGTTTACGAGACTGTCACCGACGCTGTGCGAAAGTGCCGCGCGGGCAAGGGCCCGGTTCTGATCGAGGCGAAAACCTATCGTCACAGCGGTCACCATGTGAACGACCCCGGGAAGTACATGCCGGAAGACCGGATGAAGTACTACAAGGAGCGCGATCCGGTCGATCGTGCCCGCGACAACCTGATCTCGATGGGGAAAATGTCGGCGAAATCCGTTCGCGCCATTGAAAAAGCTGTTGAAAAAGAATTCGCCGATGCCGTCGAGGCTGCGAAGACCGCAGGAGAAATCACCGTCGATGAGTTCCGGGAATTCGTCAGCGGTTACTGATAATCGGGCGGGCCACAGAGCCCTTTCAAGAGGCTCGGGGAAGCACCAGGAGGAAAAACATGTCTGACCGGGAAATCATGTACAGGGACGCATTGCGCGAAGCCCTTTTCGAAGAAATGGAAATTAACCCGGACGTCTTCATTATCGGTGAAGGCATTGCGGAACGCGGCGGTTCCTACAAGGTTACCGAAGGGCTGCTGGCGAAATTCGGCAAGAACAGGGTTCGCGACACGCCGATCTCTGAAGCAAGCATGATTGGCGTCGGCGTCGGTGCGGCAATTGCCGGCGCCCGGCCCGTCGTTGAAATTCTCTATATCGATTTCGCCATGCTGGGCATGGACCAGATCGTCAACCAGGCGGCCAAGTTCCGGCTGATGACTGGCGGTGACGGTCGGGTGCCTTTCATCATGCGGACACAGGGCGGAACAGGCGGCGGCGTTGCCGCCCAGCATTCGCAGAGCCTGGAAGCACTTTTTTACCATATCCCCGGATTGCGCGTCGTGATGCCCTCGACGCCCGTCGACGCGAAAGGCCTTCTGAAATACGCCCTGCGCCAGCCCGACCCGGTTATGTTCCTTGAACACAAGCACCTTTACATGACCAAGGGCCACGTGCCGGAAGGCGAAATCATCATCGAATTCGGCAAGGCCGATGTAAAACGCGAAGGCACGGACCTGACCCTTATCTGCTGGTCCAACATGGTGCCTCGTTCGCTTGAGGCGGCGGAAGAAGCCGCCAAGGAAGGCATCTCCTGCGAGGTCATCGACCTCAGAACCCTGATGCCGATGGACAAGGAATGCATTCTGAATTCCGTGGCGAAAACCAATCGCTGCATGATCGTTCAGGAAGCTGTCCGGCGGGGCGGCGTGGCGTCCGATATCAGTTCCATCATTCAGCAAGAGGCGTTTTACGACCTCGATGCGCCGGTGGAAATCCTTGCGGGCATGGATACGCCGATACCCTTCAACCTGGCGCTGGAACAGGCTTCCGTTCCACAGAAGGACGACATTGTCGACGCGATCAAGCGCGTCGCAAACGCCTGATCGCCGGTCGAAATTCGGAAAGAGAGCAATCAATGTCACTACATGTGCTGGAGAAACTGGCGGCGACGAATCCGGAATGCGAAGTCTGGTGGGACAGTTCGCCGCTTGTCTATGAAAGTTGGGCGAAAAAAGCCCTGGCTGCTGCGCCGGCCGGCAAGGAATCCGACTGGCAGGGCCAACTGACCCGGCTGTTCGATCCCTCGACTGTCGCCGATACCGGCGAAGCCGGCATCAGAGGCGTTACGACAAACCCGCCGCTCAGCCTGCAGGCCATTCTGGACAACCCGACCTACTGGACGGAGCAGATTCGGCAGATCATGTCGGATAACCCGCGCGCCGAGGTCGAGGAAATCTACTGGAAAACCTATCTGGAAACCGTACGTCAGGGCTGTGCGATGGTGCTGCCAATATTCAGGAAGTCAGGCGGCAAATACGGACTGCTTTCCGGACAGGTCGACCCCCGCTTCGTGACCGACAAAGAGCGAATGCGTGAACAGGCCTTCGAAATCTCGAAGATCGCCCCGAATATCATGGTCAAGATTCCGGGGTCGAAGGAAGGCTACGAGATCATCGAGGAACTCACGGCCAACGGCATTTCGACGAACAACACGACATCGTTCACGGTGCCGCAATACATGGCCTGCATGAACGCCGTGTCGCGCGGTCTGGAAACCGCCCGCAAGAACAATGTCGATCTGTCGAACTGGCGATCTGTCATCACCCATATGTCGGCTCGCCTGGGCAGCCTGGGCGATCTGGCCTACCAAGCAAAAATGCGCGATATCGACCTGACACCGGAAGAAATTCAGCTTGGCGAAATCGCCGTGATGAAGCGCGCTCACCGGTACATCCAGGAAAACGATCACCCGTCGAAAATGCTGATGTGTTCGATGCGGGTGAAAAAGGATGAAACGACCGGCACGGCATCAAGCTGGCATATCCAGAAACTGGCCGGCGGCGACTTCGTCTATACCTGCCCACCGAGCTATATCGCGGGGCTGATGGAAGTCGAGGACCGGCTTGAAGACTTCGATCCGAATGCGATCAACGAAGACATTTCGGACGAAAGCCTCTCCAAACTGCTGGAAATTCCATATTTCCGGAAAGCCTACGAATTCGACGGTATGGAGCCAGAGGAATTCAGCTACTTCGGCGCGTTTGTCGCCACAGCGGCCGAATTCGCGCAGGCAACCCGGAAGACCATCGACTTCGTTGAACAAACCTATGCGAACACCTTGACGATCGCTGTCTGAGGAGAACTGAACGATGGCCAAATCAGTATTGATGCCGCAAGTCGGTCAGGACCTCACCGAAGGTGTGCTGGTCGAATGGAACGTGAAAATCGGGGACCCGGTAAAGAAGGGCGATATCGTCGCCCTGGTCGAATCCGAAAAAGCCAGCTTCGAGGTCGAGGCCTTCGAAGACGGTACCGTCACAGAACTGCTGTACAAGGAAGGGGATCTCGCCACCGTGCTTGAGCCCATCCTCTACCTGGACGGCGCAGGCGATGAAACGGGCGAGGCAGAAGAAAAGCCGGCGCCCGCCGCCAACGATTCCAAACCGGCCGACGCACCGGAAAAAGCAACCGAACCCGAGAAAACCGCGCCGACACCTGCAACCGCGGATACGGGAGCGAAAAAATCCGGTAAATCATCTTCGCCACTGGCCCGACGGCTGGCGCAGAAACACAGCCTCGATATCGGCAAGGTTACCGGCACCGGTCCGAAAGGCGCGGTTGTGAAGCGCGATATTGAAGCGGCAGTCGCTTCCGGCGCTGCGGCGTCCGCGCCGGCTGCCGGCGCTCCTGCGGCCCGCCCTGCCCCGGCTACGCTGCCGATGCAGCAGCCGGAGGACCGCGAGGAACCCTTCAACAGAATGCGTCAGGTGATCGCGGATCGTCTGTTGCTGTCGAAACAGACCATCCCGCATTTCTATCTGCGTAGTGAAGTCGATGTGACCGACCTTCTGATTCGCCGTCAGGCGCATCTCGACATGGGCGGCGAAAAGGTTTCCTTCAACGATGTGATCGTCCATGCGACGGCCCTGACCCTGCTGGAATACCCGCGCATGAACGCGCATGTCGGTACCGACAAGGTTGTCCTGAAGGGCAGCGTCAATGTCGGCGTCGCGGTGTCGGTCGACAACGGTCTGGTGGTTCCGGTTATCGAGAACACGCCGTATCGCAGCGTCGTCGAGATTTCCGAAACGATCCGCGACTATGCCGCCGCCGCACGGCGCGGCATGCAGAAGTCTGTCGCACCCGGAACGTTCTCGATTTCCAATCTGGGCATGTTCGGCGTCGAAGTGCAGCCGATCATCAATCCGCCGGAAGCCGGCATTCTGGGCGTCGGTCCGATCAAGCGGGCTGTGTGCGAACATCGAGGCGGCATCCAGATGCGCGATATCATGACCCTGACGTTGTCCGGCGATCACCGCGCGGTGGACGGCGCTTACGGCGCACAGTTCCTGCAGGCGCTGGGCGAGACGATCAGCACCTACGCCATGTTCGCGGATCCGGCGCCGACGCCGGCATCCTGACGGTTGGCGTTTCAACAACGGTTGCGAGAGGCCTACAAGTGACGAAAACCAATACGTTCGACCTCATCGTTATTGGCGCCGGACCCGGCGGCTATGTCGCGGCGATCCGGGCGGCTCAACTGGGCCTGAAAACCGTCATCGTCGAACGCACGCATATGGGCGGCATCTGCCTGAACTGGGGCTGCATTCCGACCAAGGCGATGCTGCGGTCGGCCGAAGTGTTTCATCTGATGCAGCGGGCCGGTGACTACGGTTTGACGACCAAGGGCTTCGGCTATGATCTTGATGCTGTGGTAAAACGGTCTCGCGACATCGCGAATCAGCTTTCAGGCGGCATCGCCCATCTGATGAAGAAGAACAAGATCGAGACGGTCGTCGGCGAAGCCACTGTAACCGGCAAGGGCAAGGTGCAGGTTAAAACGAAGGACGGAAAGCAGGACCTTTCCGCCAAAAACATCGTTCTGGCGACCGGCGCGCGGGCACGCGAATTGCCCGGCCTGGAGAGCGACAGCAATCTGGTCTGGACCTACAAGGATGCCTTGGCGCCTAACCGGATGCCGAAAGACCTTCTGGTCATCGGTTCGGGCGCAATCGGGGTCGAATTCGCCAGCTTCTACAACACACTCGGCGCGAAGACGACCGTTGTCGAGGTGATGGATCGCATCCTGCCGGTCGAGGATGCCGAGATCAGCGCCTTTGCCAAGAAGCAATTCACGAAGCAGGGCATGACGATCATAGAGAAAGCCACGGTGAAGAAACTCGACCGCGGGAAGAACAGTGTAACCGCGCATATCGAAACCGGCGGCAAGACGGGAAAACATACTTTCGATACGGTCATTTCCGCCGTCGGGATTGTCGGGAACACCGAAGGCCTGGGTCTTGAGGCTCTCGGCATCAAAGTCGAAAAAACCCATGTGATCACCGATCCCTACTGTCGAACGAGCGTTGACGGCATCTATGCCATCGGCGACCTGGCCGGCGCACCATGGCTTGCGCACAAGGCCAGTCACGAAGGCGTCATGGTCGCAGAGCTGATCGCCGGGAAAAGCGACGTGCATCCGGTTCGCCCGGACTCCATCGCAGGCTGCACCTATTGTCATCCGCAGATCGCCAGTGTCGGCCTTACGGAAGCCGCCGCAAAGGAAAAGGGCCATAAGCTGAAAGTCGGCCGTTTCCCGTTTATCGGCAATGGAAAGGCGATCGCGCTCGGCGAGTCCGAAGGCATGGTAAAGACCGTCTTCGATGCCGAGAGCGGCGAATTGCTGGGCGCGCATATGGTCGGCGCGGAAGTCACCGAGCTTATTCAGGGTTATGTCGTCGGGCGGACCCTGGAAACAACCGAGGAAGAGCTGATCGAAACGGTCTTCCCGCACCCGACACTGAGCGAAATGATGCACGAATCCGTACTGGAAGCGTATGATCGCGCCATTCACATCTGATCCATGTGACAATCGGCGCATCACCGTACCGATGATGGAAAGCAGGGAAAACACACAATGCCACTAGCCTATATGAAACCGATGCTGAAAACGGCGCAGGCTGAAAGATACGGCATCGCCGCCTTCAACATGATCGACTACAACAGCGCCCGCGCAATCGTCGACGGCGCGCAGGAGTTGGATGCCCCGATTATCGTTCAGGTGTCGGTGAAATCAGTGAAGCTATGGGGTGCGCCGATTGTCGGCTCCTGGATCCACGCGCTGGCTGCCAGTGTCGATGTGCCGGTCGCCCTGCATCTCGATCACTGCAAGGACCTTGATGTTATTCGCGCCTGCATCGACGGCGGCTGGACATCGGTGATGTTCGACGGTTCCGCCCTGCCCTTCGATGAAAACGTCAAGGCGACACGCGAGGCGTATGATCTGTCTCGCGCGGCCGGGATCGGCCTTGAGGCGGAAATCGGCGCAATAGGCGGCACCGAGGACGACAAGTTCGTCGCGGAGGATGCGGCCATCCTCGCCAATGTCGATGAATGCATCGCCTTCTGTAAGGAAATGCCGGAACTGGGGGCGTTCGCACCGGCCATCGGCACCGCCCACGGATTCTACAAGGGCGAGCCGAAAATTGCCTATGACCGCCTGGAGAAAATCACCTCTCTGGTCGACATCCCCATCGCCCTGCATGGCGGCACCGGTCTGACCCAGGAACAGTTCAGCCGCTGCATCGCGTCCGGTTGCGCCAAGGTCAACATTTCGACCATGCACAAGAAGCAGTTCATCGAAGGTTTCACGAAACTGCGCGAAGCCGAACCGAATAACAACGAACCGATCCCTTATATCAACGCCCAGTACGAGGCGATGAAAGCCGACGTCCACGATGTCATCGGACAGTTCGGATCGAAGGGTAAAGCCGCCGGCATCGACGCCAGCGCCCGTTGAGGAAACAGGCTGTGCAGGCATTGATATTCGATTGCGACGGCGTTCTGGTTGATACCGAGCGTGACGGTCACCGGGTGGCGTTCAACCAGGCCTTCGCCGAAATGGGTCTGGATACGGAATGGTCGGAAAACCGGTACGGTGTGCTGCTGGGCACGGCCGGCGGCAAGGAACGGATGCGGGTTCATTTCGATGAAACCGGCTGGCCGGTTCCGGAAGGCGAACGCGACGCCCTGATCCTTGAGCTTCACAAATGCAAGACCGCGATCTTCATGGAACTGATTGAATCCGGTGCGTTGCCGCTCAGGCCTGGTGTCGCCACCAAGGTTGACGCCGCCCTTGGGGACGGCTACAAGATTGCCGTCTGTTCGACATCGAACGAAAAGGCGGTGCAGAAAATCGTCGACGTGCTGCTGGGACCGGACCGCGCGAAGCATATGCCGGTTTTTGCCGGCGACATGGTATCGGCGAAAAAACCGGACCCGGCCGTCTATCTGCTTGCGCAGGATACTTTGGGACTCGACCCTGCAAAGTGCCTTGTGGTCGAGGACAGCGCCATCGGGCTACGGGCGGCCATCGGCGCGCAGATGAACTGCCTTGTGACCCTGTCGACTTATACGAAACATGAAAGTTTCCCGGGCGCAAAAAAGGTCGTCTCCGACCTTGCCCAGATTACGTGGGAAGAGTGCCATTCGCTCGTCTGAGCGCCTTGGCTGGCGGCTAGGATAATTCTTTCAGATCGTTGAGGCGACGGGCAACCAGATTGCGTAAACGCCGGGTGTTTTCCGCCACCGCCCTTTCCGGAACAACGACCCGCGCGAGATCTTCTCGAGTAGCGGCCTGGGCGACCGCTTCCGACACTTCAGGATACAAATCGTCATCCAGCGGTGACGGCAGTAAATTGGTTGCACTCACCTGATCTTCAGGGACCAGACCGGCGATTTTCCGGGCCGCAGCGAGACACATCTCACGGCTGATCCGTTTCGCCTTCACGTCCAGCGCACCCCGCATCAGCGACGGAAACGCCAGCACATTATTGCAGTGGTTCGGAAAGTCGAAACGCCCGCTGGCGGTCACGGCCGCACCGGCCGCCACCGCATCATCCGGCATGATTTCGGGTTCCGGGTTGGCCAGACCGAACACGATCGGATCTCTAGCCATCGACCGCACCATCGACGGCGAAACGATACCGGCCACGCTGACCCCGACAAAAGCGTCGGCGCCGGCCATCGCGGTCGTCAGATCGCCCCTCAGTCGCGACTGATTGGTTCGTTCCGCGATGTCCCGCCAGTGCGCATGCGCCGGATTGTCGTCGGGGTGCAGAATACCCTGTTTGTCTACTGCGGTGATTTCCCCGATACCCAATCCCTCCAGCATATCGATGGTCGCCGCACCGGCAGCGCCGATACCGTTGACCACGACACGCACATCACCGACGGATTTTCCCGTCACTCGCAGCGCATTCGACAGCGCCGCGGTTATGACAGTTGCGGTGCCGTACTGGTCGTCGTGAATGACCGGTACGGGAAGCGACTGTTCAAGCCGCTTCATGATATTGAAGCAGGACGGCGCAGCGACATCTTCCAGGTTGAAACCGCCGAACGACGGCTCAAGCGCGTTGACCGCATCAACGAAGGCGTCTTCTCCGCTGGTTTTCAGACACAGCGGCATGCAGTCGATGCCGACCAGCATCTTGAACATGGTCGCCTTGCCTTCCATGACCGGAACAGCCGCGTGCGGACCGGCATTGCCAAGCCCGAGAACGGCCGTTCCATCCGTCACGATGGCGACAAGATTGTCCTTTGCCGATTGCTGCGACAGCTCTTCCGGATGTTCGAGCAAATGCCGGACGACATGGCCGACGCCCGGCGTGTAGGCTGCGGCAAGATCGTCCATACCCCGCACCAGTACCTTCGGGAGTATCTCGATCTTGCCATGGCCATAATAGACATCACGACCGAATGCCAGCGCCCGTTCCGCAAGGGATTTTCCGGATGACATTCGGCCGCGGCTCCGGTTCAGGCTGCAACAAGGCGGTTGATAGTTTTCCGGGCCGCATCCTGACCTTCGCGTACCAGTATCTCGTACAGCGTTATCTGACCCAATTGCGACCAGACATAGTTCTTCAACTGGTTGAACGGCCGGCCATCAAGATCATCGCCCTTGATCCCCAGATCGTTCTCGGCAACCGTTTTCAGCAAAGGCCATGTGTACAATTGGGCGCCACCCATCGCATACGGCCAGTTCATGTCCGCAAGGTGCGTCACCCATTGTTCGGCAGGCTGGGGAGCCAGAACCATGTCGCCGCCTTTCCGTTCGAGCAATCCGTAGTCGACCGGATCGACCTGCGCCATCACGGCGGCCGCCTTGATGAAATGTGCGACCCGATCGAGACCGATCCAGTTCGCCACGACGGCACGGCCGTCCATCGACGCATCCAGCATCGACATCTGATGCGCCGCCGCCATCGCCATCACGATCCGAGAATCATAGCGGCGATACATCAGTTCAGCCGTCACGTAGATACAATGGGCATGCCAGGTATCGTCATAGACGGTGCGTGGTTCTTCCAGCCAGGTCCCGTCCTTCTGCCACTGGTACAGCCAGACTTTCGGATATTCATGCACCAGCAGCGATGCGACAGGCAGATCGCGGTTGATCGGCACACCGTACATCTGCCGGTAGTTTTCAGTATAGGCGTCGGCCATGCGAATATTGTACGCCACCGTAACCGCCAGACCGCCCGGATGGGCATTGTAGAAGTCGTTGTGGCTGGACGGCGCCGTCAGATACGTCTGCGGGTTCATATGTCCGCCTGGCCAGACGTGATCCGGATCGTCTTCCGCATTGAAGAATCCCAGCTTGACCATCTCGTCGAACATTTTCCGTCGGTCTTCATCGGTCTTGTACATTTCAAGGAAGCCGACTTTCGGGCGCGTAATGCACTCGGTCATCAGTTCCCGGTAGGCGGGGTCTTCCAGACTGGCCGCCGTCTGAACGAGTTCGTTATAGGTGCCCATGACGAACCTCGACGCCCGGGCCATATCTTCGGGCGACATCGCAATGACATCGTCGAGCTTGCGGGTTTCGGCCAAATCCAGACCTTCCGAGAAGTGTGAATAGGCAAACTTACCCGGCAGGGCACCGTTGATCCCGCCTGGACCGTGACAAATACACATGGTTACCTCCCTAATCTCTCGGCTCTTGTTTATGAGAAGAACACGCCGCTCTCTCGATCGAGCAGATGTTCGGGGCGGGGCGTGAAGCCGAACCACGCCGGCCCCTCTGATTGTACCGGATGATCCGGCCGAACGACGACCTTGATCAGTGACTTGCCCAACTGGACATCGAGAACGTGCTTTGCGCCCAGCCGTTCGATCCAGACCACCTTGCCCGGTATCGATGTATTTTCAGTTTGTTCTGGTGACGCGTCGATAGTTTCAGGGCGTATGCCGAAAGAAACAGCACGGGGTATACTTGATGCCTGGTTCAGTTGCTGAATGTTATTCACCGGCACATCGAAACCGTCGCCGAGTATCCTGGTCTTGTCGTCCGACGTGGCGATTTCGCCATCCATAATATTCATCGGCGGCTGGCCCATGAACTGGGCGACGAAGCGGTTGGCCGGCTTGTGGTAGATTTCGTCCGGCGTGCCGATCTGCTGAAATTTACCTTCATGCAGAACGGCGATCCTGTCCGACAAGGACATCGCCTCAACCTGATCGTGCGTTACATACAGCATCGACTGTCCGGTATCGTGGTGCAGCTTCTTGAATTCGATCCGCAGAGCAATTCGGATACGCGCATCCAGGTTGGTCAGCGGTTCATCCAGCATTAGCACGTGCGAGCGGTAGGCGATTGCCCGGCCAATCGCCACACGCTGCTGCTCGCCCCCGGAAAAGGTTCGGGGGTAACGGCTCAGAATATGGGAGACCTTCAATATCTCGGCTACCTTTTCGACACGCTCAGCGATTTCGGTTTCACCCATACCCGCGGTTCGAAGAGGAAAGGCGATGTTGTCGAAGCCCGTCAGCGTCGGAAACAATGCGATGTTCTGGAAAAGCAGGCTGACTTGCCGGTCCTTCGGCTGCAGCGCCGTAACGTTAACGTTGCTCAGATTTACCTGCCCTGAATCGGGCCGGTACAAACCGGCGATAATTTTCAGCAATGTGGACTTCCCGGCATTGGTCGGACCGACAATACAAAAGAATTCGCCTTTCTTCATCGAGAAGGAAATGTCATCCAGCGCCGTAACATTTTCCTCGAATGTCTTGCGAAGATTTTCAACAGAAAGCCAGCTCATGCGGTCCTCCTGCCGGATTGTCCAGGCGACCTATCGACGACCGCCACATCGCCGGATTCCCGGTCGATCAGATGCGCCCGCAGCATGTTGAAGGAGAAATGTACGGTATCGCCCACGCCGGCAAAATGCGGCTCGGCAACGGCGGCAATAATGTCATCTCCGTGGTCGATATGCAGGATATGCTCGGAACCCAGATTCTCAACAAAACGGACGACAGAGGGCGACGTACCCGCTGCGGGCTCGGTGGCAAGAATGACATCATGCGGCCGGATGCCAAGCAGATGCCGGCCGGGGGAACTGTTTCCGGCACCGAGCTCGGCCGCATCAAGCATGGCTGTCTTAACCGCTATTTTACCACCCGACACTGTTACATCGCAGTCGATGATATTGATCGGCGGGTCGCCGATAAATTCGGCGATAAAGCGATTGACCGGCCGATTGTAGATTTCTTCGGGCGACCCTGTCTGAAGCAGCGAACCGCCATGCATGACGGCAATCCGGTCGGACATCGACATCGCCTCCACCTGATCGTGCGTCACATACAACACGGTCTGCTCCAGGTCTTTCTGGATCTGCTTCAACTCGCCACGCAGGGAAGCGCGAAGCGATGCGTCAAGGTTGGACATTGGCTCGTCCAGCAATAGCAGTTCCGGCTGGGTGACCAAAACGCGGGCAATAGCCACCCGCTGCATTTCGCTCATATTGAGACTGCCGCCTCGCCGTGTCAGCATCTGTTGCAGGTCAAGCTTTTCCGAAATTTCGCCGATCCGGCGTTCTCTTTCGGCCTTTTCGACCTTTTGCGCTTCTAGCCCGAAAGCGAGGTTCTGCCGCACCGTCAATCGGCTGAAGATCGCATAATCCTGGAACACCAGACCGATCCTTCGCTTCTGCGGCGGGATATTGTTTACGACCGTGCCATCGACACGAATTTCACCGCTGTCAGGCGTCAGGAAACCGGCAATCATCGAGAGCGTTGTCGACTTGCCGCAGCCGGACGGGCCGAGAAGCGACAGGAACTCACCGCGCTCGACACTCAGGCTGCTGCCTTTCACCGCTTCGACCTCATCGAAACTTTTCTGCACGTCCCGCAATTCAAGGCGTGGCGTCGGTTGATCCTGCGTCATCGTTTCACCGCCCCGAATGTCAGGCCGCGCACCAGATGCTTCTGAATGATGTAACCGAACAGAATGACCGGAAGCGTCGACACCGTGCCCATTGCAGCCTGCACGCCGTACAGTTTGCCGGACGATGCCGATACGTAATTGGCAACCTGCAGGGTCACGGTTGTCACATCGCCGGATGTGAGAACCAGAGCAAACAGGAATTCCGACCAGTTAAGAATAAAGATGAACAAAGCCGTCGACAGGATGCCGCCTTTGACCAGCGGCAGCGTGACCGTCACAAAGGCGCGGAACTGACTCATCCCGTGCACCATGGCGGCTCCTTCCAGCTCTTCCGGGACCTCCTCGATGAACGATCGGATCATCCACAGCGAGAACGGCAGCGTGAACGCCGTATAGGCGAGGATCATTCCAAAATAGGTGTCGGAAAGCTTGAGGATGGAGAACAGGGCAACCATCGGCACGACAACGGCAATCGGCGGCACCATGCGTACCGTCAGGAACTGGAAAGGATAATTCTCTCCACCGACCTTGAAACGCACAACCGAATAGGCGGCCAGCGTACCGAACACCACAGAGAAGAATGTCGCGAAGGTCGAGATAATGGCTGAGTCCTGAAACGCCTTCCAGGCGCTGCCCGATACCTTGTAATCCAGCGACCCCTGCTGGTCGGCGGCGAATTCGCGGGCCGCTTCCGGGAAAAACACAATCCGGTAATTTTGCAGGGTCGGGTTGTCGGTCAACCAGATTGGTGGCCAGGACGCCCATTCCTCAAACGGTTTGAATGATGTGGCAATGAGCCAGTAGATCGGTAGAAAGGCGAAAATCATCGCCATGATCACGGCGGTTCGTTTGACGATGGTTGCCCAAAGGCTGTCGGTCAGCATTTCTGGCTCCCTAACTGTGCCGCTTCAGCGGTTTGGAGAGAGCGAGACAGATCGAGACGACGACGACCAGGACGATCAGGGCGGCCGAAGCGATATATCCCATCCGGAAATACACGAAAGCGCCGTTATACATATACATCGATATCGTTTCCGTCGCCCCGCCGGGCTGGCCCCGCGTCAGGATATAAACCGGATCGAAAATCTTGAAGGTCTCGATGGACCGGATCAGCACCGCGATGCCGATGACCGGCGTCAGCAGCGGCAGCATGATCTTGAAGAAGATACGAACCGGCGAGGCGCCCAGAATGATCGCCGCGCGGATCTGGTTTTGCGGCAGGGCGATCAACCCGGTGAGGACAAGCAGGAACATCAGCGGCGTCCACTGCCAGATTTCCGCCAGCATGATCGGCAACATGGCCCAGGTCGGATGAGACAGCCATGAAAATTCGTAGGGCTGGCCGATGACGATGGATATCAGATGATTGATCGGTCCGCGTTCGTTGAACAGCATGAAAAAGGCATTCGCAGCATCGACCGGTATGATCATCATCGGCAGGATTACAACGCTGACAGCCAGCTTTTTCCAGGCCCATTCCTCAATGAACAGCAGGGCCAGCCCCAACGCCAGCAGCAATTCGACCGCGATGCAGAAGCCGACGACGAAGAGAGTCCGGAAGACCGAATTCACAAACCGGTCATCGTACCAGAGATCATAAAAATTCCAGTACCAGACCAGTTCCGCCTCGAACCACTGTATTGCCTGTGTCGGTTGCCAGTCTGTCAGGGCAAGCCAGATCAGAATGATCGTCGGAACAACAACAATGGCCATAACCGAAAGCTGCGCCGGTAGCACCAGGGCAATCGGCAGCGGTATGCCCAGTACGCTCGATCTTCTGGCCTGCCTCAGATGGTCAGGTACGGTCTCTGTCATATCTTCGGTCAATCATTCGCTTGGTCCCGGCGTCGTCAAAAACACAGGGGGAAAACCTATCACAAGACGGCCTTCCCCCCATGTTTTATCGTCTGGCTTAGCTCAGGCGATTTCGTATATCCGCCGGATATATCGATTTCAGGAAGGCCCACTGAACGGCCTGGCTGCGTTTGCCCATACGGCGGGTAATCCGGTCCCAGCTCCTGGCCGTGTCGTCAAGCGCTTCCCGGGCCGACTTCGTACCCGCGTCGGCCGCGGCGATATTGACCCGCAACTCATCGAAATATTCGCCCTGACCCTTGAGATAGAGGTCGGGGATGGAATTCTCCATCGACTCCTTGTGCGCGACGAGGAATTCCGGGGAATAGGTTTTCGAGATTTCCGAATCCTTGTAATGCGCGCCGCGGAACGGATCGAAGTAACCACCCGGATCGCGAACAGCGATTGTCGACATTGTCGGGCTGCAGGCGAACAGGGTGTAGAGATAGGCAATTTCCGGATCCGGCGTAACGCTGGACACCACATAGTTCCAGCCCCAGTTGAAGTAGGGCGTGCGAAGCAATTCGCCATTCACCATACCGCCCGGCATGCTGCCGAAGGCCAGCTTACCCTTGATGTTCGATTTGTCGGAGTTCAGGAACTTCTGGGTTCCGCCCCAGCCGATATTCGCGAACTTGTCACCGGCGCCGTAAGCTTCGAAGTTTTCGAACAGACCGTTTGTCCGTGCGCCGGGATACTGGTGCGCAGAAGCGGCAATCAACTCTTCAAGCGCCGCCACACCGGCATCGTTGTTGATTTGCGGATTCAGATCGTCATCCAGCGGGAAGAAACCCTTGGCGTGGAATCTGCCCCACCATTCCCATGCCGCGAAATACTGCGTGCGGAACAGCGCACCACCGTACATGCCGTCATCCGGACGATGGAAAAAGGCCATCATGGCGTCGAGCTCTTCCCATGTATCGGGAACCTTCAGTTCCCAGCCGTGCTTGTCAGAGAAGGCTTTCCCTTCATCGGCGTTGTCGAGCCAGGGCTTGTTATAGAACATCAGGTAGGTGTCGCCGTCAGTCTGATATCCGTACAGGCTGCCCTTGTAGTAATCGCCAATGGAGTAAAGTGCATCTTCCTGGAAATTTTCCGGCTCGTACTTCACCGCATACTGATCGAGATTGACCAGGATGCCGGATTCCACCAGATCGGGCATACCGAAAGTGGCCGGCAATGCAATATCGAAGGAGCCGGTTCTGGACACCGATTCCAGCAACACTTTCTGGCTGATTTCACCAAGCGGTACTTCGAGATATTCGAACTTGACGCCGGTTTTCTCGGTAAAGACATCGGCAACCGGCTTGACGTTGCCGAGCGAACCGGACGGCTGCAGCACCGTAAGCGTCAGGTCACGGCCGGCAGCCAGCTCTTTTGCCTTTGCCGCCGCGACTTCGTGAACGTCGGCGAGCGTCGCTTCGGCGGCGCTGCCCGGTTTCGCAAGCAACGGCGACATGGCGAACGCCGTGGCCCCTGCTGCCGTGCCCTTCATGAAACTGCGTCGTGAAGGCGCGGAACCTGCTTTCTTATCAGTCATCTTGTCTTCCTCCCTTGAGTTTCCTTAGGTTTTCGTACTTTCATCTAGATTGATGGCGCGTCGGTTTTTTCCGGCGCTTGTTTTTCGTTTGGCGGCGCGTAGCGGCCAAAGCGAACATCACAGGTAATGCCGTGTGCGATCAGGCCTTCGACCTCACACATTCTGGCCAGCGGCGGCGCAAGCTTGCGGCTCGCTTCCTTGGTCAGACGCTGATAGGTGACGGTCTTGATGAACTTTCCGACCCAGAGACCGCCAGTATAGCGGGCCGCCCGGCCGGTCGGCAGCGTATGGTTGGTGCCGACACCCTTGTCGCCATAAGCGACCGTGCTTTCCTCGCCGACGAACAGGCTGCCGTAATTCTTCAGATGTTCGAGATAATAGCCGTCGCGAGCCGTCTGAACTTCCAGATGTTCCGGCGCATATTCATCGCTGACTTCAATGGCCTCATCGTCGGAATCGACAACGATCACTTCACCGAAATCTCGCCAGGCCGGCTCGGCCATGTCACGGGTCGCCAGCGTTTCCAGTTGCTCCTCAACCTTTTCGATTACGGCTTTGCCCAGCTCTTCCGACGTCGTTATCAGCCAGGCGGGGCTTTCCGGACCGTGTTCGGCCTGACCGAGTAAGTCGGTCGCCACAAGATCGGCATCCGCCGTCTCGTCTGCAATGACACAGATTTCCGTCGGGCCCGCCAGCAGATCGATCCCGACCGTTCCGTAAAGCTGACGTTTCGCTTCGGCGACATAGGCGTTACCCGGACCCGTCACCATGTCGACCGGTTTCATACCGACACAGCCATACGCCATCGCCGCCAGCGCCTGAACGCCGCCGATACAGTAAATTTCATCCGCACCGGCCGCGTGCAGACCGTACAAGGTCGCAGGGAAAATCGCCTTGCCGTCGCGTGGCGGTGCGCAGCCGATCACATGGTTTACGCCTGCGACTTTGGCGGTTCCGACCGACATAATGGCGGCGGAAACCAGCGAATACTTCCCGCCTGGTATGTAACAGCCGACGGCGTTTACAGGGATCAGCTTCTGGCCCAGCGTGACGCCGGGCAGAATGTCGTCTTCGAACTCACTCATCGAGTCGAGCTGCCGCTTGGCGAATTCCTCGACATTGTGCTGGCAGATTGCGAAATCTTCCTTGAAGGTTTCCGGCAGTTTTCGGCCAACTTCCGCAATTTCATCATCGGATACGCGAAACGTCCCGGATTCCCATTTATCGAGATTTTTCGCAAAGTCGATGACTGCCGTGTCTCTTTCCTCCGCAATCCTGGCGATCATTTCACGGACCGTTACTTCAACGCTTGCCTTGGCTTTAGATGCAAGCACCGCATCCGCTTGCTTGAGGTATCGCCGCATCTTTGTCTCCCCATATCTATGATGTAAACGTTTACATCATAGTTTAAATTTTTGGGCGCTTTTCGCACCCGATGCAATACGGTACGGCCAATCCGGATGCGATGTCAACAAAAACGGCGGAAACATAACAAAAACATGCTTACCGTCTGCCTCGACCCGGTGTCAGAACGCTTGCAAACAGCACCGTTTGCGCGCAATCTTCGTAGTGTCTTAAGGGGGTCTCGATGCGAAATGATGTAAAGGTTTGCATCGCCTTCCACATCGAATGAAATTCTGCATGATCTGTCACGCTACCCATGGCTGAGAAAAGCACGCGAACCCGGCGGCATCCGAACCGTCTGACCATTATCGACATAGCGAAAAGCGCCGGCGTTTCGACGGCGACAGTTTCCCGGGTTCTCAATTCCCCGGAGCAGGTAAATGCCGAAACAAAACAACTGGTCCAGTCCGTAATCGATAAGACAGGATATGTTTCCGACGGCATCGCAATGTCACTTGCCTCGAACAAATCGTCAACGATCGGCCTTGTCATTCCGACCATCACGAACTCGATCTACGCCTCGTCGACCCAAGCCATTCAGGAAGTCGCGCAGAAAGCCGGTTATACCGTACTGCTTGGCGTGTCGAACTTTTCGCTGGAGGAAGAAGAACGGCTGATCCGGCAATTGCTTACGCGCCGGGTCGACGGCCTGATCCTGACCGGCGGAGACCGGCCCAACGCCCTGTATCAACTGATCGAATCGAACCGCGTGCCGTATATCGTTACCTGGAAGCTGATCAACGACGAAGCGACGCGGCCAAGCGTTTCCTTTGATAACTATATGGCAGGCTGCCTGGCGATGCGCCATCTGACCGACCTTGGACACCGCCGGATCGGTCTGATTTGCGGGCGCAGCGACGTCAACGACAGAGCACGGGAACGCCGCCGCGCCTATGAGGATGTTCTGCAGCAGAACGGTATCGATATCGATGCCAATCTTATATTCGAGCGGGACTTCGAGTTTGTCGAAGGGCGTGCGGCGATGCACCGGATGCTCGCCGACCCCAATCCGCCGACTGCGGTTTTCTGCGCCAACGATATTCAGGCCATCGGCGCATTGAAGGAATGTCAAAGCGTCGGTTTGAACGTACCTGCTGATGTATCGATTATCGGCTTTGACGATCTGCCGGTCGCGCAATACACGGAGCCTCAACTGACAACTGTTCGGGTCCCGGCAAAGAAAATGGGGCATGAAGCCGCTTCGAAACTGATCGGCTGGATCAATCGGAATGAAACGCCGGGGACGACGGAGTTCCCCGTCGAACTGGTTATCAGGAACACGACAGCGCGTCTGGCCTGAGGCTTCGCCTCGTTACTTCACGACAATCGCCTTGCCCCGGTCCTGGCTGACCAGAACGGCGATGATGACGACGGCGCCTTTGACCATCATCTGTGCGTACTGGTTGACCCCCATTAAATTCAGGCCGTTATCGAGCAGCACGATAATCAGTACGCCGAGCATCGTTCTGTGGACACCACCGATACCGCCCGACAGAGACGTTCCGCCGACAACGATGGCGGCCAGTGTGTTCAATAGCAGGTCCTGACCCAGTGTCGGACCTGCGGATCCCAGGCGGGCGACAGCCAGAGCGCCGGCAATGCCGGCGGTTGCGCCGGACAGCATAAAAGCCATGATCTTGTGTCGCCGTACCGCAATACCGGCCGTAAGGGCGACGGCTTCCCCACCGCCGATGATATACATCGACCGGCCGAACCGGGTGGAAAAGCAAACCGCTACCATCACAGCCCAGATGATAATCGCGATCAGGGCGATATTCGGAAATCGCGGGATCAATTGACCGATCGCCAGTTCCTCGAACGACAAGGCATCGAACCGAATGGCCCGGCCTTCGAGTATCTGCCAGGCAATACCTGTAAACACGGACAGGGAACCCAGCGTTACCACGAATGACGGTATTCGGCCGAAAGCGAAAATCGCACCGTTTATCCAGCCCAGAAACGCACCGGCGACAAGCCCGACCAGAACGGCATCTGTTCCCAGGCCGAAGGCGTTGATCGCCTTTACCGTTATCGCGCCGACAAGCAGCACGATCGCGCCGACCGACAAATCGATGCTGCCCATGAGAATCACAAATGTGGCGCCGAGACAGGCGATCAGCAAAGTACTGGCCTGGCCGGACACGGCGGTCAGATTTCTAAGCGTAAAAAACGCATCGGACGCAATTCCGAAAAACAGGATCAATCCGACGACAACGGCGATCGGCAGAAACAGGCCGGCGGTTACTATATTCTTCAACACGCTATTCATTGCTGTTTCTCATTCATGAGGCAGATTCGCTGCCGTGGTGGCTCAAATCGGGATCGGGCGGAGTAACTTCGGTCAACATTGCCTCGATGAGCTGTCGCTCGGTGGGTTTGGACCGGGCCGGCGCATTGATGACTTTTGCAATGCGACCGTGCTGCATGATGATGACGCGGCTGGACAGGCCGATCAATTCCAGCAGATCGTCCGTAATCAACAGGATACCGACATTCCGCGCACAAAGATCCCGGATCAGCTTGTATATCTCTTCCTTTGCCCCGGCATCGACGCCACGCGTCGGGTTGTCCAGTATCATGAATGTCGGGTTCCGGCACAGCCATCGTGAAAGAACGATTTTCTGCTGATTGCCACCGGAGAGTGTTGCGCATATTGCCGACGGCCCCGGCGCCTTGATCGATAGGTCTGAAATGTATTTTTCGGTGACCTTCTGTTCGTGTCTGTGCCGCCACAGGCCGAACCGGTTCACGAAGTTTTCCATGCGCCCGGCCAGAGACAGGTTCCATGAGGCGGTAAAGGCGCTTATCATCCCTTCCGTCAACCTTTCCGCCGGAATGTAGGCCAGCCCTTTTCCTACCAGTTTGTGAATGGACGGTGCTTCCGGCGGGCCATCGCAAAGGACAACCTCACCCTTATCCGGCGGCACGATGCCGGCGGCCCCCTTGCCGAATTCCGACTTTCCGGAATTCATCAGGCCGCCGAGACCGACGACCTCGCCCTGCCGGACATCGAACGAAACATCGGCGTATTCGTCGGCCCGGCTCAATCCTCTGGCGGAAAACACATTCGATTCTGAGAATTCATCGATCTGCCTGGCTTCAAGATAGTAGTCCGACTCGCGGTCCCGTCCGACCATCAGTCCATGAAGCGTGCGTTCATCGGCATCCGACGATTTCAGGCGTTCTACAAGGTGCCCGTCTTTCAGGACATAAATAATGTCCGTGAGTTCGAGCACTTCCGTCAGGCGATGGGAGACGAATACAATGGATGAGCGTTTTCGCAGTCTTGATATCAGTTTCCTGAACGTTTCTTCATCATCCTTTTCCAGTGCCGATGTCGGTTCATCGAGAAGCACGAGCGGATGGTCAATACCGAGCAACTCGGTCGGGACGAGACATGCCCGGGCGATTTCGATCAGTTGCCGTTTGGAAAAACTATAGTCGGATGTCGGTCGCCTTACATCGATGTCCAGGCCAACCGGCTCCACGATCCGTTTCGCCATCTCGATCATCTTTTTCTTATCGAGAATTTGCCCCAATCGGGTAAACATCGACTCGTACGACAGCAGCAGATTCTCGTAAACGAGGATGTTGGGAATCAGCGCCTGTTCCTGGAACACACGAGAAATTCCGGACGCTTTCGCGCCGAGATAGTTTTTCGGAGAAAACGGCCGGCCATCCAGCATCATGTTACCGGCATCGGGCCGAACGATCCCCGAGATCATATTAAACAGGGTTGTTTTGCCGGCGCCGTTCTCGCCGACGATGCCGATCACCTGATTGGCGCCGATATCCAGGCTGACATCGGTGACGACTTGCGCGCCGCCGAAACTTTTCGACAGTCCCGTCGCCTTGAAAAACGCCGCCTCAGCATTCATTACGGATGTCTTTTACAACAGAAACAGCAGCCGGTCTTCGGATGCACGCCATAATACAGGCAAGCGTACATCCGACAGTACCAGTGCTATCAGGCCTTCATCGGCGATGGGCCAAAGAAGTCGATCTTGTAGTGTTCGGCATACATTTTCTTCACCGCGTCGGCTTCACCGCTTTCACGCGATTTTGTGTATTCCGCCGGATAGGCCCAACCGGACGGCTTGTCGATACCGCCCCATTCGAGATCGATATCCATCGGAAAGAGTTCGGCCTGCGGATCCCAATCATCCGGATGCAGAACCTTCGACATTTTCTTGTAGTCGAACGGCTCGACATCGCCGTTATTGACATAACGTTCCAGATAAGGCGCAACATTGTCCTTGGTCATGGCGATCGACCGCCAGTTCATCATCCGCTCGGCCGCCTTCGGCTGCCAGCCGTTCATGACATCGAAGAGCCGTGTCGTCAGCAGTGCGCCCATATATTGCGGTACGTTCGCGCTGGTGGTGAGCAACCGTCCCTGCTGGATCATTTCCGCACCGAGTGTCGTACCGTCTGCGCCGGAAACGAAGACATCGCTGCCGGGACGCATGCCCGCCGCCCGCAATGCCGCAATACACCCATCGGCCACGTCATCGTTCTGTCCGATAACGCCGACGATGTTTTCGTGTCTCGAAATGAGATCTTCCATCGCCTTCTGGGAATCCTCACGGTTCCATTTGCCGGGAAGTTCACCCACGAGGTTGATTTCCGGAAACTTCGCGATGGCATCATCGCGGCCGCGCGACCGGATAAGGTCTGTCGAATTGCCTTCGACGCCGGTAACGCCGACGACGTTACCGCCGCCGTGTTTCTCCATAATCGCATTGCAAACTTCGATCGTCACATCGCGATGCGCCGAGAATTCTTCTGGAACCGCATACATCGTGTAGTACTCGCCAGCATCGAACGGGGTGAACCAGGGCAGCGTACCCCAGGTGTTGCTCAGCCAGATCTTGTTTTCGTTCGCAAGCTGGGCGATGCGCTTGATGGATCCGCCACCCGGCGCATGCAGCATCACCGCCTGCGTGCCGCTGGCGATCTGCTGTTCGAACTGATTAAGCTGCCGCGCCGAGTCGAATTGTCCGTCGGCCGAAGTAATCGACAGGCCCAGGGTGTTTGCGGCGCCTGAGGCGCCGGTCTGGGCGTTGTTGGTGTATTCCATCCTCATCGTCATCATCAAATGGGCCATTTTTCCATTCGATGCGGCGACCGCAACACCCGGAATATTCATCGCAGAAGCCGTTGCGCCGGCGATGGCGCTGTATGTGGCGATCTGCAGGAATTCCCGCCGCGACACGCCATGCGTATCCAGCCGGTCCATATGCGCATCAATCACCGATTTCTGTGTAAAATCGGGATAATTCTTCGGATCAAGTTTCCTCGACATTTTAACTGTACCTCCCAGATTTGCGTTCTTGTGATTTCGTCCGTAGGCCGGTTCTATTCATGGCTTTCGAATGCAATTTTTCCTTTTTCCTCAACGCGGCCCACCTTGCCCTGTTCCATCAGCCACAGGAGATGGGTGTGAATGCAGCATTCGGCGTAACAGCGCCTTTCGCCGATCCCGGTCGAGACCGGATAATCGAGCTCCGATTTCACCGGCAGTACTTCCGGCACCAGTTCTTCCGTGGTCAGCGGGCGCTTTTCACGATGCAGGACAAACCGGATCCGGTCCGCCGTGTCCTTCTGCTGCTGCTGCATATGGAGCAGCCGCCGCTTCGAACTGTCCTCTGAGTAAGCGGATAGCCCGTGACCCTCGAGAAGCAGTTGCGGTTTCAGGTCCAGGCATTTCTGGATCGATTCCGAATGCGCCTTGGCGTCGCCGATCGGCGACGGGCCGAGCGGTGTCGGGTAGTGCAGCAAATCGGCCGAATACAGGGAGCCCGTATGCGGGTTCCAGATTCCGATCTGACCGGGGCAATGTCCGGGTAGATGAATGACTTCCACCTTCAACCCGCCGACATCGAGGATGTCGCCGTGATTGGCCTCGACATCGACTTCAACCGGAAAATTCCAGTACTTCTCAATGATGCCTGGATCCGATAACCCGAGGCTCTCGCCTTCCTTGAGATTGTAATCGCGCACCACCTCTTCCGGGGTTACGCCGAAGCGCGTGATATTTTCCTCACGGGTAACGATCAAGGGGTCTTCGATAATAGGCTTGTCAGCCGGGTGGCAAACGACCATCGCGCCGTACCGTTCCTTGAGCATCTTGGCATTGCCGGTGTGATCGTAATGGAAATGGGTCAGAACGATGTATTTCAGATCGTTCTTTTCCTTGTCGAGCAGATTGATAAGGAAATCGCCCATGCCGTTATTGAATTCCGGCAACGTCCAGTTTCCGGTATCGATCAGCATGTTTTCACCCTGACCGCGTATCAGATAAACGCCGCTCTGGACATATCCGTCGAGTTCATCGTCCGGCCATGGCCCGTGAATACCGGGTATACCCCACCCATCCGGCGTTTCCGCCCAAAAGAAAATCATCTCGAACTCCTCTCCCTGCGCCCATCAGCATCCTGAAAGGCTCGATTGCCGCCCTTGTTAATCCGTTACGCCCCTGCCGCTTTTTACCGTTTGGGGGCGAAACCAGGCTTGTTCTTCGGCTTCGTACTATCCGCGACGACGACTCATTCCTTATCGGTTGAAATCCTTCCGTCACCTTGTCTCTTCATCGCGACTGTTTCTGCTATTCCGGTTGCATTTGTTATGTAAACGTTTACATTTTAAAATATAAATCACACCAGAAAGCTGACATCGTTTCAAGTTTCTTGGGTGAAAAACGATACGACTTAATATTATTCAAGTCAACAAAACCTGGGAAAGACCTGCTATCTCGAGGCCATCCGGTTGATAATAAAGGGTTTATGCAAGCTGATCCGGGTCTGGTCTGCATCACAGAGAAACCGACCGGCGTTACCTGAGACAATGCGGATTGCGGGAACCTCGCCCGGTTCCCGGTGTAACTGTTTACATTGCCGATCAAACAGCCGCGTTTTGTTGTGGTGGGTCCTAGCCGTCTCCGGCAACCGCAGCCGGTTGGGCTCTCAGCCGTTCCAGCCATTTAAACGCCGCCATGCCGGCAATCATAGCGACGCAGAAGATAACGGCCTCGTTCGCGCCGGAACTCAGCACGACCAGCGCGGGGCCCGGACACAGACCGGCCAGCCCCCAGCCGATACCGAAAACAGCAGCGCCGCCGATCAGGCGACCATCCAGATCGCTTTTACCGGGTCTCTGGAATACACTTGCGTAAACCGGCTTGTGCCAGCGGTCCAACAACCTGTAACCGACGGCCGTCACTGTCAGCGCACCGCCCATGACGAAAGCCAGGCTGGGATCCCAGTCACCCGCTACATCGAGAAAAGCGAGAATCTTCGCCGGGTTCACCATCTGGGAAACGATCAGACCAAGGCCGAATATCAGGCCCGCGAGAAACGATGTTACAATATGCATCGGTTCACCCTCCCAGCACATGGCGGATGACAAAGACCGTCACGCCGGCCGTTACCATGAATGTCATCGTCGCGATGATCGACCGTTTCGACAGACGCGCCATGCCGCAGACGCCATGACCACTGGTGCAGCCGTTTCCGACCTGGCTGCCGAACCCGACCATCAGGCCGGCAACAACCAGTTGAACCGTCGATGCCTGGAAGTCGACTGACGGAAAGATTCCGCCGAAAATCAGGTAACAGGCCGGTGCGCCGATAAGCCCCAGCGTAAAAGCCAGTCGCCAGGCGACATCTCCCTGTTTCGGCACTGTCAGGTTTCCCACAATGCCGCTTATTCCCGCGATGCGTCCGTTCAGGGTCATGAAAAGCACTGCTGCTGCGCCAATCAACGCACCACCCGCCAATGCTGAATACGGTGTAAAATTTTCCATTTGGGCCTCCGGCCAGATTAACATGTAACACGAATTCTAGTTTATAACGTCCGGCAACGCATCCGGATTCCGGCGCAATGCCGATACTCCTTAGCGACATTTCTTCGCAGGGAAGCTACGAAGAATTAAACCCCTAAGGACGATACGCCAGCTTGTCGCAATCTGGCATGTCGATGGTTTCAGCAGCGTGGCATCACTGAAACGATGCTCTCCCAAACAGGCCACGTTGTGATAGAGTGCGATCAATCTCATTATCAGAAGCCTTCCGCACCAGGGCAAATCCTCATGCCAGACGATCCTCACTCAATTCCCGATCCGAAAATACATCCGGCGCGCCGCCCGCCCGCCGGCACAGCTATGAAACCGGACAACACACCGGACTACGAGGACAGGGTCGAGATCGGCCCGACGCGGCTGGCCTTCGATGAATGGGCGGCTGCCGGCATCGATGTTCCCGATCTGCAGGCGATGCGGCGGTATCGCAAGGAAAGGCTGGTCAAGGCGATTGCCGAGCGGGACTATGCTGGCGTTCTGCTGTTCGATCCCCTGTCGATCCGCTACGCGACGGACACCACCAACATGCAGCCGTGGAACACGCATAATCCCTTCCGGGCCTGTTTCGTCGCCGCCGACGGGCACACCATGCTATGGGAATACGGCGGATACGGCTATTTTTCCGAGTACAGCCTGATGGTCGATGAAGTGCGGGCCGGTGCGTCGTTCTTCTATTTCGCGACGGGCCAGCGCACGGAAGAAAAGGCGCGTCTGTTCGCCCATCAGATCGACGACCTTCTGCGCGAACGGTGCGGCGCCAATCGCCGGCTGGCTATCGATAAAATCCAGATTGAAGGATTGCGGGCGCTCGATTCCCTGACGATCGAGATTATGGACGGTGAGGAGCTAATGGAGCGGACCCGCACCGTCAAGGGACCGGACGAGATCAAGGCCATGCGCTGCGCCATCCATGCCTGCGAAACGTCCATTGCCGAGATGCGGGAGAAAACGCAGCCCGGCATGAGCGAGAACGACATCTGGGCCGAACTTCATGCCTCAAATATCCGGCGCGGCGGCGAGTGGATCGAGACCCGTATCCTTTCAACCGGCCAGCGCACCAATCCGTGGTTCCAGGAATCCGGCCCGCGCCTTCTGAAGAACAATGAAATCCTGTCCTTCGATACCGATCTGATCGGCTGCTACGGCATGTGTACCGATATTTCGCGAAGCTGGTTTATCGGCGACGGCAAGCCGACCGACCGGCAGCGGAAAATGCATGACATCGCGCTTGAACACATCACGACGAATACAACCATCATCAGGCCGGGCATGTCGTTCAGGGAACTGTGTTTCGAGGGGCACCATGTGCCGGATATCTACCTTCCGCAGCGTTATGGGTCGAAAATGCACGGCGTCGGCCTGTGCGACGAGTATCCGGCGATCAAGTATCCGATCGACTGGGACGACCGCGGCTATGACGGCGTGCTGGAGCCGGGCATGATGCTGTGCGTCGAGGCCTATATCGGCGAGGTCGGCGGCCCCGACGGAATCAAGCTGGAAGATCAGGTGCTTGTCACAGAAACAGGGGTGGAGAACCTGACAGCCTGCCCCTTCGACCCGATGCTAACCGGCTGATCTTTCTGGGGCGCGGCACCCGTCCATCGCATGTCGGGGCATCCGGTTGATGCAACCACCCTGACCAGCGGCCGGTTTCACATAAATCACCTACAGACAGGAACAAAGAATGACATCGGAAGCGACGGAAATCGCACTCGTAACCGGCGCCGCGTCCGGCATCGGCCGCGCCATCGCCCTGCGGCTATCCGACCGCGGCGCAATCGTAGGTCTCCTTGATCTGGACGAAGATGGCCTGAAGGATACGCGGGCGCAGATTACCGGTGCCGGTGGAACTGCCGATTGCCTTGTCTGTAACGTTACCCGTTCGGATGACGTAAAGCGCGCCATTGCCGGTTTTGTCGCCTCGAGAGGCGGGCTGGATACAATCGTTACGGCGGCCGGCGTCGCAAGAGAGGGTTATGTACACGATGTTACCGAAGAAGACTGGGATCTCGTCATCGATGTGAACCTGAAAGGCACCTTCCTGATCGCCCACCATGCCATACCTCATCTGCTAACCCGGGGCTGCGGCAATTTTGTCGCCATCGGTTCGGATGCCGGCGTTGCGGGCGGAGTCGGATACGGCATCTATTGTGCATCGAAACACGGGGTAATCGGGCTGGTGCGATGCATGGCGCTCGATTACGGGCGCAAGGGCATCAGATGCAATATCGTCTGCCCGACATTTGTCGACACACCGATGGCCGAAGAGATTTTTTCACGCGCACCGCCGGGGATACGGGAATACTACGAAAACGTCGTGCCGATCGGCCGGCTTGCGAGACCCGAGGAAATCGCCAGTGCCGTAGCCCATCTGTCATCGGCTGAGGCCTCATATGTTAACGGCATGGTCTACATGGTCGATGGCGGCGCGACGGCCGGCCCCTATACCGGCGATCTGTAAGACCGAGAGCCAGAAACCGACTTTCCAAAACTTGTTAACCAACATTCATATTGTCGATGACGACGCCATTTCATCCGGCTTCATCAACAGGCATGGACTTCCGCACGCGCGATGGTGACACGGGCTTGCGGAGACATGGTAGGTATCCGCCAACTGGAATGGAGAATACCGACAATGATTAAGAAGTTTCTGGGCGCGGCCATCGTCTTCGCTTTCACAAGCACCGGTGCCCTGGCGGCGTCGACTTTTACCTTTACGACGGACAGTCAGGGAACGCTCGGCACGAAGTATGCGAACGGTGCGCTGAGTTTTACTGAAACCGGCGGCAGCCAGACCGCAACCTTTTACGGTTTCGATTATGAATATGCCGGTTCGCGCCACGGCTGGGGATCCGCAAATACGCCGGTCGGATGGTCCAACGGTGGTGTTGGCGTCTGGTCGCGTGAAGAAGAAATTCGCGACCTGACCCACTCGCTCGCCCCCTACAATGACAGTTACACATCGTTCGAAGTACTGGTGATGAAACTGCCGACAAACCTGTGGAACCCGATCAGCGCGACGTTTACGACAACCGGTGCCAGCGAAAATTTCTCTGTCTGGGGTTACAACTCGGCCGATGAAGACTTCCTTGCCAATGGCGCCGCCTTCGGCGCCGTCTTTGACGCGCTGACGGCGAGCACGTCGAACCTTCTCGCCGCAAGCCCGGGCGATACGGCTATTCCGGTGCTTGAGTTCACAACCACGGAAACATTCCAGTACATTTTCTTCGCCAACCAGCTTGATAGTCCGGAAGACAGCGACGACCGCTTCAAGCTCGCCAGCTTCGTTGGTGAGGTTTCGGCTGTGCCTGTTCCGGCTGCCCTGCCGCTTTTAGCGATGGCGCTAAGCGGGTTCGGCCTGCTGTCCTGGCGACGCAAACGGATGCTTGCCGCGTAACAACACGAAGCCGTTCCGGTTAATGTCTTCAAAGCCTCACCCCCGTGTGAGGCTTTGTTGATTCCGGGCGAAGCCTTCACCACAGCGAGTAAGGCGCGCTCGAAACTCGGGTAATGCTTGGCTTGTGTCCAAAACCGGGATACGGATGCAAACGAGCCGCGTGATATCGACATTTTCTGAAACGACAGCCGTCGATTCATGTTTCCTTCAATTTTCGAGCCCAAGCGATCTGGCAAGCAATTGAACAGGATGGATCGTTTTGATCGACGTCTGCTTTTCAATATTCCAGCGGCAGGTTTCACTGTCACAGACAATAAGATCGGGCCGGGACTCTCTGGCCTGATCGACCAGCGATTTGCCGACATCCGTGGCAATGTCGCTTTTGTCTTTGTCATAGCCGTAGGTGCCGCCGATACCACAGCAATCAGCGCGCGATAGCTCCACGGTCAGACCGAGAACCAGCCGCAGCAGCTCGACGGCGGGCTGGCCCATCCGATGCCCCCGTAGCTGGCAGGGCCCATGATACAGCACTTTCGATTTCAACGGCTTCAAAGCGGCTTTCAGATCATCGGCGTGGTTTTCCAGCAGTAATTCGCAGGCATCGATTGTTGCATCGGCCACGGTTCTCGATGCCGCATCCGTCATGTCGAGATAGGCGGCGTACTTCGATTTCAGGGTCAAACTGCAACTGGTCGACGTTGAGACGATGCGATTGCCGGCGTCGGCAGACGGTTGCAGGGCATCGATCAACGCCCGCGCCTTCGGCCGGGCGGGCGCCGCCTCGCCGCTGGACAGCATCGGCAGGGAGCAGCACAAATCGGTCGGCACATCGACCCGATAGCCAAGATGGTTCAGCACCTTCACCATCGCGATCCCGACATCCGGATCGAAATTCGAAATAGCGCAACCGATGAAGAAGGATATCGGCGTTCCGTCTTCCGGCTGGGCATGGTTCGAAAACCAGCGTTCGAACTTGCGGCCCTGCACTTTCGGCAGAGGCGCGTTGCGATGGATGCCGAATACAAATTCGGCAAACCTCCGGGCAAACGGGTTACCCAGGAGAAAGTTACTTAGCCACGGAAAGACGCCGCTGACCCGGCCGATCAGATCGGGCCGGTTAAGCAGCCGCTGCCCGGCCGATACCCCGGTCGAGGTTTCGACAATATCGGCTTTGGCCAGCGTGATGATATCTGTAATCGCTACGTCGTTCGGGCAGACGCTGGTGCAGATGCCACAACCGCTGCAGAGCATCGGCGACAGTTCCGGCCCCTGTCCGATCAGGCGGAAGCGCTGCGCTTGCGGTCCGGTATATTTCGGCCCCGGAAACCTGTCGGTTGCGGCGGCGACCGGGCAATAGGCATGGCAGATACCGCATTTGGTGCAGCGGTCCATCGATTCCCGCACCGCCGCGGAATCCATAGCCGGCTTCCCGACTGCGGCCGGTTGCGGCATTACCCTTGCCTTGTTCGGCTCGTTCATCATGCGTTTGGTTCCCGTATCGCCTGCCGCACCGTCTCGCGCCAACCGGCCCAGAGGGATTCCCGTTGATCCTCACCGATAACGGGTTCAAAGACGGCCACGTCCATTTCCAGCGAATCGATATCGCCGACGTCGAACCGACCTGCACCGATGGCGGCCAGACAGGCCGCGCCCAGCGCCGTCATGTCCGGTTCCAGCGAAACGGAAACCGGCATGCCTAGCAGGTCGGCCTGCCGCTGCATCAGATAGGCGTTTTTCGTCGGCCCGCCGTCGGCCCGAACCTCCCTGACCGTGCCGTTCATCTTCACGTCCAGTTCGCGAACAATGTCTGCACATTGAAAGGCGATGCCGTCCAGCAGCGCACGCGCCAGATGACCCGGTTCGGTATCGAGGCCGAGGCCGGTTATTGTGCCTCGCACACCGGTTTCCCAATACGGCGCCGAAAGCCCGCTCAGACAGGGCGCCATGGCGACGCCGGCGCTGTCAGGCACGCTGTTCGCCAGATCGGAAGAAGCTTCGGCGCTCGGCAGCAGACCGGAACGGACGGCCCAGTCGATCGCGGAGCCGACGGAAAAAACACCGCCTTCCACCGTGTAGTCCACGACCCCATCAATATCCCAGGCGATGAAAACCGGAAGATTGCCATCCGGCTCCACCGGTTCGGTTCCCGTGTTGATTTCTATGAACGCGCCTGTGCCGTATGTCGCCTTGACCGTCGTACTGTCGCGGCATCCTTGTGCGAACAGGGCGGCGTGCGCATCCACCGCATCCGCTGTTATGGGAACGCGCGCACCGGCGAAACTTTCGTGCCGGGCCATGCCGAAATCGCCACAGGTCGGCCTGATCGCCGGCACCAAAGACTTATCAAGATCGAAGGCTGCCAGCAGATCGCTGTCCCACCGCACGTCACGCAGGTTGAAAAGGGCGGTTCTGGAAGCCGTGCCGGCATCTGTCGCGTGAACTTCACCGCCGGTCAGCCGGTCGATGACATAGGTTTCGGTGCCGCCCAGCCGCAGCGTGCCGGCATCGCGTGCGTGGGCGACATCATCGATTTTGTCGATCAGCCATTTGAACTTTGATGCGGAAAAATACGGGTCCAGCAGGATTCCCGTTCTTTCCCGCACCAGCGCATCGACACCCTTCGCCGCCAACGCTGCGCAGATGTCAACAGTACGCTTGTCTTCCCAGGACAGGGCGGGACCGATACCTCTGCCGATAGCGGTGTCCCACGCCATGCTGGTTTCACCCTGGTTTGCGAAGCCTATGCCGGCAATATCCATCCATGTGCGTCCCGCCACACGCAGCGCGCCGGACGCGGCGGCAAGGCTGGTTTCAAAGAACGCTTCCGGGTCGTGTTCCACCCAACCGATGGCGGGCGTGCGTTTCGGCATCGGCACGGAATGACTGGCCAGTTTACCCTTTTCAGTATCGAACAGCAGCGCCGTGGTGGTCGACCCGCCGTGATCGATGCCAAGAAACAATCCGCTATCCATGTCGCCGTTCCTCCAGATAAAGACGGGCGTTTTCCGCAGCATGCCAGCCTGTCGCGATGCTAACGCCATCCGCCGAACATTCGGTTGCCGGATTCCAGTGCGCCAGGGATCTGCCTGTCACAAAAACGTTCCGAAGGGTCCCGCTTCCGTTTGCGACCGGTCGCAGTTCACCATCGGTCTCGATGCCCGCGTCATGCAGGGCCGCGAGCGAGTGATCGACCGAAACAGCGGCCAACGGGTCACTTTGAAATGTTTCGAAGCCGAAAGTCGTATCGTGAACAACACCATGAGAATCCACGACCAGCCCGCCCATAAGCACCCCGCCTGTCGCCAGAATTACGGTGTCTGCAGCGTACCGTCGTCCGCCGCCATCGTGAACCGTAACCTCACCGTCATCGCCGATCACGCCGCCGACCCTCGTCCCCTGATGAAGAATCGCGCCGGCTATCTTCAGATGACTCTGCAGGGCATGATCCATCCGCATTCCGGGAATGCTGGGCGGAAGAGTCGGTGCTTCGAGGCAGGGCAAGCCGAAAACCGTGTTTGCCGCGGCCAGAACTGCCTTATGATCGAAAAGACCCAACACAGCCGGGAACAGGATGATGCCGGCGTCGCGCGGCATTTTTTTCTTCACGGTTTCGAAATAGACCTGCGCCGTGCCGCCCCCGTCCAGCGCCCGCGCCATCGCGGCATTTTCCGGGATTGGTCCAGGCGGCGCGATTTCGACAATGGAAGCGTCGATACCAAGCCTGTCGAGCTCGGCGCGAATTGGATCAGCCGCGAAATCTCGGTGACCGGTAAATCTGACAATCGCAACCGTGTGTTCTTTCAGCTTAGCGATCGTTGCCTGCCCTGCCCCCGTTCCCAATACAGGAACAGGCAGGCCGATTGAAGAAAGCCCGAACTCGTTCGTCCCGTTCATCGTAACGGATTGCTGTAACCGACGTGCCTGTTCGGCGAACCAGGCCAGCGCATTACGCACCCGGTCTGCACCAATCTTCCGATAGGGATGTGTCTCGGGCAGTCTGCCGATGGATTTCAGCGGATCGGTAACAAAAGCCTCATTGCCGGTTTCGGTATAACCCAGCACATGAACGCCGCCTGGCGAGTAATGCAGCGAACTGCCGCCGCCCGCAAAGATACGCGTGGCATACCCGCATTCCTGTAGTCTCGCCGCGGCGACCAGGCCGTCCAGTTCCGCACCGATTATAATGGCATCGGTTTTCATCGCTGCGGATCCGTCGGCAGGTCTTCCGGCATCAACCGAAGTCCCAGGGTTTCGCGATAGACGATATCGCTCAGCAGCATCTGCCTAGCCTGATCGCCCCAGGCCGTACGCATCGACCCTTTCAGCCGTTCCGTCCAGAAATCGGTCAGATCATCACGGCAGTTGTAGGTTGGATGAGACTGCAAGATCATCGAGGCGACCCGGCTGCCGCAGAACGTTCCCTGACAGGGGCCGAATCCTACTCTGAGCCGCCGCCTGAGATCGTGCAGACTGTCGATATTCTCGCCATCGACAAGGCTGGCTACGTCGGCCCGGCTGACGGATTCACATTCACATACCGGCTGCTGATATTGCCGGGTTTCCTCAACGCGCCGATACCCATCGGACGGATGCCAGCCGGATCGCCGGGTGGACTGATAAGCGCTTTCCGGCACCCGTGTTTGCGTCGTCAGGCAGGGTGCGTCGATACCCATCGATCGGCAGATACGATCGCCGATATCCTCCGCCATGGAACGGTGCGTCGTCAGCGATCCGCCGCAGATTGTCCAGAAGCCCGATATCCCGGCATCGGCGTGATCGACGATAGAATGCCGGCGCGGCAAAGGTTTATCCGACGCCCAGCCTTTCGGTTTGAACAGGGGTCGAACGCCGGCCCAAGCGCGAAACGCGCGATAATCCCTGATACCGGGAAAAAGCACCTCCGCATTGTCCAGAAGCTCCTGAATTTCCTCCGGCCGGACATAGGTTGTGTCCGGGCTGTCGACGACTTCCGATGTCGTGCCGAACAGGCTTACCGTACCGGTCGGCACCATGATGTCGTGACTGCTGGGCGGCCGGCACCGGTTGATGATACGGGTCACCATCCGGTGCGACAGCACCAGGATCGACCCTTTGCCGAGTTCAATATCCGCGCCTTCACCGACCAGACCCGCAACTCGTGCCGACCACGGCCCGGCTGCGTTCACGATGACGTCAGCCTCAAGGGTACGAGCGCCGTCCGGCCCTTCGACGCGAACGCTGTGGGCCCGTCCGTTCGCAACATCGATACCCGTCACCTGATGCCGGGTCAGAATTTCCCCACCCCGGCGGCGTACGTCGTCGATCAGAATGTTCAGCAGCCGCCATGGTTGCACCGTCGAATCCGGTACCGAAAACGCCCGCAGGATGTTTTGCGACATTTTCGGTTCTTCCCGCATCACCTGTTCAAGATCCAGCTCGCGAACCGGAATCCGCGCTTCGGTACAACCCCGGACGAAATCATCGGCGAAATCCGGCGGGTCTTCCGGCAGCGACACGAACAGTCCGCCGGTATGTTCAATGGCGTCCGGAGCGATTTCCGCAACATTCAGACGCTCGCGCATGCATTCCGCCGCGTATTCGGTATCGCTGACGGCATAGCGCGCGCCACATTGCAGCATGCCGTGAAACCGGCTGCTGGTTCCCGATCCCAGGTCTCCGAATTCAACCAACGTGACGGCGAAACCGCGAAGCGTGAGGTCGCGGGCAACACCGCAACCCGTTGCACCGCCGCCGATAACCACGGCGCGGGGAGATGAACCGCTGTCAGTGCGCACCGGAAACCTCCAGACCCAGTTCGGCCTTGCGTTTGCGGACCCAGGCGTTAATCAGCCGGTCCGCCGTTATGGCAATGAATGCAACGCAGATACCCGCCGTAATGCCGCGGCCCGGATCCACCTTCGACAGTGCAATCAGGGTTTCCTGGCCGAGATCGCGGGTACCGACCAGCGCGGTGATGACCAGCATGCTCAGCCCCATCATCAGAGTCTGGTTGACGCCGAGCATGATGCCGGGCAGCGCCAGCGGTATCTGCACCCGCCGCAGCATCTGTAAGGGTGTACAGCCCATCGCCCGCGACGCTTCGACAAGATGCGGCGGCACTTGCCGGATACCGTCGTCGGTGTAGCGGATCGCCGGCACGATGGCGTACATCACGACCGCGACCATGGCCGAGAACTCGCCAACACTGAACAGCATGATGACCGGAATAAGATAGACGAAGGACGGCAGGGTCTGCAGCGTATCAATGATCACATGCACCACCTTGTGCACGCGTTCGTTTTTCGCCGACAGAATACCGATGGGGATACCGACAAGACTGGCGAGAAACACGCAGACACCGACCAGATAGGCCGAAACCATGGCCTTTTCCCACAATCCGACTGCAGCGATGAAGGTAATCAGCGCGGCGGCAAGGGCAGCGAGCTTCAGCCCGCCCAACCGGAAACCGACCGCCGCGATGACGAGAACCACGCCCAGCCAGGGCAGTTCCAGCATGAACCCCTTGGTGGGTTTCAGGAGATAGACGAAGAAGAACCGGCGGAACGCATCGATTTCCTCGTACAGGTTGATGTTCACCCAGTCGATGATGTTGTCCCAGAACTTGCCGGTGCTGAAGGTCCACGCATCCGGTACCTGCGAAATGCTTGGCTGCCAGGCGCCGGCAAGCGTCGTGCCGACGGCGATGATGGCGATCAGGACCGGTATTCTGAATCTTTCGTAGAAGGTCGGCGCGACTTCGCGGTGGACAGGGCGGCGTTCGGCATACCGCTGGCTGAGCCGGTCGAGCACGATAGCGACAAGGGTGATGGCGATACCGGCTTCCGCGCCCTGACCGATACGCAGAGCCTTCAGTGCCTGCCAGACATCGAAGCCCAGGCCGCCGGCGCCGATAAGCGAGGCGATGATAACCATGTTCAGCGTCAGCATGATCACCTGATTGACCCCGACCATCAGGCGCGGCCGGATCGACGGAATCATGACTTTCCAGGTCAATTGCTTCGGCGAGCACCCGGCCATCCGTCCGTATTCGACGGTCTCGTTATCCAACTGGTCGAGCGAGAGTTTCGTCACACGCGCCATCGGCGGCATGGCATAGATCAACGTGACCACCATCGCGGCGGCCGGCCCGTAGCCGAACAGCATCAGCGCCGGCACAAGATACGCAAAAACCGGCATCGTCTGCATGAAATCGAAGACCGGTGTCAGAATACGGTCCATCACCGCCCACTTGAATGCAGCGAGACCCAGCAAAACACCGGCGACAATGCCGATGACGACAGCGACGATGATTGAAGCCAGGGTCAGCATCGTGCTTTCCCAAAGGCCGATAAAGGCGACGTACAGAAACGAAAGAAGCACGAAAACCGTCAGGCGGCGGTCGCCGAGGCAGGCGCTCAGCAGGACAATGATCCCGGTAACGCCCAGCCATGACACGGGTGGAATTCGCAGCAGTGTTTCGGTTTCGCCTTCGAAGGTGAACCCGGTGACCAGCAGGCCTTTCAGGAACAGCGTCGGCGCGTCGAGCACCGCACCGATGGCGCGGGTAAATTCCTTGAAGGTGAAAAGCCCGAGATCCGCCTCGTTAACCAGCCACTTTACGAATACGGACAGTTTGTTGCTGAACGGAATGACCCAGTCGGCGGGGTAATCGTTAGCCCAGCCCAGCAAATCGGACCTGGAATCGATAACGATAGCGGCTACGGCGGCGCCGACGATAAGAATCAGGCGGGGGTCGCTTCGCAGCAACCGGGATTGCTGTATCGAATGGATCGAGATCATAGGGGCATCCCATCATCCGCAGAAGGATTGCAATCAAGGTTTTCCACGACGATACAAAAAACAGGCTGTGACCGGACACCTTTCCTGACCACAGCCTGTCAGTCACAGGAAGCGGCCTATTCGAGCCAGGGTTTCCAGATGCTTTCGTTTTCCGCGATCCACTGCTCGGCGACAGCCTGGGTATCCATGCCTTCGACATCGGACTTGTAGACAAGCTCGCCGGCCGTCTTCGCATCCAGCGTGAACTTGCGCCAGACGTCGTAGGCTTTCGGCCAGATTTCCTCGCCGCCGGCCCAGGCCGCTTTCCACATCAGACCGTTCGGCCGTCCGCAATCATGCGTCATGTCCGGGTTCATGCCCCAGGACGGATCCTCGTAGCAGGCGTCGTCGTATTCCGGCCATTTCACGAATTCGCCGGGATACAGGGCGGGAATCCAGTACGGTTCCCACGACCAGGCGACAATCGGCTGTTTCCGTTTGATGGCGGCAACCAGATCGGCCGCAAGTGCGCCGTCGCTGCCCGCATTGACGACTTCGAAATCAAGGCCCATCGCAGCAATGCGTTCGCGGTCGGTGCCACCCCATTCCAGCGGTCCACTGAGGAAACGCGCCTTCGGTTCCGTTTCTGCAACGGCCAGCGATTCGACGCAAGCCGGTTCAAGCAGCGCCTTCCAGTCCGGCAGACCGGGGCATTTGTCCTTTACGTAAAGCGGATACCACCAGTCTTCGTTCACCGCGATGCCGATATCGCCCATATTGAGAACGTCGCCCGATGCGAAGGCATCCTTCAGAACGGCTTTGGCCGTTGTGTCCCAGCCCGGCGACGCGATGTGAAGGTCGCCCGCCGCGACGCCAGTGAACTGACCGATATAATCAGCCGGCGTATATTCGACATTGTAACCAAGCTTTTTGATCAGCTCGCCATAGATGAACATGATGATGTTGTCGCCCGAATACCCCATCATGACGATCTTGATCGGGTCTTTCGATTCGGGAACATCGGCATTCGCTGCGGTCATCCCCATGCCCGTGGATACCAACCCCGTCAGGGCGGCCCCCACCGCTAATCTGCAAATCCTACTTAACATTTCATAATCTCCCATTTTCCCTGGCTATGCCCTGGTGGCGTAATAACCAAAACACTTTCATTAGCGGCTTCACCATAAGAGCGGTAACGATTATTATCAATCATTATAATTATCGTTTTTGATCGTTTTTTATGGATGAATGATTGTTTCGTTCATGTTACAAATCGGCATGACAAACAAAGTTCGTAATCCATCGGCCCGCCGAAACGCCATACAGCGCCAGTTGCTGTTGAATGGCGACGTCGCCGTCGAAACGCTGGCGCGCGATCTCGGCGTATCCGTCGCAACCATCCGGCGCGATCTGACCAGCCTGGAGGAAAGCGGTTCGATACGCCGCACCCATGGCGGCGCAACGGTGACTGCGCCACGCGGCGCCGATCAGGCCTTCGCCCTTCGTGAACAGATCGACAGCGACCAGAAACGGTTGATCGCCCGCGCCGCATTCAACCTCGTTGATGCCGATCAGACCCTGTTCATGAATGACGGGTCGACCATTCTGGCTTTGGCGCGAGAGCTCGTCGCGTCGGACACCGCGCTTACCGTGGCGACGCCCGGAGTCAATATCGCCACTGCCCTGTCGGAAAACCCGAAAATCGACGCCTATCTCGCCGGTGGCCTGGTGCGTCACAGAACCATGGGTACGACCGGCGACTTCGTCGAACAGATGCTGTCGTCAATCAATGCCGATGTCGCCTTCATTGCGGCGGAAGGGTTTTCGGTGCGCGACGGCCTTACTTTCTCTTATGAATCGGATGCCAAAATCGCCCGGATCATGAGCCGGCAGGCTGTACGCACAATTGTTCTGGCCACGGCGCGGAAGCTTGGACAGCGCGATCGCATCACCGCACTCAGGGCGTCCGATGTAGACATACTGATAACCGATTGCAGCGACACTTGCATGATCGGCGAGATCGAGAAGACCGGCATCGAAGTTATCGTCGCCGCCGGGCAGGACGACGACGTTGAAAACATTCATGTGCTACCTGCTTAAGCAATAGTGTGAGGAACCGGACAATGAGCGCTGCATCGCCTCTGCCTGAAAACAACGGAAAGCCGGCCAAACTTTCCTGCAGGAATATCTGGAAGGTTTTCGGCGACAATGCCGAGAAGTTCCTGGCCGAACACAGTGGCGCTCCTTCAGCCGACGCGCTGTCGGAAGCCGGAATGATCGCAGCCGTCCGCGACGCGACAATCAATGTGGCCGAAGGTGAAATCTTTGTCATCATGGGGCTTTCCGGATCGGGTAAGTCGACGCTTGTGCGCTGCCTGTCCCGGCTGATCGAATCGACGTCGGGCAGCGTCATGTTCGACGGCCAGAACCTGCAGCAGCTTACTGATCGGGAGCTGAATGAAATTCGCCGCCACAAAATGGGTATGGTGTTCCAGCATTTCGCCCTGCTGCCGCATCTGACAGTTCTGGGAAACGTCGCCTTTCCACTCGAAATTCAGGGAGTAGACAGGCCGGCGCGTGAGAAACGCGCGATGGAGATTATCGATCTCGTCGGTCTTGGCGGCCGTGAGAACTACTATCCGAGAGAGCTGTCCGGCGGACAACAGCAGCGGGTAGGCATCGCCCGGTCGCTGGCTGTCGAACCGGACATCTGGTTTCTCGATGAACCGTTTTCAGCGCTGGATCCCTTGATCAGGCGCGAAATGCAGGACGAATTCATGCGGCTGCAAAGCGTACTGCATAAGACAATTGTATTCATTACTCACGATTTCGACGAGGCGATCCGCCTCGCCGACCGGATCGCCATCATGAAAGACGGTGAAATTGTTCAGACCGGCACACCGGAAGAATTGGTTCTGCATCCGGCTACAAGTTACGTGGAAGAATTCACGAAAGGCATTTCCCGATCGAAGGTTCTGTCTGTGAAATCGGTGATGACCAAAATTGCCGGCGTGGACATCACCTCCTCTTCGCTGTCGGTGCCGTATGATGCCAAAATCGACGCAATCGCCGCACGTGTAATCGATAGTGACGGCGACGTAACGGTTATTGATACAGATAATCAGCCGGTCGGTATGCTGACGCGCCAGGCCGTGCTCGACGTTCTGGTAACCAGGGCGTAGGACCGGAACAGCCAAGGCCTGATTTGGCCTTGGCTTGCTGGAGTCTGAAGTCGGCGCCGACCCGGCAACTACCCGGCGATCCGCACGCACCGACGCTTCCGTCGGCTGGGAACTCTCAAAATCCTCGGCAAATCGATGCAACCCGGTCCCATGGTCGAGCATCGGCCCACCTCACCGACGAACGCACGCGATGGCAACAATACGTCATCGACAGCATATGCAGTGCGTCGCCGACGATTGTGACAGTGCCGTCTTGACAACGGGAAACGCCAAGAATTACAGTTTTCACAATATATCAGAAACATTTCTGATATATCGGAATTATAAAGTCGAGTTGAACGACGAAACCGATACGGGGATTGACGGAAAAATGCGCCGTCCGTTGCCTCTAAAACAAGGCGCTGGGAGATGGAACGATGAGTTTACTTGGAGTTAGGCGGCTTGGATTGGTCTGCAGTTGTGCCGCTGCTGTATTCATGGCCGGGGCCACAACGGCATATGCCGCGAATGGTTGCGCGCGCGTTCTGGGATACGAATGGAGTGGTGAAAAGCAATCGATGGATCCGGCCGATATGCAGTCCGGTGACGATGCCTATCATATCTTTGCCATCTACAACCGTCTGATTGACGTTGATGGAAACTTTCAGGCGAAGCCGGAACTGGCGGAAAGCTGGTCGGTTTCCGAAGACGGCCGTACATGGACATTCAATCTGCGCAAGGGCGTCAAGTTTCATGACGGATCCGATTTTGATTCGGCAGATGTGATTTACACGTTCAAGCGATTGATGGATCCGGAGCTCGGTTCGGGCGCCCGGGCTGTTATGGCGGCGCTGGAAGGCGCGGAATTCACGGCACCGGATGCACACACTTTCCAGATCACAACCGTGGATCAGGTCGTAACGCTGCCGAGCGTGATCACCAACAAATTTACCAATATTGTCGCGGAAGGTGCCACGCATGAAGACCTGCGCCTGAATGGCAACGGTACAGGCCCCTTCATGCAGGAAACCTTCAAGCCCGGCGACCCCATTCGGGTAATGAAAGCAAATCCGGACTACTGGGATAGCGGCCTGCCGAAATCGCCCTGTCTCGAAGTAACGGTCGCACAGGAATCCGTTGCGGCTATTTCCGCCATCAAATCCGGGCAGGTCGATCTGGTTCTCAACGTCGATCCGACGGGTATTCCGGCGCTGCAGGGAGATTCCAACATAAAGCTGCTTGAAACCGGCGCCTCCAACTCGATGACAATCTCGATGTGGGTCGACGAACCGCCCTTTGATGATGTTCGTGTTCGCGAAGCACTCAAATACGCTGTGGACCGGCAGGCTATGATCGATTCCGTTCTGCTCGGTTACGGTCAAGTCGGCAACGACAATCCGGTACCGCCATCGTCACCGAATGCCTATACCCATGAAGCCCGCCCGCATGACATCGAAAAGGCCAAGGCTTTGCTCGCTGAAGCGGGACATGGAGACGGTCTGGAATTCGATCTTTACACGGCGGAAGGCGTTCCCGGCATGGTCAACATGGCGCAGACATTCGCTCAGATGATGTCGGATGCCGGTGTCACAGTGAATGTAATCGAAACGCCGGCGGACAGCTACTGGGATGATGTCTGGCTGACTAAGCCGATCCTGACGTCGGCCTGGTCGCGTCGCCCGCCCAATTCCGCTTTGGCCGTCGCCTATACGCAGGACGCCAAATGGAAGGAAACCCATTGGGAGCGGCCTGACTACGATGCACTGCTGAACAAGGCGGCAACCACCATCGACGCAGACGAACGCAAGGCTCTTTACGACCAGGCCCAGCGTATGCTGACCGAAGAAGGGGGCGTGATCATCCCGATGTTCGTTCATCAGGTTCTCGCCATGCGGTCCAACTGCAGTGGCTATGATGCCCATGTTCAGAACTTCAATCTGAACTTCGAAAACCTGGTATGTGAATAACAGGTATTGGTGAGGGCGGATCGCGTTCCCTGGCGGAATGTGAACCGTCCTCATTTCTTCAGGTCATCAGACCCTTGAAACTGCATCGGGTTAATTCGACGTGCAAATTCTCGCCCTATGTTTGAAGCGAACCGGGACGGCGTTTTTCACGCTGCTGCTCGTTTCGCTGATTATCTTCGTCGCTGTGGAGGTGATTCCCGGTGATGCGGCGTCTCGGGTCGCCGGACGGGATGCAACGCCCGAAACACTGCAGATACTGCGCGACAGGATGAATCTGGACCAGCCACCGGTTGAACGGTATCTGACGTGGCTTGGTGGTGTGCTGGTTGGCGACTTCGGCGAAGTGCTGACCAGCGGCCGGCCGGTCGGCGAAGTGCTGTCGTCCCGGGTCAGGAATACGCTGATTATGTCCGGTATGGCGTTTGCCCTGTATTTTCCTCTTGTCCTTATTCCGGCAATCTTCCAGGCCGTGCGGCGCGACAAGGCGGCAGATCATGCTTTGTCTTCCTTAACGCTCGTCCTGCTGTCGATTCCCGATTTCGTGCTGGCGACGTTTCTTCTGCTGCTGTTCGCGGTGTCGATTCCGCTATTTCCGGCAATGTCGACCGTCGACGACAGATCGACGCTGCTGGATGTCATCCATGTCAGCGTCCTTCCGGCAATCACACTGGCGATTGTCATGGCCGTTTATGCGGTGCGAATGCTTCGCGAAGGGCTTATCGACGTACTGGAATCCGATTTCGTACGAATGGCCCGTTTAAAAGGCCTGAGCCAGCGCCGTATTCTGCTGCGCCATGCCTTACCCAATGCTGTTGTTCCGACTCTGAACGTCACGGCGCTTAATCTCGCCTACCTCATCGGCGGCGTGGTGGTGGTCGAGCGGGTTTACAGTTTCCCGGGATTTGGCAGCCTTATTGTCGATTCCTTGAAACTGCTGGACGTGCCACTGATCCAGGCGACAGTGCTGCTCGCAGCGGCAGTCTATATCGGAGCGAATCTGGTCGTCGACATCACCGCCATCCTTCTTAATCCGCGTCTTCGGAGATCTTGATCGATGAGCGTGAGCGACACAACAACGACGCAGACCGACCCGCAGGAAAAAAGCGGATTGGCCCGGGCAGTTGCTTTCTGGCGTAATGCACCGCGCGCATTCCGTATCGGCGCGGTCATTCTGGTTATCCATATCCTCATCGCGCTACTCGGCTGGGTGTGGACGCCGTACGACTATGTCGCGCGTGTCGGCATCCCGCTGTCCGGCATGAGTTGGGAACATCCTTTCGGTGTCGATCAGAACGCCCGCGATATTTTCAGCCGTGTTCTCTACGGCGGCCATATCGTCATCTTGCTTGCTGTGTCGGGAACACTTGTCGGTGTCGTCGTCGGTTCAGCGATCGGCCTGACCAGCGGATACCTCGGCGGTTGGTTCGATGAAATCTCGATGCGTATATTCGATGCGTTCAATAGCATTCCTTTTCTTGTTCTCGGTCTCCTGGCGAGCGCCGTTGCCGGCCCTGTGGCGTCGGGCAACCCGTTGCTGCTAGTCGGCGTGGTTGCGCTGGTATATGCGCCGCGTGTCGGACGAATCGCCCGTAGCGCGGCCCAGACCGTAGCGACGCAGGATTACGTTCTTGTCGCGCGTCTGCGCCGGGAACGGGTGCGCGATGTCGTGCGGCGGGAAATTCTGCCGAACTGCTCCGGTCCGCTTCTGGTGGAATTCGCCCTGCGCGCCGGATACGCGCCGGTCCTTATCGGGTCGCTCGGATTCCTGGGGTTCGGTGTTCGCGCGCCACTGCCTGAATGGGGCCGGATGATTGCTGAAAACCGTAATCTTATCTTTACGACACCGGAAGCATTGCTTGCGCCCGGCATCGCGCTGGCGACTCTGGTTGTCGGGCTTAACCTGTTCACCGACGGCATCGCCCGCATGATCGGCCGGACGACCCTGCATGCGGGCAACTAGAATGAACACAGCACAGGAAACTGCCGGGGCATCACGGTCCGTCGTCGCTTCCATTCAGGATGTCGGGCTTGCCTATTGGCAGCACAGACAATGGAACGATGTCCTGCATGGTGTTTCGCTTGATATCAGAGCGGGTGAAATCGTAGGGCTGGTCGGCGAATCCGGCTGCGGCAAGTCCAGTCTGTCGCTGCTCCTGCTCGGGTACCGGCATCCGTCGGCACGTGTTCAGTCGGGCAAAATCATGTTTGACGGACAGGATATCCTCGCCGCCGGAGAGCCGGCCCTCACCCGAATCCGTGGGAACAGAATCGGTTTCGTACCGCAGAACCCGACCACTTCCTTGAATCCCGGCATGCGCGTCGGTGCGCAGATAGCGGAGACGCTGAAGGTTCACGGACGCGCCTCGACCGCTGAAGAATCGACGAAAATCATCGTCGATCTGTTCAAGGATGTCGGTCTTCCCGATCCGGAAGTATTGATCCGGCGCTATCCGCATGAACTGTCAGGCGGCCAGCAGCAGCGCGTCACTATCGCCATGGCCCTCGCGTGCGGACCCGATGTCGTCGTGCTGGACGAACCAACAACCGGACTTGATGTCACGACACAGGAACAGATTATCAATCTGCTGAAACACATTCGCGAACAGTACGGCACGGCAATGTTGTATGTGACCCATGATCTGGGTGTACTGTCACAGCTCGCTGACCGGATCAGCGTCATGTATGCCGGCCATATCGTGGAAACAGCGCCGACGGATGTGTTGTTCGATTTTCCGCGTCATCCGTATACGCGCGGTCTTATTGGTTCCATTCCCAGGATTGACGGTCGGCGCGCACGCGAGGGTCGGCTTGTCGGGTATCTCGACCGGCGGGAAATGCCGTCTGGCTGTCCCTTCCAGCCCCGCTGTCCGCTGGCTGACGACCAGTGCCCGACAGAGTCGCAACATCTTTCGGATATCGGCGGCAATCACGAGGTGGCCTGCCGAAACTGGAAGGATGTCGAACAACTATCCTATGACGACGCCGTTATGGAGCGACGCGCCAATGACGGTGCGCGGGAAATTCTGCTCGAAATCTCCGGACTTGGCCTTCGATACGGACGCGGCACACTGATCGATTGGCTGAACCCGGCGTCGAAACCACCCCTCGTCGTTCGCGATGCTTCATTTGAAATAGAAGAAGCCGAGGTCATGGCGCTTGTGGGCGAATCCGGCAGTGGAAAATCGACCATCGCCCGCGCCGTCAGCGGGCTGTTACCCGTCGCCGAGGGCCAGATCCGGTATCGGGGTGAAAAACTCGCGCCCGATATCGATGACCGACCGCAGGATGTGGTCCGAAAAATTCAGCTTATTTTTCAGAATCCCGACGCGTCTCTGAACCCCCGGCAGAGAGTGAGCAGCTCTCTGGCCCGGCCGATCGAGATATTTTTCAACCATGACCGCAAGGCGACACAGGAACTGGTCGAAAAAGCGCTGCAGGAAGTCATGCTGAGCGGCGACTATGCCCGCCGGTTTCCGGACCAGCTTTCCGGCGGCGAACGCCAGCGTATCGCCATCGCCCGGGCCCTGGTTACCCAACCGGACCTTCTGCTATGCGACGAAATTCTCTCTGCACTCGATGTATCGGTGCAGGCGAACATTCTCGATCTGCTTGAACGTCTGCGGCAGGAAACATCGGTCGCCATGCTGTTCATTACACATGACCTGGCCGTAGTGCGCCGTCTGGCCGATCGAGTCTGTGTTCTCTACCACGGGCAGGTTATGGAGCTTGGTACGACAGAGGCGGTTTTCGCGCCTCCCTATCATCCCTATACGCTGTCGCTGCTGTTGTCGGTTCCAGGGTCGACCCTTCGTGCCGAACGGCCGACGGGGCCGGTGGAACCGGACCGGCAACCGGAGCCAACCGGCTGCGCTTTCGCCGGCCGGTGCCCCTGGCAGCCGGATGATCGATGCTTCGCCAGCCCGCCGCCGCTTCGTTCAACCGAGGACGGTCTGTCGGTTCGATGTCATTTGCCGCTGGACCGGCTAATGCATCTGGCCTCGCCCATTGAGAACACGGATCCTGAGATCACTCCCGAAAGAAAGGCAAACAACACGCCATGAAAATCACCGATATCGAATGCATTCCCTTGCTGGTGCCGGACTTCGATTCCGAAGCCTGCAGCTCGGCGCAGGACAACCTGATCGTTAAAATTCATACTGATGAGGGCCTGACCGGCATCGGTGAAACGGATGCGAACCCGTGGGCCGTCAAAGGCATGATCGAGGCGCCCGGCACCCACATCATGGGCCTTGGACTGAAGGAAACACTGATGGGCGCCGACCCGACGGATGTCGAGGGATTGTGGCAACGCCTCTATGACGGATCAGCCATGAACGGACGGCGCGGCCTTGGAATCCATGCAATTGGCGCGCTTGACATGGCGCTTTGGGATTTACGCGGCAAAAAAGCCGGCCTTCCTGTCTGGCAGCTTCTGGGCGGTGCGGCACGAGAAGCCGTTACGCCCTATGCCTCCCTGTTACCTGATGGTCATGATCTGGATGGCTATACCCGCAGCCTCGTCGATCGCGTGACGGAGGCCCAGCGGCTTGGATTCAGGGCGGCCAAACTGGAAGTTTGCATCAAGGGGCCGTATTCGCACAACGCCATCCAGATCGAGGATGACCGCGAAATAGCGAATATGGTCAGGGCCTGCCGCGATGCGGTCGGCGGCGACATGACGTTGATGATCGATGTCGCCTATTGCTGGCCGGAATGGCGGGCGGCTTTGCGCGCCATCGAGATGTTCGCGGACTGCGACATGTTTTTTGTCGAAACGCCGCTGCCGAGCGACGACCTGGACGGATACGCGAAACTGTGCGCCGCGTCGCCTGTTCGTGTCGCGATCGGCGAATGGCAGGCGACAAGGTTCGAGTTCCGCGAGCTGATCGATATCGGCGATGTCGATGTCGTGCAACCGGATGTCGGCCGGTGCGGCGGGCTGACGGAAGCTCGCCGGATTGCGCGTTACGCGGAAGACCGCGGCCGGCTCGTCGTGCCGCATTGCTGGAAATCGGCGCTGGGCATTGCGGCTTCCGCCCACCTTTCGGTGATTTCGCCGGCCTGTACCTATATCGAGTACCTGCCGCATGAACTGGCGGATTCCGCATTGAGAAAAGACCTCGTTACCGAGGAACTACCGATGGTGGACGGCCGGATTCCCCTGCCCACCAAACCAGGACTGGGTGTCGAGCTGAACGAAGACGCCATTGCGAAATACCGCGTCTGAAGGAGCGACAGGCATGACGAAGAACGACATCCATTTGCAGAACAGACATGCCGTGATTACAGGCGGTGCACGCGGGATCGGGTGTGCCGTCGCAGAGAGGCTGCTGATTTCCGGAGCGCGGATCACCATCTGGGATCAGGACGGCGACCGCGCGCGCGCTACAGCCGAAGACCTTAAGCAATTGGGGCCGACACATTCCGAAACGGTAGATGTAACGGACACCGATGCTGTCGAAGCCGCGCTCGCATCGTCGGAAGCTGCGATGGGTCCAACGGACATTCTTGTTACCAGCGCCGGCATCACCGGACCTGTGTCTACTGTTGCCGACTATGATCCCTTGGCATGGCGGCGGGTTATAGATGTCGACCTAGTCGGCGTTTACGCCTCCGTTCGGTGCGTCGTGAAGGGCATGACAGAACGAGGATACGGGCGGATCGTCAATGTCGCCTCTATCGCCGGCAAGGAAGGCAACCCGAACGCCTCGGCCTACAGCGCCGCCAAAGCCGGCGTCATCGCCCTGACAAAATCTCTTGGGAAGGAACTCGCCGAAACCGGTGTGCTGGTGAACGCGGTTGCTCCGGCCGTTGTCGAAACCGAACTCTTCGATCAGATGACGGCGGAACACATCGCATACATGACATCGAAAATTCCGATGAATCGCGTCGGTCAGCCGGCGGAAGTGGCCGCGCTTATCGCCTGGCTTGTGTCAGAGGAATGTTCGTTCTCGACCGGGGCGACATTCGATCTGTCCGGCGGTCGGGCAACCTATTGAGGTTAATCGCGGGGATTCCCGCGTTTGTGTAGAAAAGAATGCAGCGGTTACACGCAGCGACATACGGGGAACGAAACATGACGGGGCGACTGGCGAACAAACGAATTCTGATTTCCGGAGCGGGACAAGGTATCGGCCGGGCTTCGGCGGAGTTGTTCGCCGCTGAAGGCGCACATGTCATTGCAACGGATTGTAATGCACAGCCGCTAGGCGAACTGAAGGGGCGAGACGGAATCGAAATCGCCAGCTTGGACGTGACGGACGACAACGCGATTGCCGCACTGGCAGAGCAGATCCCGCCCGTAGATGTGCTGTTCAACTGCGCCGGTTATGTGCATCAGGGCAACATTCTGGACTGTCCGATGGACGAGTGGGACAGGAGCTTCGGAATCAATGTCCGGGCCATTTTTCAGATGGTGCAGGGTTTTCTGCCAGGCATGCTTGCGTCGGGCGGCGGTTCGATCATCAACATGGCGTCCGTCGTTTCATCGATTAAAGGCGTTCCCGAACGCTGCGCCTACGGAGCGAGCAAGGCGGCCGTCGTCGGCCTCACCAAATCGATAGCGGCCGACTACGTCAGGATGGGCATCCGGTGCAATGCATTATGTCCCGGCACCGTCGACACACCGTCGCTGGCCGATCGCATCGCCGCTCTGGGCGATCCGGAAACCGTGAAAAAGGATTTCGAACGGCGTCAGCCGATGGGGCGTCTGGGTACCACCGGTGAAATTGCGACGGCCGCGCTGTATTTCGCCAGCGACGACTCCGCTTTTGTAACAGGCACCGTCTTCGTTATCGATGGCGGAATGGGGCTTTAACCGGAAAACGGTCCGGCCACTAAGATTTTACATATTTGGAAGAAAGAGAAACCATGAAACTGTTGCGTTACGGACCGCGGGGTTACGAGAAACCGGGCTTGCTGGACAAGGATGGCACAATCAGGGACCTGTCATCGGTCGTTGACGATATCGACGCCCAGGCGCTGTCGCGGACCGGGCTGTCCCGTCTCTCGAAACTTGATCCCGCAACGCTGCCGGCTGTCGATCCCGCCCAAAGGATCGGGCCCTGCGTCGCGCATTCGCCCATGTTCATGGCAATCGGACTGAATTTTCATGACCATGCCCGGGAATCGGGCATGCCCGTACCTGAAGAGCCGATTCTGTTCATGAAATCCACCGGCTCCATCGCCGGCCCCAACGACGACGTGCCGATGCCGGTGGGCGCAACCAAGCTGGACTGGGAAGTCGAGCTGGGCGTAGTCATCGGCGAGGAATGCCGCCATGTCGATACAAGCTCGGCGCAGGACTATATCGCCGGATACTGTGTCGTGAACGATATTTCCGAGCGGGCGTTTCAGATGGAGCGCGGCGGCCAGTGGGTAAAAGGGAAAAGTTATGACGGGTTCGGTCCGGTCGGGCCCTATCTCGTCACCAAGAACGAAATAGACGATATCCAGAATCTTGCAATGTTTCTGGATGTGAACGGCGACCGGAGGCAGACAGGCAATACGGGCACGATGATATTCTCCGTGGTGGAGATTGTCAGCTACCTGAGCGACTTCATGACGTTGCGGCCGGGCGATATCATCACGACCGGTACACCGCCGGGCGTCGGACTTGGCATGAAGCCGCCAAAATACCTGTCTGTCGGCGATACAATGCATCTCGGCATCACCGGCCTCGGCGAACAGAGGCAGACAGTTGTCGCTTCAGCATCCTGATAGAAACCGGACAGGCAGAGCGGAATGGTTCATCTTTACGGCATGACATGGGGCCACCGGCGGGCCATCGAACCGTTGGCGGCGCTTGACCACGCTTTCAGGAAAGAGCGTCCCGACGTAACGATAGAATGGCGGGTCCGGCCGCTATCCGGGTTCGAATTCGATCCGCTGGACAGACTTGCCGAAGAGAACGACCTCATTATTTACGATCATCCGTTCTGTGGTCTGATCGATGAAACTGAATGCCTGCTTTCCGTTGCAGATGTCGTTTCCGAAACGGGTGGTCCTGCCGCCTATATCGGCCCAAGTACGGAGACCTACCGTTTAGGCAAAGGAGAATGGGCCGTGCCGGTGGACGCGGCCTGTCAGGTTGCGGCGTACCGGCCTGATCTGCTGGCAGGCCTGAAGCGGCCAGTACCGCGAACCTGGGACGACGTTTGCAATCTTGGCGAGCACGCCACCAAACACGGTATGTCCGTTGCTATCGGGCTGCACGGCGTTCATTCGCTTATGACGTTTTTCTCGCTCTGCGCCAATCTCGGATCGCCCTATGCAACGGATGAATGCGGGCCGGATCCGGCTACCCCCGCTGCGCGGGAGGCATTGACACAGATGCGCCGGCTTGTCGGTCTGTGCCGTGCGCCGGTTCTCGACTGGAACAGTATCAGAATTCAGGATGCACTCGCCGAGTCGGACGACCTTGTCTACTGCCCCGCCGTGTACGGCTTTGCGGCCTACGGAGAAGCGGATTGCAGGAACAGGCTGGCTTTCGGCCCGTTTCCGGGGTTGAACCACGCCGAGTCCGATGCCGGTTCCACCATCGGGGGCGCCGGTCTGGGCGTTTCATCGCGCGTCGTCAATGATCCGGAACGCTGCAAAGCCGCTTTGGCCTATGCACGGCTGGCCGCCGCCTCGGCGACCCAGACCACGATTTTCCCGCGGCATCATGGACAGCCGGCCCATGTCGATGCCTGGAGCGATGCCGGTGTCGATGCGGCGTTTAACGGCTTTTTCTCGGACACGCGCGGGACGATAGAGCGAAGCTGGATTCGCCCGCGCTACAATGGCTATCTGCGGTTCCAGGCAGAGGCGGGCGACATGATCGAGGCGCATCTGCGCGGTGATCTTGCCGAAGCCAATCTTCTCGAACTGTTGAAAGTGCTGGACGCAAACTGCCGCGACGGTGGCGCAGACGATGATGGCGGACTCTAGCCGACGCCGTTTGGCGAGATTGCCCCCAACCGGCGGGAAAGCCTGTCCGCCGCCCTGCAGACCGCTTCGATAATGGCCGGGCGTTCGCCTTCCGAAAGACGGAATTCCGGCGCTGCAACGCTGATGGCCGCGATGCAATGTCCGTTTCTGTCCAGAACAGGCGCCGCAACACAGCCGGCATGTTCATTCGCTTCGCCGATTTCGATACCGTATCCACGGGACCGGAACATGCGTATCTGCTTGATCAGCACCGAAACGTCGAGCGACGCCGTGCCGGTCGGCGACGGTTCGATTTTATCAGGCAACCATTGCTTCAGGTCTTCATCGGTCATGTCGGAAATCAGCAGGCGGCCGGCGGCCGCCCAGTTAACCGGCACGCGTGAGCCGATCTTGGAGATGATCCGAAGGGTCCGGGTTCCTTCCTCCTTCAGAAGCACGAGCATCCGGTCATGATCCAGGACAGAAAGCTGTACGGTTTCACCCAGTTCCCGGCTCAGATCGTGCGCAACCTCTTCGCCGTCTTTCAGCAAATCGACCTTGCTTCGGTAAATCATGCCGAGTTCGTAGACCTTGCGGCCGAGCGAGAGCGCGGTTTTCTCGCGGCCCTGCTCCAGATAGCCCGCACCGGTCATGATCCGAACCAGTTCATAGGCCGTGGATTGCGGTATGCCGAGCCCGGAAACCAGCTCGTTGAACTTCACGTCACCGCCCTTTTCGAGCAGAAAGTCGAGGATGGTCAGAATACGAGCCGCGCCCCTGCTTGGCGGAATCTTGTCGGACCTTCCTGCGGTCTTGATTTCCTGGGGCTTCGTCATGGTTTTCTCCATTCTCTGGCGTGCTCTTTCTTGACGGATGAGAAGCGAACAGATTAGATTATTATAATATAACAGAATATATTCTGAAATATCATAAATACAATTGTCAATTTGGAGGCACTGTTGCGAATAACTGATATTGAAGTAATCGAGCTGCGTGTTCCCGGTTGGGATGCCACTGGTTTAGACGGCTCATACGACACTTGTGTGGTCCGCGTCCATACCGATGCAGGCATAACAGGCATTGCTGAAACGGACAGTCTGCCGGGTGTCATTAGAGCCATTATCAATGCCAATCCGTCTCATTCGGGGGCCCGCGGTCTTCGCGAACTCCTCCTCGGGCAGGATCCTGCCGATATAGAAGAACTCTGGCAGCGTATGTATGACGGCACCTTCTACATCGGCAGACGGGGAATTGTAATCCATGCGATATCCGCAATCGACATTGCGTTGTGGGATCTTAAGGGAAAGGTTGAAAACAAGCCAATTGCGGAACTGCTGGGGACGCCGACCCGCGATCGTATTCTGGCTTATGGAACTGTCTATCCGCTCGGAAAGACACCGGATGACGTCCGCGCCAATATAGACCGCGGTCTGAACCGTGGTCTGAAAGCAATAAAGATCGTCGCCGACCCGCACTGGAACGAAGACGTCGCCCGCACCGAAACGCTGATCCGCACGGCGCGCGACCATGTCGGCAAGGATATCAAACTGATGTGCGATGCCGCGACGGCATGGACAAGGGCGGAACAGGGTTTGCCCTTCATGCCGGTATTCAGGGAATGCGGCTTCGAATGGCTGGAAGCGCCCCTGCCGCTTGACGATATTGAAGGGCATGCAGAATTCGTCGGTCACGGCATCCCCATCACCGGCGGCGACCTGGGCCTTACCACTTGCCATGAGTACCGGCAGATGCTCGATGTCGGCCGTGTGGACATTGCCCAACCCGATATAACGATGCTTGGCGGCCTTACTGAATTCCGCCGGTTATGCGCAATGGTGAAAGAACGCGGCAAAAGAGTCGTGACGCATGGCTACAAGACGAACATCACGGTTGCTATGAACCTGAACGTGCTTTCACAGCACTGGACGGACGAACCGCTTGAATATTCGACCAGTGAATCGCCGTTGCGCTGGAGCCTGTGCAACGAAACGTTCGATGTGGAAGCGGACGGCAAGGTGACGCGGCCCATGGGCCCCGGTCTCGGTATAAGTCTGAGCGACGATGCGCTGGAGCGCTTTGCGGTCGCCTGATCAGGGAGAGAAACGTATGATTTCGCCGATCGAGAAGGTAGAGGTTCTGAAACTTCGCGAAGACCCGGAAACGATCGTGTTTGAGGACGATCTGGATGGATCGGTGGAAACTGTCGTGATCCGGATAACCGACAGCGACGGCAGATGCGGCATCGGCGAATGCGACGCACCGCCGGAAGCGGTGGACAGCTATCTCAACATGCATTCGGCGCATTCGATGAGCCAGAACATGGTCAAGCTCCTGATCGGCGAGGATCCGGTGGAGACCGGCGGATTGTGGCGAAAACTGTATGACGGCACCCAGTATCCGGGCCGGCGCGGGTTTGGCATTCACGTTCTGTCCGCTATCGACATCGCTCTGTACGATCTTGCCGGAAAGCAACTCGGTCTGCCGGCCTACAAACTGATGGGAGGCGCACTTCGCACCGAACTTACGCCCTACAGCACGGTCTTCCAGGGACTGCCGCAGGGCCGCAACGTTGACGAGATGATGGACGTGACCGAAACCCTGCTGAAACAGGCAATGGATATCGGGTTTCGCGCCATCAAGCTTGAAGTGATATTCGAAGACCTCGTTTCCGATGACGGCCTGGTCGATTGCATCAAGGCCGGCCGGCAGATCGTCGGTCCCGATATCACTTTAATGCTCGATTTCGGCTACCGCTGGCACGACTGGCGTCAGGCCGCCGTAACACTGGAAAAGCTCCGGGATGAAAACATCTATTTCTCCGAAGCCGCCCTGCAGCACGATGACCTGCTTGGCCACGCGAAACTTGCCGAGCGTGCGCCGATGCGGGTCTGCGGTGCGGAGCATGCGGCGACGCGCTGGGAAATCCGCGAATGGATCGAGGTCGGCGGCGTCGACGTGGTTCAGCCCGATATCAACCGTTGCGGCGGGCTGACAGAGATACGGCGGATTGCCGAAATGTGCGAACTGGCCGGCGTGCTCTGTATTCCGCATGGCTACAAGACGGGCATCACCGGCGCGTGCGGCCAGACATTCCAGGCGTCCTGCCCGGCGGCCCCGTATTTCGAGTATCTCGCCCCCGAGCTGTCACGTTCGCAGCTTCGCAAGAACCTGCTTCGGTCAGAAGCCAGCGTGCGCAAGGACGGCACGATGCCGCTTCCGTCGAAACCCGGTCTCGGGATTGAACTGGACGACGATACAGTGGTGAAGTATCTGCTGCCGTGAAATAGATCCGGTCAGGCGCCCTTCGGCTCGAAAACCTGTAGCTTCAGCCATGCTGTCGCTGGTTCGCCGGGCGTGAGAGTTAGCAGCGGGCCGCCACGCCTTGCGACATCGGCCAGACCTGTCCCGGGCCAGGACGTGCCGGGTTCGAGACCGATCAGCCGGGCCCGGCCATACCAGGGCGGTTCGAGCGTTCCGCCCAGCTCGCACCACATCCAGGCATATGGGAAACGGTTTTCATCCCAGGTCAGGGTCGCCCCGATGGAACCATCGGTTCGCCGGATCGAGACCATGGCGTCATCGAAATCGTGCAGGTAAGCCATCGTGGACTTACCAACCACTGGCCGGCTCAGGTTATAGGGGCCGGTCTTGCCGGGTACGACCGGCCACGGCCCTTCCGCGCCGGGCACGAGGGGGTTGGTGTCCATCTCGAAGGTATCGTCGACAACGACCTTCCGGGCGCCGGTTTGAATTTCGAAATCACCGTCGAGGAGATCGCCGCCGAAAGACGGATGATGAGTCCACATGACCCTGACCGGCGTATCGCCGTTCAGGATTACGCTTTCGTCAATCAGCAGACTATCGCCGTTTATCTCTATCTTCCGTTCCATGGTAACCGGCAAAGAATAGAACCGACGGGTGAGCCATGCCGATACTCCGTCCGTTTCGCATTGCCATGGCGATATCGAGGCCTCGCCGTGAAAACCGTGATGTACGCCTTCGAACTCGCATGCATCGCCGCCATTCGGGAAAAGCAGCGGCCAGCCGCCAGGATAGGTCCGCAACCAGCCGTCTTCATTCTCGATTATTCCGGATCCTGACGGTAGAGACATGATATCCCACGGTGTTCTGCCCAGCACCGACAGACCGGTTTTCTGATGAACGACCGATGTAATGGCGCCGCCGACCTGCGGGTCTATCTCGATCCGAAGCGCGCCGTTTTCGAGCACAATCATGGTTGCCGCCGCTTGTCTATTTTATCGCCCCTGCCATCAATCCACGGATGAAGTGTTTCTGGAACACCACGTAGAGAATGACCATCGGTGCACTGGCGATAACCGTACCGGCCATGGTCAGGGGAATCTGATTGTTGTAACGGCCCTGAAAAACAGTGAGCCCCGCCATCAGCGTCCGCATCGAATCGTCCTGCAGAAAAATGATGGAAATCAGCAGATCGTTCCAGACATAGAGCGAGTTGACGACAACAAGCGTCAATATGGCCGGCAAAGACAACGGCAGCACGATCCTGAACAGAATGTCTATGTTATCCGCGCCGTCGATACGCGCGGACTCAAAAAGTTCCTGCGGCAGAGTCCGGAAAAACGTCGTCAGAAGATAAACCGAGAAAGGCGTGATCAACCCGGCATAGATAACAATGACGCCGTGATAGGTGCTGATCAGCGAAAGCTGGGTATACAGGACAAACAACGGGACGATCAGAACGACAGGGGGCATCGCCATAAGGGATGTGCTGATCACGAACAGCGGTTCGCGCCCGCGGAACTTCATGCGTGCGATTGCAAAAGCCGCCAGACAGGAAACGACGGTGCTTACCAGAACGGCGCCGATAACCAGCAGCGCGCTGTTCGCCATCCACAGCATGAACGGGCTGTCGAAAAGCAGGCCCTGAAAATTGGCGAATTCAACCCCGTCTGGCAGGCCGATCTTGTCGCGCCCGTACTCTTCCTGTGTTTTCAGCGACGTCAGGATCATGAAGACGGTCGGCAACAGCGCGACAAATGACGCGCTTACGAGCACACTCTGTTTGGCGGCCGTGTCGAGCTTCATGGCGAAATACTCCCGTCGCCTGCGGCTGTCAGAAACTGTCCGTCACATATCATCATCGTGCTGCCTCCTGCGGACGATAAACAGCAAGAAGATGAGAATGGTGGAGGCCAGCAGCAGAATCATGGAAACGGCGGACGCGATGCCGGGCAGGCTTGTTCTGGTCAGTGCATTGAAGATGTAAAGTTCGATGACCGTTGTGGAGGTTCCCGGCCCGCCGCGCCCGCCACCGAACGTATAAACATAGGCAAAGACCGCCGTGAGCATCGTGATCACGCTGACCACCGCGAAGAATTCGATGACGCCCTTCATCTGCGGCAGGATCACATAACGCAGCCGTTGCCACCATGTCGCTCCGTCCAGCTTGGCCGCTTCAATCAGCGATTCATCAAGACTTAAAAGGCGGGCAAGAAACAGAATTATTCCCAATGCGGATTCTCGCCATATGATCACCATGAGAACGGTCCATAGCGCGACATCGGAAGAACCGATCCAGTCGAGCGCCAGAAAATCCAGTCCCAGCCAGCGCAGAACCTCGTTCACCGGCCCGCTGAACTGAAACATTTTCCTGAGAACGATGGCGACGATGGGGATTGCCAGAATGAACGGCAGAAACAGGACCACCCGATACAGTTTCCATCCGGCGATCTGCTCGTAAAGGATGACAGAAACAAGCAGTGCGACGACGATCATCACGGGCACCGCAAGCAGCAGAAACAGGTTATGGCCGACCGCTTCCCAGAACAGCGCATGCGACAGAACCAGTTCGTAGTTCCGCAATCCGATCCACGGTCCATCGAGGCCGCGAATCATCTTGAAGCTGAATTCGAACACGCGGATCAGCGGATAGCCGAACACGAAGGCCAGCAGAACGATCAGCGGCGTAATGAAGATAAGCGCGGTAGTCTTGGACGAATGAAACATCGGCGCCCGTCGGCAATGAGTGATCTACGGTCAGTAAACTGAAAAAGGCATGCCAAGTACACCATCAGGATGTACCCGGCATGAGATTGGCCTAACTGTGCAGGATCAACTGAGATCGACGGCCCATTTGCGGTACTTGTCGATCATGTCGGGGTTGAAGTCCCGCCATTCCTGAACGACACGCGCCGACAAATCACCCGCTTCCTCGCCTGTCATATTGCCCTGCACGATTTCCTGGCCGACAGGGAAGATAGCCTGTTCGTAGAACTGCCCCGGCGCGAGATTTCCAACATAGGGGATATTCTCGCCAAGGCCCCACTTGTTCCACATGCTCTTGACGCTGTCGTCTTCGATAAGTCCCGCGTCGAAATCGGTGCTTGCCGGTATCCAGCCTGTAATATCCCAGAATGCCTTCAGCCGTTCCGGCGAATGGAGGTATTCGAGGAATGCCGCGGCGGCTTCGGGATTCTTTGAATCGGTGGAAATGCCGAGCCCTTGCACGTCAAGAATCGGTTTCCCGGCCATTTTCCCTTTGCCGAAGGTTGGCATCACCATGGTTCCGATCTGGCCGCCAGTCGCCTTGCTGTCCGCAGGCAGGCGCGTTCCGATCGATTCACCCATGGCGATTTTACCGTTCACGATAAGATCGATCCCGGGATAGAGCTCGAGAGACGACATGTCCTTGTTCAGGAAACCGGCTTTCTTGAGCTCTTCGAGGCGAACCCAGAATTCGTGATACTTCGGTTCGCGCCAGTCGCGTTCGCCAATGAACAGGTCGACGGCTTCACCTGCCGTATCGATGCACTGGGCGAGACCATGGGCGAAATACCACTCGCCCCAGTATCCGTCCTGAATACCGCCACCGACAGGCTCGATATCCTTGGACCGAAGCGTTTCACAGGCGTCGAGGAATTCATCCCACGTCACGGGCGGATTTTCGGCATCGAGACCCGCCTGATCGAACAGATCCTTGTTATAGCACCAGACCATCGGAATGGGATACCAGCCGACCCTGTAGACGTTACCGTCATACCGGCTGAGGAGGGTCGGGCTGGATGATTTGATAACCTTGTCGTCGACCAGGCCGTTTACCGGACGCAGATAGCCGAACCAGACGCTCTCCATATGGTAGATACCATTCCAGAGATACTGGATGTCCGGCGCCTCACCGGCAGCGCCGGCATTCTGGAACTGCGAAATCACAACCGATGTGTCCTGCAGCATGGAGTCGACTTTCGCGCCGGTGTACTTGGCGATCGATTCGTCGACGAATTTCTGCAGGCCGGGAAGCTCCTGCTCTCCCCACCACCACATATTAAGGTTTGCTGTCTGCGCATTGGCTGCGAAGGGAGCGGCGATACCACCCAGCGCCGCGCTTGCGCCTACGCCGGCAGATGTCTTCAGAAATCTGCGGCGAGAATAGTCACCAAAACCGAATTTATCGTCCATTTCCTCAAAGCCTCCTGTTATCATGCCTTGTTTCAACGGCCGCGAAACCACGCAAACCAACAGCGACCGTCTGCTGTCCGTATCAGTCGAAAGGGCGCCCGCCTTCATGAAACAGGAAATCCCGCCGACCTGATGATTTTTCCATCATACACAAATTCCGATATTTCGGAACTTGATCTGATATGTTGGATAAACTATGCTCTGTCGAGTTTCCCCCGTCAAGTGCGAGGGGTGCGACTTTTCAAGGATGTCCCGTCAAGGAATATCTGTCGGCGGGCGAACCGGGAGCATTGTGCGGAGTGCGCCTGAAGCAACCGCACTTTTGGGAGAGCGACAAATGGCGGCTGGTGCTAATAAAATTGAACTCACCAATCTTGGACATCACCTGGACCATCCCGAAGGCGTCGCCTGGGGCCCAGACAGTAAGGTCTATGCCGGCGGCGAGGAAGGTCAGGTTTACCGGTTCGCACTGGACGATTCGACTTGCGACGAGTTCGCCCGTGTTCCCGGCGGTTTCGTTCTGGGAATGGCGCATGATGCGGAAGGTAATGTTTACGCCTGCGACGAAAAGCTTGCCTGCGTAAACAAAATCACCCCGGACGGTACGATCTCGATTTACAGCGAAGGCAACGACCGCCAGAAAATGCGGGTGCCGAATTATCCCGTCTTTGACGACAACGGAAACCTGTATGTTTCCGATTCCGGCGATTTCGGTGAAAAAAACGGGTTTATCTGGCGGATCGCACCCGGGGGTGCGGCGGAAATCTGGGACACGAGCGCCAACGGATTCACGAACGGCATGTGTCTAAGCGGAAAGGGCGACGCTCTTTTTGTGGTCGAATCATCACCACCGTTGATTTCCAGATTGGAAATCAAAGCCGACGGCTCGCCCGGCGACCGAGACGTGATAGTCGAATTGCCGAGGCAGGTACCCGACGGCGTTGCGCTGGATGTCGACGGCAATCTGTATATCGGTCTGTTCAACCCGAACATCATCTACAAATACGATACAGGCCGAGGCGAGCTCATTACACTCTATGACGACTGGGAACAGCTTCATCTGCTGGCGCCGACAAACGTGGCCTTTGGCGGTCCCGACATGAAAACGCTGCTGATCGCCAGCCTTTGCGGCTGGTCCGTACACGCTGCTAAAATGGACATACCGGGGCTGCCAGTCCGGTATCCGAAAATCGGCTAATACACGCCAGACGCGTCCAGGATACGGGTTAAGAAAGGAATAAATCATGTCACTCAGACTGAAGGATCAGGTCGCTATCGTTACAGGCGCGGCCCAGGGTATGGGGCGCGCGATTTCGACCCGTTTTCTGGAGGAAGGCGCAACTGTCGTTGGCGTAGACCTGAACGAAAAGGGCATCGAAACTCTTTCGGAAACCCATGACCGTTTCACCGGACACGTTCTGGATCTGCAGAATCACGACGCCCTTGACGGGATCGTCTCGGAAACCGCACGACAGCACGGCACCGTCAGTATTCTGGTCAACAATGCCGGAATTTCATACTACGAATTGTCGGTTACGACCACGCTTGAACAGTGGCGTCATACACAACAGGTCAATCTGGAGGCACAGTTCGTCCTGTGCAAACTGGTGACGCCGGTTATGACGGCGGCAAACTACGGCCGCATCGTCAATATATCATCGACCCAGTCGTTGGCGTCCGAGCCGACGGTAAGCGCCTATGCGGCCAGCAAAGGCGGCATCAACGCGTTCACCCGATGCCTCGCCACAGAACTCGCCGAGCATAATATCAATGTCAACGCGATCGCGCCGGGCTGCATCCACACGCCGATGAGTTTCGTTAACGGCGTTGATGAGACAACGACCGATCTGTTTCAGGAATGGTATGTGAAACGCCGCAAAATACCGCTTGGCAGGGCGGGAGAGCCGGAGGAAATCGCATCCGCCGCGCTGTTCCTCGCATCGCCGGAATGCAGCTACATCACCGGCCATGTGCTGGTTGTCGACGGCGGTTTGACGATAACCTTCTAGACCGCGCCGGACGACCCTCTAGGCCGTCACGCGTTCGAATGCCGGGCCGGCCTGTTGAAACAGGTGGCACTTTGCGGCATCGAATCCGATGTCGATGGTGTCACCGGACCGGACAACCTCGTCGCCTGCGGTGTGGACCGTGATTTCTTCGCCCTGCATCGTCGTGACGTACAGATAAGTCTCGTTGCCAAGCCGCTCCACTGCATCGACGGCGCCGGTTATTCGGGCAGCGCTTTCGCCGTTAAGCGTCATTGACTCCGGCCGGATGCCAAGCAAAACCGGCGCGCCGACAGTTGCGGCGGAATCGGGTTTACAGGGAACCGGAATACGAGACCCGCCATCCACATCGACCGTGATCGCGCGGTCCTGCACTTCGATGATCTTCGCCTTCAGAAAGTTCATTGCCGGCGAACCGATGAATTCGGCGACAAACCGGTTTTTCGGATAATTATACAGGTCAAGCGGGCGGCCGACCTGTTCGATATTACCCTGATTGAGAATAACGATCTTGTCGGCCATCGTCATGGCTTCCACCTGATCATGGGTCACATAGATCATGGTCGTTTTCAGTCTCTGATGCAGCCGCGCCAGTTCCACCCGCATTTTTACCCTCAGCTTGGCATCCAGGTTCGATAACGGTTCGTCGAACAGAAACACGTTGGGTTCCTGGATAATGGCGCGCCCGATGGCAACGCGTTGCCGCTGACCGCCCGATAGTGCTTTCGGCCGTCTGTCCAGATAGTCAGAAATCTGCAGGATTTCAGCGGTTTCCTTCACACGCTTGCGGATAAGCGTTTTGTCCGTTTTCGCAAGCCGCAGGCCGAACGACATGTTTTCAAATACCGACATATGCGGATAGAGGGCATAGTTCTGGAACACCATGGCGATGCCCCGCTTCGAGGGCGGCAGAATATCGATCCGCTCGCCGCCGATTTTTATCGAGCCGCTGTCGAGTTCCTCCAGGCCGGCGATCGTGCGCAGCAGCGTCGTCTTTCCGCATCCTGACGGACCGACAAAAACCGCGAACTCCCCCTGATCTATATCCAGATCGACGCCATGCAGCACTCGCGTGCTGCCGTAGGACTTAACCACCGATTCCAGCTCGACATACGACATCCTAACGCGCCCCCTTCTTCGCTGCGGAAACCGGCGTTCGGTAGATCGTCTCGCCATTCACCGCTATTTCGACATCGACCAGATAGGAAGCGAACCTTTCCTCGTTCACTGTCATACCCAGTCCCGGCGCTTCCGGCAGTGATATATATCCGTTTTCATCGACACCGATGTGGTTTTCGGTGACGGCCAGGGCGACCGGTTTCGGCGCAAATGGATACTCGCAGATAACATGGCCGGACAATCCTGCAAAAGGCTGTAACGACGCCGATAGTGCGAGATGCGAGGTGAATGTGTGATTCACGTAGGTAACGCCCCTGGCAACGGCGTAATCGGCCACCCGCTTGGCCGGCGCGATTCCACCGATACGGCCGCAATCGATCTGGATAAAAGAGACCTTTCCATAATCGATCAGATGCTTGGCCATGTAGTAATTGTGTGAATTTTCACCACCGGCTATCCGCACCTTGGCGCTTGAATCGGCAAGCTGCGCATATTCGTTCAATGCCGATCCGTGAAACGGCTCTTCCAGCCATGTCACGCCGAATTCCTCAAGATAGGGCAGCCGGGCAACAGCGGCTTCGACATCTTCCCGCCAGACCTGCCCGGCATCGATAAGCAGTGTGCAATCGTCTCCCACACCTTCCCGTGCGGCGGCAAGCTGATCACGATCTTCGGCCAGCGTTCCGCGTCCGAACGGCTCCCACCCGCATTTAACGGCCCGGTACCCCTTTTCCCGCGCCGCGCGACAATTCGACAGGGTTTCATCGGGAGTCGCCCCGAACATCTGAGAGGCATAGGGCTTTTTAGGGCAGGCTTTCTCATAGCCCAGCAGCCGGTAAACCGGTTCGCTGTGCTTCTTGCCGAGAATATCCCACAATGCGGCTTCGATACCCGAGAATGTATGCGGCGCCTGCAGCATATCCGTGCACTCGAATTCAACAGCGGCGGCGAGCGCATGGATGTCGGAAGCCGTTTCAATCGGCTTTCCGAGCACCACGCTCCGAAGGCCCTTGCAGGCGCCATGCGACATCGGCGCAACATAGGAAGCAATCGAGGTAAGGGGCGACGCATCGCACTCCCCCCATCCTGTTATGCCACCTGCATTAACCCGAACCAGAAGAGCATCCTGACTTCCGTCGCCTGCATCCGTCACCACAGGCATGGACAGGTAAAAAAAGTCCACCGCTTCTATTCTCATCGTCCGATCTTCTCGCTTTTTCCAGGAATCAATCCATTTTGGCAGGGTGGTGCGTTCTGGCGCCCGACAGATGCGATTCAGCCCATGTCAATATAATTATGAAATATCATAATTGCTTCCGGTTATCTGGAATGCAATTCTAGCTGCGCTGGTTTTTCCGTGTCAACGGGCATTGTTCCGGGATCGTCGGCAGCGTGCGTGTCTCGACGTTGATCCGGCGAGTGATCCGCCGGTGACCCATAGTCGCTTGGGCGCGTTCCTGCGCAGGATATCTATCTGGTGGCGCAGACGTGCATTCTCCAACTGAACCTCAGCTCTAGATTTTATGCAGGAGACAATCTGACGAAGAAGAAGTTCTAGGAAAGTGAGCATTCAATCGATCTAGCGAATGGGTACGCCAATGCCCAGAAATTCCTCCAGAATCTGCATTTAGAGAAGGGACAGGTGTCTTTTCCGCATAGACCAAATCGTGGATTCGAGGTGAATCGGCTTCAAACAAAACATCGAGTACGCCGCCGCGAATGGCGGTAATTCTACCATGGCACTGCCTAGCCTCGCTATTCGACGGCGTTTTCAGGTTCAAGTCGCTGGGCATCGACCTATACCATCTTGACGTAGTTGCCGGGCGCGTCCTGAAGTTGATCCATCGTTTCCGGGCCGCGACCGGATTTCAACGGAGATACGCGCGTGTCTGAATGCCGGGCGAGCCAGGGAGTCCATGCAGTCCACCATGAGCCATCCAATGGTTCGGTGCGTTTCAACCATTCGTCTGGCGACTGATGGCGATCCTCAGCCCGGCTTGTGTGAATGCGGAAGTGCCGGTTTCCATGGCCCGGTTCCGAAACCACACCGGCATTATGCCCGCCTTTCGTAAGAACGAATGTTACATCGGTATCGGCAAGTGTATGAATTTTGTAAACAGAACGCCACGGCGCAACATGATCTTTTTCCGTACCCACAGCAAAAATAGGCACGCGGATATCACCAAGTATGACCGGCCGCTCGTCTACCAGGTATTTTCCTGCCGACAGTTCATTGTTAAGAAACAGTTTCCTGAGATATTCGGAATGCATGCGATACGGCATGCGCGTCGCATCTGCATTCCACGCCATTAGATCGTTTACCGGGTCACGTTCACCCATCAGATAGGTGCGCAGCATCTTTGACCAGATCAGGTCATTGGACCGTAGAATCTGGAAGGCGCCCGCCATCTGCTTTGAATCAAGAAAACCGCGGTCCCACATCATGTCTTCCAGGAAGGTGACTTCGCTTTCATTGACAAACAACATCAACTCGCCGGCTTCCGAAAAGTCGCTCTGCGCTGCCAGAAGCGACAAGCTTGCGAGTCTGTCATCTCCGTCACGCGCCATCGCTGCGGCGGCGATAGACAAGAGCGTACCGCCAAGGCAATAACCGACACTGTGCACTTTCCTGTTTTCGGCGATATCTGAAATCACATCCATAGCCGCCATCGGTCCAAGTTTTCGGTAATCGTCCATTCCAAGATCGCGGTCTTCGGGTCCCGGATTCTTCCAGGAGATCATGAAGACCGTGAATCCCTGTTCTACCAGGTATTTTACCATTGAGTTTTCAGGACTGAGATCAAGGATGTAGTATTTCATAATCCATGCCGGAACGATAAGCACGGGCTCTGGATATACGGTTTCCGTTACAGGCGTATACCGGATCAGTTCCATCAGCCTGTTGCGGAAAACCACTTTGCCCGGCGTAACCGCCACATTTTCTCCAACCTTATACGATTCCGTTCCGGCGGGCGGCTTGCCGCCGAGCTGCCGCTCGATATCCTGCTGGAAATTCTGCCACCCCCTGAAGAGGTTCTGTCCTTGTTCTTCCCATGTTCGCGCCAAAGCCTCCGGATTTGTAAGCAGATAGTTCGACGGAGAGAAAACATCGAGAAACTGTCGCGCCGCAAACTCTGCCGCGTGCTCGTTTGCTGCGGTAACGCCGCGAACGTCAGTCGTCGCGTTGTGCCACCACTGCTGGGTCAGAAGGAAGGCTTGATGCATGAGATTGAACGGCGGTTTTTGCCAGGCTTCAGCCATAAACCTTCGATCATGCGGCAACGGTTCGATACACTGTGATGCAACGCCGCCATTCATCGCGCATCGTGCGGCATAGTGTTGGAACCGCATAGCCTTACGGATGGCTTTTTCCCACAACCGGGCCTGTTTGCCCGGCGATGTGGCAAGATGCAAAGCCCAATCGGACCAGACAAGCATCATGGCGGCCGGCGAGAGGCCTGCGGTTGAGCGCGCGATCAAGGCGCGGGATGCGTGGTCCATGACATCCGCGAAGGCTGGTTCCGTATAGGTATCTTCCGCACCGTCCAGATCAGGCAAAACCGGGAGGTCGGCGCATGACTTCAATGCCATTCGATCGGATCCGGCGCGTGCCGATTGGCGACCCGGCGGCTTCCCGGGATCGACTGAGGCTATTTTGGGAACGCCCATAATTCACTCCATTGAGAGACTACTGAGCATAGATTAACGACAGAAATGCATTTGCGGATTGATCTGGCGCAATACGTTGTAATCAGATGGCGACTAGTTTGCGACTGGAATTACCGCCCGGATAACACAGGCATTACGGTGAAAGACTAGACAGATGAAACCATGGTTGATCCGCGCACTTATTGTCGCGGTGTTAGGCGCCGGGGCCGGTTGGTATTGGTTGGAAAGCAGGCCAGCGGAGCTGCCGGCGGGCTTTGTGAAGTCAAATGGTCGGATAGAGGCTGAACGCATTGATATTTCAAGCAGGTTCAGCGGTCGTCTTAGGGAAATTCGAGTTGCGGAAGGCGAACTCGTAACCGCAGGTCAAGTCATCGCCCGCATTGATTCAACCCAGGTCGAAGCAGAGTTGCGCGTAGCGGAAGCCGATGTCCGGCAGGCTGAACAAAGCCTTCTGGAAGCACAGGCGCTTAACGCACAACGCAAGGCAGAGCTGGTATTCGCGGAACAGGAACTGGCACGGGCGCTCTCTCTTAACGAACGCGGGCACGCCAGCGGCGAAACCGTCGACCGCCGCCGTGCCCAGCAGGCGACAGCCCGCGCTGCCGTCCTTTCGGCACAAGCCGGTATTGCTCGGGCGCAAGCTTCCATTGACGCAACACAGGCAGCCGTCGATCGGCTTCATGCCGACTTGGCCGAATATGTGCTGAAGGCGCCAAAGGCTGGCAGGGTTCAGTATCGACTGGTCGAGCCGGGCGAAGTTGTCGCGGCTGGCGGGCGTATCGTCTCGCTGCTTGATCTGGCAGACGTTTCCATGACCGTCTATCTCCCGACGGGTCCGGCGGGCCAGCTTCGCTACGGCGCCGAGGCGCGGCTGATCTTTGATGCAGCGCCCCGGTATGTGGTTCCCGCAAAGGTCACGTTTGTTGCTGCCGAGGCGCAGTTCACACCGAGATATGTCGAAACCGAAAGCGAGCGCGAAAAGCTCACCTTCCGGGTCGAAGTCAAGATTCCGAGAGATATACTGATTGCGCACCGCGATGTGGTGAAGACCGGCGTTCCCGGCATGGCCTATATCCGTGTCGATCCGTCGGCGGCATGGCCGGATGCACTGGCGATCCATCTGCCAAATGACCGATAACGCTGCAGCAACAGCCACTGTTACCAATCTGTCGCATCGATACGGTGTTGTGACAGCGCTCGATTCTGTCTCTCTGTCGTTCTCCAAAGCGCGAATGTATGGGCTTATCGGACCGGACGGGGTCGGCAAATCTACCCTGCTGGGGCTTGTTGCCGGTGCCCGCAGGATGCAGTCCGGCAGTATTCGCGTTTTGGGTGGTGATATTTCAGATTCAGCGCACAGAATGCGGATCTGCCCGAAAATCGGTTATATGCCTCAGGGACTGGGCGGCAACTTATACCCGGCCCTCTCGGTCTTCGAGAATATTGATTTCTTCGGCCGGCTGTTCGGGCAATTCGCTGCAGAGCGAAAGGAACGGATAGCCGACCTGTTGACCAGCACCGGCCTTGATCCGTTCCAAGATCGGCCCGCCGCAAAACTTTCCGGCGGGATGAAGCAGAAACTCGGCCTTTGTTGCGCACTTATCCATGATCCTGACCTGCTAATCCTGGACGAACCGACGACCGGGGTGGACCCGCTATCTCGCCGCCAATTCTGGGACCTGATAGGGCGGATACGCAACCAGCGCCCTGAAATGACTGTCATAACCGCAACCGCCTATATGTCAGAAGCAGAAGGGTTCGAACACCTGATCGCCATGAACGAGGGTCAGGTGCTTGCCGCGGGCACGCCTTTGGCATTGAAAGAGAAGACCGGCGCATCAACCCTGGAGGACGCCTTTGTCGCTCTGTTACCCGACGGCACCAGGCGCGACCACCACCAGATTGTCCTGCCGCCGAGGCCTGCAACTGATGGGCCTTCCGCCATCGAAGCAGACAGGCTCAGCATGAGATTCGGCGATTTTACAGCAGTCGATGCCGTAACCTTTCGAATCGATGCCGGAGAGATATTCGGATTCCTCGGGTCGAACGGCTGCGGTAAAACAACCACGATGAAAATGCTGACCGGCCTGCTGACGCCAACGGAAGGGGAAGCCCGGTTGTTCGGAAAAAGCGTCGACAGTAAAGATATGGAAAACCGCAGGCGTGTCGGTTACATGTCGCAATCTTTCTCTCTGTATTCCGAACTTACCGTGCGCCAAAACCTCGACCTGCACGCGGATATATTTCAGTTGCCCCGCGCCGAAAAAGCCGACCGCATCGAATCCCTTATGATCCGTTTTTCCTTGCAGCAGGTTGCCGATTCCCGTCCGGCAGATTTGCCGCTTGGCGTCAGGCAACGTCTGCAGCTTGCTGTCGCCGTCCTGCATAAGCCCGAGATGCTTATTCTTGATGAACCGACCAGCGGTGTCGATCCGATTGCACGCGACGGGTTCTGGGACCTGCTTATCGAGCTGTCCAGAAATGACGGCGTCACGATTTTTATCTCTACGCATTTCATGAATGAGGCCGAAAGATGCGACCGGATATCCTTGATGCACGCGGGCAAGGTTTTAGCCGTCGGCACGCCGTCGGAATTGAAGGAAGCCCGCGGCACATCAACGCTTGAAGCGGCGTTTATCGCTTGGCTTGAAGACGCTGTCGACCGCTCCGACATTTCCGAACCGAAGGTATCCAAACCGCTGTCGCTGCCCCACAACGGATCGCCGGCGTTACCTGAACGCTGGCTTTCGCCGCCCCGCGTCTGGGCCTTTGCCCGGCGCGAGGCAATGGAGTTGTGGCGGGACAGCATCCGGCTTTCATTTGCGCTTCTGGGCCCGATGATCCTGATGCTGACGATGGGATTCGGTATATCTTTCGACGTCGAGAACCTGACCTACGCCGTGCTGGACGGAGACCAATCGCCTGAAAGTCGTTCGTTGCTGCAACAATTCTCCAGTTCCCGATACTTCAGCCAAAAAGCGCCAATCCAGGATTTCTCGGAACTGGAGCACCGCCTGATACAGGGCGATTTCAGTATGGCTGTTGTCATACCGCCCGATTTCGGACGTGACCTGCTTGCGCAGCGGAATCCGGAAATCGCGATATGGCTCGATGGGTCAAATACAGTCCGGGCAGAGACCGCCCGGGGATATGCAAACGGCGCGTTTCTATCGTTTCTTCGCGAATTTTCATTTTCCGAGACAGGGATTTCCCCCGTCTATGATCTGGCGGATATCGAGCCGAGGTTTCGCTACAATCAGGCGTTCATATCCGCTCATGCAATCCCGCCAGGCGTCCTGACAATGATGCTGATCATGATACCGACAATGCTTACTGCACTTGGCGTGGTTCGCGAAAAGGAGATGGGATCAATAACCAATGTCTACACAGCGCCAACCCGCAGGGTGGAGTTTCTGCTTGGAAAACAGCTTCCCTATATCGCTGTCGCGCTGGTGAGTTTCTTGACCCTGACGGCTCTGATGTTTGTTGTGTTCGGTCTGAGAATAGAGGGAAGCGTTGCCGCGCTGATCGCAGGAGCGGTTTTGTATACTACAGCCGCCACGGGGTTTGGTCTGGTCGTCTCGACATTTGTGAGTTCTCAGATCGCAGCGGTATTCGCAAGTGCAATCATTGTGATAATTCCGACAGTGAATTTCTCCGGCATGATGTATCCGGTCGCGACATTGGACGGCGCGTCACAGGTAATCGGCAAGTCCTTCCCGGCCTATTATTTCCAACGGATCAGCGCCGGTGTTTATAACAAGGGACTGGGGTTCGGCGACCTGTATTGGGATCATATCGCCCTCGCCGGGTTCGGGTTGCTGTTTCTGATCATCGCGACGCTGCTGCTACGTCGCCAGGAGAGATAGGATGCGCCCCATATCCAATATCCTGTATCTCGGCGTCAAGGAGATATTCAGCGTCCTGCGTGATCCGGTTCTGATGGGGTTGATACTCTATACATTCACGCTTGCGATCTACACGGTTGCAAGTGGCGTTCGGACGGAGGTGCGAAACGCAGCGATCGCAATCGTTGACGAAGATCGTTCAGTATTATCCGAGCGCATCCGCGCTGCATTTATCCTGCCGTACTTCAAGCCCGCCGACCTGATTGAACTTGGTGAAATGGACAGCGTAATGGACGGTGGCGAACATTCCTTTGTCATGGATATCCCGGTCGGCTTTCAGGCTGATATTCTGGCCGGTCACAGACCGGTAATTCAGCTCAACGTCGATGCAACCGCGATGACCCTTGCCGGAAACGGCGCCACCTATATTCAAAATATCGTGCAGCGCGAGATAATCTCTTTTATCAACCGTTCGGACAGCGCATTCGACCTGCCTGTCACGCTGATAATACGGGCCAAGTTTAACCCAAATCTTGAATCGGCTTGGTTCATGTCCGTTATGCAGATAATAAACAATGTCACCATCCTTTCGATTATCCTTTCCGGTGCCGCTGTTATCCGGGAACGCGAGCACGGCACGATCGAACACCTGCTGGTGATGCCGGTGACCCCTGTCGAAATCATGCTTTCCAAAATCTGGTCGAACGGCGCTGTAATCGTACTGGCATCGGTAGTATCGCTGTATCTGGTAGTGCAGGGCTTTCTTGGTGTGCCCATTGTCGGATCAATTGCATTCTTCGCACTAGGCGCCGGGCTTTACCTGTTTTCTGTAACATCCCTGGGGATTATGTTGGCGACGATTGCAACCTCGATGCCGCAATTCGGCCTGCTTTCAATACCGGTTTTTGTCGTGTTGAATCTGTTGTCCGGCGGCGGCACCCCGCTTGAAAGCATGCCCGAAGGATTGCAGACCATCATGCAGTTTTCACCTACAACCCATTTCATAAAATTTGCACAGGCCGTGCTGTTTCGGGGTGCGGGTCTGGAGATCGTCTGGCCAATGCTTTTGGCAATTCTGGCGATCGGTTCCGTTTTTTTCGCCTGTGCCCTGCTGCGTTTCCGAAAAACCATGGCGACGACGCAATGAGGTTAGTAACCAGGCAAAAACAAGGTGATCTGCAGTCTGTTCACCTGGAGGAAAACCATGACTGATGAAACGACTAATGCCGACCCCTATGCTTTGCTTGGCGTGCCGCGTGGGGCGACAGATGCGGAGATCAAGAAGGCTTACCGCGAGTTGGCTCGAAAGCTTCACCCGGATCTCAACGCCGGTCACCCGGAACGGGAGGAAAAGTTCAAGGCGGTTTCCGGAGCTTATGAATTTTTGCGAGACCCGGAGCGACGACGGCGATATGATGCCGGTGAAATCGATGCGACCGGCGCCGAAAAACCTGATCGTGATTTCTACTACCGGTACGCCGATTCCGGAAACCGGCATCGTTACCAGCCGAATGAATCTTATGACGATATAAGCGATATCTTCGGCAGGGCCTTCGGTCAGGATCGACATGATGGCGGCGGTATGGGTTCCGCGCGGTTTCGCGGCGCCGACCTGCGTTATCAAATCGAGATCGGGTTTCTTGACGCGGTTAACGGCGAAAAACGACGCGTGAAAACACAGTCAGGGAGCGTTATCGATATCACGATACCGCCGGGTATTCGCAACGGGCAAACTCTGCGCCTTTCCGGCAAGGGACAAAAAGGGCTCAATGGCGGGCCACCGGGCGACGCTCTGATCGAAGTCTCCATTCGTCCGCACCCGATCTTCGAGCGCGCGGGTGACGATATCAAGCTCGACCTGCCAATAACGATTGATGAAGCGATACTCGGCGGCACGGTTGAAATTCCAACCATATCCGGTCGCGTTAACCTGCGAATTCCACCGGGGTCAAGCAGTGGCAGTGTTTTGCGCCTGAAGGGCAAGGGAATTCATCGTGTGGGGGAAAAGGCCGGCGATCAACGTGTCACGCTCAGCATCGTTCTTCCGAAGACGATCGACGATGAACTGAAAACCGCGCTGGAAACATGGCGCAAGGCCCATCCCTATAATCCACGTGAATCGTGGGAAGGGGGCATATCATGATAAAAGAGGAAGACGTACTCGCCCGAATAGAAGGTTTGTCGAACTCGAGGTTACGCATCTGTATAGAGCAGTCATGGGTGGTCCCGGCGCAAACCGAAATCGGGCCGGTATTCGATGAGCTCGATGTAGCGCGGCTCAGACTCATTGTGGAGCTCATCGACGATCTGGCGGTGAATGAAGAAGCTGTGCCGATCATTCTTTCGCTGATCGACACTGGGCACGGATTAAATCGCAAGCTTCGCTTGCTTGAGCAGGCGATAGCCGAGCAGGAGAGTACCGTAAGGGAAAAAATAGCTCATTGTCTGAAGGCTTCAAATGACGGTTAAGACGTGGGGCAAATGCGGGTGCAGTCTTTTGCCGGCAAGGATAATCCTTGGCGGCTTGGAGTGCCCCGCTGTCGGTTGGACTGCCGGAACACGCCATTGTCCGGTGCGATTGATCGGCCTATATCGGACTCCGAGCGGTTCACCTCGAAACTACAGTACATTGCCACCTGGCGCGAACAAAAGCCAGCATGCCCTGAACCCCTAACGTCGCGACCAGTTCGGCCTCAATCATGTGCACCCGGTTTCCCTTTGATTGGAAACGATGGAAGCCGGTTTAAAGCTGACACGTGTTAATGCCCTCCATCTGCAGGCCGGGCAAAACCGGACGATGGCGGTCAGGATTGGAACAGTGCGGACTGCAAGAAAGCCGCATTTGATCGTATCTGTTTCGGGATAACGTTTCAGTTTGCCTCTCGTTCGCCTTGTTAAATGGATATCGATGTTAGCGTTTTGACGTGGGTCAATACCTCTTTCTTGGAAGTGTGAGATAATGGCCTTCATAATTAGCTGTGGGAAGGAGATTGAATTATGTCTAAGTCAAAAAAGAATGCCGGAATCACAGATACGACATCGGCGAAACTGCCGATGATGGAAATCCAGCCCCTGATGAGCGCCAATGCCCAGAGCTTCAAAGCCATGGCGCAGGCGCAGGAGCACATGCTACGCCGAATGGCGACGTTCAACCGGGAACTTTTCAAGTTTATCGACCGCCGGCTTGAACATGACCGCAAAACGGTACTGGAAATCGCATCCTGCAATACGCCGGAAGACGTCTATACAGCCTGTAGCAAGTTTTTCGAATCGTCGGCGAGCCATTATTCGGATGAAATGGAGGCGCTTGCGAGCCTTTACACCGAACAAGCCAATGAGGTCATGGAGGATACCCGACACCAGATGGAAGAATCCGCGGCCCAGGCGGGGTCGATTACTGGCAATGGCTGAACTGTCTTTGTCAAAATCTTCATCAGGCGATATGGCATGACGGTTCATTATACGTAGTGACCATCAGTCGCTACTATTGATGATGTTTGCATTGTATCTGGTATTTACTTGAAAGGTTCGTTCGCCGATCGGCAAGCGAAGGTGACATGCCGCTTTGCGCCATCAGATCATGGCTTTACGACCTCAGATGGCAATGCCGGAAAAAAACGACTTTAGCCGGAAATCATTCTTGATCACTGACCAGCAAGAAACCTTTTCGGTACTTCAAAATATCACCGGAGATCATTCGGCTTCCGATGAATGTGTATGGAACGACGGGTTCAACATCAATCCATTTCAAACTGACGTTGGCACGTTGACGAGGTGTTCGTGCGGATCAACGATGAATTCAATCCACGCTGGACGGTTGCATTGGCCGAGGGTATGGGACAGGCACGGACGGTTCTAGACATTTTGCTCTGACAGCGCCGCATCACCTCCTTAAAGGCTTTTATTTATCGTGACTCTGACACGCGCGTCCCCGCCTGGCCTTCCAGAATGGCGACCGCTTCATTCAGCCGACCGATCCCCGTGAAGCCGCCCGACGCTGCGAAGTCACAAGCAGCTATCATTTTCGGCCCCATGGACCCGGCAGGAAGATCAAGCGCGCGAGCTTCGGCTGAAGTCAGCTCAGAAATTCGCTCGGCATTCTCGGTGCCGAAGCCGCGGTAGACACCGTCGACATCGGTCAACAGCAACAACGCATCGGCGTTGAGTTGCTGCGCGAGAAGGGCGCTCGCTTTATCCTTGTCGATCACCGCTTCGACGCCGATCATGCTGCCGTCCTCGAGGCGTAGAACCGGGATTCCTCCACCGCCGGTGCAAATCACGATTACGCCCTGATCCAACAGCAATTCCAAAACCCGCATGTCAGGAATTTCCACAGGGTCCGGCGACGGAACGACACGACGCCATTTCTTCCCATCCTGAGCGATTGTCCAATTGGCCGCCTTTGCCATTGCCACGGCTTCATCCTTTTCATAGACGGGGCCGATAAACTTGGTCGGTTTTCCGAATGCCGGGTCGTGGCGGTCAACCAGTACTTGCGTCAGCAAGGTGGCGACCGAATGATCGTGACCGAGCGCGTTTTCCAGCTCCTGCTCGATCAGATAACCAATCATGCCCTCGGTCTCGGCGCCTAGAACATCCAGTGGATAGGCCTCGTCCGGTTTGCTGGCTGCGCTCTGCAGCGCAAGCAATCCCACCTGTGGCCCGTTGCCATGGGTTACGATCAGTTGGTGCCCGGCGTGCACGATCTCGGCCAGAGCAAGTGCTGCTACCTTCACATTTTCGCGCTGTGTTTCGGCTGTCAGTGGATCCCCGCGCTGCAGCAGGGCATTGCCCCCTATGGCCGCGACAACCAGCATCTCAAGAACCCAGTGTTGCGACCAGAACGGCCTTGATCGTATGCATCCGGTTTTCCGCCTGATCGAAAACGACGGAGGCCGGGCTTTCGAAGACCTCCTCAGTGACCTCTAGGGCGTCAAGACCGAACTCGTCCTTTATATCGGCACCAACTGTGGTTTCAGTGTTATGGAAGGCCGGCAGGCAATGCATGAAACAGGCGCGGGGGTTGCCGGTCTTGGCCATGACTTCCGTGGTGACCTGATAGGGTTTCAAGAGTTTAATTCGTTCGGCCCATTTCGTCTTGGGTTCGCCCATCGATACCCAAACATCGGTGTAAACGAAATCAACGCCCTGAACGGCCGCGTCCACGTCCTCGGTGATCGTAACGCGGGCACCGGTGTCCTTCGAAATCGTCTTGGCCTCGTCGATAATCTCCTGGATTGGCCAGCACGCTTTCGGGGCGCACAAACGCACATCCATGCCCATTTTTGCTCCGCCGATCAGAAGGCTATCGCCCATGTTGTTTCCGGCATCCCCGAGGAAAGCATAGGCCACTTGGTGCAGCGGCTTTTCGACATGCTCCTGCATGGTCAGAAAGTCGGCGAGAATTTGCGTCGGGTGGAACTCGTTCGTCAGGCCGTTGTAGACCGGCACCCCAGAGAATTTGGCCAACTGATCCACAACGTTCTGACCAAAACCACGATATTCGATCGCGTCATAGATCCGGCCCAATACCCGTGCGGTATCCTTGACCGATTCCTTGTGCCCGATATGCGAGCCGGTCGGTCCCAGATAGGTCACGCGCGCGCCCTGGTCGTAAGCGGCGACTTCGAACCCGACCCGTGTGCGCGTGCTGTCTTTTTCGAAGATCAGTGCGATGTCCTTGCCTTGCAACTGCGGCTGTTCGGTCCCGGCGTATTTTGCGTCCTTCAGATTGGCCGCCAGCTTGAGCAGAAACGCAATTTCGCGCGAGGTGAAATCCCGCAGGGTCAAGAAGTGCCGGTTCTTGAGATTGTAAGCCATTCGGATTTCCTTTCCAGGTCAGACCGCGTCGCGGATGGTGGGGCAGCTCATGCAATGACCGCCGCCACGCCCGCGCCCCAGTTCGGCGCCCGGAATGGCCAGCACTTCGATCCCGGCCGCTTGTAGCGCTGCATTTGTGTCGTCATTGCGGTCATACCCGATGACCACGCCAGGCCGCAGCGCCAGCACGTTGTTGCCGTCGTTCCACTGCTCGCGGGATCGTTCTTCTTCCGTGTTGCCTCCGGTGGGCACGATGGTCAGGCGCTTGTAACCCAGCACTTCCGCTACAATTTCGAAAATGGGGCGCGGGTCATGACGAAACTGCAAAGGCGCAGATCCTTCACCAGGTCGGATGTCGTAACAAACCAGTTCGTCCGCGACTTCTTTGAAAGTGGTGACAACATCGCCGCCGCACAGGGTGAAAACAGTGTCCAGATGCATCGCCGCGCGGGATTTCGGAATTGCGAAGACAAGAACCCGCTGTGCCACGCCCATGTCGAACAGAGCTTTGGCCAGTTGACCCACGCCTTGCGGTGAGGACCGCTCGCCCATGCCGACGAGCACGGTCCCATTGCCCACCGGCATAATGTCACCGCCTTCCAACGTCGCCAGTCCGTGATCGACAGTCGGATCGCCAAAGTGGATTGTTGTTTTGCCTGAAAACCTGGGGTGGTGTTTGTAGATCGCAGTGTTCAGCAGTGTCTCAGGACGCCGGGCGGGCCAATACATTGGGTTGACCGACACCCCGCCAAAAATCCAGGCCGAATTGTCCCGCGTAAAGAGCGCATTCGGCAGCGGCGGCAGAATGAAACCATGCCGGCCGAGATAGCTACCGAAAAGACCCGATGGCTTGAACGGTAGATCATCGGTGGCAAGACCGCCCAGCAGATACTCAGCCAGTTGCGTGGCGGGCAATTCGTTCATCCAGGCCCGTAGGTCTGATAACATCCCAACCCCGATCTGGTCCGGTGTGATCCGGTGATCCAGCACCCAATCCCGACCGTCCTGGATATCGAGAGTTTCGGTCAGCAGATCGTTGACATCCATGACTTCGACGCCTTCGCCGCGCATCGTTTGTGCAAAAATGTCATGGTCCTTTTGGGCCTGCTTGACCCAGAACACATCGTCGAACAGCAGGTCCTGGCAATTGTCGGGTGTCAGGCGACGGTGCGCCAGGCCGGGACGGCAGACGATAACCTGCCGCAAGATTCCGGTTTCGGAATAAACGCCTAATGAGTGATCCGTCATTTTTTCGGCTTCCTCAGATAAGCGCGGCGATGCTGATTCCGGCAGTGATGAAAACAGTCAGGATCAGGAGCAGCGGCCAGATGAACACGAGCCAGCGATCATAGGAGACGCGCCCGATGGCAAGGCCCCCGATCACAACCGCAAACGTCGGGTTGATCAGATTCACGAGCCCGTTCGCTGATTGATAGGCCGTGACGACAAGACTACGCTCGACACCGGCAAAATCGGCAAGAGGCGCCAGGATTGGCATCGACAACACGGCAAGGCCGGACGACGACGGTACGAAGAAGCTCATACCCACCTCAATCCAGAACATCAGATTGATAAAAGCCAGATCACCAAGGCCACCCAGCGACTGTTCAGCACTGTGGAGAATGGTGTCTGCGATCAGGCCATTTTCCATGATGACGACGATGGCGCGCGCAAGCCCGACCACCAACGCCACACCCAGAAGATCGCGGGCGCCATCAACGAAGTTACCGGTAATTTGCTTCTCTCCCATTCGCGCGATCAGGCCGATCAATATGGCCGAGCCGAGAAACAGCGCGCCCATGCGCGCCATCCACCAGCCTTGCGTGGATACGCCCCAGATCATCGCCGCGAAAGTCAAACCGAAGACGATTAGAACAATGGATTGCGTGCCGGTTAGGGTAGACGCCTCGGACGCGTCAGGCTGGTCTTTCAGAAAGATGTCCCGATGCGCAGCAGCCTGCTTGGCGACGACTGAGCGCGACGCGTCCGCTTTAACACGTGACGCGTATCGCATGACGTAAGCAGCGCAAATGATCAGGCCGCCGATCAGCAGTACGACCCGCAAGCCGATCCCGTCAGTGAATGGAATGCCGGAAGCGTTGGCTGCGATCACCGTCGCAAATGGGTTGATGGTTGACCCCAGGACACCGATGCCCGCCCCAATCAGGATGATCGCAACACCGGTGACAGCATCGTATCCTGCGGCGATCATGATCGGGATGAGAATGGCATAGAAGGCCAAGGTTTCTTCGGCCATTCCATAAGTTGTCCCGCCCAGGGCGAAAAGCGACATCAGGATCGGGATCATCCAGATTTCACGATTCTGAAGTCTGCGCATTACCGTTCGGATGCCGGTGTCGATAGCCCCGGTCGCGTTCGCGATCCCGAGGAACCCGCCGAGAAACAGAACGAATAGCGCGACGTCGATGGCGTTGGCGACATAGCTGTCAGGGTCATAAAATCCAGCGGTGGGGGCCAGCATGACATCCCAGAAGCCTTGAGGGTTCGGATCAACTTCCTTGTAGGTGCCCGCAACTGCAATCTCTCGCCCTACCGCGTCGTCGACGACACGGTCATAGCTGCCTGCTGGGATGATCCAGGTCAACGCGGCAACTACTATGATGAGTAGAAACAGAATTGTATACGCACTAGGGAACCGCGATGTCAGATCCTGTTCCGTGTCTTTTTCCGTATTTGTATCGATAGACATAGAAAGCCCCTTTTCGGCCTGCGAAGTGCCTTCGCAGGGTGCGTGAAAGTGTCTGCTCGTGCGGCAGGTACACCCGGGCGTATTTCCGCCCCCTCAGTGAGGGCAAATGTGCGCCGGCGCATGCTTCCAGTCATTGACCTGAATCAACAGCAAGGTAAATTAGGGTTCCAGGTAAGGTGCTTTATCGCTCCGCGGGCATCGGCAGGCAGTGTAAGAGGGTGTTGTCACGTCAACGTAGGTAGGCGCAGAGTGGTCTCTGCCAGGGATTTATGCTGAAGCCAGCTCGTTCCAGGCGCGCAACGTGTTTGCACGGAATTGTTTCATCGTTTTTCGTGATAGCAGATGTCTTTGAATGTTGAAGTGGTTTTAGAAAGCAGCGTGGATTGACAGGAAGCGTTGTGCAGATTTCAGCGACTTGAAACGCTGCTGTTTCCGTTCTCAGCGGCGCGTCGGTTGATGTGAATTTTCAGCCCTGTTGTTAAGGCGTTTGCCAACGAGATTTATTGCGCTTGGAATAATTGATTGAACCGCTGCCTTAGAAGGTTGCCACTTATCAGTGAAGACCATCTGTGGAGGGGCCAATCGAACCCGCATCGCATGGCGTAGGAGTTTCTTCGCAGCAGTCGTGTTTCGTCGGGATTGAAGTAGGACATCCACCATGTCGCCTTCGCTATCAACAACTCGCCATAGATAATGCTAACGGCCACGGCGACGGTACAATGATTGTTTCATCTGTCATGGATGCCAAGAGTCGCCTGTTTATGTGATGGGGTGGACGGCCCCTTCCTACGGCATCTAGATGTGCCATGTTGGTGTTGTCATAAACCATCAACGAGAAGGAACCGTCCATGATGAAGGTTACAACAATTGGGGTCGATTTGGCGAAGTCTGTGTTTCAGTTTCACGGAATCGATGAGCAGGGCGAAGTTGTCTTCCGCAAGAAGCTTCGTCGCGGGCAGGTGCTGGACTTTTTGCGTGACGTACCGTCTTGTCTGATCGGTTTGGAGGCCTGTGCCACGTCCCATTTCTGGGCCCGGGAGATTCGATCTCTGGGTCATGAAGTTCGGCTGATTCCACCCTCTTACGTTAAGCCTTACGTTAAAAGGCAGAAGAATGATGCTGCCGATGCCGAAGCAATCTGTGAGGCTGTGACTCGGCCAACCATGCGCTTCGTCACGATCAAGAGTGAAGAAAACCAATCGGTTCTGATGCTTCACCGCGGTCGCGACCTATTGATGCGGCAGCGCACGATGTTGCTTAATGCGATCCGGGGGCATCTCGCCGAGTTCGGGGTGATCGCTCCGCAGGGTGCCCGCAAACTTTATGCTCTGATCCAATCCTGCAAATCAGATCAAGAGGTGGATTTACCCGAGTTGGCTCGAATGGCGCTGGCAGCATTGGCAGAGCAACTAGACAATTTGACAGATCAAGTGCGGCTACTCGAACGCCAGTTGTTGGCCTGGCATCGTAATGATGAGACGAGCCGGCGTCTTGAAACCATCCCTGGCATTGGCGTTATCACTGCGACAGCGCTGGCTGCAAGCATACCGAACCCAAACGTCTTTACATCAGGCCGGCAGTTCGCAGCCTTCCTGGGGTTAACGCCTCGCCAAAACTCTTCAGGAGGAAAGCAGAGACTGGGCCGGATATCAAAAATGGGTGACGGTTACTTACGACGGTTGCTGGTTGTCGGTGCGACATCAGTGATACGCCGGGCAGGAAACAGCCAATCGGAAACCGGGGCTTGGGTGAGATCCCTGTTGGCGCGCAAACCGGCGAGGGTTGTCACCGTCGCCATGGCCAACAAGACCGCTCGGGTTGTTTGGGCGGTCATGGCGGGTGGTGAACCTTATTGTTCACCGGCCCCGCAGGAGATGTAAGGGCAATAGTATATGATGATGATCGACCAGGACCGTTGTTGGATAAACCCGTGGCATTGTCAGGGCATCAAAGCTCGTTAATGTGAGAGGGACCCAACAAGCGGACTTCATCAGGGCCAGCGGTCGATAGACACCGCGCAAACAGGCCGGACACATGACCGCATCCTACTTAGATCAGATCAAATAAACTTTGTTCTTGCACAAAAGGGGTCGTCCACACATGACAATGTCGTCCGCATCACGGACGGCGCGGGCATTCAGGTAGTCGGTTACCGGGTCTATCGCGTCCTGTCTCATCCGCGCCAAGATTCCAGCAGTAGGTCGCTGCCCTTTTCGCCGATCATCATCGACGGTGCGTTTAGTCCCCCGGTCACCACCACCGGCATGATCGAGCTGTCGATCACCCGCAGACGGTCGATCCCGCGCAGCCTCAACTCAGGGTCGACGACGGCCATTTCGTCCACCCCCATCTTGCAGGTGCCCGAGGCGTGATAGTGGTTGGCGAAATACCGGGCGCAGTGGGCGTCGATCTCGGCATCAGTCTGGCAGTCCAGACCTGGCGCCACCTCGGTGCCGCGATAAGGGGCGAGCGCGGCCTGCGCGTGAATGCGACGCGCCAGCCGGAACGCCCGCCGGTTCAGCGACTTGTCGGCATCGTCCGAGAAAAAGCGGTTGTCGATCATCGGATCAGCAAACGGATCGGCGCTGCGCAGCCGCACGACGCCCCGGCTTTTGGGCTGAATGATCCCCCAGTGAATGTTGTAGGCATGCGAGCGCGGCTCGAACGTGCCTTCGCTGTGAGGGTTTACCGCGACCGGGAACATGTAGAACTGAACATCAGGCCGGGCCACTCCGGGTGCTACCCGCAGGATTGCGCTGGACGCCATCGGAAACAGGGTCAGCGGCCCGCGCGCCAGAAACAGCCACTCCACAACCGCCCCGGCCGCTCGTAAAGGATTGGTATAGCTGTAATATGTGATCGGCTGCGTGCAACTGTGCTGCACGAAAGACCCGATCTGATCCTGAAGGTTCTGCCCGACACCGGGCAGATGCAGTTGTGGCTCCACGCCCATGGTTTTCAGGTGCTCGGCGTCGCCGATGCCCGACACCATCAAAAGCTTGGGCGACTGATACGGCCCCGCGCTAAGCACAACCTCCTTGCTTGCCCGCGCCAGATGCAGGGCACCCTTGCGCCAATACTCCACGCCGGTGGCCAGCCGGTCCGCAATCACCACGCGGGTCGCCTCGGCGTGTTTGCGGATGGTCAGGTTCCGCCGGAACCGCTCCGGGAGGAGATAGGCATAAGATGTAGCGCAGCGCAGCACCGGAAATCGGTAATGCGTATGCTGGCAATGACCGAAGCCCTCATACTCAGCGCCGTTGAAATCCGCCACGCGCGGATGCCCCAACTGTTCGCCGGCCTGCACGAAAGCCTCGAACAGCGGGTTGTCATAAGTGCTGCCGATGGTGCGCAGCGGGCCTCTGTCGCCGCGATAGCGGTCGGCGCCGCCGATCCAGTTTTCCATGCGCTTGAACAGCGGCAGCACGTCGTCGAAGCGCCAACCGGTGTTACCCAAATTCGCCCAGCCGTCGTAATCCTCCGGGATGCCACGGAAATAGAGCTGCCCGTTGATCGCTGACGACCCACCCAGGCATTTACCACGCGCCAGATCCAGCGTCGCGCCGCCCAGTTCGAGTTGCGGCGCACTCTTGAAGGCCCAATCATAGGCCGACCCCAAGAGCTGTGTTTCCCCGACCGGCGCGGCCACGAAGGGGTTGATGTCCGATCCCCCCGCCTCCAACAGCAGAACCCGGTTGCGCGCGTCCGCTGACAGGCGGTTGGCCAGCACGCATCCGGCTGAACCAGCACCCACGATGATGAAATCGAACTCCTCAATGATGTCGCTCACTACCTGCTCCCGCTTGCCTGCGAATGCTTCGCCGGAAATCAACTGCCATGCCGCTGTGCCCAGGCACATATCCCATGTGGGATAGACACCCGTCAGACTACCTTTCTGGTCAGGGGAACCCCCACGTAATAGGCCACGATTTCGCTGGCGGCGCGGATATAGCGATCAAAGACGATGGCCATACCGGCAATGGCCAGTCCGGCCAGCAGCCCGTCCCCAGCCTCGACCTTGGCAATCGCCACCAGCGTGGTCTCCTCCAGCCCTCGTGTGCCGACCAGGGCAGTGATCACCAGCATCCCGAAGGCCAGCATGATCACCTGGTTGATCCCCAAGAGCATCACCGGCAGGCCCAGCGGTAGCCGGACCTGTGTAAGCAATTGCCAGCCACTGCATCCCGACATGCGCGCGCTCTCAACAATCGAGGGGGCCACATCGTCGAGCGCGGCCATCGTGTAACGGATCGCCGGGGTGATGGCATAGGCCACTATCGCCAAAAAGGCGGGAAATTCGCCTAAGCTGAACAGCATGACGACCGGGATCAGGTAGACGAACATCGGCATGGTCTGCAACGCGTCCACGAGCGCTATCAGCCAGGCGCGCAATGGCCGGTTCAGCGTGCCGACCATGCCGAGAGCAGCCCCCAAAACGCTGGAAAAGGCCACCGAAACGATGACCAGGTAAAGCGAGATCATCGCCTTTTCCCAATACCCGAGCACGGCGATCGCCGCATAGACCGCCCCGCCCAGCAGCGCCAGCCGCCAACCTTTCAGCAGATAACCCGTGACCACGGCCACCACCGTCACCCCGACCCAGGGCAACCCTGTCAAAAACAGGCGCACGGGCTTCAATAAATAGATAATGAACGCATCGCGCAGGGCGCTAAGTTCATCATAATAGCTGCGCGACAGCCAGCGAACCGCCTCATTGGCCGAGTCGCCAGCGCGGATTTCCCAGGCTTCTGGAAATGTCTGCAACCCCGGCACCACCCGCGCTAGTAGCGTGATCGCCAAAACCGCGGCGACGATCTTCGCCAGCAGGGCGTTGCGTCGCAGCCAGCCGTCGGTCTCGGGCCTGTGAACCGGTCTGCGCAAGGCAAGGGCGAAAGAAATCCGGTCCAGCATGATTGCCATGAGCGTAACCGCACAGCCCGCGACGATGGCATCGCCGATGCGCAGCGATTTCAGCGCCTTGAGTACGTCCCCACCCAATCCGCCGGCCCCGATCAGCGAGGCGACCACGACCACGGACAGCGCCAGCATAATGACCTGGTTGATCCCCAGCAGCAGGCTCTTGCGGGCCGCCGGGATCATCACCAGCCAATCCAGCTGACGCGCCCGACACCCGGCGATCTGGCCGAACTCGCACACGCTGCCACGCACATCGTGCAGGGCCTGGGTCGTTACCCGCGCCATCGGCGGCAGCGAGAACACCACCGTCGCCATCAGCGAAGCCACCGGACCGAACCCGAAAAAGAGGATCATTGGCACCAGATAGGAAAACAGCGGCAGCGTCTGCATGACGTCGTAAAGCGGCTGCAACAGAAGGTCCAGGGCCGGGTGTTTGTATCCCCAAAGTCCCAGCAGCAGACCGATGACCGTGCTGAACAGCACCGAAACCACAACCAGCGTCAGGGTCAGCATCGCCGATTCCCAGATGCCGAACATGGCGAAGAACAGGAACGTGGCCCCGGTCCCCAACGCCAGCTTTCGCCCCCCGAAAGCCTGCCCCAGAGCCACGAACAGCGCCACCACCGCGACCCAGGGCAGGGGCGGGATATAGATTTTGCCGCCCGCCTCGGGATAAATCGTGAAGCCCGACGCGAACACGCCTTTCAACAGCTCGTAGGGTTGGGAAGCCAATGTACCGATCAAGCGGGTAATCTCCGAAACCCTCACCGATCCGATCTCGGCCGTGCGAGAGACATGCCTGAGCCAGTCGCCCAGGCACGACGCGATGTCGATGGTCCGCGCCTCGGGAAAGACATCGAGCACGCCGCCCGGCGACGGCAGCCAGAACGCTGCCGCGACCAGGCAAGCTGAAATTGCAGCCCTGATCGCGTTGCGCCGACTGAATAAGGCGCTGGTTTCGGGATGCGGGGTCACGACGACATCTCAGGTGATGATCGATATCAGGGCGTTGCGGTGAATGGACCCGACCACCCGATCCGCGCCGTCCACCACCGCGATAGCCCCGTCGGCCTCAAGCACCTGCGCGGCGACTTGGTCTATGGTGGCATCGGCCGGAACGGAAGTTTCGCCTGTCCCCTCCCCGTTCGGCGCCTCCATGATCGCCGAAACTCGCAACACTTTCTGCTTGGGGATGCTTCGGGTGAACTCGCGCACGTATTCGTCGTTGGGCCGAAGCACCAAGTCCTCGGGGCGACCCTGCTGGATCACCTGACCGTTCTTCATGATGGCGATCCGGTCGGCCAGCCGAACAGCCTCTTCGAAATCATGGGTGATGAAGACGATGCTCTTGTTCAGTCGGGTTTGCAGCCGCAGGAACTCGGCCTGCATATCGTGGCGGATCAGTGGGTCCAGCGCCGAGAATGGCTCGTCCAGAAACCAGACCTCGGGCCGGGTTGTCAGGCTGCGTGCTATGCCCACGCGCTGCTGCTGTCCGCCCGACAGTTCGTCGGGAAAGTAGTTTTCCCGACCCGCCAGCCCCACCAGTTCTATCATTTCCAGGGCGCGCGCCTCTCGGGTCTTGCGATCCACGCACTGAACCTTCAGCGGGAAGGCCACATTGCCCATCACCGTCAGATGCGGCAGCAGGGCAAAATCTTGGAACACCATCGAAATCTTGCGCCGCCGCAGTTCCACCAGCGCACGGTCGGACAGTGCAGTAACATCCTCTCCATCGATTTCCAGCTTGCCGGCGGTAGGCTGGTGCAGCCGTGTCATGCAGCGCACCAAAGTCGATTTTCCCGATCCGGACAGCCCCATGACAACAAAGATCTCACCCTTGTTCACATGCAAGTTCACCGCACGAGCGCCGACGATCAGACCTCGGTCGCGAAACGCCTGGTCCGGCGCGTCTTCGCCCAGATCGTCCAGCGCTTCGGCGGCGTTCCTGCCGAAAATCTTCCAAAGGCCGGAGCAGCGCAGCATAGCTCTACCGCCATCGCAGCCAGAATAGGGACGTGTCATGATATGGGGTCATTTTGGCTACGCCGGACCGCCGATTGGCAGGCCGGCAGGTTTTCAAACCGTCTCAGTCGATGGGCCAGGTCTTCCAGTCGTCCTGATGCGCATCTAACCATTCGCCCGCGACCTGCTGGATCGGAATGCCGCCATTCTCGATCCTGTCGGTGGCGCGGGCCACGTCCCGGCCCTCCAACTGGAACAGATGCAGCAGGCGGGCCGCTTCGGGCGATTTCTCCGCAAAGCCGTTGCGCGCCATCTTCCAGACAAAGCCTACCGAGAAACCGCAGTCAAATGTCGCCTCCGGGTTGGGCCCTGCCGCCGGATCGTCGTAACAGGACGACAGGTTAGGCGGCAGGTCAACAAAGCCCCCGGGCGTCTGGTCGAAATACCAATGCGGCTGCGTGCCAAAACCGAAGACAGGTTCCTCGCGGTCGACCGCGGCGCGTAGCGAGGCAATCATCGTGACCGTGGACCCGGAACTGATCACCTCGTAGTCCAGCCCGAGCGCTTCCATCCGCTTGGCCGAGTCGGTTTCCCAATCGGCCGGCGCGTCGATGTATCGCCCGCGCGGCGCGGTCTCGGCCGTGGCCAGAGCGGCGACGCAGCCCTCGGACTGAAGTGCCTTGTAATCGGGCAGTCCCGGGCAGACCTCTTCAAGGTATTTCGGATACCACCAGCCTTCCTGCACCGCCACGCCGGTCGAGCCATAGATCACTGCCGTGTGATCCGCCATCGCATTGACCACCGCCGGCCAAGTCGTGGTGTCCCAGATCGAGGTGGATACATCCAGGTCGCCGGTTTCCAGCGCCGGGATCATCGCGGTGTAGTCGATCCGCAAATATTCCACGTTGAACCCATAGCGCTCCAGCAACCCTCCATAGACATGGGCGATGAAATCCGCATCCGAACTGTCGATTGTAGCAATCGAGATCGGCTGATTGGTGTCGGCGGCGCTGGCCGCCCCGGCGACGACAGACAATGCCGCCCCCAAGATCGCTGTTTTCACTCTGGTTGCTGTGCTCATTGTGATAATCCTTGTTGCTGTGACGCAGCGCGCCGTACCTTAAGGTTCGCTGTGCGTCAGATGCGAGTTTTTGATGGTCTCAACCGTGTCGGATACCGTAAGACTTGGCCATATCCCAATTGGGACATCCCTTTTTCCGACCCGTCCGGCAGAGTTCATATGGCGAAACCCGAATGAAACTTAGCGAACAGATGACCGAACTGACCCTGCTTGATGCACCGTCCGACAGGCGCCGCGACGCCCTCTCATGGGCTGCGGCCAACCGCCGCTGGAGCAAGGCTATCGCCGATGCGGTGGCTGCCGAGACCGCCGCCCTAGCGATCCGCAATATCGGTTGGGGACTGGCCGCGCTGTTCGATGCCGATACCTGGTATGTGATCTTCTTCCGCGAGGGTGAAGTGCCTATCATGTTCGACTATTTCGACGCCGACACGCGGCACGACCGCTATGCCGACGGGCCTTATCTGCTGGACCCGTTCTATACCTCCTTCCTAAACGGCGACCCGCCCGGCAGCTATCTCAAACGGGACATCTCGCCCGAAGACCTGTCCGAGATCGAGCCCTATCTCTCTTATGACCAGGAAATTTTCGGCCCGATGGAAGAGGCCGGGCTGGTCACGGATATCGACGGCAATACCCGATCGCTGGTATGCTTTTCCCGCGCCATCACCCGGCCACACCGCTGCGAGTATGACCAGCGGCACATCGCTGTTCTCGACATCGTGGCCCCGGTTGTCGAGGCTTTCGTGACCCGGCTCTGGCGCGAGACCGCGGGCCAGAACACGCAAGCGCAGGGCAGTCGCAGCCGCAAGCACGCCCAGATCGAGAAAGTGCTGACAAGCTTCCAGGCCGAGCATCTGACCGCCCGGGAAAAGGATGTCTGCAACCTCATGATCAAAGGTTTCAACGCCCGCGAGATCAGCGGATTCCTCGACATTTCCTACGGCACAGCCAGGAACCACATCAAGAAGGTCTACCAGAAACTCGACGTTTCCTCGCAAAGCGAGCTGTGCGGCCTATTCATCGAGCAGCTTCTCAATCTCGAAACGTTATGATCGGCCATCGGCCCAGACATGCAGCATCTCCAGCGCCAGCGTGGCGGCGGCCAGCGACGTGATGTCAGCAATATCGTAGGGTGGCGCGACCTCGACGATATCCATCCCTACCACGTTCACGCGTCCCAGCCCGCGCAACACCTGCAAGGCGAAATTCGTGGAAAACCCGCCCACGACCGGAGTTCCGGTGCCGGGCGCAAAGGCCGGGTCCAGCCCGTCGATGTCGAAGGTCAGATATGCCGGGCTGTCGCCGATCACCTCGCGGATGCGGCGTAGCACCTCTTGCGGGCCATGATTGCAGCACCAGTCGGCGTCAAGCACAGTATAGGGATAATCCTGCGGATCATAGACCGTGCGGATGCCGATCTGAATCGACTTTTCGGGATCGATCAACCCCTCTTTCGCAGCGAAATGAAACGGGGTGCCATTATCGAATTCGGGGCCGTCATAGGTGTCAGTATGACTGTCGAAATGCAAAAGCGCCATCTTCCCGTGTCTCAGCGCATGGGCGCGCAGCAGCGGCAGCGACACATAGTGATCGCCGCCAAAGGTCAGCACCCGTGCACCATGCTCCAGCAGTTGCGCCGTGCGTGCCACTACACGAGTAACCATCGTGTCCGGAACGCCGGTCTGGTTGTGGACATCGCCGGCGTCGCGGACCACCAGCCTGTCGGCCAGCTCGAACCGCCACGGCCAGCGCGGCCGGTCCCAGCGAAGGTTGGCCGAGGCGAGGCGGATCGCTCCAGGGCCGAACCGTGCACCCGGCCGCCCCGGTGTGGTCAGATCGAACGGAATACCCTGAACCGCCACATCCGCTGGCGCATCCGGCGTCCATGCCGGCAACCCCAGAAAGGTGCCCAGATGCTCAAATAGCGGTTCGTCCAGTTCTATGTTTTGTGTCATGCGTCCGTTCCTTTCTGCATCATCATTGCAGCCGCCTATAGCGCCATCAGGCAGCCAAACCCGGGAAGGGTAACCCGCCCGGCCAGGCGCAGACCGTGCCACAGCATCGCCTGGTTGGATGTTATCACGGGCAGGCCGTCAGCGCCTCCAGCCGGTCCGCCGAGGCAGAGATGCATCCGTAGAGCAGGATATCCAGTGGTCGCCTCGGCGGAATCCCGGCTGCACCGTCGCGGGTCGACCCCTCCATACCGCGTAGCGTCATGGGGCAGCACGACCGGTAATCCCCCGGGCCCGGTGATGGCGCTGCAATAGTTCCAGCGCAGGGCATACCGTGCCTCACCCGTTGCGTCGGTGTCGTTGTCGGCGGCCAGCCCGATCAGGCGCGCGCGGGTTATGGCCGCAGCCATTCCCGGGCGATCCGTGCATAGATCCGCATGGCCCTGTGCAGATTGTCCGACGGGATCACTTCGTCGATCTGCCCGCTTATCCCCAACAGGCCCGGGCCAAGAATGATGAACGGCACGTCCAGACCGTCCAGCAGGATCGCGCCGTCGCTGTAATAGGACACGCCCCGAACCTCTGGTCGGCGACCGGTCTCCGCGTGGCAGGCGGCAGTGCAGACTCGGGTAATTTCGCTGTACGGATCGCCCTTTACGGCCGGTTTGAAATCCATGATCTTCAGCGTCACCCCAGCCGGCAAAAGCGGCTCCAACTGGCCGATCACATGGTCGGGGGACGCGGATCAGGTCGGACAGGAACCGCTCGACACCGAAGCCCGTCATGGCCGTTCGTCCTTGCGCCCGGTTGGGATCTGCAACCTGTCGAGGAAAGCCAACCCGCAGGACACCAGCGCCTCGGGGCAATATCCCCCCTCCTGCACCACGACGCAAGGAAGCCCAGCCGCACGCAACAGCTCGGCTGCCCCGGCGAACCCCGCCTCGTCCACAGCAAAGAAGGATTGTGGATCGTCGCGATGGGGATCGGTGCCAAAGGACACCACGACGGCATCGGCGGCGAACTTTGTTAGCGCCTCGACCATCCGCCGCACCGCCAACAACCAGTCCGCATTGCCGGTGCCCGGCGGCAGCGGCAGATTCATCGTCGCGCCCTGCCCCGCGCCCCGGCCGATCTCGTCCGCATGGCCCGAGAAGAACGGGTAGCAGTGGCGCGGATCGCCATGCACCGAGCCATACCAGACATCGGCCCGATCCTGAAAGATCGCCTGGGTGCCGTTGCCGTGGTGAAAATCTAGGTCGAGGATACCCACCCGCGGCAAACCCATGTTACGCAGGTGCTGGGCGGCGATCGCCGCGTTGTTCAGATAGCAATAGCCGCCGAAGCGGTCCGCCTCGCAATGATGACCCGGCGGGCGGCACAGCGCAAAGGCCGTGTTGGCCTTGCCCGATCCCACATGGCGCGCCGCACCCAATGCCGATTGCGCGCTGGCATAGGCGGCCTCCCAGGTGCCACGGTCGATGGTGGTGTCGCAAGCATTGGCGAAGAATCCGACACGTCCCTCGATGTTCTCTGGCTCGGGTCCTTTCGGTCGCCCGGCCAGGTTCGAGGCCATCGGGCTCTCGATCAAACCGCCCGCTTTCCAATCGTCGAAAGCGACCTTTAAGAAGTCAACGTAGTCCCTGCTATGAACTGCCAGAATCGGTTCTAGCCCGTAATCATCCGGCTCGGTTAGGTAGAACCCGCCGGCCTGCTTCAGCGCGTCGCTTATCGCCTCAGCTCGCTCCGGGCTGTCGAAGGCGGGGATAAGCGCGCCACCCGTGAATTCATGCCGTGGCAAGTGTTGGGCGTGGTGCACTGCATACAGGACTTTCATTTATCGCTCCGTTTCACGCAAAGGATAGGTTTGCGCACTTTGGTGCGATATATCCCAAATGGGCCATAGCTGGCCTATGCGGGTGCTGTCAGACCAACGCTAACGCGTCTCAGCTTCCCTTAAGTGGCGGGTGACTAATGCAGAACTCAGTTGCTGCCAAGGGGCCCAGCGCACTAACCCGGGAACCCGCCCCTAGATCGGACGGAAGTCGGATCTCAGGTCAACCCAATAGCGAAAGTTCAATGCGCGCTGTGGATAGGCCGATAAAAATACGGGCTATTCCTTCGGTGAATAGTTGTACGGCACTGTCAATTGCCCAGAGCATTCGCTGCTTTAGCGATGGCAGCTTCGGTCTGCTCCAGGTCTTCTTCGGTAAGCGCCAGCGACGGATAGGTCTTGCCGGCTGACTTGAACACGCCGTTCTGCCGCAGCAGCGCATTGAACCGTGCATTCTTCGTCTTGTCGGCAGCGGCGGTGTCGCGATAGTCGCGCACGGTCCGGTCGGTGAAGATCACATCGAACAGGGTCGGGTGGCCGACAACCCGGTGGGCGTGGCCCGCCGCGTCAAGATGCTTTGAAAAGGCCGCCATCAGTCGCTCACCGCTGGCGCGCAGCCGGTCGTACTGGCCGGGGAGACGAAGAATTTCCATCGTCTTCAGGCCGGCGACCGCGGCGACCGGGTTGCCGCTGAGGGTGCCGAGCTGCATCAGGAATCCGTCAGCCCCCACCTTCGCCTTGTCGAAATGCGCCATGATATCGGCCCGTCCCGCAATCGCAGCCAGCGGAAAGCCGCCGCCGATGACCTTGCCCAGCGTGCAGACATCCGGCGTCACGCCATACACTTCCTGCGCACCGCCATAGGCGAAGCGGAACCCGGTTACCACCTCGTCGAAAATCAGCACGATCCCGTGTTTGGTGCATTCCTCGCGCAAAACCTCCAGAAACCCGGGGGCCGGCGGCACGATGCGCTGCAGCGGCTCGACGATAATACCGGCGATTTCGTCCGCATGCTCGCTGATCAATGATCGTGCGAAATCGATATCGTTGAACGGCGCGATCAGCATCTCCTGCCGCACGCTGTCGGGAATGCCCGCCGAATCCGGCACGGCGACCGGAAAGTTTACCAGCTTTTCCGGCGCCAGGCTCATCTGCGCTTCCGCCGACATGCCGTGATATCCGCCCTCGAATTTCAGTATCCTGTCGCGGCCGGTAAACGCGCGCGCCAGCCGCATGGCGTACATGTCGGCCTCGCCGCCGGAGGAAACGTAACGGATCTGGTCAGCGCAGGCGACCGCGCGGCAGATTTCTTCCGCCAGCTCGATGCCCCGCGCGTTGTTGGCGAAGAACGTCATGCCCTTGCCGAGCTGTTCCGTCACCGCTTCGATCACTTCCGGATGGCCGTGGCCGAGCAGCATCGGGCCGGAGCCGATCAGATAATCTATATATTCGTTACCGTCCTCGTCCCAGACCCGCGAGCCCCTTCCTTCGCGGATCACGATGCCCGGGTCGAAGTTGCCGAAACCACCGGCCGGCAGAACCTTGCGGGCGCGTTCAATCAGAGTTGTCTGATCCATGACTGGTTTCCTTAATCGATAATGGCGACGGGGTTTCCGAGCAGATCGGGATCCGGCGTAATTCCAAGACCAACCCCATCGGGCGGGGTGATGAAACCGTTACTGCGGCTTGGCGCGGCGGGATCGAGTCTGGGCGATACATAGTGCGACAGGTCGCACACATTCAACAGCACTGCCGGCGCGGTGGCCGCGGCGAGATGCAGGGCGGCTGCGGTTGTGATGTCCGATCCCCAGGTATCCTCGATACACATTTTCGCACCGAGGTACTGGCACAGGTCCCGGGCACGCCTTGCCGCGCTGGGTCCACCGAATTTTGATGTCTTGATCGCCACCGCGTCCATGCAGCCGAAACGATAGGCATCCAAAAGCGACGCCGTATCATGGGCGTTTTCATCCAGCTTCATGGCAAGACCGGTGGTCGAGCGAACCGCGGCGCAATCGGCAATGGTCGCACAGGGTTGTTCCAGCATGACATCGAGATGCCCCGCAGCACGCCCCACCCGGATGGCGTCCAGTCGCGAGGCGCCACAATTCCAGTCACCATAGACCAGCGGACCAGGGCCCACCGCCTCCCGCACCTTGGCCAGTCGCTCCACGTCTGCCTGCCAATCGGCATCAGCGCCAAGCTTCGCCTGAAACTGGCGGATGCCCTGTCTGTAGGCATCCTTGGCCATGCGCGCCATCTCGTCCGGCGATACACAGGTTATCGAATGATAGAGCGGCAGAGCAGATGCCTGCCGCCCGCCGAGAAGGGCATATAGCGGCAGACCGGCCACCTTGCCGGTGATGTCCCACAGCGCCATGTCGAGAACCGACTTTGCATAGGCATGCCCCGGCAGATGCGCGTCGGCACGCGCCATCAGCGCCTCCGGCCCGACAGGGTCCGCACCGAGAAGTATAGGTGCAAGCTCCTCAATTGCGGGCATGACGCCATTTGCATAGGCCGGCAGATAATGCGGGATCGGGCAAACCTCACCCCAGCCGCTGGCGCCGGTATCCGTATCGATACGGAGGATGATGCTGTCTACCGTCGCGCAGGTTTTTCCAGAAGCCATGTAATATGTTTCATGACTTGTAAGCGGCAGCTTCCAGAGGGTCAGCCCGGTGATTTTCATTCCTGACCTCCGTATACCGCTACCGGGTCGCCCAGCGCGTCTTCGTCGGGATGCACACCAAGACCCGGCGCTTCGGGCAGATGCAGATGACCGTCCTTGTTGCGCGGCCCGCGCCCGCCGGCGATATCCACTGTCAGCATATCCTGACAGGCCCAGACGGCATGGCAGTTATCATCGGGAACGGTGGCTGCCAGATGCAATGCTTCGGTATCGGCCAGTACCGTGCCGCCGGTCGCCATCACGAACAGGTCGATGCCGTGCGCCAGCGCGATGTCGCGCATCCGTGCAGCCTTGGTCAGTCCACCGACCCGGTTGAGTTTGATTCCGAACACTTCGGCAAGACCGTCGCGCGCGATGCGGGCGGCGTCCTGAAGGGTGACGAGGCTTTCATCGACCGAAACCGGCGCGGCGTGCTTGCCGCAGATCGCGGCGATGTCGTCCAGGGTTTCGCACGGTTGTTCGAACATCACATGCAGGTCTTCCGTCGCCCGCATCACGCGCAGCGCCTGCTGGCGGGTCCAGCCCCGGTTGACGTCATAGAGCATGATTTCACCCGGCCGTCTTATGCTTTCCACATCTCGGATGCGCGCGATATCGCGCTCGACATCGCCGCCGATCTTGACCGAATGGGCAACATAGCCGCGGGCGCGATACCGCTTGATCACTGCGCGGGTTTCCTCCGCCGTCTTGGCCCCGACAGATGATGCGATGGGCCTTGGCGTGCGCGAGCCGCCACCCATCAGATCGGCAATAGGCCGACCGGCCGCCTGGCCCGCAATATCCCAGCAGGCCATATCGATGGGCGATTTTGCGTAGAGGTGGCCGGGTAGCGCCAGATCCATCGCACGTTCGACCATCAGAACCTTGCGCGGGTCCAGCCCCAGCAGGAACGGCGCCATGGTTTCGATTCCGGCCCGGATGCCGGGGCCGTGCGCCGGCACATAGGTATGACCCCACGGCGTGCCTTCGCCCCAGCCGGTCAGGCCGGCATCGGTTTCAATCTTCACAAAAGTCGCATCAAGGGTTTCAAACTTTAGGCGACCGCCGGACAGCCAGTAGGGGTGTTCCAGCGGCAGGTCCGCCCGATAAACGGTGATGCGCCTTATCTTCATCATGTTATTCCATTGTCACCACGATATTGCCGACATGCTTTTTACCGATGAAGGCTTTCTGCGCCTCATGCAGGTCGCACAAGGGGTAGGTGGCGGCCAGCATCGGCTTGACCTCGCCGCGCGCAATATAGCCGACAAGATCGCCGAACGTGCCGGCCGGCACGACGGTCGCGCCGGTGAAGGTCAGGTCGCGCAGATAGAATGTTCTAAGGTCGAACGACACGATGGGCCCGGCAATCGCCCCGGCGCAGGTATAGCGCCCGCCCCGTTCCAGCACGTCGATCAGACTTGGCCAGATATCGCCGCCCACGATATCGGCGACCACGCTGACATCGGGCCGGCCGGTGGCCTCAGCAAGCGCGGCGGCGAGGTTGTCGGGCGCTCGGTCCAGCAGATGATCGGCCCCGGCCTCGCGAAGCGGACCATGCTTGTCCTTGCTTGCCATGGCGATGGTGGTCGCGCCGCGCCGCCGGGCCAGCTGGATCAGCGCCGAACCGACCCCGCCGGACGCCCCGGTGATCAGCACCCGGTCGCCCGTGCCGACTGCCGCGCGGTTCAGCATGTTTTCCGCCGTAATCCATGACGTCGCGAAGGTCGCCAGCTCAGCATCACTGAGAACGCAATCGATGGCATGCACCTGGCGCTGGTCGATCGCCATATAATCCGCGAACCCGCCATCGGCTTCCGAACCGAGATAGCCGCATTTTGCGCTGTTCGACGGATCGTTCCAGTCGCGCAGCCAGGTATCGACCATCACCCGGCGGCCGATCATCGATGCATCCGCGCCGTCGCCCACGGCGGCGACGGTACCAACCATATCCGCCCCCTGAATGCGCGGGAACGTCACCTGTGCGCCGCCCCAGGTAGAATCGGTATCGGCGGCGCTGTCGAACGCGCCCCCAGTCGTGCCGCTGGTAACACCCTTTGAATACCATGCTGTGCGAGTGTTGACGTCGGTATTGTTGAGGCCGCAGGCATGCACCCTGATCAGTACCTCACCGGGCCCGGGCGACGGTGTCGGCCAATCGTCGTGATAAACCAGCCTGTCCATGTCTCCGTGCCCCGTAAGGACGAATGCACGCATCATTTTCGGAATGCTATCGGTCATGATGCGTCCGACCTCGGTTTGCTGTTCTCCGTATCGTAGGCGGGTTCGCCCAGCACGCGGGCGGGCCGTGCCTTGCCGGCGATGACAACCTCCAGTTCCGTTCCCGGCACTGCCGCGCGGGGTTTGATATACGCGAAGGCGAGAACAGTGCCTACGCTGTGACCGTAGGCGACCGACGCTGTGGCGCCGACAACTTCACCGCCCAGCAAAACAGCTTCGCCGCCATGCCCGTCGACAACGCCGTCGGGGTCGATGGAGAGATAGGCGCAGATCCAAGGCAGGTCGTGGTCGAGGCTTGCCTGCGTTTGCGCCTTGCCGACAAAATCGCCCTTGTCCATTTTGACGAACCGCATGACATCGGCTTCTGGCAGAGTCACTTCGTTGGTCAGTTCGCCCGCGCCCTTGAACATTTTTTCCATCCGCATGACGTTCATTGCAAAGGACCCGTAATCGACGACTCCATGCACTTCCCCTGCCGCCCAAAGCGCATCGTAGATCGCAAGCATGGAATCACGCGGACCATGCAACTCCCAGCCCAGCTCACCCGCATAGGACATTCTGAATGCCCAGACAGAATGGCCGGCCACGAAAATTTCCTGCGCGGTCAGCCAGCGGAACCCGGCATTGTCGAGCGCCGCGTCGGTGGTTGTGGCCAGCACGGCGCGCGACTTCGGCCCCTGCAGGGCGAGCGCTGACCATTTGTCAGACCGGGGAATAACGGTAATGTCGTCGTCGTCGCGATGGTTCGCCAGATGGTCCAGCAACCGCTGTTCGAAGAAGGCGGCGCAGACCAGATAGTAGCGGTCTTCCGCCAGCCGCACGATCGTCAGCTCGATCTCGATCCGTCCGCGGCGGTTCAGCAGATGGGTCAACACGATGCCGCCGACCTTTCCCGGCAGACGATTGGGGACAAGACGGTCGAGAAACGCCGCCGCGTCCGGCCCGGCCACTTCCACCTTGGTGAAGGCCGAAATATCCATGATGCCGACGCCGGCGCGAACCGCCTTCACTTCCGCGCCGACAATGTCGAACACGACATTACGACGGAATGAATAATGATCGCGCTGCTCGACGCCGTTGCGGGCGAACCAGCGCGGCCGTTCGTGGCCGTAGACTTCCTCGAACACCGCGCCCTTCTGCTTCAGTCGGTCATACAACGGGCTGGGCTTGATCGGCCGGCCGGCCAGCCGGTTGAAATGGGGAAACGGAATTTCATGGCGCAGGCAGTAATCCTCCTTCGCCTTCACCACCTGCCATTCCTTGACGGCGTATGCACCGAAGCGGCGCGGGTCGAATTCGCGCATCGAGATATCGGCCGCGCCATGCACCATCCAGCGCGCCAGTTCGCGCGTCAGGCCCGGCCCCCAGCCGATTCCGATCTGTGTGCCGCAGCAGCACCAGTAATTCCGGACGCCCGGCGCCGGGCCGATCATCGGGTTGCCGTCGGGCGGGTGCGAAATCGCGCCGTGCACCTCGCGCTTGACGCCAAGGTCGGCGAAGACGGGCATCCGCTCCAGCGCGTTTTCAAGCCACGGCATGATGCGGTCGTAATCGGCCTCGAACAGTTCGTTCTCCGCGTCCCAGGGGCAGTGATCCTCCCACACGGAGTTCGGATTAACCTTTTCATAGATGCCGATGAGGCCGGATTTCTGTTCCATGCGGATGTAGCCCGATACCTGCCTGTCGTCGCGCACCACCGGCAGGTCTTTTTCAAGGTTGAGGAATTCCGGCACGGTATCGGTGACAAAATAATGATGGGTCATCGAGGTCATGGGCAGTTGCAGCCCGCTCCATTCGCCCATCTGCCGCGCATAGGTGCCGCCAGCATTCACCACATGCTCGCAAACGATATCGCCTTGTTCGGTGGAGATGCGCCATTCGCCGCCTGGTTGTTGTTTGATATCGGTCGCCCGGCACCGGCGGATGATCCTGACGCCGAGCCGGCGCGCCCCGGCGGCGAGCGCCTGTGTGATGCCGGACGGATCGGCATGCCCGTCATCCGGCGTGTGCAGCGCACCCAGCACGCCGTCGAGATTGTAGAATGGGTGCAGTTCGGCGATGCGGTCCGGCCGAACCAGTTCGATGTTGAATTTCAAGGCGCGACCGACGCTGAGGGTGTGGCGCAGCCAGTCCATTTCATCTTCCGTATAGGCCAGCCGGAACGACCCGCAGCCATGCCAGGTGACCGACTGGCCGGTTTCCGCCTCCAGCTTCCCGGCATACAGACCGATATTGTAGTCGACGCATTTGCCGAGACCGAAGCTGGAGGTTGAATGGGTTATCTGGCCCGCCGCGTGCCAGGTGGAACCCGATGTTAGTTCGGCCTTTTCAAGCAGCACCACATCTGTCCATCCCTCATGCGCAAGATGGTAGGCAAGGCCGCAACCCATGATGCCACCACCGACGATGACCACCTGCGCCTGTGTTGGGAATGCTTTTTCCGACATCGACATTTCCTTGTATGCGAGCCCTGTGAAACTGCTGGACAGCTTTATGGTACATATGTATAACTGTCAATCATGAATAATACAAATGTATCAAGCACCGTTCTGGAACGCCTCAGCGCCGAGTGGGAAGCCCTGACTCCGGAGACGCAGAAGGCCGCGCGCTATATTCTGGAAAACCCGCAGGATGTCGGCGTTTCCACCGTGCGGCAGATCGCCGAGGCGGCGAAGGTCAACCCCAATACCTTTGTCCGAATGGCGCGTCAGGTCGGGTTCGAGGGCTATGAGGATTTTCGCGCACCCTTCCGCGAGGCGATCCGCCAGGGCACGGTCAGCTTTCCCGACCGGGCCCGCTGGCTGCAGGAAAACCGAAAGTCGGGCGAACTGGGCAGTCTGTATGCCGACATGGTCGGCGCGGCGATCCAGAATCTGGAAGAAACTTTTGCGCGGATCGGTGTCGATGCCCTGAAGGCGGCAGCCGAGGCGATCTGGGCGTCGCGGCAGGTGTTCACGCTGGGCGTGGGCGTCAACAATTCCAACGCCAGTAATTTCACCTATCTCGCCTCGACCGGCATGAAGCAGTTTCACGCCATTCCCCGCCCCGGCTCTACGGCGGTGGACGATCTGGCCTGGGCGGACAGTCAGGATGTGCTGATTGCCATGACCTGTCGTCCCTACCGCACCGAAGTGATCGAGGCCGTGAAGATCGCCCGCGAACAGGGCATGACCGTCATTGGCATTTCCGACAGCGCGGCCAGCCCGATCATCATCGGGTCCGACCACAGTTTTGTTATCGCCGTCGATACGCCGCAATTCTTCCCGTCGTCCGTCTCGACCATCGCGCTTCTGGAAACCCTGCTCAGTTTCGTGATCGCGGTCGCAAGCGACGAGATCGTGGAGCGGGTCGAGAAATTTCACCTTCGCCGGCATCAGCTCGGCATCTACATGGAGGACCCGGAATGACCGGTCAGACAGACCCTGTCCATTCACTTGAGGCGCGCTATTACACGGACCCGGCAATTTTCGAGACCGAGAAAGCCGGTTTGCTGGCAAAAACGTGGCAGTTCGCCGGCCATGCCTCGCAGCTTGAGAATACCGGCGATTATCTGACCTTTGAACTGGCAGGCGAGAGCCTGTTCTGCATCAAGGGCCGTGACGGGGTAATCCGCACCTTCTTCAATGTTTGCCGGCACCGCGCACACCAGCTTGTCAGCGGCCAGGGCACGACCCGGTTCGTGGTCTGCCCCTATCATGCCTGGACCTACGAGTTGACCGGGCATCTGCGGACCGGGCCAAACATTGCGGCCGTTCCCGGTTTCGACAAGTCGAAGATCTGTCTGACCGAGGTGCGCACCGAAATCTTTCTCGGCTTCATCTTTGTCAATCTCGATGCGGCGGCATTGCCGATGGATGACTGGTTTCCGAATGTCCGCGACGAACTGGCAAGCTTCGTGCCCAACTGGGCCGATCTGAAGCCGCTGGAATGGGTGGATGTGACGGAGAATTGCAACTGGAAGGTTTCGATCGAGAACTATTCCGAATGCTATCACTGTTCCCTCAACCATCCGACCTTCTCGACCGGCGTGATCAAGCCCGAAACCTACGACATCCAGCAGCAAGGCTATTGCCTACGGCACACAACCGAATGCAACGCGCTCGACCAGATGAGCTACGACATCAATTCCGGCTTCGCCAACAACGACAAGTATTCTAGCTGGTTCCTGTGGCCGATGTTCTCCTTTCAGGTCTATCCCGGTAACCTTTTGAACACCTATCACTGGCGCGCCGTGGATGCGGATCACGTTGTGGTCTCGCGCGGCTGGTATTCGGTGCGCGGCGAGGACAACGACACCGTTCGGCGGATGGCGCTGCAGGACCGCGCCACCACGGTCGAGGAAGACATTCATCTCGTCGAGAGCGTTCAGCGCGGGTTGAAGTCGCGCGGCTATGTGCCGGGTCCGCTGGTTGTCGATCCGGCGGGCGGCGTCAATTCCGAACATTCCATCATGCATCTGCAAAAATGGATGCGCGACGGTGTAAACGCCTGACCTGCCGAAACCACGGAAACCGGGTACGAGATCGCTTTAGCCTGTTAGCACCCGAAAGATACACTAAACAGTATGTTGCTGGCAGACTAATTCGAACTCGTCTCAGTTTATCAATTAATAGAACGATTTATGCAGTAGCAAGCTGCTGCCATTCAATGAGTGCAGCTTCACGTTTTACTTTGAAATCGTCTCTTTGGATCAGATGGCGTTGATGGTTGAAGTGATTGTGGATCGAAGCTTGAGCGGACGAAAACTTTTGGATGGCTTTTATGTCCCTAAACTTGGCCATTGCGCCTTCTCGTCGCCGAAACGGCTGATGTGAGTTTTCAGCTCGGTTGTTCAACCAACGACCACATGCCTGATCACTAGCGTTACCGATCACATTCATAGCGGCTCGATAAGACCGAAGCCTGTCTGTGATATAATCTTGGGTTTACCGTAAGGTTTCATTGTCCGCTTTAAGAACGTCAGCGCAGACCTGCGATCCCGGCGTTTCGTGACGTACACCTCGAGAACCTTGCCCTCATGATCAACGGCACGCCACAGATAGTGTGTTTCGCCGTTGATTTTCACGAACACCTCGTCCAGGTGCCAACGCCAGTTGGAATAATTGACGGAAGGATGTATCCGTTTTTTGCGGATCTCGGCTGCAAACAGAGGACCGAACCTGTTCCACCAATACCGGACTGTGTCATGGCAAATATCGATGCGGCGTTCAAACAATATATCTTCAACCTAGCGGAGCGATAGCGGATACTAGATGTACACCATCACGGCCAGGCGAATGATTTCCGGTGAGGTTTTGAATTAACGGAATGGCGATTTTGTCATCGAAGGAGGCTATCCGGATCCCGTCCGTGCCTCAATCCAGTTTCTTCTGACAAAGCCCCGTTAGTCACATTAAACTATATCCCTTGTACCCATCCTCTGCGACCGCATTGCACCGTTCAACGTAACTCGGATAACCAATATAAGGGAGAAACACACGGGGCTTTCCGGGAATGTTCGTACCGACATACCAGGAGTTTTCAAGCGGATAGATACTTGCATCCGCTACTTCCTGGACATGTTTCACCCATTCATCCTCCGCCTCTTCTGACGCCTCGATACAGCTATAGTTGTTGTCCTGCATAAATTTGATGCACGCCCCGATCCAGTTTACGTCCTGTTCGATTGACGGCAGAAAGTTACTAAGCGCGGACGGACTGCCCGGTCCGGTAATGGCGAACATGTTCGGGAAGCCGGCGATTGAATGCCCGAGATAGGTTTTGGGGCCGTCTTCCCATTTCTGCTTCAGGGATTTGCCGGTACGGCCATGCAGATCGACATTCAGCAGGGCGCCCGTGAATGCGTCAAAACCGGTACCCAGAACAATGATGTCCACCTCAAGCTCACGTTCACCAACGACTATGCCGTTAGGCGTCACACGCACAATCGGTTCCTCACGTAGATCGACAAGTGACACATTGTCCCTGTTGAACATTTCGAAATACCCGCCCGCATCGACGCACAGACGCTTGCAACCGATCAACGTCGTCGGAATCAGCTTTTCCACAACTTCCGGGTCTCTCACGATAGACCGGATCTTCTTGCGAACAAAATCCGCGGCTGTCTTGTTGGCTTCTACATTATCGTAAATATCATGGAACGCTGCGGTAAAACCCAGCCCTCCGATTTCCCATTTTTTCTGATATTCACGATCCAGTTCTTCTTCGTCGACTTCCAGCGCACTTTTCTCGCCAAGCGTATAGAGAATTCCCGCTCTGCTTTTATGTGCATCATCGCGGAACGCCTTATATCGACGTTTGATCGCATCCTTTTCATCCGGCCAGAGCGGCCGGTTCTGGTTCGGCACCGTATATGCCGGAGTCCGTTGCAAAAGCATGAGATGCTTTGCCGTCTTTGCCAGTTCAGGCGCGACCTGAATGCTGGACGATCCTGTCCCAATGACAGCGATCCGCTTGCCTTCTATTTCTACCGGTTCTTTTGGCCAGCGACCGGTGTGAATGACAGGCCCTTTGAATGAATCAAGACCTTCAATATCAGGAATATGAGGTTTGGAAAGACACCCTGTCGCCATGATAAAGAAGCGGCTGCGAACCGTTTTTCCATCACCGGTATTTACAGACCACGTGCACGTTTCTTCATCAAACGAGGCGCCATCGACCCGCATATTGAACGTAATGTCCCGTTTCAGATCGAACCGTTCCGCTACGTGTTCTAGATACTTGAGGATATCCCCCTGTGTCGCATATCGCTCGGTCCAGTCCCATTCCTGTTGAAGGTCTTCATCGAACTGGTAGGAGTATTCCATGCTTGGAACATCGCAACGCGCACCGGGATACCGGTTCCAGTACCATGTGCCTCCAACACCGCCCGCTGCATCGTAGACATGCACGTTTTGACCGAGAGAACGAAGCTTGTGTAGCATGTACAGGCCGGCAAATCCGGCACCGACAATGACTGTATCGAAATCGATTTCCTTAACGGATTCAGCCACCGGTCCGTTAACTGTTGCATTGTCTGTCATTTCGTCCTCACCATCATTCAGACTAATTCCTATTTCACAGCCGGCGCTTTTAAAAAAAGACCTGCCCAGTTTTCTGTAACCCGCGCACCAAAATTCATGGCGGTTTCCAGATACGTTTTGATTTCCTGCTCAATCTCGTCGAGAAGCTGGTACCCTTTGTCACCAAGATTCTTGGGAACAAGATGCCGTCCGCGATCCAGCATTGCCTTCAAAGAAACCGGCATCGCCTCAAAATGACACTGAAACCCGTAGGTGCGTTCTCCGAGACGGAAAATACAGTTTTCTACAGTGCTGGTCGAAGCCAGCAAACGCGCGTTTTCCGGAAGAGTTACATGATCCTCATGCCAGCAAAAAACGCGGACAGGCGATGTCACCTGTTTCAGAATACTGTCATCGCAAGCGCCTTTAGAGTACGCCAACTGCTTGAAGCCGAACTGCAGTTCTTCGTGCCGACGAACATCCCCACCAAGCGCCTTCGCAATCACTTGAGCGCCAAGACATATACCCAATATCGGCCGGTCGGTTGCATGAAACACCTTCACCGCGTTCATCATCGTTTGCATCAGCGTCACATGTTTCGGGTCGATAACACTTTGCGGGCCGCCAAGCACAATCAAACCATCAGCCGTCAGATCCTGCTTGGTTACGGCGTCACCTTCAGCACATCGTCTAACCTTCAACTCGAACCCGATTTTCCCGAGTTCCTCGCCCACGAGAGCGAGCGGGCTTAACGGATCAGACTGAAGAACAAGGACGTTAGTCATTTGAATCTGGAAACAGCTTCTGCGAAACAGGCCAATGGTGCACGAACGGTGCCGGCACCAATCTGCCCTCCTCCCGCGCCGGCTATCCCGATATCCATCATCGGAAGAATGCCTGTCTCCGCAACCTTGAAGACGTCAATGCCTGTCGGGGTTCCCCGGAACTTCAGAAACGGGATTTTGAATGTCGGGTTTTCACCATGAACGATCTTGTACAATTCAAGATTTCTTTCGACCATGGCCTGCGGGTCGCCGCCCTGGTAGTCCTGCAAGGGAAATGACGCTGCCTGAGCGAACCCACCCAGACCAATGGTTTCCGTTATCGGGCTTTCGCCACCCATCCAGGTGATTTCGTCTTCAGTATGCCCGTCAAACAGTTTGGCGTTGATTGTCGCATGCGGCCCGCGAATCCAGTCATCACCTAAACCACTGACTTTGATACCGAATTCCTTACAACTGAAGCACATTGCGGTCACAAGGGACGATCCTTCGACGCCATGTGCCGCATCGGCAACCGACTTGGCAGCGGCCATCGAAAGCCGCAGGAAGAAATAGTGATCTTCCGTCAGGATATCGACCAGCTTGCGGATACTGTCTGACGGCACATCGTCAAGATCGAGCAGATGCGGAAACAGTTCGCGGGCAAAAATCAGGGATGCCGCTGTATTCCGGCTGTGCAACTCGTCACCCATATTCAGTGCGCGTTTCATTATCGGATTTAGCGGAATTCCACCCGATTGCCGAACCGCCGAGGCGATTACAGGTGCAATCACCGTATCGATGTACTTCAGGCGCTCGTGCACCGACGAGTCATAGACGCCGTAATTCAGACGTTTCGGTGCCTTTCCTTCGTACATGTTGCAATAACCGACATTGCCGTAAGTACGATTTTCAACGACGAAAACCGGCATGGACGCGGTGTAGATCCCTGCCAGAGACCCTACGCCGCCGAAATCATGGCAACCGCCGACCCTGATACCACCGTTTTCAAAACCTTTGATCGCGGCGTCTCTACTATTAGCAAGCCCTTCATAGAGCGCCCCGCCGATCAGTGCCTCGCGCTGACCACCAGTATAGTCTGCCCAGGGTAGCGGCGGTCCGGATGTCAGCACCGTGTTTTCAGTCATGCCCGGCATAACATCCACTGCCGGTGCAACATCGATCAGAACAGGCTCGCCATTCGTCAATTTCTCGAATGCTAAAGCATTGGCAGTATCGCGCTTGGCAGAATTCACCATTTTCAAACTCTTCGGTTACAGGTCAATCAGTCCGGTTTCAGGCAGCCACCACGCCACCATCGGCCAGAAGTACATGCCCGGTTATGTAGGACGCATCTTTTGAAAGAAGGAACGCGCATGGGCCGGCCATTTCCGCCGCCTCACCCATGCGACCCATTGGAATGTGATCCAGCAGCCAGGAAACGGCTTCCTCATCAGTTTCACCGGAAGCGATGTAGCGCATCGACGGGCTCATTGGAAAGACGCCAATAAAACCAGGCGCCAGCGCATTCACCCGAATGCCGGACGGCGCCAATTCACACGCAAGATACTTTGTGAACGCCTCCATCGCCGCTTTCGAAGCACCATATATTGCCCCGCCACGCAACCGGCCAATCGAGGCGGTGACACTTGAAATGTTAACAATTGAAGACCCCGATTTCATATGCGGGCGGGCTGCCCGGCATACCCGAACCATGCCGGCAAGGTTAACATCCCATACGGTCTGCATTCCTTCTTCGGTAATGTCCTCTACTTTTCCATGCCGCAGAATGCCGGCGCAGTTTACGAGGCCGAACAACGCACCAAGCGACACCGTGTGTTTGATGCACCTGTTTACGCTTTCGTCATCGCGGATATCTATAGGACACACCGTAACCGATTCCGGCAGACCGTGCCTGCCTTTGCCGGTTTCTTCTTCGCTTACAACGGAATCCGCAGCGACCACCCGGTAACCATCGGCAGCGAGCCGCAAACATATCTGGGTTCCTATACCGCCGGTTCCGCCCGTAACCAGAACAACCTTAACGTCTTCGTCACTCATTCATATAGGTCCTAATGTTTAATGGTCCGTTTTATATACCATTAATTTACAGACAAAACTGATGTCGGGTCAATAAAAAATCTATAAAAATCAAATCCGTTCGAAGTAACGGATCCGTTCCCAGTCGGTGACAGTAAAGCGTTGAAAATCGTCATGTTCGGTGGCGTAGAACTGCGTCAGATGGGCATGTGCATCTTCACCGAATGCTGCCTTGGCGACACTGCTATTCCCGAAACTGTCTATCGCGCCTCCATACGAGGTCGAGATTTCCTCCAGGTCAGTATCTTCATACGTATTGCCAGCGTATAGCGTGGGTGCCGCGATATCTTCAGTTAACCCATGCAATCCGCTGGCTATTGCAGCTGAGATAGCAATGTAGGGCTGCACATCTGCACCGGGGATACGGTTCTCGAACCGGAAACTGTTGCCATGGCCGCATAGTCTGTGGCTGCAGGTTCGATTATCATCTCCAACCGCAATTTTAGTAGGCGCAAAAGTTTCCGGCTGAAGGCGTTTGTAGGAATTGACCGTTGGCGCGTAACAAACCGTGAAGTCGCGCGTTGCCGCCATGGTGCCGCCAAGAAACCTGTTCATGGTATCGGAAAGATTGCCGTCTTTGGATTCGTCCCAGCCGAGAGGTTTCTGCCCTTCCTTGTCCCAAAGGCTGACATGGATATGGCAGGAAGACCCCACATCCTCGAAATACGGTTTTGCCATGAAGGTCGCGATCCAGCCTTTTTTCGCCGCAATTTCCTTCACGGCCATCTTGAACAGGGAATGCCGATCCGCCATTTCCAGCGCCTCGGTATATCGCAAGTTTATTTCCTGCTGCCCGAAGCCCCATTCAGGCTTTGACGACTCAACCTCGACATCAGCCTGCGACAACATCTGCCGGACATCGACAGCAAAATCATCAATTTGGGTTCCCTGGAATATGTTGTAATCAGACCGATAGCGCGATAGCGGCTCAAGCCCCGTGTAGCGCTTGTTCCAGGCATCCTCCAGACTGTTCCGATACAGGAAAAACTCCAATTCTGTTGCACATTTCAGCGAAATGCCATGAGAGGCCGCGCGCTTTAACTGGTTCTTCAGAATGCTGCGAGGCGCCACCGAAATCATGCTGTCGCTCTTTTCCTCGTAAAGATCACAGATGACGATAGCTGTTGCAGGCTGCCAGGGAATGACGCGCAAGGTATTGAGGTCCGGCACAAACCGGAAATCCTGAAAACCTCTGGTCCAGTCCGAAACCGCATACCCGTCGCGCGGCTCCATTTCCATATCAACGCACATCAGGAACAAGGAACCGTGCAATCCTTCGTCTCTCAGCGCCACATCGAAAAATGTTCTCGGCTGTAACCGTTTCCCGATCAATCGTCCCCAATGATCCGGCGCAGCACAAATGATCGTGTTCACTTCACCCCGGTCAACAAGAGACTTCAGCTCATCAACGGAAACCCAACTCATGTTTTCTCTCCAGCTATCATATCTTTTGTGTGTGATCCGGCGGCTAGTGCATGTCGAAGTATCGAACCAGTTCCCATTCCGATATGGTTTTCATCTGCCATTCACGCCACAGGCGGCATTCTTCATCTCGTGAGATCGCATATTGTTCGACCAGTTCTTCTCCCAGAATTTCGGTTGCCAGGTCGGATTTCCGGAACAAGGCGACCGATTCCTCAAGTGATCGTGGCAGCTCGATTGCATTCGCCTCCGCAGTGGAATCCCCCACCGTTGCAGGCTGTGGCGCCATTGACTTCTCGATACCCATCAATCCACCCCCAAGCATACAGGCGATTGCTAGATACCCGTTCACGTCAGCACCCGGACACCTGTGCTCGATCCGAAATGCCGATGGATTGGGCTGCGTGATGACACGCAGCGCACAGGTCCGGTTGTCCATTCCCCAACTGACATTCTCCGGCGCCCAGGTCTGGGCATCCATGCGGCGGTATGCATTAATTGTCGGATAGAACACAGCAGAAAAATCACGAAGCGTCGCCAATTGTCCGGCAACATACTGCTGCCCGGTCTTTGAAAACTGTGCGTTCTCATCCGCGAAAACAGGTTTACCATCGCGCCAAAGGCTCTGATGGGTATGCCCGCCGCAGCCGGATTCTTCATATTTCCACTTCGGCATAAAGACGACGGCATACCCGTGCAGAGACAAAAACTGCTTCAGGTACAGTTTCGCGCGCGAACAGGCGTCAGCAGCTTCAAGCGCAGGCAGATGACTAATCGCCAGCTCGATCATTCCGTATCCGAGTTCGGTGTGCATCGCTTCGATTTCGATACCAATTGCCGACATCCGGTCCATGAACTTTGCAGCAAGCGGTCGAAGCTCGTCCATGCGAGCCAGACTATATGCATTGTGGACGCGACCCAGAGGCTCAAGATCATGCATTTGGCCCGATCCGATTTTGTCGCGATCAACCCTTACAACGTAAACTTCCAGTTCCACAGCAAAGCGGGCCGCAAAGTCCATTTGTTCGGCCTTGTCGACGACCCGACGCAATGCCGTGCGTGGCGATAACGGGTAATAGGAATCCCGTTCTTCCGTAACCATGTCGCATATGACAGATGCAATTCCTTCGTCGGCGTCAAGAACAACGGCGGTTGACGGATCTGCGATAGAAACAGCGTCCGGAAAGCCATTCTCAAAGCTGCTATAGCGGCTTTCGTATACGTCATCCCGGGTCGAAAGCCCGTACAATATTGTGCAAAAAGCGCTGCCATTCGTGGACAGGGCCTTGCCTCTTGCGCAAAGCTTGCCACGCAACGTACCGTTGATATCCGGCGTTTCTGTCTGTATGTAGCGAATACCCTTAGACTTCAGCGAGTCGTCCAGCTCGATCAATGCTTCTTTGTTCGCGTCAAAATTCATGTATATCCCCAATGTGTATCGTCACAACCCCAACTGCCCGTCAGAGCATATTTTATCACTCAGAAATCGATGCTCACTTCTCTGACAAAAGCAGAGGACACTTTCACGTAAAGAAGGTATAATTTATCGACCATATCATTGGATTAAAAATTAGCCCATTGAGTTTGTCAAGTTGCGTATGAACGCCGTGATACGCTTGAGTCTGTAGATTGAAGGGACGTAAAATTGATAATGCCTGCCAGTAACGCCGGACCGGAAAGAATTGACCCCGTACACCACACCGCTGCTTACGAGCTTGTGGTCGACCAGATCAGGCGGGTGATTTACCTGGGCCGGTTTTTACCAGGGGAAAAACTGCCACCGGAACGAGAATTGGCTCAGCAACTTGGTGTCTCTCGAACAACTGTCCGCGAAGCCATTCGCCTTCTTGAAGGAGAGAAACTGATCACCGTAAAGCGGGGTGCGACAGGTGGCATCATCGTTTCATCGCCCAACAAGAAAACAGCGACGGAGAAACGGAATATTCTGGCTGCACACGCGCAGGAACTGCAGGATATTTTCGAGTACAGATTGGCGATTGAGTGTTACACCGTGAGAAGGGCGGCAGAGCGACGGACCCAGCAGGATATTGACTACCTGACCAGCATGATGAGTTTGATGGAACAGATCGCGGTACTGATTGATGAAGGCAAATCTTCGGTCGCAGAATACAGTGCTGCAGACACACGTTTTCATATCGGGATCGCCACGGCCTCGAAGAATGCCAGGTTGGAAGTGGCAATAGAAGAAATACGGGCTGCCATGTTCCTTCCCGTGGGTTCTATATTCGAAAAACTTACCGATAAGATCAACGAACATCACCGGCCGATTGTTGAATCAATAGTGGCTCAGGATCCGGATGAGGCTGAACGAAACATGCGGGAGCACATTCAACTGGGATTCGACGGGCTAAAAAGCTTTCTCGGCAAAAACGCCCGGGCAAACAAATCCAGGTAATCCGATGGATTCGCTTGCACGGTTAGACACATCCTTCGCGGATAGATTGACGGTTCCTTTTTGATTTGTAATTGGGCCATTGGTCTATTTATAATACTTTATGCTCAATAACCGTAGGAAGGGTATTGGTGTTTCATGTCAGATAACATCTTGAATCCGGTACTGAAAGAAGCCTTGGCACAACCGGGAGACCCGAACGCCACACCTGTTGAGAAACAGCACCCTGATGTTGCACGTGAGGAATTCGTCAACGACCTTGCTGCTGTCGACAAAGAAGCACCGTCAATGCGGGAAGTCAGAGACCTGAAAGTTCCCGGGCCAGTGACTGACCTCGAGGCCCGCCTCTACATGCCCGATAACGCGCCTGCCAGTGGCCCAATCATGATCTATTATCATGGCGGAGGGAATATCCGCGGCAATATCGGCACGCATGATTCAACCTGCCGTGTGCTGGCAAATGCCGGCAGCTTTCCCATACTCTCGATTGAATACAGGCTTGCTCCGGAACACCCTTTCCCGGCTGCCGCGGACGATGCTTTTTCTGCCCTGAAGTGGGCATCACAGCATGCGTCAGACATCGGTGGTGATTCATCGAAGATACTTGTTGGCGGCGATAGCGCCGGCGGCAATCTGGCCGCTGCGGTCTGCATACGGGCACGCGACGAAAGCGGGCCGGCGATTGCGGCACAGATGCTGATTTACCCGGTTATCGATCATGTCGGTGAATACGAATCCAAGAAACTGTACTCCAAGGGATACATGCTGGATTCTATGCCGTTCTATACAGCAAGCTATCTTCCGGATCCGGAGAATCGAAAAAGCCCGATGGCGTCTCCAATATATGCGGAAAGTCATTCTTCACTGCCGCCCGCCTTTATCCTGACATGTGGCTTTGACCCACTTCATGACGAAGGGTGTGCGTATGCCACGAAGCTACGGGCCGCCGGCGTAACTGTGGATCAGGAAAACTACCCGGACATGATACACGGGTTCACATTGCTGCGGGGTCTGTTACCGGAGGCTGATCCGGCTCTGGAAGATGCCGCCCGCAGGACCCTGAAACTGATCGGTTACTGATAAGATTCTCAGGAACCTTCGACCGGGAAATCGGGACACAGATACGCGCCCGTCAGTCCGCCGTCGACAGACCACCCCTGTGCCGTGATGTAGCTCGCCGCATCAGAAAGAAGGAATGCGACCGTATGCCCGATTTCTTCTGGCGTTGCATACCTACCGGCCGGAATATGCTGCAATCTCCTGAGATCGTTCTGGTCCAGTTTGTTGGATACAATCTGGGCTGACATTGACGTTTTGGTAACGCCTGGCAAGACAGCATTTACCCGAATGCCGCGCCGCGCATACCCTACACCGAGTTCTCTGGTCATTGCCAATACGCCCCCTTTGGAAGCGGTATAGGCGATCTGGCTCGGAAATGACCCCATCAGGGCAACAATTGAAGCATTGTTGACGATCGCTCCGCCTCCTGCTTTCAGCAGGATCGGGATTCCAAATCGGCAACACAGGTAAACGCTTTTCAGATTGACCGATATGACGCGATCCCATGTGTCTTCTTCGGTCTCAGATATGTCCCTGTCTTCGGGAGGCATGATGCCGGCATTGTTGAAAATACCGTCCAGACCGCTGAGTGCTTCTTCAGCCTTCTTGAACATAGCTTCAATGGATGTTGAAGAGGAAACATCGGCAACTATTGGGGTCGCCTTGCCTGATTGAAATTCAGAGGCTGCTGTTGTGATCTTCTCTTCATTCAGATCAACTATAGCAAGCCGGGCACCGGCTTCGGCGAGAACATGAGCCGTCGCAAGGCCTATCCCGCCGGCCGCTCCCGTTACCAGTATCCTCTTACCGTCAAGATTCACAGCCTAGTGCCCTTTCCTGCTAGCCTTGAAGGCGCGCCAATGATCCTCAAATTCGTCATTTCCAAGAATGCCGTCCGGCCTGAAAGCAAGCACAAAGACGATAATCGCACCAAGAAAGAACCCTGTAAGGCCGAACATGGTTGGCAACTGTAATCCCAGTATCTCGGGACCGTTTTCCAAGCTCCGCATAATCTCAAATCCTATCGCTACGACAATTGTTCCGATAAAGGCACCGGATACACTTCTCATCCCGCCGAGAATAAGCATCGCGATGGTGAGGAAGGTCAGATGAAAATAGAAGCTCTTCGGTGCAATCGTACCCATGAACAAAGTGAACAGAATACCACCGAGACCACAGACAAATGCGCTTAGAACCCAAGCCTTGAGGCGCAACCCGGTTACATTGAGGCCCATTGCGCGAGCTGCCAGCAGATTGTCACCTGTCGCACGCAGCTGAACTCCGTCCCGGGAATCACGGAAAAACTTGGCGACAAAAACCGCGAAAACAGAAACACCGATTGCCCACCAAATGTTAAGCGTTACCGGTATGCCGAAAAAGGCACGCGGTCCGCGCGTCACATCAACCCAGTTAACGAGAACAACATGAACGATAACCAGCAATGCCAGGGTACCGATTGTTGAAGCAACGCCACTCAACCGACATAATGCCAATCCCGAAATCCAGGCAATAGCTACGGTAATCGCAAGCGCAATGATACTTGCCGTGATGAAATCGAGTTCGATTCCCGCCAACCACGGAGCAGCCGGAATCATCGCCATCTTCAATGTTGTCGGGGTGTGGAGCAGCGCAACCACATATGCCGCAATCCCGACAAACGAAACATGCCCTAGATGCGCAAGGTTCGAATTACCCATAAAGATCTGCAAACCGGCAACAATTACAAGATTTACATAGAATATGTAAGCAACCCTGACCTGATAGTTTTCGCCGAACACGGTAATCAAAACACCGCTGAGCAGAAGTATCAGAGCCGGTAGAAGAGTTCTCTTTCCGGTAAGGAATGCATGATTCATTCGTCCTTATCTCCCAACTCCGCCTTTGTACCCATAAGACCTTCCGGTTTTGCAACCAGCACCAGGCCAACCAGCAGGAAAACAAATGCATCTCTGAAGCCGGCAATATCCGAGGGCAGAAACGCCTGAAGGAAGACTTCGGCACCGCCAAGAACGATACCGCCGACAACAGCGCCTATAAGGCTTCCAAATCCGCCGAGCACACACGCAACAAATGCTTTCAGCACAGGCAAGAAGCCCATAAACGGATCTACAACACCACGGCGACTGATAATGAATACTGCGGCAATTCCGGCGAGCATTCCGGAAACGGCGAAGGCTGTCATGATGACCCGGTTGGCCCGAATTCCCATCATACGAACTGTCACAAAATCCTTAGCAGCGGCACGCATCGCCAATCCGATTTTCGTCTTCCTGAGCAGAAGTAACAGCCCCGTTATCGCGATTATTGTCACGGCTGTTTCCAGCGCCTGTACAACTGGAATATTAAGGTTGCCAATTTCCAGCGAGCCACCCATCCAGGACGGTGTCGGGACGGGCTTCGGCCGAGTAGCAACAAAAATCACGAGGATATTCTGAACAACTATGCTTACCCCGAAAGCGGTCAGCAAACCGGTAGTCGGAGGAGCATTTCTGACCGGCCTGAAGGCTACTCTTTCGAACGTTATCGCAGAGAGCATTGCAGCACATATACAGATCGGAATTAGCAGTGCGATGGGTGGCGCTGCGAACAGAAAGACAAGATACATGGCGTAACCACCAAGGGATATCAGTTCGCCATGCGCAAAGTTAACCAGGCCCATCACGCTGAAGACAATCGCCAATCCCAGCGCCAACAATGCGTACTCTCCGCCAACGCTAAGAGCATTCAAAAACTGCTGAAGAAAATATTCCATGTGCAGAACTTTCTTTTACGACCAAACAGTATTTTATGAAATTCCATCGCCAAGATAATGCGACACAAGATCTTCCGAATCCGCAATCTCGTCTGTCGAACCAGAAAAGACACACTCACCACTGCTCAGAACATATGCTCTGTCTGCAAAAGCCAACGCCTCTGCGGCATTCTGTTCCACAACCAGAAGCGTCAAACCCTGATCGCGCAACCCTGCCATCAATTCGAATATCTGATCGACAATCTTGGGAGCCAGCCCAAGAGACGGCTCGTCAAGGATCATCATTTTTGGCTTACACATCAGAGAACGGGCAATAGCCAGCATCTGTTGTTCGCCGCCAGACAGGGTCTTGGACTGTGCAGCCGAACGTTCCTTCAGAATTGGAAACATCTGGAACATCTTTTCGATGTCCTCTGCAACACCTGTGGCATCACGCCTGATCGCCGCTCCCAATAGCAGGTTTTCATGTACGGTGAGATCGGCAAACACCCGTCGTCCTTCCGGTGTAACGCTGACCCCCAGTCGAACGATGTCTTCTACCGGCAACGAACTTATATCTTCACCATTGAGTCTGACGGTGCCAGAGGCCAGTGGAACGACACCGGCAATCGCCGATATCAGGCTTGTCTTACCAGCGCCGTTTGGACCCAGGAGGGCGACGATCTCACCCTCCTGGACATCCAAATCAATGTTTCGGACTGCCGCAATCGCACCATACCGGACAACAGCAGACCGAACTTCAAGCATCGCACTCATGGGTTGGGAACAAATCCCGGCAGAACTTTTTTGGCAGGTGTAAACTTGCCATCGACAACTTCAATCATCGTCATGTTCTTCAGAGGAATACCACCCTGCCCTTTATAGGTAATCGAGTCGGTCGTGATACCTTCAAGATTTTCGATTTCCTTGAGCGCTGCGTTGACATCTGCCGGCTCCGAGGAACCCGCTGCTTCCATCGCTGCCTTCACAAGCACCATAGCTTCTCCGCCCAAACCAAAAAAGATGTTCTGTACCGTGTAGCCACGCGCCTCACAGTTATCATAGAAAGCCTTTAACGCGCTGCCATCACTCGGAAAACCATGTGTGGTGAACTTCACAAGATGCGCGGCATCGCCCGCCACGTCGAGCACGCCGGGGTCATCAGCACCATCGGTGTTGTAAACCGGGATATCCAGACCGGCCGCTGCCAGCTGACGCGGAAACACACCGGCTTCAGGAACGATCATCCCACCAAAGATGATATCCGGCTTCTCATCCATCGATTTGATTTCCGTAATCTGGGGCGTGTAATCCGCTAGACCGGAGTTATAGTTGATGCGACCGAGAACCTTGCCGCCAAGACGCTCAAAAGCCGTCGCAAAGTATTCCGGCGTAATCAGCGAATAGCTACCGATATCGTGCGAAACCAGCAGTACAACACTGCGTGCGCCGTTCTCATAGGCGAATTCTGCCGCGGCTGCAGCAGAAGCGTTATCACCGTATGGCACAAGATACCCGTTCTGTGGCGCCGCAGTCGGGAAAGCCGGCTGTGTACCGCCTACGGAAAGCGTGGCGATATTGTGTGGTAGCGCCAGCATGGCGATCGGAATAATAGAGTCATCAGTTGGCGGCCCCAATAGCACCGAAGCACCCAGGTCAATCAATTCCTGTGCCGCTGTACCCGACAACGAGCTGTCGCTTTTCATATCCCGGATAACAAGGTCAACTTGCTTGCCAAGAATTCCGCCTGACTCATTGATAATTTCTACCTGGCACCTGACACCGTCAGGGCTGTCGTAGGGCGCAAGCTCACCCGTAACGGCCGCCGCATATCCGATTACGATCTTATCGGCTGACGCAGCCGGATAGGCGATGGCGGATGCAACAAGCAACGCGGCACCCCCAAGGACATTTTTTGTCTTTAACATACTCAATTCTGCCTCCTGTTTCTGGTTACCCTGGTTGGTTTTATGCTGCTAGGCAGCACTACGACGGGCTACCTACTTGCCCGCTTTCTTTACACCTTTCTGGTGTTTTCCAAGGTACACTTCCTGCACCATTGGATTTGATCTGATATCGGAAGGCACATCATGCGCAATGATTTTGCCCATATGCATGACATAAATGCGATGGCACAGATTCATGATAAAGCGAAGGTCGTGATCGATAACAACAATCGCGAATCCATATATCCGGCTTATTTCGTTTATTGTTGCCAGGAGCGTTTCCGTTTCCTGCTCGTTCATTCCCGCCGCCGGCTCATCAAGCAGCAAGACCGATGGCGACAAAGCCAGTGCCCGCGCTATCTCCAGGCGCCTTTGCACACCATAGGGCAACGTTTCTGCCTTCAGGTCCGAAACATCGTGGATGTTCAACAGGTCGAGGACGTGATCGGGCGTGGCATTATTGTAACGCTTATCGCAATGTCGAAGAGCTGTCGTATAGGAAACCTCGACATTCTGGCGCGCCGTCAGCTTTCCGAACACACGGATATTCTGAAAGGTGCGCGCAACACCGGCACGGGCGCATTTTTCCGGCGGCAATCCGTCGACTCGATTACCATTGACCGAGATTTCACCCTGATCAGGTGCCAGAACGCCTGAAATAACGTTCATCAATGTGGTTTTTCCGGCGCCATTAGGACCGATCAAGCCAACGATTTCACCAGGCTTACAGTAAAGGGAAACGTCGTCCACGGCATAGACGCCTCCGAAATGCTTACTGATGCTCAGCCCGGACAGAATCGTATCTTCCTTGGCGGCATTACCAGCACTCAGAAGCTCAACAGCCATCCTGTCCCTCACATATTCATCTGGGCAAAGCCAGATCAAACCCTTATAGGTCTTTAAAATATACCATTATGTGTGTAACCTAAACAGAATTATTCTACGTGTCAATTCGCTGAACACTTGGGCAACCGGCAACCGAAACCAACACCCACCCTTTTGACAATAGATCGGAAACAATAGGCAAGAAACCGCACCAACATTATACGTGCTACTGAATGCAGCGCACACAATGCCCGGCAACAGTGGCAAAAGATCATTTCACAAAGTATGGCCTGCACAAAGATAGAGAAGGTTAGCATGCAGAATTCGACAGTATCTCCACTCGTTCATCATGACGGCCTTGGATGGAAAGTACGTAGAGGCAATCTGAAGGACCAGCAGGCTTCAAGTTATGATCTGGCATCTGCAGCGATATCGGAGAACCGATGGAACGACGCCAGTGAGCTGGCCCGGTATACGGTCTATGAAGCGACAGAGCCTCAAGAGCTTTATTCTACCTGGATACCGCGGATACGAAACTTCACTCTACGTCATGGCATAGCAAGTGATGTCGTAGAAAGTGAGGAAGAGAAACTGATCGAAACGCTTCGCTGGGAAGATGGTTCACCCTACGACCCGGAATTTGGCTGGCAGCGTGTTACCGGTTCAATTGATGCCTGCGTCGAAGCCTGTAACAGAAAGGACACTTCCGCCGCGGCAAAGGCACTCGAGGAATCTAGATTGCATTGGCTTGCGAGCCATGACCGTCTTTGTGATTGGGTTCAGGGAATGATCGCCATCGCTGCTAACCAGATAGGCCAGCAATGTGTAGGAGATCTTTGGCAGGAACTGATGTCTCCCATGTACAAAAGCTACGACAAGTATGATGTGGATGTAACGCCTTGGGCGGAATCTGCTGAAAAGCTGCTGCTAATTACAGCCGAAGCTTTACGCGGACACCTGTCAGGCCCGGGCCGGGCAGGGTCAATAGAATATGTCGAAGAATTGGACCGAAAGGGCTTTCGCTTCACCCCTTGCGGATCGGGCGGTCGGAATTTTACCGACAAAGCAGAGCGCACGTATCCGGTAACGGATAGCGAATACACCTGGGCCTGGAATACAAAAGGTGTCTGCCTTTACTGCGCTCATTGTTGTGCGCTCAGCGAACTCAACCCCGTAGAGAAATTCGGATATCCTGCAAGGGTGGTAGAACCTCCTTACCGGAATGAAACAGGCGAGCGCACACACTGCACCTGGTGGGTTTACAACGACCCGACCCTGATTCCGGATGAAGTATACACCCGCACCGGGAACACCAAACCGGAAGCGATCGGCGGCAAAGCGACGAAACAACGAAAGAAAGCAGCGACATGATCGAGACAAATTACTTGACAGGATCTGGCGCAACCTACTGTTTTGATAACAGGTCGGCCTTTGTTACCGGCGCAGGAGGAGGCATCGGTATGCAGATCGCGGCCTCGCTAGCCGATGCCGGTTGTCTGGTCACGGCGTTTGATATCAAGCCCTGCCCACCGGAACTCGCCAATACCGATCAAACGGTTCAGTTCTTACAGGGTGACGTTACGGATGCGACTGTGGTTGCAGATGCAGTCGCCTCGGCTGCAGCCCCGACTCTCGATTTCATCGTCAACGCGGCTGGCGTCGCTTTATGGGGAGACGGCAAGAACGCCAGCGACGGGTCTGTTGTCGATATGGACATGACAATTTGGGAAAAGACCCTGGATATTAATCTTAATGGCGCCATAAACGTCGTTCGTGCCGGCATTCCGCTGATGCAGAAGTCTGGCTTCGGCGCAATCGTGCATATCGCAAGCATTGTCGGATTGCGCAGCATGGACAATGCCATGCAGTCCGGGCCACTGGACGCTTACCAGATATCAAAAGCGGCCCTTATTTCACTGTCACGCAGCCTCGCGATTACGTACGGGGTGGACGGAATTCGCTCGAACACGGTCTGCCCGGGTGCAATCAACACACCAATGACCGCGTCAATTTACGCCGAGGCCCAACGTGTTGAGTCGATGTCCGGAAGAACGCCTATCCAGCGCGTCGGCAAGCCGCAGGACATAGCCGATGCGACAATGTTCCTGCTCTCGGATAGCGCATCGTTCATAACAGGCGCGGATCTCGTGGTAGACGGTGGACTTAGCACCAAACTCGGCTGACCTGCCTAGAAAGCCTCTAACTGTTGCAGGGCATTGGACAGCATAGCCGCCCAGAAACGCTGCCCGGTTTCCGTCAGAAGGTGATCATTTCGTATTTCTATCAGGACGTTGGGAAGGCCACGCTGCTCGCCGTGCACCGGAATAGTATAGTCGGTCGAATCCGCGACTGTGTACGGTTTGTTGTGTGCCAGATTGATAGATGGCATTGCCTTCCGCAGCAATTGTTCCAGACTCTCTGCGATACGCGCATCCCTGTTGTACAACAGAGTAATATCCCACGGACGATGCGTTCGCTCCGTCTCTAGCTTAGGCGTGAAACTGTGAAGGGAGATGACAGCCGGTTTGGAGCTTCCCGTCTGCCGCCTGTTGATCATCCTGCCGACCATGTCGTGAAATGGTGCGTGGATGGCCTTTATTCTGCTGTCGCGTTCAGTCGCCGACAGAGCATCATTACCCGGGACAATAACGCCGTCGCACACGGAGGGCGTCGCTTCTTCTGATCGGGGCGGACGATTACAATCAATCACCAATCGGGAATACGGCTGACATACCAGCGGTGCTTCAATTGTTTTCGCAATTTGCACCGCGACAGGAGCGATCCCGATATCCCAACCAATATGCAATTCCAGTTTGTCAATTGGGAGGCCTAGAGAATATAGCGACGCTGGCACGCGATTGCCTGCATGTTCGCAGGTCAGGATGAACGGTGCAGTACCTTCCGGCATATGAACTTCATACGGAATCGGTTCATCCGGCCCAAGCAACGGCATCACCATTCATTATACCTCACCTGTTCTTTGGAATACTGCATATAGGCGCAACAAATCTGAATGTTGTATTTTTTTCATATTTGCTGAAAACTATATAATCTGTAATATTTCTTTCAATGAAATTTTTGCCTGCTGACAAGGAAACAGATTGTTTGAATACCAGTGTGCGAACTGTTGGCGAACTAATACACGCTCAGCATAGCGATCTCACGCATGCCGAGCGGAAAATAGCGCGCATTCTGTTTTCGACCAATATGCTGGCTGGCATGGACTCCGCCAAAACCCTGGCAACCCGCGCCAACGTCAGCCCACCAAGTGTAATCCGTTTTGCATCAAAGCTGGGTTTTGCCGGCTATAGCGAATTTCAGGATCAGGTGAGAGATGAACTTGAACATCGAATAACCTCACCTCTGACACTCTACGACCGAACATCAACGGATACAAAGACCGATACAATCGAACACGCCAGGGACGTCTTTATCGCATCAATATCCGCGTCCATGGATCAATTGCCGCGACAGGAGTTATCCTGTGTGATTGATCTTATGGCGGACGTCAGTCGGCCGTTGTGGCTGACCGGCGGGCGATTCAGCGGCCTGGTCGCTGAATTGTTGTATTTGCATCTTTATCAGTTGAGGCCGAAGGTCAGGTCAATGGCTTCCTTCTCCCAGCCCCGTGAAGATCTGGCCCTGGACATGGGGAAACGTGACGTCGTCATATTCTTTGACTTCCGGCGCTACCAGACCGACAGCATTAACCTTGCCCAAATGGCATCCGGCAAAGGCGCAAAGATTGTTCTGATAACAGATCCGTGGCTATCGCCGATTGCCGATCTTGCCGATTACGTCATTCCCGTTCGGGTCGACACGCCGTCACCATACGATTCCGTCGTGCCAGCAGCTGCCATAGCGGAGACTTTAATATCAGAACTCGTTCCACGCCTTTCTTCCGGATCGTTCGACCGTATCGGCGCCCTGGAAGACTTGCGCAAGGGACAGGTTATGGATGAGAAAGATGGTTCCAGAAAGTGAAGAAAAGGTAGACATAATGACTGAATTTCCTGGTGATCTGGTCATGCTGACCTGGACGGATTACGTGGGCATTGCGCGCAGCAGGCCTGTTCCCAGAAATACCCTTTCAGACCGAATGAAATACGGGCAGGGCTGGGCCAAGGCAGGTCAGGCACTGACACCTTTTGAAGACATCGCAGAAAATCCGTGGGGGCCGGTCGCAGAAGTCCGTCAGGTTCCTGACCCGACGACAGAGCTTCGCCTTGATCACTGGGCGGATACACCGGCATTTCATCTGATACTTTGCGATTCAATCAACCAGGACGGTTCGGTCTGGGACTGCTGTGCACGCGGCGCTCTCAAGAAAATACTGGATATCTATCAATCAGAGTTGGGCCTGACAGTTCAGTCGACCTTCGAACAGGAACTCGTCTATTCCGCAGCCGACTTCACACCTGGAACACCTTTCTCGGTCAATGCACTTCGAGCAGCGGCACACTATGCGGCACAAGTGACTGAGGCTTTGAATCTGGCCGGAATTGAGCCACTGGCATTTGAGCCCGAGTACGGCGTCGGACAGATGGAATACAGTTGCAAACCTGTGAAAGGCATATCGGGGGCTGACCGAGCGGTCATCGCCCGAGAAATCGTTCGAGAGGTTGCACGCCTTTCAGGAGGCAAGGCGACACTCTCGCCGAAACCAGCTCCGGATGCTGTTGGTAACGGCACGCATATCCATCTGTCATTTCTCGACAATAGGGGAAAGCCTGCCTTGTATGACAAGGACCGAGAAGGTGAAGTGAGCGAATTGGGAGGGCATTTCGCCGCCGGTGTGATTCGGCATATCGACTCAATTCTTGCTTTCACTGCACCTAGTCCGGTTTCCTATCTTCGCCTTGTGCCGCATCACTGGGCTGCCGGATACAACGTATACGGTCTGCAGAACCGGGAAGCCGCCCTGCGCATCTGTCCGTCGCCCGAACGCAACATAAGCAAGCGCGGCAATGGCTTGAACTTTGAGTTCCGGCCGGCTGATGTGACAGCCAATCCGTATCTTTCTCTTGCTGCACTGCTGCATGCAGGCCTTGAAGGCATTCGCGAGAAACTTGAACCGCCGGAAATGGTGAACTCGGAACCGGACGATATCTCAAAGAGCGAGAAGAAGCGTCTTGGCCTGAAGAGGCTGCCGCGCAGCCTTGATGAGACCCTGACAGCGCTTAAAAAAGACAAGAAAGCAATGAACTGGTTTCCTGTCGAGCTCACCGAATCCTACATTTCCGTAAAACTTGCGGAAATAGCCCTCGCCACAGATGAGGATGACGCCGCAACATGTGAAAGATATCGCAATGCCTATTGATCTGTTCGAGAACATATCTCTGATCGACCATCATTGCCACGGCGTGGTACGTGAAACACTTGATCGTCCCCGGTTCGAGCGATTGATCAGCGAGAGCCATACACCTCCGCCGGCAGGAACGAGTTACTTCCAGAAACCGATCGGCCTTGCAGTGCGACGGTATTGCTCGCCCGTTCTTGATCTGCCGGCACTTGCCTCTGCAGAAGAATACTGTAGCCGGCGTGTTGAACTGGGAGCCGAAGAAGTCAATCGCCGTCTCATGCAGGCAACAGGTCTTGGTATGCTGCTGGTGGATACCGGCCATCGATCGGATTCCATAACCGGTCATGAAGAGCTGGGGGAAATTGCAGATGTTCCATCCCGTGAAGTTGTGAGAATTGAAGCGATAGCGGAAAAAGTAGCGCATAGCGGTATCGCTGCGGATCAGTTTGCCGACGCCTTTGCCAATGCACTCCGATCGGCTGCGAAGCATGCCGTTGGCCTCAAGTCGATTATCGCCTATCGCGCCTCTTTCAATGTCGACCAGACGGCGCCTACTGATAACGAACTGAGAATTGCTGTCTCCAAGTGGTTACAGACTATCGAGGCAGAGGGACAGGCGCGTCTGGAAGACCCGGTCATTCTAAGGTATGTCTTGTGGACAGGTGCCGATTTGTGCCGCGAACGGGCGTTTCCGATGCAGCTTCATGTCGGGTTCGGCGATGAAGACATTTATATGCATGCCTGCGATCCGACCCATTTTACGGATTTTTTCAAGGCCGTGGAGCCATGGGCTTTCCCGGTCACTCTGTTGCATTGTTACCCCTTCCATCGGGAGGCCGGCTGGCTGGCGGAAATCTTCCCGTATGTTTATTTCGATGTCGGCGCCATCCTGAACTATACCGGCCCGTCACATGGCGATATTGTCGGTGAAGCGCTGGAACTCGGACCATTTACAAAGCAACTGTTCAGTTCCGATGCCTTCGGGCTGCCAGAGCTGTATTATCTGGGTGCCGTATACTTCAGGCGGGGTCTCAACAAACGACTTAATACATGGATTGAGTCTGGCGACTGCCTGGAATCGGACGCCCGCGAAATTGCACGTCTTATTGGATACCAAAACACACAACGGATTTATCAGCTGGAACGGTGATAAGCCGAACACTGGCCTTCATTCGGCTTTGGCAGTTGCACTTGAACCTGGTTCAATATTCAGGGATCAGATCAGACAGACACCTGTCCAGCGTCTCGCTGAATGCCTGGTCCAACAGAAGGTTCCGCAACTCAGGCTAACCCGTAGATGCGCGTTGCGGTGCCACTGAACATTGCGTCCTTTTCACTTTCTGAGAAATTCGCAGCCATTTTCTTGAGTGCGTTGAAGAGCACTGCGTAACTCACCGAACTTTTGTCGACAGGAAAGTTACTCTCCATCATGCAGCGCTCAGGTCCGAAGCAGTCGATCGTGTGCAAGTAATAGGAACGATGCGCCTCGACGATTTCATCCGACCGTGCTGGAGCTGCGGCCCTGTCCCAGCCAAAGCCATTGTCCGGCATTGCAAGCCCTCCAAGTTTCGCCACGACATTCCGGCACTCAGCTATTGCGGCGATATCCTGGCGCCATTGGGCGAACATCGACTCCCGATTGTCGGAAAAAGGTCCTACGCCCAATGGTGTCCCGAAATGATCGAGAACCATAACAGTATCCGGCGCTGCCCGCGCGAGATCCAGAAACTCCCTGTTCTGGTAATGATAATGCCAGGAATCGAAAGGCAGGTCTCGCTTGCCGAGGGTACGAACGCCATCTCGAAACTGGTCGTGCGCCATAAGACCTTCCGGCGCGCGACCGGGAATGGAAAGCGTCTCAGGATGTCGTGCATGGGCGGCGCAATGCCGTATTCCGCAAAACAAATCCCCCGCGATCTCCGCGTGACGATCAAGCGTCTCGTCCAACAGGCGTCCGCTCGTCAGATCAGCGAAAGCGACTATACCAGCGATTTCCGAGCCCGGACCCTTCCGGCTCTTCAAGGCGATCTTGGTCACGAATTCCGTCTCACCCGTCGGTTTCAAATGCTCTGGGCCGTCAGCGAGATATTCCGATCCGCATTCAACGAAAACAGTCTTGACCACACGGTGACCTGATCCGGTATCTCCCCAGAGTTGTTCCAAGGCATACACATCGCCCTCGTCGAGCCACAAATGATGGTGCGGATCTATGATAATTCGATCCGGATCGTAGATCGGCTCCTCAACTTGCTCGAACCATTCCTTGGTTCGCGGTTTGGGCGTGTTTGTCATGGCATTTCTCACAATCAGCATCCGGGTGTTCAAACTGGAGAAGCGTGTATCCCATATAATCTTCGAGGGCGACTGTAGTATACTTCTCAGCATAATGCGGGAAAGCCCTATAGGTCAGAAGAACCCTGGGGCGGTTGAATTCGACATCAAGATTTCAATAGGTCTTTAAATTAGACCTTTTAAACAATCGTGTCAAACAGCGCAACATTGCTCTTATCCTCTAAATGCCTTGGCATAGAACGGGCTCCGCATCCAATATTCATATTTCAAGCGCCCTCTCTTTTCTTTTTGGTTTAATTTTTATACCCTTCGAAGTCGAGTGCGTATCTATCCGTTAGGGCTTGATGGTTCGGTCGCCGGACAATCAATAAATCACACTTTTATGGGAAATATATCATGCTCGGTGAAGATAAGCCGCCAGTGTTCCAGCATCCGGTTTTGGACTACCCTACCCGTTCCGGTAACTGGCGCGACCAACAACGGTCGACCTACGATCTATGCCTTCAGGCGGTGCGTGAAAAGCGTTGGCGCGATGCTGCTGCACTTGCTGCCCACACGATTCACGAAGCGCGCGAACCGCATGAACTCTACGTTGATTGGGCCGAGGGCATACGCGCTTATATGCGAGAAGCGGGGGTCGATCACTCAACGATCGCTGCCGAGGAGGCGGCCCTTCTGGACGAGCTCAGGAACGAGGATGGCAGTCCATTCGACCCGCAGGACGGCTGGCGACGAGCCAATTGCCATGTAAGAACCGTTTTGACCGCTTGCGACGCGCAGGATGAAATTCAGGCAGTCGATGCGCTAGAAAGCTCACGCAGGGTCTGGGAGGAAACACACGACCGGAAGTGCGATTGGGTTCAAGGATTATTGGCGATTGCAGCTCGGTATCTTGGCGAAGAGCGCATTGGGCCGATTTGGGACCATTTGATGGTGCCTATTTTCAAGAATTACGAAAAGTACGACGTGGATTTGACGCCATGGTCAGTCAGTTCTGAGCTTTTACTCCAGGTAACCGTGGATTCATTGCGAGGTCACCTCACCGGCGAGAATCGGCGCGGCGAAGTTACATACGTCGAGGAAGAAAAGCGGCGCGGATTTCGTTTCACGCCTTGCGGCGCAGGCGGACGGAATTTCAAGCCGGGAGCAAAACGGTTTCCCTTAACCAAAGCGGAGCACAACTGGGCATGGAATACGAAAGGCGTCTGTCTCTATTGTGTACATTGCTGCGCCGTCAGTGAACGAAATCCTATTCAGCGCTACGGCTATCCAGCCCGTGAGATCGAACCTCCTTTCGAGAATAGTGAAGGTCGTCGCGACTATTGCACTTGGTGGGTATACGACAATCCCGGCGATGTGCCTGAAGAAGTTTATCGACGCACGGGCAATACAAAACCGTCAAAAATCGGTGGAGCGGCCACCACGGAACAACAAATGATAGGAAAAGAAGGTGATCGGGAATGAGTGAGGTTTCTTTCGATTTCACGGGCCGCAAAGCATTCGTTACCGGCGCTGGAGGCGGAGTTGGCTTTCAAGTTGCCAGCGACCTCGTCTCGGCTGGCTGCGCCGTCATTGCCTTTGATATTAAATCCGAGCCGGAAAATTTTCCTTCCGGCCCCGGTTCATTCACATATGTTCGTGGCGACCTTTGCGACCCGATGGCAGTCGAGGCCGCGATGAATTCACAGGGTATTCAAGATCTGGATTTTGTCGTCAACGCCGCTGGGGTCGCGCTATGGTACGACAATCTGGAGGCTAAAGACGGCTCAATCGTGGATATTGATATGACCGTCTGGGAAAAGACGATGCAGGTGAATCTGTTAGGAGCCGTCCACGTTGTCCGGGCCGCTATTCCGAAAATACTTGCTTCGGGTGGCGGCTCGTTGGTTTTTATCGCCAGTGTTGTAGGTGCCCGGAGCATGGACAATCTTATGAAAACAGGTCCGATCGACGCTTACCAAGTTTCCAAAGCCGGTGTGATTTCATTGTCCAGAAGCCTTGCGCTAACCTATGGTCGCCGGGGCATCCGATCAAACACGATCTGTCCAGGGGCGATCTGGACGCCGATGACAGCCTCGATCTACGAAGATAAGAATCGGGTTCAGGCGATGTCGGAGCGTACGCCAATTCCAAGAATTGGCATGCCCGAAGATATCTCCAACGCCTGCTTGTTTCTTCTCTCGGACCGTTCCGAGTTCGTCACTGGCACCGACATGATGGTGGATGGAGGACTGATGGCGAAGGTTTGCTAGTACCGCTATTGGAAATGTCCGAACAGCCCCGAGTTTCATAGACAATTGCCGCCTCGAGCGACCTGCTCCCGCTAAATCGGGCCATATAAAGCTGGAGTTTTCCATTTATGATCCCGGGGCCGGAACAGGGAGATTTCCATTTTGTGCGTTATGTCGTTTGAAAGTATCGGAGCATAAGCACAACAAATGTTATGGAAATCACCTCAAACATCCAACCGCTTTAACGATCAAATGTGCTAAAGCCCAGTAAATCCGAGGGAATCTATCTTTTGAGAAGGGACAGGTTGAAGATGGTTACCGAATGTATGCAGATTCATCGCAATGTCGCGAACAACCGCTAGCAATAACCTCGCGTCGATTCAATCCACAGGTTTTTGTGAATAAAAATCGCGCATACTTTCGTTAAACTTTCTATCTAGCTTTATTTGAGCACGCATTGCTGTGACAATTTTCGTGTCTTCAATAGGCTCAATCTTTTGAACTAGATGCTTAGTAAACTTAAACGCTTCAGTGACACCCGCCCCTTTGTGATAGTCCAAAGTGTAGCGTCGTTTCAGATCGTATTTCCAGAAGTTTGATATGCACTGAACAGCAAGACGTAGACCTTCATTTTTCGGTCTCCCTCCCCGCGCTCTTAGCTGCTCGATTTCTAAGTGCAATCCAAGTTGGAAGAAATTCATAGCAGTAAGCGATACTGCTCTTGTAAATAAATTCGGGATACCTTTCAGATTCTAGTTTCGGGTCGAACATTGGCAGTAGTTTAGCGCCACGCCACAATTCAGAATCAATTCCCCAATCACCAAACTTTTCTAGCTCCTGTTGAAACGCAAGAAAGGCTTTCTCCAATTTTTCATACTTTCTCCGCATCAATTTGATACCCTCACCACCATCAGCAATACGATTGGCCAGATTATAGCGATACGGAATTTCGTAGAGCCTACTCAGGGTTAGGCTGTTAGAGACATCAAAATCAAACCTATCGGCCAACTCTTCAAGAAACTCACTCGTGTAAAGAGTCGCATACTGACGATAACCTGGTTGGTCGTCTGATGGGTTGTCATCATCGAGCATTTTTACACCTAACTGCTTACCTATTGCTTACCCGCCAAAACTAAAGGCTCAGCCATTTCCAGCTAAGCCTTTGATATTATTGGTGGTGTGCGCAGTCTGCCGAGAACCCGTCTCTGGTCGAAATTCCCTGATAAACAGGGAAAATACAGGGAAATTTTCAAAAATCTGCTGTTTTTGGCTATATAAGTATCGATAACACTCTGAATTCTTTATGCTATTTCGTGAATTCCCTAGGAAACTTAACAGGGAATTTCTGCGAGTTATCAGGGAAGTCAAAATAAGTATCAGGGAAATTTTATCAGCGGTTGGCTTCTGTGTGCTCTTTTCTTGGATTCTGAAACCTGAACCAAGTCTGCCGGTTTGTTAAAATAGGAAAGAAAGTACGCTGAGCCGAAATCCGAACTAGGCTGCGGAGCTGCAGGCATTCTGCCGTTTTCATCAAGAGAGCTGGCCGAATGGCGAGGTAAAGCAGCGGTAGTGTTTAGAGCGCAAGTTCTGCTATTGTAGCGCTCTGGCTGCTGGCGAGAGAAGTTCAGAAACAAGGCGGCTATTGCCCGAAGAGGCCCGCTGTATCGTCGTGGGGACACGCTTAGTCATATGTCCAGTCATATGACTGACAGGGACTTCTCTTGCAGCAAAGCGGCAGCGATTTGATGAGACCTTCTAGCGGACACACCATGATGCTTGGAAGCGGAGCCGCCTCAACCAGCGGGAAACCTTTGAAGTTCAGGGCATATTGCTCAAGGCTTTCGGGAGCTGGCGGGCCAGGTTCAAGGCCGAAACGCAGCCTCAATCACGCAAGCTGCTATACCGGCGTGGCGGGTTAAGTCACATCCTTAGTCACAGTCTAAGTCACACCCTAAGTCACGTGACTTGTCCCAGTTCACCGGTGCTGGAGAAGGGTCGGTTGTGGTGCCGCGATGCCCGGGCCTCCTGTCGCCGGCGTATTGCTGATCTATGTACGACTGAGAAGCGCATCCGCGGTCGAGCCGACGATGCACGCCAGTTAGGATGAGGGCGTCCGCCCATGACAATAGCGGCAATAGATACATCGAATAGAGGTACCGTAGAGGCGACAAGACGTGTCATCTAAATCTCGAGGCTTGGCTGACCTCATGGTACCCGGACGAAACTCTCTGTAAGGGCAGAAAGACGCAGGACGTGTCGTCACTAGCCCAAGGTTCGGCAGACTTCACTATAGATGTTTCTGGGCCTAGTTTACGGTAGGGGCAAGTCGCCTGACAGGTTCTGGATTTCTTGTTGCGCCATTTTTTCCATTGGTCCCAATCGCTTTTGCACGAATCCCCACAACAGCACGGGTTGAATGCTGTCATAATCATGGCGAAGCACGCTTCCGAATCCGCGTAGTGCCGGGAGATCGAGCATCGGGTATTCTTCATCGAATTGATCGCCTAACTTCAACGCCGCTTCTGCAATACGTTGGAAGCACCTTTCAACGGCGTCGATCGTTTTGATGTCGTTTTCAAACGAAGTCTCGTCCATACCCTTCGTGTAACGCCGAATTCGATCAATGTTTTCGAGGATGTCATCAAGTCGCTGAACAGGGTTGCTAGAAGGCATGGATGACATCCTGTTCAGCCTGGTCCTGTATCCGGGTTTTTAGTGTTGCTCGATCTGCAACATCAACATTAATACCGGGACAGCGATCCTGAATTTCCCTTTGGATCAATTCGACAATGCTGATGTAATTCAGAACATCGCCAATCTGTTTAGCATCTATATCCAGCAGGACGTCGATATCGCTATCTACGTTACGGTCGTCGCGCGCGGTACTTCCAAAGATTCCAGCATGCCGCACACCGGCACTTTCAAGTTTAGGCCGTATGGCTTTCAAAGACTTTATTGCTTCAAGCAACAATACCGGCGTGGATGGAGTCATGGCGCCGGTCCGTAGCGAGCGACCGAATCGTCGTAACTCGGCACTCTTATCTTTCGGAACCGCCACTGTTACGTCGACGATGCCCTCATTGCGAAGGCGCTCCCGGCGTTTTCTTTGGCGCTCGGCACTTGTGGTCACACGAACCTCCATTTTTGCGAAATTAGTATGTTACACGTATTTTATCAAGTTGTTACATGTAGCTAAGCTAACAGTATAAGTCCGCTGCATATTTTCGGCAGTTTCATGTTGCTCAACTAAAAAGACCAAATCAGCAAATGGTGTTCATTGTAGGTAAAGCATTCTCCAACCGAACTTCGGCTCGAGATTTTGTGAAGGAGACAATTTGACGAAGGAGAGGTTCCAGGAAAATACACCCAGTCGATTTAGTGAATGGATACGTTAACGCCCAGCAATTTCCGCAGAATCTAACTTTTGAGAAGGGACAGGCTTGCGCGACAGGTGACAGAAGCCTTTCCCTGGGACGAGGCCCCCGAATATCTGCTCCGTGATCGCGATACCTCCTATGGCAGTACATTCAAGAAGCACTTGCAAACAATCGGCATCCGCGATGGCCCAATAGCACCGAGATCTCCTTGGCAGAACGCCTATGCAGAACGTGTTATTGGCTCTATCCGACGTGACCTGCTCGACCATGTTGTCGTGCTGAACGAACGGCATTTGCGGAAACTGCTACGGCAGTACACCGATTACTTCAACGGCGATCGCACACACCTCGGATTGGCCAAAGATACTCCGAATGGACGTGCCGTCGAGGCGTTAGGCAGCATAGTTTCCGTCCCACGGCTTGGCGGATTACATCATCGTTATGTTCGGATGTAATTTCTGGCAGGGACAGACAGAGGCTAGATCCGCACCTCAAGCCGTTTTCTTCTGACAATCCCGCGCGGACTATATCACCGATACGCCCGGACGTAACTTTCGATAAGGACAGTCATCCATGAATTAAAGAAGGGACAGACAAGTTATCACCGCTACAAAGGTTCTGGTTCTAAGAAACGCATCAACACGTTTCTTGTTATGCGAGAGACGTTGTTTTGATATTCATTGTGAGCAAGAGATGCGCACCATGAAATTGAGCCAGTTGTGAAAACGCCGCCTCCACAAACCGTTTCATAGAACAGCATGTCAGCTCGTACACGTTTGTTCTCAGCACCATTCATAACCGGATGATGATAGGGCGTCTCTTCGGGACTTAGGTAATAGAGTTGTGAATGATTCTCTGACCGTGCGACTACGAGTGCGTTAGGTGGAGTACCCAACTTGCGATTGGCGCCATCAAGTTCGACTCCTGCTGCGCCACCCAACAAAGACCCAAATTCGCCTATCAGTTCATTGTCACCAATGCCTTCGAAAATGAACTCGACGCGCGGGTCGTAACTGTCCACAGTACGTCTATAGTAGGAGGCAGAATCGAATCCAGTTGCTACGGTGCCAGCCCCAACAAGTGCGTTTGGAGGAGTGCCTAGCCTACGCCAAAGACCGCCCAACTCGCCATTAAAGCTATGGTAATACTCTCCCGGTTCTGCCGATTGAAATCGCATGCCGTTTTCCGCACGGCGTACCTCGATTACGCCAGGCAACTCATCATGATAGGCAGTCCGCCAATAAAATCCATTGCCTCCGAGGTACATGAGTCTGCCACCACGTTGCTGGTAAGCGACCAAAGCATCTACCATCGCTGTAGACCAATACTCAGGGTGTGCGCCGGTTACTACGACCCTGTATGGTGCAATCGCCTGTAGGCCTTCTTTGTGAAGATCCTCATCTGTTACAACGTCAAAGGGTTGATCTATCGCCACAAGCCAGTCTGTAACGTGAGTATCAGCGTTAAGACTCCACAACCCTGTTTTCGGGCGCATGTTAAAAATCGGTCTTAGACGTGATGAATAGCACACACCCGTCTCATCGGAATGCTTGTCGTAAGTGGAGAAACCATATCCCTTATTTTCCTGCAGGAAGACATCTTCACCAGTAAGAACCGGAATGTGGCCTTCTTTAACTTCGGCAAACGGCATATTTATATCGGAGCGAGCATTAGCATAGGCCATGTAAGTTGCCGTCGAAATCAGCAATACAACACTCGAGGATATAGCATCTATAGGCGGACGTACGAAGAACGGAATTCGTTCTTCATCATTGTTCCCGATCAATCGCGCGCAATAAATCCCGCTTTGTAACGTGTTGGGAACAGTAAACTCAAAATCAATATCCCAACCTGCGTCGTAAAGATCATCATCATGAAAATGGATCGCTCCATATTGATTTGGTTGATGGCGCCATGAGTGTTCGCGACCATCCCAATTGTGACCACGCATAGCACGTGTAGGTAGATTCACGATTTCACCGTTAAGGCAGTTGCCTGACAAATCGCTGATGCGTGTGGACGTTATATCGCGTGCAAAATCCCACCATCCTAGAATATCGGTGTTCAAGGACTGTGGAAAAGGGTTGAATGCTAACTCACTCATTTCCGGACGCGTTAATGCCCGGTTGGCCAGTCTCGGGCTGTCGATCTTTCCGTTGTAGTGGCTTTGGGTGCCACTAGTTGGATTGTCACTATCGCGATAGTGAGCTGCCATCATTAGTGGCGCTTTGTTCGAGCCTGTACGAGTAAGGTCAATTTTTTCCTTCGCTGATACTGCTTTGCCGATCCCGTGAGAATTCGACAACGGTTCCTGAACGACACATAATTCTTTGGAAACAGCATTATAGCTCGCGGCCACGAAGTACCATTCACGGGCGACGAGCGCGCTGTTTGTGGACAGGGTTTCTACACGCCCTGCACCATCGCCGATACGAACGGCAACACTACCGTTCGAATCGATATAGAGACTGAAGCCAGCCTCGGTTTTCTGACACCATTTACTGATTAGGGCCTGATAACATTTACCCGGCGTAGTCGGCCAAACCATGGCCTGCACTGTTAGACTTGAAAGGGAATCAAATACAGGTTGATGCGGAACAATAACATAGGACCCATCATGAATAGCTTGCGCACGCCCCGGATACTCGCCGGTAATCGACGTTTCAATCTCAGTTTCCTTGAATCCTGGCCCAGATGGTCTATCGTCGCCGCAAACTAGACGGACAATATCAGCACGATATGGGGTGCTGTCGAGGCTGCTGACCATAAAGCGAATTGTATCGCCAGGACGCACACTGATTTGGTCGCTGTAGCCAAAGAGTTTTCTCATATTCCAGCCAAATTAGTCGAGAGACTTACTAGTCGCGGCTTCCCACCGAAGTCGAAAGATTGCGCGCTCCGCATCATCCAAATTTGTAAACACACAATCTTGGTGCATGATCAAGGGCATATAACGAGCACCAGGTAGTTGGGCGAGTGTCCACTCTTGATTCGACTTTGTTTCGACGACGACGTATTTACCCTTCATATCCAACTCGAAACGCAACGCATTGACTAGTCGTTGTAGTTCTGGGCTGTGAGGTCCCCGCGGGTTCTTATTGAAAGCGTCTACCAAATCTCGTCGTTTTGGGTCAATGTATGTCACGACTCGATCCTTCCATTGGGTTTGCTAACGCGCTGGATTGCAGACACGTCATTTCACACGCTTTTCCAAGTTTCGTTCCTGAGAAACCGAATGTTCAGTCAATGAATGCGCCTTGTTGATTCAAAACTGAGAGTATCGCGGCTTCACAAGCCTTCGTATCGGCTGTACCGCTCAAGTCGCGCGTTCTAGTTTCAGGGCGCTGAAGCGAGAACTCGATGGCGTCTTCGATGTGGTTTGCAACGTCTGTCTCGCCCAGATGTTCCATCATCATTGCGGCCGCCCAGACAGCACCCACTGGATTCGCGATGCCTTTGCCAGCGATATCAGGAGCAGATCCATGGACCGGTTCAAACATTGATGGATAGTCGCGCTGAGGGTTGATGTTTGCAGAGGGCGCGATGCCGATCGAGCCTGCGATTGCGGGGCCAAGATCTGACAATATGTCTCCAAAGAGATTCGATGCCACGACCACGTCGAACCAATCCGGGTGTAGGACGAAATGTGCCGTAAGGATGTCGATGTGGAACTGCGAGGTGTCGACACCGGGATGACGTTCGGCAGCTGCGGCAAAACGTTCGTCCCAGAAGGGCATTGTGTGGATTATGCCATTTGATTTTGTGGCCGAGGTTACATGCCTTCGCTTGCGGCTCTTTGCCAGCTCAAACGCATAATCCATAATCCTATCTGTGCCGCGCCGCGTGAAGATACTCTCCTGCACCGCCGTTTCATTCTCGGTATCGCCAAAGATACGTCCACCGATTTCGGAGTATTCGCCCTCGACATTCTCGCGCACGACAACAAAATCGATCTCTTGCGGTTCGCGCCCCGCCAGTGGTGTCGAAACACCGCGTAGAAGGCGCACGGGACGGACATTGGCGTATAAATTCAACTTTCGCCTGAGCGGGATCAGGAGACCCCAAAGCGAGACATGGTCGGGTACTCCTGGGAACCCCACAGCACCCAAATAGATGCTGTCAAACTGCTTAACCTGCTCAATGCCGTCGTCCGGCATCATCGAGCCTTTCTCTCGAAAACGTTCGCATGACCAATCAAATTCAGTCCATTCGACCTGAAAACTGTGATTTTTAGCTACAGTGTCAATCACCCGCCTGCCGACCGGCAGAACCTCGGTTCCGATACCATCACCTGGAATGGCGGCGATGCGATAGGTTTTCATTTGAATCTTCTCATGCGGCTGCCCGTGGAGGATGATCCAAAGTATTTGGGACCCACCGAGCTTCGATCTCAATCCAACTTACCAAATCTTGCCCAAGCGACTTTATTTTTTTGAGGAAACGCATATCGCACCTTGCGCAATGCAATGGAAATCTAAAGTTCTATGCTGCCGACAGCTTATTCTTCATGAAACGGCATATCAAAGCGAACTCGTTCGCCGCATCCTTGCCGGTGAAGCGAGCGCGCATAAAGCCGTGGATCATACCTTGCGCTTCTCGATAACATACATCGGTGCCAGCCGCAGCAAGCTTCATGGCGTAT
>JAVKBW010000073.1:0-374 GCA_040222995.1 Alphaproteobacteria bacterium | reverse complement strand
GTCCGCAACGCCGGCGGGCCGGAGGCGCTCGCGCCGGGCGATGCGCTCATCTACAACTGGCCGTTCGGGACGGGATCTCATCCGCAGGACGTCGCGATCATCATGCCCGTCTTCCATGACGATGACGAACTGATCGGCTACACCGCGATCAAGGGCCATTGGCTGGATATTGCGGCCAAGGACCCCTACTGCACCGACACGACCGACGTTTTTCAGGAAGGCACGATCTTCCCTGGCGTGAAGATCTACAAGCGCGGCGAGCTCAACGACGACATCTTCCGCATGGTGCTCGCCAATTCGCGCGTGCCCGACATGGTGCGCGGAGATCTCGACGCGCAGGTGACCGGTTGCCGCGTCGGCGCGCGCGGTTTCAA
>JAVKBW010000063.1:0-275 GCA_040222995.1 Alphaproteobacteria bacterium | reverse complement strand
TTCTTCATGAAACGGCATATCAAAGCGAACTCGTTCGCCGCATCCTTGCCGGTGAAGCGAGCGCGCATAAAGCCGTGGATCATACCTTGCGCTTCTCGATAACATACATCGGTGCCAGCCGCAGCAAGCTTCATGGCGTATACCCTGCCGTCGTCACGAATTGGATCTATCCCAGCCGAATGGACCCATGCTGGCGGTAAGTCGGCGTGGGATTCAGCCATTGCCGGTTTGGCGTATGGGTCGTTTGTGTCTCGATCGTGCGGTAGGTAATAGTC
>JAVKBW010000058.1:0-351 GCA_040222995.1 Alphaproteobacteria bacterium | reverse complement strand
TGCGTGCTGCGCACGCGCTGCCGGTACGCGCTGCCCGAATGCGCCCGAACCGTGCCCGCGCTGCGGGAGGTGGGCCCAGACCATTACAAGGCCTGCATCCGCGACGACATCCTGCCCGAGCGGACCCAGAACGGAGGTGAGAAGAATGCTTCTTGAGAACAAATGCGCCATCGTCACGGGCGGGTCGCGCGGCATCGGCGCCGGCATCGCGGTCTCGCTGGCCCGTCAGGGCGCCGATGTGGTGATCAACTACTGGGGTGAAACAGACACCGGCTACGGCAAGGACGACGCGGCGCGGGCCGTCGTCGCCGAGATCGAGCGTCTCGGCCGCTCGGCGATCGCTCTTGAAGG